>NZ_JBHZRZ010000002.1:0-663549 GCF_043642145.1 Alteromonas gracilis
TGCCGCCAGCGTTCAATCTGAGCCATGATCAAACTCTTCAATTAAATATATCGAAATATGAATCGTCGTTGTGACACCCTTAACGAGTGCCCACACAGATTGTCTTGTCTAAATTTTTAAAGAACGTTGCTAGCTTTTGCTAGCTGCCTCTCCCGAAGCGGATGCGTATCTTACAGCGCATCATTTTTTTGTCAACAACTTTTGTTTATTTATTTTCAAACTTGGTTTTTGACATCCTCTTCAGTTGTCAGCGTTTTGCTGCTCCCTGTTGAGGAGGCGCGCATTTTACGCATTCCTGACGTATCGTCAACACCCTTTTCTAACTAAATATAAAAAAAGCGACCGTTCGGTCGCTTTTTAATCCACATGTTTACTTTGTGTACATTTTAACGGGAAATTACACCCATTTCTTATTCATCAATGCCACATCGTCACACTTCAATGCTTTATATCTCTACTTATTGATGTGAATCCTTAACGCTTTCGTCTTGTTTCTTTTTGTCAGCATTAAAGTCTGCGTCTTCTTCATGGTCGCCCACTACATCATCCAACGTTACTTTATCAACCGTTCGAAACGTATTGATAGGCCCAGCTAATGCGTATAAGGCAAACACTAAGAAAAGTACCAAAGCAGGCTCAGTTGCAACAACCACGAATATAAGCAATACAATAAGAAGGCCTACGAACGGAACCTTGCCGTGCCAGTTAACTTCTTTAAACGAGTTGTATTTAAAGTTACTGACCATTAGTAATCCAGCTAAGCCAGTAACTGCCGCAACAATTAAACCATAATCTGTACCAACAGCATCATACTCAACACCAACCCACACTAGACCAGAAACAACTGCCGCAGCCGCAGGACTGGCAAGACCTTGGAAGAAGCGCTTATCGGCAATACCTACTTGCGTATTAAAGCGAGCTAAGCGAAGTGCTGCACCCGCTACATATATAAAGGCAGCTAACCAGCCTAACTTACCCAACTCTGTTAACCCCCAATTATAAGCAACAAGCGCCGGCGCCATGCCGAATGAAACCATGTCAGCCATAGAATCATATTCAGCGCCAAAGTCGCTTTGTGTGTTTGTCATACGCGCAACTCGACCATCGAGTCCGTCGAATATCATCGCAACAAAAATTGCAACCGCTGCAGCTTCAAAGCGACCGTTCATTGATGAAACAACAGCAAAGAAACCGGAAAACAAACCTGCCGTTGTTAATAAGTTGGGAAGTAAGTATATCCCTTTACGTTTTTGTTCAGACATATGTCCTCGTACTTCTACATATATAATGACACTAATTATTCCATAGATAGACTGGAACGCATAGCAAAGTAAAACAACTGCCATGTCTGGTTTGATTCTTGTAGACAAATACAAGCTCAAAACCCAACCCAATTGTTTATCATTAACGGTAGATTAAAACCGCTCCGTATCAGTTTAGCTTTAGTGATTGAAAAACCCAGCACTAATAACTAGGTATACGGATGCATACCCTAAAGAGCTCACCGTTCATATATCATACAAGTCCATGTTGAAATTAAGTACTAAACAAATATGTGCACAGTCTTTGGTGCATCTTGACTGTTTAGTTACTGAGAGTGGTTCTCCTCTCTCATAAAGGAAAGCTGTTATGCGAACTCTACAAAAATCGTTTTCTTTAAAAACAGTAATGCTGATTTCTGCAGCTTTGCTGTCGACCCTTAGCACAAGTCAGGCTATTGCAAAAAACTGGCACAAAAACAATTATTCCTATTGCGGCTCGTCAAGCAATAACCAAGAACAAAACAAAGTTTGCAACTCGCCTTTGGGTGAACACACTTATGACTTAGTAAGTGATGGCGTTTTTCATGATATTGATGCAACAAAGTCTTCGGTTAACGTTGACGGTGTTAATATTGCCATGTCTGCCTTTTCTGATACCCATAACGTCAGAGGTGAAACAGTAGTAGGTGCCAAACTAGAGAAAATCTCGAATAAATGGGCCTACGGCATTACAAATGACGATGAGTCACACTATGGTGGTGGTGCGGACCACGCCATCGATAACATAAATTATTTTTCTAACGGTAGTTTTAATTCTAACTACCACAACTTTGCAAACGTGGAACGAGATTACGATTTTGTCCTTCTATCCTTTGACTCTGCTGTTACCTTAACCGGTGCAAGCTTCTCATGGTTGTATAGCAATAAGGACAGTCAGGTATCGGTAGCTGCTTTAGGCGACACGTCTACCTTAACTTCAGGTGTAAATACTTGGAGCGATATTGTAGCTGACGCGTTAACTTCTGCCTCGTTTGATATTGAAAACTGTGAATATTTAGATCACCGCGCAGACTTCACATTCACTGAATCTGCACAGTATTGGTTAGTAGGTGCTTATAATTCTGTTTTCGGAAACGTTGGTGGTCGCGTAGGAAACGACGCGTTTAAACTTGCTAATATAGGGTTCAATGTAACAGAACCGACAGGCACTCCATCTCCTACAGAGGTATCTGAGCCCGGAACTATTGGCTTGATTATGGCCTGCTCGCTCTTTGTCATGTGGCGACGCAAAAAAATCATTTAAAGAAATTAGACTTTAGATCACTGACAGGTGGTACAACCTGTCAGTTTTTTTTACTCATCACAACCCCAACCAACAAAAAACACAAAAAATCAGTAACTTAAAAACTGGCACGAAACTAGCTAAGCAAGCACCAATGAAGTCGTTTTGGTAGTTTCTAATGAAAGCAGTAAAAAAAGTAGTATCTCTCCTCGCTATATCTACAGGTTTAATCTCCGGTTTTTGTCATGCATCAGATAGTAGCTTAGAAGAAGCTAAGTACTCTCTGCATGATAACTATTTTCTAGGAAATGTATTTACAATCGGCGATACAAAAGTTTCAGTTTTGGATTTCTCCGCGTGGTCGGACACTGGTGGCAGTAATGATGATCTGCTACGTTCAAGTGATACACCACATTGGTCAAACTGCCACTCAAATTCTCCTTCAAGCTGCATTCAAGAAATAGGATACGGTCAAGAAAATGGAGATTATAGTTGGGGTGGTGACAGTCATTCGGTTGATAATTACAACGACAAAGGAAAAGATGATTTCGACATGTTCCTTTTAAGTTTTGACACCGAGGTTGTGCTAAATGGTGCCGGATATACCTGGAAAAGCGGGTCGAATGGAAATAAAGAAGTTACGGTTGCGGGTCTTAATGACATTTCTATGTTTAGTGACCGCCTAAACAGCACATGGTCTGATGCGGCGAAAAAGACAAACGTAATTAGCTCAGGTCACTTTGGAATCTCAAAGGCAGCCGGCGGATTGTATGAATCTTCATTTACAAATTTAGCATCTGCCAAATATTGGTTAGTTGGCGCATATAACACATACTTTGGTGACAACTCTGCCTCATCATTCGATGGTGTTGGCTTTAAACTTTCTTCATTGAACGTTGGCATTGTGAAAAATACTCCTAGTGTTGACGTAAGTGAGCCTGGCGCATTAGCGCTGATGGGGCTAGGTCTTAGCCTTCTTCTATATAGACGCAAGCGTCGCGTTTAATAGTTTAAAAACACGTAGAAAACACGTATCTTTAAAAGGTGGCTTAGGCCACCTTTTTTTGTGCTATTTTTAAGCCCGCAGCTAGGCTAATTTTCGAAGGTATATATGGATTCGTTTTATAATAAAAAGGGTGTTGTACATCGTGCACTTATCTCGGCAGTTGTCTCTTCTATTATCTCATTTAACAGCTACGCGACGACGTCAGAAGACTATGAAAAAGCGCTAACAGCATTTAACCAGAGTGCCTTTGATGAAGCCTACATTCACCTAAAAAATAGCTTACAAAAAGACCCAGAAAACCTAGCAGCAAAAATTTTAATGGGCGAAATTTTGCTGATTAACGGTTATTTAACGGCCGCAGAAATAGAGTTCGTCGAAGCGCTTGAAATGGGTGCAGACATAAACCTGTTAGCGGAACCTTTGGGCAACACGTGGCTGTTTTTGAATAAATATCAAGAAATTGTAGACTTCTCTGATTTAAACAAATTGTCGGGCGATGCTGAACGTGAGTGGTTAATGGTACGCGCTACAGCATGTATAAGGCTGGAAGACGAGCTTTGCGCACTACGCGACTACAACAAAGTCATTTCAAGCACACCTGACTTTGTGCCAGCTATAAACGGATTAGCCTCAATTGCACTTCAAAATGACGAGTTAACGAAGGCTGCATCTCTTATTGAAAAGGCCATGTCAATAACGCCAGAGAACGCCATTACCTGGCGATTAAAAGGTCAACTTGCCTATCGTCAAGGCGATAAAGAAGCTGCAACGGCACACCTACAAAAAGCGCTGACTTTTAACCGCGACGACCCTATTGCACTTAGAAACCTTGTTGACTTGTATTTAGAGGCAAAAGACTATGACTCGGCTAAGCTTTTTGTTGATGAAATCATTCAAGATACGCCAAATGACCCGTTAGCTATTTTGCTTAATAGTTGGTTACAAAGTAGAGACAACCAGCAAGCGATAGACAACGAAAAGCTTAAAGAGCTTAACGACTTCATGGCACAGCTGGACCCGGAGCTTATCACTTCTCAACCCATGTTGCTTTACATCAGCGGGCTTACTAATTTTTTCAACAACAGTATGGAATCAGCAGCAAAAGACTTTAACGCTTATTTGCAAAAAGAACCTGAGGACTTACAAGCCGTACTAATGCTGAGTCAAGTCTACATGGCGACCCAGCAAGACAAGCAAGCGCTTATGTTGCTAGAGCGCTATCAAGATGCGCTGATGGAGAACCCCGACTCAGCCCTACTTTTAGGTGATTTACTTATTCGTCAAAATAAGGCTTTTAAAGCGGAGCGTTTATTACAAAACCTTGAGTATAAGTACCCGAACGAAAACAAACTTCAGCTTTTTAAAATAAAGCTAATGGCAGCAAGAGGCAAAGAAGAAGAAGCATTGCGTATTCTTGAAATGAATTTGCCAGCTTATAAAGATAATGCAGGTTTTCTTTTCACTTACTCTTTGATGAACTTGCAAGCGCAACGATACGATAATGCATTAAAGGGCGCGAATTTGCTTAGTGAAATGTTTCCTGAAGAAGCTGAGGTTTACAACCTCAAAGCTGGCATCTTTATTCGACAAGGGCAGCTTGAAGACGCTAAGGCTAATATTGAAAAGGCATTATCGCGAAACCCAACGCTTTTTCCTGCAAAGTTCAATTTGGCTGCAACAGAAAGTCGCTTAGGGAATATCGAACAATCGAACCTATTAGTAGAAGAGCTGCTTACCCTTTCACCACAACATAATGAAACCTTAATGCTGAAAGCATTCAACTTGGCTAAGGCGGGCAATATTGATGAAGCCAAGCAAATCTATCTTGATATTCTCACGCTGACTCCTTCGAATACCGGAGCAAGAGAAAGAGTATCATCATTGTATCAACGCCAAGGTGATACTAAAAATGCCTTGTATCATTTAGATTTACTGATAAAAGATGAATTCGATAATGCTGATTATCTTTTGCAAAAGGCTGCGCTTCAGTTTGAAACTAATCAGCGTGCCGATGCAGAAAAAACGCTGAGCATTGTTAGAAACTTTATTAACGATGATGCCGGTAAACTGATTTCTTACGCTGATCAAGCGCGAAGAATAGGCAATGACAAAGAAGCTAAAGAGGCAATGGCACGAGCTTACGAAATTGCCAGTTCCAGTATTTTAGTGACATTGCGCTATTCAAGCTTATTGCTGGACTTCCAGGATAACGATAAAGCACAATCAATCTTAGCTTCCGTTCCAACTGACCAGCAACAAAATCCGGTGTATCACTTTTTAAGAGGTCGCTTAGAAGCAAACAAAGGAAATGATGCACGTGCAGTTAAGGCTTTTACAAAAGCACTAGAGATAGATACAGCGTTTGCCCAAGCATTTGTCGCCTTATATAACTATGCACTAAACGAACAGTTTGTTGATGTATTCTTAGATACCGCTCGACAGCTTGTAGCGGAAAATGAAAATAACCTTTTAGCAAAAAATCTGTTAGCGCAGTATCTCTTCTTCATTCAAGAATATGATGAGTCGATAGCACTCTATAAAGAGCTTATTACTGAACCAAACTTGCTTAGCCTAGCTGAGGCGTTTAATCGTTTAGCAATAATGCATGTAGATAAATCTCTCGATACTGCAAAAAACTACGCGCAACAAGCACACGACTTGCAGCCCAACTCGGCCAAAATATTGGACACATACGGACACATTAAAGCATTACAAGGAGACTTCGAGGGGAGCCTTAAAATGCTGAGGGATGCATTCGCTAGGGATGCAAACGATCCAAATATCCGTTATCACCTTGGCTATACGCTAGCAAAGTTAGAAAGAATAGAAGAAGCAAAGAAAGAGTTAGAATTTGCTGTTAATGTTGAGCGTCCATTCTTTAAACGCCCGCAAGCTCAAGCGTTGCTCGAGAGCCTCTAAAGGCTCTCTTCTATCTAAATAGAACACTTAAGTGTTAAAGGCAGCACGAACAATTTCGTTTGTGCTTTTCCATCATGCCTATTCCAGGGTTAAACGTGTTGGTTGGATCTAAAGCTTTGTAGAAACTTTGCAGTGAACTTTCTGCCTTGTATAGATGCCCAACATTGTGTTCTGCTGGATATTTTGCCCCTCGGCTATCTAAAAGCGCTAGCATGGCAGCCTTTACCTTTTTAGTGTCACTGCCTTTCTTTAGTATGTAATCTTGATGAAAAACATGGCAAAAGAAGTGTCCGTAATAAAGTGGCTTCTCAATATGCTTGGCAATATGTTCTGGCAATGTTTCTACCCAGAACTCGTCGTTACGTCTTAGCGCAATATCTAAAGCGAGGATACCCCCTACTTGTTTGTGATGCAGGGTTTGATAGCGAACCGCAGCCCCCGCAGCAGCGAAGCGCAATAAAAACGCTTTTGAGGCTTCATCTTCATTACATTCAATATAACCACCCTCTAATTGCTCTTCTGAAAACAATGTACTTAAAAATGCTTTCGCCTCTTCAATTCCCTCATCGCTCATTTTGAGGATAAGATGATGTTCGTACTGTTCTCGGAAACGTCGAATACTTTGAGGTATCTGGTCAGAGAAGAACTTGCTTCCCAACTGCATGACTCTGTCACTAATGTAAGGTGGAAGTAGTGGCACTTTATTAAGAAACGCGTCCACCCGCCCTTTCAATGCAAACATTTTAGGTAGCGAGTCTGTACCTAAACGCTGAATACTTAAAATAGTATCTTTGCCATACACATCTGCAATATCAAACATCTCTCTATGAAGATATTCTCCTACCTCTGGTAGATGATGAAAGTGGCTTAAAACATCTCTACGAATACGGGTTAAAACGGCAGGGTCGTTAGTACCTATATAAAACGTTTGCTCTTTTTTAGGAACTACAAAGGTGTCAAGACGTACAGCAAACACTGCAATTTTTCCTGCACATCCGCTTGCTTCATAAAGTCTTGCTGGGTCGGCATTAAAACGGCTTGGTGTATTCGCGTTTACATCTCGAACGATTTGCTCGTAATCGCTCGCAGAGGCTTTCTTATCTGTTTCAAGTCGTGATTTGGGAAAATTACCTGAAGATAGATTTCCTATAATTTCTTCTGGTGTATCGCCCAAATCTATTCCTAGGTGATTGACAAGTTGCAGCTCTCCACGGGCATTGACCTGTGCAAACAAAGACAACTCTGTATAAGCTGGTCCTCGCTTTACTAAAGCGCCCCCAGAATTGTTTGCAACACCACCAACTATAGAAGCCCCTAAACACGATGAACCAATAACCGAGTGTGGCGATCTCCCAAGTGGTTTGAGTGCCTTCTCGAGTTTAAATAGAGTTGCGCCAGGAAAACTTAATATTTGCTTCCCATCGTTAATTAAAACGATGTCGTCCATCGCTAATGTATTAATGACAACAACGGGTCTGTCATAATCATTACCGCTTGGTGTTGAACCTTCGGTTAGACCTGTTTTCGCAGCCTGCATAATGATAATGCAGTTGTATTCAACGCAAACCTTAAGTACTTCCCAATAGTGCATAAGCGTATTGGGAAACAACACTGCCAAAGCGTCGCCTTCGCCCGAGCGCCACCCCTTGCGATAATGCTCGGTTTGACGCTTGCCTACAGCAACATTGCTTTCCCCTAGTACGCGTTTAAATGCGTCAATGATTGGGGTTGTTTGCATGTCTAACTCCTTTGGTAACCACGCGTTCATTCTTTTAGCTTGTAAACTAAAGGAAAAGATAACGGATATGCAATAAAAAAGGCACTGTTGCCAGTGCCTTTTGAACTTCTAGTGATGCGTAGTGATTAGCTATTTACTACGAAAAGTCCGCTTTCGTCGGCATCAACTCTTATAGTAGACTCAGGCATTAGCTCACCCGCCAATAGCTTATGCGCAAGCGGGTTTTCCACCTGCACTTGTATAGCGCGCTTAAGCGGGCGCGCACCAAACACAGGGTCGAAACCTGCATCTGCCAGTTTATCCATTGCCGCAGCTGAAAGGGTAAGTTTGTAACCTTTTTCAGCCAACCGTGCTCTAAGCGACGCGAGCTGAATTTTAGCAATGGATTTAATCTGCTCTTTACCTAATGGGTGGAATACCACGATGTCATCCACGCGGTTGATGAACTCTGGTCTAAAATGCTGACCCACAACATTCATCACCGATGCTTTCATGTCATCGTACTGACTTTCATTGTGCTTATCTTGAATGATGTCTGAGCCTAAATTAGACGTCATAATCACCACGGTATTTTTAAAGTCTACCGTGCGCCCCTGTCCGTCTGTCAGTCTTCCATCATCAAGCACTTGCAGCAAAATGTTGAATACGTCTGGATGTGCTTTTTCAACCTCATCTAACAAAATGACCGAGTAAGGTTTGCGGCGTACCGCCTCTGTCAAATAGCCACCTTCTTCATATCCAACGTACCCGGGAGGTGCACCAACTAAGCGAGCGACAGAATGCTTCTCCATAAATTCAGACATGTCTATACGCACCATGGCGTCTTCTGTATCGAACATAAAGCCAGCAAGCGCTTTACACAGCTCGGTTTTACCTACACCCGTCGGCCCTAAGAATAGGAATGAACCAATAGGTCGGTTCGGGTCGGCAAGCCCTGCGCGCGAGCGACGAATTGCGTTTGAAACAGCCTGAACCGCCTCTTCCTGCCCCACTACTCGCTTGTGAAGCACGTCTTCCATACGCAGTAACTTGTCGCGCTCGCCTTCCAGCATTTTTGCTACAGGTATACCTGTCCAGCGTGATAGTACATCGGCAATTTCTGCATCGGTTACTTTGTTCTTAACCAACTTAGTTTCACGGGTTTCATTTTCAGCGGCTTGTTCTAGCTTTGCTTCTAACTCGGGAATACGTCCATATTGAAGCTCTGACATGCGATTTAAGTCTGACGCTCTTCGCGCAATTTCTAAATCAAGTTTTGCCTGCTCTAGCTCACCTTTTATTGTTTGCGTTCCCTGCATGGCGTCTTTTTCATCTAGCCATACTTTTTCAAGCTCTGCATATTTAGTTTCTGCTTGCTCGCGCTCTAGTTCTATCATTTCTAGGCGCTTGTGACTGGCATCGTCTGTTTCTTTTGCAAGGGCCTGTTCTTCCAGCTTGAGCTGAATAATTCTGCGCTCAAGGCGGTCCATGTCTTCTGGCTTAGAGTCAATTTGCAGACGAATACTAGATGCCGCTTCGTCTATTAAATCAATAGCTTTATCCGGAAGCTGGCGGTCGCTGATATAGCGATGAGACAAACTCGCTGCCGCTACAATGGCTGGATCTGTGATGTCTACCGAGTGATGAAGCTCATAGCGTTCTTTCAGTCCACGCAGAATAGCAATAGTGTCTTCAACGCTTGGCTCTTCTACCAGTACTTTTTGGAAGCGGCGCTCAAGCGCAGCGTCTTTTTCAATATACTGGCGATATTCGTCTAACGTAGTAGCGCCCACACAATGAAGCTCGCCACGTGCCAACGCAGGCTTCAACATATTACCGGCATCCATTGCGCCGTCGCCCTTCCCTGCACCTACCATGGTGTGCAGTTCATCAACGAATAAAATAACGCGGCCTTCTTCTTTCGCAAGTTCATTAAGTACGGCCTTCAAGCGCTCTTCAAACTCACCGCGATATTTTGCGCCTGCTACTAATGCGCCCATATCAAGCGCAAGTACGCGTTTGTTTTTAAGACCTTCGGGTACTTCGCCATTAATAATGCGCTGAGCTAAGCCTTCCACAATGGCTGTTTTACCCACACCTGGCTCACCGATAAGCACCGGATTGTTTTTAGTTCGGCGCTGTAGCACCTGAACAGTTCGGCGAATTTCATCGTCGCGCCCAATAACCGGGTCTAGTTTGCCCTGTTCGGCCCGTTCTGTTAGGTCTGTAGTGTATTTTTCTAAGGCTTGACGCACATCTTCGGCATTAGGGTCTGTCACTTTCTGACCACCTCGCATATCGTCAATTGCACTTTCAATAGCATCTTTCGTGATGTTTAGGCTTTTAAGAATTTCTCCTAATCGCCCTTTATCTTGCAACGCTGCCAACACGAATATTTCAGACGTGATGTACTCGTCTTTTCGTTGCTGCGCTATTTTGTCGCAAAGGTTTAGCAGTATGCCACTGTCTTTACTTAGTTGAACATCACCACCTATACCTTCAATTCTAGGCAGTCGCTCAATGGCTTGGCTAAGCGCTGAGCGAAGCGCATTTACATTAATATTTGCCTGATCAAGCAGAGGTCGAACCGATCCCCCCTGCTGATTAAGCATGGCGGTCATTAAATGGACAGGTTCAATGTATTGATGATCTCGCCCCAATGCGAGAGATTGAGCATCGGAAATAGCGAGCTGAAATTTACTGGTAAATCTATCTAGTCTCATAATCTCAACCTAGTAAATGAACAATTATTTATGTTCTAGTTATGTAGGCTGGTCAATTGTGATTCAAGTATGAGATTGAAAAGTTAGTCAAAAAGATAAGAAATAATGGCCAAACTTTGATGCAGCGCAAATTGATGGCGCGAATGACCAGTGGAGCGAGTTAACCTAGTACGCGTAAAAAATTAACGAATACCAATCACACTCACTATTCTTCCAGTGGTGCGCTTGTGTTGATGAGTAGCGCGACGATGTGAATAGAAGCGCTGTTCGTCAGAATACGTACACAAATTACTTTGCGTAACATTCGTTACTCCAGCTTCGATGAGCTGTGTCTGTGCGATTAGCGGTAAATTGAGTAAAAACTTACCTTTATTAGCACTCATGCTTACAGCATTTTCAACGTGCTTAAACTTGTTTGCCAAGTCGACATCTACTTCGTAGCAACAACCGCTAATAGCAGGCCCAATCCACGCCATCAACTTAGAAGCCGGAAAGGTAAATCGCGCCACCGCATTGGCGATTATCTTGCTATCAAGCCCTTTCCATCCTGCATGCACAGCAGCAACTTCTTGTCCCTGGTCGTCACACAATAAAATAGGAACGCAGTCTGCTGTCATAACAGCGCAAAAGTGCGATGTTGAAGTTGAATACGCCGCATCTGCTGTTGTGTCAACGCTTGGTAGACTAACAACACGGTTGCTATGTACTTGCTCTAACCACGTAATTTTATCACTATAGGGAAGAAGGCTTCTATTTGCCTTTACCATTAACAAGTCATCGCCCACATGACTGCCAACGTTCAAGCCCGCAAAATCACCTACACTCGCGCCACCACTTCTTGTGGTGGTATACGCCACTATATTTGGCGGACAAGGCCACTGTGGCGTAATCAAATTAAGCGCTGATGATGAAGATGAATTTGCATCGAGCTGAGTCATAACGCGCAGTTCCTGCTTAAAGCATGTCTTGTGGATTATCCGCCGTATCTTTTTTAACAGCCTTGAGCAAGTCTTGCATGTCTTGCGGCAAAGGCGCTTTCCACGTCATCCACTCCTCGGTTTCGGGGTGAAAAAGTGAAAGCTGAGCTGCGTGTAGCGCTTGGCGCTGGAAACCGCGAAGTGCAGCAATAAACGCTTCCGATGCACCTTTAGGAAGACGAGGACGTCCGCCATAAACCTGATCGCCCAACAAAGGATGTTTGATATGGGCCATGTGAACACGAATTTGGTGCGTACGCCCAGTTTCAAGTTTTAATCGCAAATGTGTGTAAGCTCTAAATTTTTCAATTACGCGAAAATGCGTAACCGCCGGCTTGCCCATTTCACGCACTGCCATATGTGTGCGTTTAGTAGCGTGTCGTCCGATAGGCGCATCAACAATGCCACCAGCTACCATAGTACCTAAAGCAATGGCTTCATATTCTCGGCTCATTTCTCTGCGCTGTAGCTGGTCAACAAGGTGAGTTTGCGCTGGAATGGTCTTTGCTACCACCATTAAACCCGTAGTGTCTTTATCAAGACGGTGAACAATACCCGCACGCGGTACCTTATCAATATCAGGCACGTGATTGAGAAGCGCATTAAGCACAGTTCCGCTTGGGTTACCCGCGCCTGGGTGAACAACTAAGTCTGCTGGCTTGTTGATCACTAAAATATGCTCATCTTCATAAACAATGTTCAATGCAATATCTTGTGCTTCACTGGTTACTTGTACATCCATTTCTGCCTGTACGGTAACAAGTTCATCCATTTGCATTTTGTGACGAGGAATCGTTATTACCTCGCCGTTAACAGCAACATTGCCGTCTTGAATCCAAGTTTTTAGCTTAGAACGTGAATATTCAGGGAACAAATCAGCTAAAACCTGATCTAACCTTAAACCAAAATGGGCAGCTTCCGTTGAAGCCTCTAATTGTATTGTGTTCGGCGACTGTGTCATAACACCATTGATTACGTCTTAAAAAGGGTATTATAACAAGTATTCACGTTGTACACTGCCTTGTTTACGTTTTTGTATGGTTTTTCTCACCATTAGTACGTTAGAATGCAAAGAAAGTGTTGTTGTTTAACACATGAGCTTAGACAGCGAAGAAACAAAACTGTTTAGCAGGAAAATAGAATTATTATGAAATCATTTCGTCTACTGGCACCCGTTTTACTTGGTGCTATGGTATCTGTTGCAGGGTGTAGCTCTTCAGACACTGAAGAAAAAGCGGTTCTAGCTAACATGGGCGCGCAGCAACTGTATGACAGAGCGAAGCAAAGCATGGATATGGGAAACTTTAGTGTTGCTGCGCAAACGTTAAGTGCTTTGGACTCTCGCTATCCTTTTGGCCCTTTATCACATCAAGTTCAATTGGACCTGGTATATAGCTACTACAAATCAGGCAAGACCGATGAAACCCTTGCGACTATTGATAGATTCATTCGTTTGAACCCAAACCACTCAGATGTAGACTATGCTTACTACATGCGTGGACTCACGAATATGGAATCGGATAGCAATTTATTCCAAGAGTTGATGAATATTGACCGCGCAGATAGAGACCCATCTAAATCTCGTCAGGCGTTTGAAGATTTTCGCAAACTGATTCAACAGTATCCCGATAGTAAATATGCTGCAGATGCAAAACAGCGCATGGTTCATATTAAAGACCGCTTAGCGCGTTATGAAATTGCTATTGCCCGTTTCTATATGAGACGCCAAGCGTACGTTGCTGCTGCTAACCGTGGACGCTACGTAATTGAGCACTTCCCAAATAGCACGCAAGTTCAACACGCGCTAGAGATTATGGTTTCAAGTTATGAGCAACTTGGTTTAGAAGAGCTACGTTTAAATGCAATGAAGACCTTAAAACTTAACTACCCAGACAGTGAGTTCATTAGTTAAGCTTAAGAAGTACATTTTAAAAAGCCTAAAAAACGCACATATAGTGCGTTTTTTTATATATGCCGCCAATGCAGCTTAAAAAAGCGTAGACGCATTAACGGAAAAACAAATGGCTGAAAGGGTTTAACAACCTCGCCAAGCCCGACGTAAAGTGTAGCGGTTGATCAACAATACTAAAAACTAGACATCCGTCTTTACCTTCAGATTTTGGCGTGTGAGTTTTCTCTCCGTCCATGAAAATGAAGTCGCCCGTGTCATATCGACTAAGTCCATCACTAAACTCACCGTCGATAACAAGCGTGTACTCGGTACCACGGTGGGTGTGTTCCGGTACGCTTCCGCCACTTCCCATGAAAATGAAGTTCGCAACACCTTGATTACCCAAGTCAACGGGAGCTTGCCACAGCTTTCCAACCAAGCTTGACCAATTGCCGGTTTTGTCAATGTAGCGATGCAAGGTTCTCGGCAAAGTGAAGACTCTACCGTCTAGTTCAATCGAAGATACACCCGTTAGCGACTTGGCTTTAGTTCGTGTATCACACGACTCACTGTAAGCCAACGGCATGACGGTAGACGTATTTTCTTGTTTTGAAGAAGGGAGTCGCGTTATCTGTGAAAGCATATCGCCAAATTGAAGCGACATGTCCACCTTATCACTAGCACTAACATTGGCGTTAGACACCATCTGAGCGGCTAACTTTTCTGTCTCAACTTCAACAAAGCGCTGACATTTCTCGCACATGTCGCAATGTGCAGAGACCATCAGTGATATTGCAGGTGACAACGTGCCCTCAACAAAATCTCTAAGTTGCTGGGCACTCGGGTGAAACTTAATCATTGTCGTGTAACATGACCTTTAATCTTTGAAGTGCCAAACGCGTGCGTGATTTTACCGTTCCAAGAGGAATTGAAAGTTCATCGGCGACTTCTTGTTGAGACTTACCATCAATATAAATGGCCTCGACCACCGCTTTTTGTTTAACTGGAAGCGATTCGAATAGATTTCCAATTTGCTCTAAAGTGACCTGCTCGTCAAGAGGCGCTTCGTTAGCGTCTGCCGTTTGCTCACACAATACAGGCCATAAATCATCAGAACATACATCTTCTTTTCTGTTTTGTAGTTTGCGTAACATATCAAATCGAATGTTTCGGGCAATAGTAAAGATCCATGTGGACGGAGAGCCCTTCTCAGCATTAAACAAATGCGCTTTTTGCCATACGTTTGACATGGTGTCTTGGACTAACTCCATCGCAAGTGCTTCATTGCCCATCTGCTTTAGCGCATAAGAGCGAAGGCGTGGCGCGAAGTAATTGAACACCCGAGCAAACGAGCGTTTGCAGCGGGCGTCTGCAACCGCGACAAGGTAATCAGACATTTCAGTAGCACACTCTTTTGGCTTAATTGTGCTGTTGCTTTGTTCCAAAGGAATTCCAACTAACATAAGATTCGTCCGCTTTTCCGTTTTGGTTCTGACATTCTACGGTTTTATGACTTAAAACGTTCGCGAAATTCGCAAAAGTTGGGTTACGATTTTGTAATGTCTGACAGAGCGCTTAACCACTTTTGTGCCTTAGACAACCAAAGCAGAAAGGTAGTTTAACAAACTCGTACATTCTCGCTGAGCTAAAAAATGCTGCTTTTGAGAGCCATCGACTGGCAAAAGTTCTAGCCAACGATTCAATACCCAGTTAGGGCAATCAAATTTTGGCGACTCATAAAGCGCTGCCAATTCTTCGTAATTTCCAAATATCTCTTTAAGTCGCTCATCCATAGGCGCTATTTGCTGAGGGGCCAAATCACATTGCCAAGGCGGCAAAACCGTACACTCACCGATGCGAAGACCATCTTTTTCGACTTCAATGTTGCTTACCTCAACTAGGTGTAACCCAGCAACCTTTATGCCAAGCAACCCATCATCGAGCATATCGAAGTCTACCACCTGGGCATATGTACCAATTTTGTGAATATGCTCATTCGCATCTTTGTTGCCATTTGCGTTTAGCATACACATGACAAAGCCTTTGTTTTCGGCACATGCCTGCTTAACCATTCGTACATAACGCGGCTCAAAAATGCGCAGGGCCATTCTACCTTCTGGCAAAAGGTGCGCTGATAAAGGGAATAAGGGAAATCGTTCTACGCTCATACTCAATACTTCCGAAAACACGAAAATATCTACGCGAGTGAGAACAAATAGGATCTAATGGGAAATTTTTTCACAGATAAAAAGAAAAACGTGATCTTAAGTACACCGACGGATGTAATTTACTGCATAAAGTAAATATTAACAGACTCCATATCAAAGACTTGCGTTCATAAAGTTAATGCATCGTTTTTTGGTTTTACGATTCCTGTCTAATGTCCACACGTATTCGTAAATATAAAATGTAATGTAAGGAACGTGTATGAACGTCATTTCACGCTTTTGTAAAATTTACACAGATGTTTGTCAGATATCGCTACAAGACCTAGACGATATCTATGCGAGTGACGTTGTATTTATAGACCCCATTACAACGCACAGAGGCATTAACGAAGTCAAAGGCTACTTTTCTAATTTATTCACGCACGCCGAGAGCTGCAAGTTCGATATTGCTGACATTTTCACTTGTACCGAAAAGGAAGTACAAAGCCACTCTGATGTTACCCATGTTGTAAATTGGACAATGACGTTAGTGCTAAAGAATAAAAATAAGCGTATTACTTTAGACGGCACCACCCAACTTGGCGTTAAGAACGACAGTATCATTTACCACAAAGACTACTATGACTTGGGCGAAATGGTTTATGAACACGTACCTATTCTAGGTTTTGTAATTAAGAAGATTAAAGGGAAGCTGGCAAAGTGAAAACTATTCTCATTACCGGAGCAACCTCAGGAATTGGTAAAGCATTAGCGACTCATGCTGCAAATACAGGTTACCGCGTGGTCGCGTGCGGAAGAAATAAGGACGCGCTCGAAGAGCTAAGTCGCCACTCCAACATCGATTCATGCCAATTTGATGTTTCAGACCTGAATGATACGCGCCACGCGCTAGCATCAATCAAGTTCGATATCGCAGTGTTAAATGCAGGCACATGCGAATATGTCGATATCGACGATTTTGAAACAGATATGTTCCGCCGTGTTTTCGAACCCAATTTTTTTGGCGTTGTGAACTGCGTTGATGCCCTACTGCCGCACTTCAGACAGGGAGATAAACTTGTCATTGTAGACAGTATGGCACGACTGCTTCCTTTCACGCGGTCACAAGCTTACGGTGCCAGCAAAGCTGCGTTACATTATTTTACCAAGTCACTTGAAGTTGACCTGCA
Organism: Alteromonas gracilis; assembly: GCF_043642145.1. Taxonomy (GTDB): domain Bacteria; phylum Pseudomonadota; class Gammaproteobacteria; order Enterobacterales; family Alteromonadaceae; genus Alteromonas; species Alteromonas gracilis_B. Next base: position 17,115 of record NZ_JBHZRZ010000002.1, read on the forward strand.
CCATAAAGGTGTAAAGGTTCAGGCAGTCTCGCCGGGGTTTGTGGAGACACCATTAACAGATAAGAATGATTTTGAGATGCCAATGAAAATAAGTGCAGAAGAAGCTGCTAAGGCAATGCTCAAGGGAATAGAAAGTAATAAGCAGAGTATTTTCTTTCCTACGTTCTTTGGCCTAATTCTTCGGTTTTTACACATATTACCTACCCAGCTACAAAAGCGCTTGTCATTGGCAATGCGAGAAAAACAATAAGAGAAAAAGCATGACAGATAAGATTGCCATTATAGGCACTGGTATTTCAGGATTAACGTGCGCGCACCTTCTTAACAAAAAAAATGATATTACCGTTTATGAAGCAAATGACTATATAGGTGGCCACACCGCAACAAAAGAAATCAGTGACGATGGAGAAGTGCATAACATAGACACAGGATTTATCGTTTTCAACGATTGGACCTATCCCAATTTTATCAAGCTCATAACTCAGTTGAATGTAGATTATCAGCCTACGGAAATGAGCTTTTCAGTAACAAGTAAAAAAGCAAACCTCGAGTATAACGGCAATAATTTAAACAGCTTGTTTGCTCAAAGACGAAATATCCTTCGCCCTAAATTTTGGCGAATCGTCAAAGACATACTTACGTTTAACAAAGCGTGTAAAACCATGGTGGCTGAGAAACGCGATACTGCAGCACTGACTTTAGAAGACATTATTAAAGAGCTTAATCTAAGCGATGACTTCGCTCGCTATTACATTCTTCCGATGTGCGCGGCTATTTGGTCGAGCAGTTTAGAGCAGACTCGGAAATTTCCACTGACATTCTTTCTTCAGTTTTTTAACAATCACGGTTTGCTGAATATCACTGACAGACCCCAATGGTACACCATCAAAGGCGGCTCGAGTCAGTATATTCCCCCTTTAATTGAACCTTTTAAATCAAAAATTAAGCTATCGACACCAGTGACGTCTGTAGTTAAAAATGAAACAAATTGGACAGTCATTGACGCGCTCGGCGAAAGTGCCCAATACGATCATGTAGTTTTTGCTTGCCACAGCGACCAAGCATTAAAAATGCTTCACTCTCCTACGCCGCTACATAAGGATATTCTAGGCAACATTCCTTACGCAGAAAACGATGTGGTTATGCACAAAGATATATCTCAACTTCCTAAGAGAAAGCTGGCTTGGGCAAGTTGGAATTACAGGCTTAAGGAAGATGCGAGTGAAGAATCGCGTCCGGCGTCTGTTACCTACAATATGAATATCCTTCAAAGACTAGACGCGAAAAATACATACAGTGTTACGTTAAACAACACTGCAGAAATTGATAACGATAAGGTGTTACGCACTTATCAATATGCACATCCTCAATACAGTGCAGAAATGGTAAAGGCACAAAGCAGACGAAGCGAAATCTGCGGAGTAGACAATCTACATTTTTGCGGGGCATATTGGTATAACGGTTTCCATGAAGATGGTGTTACCAGTGCGCTTGACGTGTGTGCTCGATTTGGTGAGTCGCTGTGATTGAAAGCGCTATTTATAAAGGTAAGGTGTATCACCAGCGGTTTAAGCCTACTCAGCACCAGTTCGACTACGACATATATCTGTTCTGGCTAAAACTAGAAGATAATGAGTTAGCGACCTTGTCCAAAACTCTAACGTATTTTTCATCCGAGAAGAAAGCCAGAGTGCGTTTTAAGCGCGAAGACTATTTGGGCGATGCCTCTCTCTCCTTACGTGAAGCCGTGATCAATAGAATGACTGAATTGAACGGCAACAGAACGCTTGAGGGAGATGTGTTTATGCTTGGGCAACTAAGAATGTGGGGCTTGTATTTTAGTCCAGTTAACTTTTATTACCTTCGCAATTCTGAGGGTAAATTTACTCACATGCTTGCTGAAGTCAGTAATACGCCTTGGAATGAACGACATCACTATCTCGTCAATTTAGATACACAAGACGACACGCCGAAGGCTTTTCACGTATCGCCGTTTAACCCAATGGATATGACCTACAAATGGTCGATTTCGCAGCCTTCGTCTACACTTTCCTTGGCAATGGATTGCGTGAGAGAGGATAAAGAATTCAGTGCAGGCATAAACTTAACCAGATTTTGTTTAGACGATGCGAATCTATCTGCCGCACTAAAACGTATACCCAGTATGACAATAAAAACAATGGCAGGAATTTATTGGCACGCGCTCAAATTACTGCTGAAACGAACGCCACTTTATACACATCCAGAAAAGAGTCAGGAACAATAACAATGTCTTTCGGTGAATCTGTACTATTGACCACCTCAGAGGTCTCTTTTGTAGATAAAGCTTGTAGAACACTATTTTTACAATGCTTAAAAAAATTACCATTTGGTCGCTTAACCATTCAAGAAAATGGTGACGAAATAGCCCGTTTTGGAGCACAAGACGAAGAATTACGCGCAAATGTCAACATTAAAGATGTTAAAGCTTATCGCCGCTTACTGCTTGGTGGAAGTGTGGGAGCGGGTGAAGCTTACATGGACGGCTTGTGGGACAGCGATGATGTAACCGCTGTGGTGAGAATATTTGCCCGAAATTTACCCACGCTTGATGAGTGGGAAAACAAGTTTAAATGGGTAACCATGCCTGTTAATAAGCTGCAACACTTTGCAAGACGAAACACGAAAGACCAAGCTAAGCGCAATATTGAAGCGCACTATGACCTAGGCAACAAGCTTTATACCCGCTTTCTCGATAATACCATGATGTACTCGTCAGCCATTTACCCTGACGATAATTCATCACTCAATGAAGCCCAAAATTACAAGCTTAAAGCTATTTGTGACAAACTACAGCTAAACGAAAGCGATCACCTCCTTGAAATTGGCACAGGTTGGGGCGGGCTTGCTGTTTATGCAGCCAAGCACTACGGCTGCCGCGTTACCACTACGACTATATCAGAAGAGCAACATGCCTGGGCAAAAGACTGGATTATTCGTGAAGGGCTTGAACACAACATTACGCTGCTTAAGAAAGACTATCGAATGCTCGATGGAAAATACGACAAGCTGGTGTCTATCGAAATGATTGAAGCGGTGGGTAAGCAGTTTTTAGGTAATTTCTTTGAAAAATGTTCATCGCTTTTGAAAGATGAAGGCCTAATGCTTCTGCAATCAATCACCATTGATGATAGACGTTACGATAGTTACTCAAACAGCGTCGACTTCATTCAAAAATACATCTTTCCAGGCGGTTTTTTGCCCTCTCAGCATCAGCTTAATGCCCACCTTAAAAAGTATACCAACATGATGATTCGTGACTTACATGACATTGGTATTGACTATGCGAAGACCTTAAACCACTGGTACGAAGCGTTTATTTCAGCGAAAGACGAATTACTCAATGATGGATACGACGAACGCTTTATGCGCATGTGGACGTACTACTTAAAGTATTGTGAAGGTGGTTTTTTGGAGAGGACAATCAGCACGGTACAGCTGGTTATTTCAAAGCCCCATTTTAGAGATGAACTGGCGCGTGTTTAACGTTTGAAGGCAAGATAATCTTCACAGTTTAGGAACAAAAAACGGCGTTTAATAAACGCCGTTTTTATGTTGTCAATAAAGTGATTAGGAAACAAGTCCCCTACTCGTCTACTACCGAAATAGGTTTTGAAAGCATGGGCTTTCCTTGGTTGATATTAATTTCAACACGACGATTCTTAGCCCTATCGGCAGCCACTGTTGCATTTTCCACAATGGGGTCAGTATCGGCTTTTCCGACAACAGACATACGGCTTTCGTCAAAGCCAGGCGCCTTACGCATAGCTTCAGCGACAGCAACAGCACGCTGTGCAGATAAGTCCCAATTTGAACGATAAAGCTCATTGGCGATATGCTGCCCATCGCTATGACCAGATATTTCTATTTCACCAGGTACGTCTGCCAACAGTGTTCCAATTTTACGTAATATTGGTTGGAACTGTGGCTGCAGGAATGCAGACCCCGCAGAAAAAGAACCATTTTCACGAATGCGAATAGTGAGTTGCTGACCGAGCGACTCCATCTCAATCGACCCGTCTAAAATCTGTTTCTGTAGCTGCTGAGCAACTTTCTTCATTAATTCAGCCGTTTGTGATTGATCTGTGCTTTCCTGCGCAGACGATGACGAGTCGGTTGCCGTTTGTTGAGCTTGACCACCCCGTTGTTCACCACGCTGCCGCTGACGACCGCCAGCAGAATCTTCGTCTCCAGCTTGAAACTCAAGCATTTGTTGCGTCATTTCGATGGTCTGTTGCTGTATCGTTTCAATTGGCGTTGGGTCGGGTTTACCAGGCCTGAACTCCATAGCAATAACACTGGTCCCTTTGGGGATGTCTTTCACTTCTATCTTGTTTTGCACGCCGAACGCGAACTTCATCGAGCCTGCAATTTGCTTAAACTTCAACACGTCCATTTCAGAAAAAGCGAGCAGCAAAACGAAGAAACACATCAGCAACGACATCAAATCAGCGAATGTCCCCATCCAAGCGGGAAGGCCTTCGGGAGGACATTTTGGGCATTCTTCTTCAGCCATTATTCTTCCTCGGCAGACCCACGTTTACTTGCAGCTAAATAGTTTTTCAATATTCCCTCGATAACACGAGGATTTTGTCCATCTGCAATACCGACTATGCCGTCTAGCACCAAACTTTGATTAAGCTTTTCTTCTGCTGCTCTATTCGCTAATTTTGCTGCAATAGGCAGACAAACAACGTTGGCCAAAAAGGCACCGTACAAAGTAGTCAAAAGGGCTACCGCCATTGCAGGTCCAATCGCCTTTGGGTCATCCATGTTTGAAAGCATAGCTACTAGACCAATAAGCGTTCCAATCATTCCCATCGCAGGCGCAACATCACCCATGCCTTTGAAAATCGACACACCGAAATCGTGTCTGTCGGTGGTCATAGAAATATCTTTCGCTAAGGTTTCTCGCACAACTTCAATATCGTGTCCATCAACCAGCATATCGACGCCCTTTTGCATGAACTCGTTTGAAATCTCAGCCTCTTCCAAGGCTAGGAAACCACCTTTGCGCGCAGCATCGGCCATTTCTACTATCTTCTCGATAAGCTCCTCTGGCGTATCGATTTTAAACATAAATGCTTTACCGGCTACTTTGCCTGCACCAAAAAACTGCCCAAGAGTAAATTGAGAAAGGACAACAAACAAAGTACCACCAAATACGATTAAGGTTGACGGCACGTCGACAAACATACTCATGCTGCCGCCCAACATCATTGCCATCACAACAAAACCGATGGCGCCCAACATACCTATGACGGTTGCTAAATCCACTCACTCTTCCCCATTTATGCGCAGTCAGTGCTATTAATATTCAAATATTCTATCGGCAAAGGATAGAAATACTAAAACGACATTATTGAAAAATATCACATTTATTTCTAGTTAATGATGTATGTGTTGCCTCTTCAATTATTCGTCACTGTTTTTTCGAAAATTTTTTACACGTGATAATAATGTAAAGCGGCCCTAAAAATTCAACAAAAACCTAATCGTGTACTGCAACGAATATAGCATAATTTAATTTTGACATATTGCTTGTACTGAATGAAAAAAAGCCGAAGTTACTGTGATATAGACGATATACAGACAAACCATTTGACCCCTGTGCGACCCTCGGTTAATGTGCGCGGTATATGTATTTTGGCCAATAATTTGAGTGTTTTTATGACGACAGAAAAAGCATCAGCGTCTTTTGAAGAAACTTTATCAGAACTAGAAGCTATCGTTAACGAAATGGAAAACGGTGATCTGCCTCTTAATAAAGCACTAGAGAAGTTTGAGCGCGGCATTGCGCTTTCTCGACAAGGCCAACAGTCCCTTGAAAATGCTGAACAAAAAGTAAAAATTCTGCTCAGTGAACAAGGTGAAGACACGCTTCAAACTCTTCCTGAAAGTGAACAGCCTTAACTTGTTCATTGTTAACTAACAGGCTATTTATGAATTTTTCTGCTTTGCATCAGCAAGTTAAACAACAAACTGATGCATCTCTTCTTACATTAATTGACGATTTACCCGATTACGCACCGCGCCTAAAGGATGCCATGCGCCACGCCTTGCTTGCCGGCGGTAAGCGTATGCGCCCGCTTCTGGTTCAGGTAGTAGGCAATACGTTAGATGTGCCTAAAAAAGACCAAATGGCCATTAGTATGGCAATTGAATGCGTTCATGCTTATTCGTTAGTTCACGATGACTTGCCAGCAATGGACGATGATGACCTGCGCCGCGGTATGCCCACGTGTCACATTGCCTTTGACGAGGCCACCGCGATACTTGCAGGGGACGCACTTCAAGCACTTGCATTTAGTGTTCTTGCCGACGCTCCTCTTAGCAGCTTTGCTGAAACTAAACGCAGCCAATTGCTTTCAGTGCTTGCTAAAAGCGCAGGTTACGTAGGCATGTGTGGAGGTCAGGCGATTGATTTGGCCAGTACTGGCAAAACTATTTCTCTAGAAGAGCTTAAACAGCTTCATAGGCTTAAAACTGGTGCACTTTTAAAAGCCTGTGTAGAGATGGTGGCAATAGTCAGCGAAGGTTTACTTCCTCAAACTAAAATTGACTTACTGGCCTATGCCGCGGATATTGGACTAGCTTTTCAAGTTCAAGACGACATTTTAGACGTGGAAGGCAGCAGTGAAAAGTTAGGAAAACCTGCCGGGTCTGACCAAGCGCTAGGAAAAAACACGTTTCCAGCAAAACTGGGAATAAACGGTGCGAAGCAAGAATTAGAAATGCTTCACAATAATGCACTTCAAGCACTGGCGCGTTTACCCTACAATACTGATAGTTTAATTGCGTTTAGCGAGCTTTTGGTAAAACGCGACCATTAGCCACGCGCCATGTTGAAAAAGATAATAAGTACATGAGTTTAGATCTCCAACATTACCCAACGCTTGCGCTTGCGCAAACACCCGACAAATTGAGGCAGCTGCCTCAAGAGAAATTACGCGAACTCGCCGATGAGTTGCGTGAGTACTTACTTAACAGTGTAAGTCAAACCAGTGGCCACTTTGCGTCTGGTTTGGGCACCGTAGAGCTTACTGTGGCACTACACTATGTTTACGAAACACCATTTGATCGCTTGTTGTGGGATGTGGGCCATCAAGCTTACCCACACAAAATACTGACTGGCCGCGCTGAGCGCATGAGCACTATTCGCCAGAAAAACGGTTTACACCCCTTTCCTTGGCCACCAGAGAGTGATTATGACACCTTTGCAGTGGGTCATTCCTCTACATCAATTAGTGCTGGCTTAGGCATGGCGGTAGCTGCCGAGAAAGAAGGCAAAAACAGAAAGGTTGTTGCAGTCATTGGCGATGGCGCCATGACGGCAGGCATGGCGTTTGAAGCGCTTAACCATGCTGGTGATATTAAAAAGGACATGGTTGTGGTGCTAAACGACAACGAAATGTCTATTTCTGAGAACGTGGGAGCCTTAAACAGCCACCTTGCCCGTTTGCTTACAGGCAACTTTTTCAATTCAATTCGCGATGGTGGCAAAAAGCTGCTAAGCAATGTGCCACCCATTAAAGAGTTTGCTAGCCGTGCTGAAGAGCATATTAAAGGCATGGTGGTGCCAGGCACTATTTTTGAAGAGCTAGGCTTTAACTATATTGGCCCTATTGACGGTCATGATGTAAACGGTGTGGTTGATACACTTCGGAATATGCGCAAGTTCGACGGCCCTCAGCTGCTTCACGTAGTCACCAAAAAAGGTAAAGGCTACGCGGTTGCAGAAGAAGACCCTATTAAGTTTCACGCAGTTCCAAAGTTTAACCCTGCGGACAATGCTTTGCCGAAGTCTAAGCCTTCTGCGCCAACTTATTCGGCCATTTTTGGTCAATGGTTGTGTGATATGGCAGCGCAAGACCCTAAATTAATGGCCGTTACGCCTGCCATGCGAGAAGGGTCAGGCATGGTAGAATTTTCGCAGCGCTTCCCTGAACAGTACTTCGACGTTGCGATTGCAGAACAACACGCTGTTACCTTTGGTGCTGGCCTTGCTAAAGACGGTATGAATGCAGTTGTTGCTATTTATTCGTCATTCTTACAGCGAGCTTACGACCAGCTAATACACGACGTAGCCATTCAAGACTTACCTGTATTATTTGCTATTGATAGAGCAGGTATTGTTGGCGCCGACGGCCCTACTCACCAAGGCGCGTTTGATATCGCTTTCCTTCGCTGTATTCCGAATATGGTTGTAATGGCCCCCTCTGATGAGAATGAGTGCCGCCAAATGCTCTACACTGGCCATAAGCTACAAAAGCCAGCAGCAGTGCGCTACCCTCGCGGTGCAGGTATGGGCGTAACCCCAGATGAAGCCATGACAGAGCTTGAAATTGGTAAATCACGTACATGCCGTGAAGCATCTAAAGATAAGTCTGAAAACGTTGCTATTCTAAACTTTGGCTGCTTATTACCTTATGCGCTTGAGGCCGCAGAGGCCATTGACGCAACCGTTATCGACATGCGCTTTATTAAGCCATTAGACGGCGAAGCCGTGTTAAAAGCGGCTAGTGAACACAGTGCGCTTATTACCCTTGAAGACGGCTGCATTATGGGCGGTGCAGGCAGCGCCGTACTTGAACATTTGCAACAAAACGGCGTGCTAAAAACCGTGAAGATGCTAGGCCTACCAGATAGCTTTATACTGCAAGGTACGCAGCAAGAAATGTACAAAGAACATGGCTTAGATACACAAGGAGTTATTGCAGCAGCTAACGTTTTATTAGGTAAATAACGTACTTTTACATTCGTGCTAAAGAAAGACAAAAAAGCCCGCGTAAAGCGGGCTTTTTATTTTATTAAGCGTTACACGCATCCTAGCTTGTTGCGCTTATACTCAGTGTGTGTTTTAAACGTTACAACAAAGCCAGTGCCGCTGGCCAAAATACCATTAACAAGTGAAGGCATCCGCAGGCCATCGCCCCAGCGATAAGATCGTCGAGCATAATGCCTGTGCCGCCGTGTAAGCGCTTATCAATAACACCTATTGGCCATGGCTTTAAAATGTCGAAAAGCCTGAATAGAACAAATCCGATTAACAATGACGATGCCGAAATCGGAACAAACAGAAAGGTCGCAAACATCCCAGCAATTTCATCCCACACGATAGACCCGTGATCGTGAACCTGCATATCGTCAGCAGTCTTACCACAAAGGTAAATGCCTACTACAGAAAAAATAAGCGTAAGTGCAATGAAAGAAATAACAGATACTTGGCTACACGCTACAAGTAACGGCAATGCAGCGAGCGAACCAAATGTACCTGGCATAAAAGGAATGAGGCCGCTGCCAAATCCTAGCGCTAGAAAATGAACCGGATTTTTCATACTTACTCTAGCGCGAAATTCAGCCTGCATGTGCGTTCCTTCAATTTGCTTTTAAGCAGTGTTTTTAACTTAAAATGAGTGCTCGTAACCTGACGCTGTAACAGGCGTATACTTTTCATTATTTTTTAACAATGAAAGCGTTCCGTTATGCCCTGTTAACTGCCCTATGCAAGTCGCTTTTACGTTTGTGCTTGCCAGTGATGTCTCAAGGCTTCCACGTTGCTCTTCACTTACGGTGAAAATAAGCTCGTAATCGTCGCCTGCTGACAGCGCATATTCAATAGCCTGCTCTTGCGACACAGCACTTGTTAGAGCGCGTGATAGCGGTAAACGCTCAACGTGAACGTTTGCACCACACTGAGAGGCTTTCAAGATGTGACCTAAATCGGAGATTAAACCGTCTGAGATATCAATACACGATGTCGCAATTCGGCGAATTGCCGTACCAACTGCTACTCTAGGCGTAGGGAAATAGTGGCGATTCACCAAAACATCTTTTGCTTCACCTGATACGCTCAGTTTTTCTTGAAGAATGTCTAAGCCAGCGCCAGCGTCACCAAGTGTGCCCGTGACATAAAGCCAGTCACCGGGTTTTGCACCACCGCGCGTTAGTTCAGAGCCTGGCGGTATAAAGCCTTGCGCAGTAATGGTCATAGCCATTGGGCCTTTAACGGTATCGCCGCCGATAAGCTGCACAGAGTAATATTGTGTAAGCTCGTGAAGGCCAGTAACGAAATCATCCAGCCATGCTTCGTCGACTTCTGGAAGAGACAAAGATAGGCTTATCCATGCGGGTTCAGCCCCCATTGCGGCAAGGTCGCTTAAATTAACTGCTACTGTTTTGTACGCTACAGACTTTGCTGGTGCATCTTTTAAGAAGTGCACGCCTTCTACAAGGGTGTCTGTAGTAACGGCTAGCTGCTGGTTTTCAGGAACTGTTGTTACAGCACAGTCATCACCTATACCAATAACAACGTCTTTACGTTTGTGGCCGCTGTTTGAAAAGTAGCGGCCGATAAGATCAAATTCTTTCACGGTAATTTTTAAACCCTTTTAGCGGCAATCCATGCCACTACAGTAAGGTTAGTCGCGCTCATCTTTGCGCAACGTACGCACTGCTTTATCTAATGCGCCATTAATAAATTTATGACTTTCTTCAGCACCGAATGCTTTAGCAAGTTCAATCGCTTCATTAATGATTACGCGGTAAGGTACGTCAATGCGCTCCGTCAGTTCCAGCGTCGCGATGCGCAAGATAGCTTTTTCAATAGCATCTAACTCTTCTGGCAAACGGCCAAGGTAAGGCTTAATCGTGGCATCAAGGTTACTTGCGTTGTGTGCAACACCGCGAAGCAAGGCTTGAAAATACGCCATGTCTACCTTTTGCATGTCGTTACTGGTCGCTAGCGCCAGTTCAACTTGCTGAATATCGTTGTGACTCATTTGCCATGAATACACGCCTTGCAAGGCGAGTTCACGGGCTTTACGACGAGCTGAAACTTTCACTTAATGTATACCTTAAAGCTTTTCAACAGCATCGATAACGTTAACCATTTCAAGCGCGCCAAGGGCTGCTTCAGCACCTTTATTACCCGCTTTGGTTCCAGAACGCTCGATAGCTTGTTCAATTGAATCTGTTGTGATTACGCCAAATGATAGGGGGATCCCATACTCAAGCGATACTTGCGCAAGACCTTTATTACATTCGCCTGCTACAAAATCAAAGTGTGGTGTGCCACCACGAATAACCGCACCTAATGCGATGATGGCGTCAAATGACTTTTTCTCAGCTAATTTCTTAGCAACAACAGGCAACTCGTAAGCTCCAGGCACACGTACTAGCGTGATATCGTCATCACTCACTTCACCGTGACGCTCTAGCGTGTCTAACGCACCTTCTAGTAAGCTTTCAACAACAAAGCTATTAAAGCGTGATACAACGATAGCAAACTTCTTACCGGTTGCTCTGATATTACCTTCAATTACCTGCATGGATTCATTCCTCGAGAAAAAACGGCGCGAAGTATACCACAACTGCGCCCAAACTAAATCGATTGTTTCTTTAACTTACATTCGTACTTTTGACTTAAGCTGATTGGGGCAACAACCTCGGTTGTGAACACGCGGTAAATACATCCCTGTACGCTCCACCACCGCATCCATGCGGTGGAGGGTTCAAAACCGAGCCTACTGCCCCACTCTAGTTCACCAAACCTTCACGATAAACTTACTCTTTGTACGCGTTAACGCATTTGATGCACCTTAACAAAGAGCCAGTAAGCAAGCATTAGTCGTGCACATACTCCACCACTTCAAGGCCGTAACCTGAAAGTGCGTGGTATTTAATTGGCTTACTAAGCAAGCGCATTTTATGTACGCCCATTGATGCAAGAATTTGGCTACCTACACCTATCGTACGCGATGAGCCCTGCCAATCTGCCCCCGCAGGTCGCTCACCTCTGTCTTCTGCAGCAAAACGGCGAACTTGGTGCTCGATGTGCTCTTCTTTGCCCAGTAGAACAAGTACACCGCCTTCTTCCGCTATTTTTCGCATGCCATCGGCAAGTGTCATTGAGCGATGAATACCGCGAGTAGAGCCAAGAAGATCACTAAATGTGTTGTGAAGGTGAACACGCACTAACGTTGGTTCGTCTTCCTTTATCTCACCTTTTTTAAGTGCAAAATGCAGCTGATTATCGATGCTGTCTTTAAATGTATGCAGCTCAAAATCGCCATATTCTGTTGGCATATTGCACTGCGCTACTTTCTCAATGGTTGTTTCATTAAGATTGCGATATTCAATCAAATCAGCAATGGTCCCGATTTTCAAATCGTGCTTTTGCGCAAACTTTTCCAATTCAGAACGACGGGCCATGGTGCCGTCTTCATTAAGGATCTCAACAATGACACCCGCCGGCTCTAAGCCTGCTAAACGGGGTAAATCTACGCCAGCTTCAGTGTGCCCAGCACGGTTAAGTACACCGCCATCTTTAGCAATAAGTGGGAAGATATGGCCAGGCTGCACAATGTCTGTCGCTTTCGCGTCTTTTGCTACCGCTGCTTTAATTGTTGTAGCGCGGTCAGCGGCAGAAATACCTGTAGTAACGCCCGTTGCTGCTTCAATTGAAACGGTAAAGTTGGTAGAAAACTGTGCTTCGTTTTTATCCACCATTAACGGCAAGTTTAACCGGCGGCAGCGGTCTTGAGTCATGGGTAAACACACCAAACCACGGGCATGGGTGACCATAAAATTAATCGCTTCAGGCGTAACGTGCTCGGCAGCCATTATAAGGTCGCCTTCGTTTTCCCTGTCTTCATCATCCATCAAAATAACCATTTTACCTTGACGGATATCTTCAATTATTTCTTGTGTAGTGTTAAATGCCATGTCGTGTGCTTCTTGTAGGGTTATTTTTTTAAAAATCCGTTCTCGGCTAGAAATGCCATATCAATGCCTTTGCTCTTCGGCTCGGCGGCTTTATCACCCAGCATTAGGCGCTCTAGATAGCGTGCAATAACATCAACCTCTAAGTTAACCGCTGTGCCTACTTTGTAGCTTCCCATTATCGTTTCTTGCAACGTATGAGGGATGATCCAAAGCATAAACTCTGCGCCGTTTACTTCATTAACGGTTAAACTTATACCATCAACAGTAATGCTGCCCTTGTGAGCAATGTATTTCGCCAACGCTTCAGGCGCTTTTACCCAAAACTCAACGTAATCTGAGTGCTTAATAATTTGAGTGACTTCACCCACGCCATCAACGTGGCCTGACACAATGTGTCCTCCCAAACGGTCACTGGGGCGCATCGCTTTTTCTAAGTTTACCGTAGAGCCTGCGCTGTAATGTGCAAAGCCTGTTAGTTTAATGGTTTCAGCCGAAACATCTGCGCAGTAATAATCATCGCCCATGTCTGTCACTGTTAAGCAAACTCCATTGGTCGCAATACTGTCGCCAAGCGCTACATCCGACATATCAAGTGTAGGAGATGAAACCGTAAGGCGAATATCATTGCCGCGGTTGTCGAGCTTTTTAATTGTACCTAGCGCTTGAATAATTCCAGTAAACATAAATTTCCTCTTTGATCGCGTTAACCAAGGGTCTTGGCAACACTAGGACGGAAGATAAGTTTAATATCGTTCCCGACCTGACGATTTTCAATAAGTGAAAGCGAAATAGATTGATTTAAAGCAGTAAATGCAGGCAAATTAACCATACTGATGCCTTTATCACCTAAAAGCTTGGGCGCTTGATAACAAATAAGCTCATCCACCAGCCCCTCATTAAGTAATGCTCCAGCCAAACCTGGACCGGCCTCAACCCATACCTCGTTATATTGCTTATCGCCTAGTGCCGACATAAGCGCATGTAAATCTAGCTTTCCGTCTTTTTCATCTAGCTGAAGGTATTGCTGAGTTGCAGTATCTGGATGAGTGACAGATGTAGCGGTAAGCGTGACATTACCATCGTTAAATAGTGTAAAGTCGCGCTCGAGTCTGCTTTTATTATCTACGACCACCCGCGCAGGCTGTCGTATTTGCTCTAGTGGATAGTCATCAAATTGCGCTTCTTTTTCTCGTACTAACAAGCTAGGATTATCGGCTTCAACCGTACCTGAGCCCGTTAACACCACACAACTTTGTGCGCGATAATGTTGCACATCGCGTCTAGCCTCAGGCCCTGTTATCCATTGACTTACCCCATTTTGTAAGGCAATTTTCCCATCTACACTAATACCCAACTTCACGCGAACAAAGGGTTTGCCAGTTAGCATGCGTTTAATGAAACCAGGGTTAAGTGCTGCCGCTTCTGCAGCCATTACTTCGCTAACCACTTCAATGCCCGCCTCTTGCAATATACTTATACCTTTGCCACAAACGTTTGGGTTAGGGTCTGTCATAGCAATGACAACGCGAGACACTTGTGCTTTAACCAACGCTAGTGCGCAAGGTGGAGTTCGGCCGAAATGACTACAAGGCTCTAGGGTCACATAGGCAGTTGCCCTCTTCGCCCCTTCAGCGCGAGCACTAGCAGCTTGTTTAAGTGCGTGTACCTCGGCATGAGGAGTGCCTGCCTGAATATGATAACCTTGGCCTAATAATTGGTTGTTTTCATCAATTATGACGCAGCCAACGCGGGGGTTCGGTGAAGTGGTAAAGCGCCCTTTTTGGGCAAGTTGAATGGCCTTTGCCATCCAGAAATAGTCATTTTTAACCGTAGCGTGATTCACTTGGATTCCTGTTGTAGCCCTAAGTGTTTGCGTAAAGGGTCGTGGGTTTTATTAGGCTAATCCCCCAGTCGTGCAATCTCTTCCCCAAATTCACGAATATCTTCGAAGGAACGATAAACAGATGCGAACCGAACATAGGCGACTTTATCGAGTTCTTTGAGCGCTTTCATAATCAAGTTGCCCAGCAATTCACTGCTGACTTCACGCTCGCCAGTGGCTCGCAGCTGTGATTTGAGCGAAAGAATGCATTGCTCAACTTTTTCCGTGCTAACAGGCCGCTTTTCTAACGCGCGTTGAAGGCCTGCACGTAATTTGTCTTCATTGAAAGGTTCTCGCGAACCATCGCGTTTAATAACGCGGGGCATCACAAGTTCCGCACTTTCAAATGTAGTGAATCGCTCGTGACACACCATGCATTCACGGCGTCTACGCACCTGTTGCCCTTCTGCAACCAAACGAGAATCAATAACTTTTGTTTCTTGTTCTGAACAAAACGGGCAAAACATGAATAATCCTTAAATATTGCGTACTTAGGTCGTTAAAACAAACCTAGACTAACTAGTCCAGCATTAGTACCAAAGTACGCAATAAAACACAAACCTATTTACTTATAAACAGGGAATTGTGCGCAAAGTGCAACCACTTCATCTTGAACACGCTTGATAACAGACTCATCGCCCATGTTATCTAAGATGTCACAAATCCACGTTGCAACCTGCTGCGCTTGCTCTTCTTTAAAACCACGGCGAGTAATAGCCGGGCTACCAATACGAAGACCACTGGTTACAAATGGAGAGCGCGGGTCATTAGGTACTGAGTTTTTGTTAACCGTAATGTTCGCAGCACCTAATGCTGCGTCAGCGTCTTTACCCGTAATATCTTTGTCGATTAGGTCAAGAAGGAATAAGTGGTTATCGGTACCGCCAGACACGATTTTATAACCGCGTTCTTGCATTACTGACACCATGGCTTTTGCATTTGCCACTACCTGCTGCTGATAAACTTTGAACTCAGGCTGTAGTGCTTCTTTGAATGCAACCGCTTTAGCTGCAATCACGTGGCAAAGAGGGCCACCTTGGTTCCCTGGGAAAACAGAGCTATTTAGCTTTTTGTAAATCGCTTCGTCGCCGCATGAAGAAAGGATTAAACCACTGCGCGGACCTGCAAGGGTTTTATGGGTAGTAGTTGTTACCACGTGAGCGTGAGGAAGAGGGTTTGGATAAACACCCGCTGCAACTAGACCTGCCACGTGCGCCATATCAACTAGCAAGTATGCGCCAACGCTATCTGCGATTTCGCGGAATTTAGCCCAATCAACAATGCCTGAATACGCTGAGAAGCCGCCAATAATCATTTTCGGCTTGTGTTCTTTAGCTAGCGCTTCAACCTGCGCGTAATCAATTTCGCCTGTTTCTTTGTTCAAACCGTACTGAACCGCGTTGTAGGTTTTACCAGAGAAGTTTACGTGCGAACCGTGCGTAAGGTGACCACCTTCAGAAAGGCTCATACCTAGTACCGTATCGCCTGCGTCAAGTAACGCCATAAAAACAGCTGAGTTTGCTTGAGAGCCTGCGTGTGGTTGAACGTTTGCGTAGTCTGCACCGAAAAGTGCTTTTGCACGGTCGATAGCAAGCTGTTCAACAACATCTACATGTTCACAACCACCGTAATAACGCTTGCCTGGATAGCCTTCAGCATACTTGTTCGTAAGCTGCGAACCCTGGGCTTCCATAACACGTGGGCTACAGTAGTTCTCAGAGGCAATTAGCTCGATGTGATGTTCTTGACGCTCTACCTCTTTCGCCATTGCGTTGGCTAATTCTGGATCGAAGTCAGCAATATTCATTTCGCGAGAAAACATGGGGGCTCCTTAACTGCGGTTTTTATATGGCATTACGCACCGAATGCTCAAATTCGAGCCATATTCTAGTCATTTTCGGGTAGTTGTATACCGCTTTATCACCAAATTAATACAAATGGCGTAGGTTTAACGAAATACCTACGCTAGCGTGAGATCAGACCTGTTTTTCAAGGGCTTTAACTCGGTCAAACAAGCTGCCAATTTTGGCAAGACGAACCGTATTTTTGCGCCAATCACGATTAGTTTGTGCAGGCTGACCTGATGAATAAACGCCAGGCTCTGTGATATCTTGGACAATCATGGTGTAACCTGTAACCTGAACGTTGTCACAAATACTGATGTGGCCGTTAATCCCTACTCCACCACCAATGATGACGTGTTTGCCAATATGACAGCTACCAGCAATGCCAGTTGCGCCACAAATACAAGAGTGGTCGCCAATAATACAGTTGTGGCCTATTTGTACTTGGTTGTCGATAATAACGTTGGTGCCTAGCACTGTATCTTCCATAGCGCCGCGATCAATACTGCTGCTTGCACCTATTTGGCTGTCGTCGCCAATGCGGACTGTACCCGTTTGAGGAATAGGGATCCATACACCTTTGTCATTCGCATAACCAAAGCCCGCCGCACCGATAACCGTTTGACTATGAATAGTAACGCGCTTACCAATGATCACATCGTGATAAATGGTCACATTGGGGTGAATAGTACAGCCTTCTCCAATTTGCGTGCCTTTGCGAATTACCGAATTTGCCCCCACAGTCACTCTGTCGCCTAACACCACGTTCTCTTCAATGATTACGTTGTGACCCAGTGATACGTCGCTGCCAATTCGCGCAGATGGTGCTATTACAGCTGACTCAGCAATACCTGTTGCTACCGCTGGGGTGGTATCAAATAATTGAGCAATAAGTGCAAATGCAGCGTGAGGGTTGCTAACAACCAGTGCTGGTGTAGGACATTCGCCTTTCAAACTTTCATGCAGAATAACCGCACCTGCTTTGGTATCTTTTAATTGGGGTTTGTACTTTGGGTTGGTAAGAAAAGAAATTTGGTGCGACGCCGCCCCCGATAGAGTGCCCACTGCAGAAATGGTCACGCTTCCCTCTCCCTGCACTTCCCCACCAACATGTTTAGCAAGTTCGTCCAAACTGTATGTGCGTTTATTCATAGCGGTCATCTTTATTACCTGTTCAAAAATATGAATAGTAGTGAGTTAAACGTACTCAGATCTTTTCGGTTAATTGTAGAAAGCTCACAAGTACTTGATTACTCATTCTTATGAAAGCGAGTTTACCTTAAAACTACGCGTCAACCGACGCCTTAATCAATCTTTTTACCATGAGCGCTCAAAATATCACCAAACGCCGATTCAGCTACCGTTTGTGACAAGGACCTGTTGACCTTTACTGTACATCAAAGGTCAACAGGCCCTAGCATAAACTACCCTGTTACGAGTAGAATACGCCACCAGTTATGGCATGTTGAACTATACTGGCGTCTTAAGTACGTTAGAGTTCAACACAGCTTACACCTTTTTATTTTTCACCGCTTTTTCAGCGAGGATAGAGCATGGCTCAATACGTTTACAGTATGCATCGCGTGGGGAAAATCGTCCCACCAAACAGACACATTCTTAAAAATATCTCACTAAGCTTTTTCCCGGGCGCCAAAATTGGCGTGCTAGGTCTAAACGGCGCAGGTAAATCAACCTTACTTCGCATTATGGCAGGCGTTGATACCGATATTGAAGGTGAAGCGCGCCCTCAACCAGGGCTTAAAGTGGGCTACCTGCCGCAGGAACCACAGCTTGATGAAAGCAAAGATGTTCGCGGCAACATTGAAGAAGCGGTTGCAGATGTTAAGCATGCGCTAACTCGTCTTGATGAAGTATACGCAGCCTACGCAGAAGCAGATGCCGATTTTGATGCCCTGGCAAAAGAACAAGGCGAGCTAGAAGCCATCATTCAAGCGAAAGACGGGCACAACCTCGAAAATGCCCTAGAGCGTGCCGCTGATGCGCTTCGCCTTCCGGCTTGGGATGCTGATGTAAGCAAACTTTCTGGTGGTGAGCGTCGCCGAGTAGCATTGTGCCGTTTGCTTTTAGAAAAACCTGAAATGTTGCTTCTTGACGAACCAACCAACCACTTGGATGCAGAATCAGTAGCTTGGCTTGAGCGTTTCCTTCACGACTATGAAGGCACCGTGGTAGCTATTACCCACGATAGATACTTCCTAGATAACGTGGCAGGATGGATATTAGAACTAGACCGTGGTGAAGGTATTCCATGGGAAGGTAACTACTCGTCATGGTTAGAGCAAAAAGAAAACCGTCTAGAGCAAGAAGAGCGAACTGAAACTGCGCGAATGAAGAGCATGAAGCAGGAACTTGAGTGGGTACGCTCAAATCCGAAAGGCCGTCATGCTAAGAGTAAAGCGCGTATGGCTCGTTTTGAAGAGTTGTCGACTAGCGATTACCAAAAGCGTAACGAAACCAACGAGCTATTCATTCCACCAGGTGAACGCTTAGGTGACAAGGTTATTGAAGTAAGTAATCTTAAGAAATCTTATGGCGATCGCTTACTCATCGACGATTTAACCTTTAAGGTACCGAAAGGCGCAATTGTAGGTATTGTTGGCCCAAACGGTGCGGGTAAATCGACCTTGTTCAGAATGCTTACCGGCGCTGAGCAACCTGATTCTGGTACCATTGACTTGGGTGAAACTGTACAAATAGCTGCGGTTGAACAGTTCCGTGACCACATGAATGAAAACAACACAGTGTGGAAAGAAATTTCTGACGAACAAGACATCATTCGCATTGGTAACTTTGAGATAAACAGCCGCGCGTACTGCAGCCGTTTCAACTTTAAAGGCACCGACCAACAGAAGTTCATTAAAGACTTGTCAGGTGGTGAGCGTAACCGTGTTCATCTAGCCAAACTGCTAAAAGCGGGCGGCAACGTGTTGCTACTGGATGAGCCAACCAATGACCTAGACGTTGAAACGCTTCGAGCACTCGAAAACGCCTTATTGGAATTCCCGGGCTGTGCCATGGTTATCTCGCACGACCGTTGGTTCCTTGACCGTGTTGCTACACACATCATGGACTACCGCGACGAAGGCAACATTAACTTCTTTGAAGGCAATTATTCAGACTACGAAAGCTGGTTGAAGCAAGAATTTGGACAGGATGTGGTTGAGCCACACCGTCTAAAATACAAGCGCATGTCTAAATAACATCAAACTGGCAGATTGAGACCTTCTCTATCTTGCCAGCTTGTTTTAAGGGTCAATATTCCTATATTGGCCCTTTTTTATTTCTAGTCTTTTGATTGCGAACGGACGTAAATTAGCCAATACTGTCAGCGTAAACGAACACTAGGTATTCGAGCAATGACAGATAAGCGCCAATTTCAACGGGTGTCACTGAATGTAAACGGCACGCTAGCACATAACGAACATAATATTGATGTAATAGTGAGCGACGTATCGCTTCAGGGCATTAAGCTTCAAGCAACAGAAGAAGCCTTGTCTAACCTGCCTTTCGATAGCCACGACCCGTACTCCGCCACTTTTCAAGCGAATGAAGATAGCCCAGTTATTACACTGCACATTTCTCAATTGTATCGTCATGCTGACAGTCGAAAGGATTGCGTTTCTCTTGGCTGCAAAGTAGAAAGCATGGATGTAGACAGCATCAGTGCCCTTCGCCGTTTAATTGCTTTAAACAGCGACGACGCCAGTATTGATGAGAAAGACTTAAATGCTTTGGTCAACGCGGTGTACCAAGCTCCTCATTAGTGTTGTTGGAGCTTGGATGTTAGTCAATTAACACGCACGCCGTAAATTTTATTAGCACTATCAAGCCAACCAATAGACACGGCTAGGCATGCGTTTGTTTCCTGCTATTTTAACAACGTTAGCACAGTTGATTTTCCGTATTACTCTAGTGCATCTAGCGCTTCAGACAATCGCGCCACAGGGACGACTTTCATACCATTAATTGGCTGTTTAGGCGCATTGGCTTTTGGTACTATTGCTCGTTTAAAACCGTGCTTTGCAGCCTCAATGATACGTTCTGTACCATTAGGAACCGGGCGAATTTCACCAGCAAGGCCTACCTCGCCGAACACAATCAAATCCCTTGGCAACGAGCGATTTCTAAAGCTTGAAATCATTGCCAGTAACAAAGCTAAGTCTGCGCTAGTTTCTGAAACACGTACACCACCCACTACGTTTACAAATACGTCTTGGTCATTCATTTGTACATTGCCATGACGATGCAGTACCGCCAAAAGCATAGATAAGCGATTTTGATCAAGTCCAACAGCAATTCTGCGTGGGTTAGACATTTGCGAATAATCGACCAGTGCTTGAATTTCTACAAGTAGAGGGCGTGTTCCCTCCCAAATAACCATGACGCTTGAGCCCGGAGTTTCGTTATCACCACGGCTTAAAAATATCGCAGACGGGTTGCTGACCTCTTTTAACCCTTTTTCGGTCATAGCGAACACGCCAAGCTCATTAACGGCTCCGAAGCGATTTTTATGGCTTCGTAACGTGCGGTAGCGACCATCACTTTCCCCATCTAGCATCATTGAGCTGTCAATGCAGTGCTCTAGAACTTTGGGGCCAGCTAGGTTACCGTCTTTAGTTACGTGCCCAACAATAAACATGGCAATGTGGTTTTGTTTAGCGAAACGCGTTAGGTATGCGGCACTTTCCCTTACTTGCGATACGCTACCTGGCGCCGATTGAACATCAGCCACATGCATCACTTGAATAGAGTCGATAACCATGATTTTAGGCTTTTTAGTTAGCGCTAAATCACAGATAGTTTCCACATTGGTTTCGGCCAACATCATCAACTTATCGTCTGGAAGACCCAAGCGCTTAGCGCGCATCGCCACTTGTTGAAGCGACTCCTCCCCCGTTACGTAAAGGGCAGTTTCATGCTGCGCCATCTGACACATTACTTGCAATAGCAACGTACTTTTACCCGCACCGGGAGACCCACCTATCAACATTGCAGCACCAGGCACAATTCCCCCACCTAATACTCTATCGAGCTCTTTAAAAGTGGATGAAAAACGCGGCAATGATTCTAAGTCTATCGCGTTTAAGGTTTCGATTTTGGCAGCCGTTTGCCCTGCATACCCAGACGTTGTTTGGCGAGTAGTACTTTTTGCACTTGCTACAACAAACTCACTTATTGTGTTCCACGCTTTACATTCTGAACATTGCCCTTGCCAGCGAGGAAACTCTGCCCCACAGTCAGAACACACATAAGCAGTTTTACGTTTTGCCATATTCCAGTTTTATCCCATGCCTAAAAAGAGTATTCTAACACTTAACAACAGTGAATTAAGCACAAACCTGTGTCCAGTTTTACGCCGGTCTAGCTATATAAAACAAGAAAGCTTGCAAGCTAATGAGAATTGCTGATTTGCCGATAACAACTAAAATAATGATACTTAACAACAAAGTTGCGCATTCATGAGTCAAGATTTAAAGCAATACGCTGATATTATTGAACAGCTGAAGCCCATGGTAAACGAGCCTGAGTTTAACCAAGTATTGCTTCAAACCGCTTCTGATGTGCCAAAGGAAAAGCGCTTTCTCATTAAAATGGAAGTGAAGCGTTTAGCTAAACCTTGTATGCGAACCATTGACCTAAGGGGTCATGTAGACGGTAAGTGTAACAAATATGTGCACGAGGGTCGCAGCCACTACATGGATGACCTTGCCGTTGATAAATTTGAGGAGCAATTACGCGTTTTCGGTAGGTATACCTACGGCGTATATGAAGCTGTTCAAAACACCGAAAATAACTTTCGCCTAATGCGCGAAAAAGAGCTCGCTCAAGAGCGTGCAGATAAAGAAAATCCTGAGCTCAAAAAACGCTCTGCCGTGCTTGAGCAATTTAAAGTTCCTACCGTAAACCTTCTCGATTACAGCCAACGCAACGCAGAGCGCATGAACTTTGCGGTGGCCGTCGAAATAGTAAATAGCGCCAATCAATCAATGCGTGGATTGAGCGTAGATATTTCATTAGAAGGTTTACAAATTAAACTCTCAAAAGACTCGTTTTTTAAAAAAGGTGAAAACTTATTTATCTTTTTCAGAGGCCTTGAGAATGAGTTTGCCATGGACAAGAAAAATGGCATTGCGTACAAGCTAGTTAAGGTCATGACAAAGAACGATGTTAACTATCTTGCGCTTCAGCGTGATAAAGAAAAACCAAGCCCAGCATTTGATAAATTCTTAGAAAGCTTTATCCATGGTAACAAGCGCCGCTATAAAGTGAATATGAGTAATACAATTGAAGCTATTACTAGCAAAATTTGTGAGCAGTATTTTTCTCCTCGAAGCCCCACATTGCCCGTGTATATCGATGTAATCAACAAAACACTGGTGCCCCGCTATGCTATGGCAAATGAAGTCAATCGAGAGACAGTCCAGTATTGGCAGGACGAGGACGATAACTGTCGTCTGAATTTTTTGTTAACACAAGAACGGCTAATGCGACTTTTACAAAAGTCGGAAGAAGTACGCGAAATTTTTGTCTTTAGCTTCACTCATTTGCAAAACGATAAAGTTTACTTCTATTCAGCGTCTTACGAAGAGCTACTGCAAAAAGAGGTACTTACGCGCGTTTTCTTAGGGTTCGGCTCTAAAAAGGCGAGTTGGCGTGTATTCAAAATAACGTTAACTGACATGGATCCTGAGCAAGCCCATATTCCGCTTTCCATTCCAGATTCCGTAGGCAACAAGGTCAAGAAGCTAAATACACCTCCTTCTGCACGGTTGATGTCTAAGCTGAAAAACTTGCGATTCCTTGCGCATGTTACCGATGTAACCTCAGTAACCGGGCAAGAAACCTATAATGAATTTAAATTTAATCGCGAAAACCTCACTCATTTGAGGAACTTTGGCCACCCTAGAAACCGTGCGCCATCTAACATCCAGATTGTTCGATTTAAGTATGAGGAACAGCGCATAGAGAGTCGCTATCAGCTTAGAACGCAAATTGAAGCTCGCTTCAATAATGAAGAAGTGGTTCACAAAGGGGTTAGCGAAGATATTTCGGTGCATGGGCTTGGCCTTCGCATAGAGTTAAGCAAAGAGTACAAAGGTAATTTGGAAGGGAAAGTTGAAGTTGCTTTTCCTCGCCTTCAAGAAATTGCCAATGCGTTTGACGTTATGCACCTTCAATATGAAATCATTTATCACAATGTAGAAAAGAATATTCTGCATTTGAAAACTATGCCCGGTGACGAAGGACGAAGCGCACGCAATTTCTTTGATGAGTTGATAAAGAAGAATAAGGGTAGTCTTAAAGTTGAAAGCGACGAGGAAGAAGTACCGGGAATGGGTCAAGCACTTCGTTGCATTAACGCAAGAAACGCTACATCTCTCTCGTTTTTGATGAACAAAGAAGGCGTCCGCTATACTCCTCAAGCTTGTATCATCGGTAAGCAAGATGAACGTATCACTACACTCACTACGCAGTATGCCGAACGAGGAAAAGTGAATTTAGAGTTTTTATTTAGAGATAGAAAGCAGGATACACCGTTTGTACAAAACGGGATTAAAGCGGTTAAGCTGGAAAACATGCCTTTAAGGCAAGAACTCTTTATTTCATTTGATGCATCACAAAAAGAGCCAAGAATGGCGATTATTCCACGTTACTCCGACAAGTTTGAAAGTAACGAGCAGCGCCGTGCGTTCATCAGAGAAGCAATGGTACGTGGTCAGTTTGTGGCCATTCACGTTATGTTGACAACAACCGGAAAGCCCGACATGACAATGCTGCAAACCGAGATTAATTACGTCACCATGTATGCTATGCACAGGGCCCGTGAACTTGAAAAAAGCATGTGGAGTATTGCCGCGTGTTCTCACCTTGTCGATGTGACCGATGAAGTGCTCATACGATACGGCTTCTCGATAGAAGATATTACAGCGAACAAAACACTTAAAAGTTCCGTACCTCAAAAAGCCATTGTTAGAGCAGGCTAGCGCGTATTTTTAAAAACAAGAGACGTATTTTTCAATACGTCGTGTTTGCTAAAAACTTCGCTACCATTGTCTTGCTCTCAATTATCTTGCCTTCAATCTAGCAAAACACTTTTTAATTTAACGCTTCACTTTTCTAAAAAGTACAAGAGGCTGTGTAGGCTACCGATGCGTATCGCTACATCCGCTTTTTCATTTACTAGCGGCTTACCGTGACAGGCTACGCCAAGGGCAGACTCAGCCATCATGACGAGATCGTTAGCCCCATCTCCCATTGCAACAGTTTGTTTCGCCGGAATTTGCCATTTTTCTGCAAGCTCTCTTACCGTGCGCGCCTTTACGTCAGCGTTGACAATTTCACCTTCTACTTTTCCAGTTAACCGGTCGTTATCAACAGCAAGCGTATTAGATATTGCGAAATCGAGCCCAAGTCGGTCTTTTAAATGATCAGCAAAAAACGTAAAGCCTCCAGAAGCAATCGCCAGCTTCCAGTTGTGCTGCTTTAAGTGCATAAGTAATGACTGTATGCCAGGCATTATTGGTATGCTGTCTCGAATTTGATTGAGATGAGCGATTGGCACGCCTTCTAAACAAGCGACTCTGTGCGTTAGGCTGTCATTAAATGCGATTTCGCCACGCATGGCTTTAGCGGTAACTTCAGCGACTTGATCGCCTACTCCAGCCAGTTTCGCTATTTCATCAATACACTCGATAGCTATTACCGTGCTATCCATATCCATAACTAGCAAACCAGGCTCAGACAATGAAGGCTTTGACGATTGCAGCCCTAAATCGAGGTTGAACGCGTTCGATACATCACCAAGTAACGGCTTAACTTGCTCAAGCTCTACATCAATAAGATTCCCCCTTAATTCAATCACATCATCACCCAATCTCTGGTGTAAATGATGAAACGCTACGCTTACCGGTGAAAAAACGGCTTCGAGCTTGTCTATGATGCTTTTGATTAAATAAGGTGTTATTGCTTGACCAAAAACAGTTAGCGTTTGAGAAAACGGACTGTTGTCGTGCTCTTTGCTCACAATTTGTGATAGGGATGAAGCTAGATGGATTTCGTCATTATTAATATCGATAAAAAGCGTGTCTTTCATAACGCACACAAAACTGCGGAAGTTGGCAAATGATGCCCTAATGCTAACCAATTAGGCGAACTAATAAAATATCCCCTTTTAAATTATTTCGAATTATCCTACTGTTAGGCAACCCTCGTCACTTTATGGATATACGAATTGGTAGACGTGCTTAACAAAGCAATTTCAAAGTCAAAGAAAGACTCTCACTCGCTATACACGGTACTAAAACGACTGTTCCACACTGTAGTGGTGAGCACGGTGTTTGCTTTAATTGTTGTGTTGCTTTTGTTGTTGCAGCAATACCAGAACGACTGGCTCACAGTACAAACTCGTTTCTCAGGTGAAAGTATTGCTAGACAATACGCCAATCTACTGCAGCCGGCTTTTATTGCTGATGAGCTCTCAAACCAGGCTGAAGACATAGATGTTGATTCAGCGCTATCCCAAACCCTCGCACAGCGTGAGTATATTGAAAGTGTCGCCTCTGTTTTAGTTAATGAACCACATATTTTGGCTTTGTCTGTTTTTGACAAAGATGGAAGATATATTGCTCCTTTGCCTCAAATAGACAGCGTAGTATCGTTAAATCAGGCACAAAGCGTCACGCCGCTTACCTTTGTTGGCGTTATAAGTGACGAAGACGACAACCTACTGGGCTATGTAAATATTCATATGAATACCAAAGCCGTGTTAGAAAGCCCGCTAACCCTGCGTTATCAATTAGCACTAATCGCCAGCATACTAGTGTTTCTCGCGCTCATGCTTGGTATTTATCTCACCCGAGCATTTTATAAATCGCGTCCGTGGTTTATTCAGATAATAGAGTCGAAGAGATTCAAAAACAAAGAGTAATAGGGGATTTTTACTGTCACACGCTAGAGGTTATTTTCGTTTAAACGCGTGTTTTGTGGCGTAAATTTAGCTATGGCTGTCCGTTTTTACACCAAACAATCGACAATAGTTATCTGATGTCGTTGCTATAACTTCGTTACGAGCAACACCATAGCTTTTGCAAATAACGTCCACCACATCTGGCAAGTAACAAGGTTCATTGGGCTCCCCTTGCCGGCCAAACATTGGCATATCTGGCGCGTCAGTTTCCAAAAGCAATCTGTCGAAGTGATGCTCAAGCAAGAACCCCAACGTCTCGTGGGTTTTCTTCGCGCGTTCGTACGTTATTGTACCTCCTATACCCAAGTAGAAGCCACGCTCAAGGTATTCTTTGGCAACGTTTACATTGCCTGAAAACGCATGAATGACGCCAACACCTTGATACTTCGCTTGCTTGAACCCTTCAAGCAGCAAATGATGACTTTTTCTGTGATGTATAATAACAGGGAGCGAAATTCTATCAGCGAGCGTTAAATGTGCGCGAAACACTTGCTTTTGAAGCGCAAGCGGCACACTAATATGTCCGTCTATGCCTGTTTCACCGACGGCTTTTACCGATGGATGTAGAGTAGCCGAAGCGGCTTCAAGCTGGTGTAGGTGGTCAGGTAACATGCGTTGGCTTGCGTCGGTTACATCCGCTTTATTATCAATACTGCGCTCGGTTAAAAAGTAGGGATGTAGACCTAGGGCTGTATCGATAGGAAGCAGGCTTTTGTACTGCTCGCTCAGCGCCTGTAGCGATTGCCAAGACTCAGGAGTAATGCTAGGCGCCATAATGCGAGTAAGACCTTCAGCCTTGGCCTTTTCTAAAGCACGATGAAGATCTTTTTGGGAAGCCAACAAATCAAGGTGGCAATGGCTGTCAATCACGGCTGGGGGCCTCCTCTTACTTCGCTTGAATCGGTGCTATTTGTCTAAGATGCTATGTGTATATGGAATTTCGCCTTCAAGTACCAAACTTCGTTACAAATCGTAACTTTAAAAGTAGAAGTAGAAGCCAAGTAAGTATCAATGTTAGCTATGAGCGGCAATGACTTGTCTAGACGTACATTAAGGCATTAACCGCTGCGTTGACCACACCCCGTCGTCGGTTTTATTGTATTCGAAACGATCGTGAAGTCTGTCTTCCCCACCCTGCCAGAACTCAATTTGGTGAGGCACTATTCTAAAGCCGCCCCAAAAATCAGGAACAGGGAGCTCTTTGTTGGCGAACTTGTCTTTTAACTGTTTAAACTGAGTAAGCAGTAGCTCTTTGCTTCCAATGGGTTTGCTTTGTTTAGAGGCATAAGCAGCAAGTTGGCTGTCTTTGGGGCGAGAGAAAAAGTAAGCCGCGTTTTCAGAAACAGAAAGTTTTTCAACGCTGCCACATACCCGTACTTGGCGCTCCATAAAAAACCAAGGAAAGTGACATGACACTTTAGGATTAACCGCTAATTCTTGCGCTTTTCGACTGCCTAGATTGGTGAAAAAAACAAAGCCTTTTTCATTAACGTCTTTTAGCAATACGATTCGCTGTGAAGGCTGACCGCTTGCATCCACGGTAGCAACTGTCATTGCAGTAGGATCGGGAATTCCAGCGTCTATGGCATCTTTCAACCATTTATCAAATAAAGTAAATGGGTTTGATGTAACATCAGCCTCACTCAAACTACCTCTTGAGTACTGCCTACGCATATCTGAAATTGCCATACCACGCTCCCAAAATGACGTATAACTTATGTAAGCTATTGCCCTTACGTGCAAGGGCAATAATTGTGAACTGATTTGGAGTTAGAAATTGCTGTCGTCGCCGTAACCGAGCGAACGCAGTGCACGCTCATCGTCAGCCCAACCTTGTTTGACTTTAACCCAAAGCTCTAGAAAAACTTTGTTATCAAACAAGTTTTCCATATCTTTACGTGCCTGCTCACCAATGGTCTTCAAATGCTTACCGCCTTTACCAATGATCATGCGTTTTTGCGTTTCACGTTCAACCAGAATTAGGCCGCTAATGCGATATACGCCATTGTCAGCCATTTTAAACTGCTCTATCTCAACGGTGGTTGAATAAGGCAGTTCGTCACCTGTAAAGCGCATGAGCTTTTCGCGAATGATCTCAGCGGCCATAAAGCGGCTAGAGCGGTCGGTGATATAGTCTTCAGGAAAGAAGAAGTCACTTTTTGGCAGCGACTTAGCAACAAGCTCTCTGATTTCGTCAACCATTTTGCCCTGTTTAGCACTGATCGGAATCATATGCTCAAACGCGTGCTTTTCACCTAACTTTTGAAGGTGAACCATAAAGTTTTCTTTGTCTTCCACCTTATCCATTTTGTTTACAATAAGGTAGCAAGGAAGGTTCGCTTGTTTTACTTTACTTAACACCATTTCATCTTCGGCGTTAAAGCGATCGCCCTCAACTACAAACAGAACCAACCCAACTTCAGCAAGTGAACTCGACGCTGCTCGGTTCATGTAGCGGTTGATTGCCCGCTTCTCGTCTTGATGAAGCCCTGGCGTATCGACATAAATAGCCTGATAGTCACCGTCGGTGTCTATACCTAAAATACGATGGCGCGTAGTTTGCGGCTTGCGCGAAGTGATACTTACCTTCTGACCTAGCAAGCGATTTAGCAATGTTGATTTACCCACATTTGGGCGACCTACTATGGCAACTAAGCCACAGCGCGTTTGAATGTCAGGCATATCCGGTAAATTTGATTCATCATGCGTTGTCATCAAGCTTCTCCAATGTTAAACGAGCAGCTTCTTGTTCTGCTTTTCGACGACTATTACCAGACGCCACAACGGCTTCAGACATACTTTCCACTTTACAGCTCACTTCAAACGTTTGCGCGTGGTCTTTGCCTGATATTGATAATACTTCATAGGTTGGTAGCGCCTGCTTGCGCCCTTGCAGAAATTCTTGCAAGCGAGTTTTGCTATCTTTTGGATGGGCGTTTGGATCTAACTTTTTAATTCGACTTTCCCATAAACGGTCGATAACGCCACGAACTTCATCCATCCCTGAGTCAAGATAAATGGCGCCTAGAATGGCTTCAACAGCATCGGCTAATATTGAGCTTCTGCGAT
This sequence comes from Alteromonas gracilis, assembly GCF_043642145.1. Classification (GTDB taxonomy): domain Bacteria; phylum Pseudomonadota; class Gammaproteobacteria; order Enterobacterales; family Alteromonadaceae; genus Alteromonas; species Alteromonas gracilis_B. Next base: position 46,663 of record NZ_JBHZRZ010000002.1, read on the forward strand.
GGCCCCCACTTTTGAGCTCGCCGGGTCCAAGGTTTAGCAATTCGCCCACACTCGCTTCTTTTGCAAGTTCAGCTAGCGTGTCGCCCTTTACTAGGGTAGAACGCATTCTTGTCAGCTTACCTTCCGGCACTGTTGGAAAGCGTCTGAAAAGTGTCTCGCCTACAATCATGCCCAAAATCGCATCACCCAAGAATTCTAGTCGTTCGTTGTGCTGTTTAGCGGCGCTTCGGTGTGTAAGCGCTTGTTCCAATAACGCTTCATTGGTAAATGTATAGCCTAACGCCTTATAAAGGCGACGATATTTATCAATTCCCTGCATTAATGAATGCCACCTGCTCGCTCAAATCGAACACCTGTTGGTACCCAAGTTGGAAGAAAGTCTGATGGGCTGCGCTCAAATTCAAATGAAATCCAAATTGCCACGGCTTTTCCAACCAAGTTTGCATCGGGAACAAACCCCCAAAAACGGCTATCTCGGCTATTGTCGCGGTTATCGCCCAGTACGAAATATTGCCCCTCGGGTACTATCCATTCATTGCTACGGGTACCCGGTTGAGTGTAAAAGTTAACTGGAGAAATCTCGCGGATAGGATGGCGTAAAATATCGTGTTCTACGTTGCCTAAGTCTTCGGTATAGCGCATAAGCTGTGCCATATCCTGTACGAATTCACCACGTTCTTGGAAAGTAAGAGGAACCGCTTTAAGTTTCGGGCAGTCACTTCCCGTATCGCATTTAGGTTTGATATAAACCTGCTTGTTTTGGTAAACCACCGTATCACCAGGCAAACCAATAACGCGCTTTATGTAATCAATGGAAGGGTCTTCAGGGTATTTGAAAACCACAACGTCACCGCGCTCAGGCTCGCCAGTTTCAATTAGCTTACTTCTGAACACAGGGTCTTTTATGCCATATGCGAACTTTTCAACCAATATGAAATCGCCGACCAGCAATGTAGGCATCATGGAACCTGATGGTATCTGAAATGGTTCATATAAAAACGAACGCAATACCAATACAAACGCGATAACAGGGAAAATTTGCTGAGCAGTGTCAACCAAATACGGTAGTTGCGGATCTTCTCCGTAGCCCGCACCTTCTGCTGTTGCCGCAGCTTGTAAACGAGCTTTTCGCTTCGGTGCAAACACTAGGCTGTCCACTAGCCAGATTAATCCTGATATTAAGGTGAGTGCCACCAAAATCAAGGAGAAGTAATTTGCCATTATTTACCCACCTTCAGTACTGCAAGGAACGCATCTTGTGGCAACTCAACATTACCCACTTGCTTCATTCGCTTTTTACCTTCTTTTTGTTTTTGAAGTAGCTTTTTCTTACGGCTTACGTCACCACCGTAACACTTTGCAATTACGTTCTTACGTAGCTGCTTCACGGTACTTCTTGCAACAATGTGGTTCCCGATAGCCGCTTGAATAGCGATATCGAACATTTGACGTGGAATCAATTCGCGCAACTTCTCTACCAGTTCGCGACCACGGCCCTGAGAATTTTCTCTGTGGGTGATTACCGCAAGTGCATCTACACGCTCGCCGTTAATTAGAATATCAACGCGGACCATGTCTGATGTCTGGAAGCGCTTGAAGTTGTAGTCTAGCGACGCAAAACCACGGCTTGTTGATTTTAAGCGGTCAAAGAAATCCAGCACAACCTCTGCCATTGGCAGTTCATAAGTTACCGCCACTTGCTTGCCGTGGTAAGTCATGTTGGTTTGCATGCCGCGTTTTTCTACACAAAGCGTAATAACGTTTCCTAAGTATTCTTGTGGCACAAGAATGTTGGCTTCAACCATAGGTTCACGAATTTCAGCAATGTCGTTCACTGGTGGTAATTTCGCAGGGCTATCAACCGTAAGCGTTTCACCTTTTGTGGTTTCTACTTCGTAAATTACCGTTGGTGCTGTGGTAATTAGACCAAGGTCATATTCACGCTCTAATCGTTCTTGAATGATTTCCATGTGAAGCATGCCAAGGAAACCGATGCGGAAACCAAAACCTAGCGCTGCAGAGCTTTCTGGCTCATAAAACAAAGAAGCATCATTTAAGCTTAGCTTAGCTAGCGCATCACGGAAGTCTTCATAATCGTCTGAGCTGATTGGGAAAATACCGGCATAAACCTGAGGTTTAACCTTTTTAAAGCCCGGCAGCATAGCGTCAGCGGGGTCGCGGGCCAACGTTATAGTGTCACCTACCGGTGCACCTTGAATGTCTTTAATACCAGCAATGATAAAGCCTACTTCACCCGCTCTTAATATGCCGGTTTCCAGTGGCTTAGGTGTAAACACACCAATTTTGTCTACTTGGTGCGTTTGACCATTCGACATAATTTGAATTTTGTCTTTCTTGCTCAATTGACCTTCAACAATACGTACCAAAGATACAACGCCTTGGTAGTTGTCGAACCACGAGTCGATAATCAACGCTTTGAGCGGTGCTTCGCGATCGCCTCCTGGCGGTGGAATTTTATTTACGATGACTTCAAGTACATCTTCAATACCAATACCTGTTTTCGCTGAACAGCGCACGGCATCAAGTGCATCGATACCTACGATATCTTCAATCTCTTCTGCAACGCGGTCAGGTTCGGCCTGCGGAAGGTCGATTTTATTCAACACAGGCACTACTTCCATGTCCATCTCGATGGCGGTATAGCAGTTTGCCAGTGTTTGAGCTTCTACGCCTTGCCCTGCATCAACTACCAATAATGCGCCTTCACAAGCGGCTAGTGAGCGCGATACTTCATAGGTGAAGTCAACGTGTCCTGGCGTGTCAATGAAGTTTAGCTGATATGTTTCACCATCGCGCGCTTCGTAGTTCAGCGTAACGCTTTGCGCCTTGATAGTAATACCGCGCTCTTTTTCCAGGTCCATTGAGTCGAGAACCTGTTCAGCCATTTCGCGATCTGATAGCCCTCCACAGTGCTGGATTAAACGGTCTGACAGCGTAGACTTACCGTGGTCAATGTGGGCGATAATACTGAAGTTACGAATGTGCGATTGTTGCATAATGCTGGAAATTACCTGCAGAAAAATTCATTAAACAAAATATGCTGCTTGCCTTGCTTCAAGGGTTATACGCAGCGCGTGCGGATTTTACCCATTTCTGGCGCGAAAAGCGAATTGGCGTCGCGGAAAATTGCAAAGCCGCACTAAACAGCTTCTATGAAGGTGGCAACCTGACGTGACTATAGCGACAAATCCGTTTTTTCTTTCCTATCCCATGATTTAGTGGAAATAATTACAGTCAAACTAGTCTTTCGCTGTGCTTTGGTCTTGTAGGCCCATTAACACAGGTTGGTATTTACTGTTTTCAATTCGGTGTAGTTTGAAAGCGATTATCTTATAAACGCTGTAAGTGACTAAAGCACTGGGCACCAAAGCCCATAACTCGTGGGTAAAGCCAGTATCGCTTAGGAGCGTCATTGTCAGCGAGTAAGCCAGAATAAAGGCAACAAGCGGCAATAAATATAGCCAGGCAGACGCGCTTAAGATGCCCGCCTCGGGAATACCTACGGTCACCCGCTGTCCGATGCGAACAGGCATAGGCGTACGCAACGTGAGCTGCTGAGTTTTGGGCGCAATAGCTCGCGAAACAACGCCCGTTCCGCAATCGCTTTGCGCCTGGCAAGCGTTGCAGGTCGACTTTATCGCAGCTTCAACGGTCACGAGGTCACCTTCAATCGCAACGACGGTGGCAGTTTCTTTAATCATTAGCACTCGTTTTTGTTAATAGTGGTTTGCATTGCTACTCATTTACATTAGAGACAGGTCTTAACGATGTCGCTATGGCGTTTGCAGTTTGAAGTGGAATTTCTCCCACAACGGTAACTTGCGCTTTACCATCAGTTAAGGTCAAAAACGTGCTCAATTCATTTCGAAGCGCAAAGGTTTCACCTACAGCATCTTCTGCTGGCTGAACATAAACAGAAACATCCACTAAGCCATCAGAAAAGAGCTTATACTCTACGACCTGCCCTGTTAATGCTAGTCGTCTTGTATCCTGCTTTATCTCTCGCATCCCCGCAGGTAAATACGTTACATCCCACTTGTGAGCTCTGTTTGGTGTGTTGCTCAATGCCATGGGCGGTGGCAGCGATGCTGTATTGATTCGCGAAAAGTAGTCCGCTGGCGCAGGCGAAATGGCATAAGCGGTAACCTGAATTTGCTCGAGCAACGCACCTTGTAAGTCCAGCATATTTAACTTCAATAGCATGCCAGAAGACTCATCAAGCCAAAGTTGATAGCCAAAACGAGTGTTATCACGACTAACAATTCGAATTTGTTGAGCAGAGCGGCCAGCAACGCGTGCTCTTCCCACCGCAACAAACTCGTACGCTTCAGAAAGTTGTTCAGGGTGATAAAGCAACGCACTGGGAATCGGGCCGTTAATGTGCTTCGAACGCAAGCTGTAAGGCTGTACGTCAGGCTCAAATACGCTAACGACATCATTCACGCGAATAAGCTCTCGTCCAGGGCCATTCTGTAGATTCAACTGCTCTAGTTCAGTCCCATCATCCAAAATTCCGTGACGCCAAAGATAGGGGATCGTTTCCTTACCCGCTACCGTTTGAACAAACGAGACTTGAAAATTGGCGTTTGTAATAATGTTTTGTAACTCTGCGAGCCATTGGTTCGCAGACTGAGGTAGCTGACCACGTGAGGCAGGCATTTTTTTATCATCGCGAGTAGGTTCTACTCGCTCTGAAGCCGGGTTTACCTGCTGAGTGATTTCTACTCGTTCTTCATTATCAACGTTTTCTTCGCCTGAAGACTGAGTAGAACTTGAAGTAACCTGCGCTGCGTTGGCAGGTGAATTCGATTGGGCAAACGTGGGTTGAATAGCCGCCCCAGAAATGAAAAAAAGGGCAACAAATGAACAACAGCGCATTTTTTCCGCCTTAAAACAAACATACCAGCAGTATATGCTGGTATGACTAAAATATAAAACTGCATCTTCAGCACAGTGAGTGGCGTGAGTGCACTTCTACTACATGTTATCGCAAAAGTGATACAGCTAACCAAACGGTTCCGCGAACATTGCAACGCAAAGCTTTTAATTAAGGACGCTCAGGTCCATTCTTCTTGCTTTCGCTTTCATCTTCTTGCGCTTGCTTAAGTTTGATTTGCTGTTCATGGTCAGCAATAAGCGCGTTGATTTTACGCTTCTTCTCAAGCACCTCGTTCATGTCGTTACGCGGTAACATTCTTGTCTGCTCCAGACTTACTGGAGACAAGCCACCTTGAGGTGCAATAGTTGGCGCTGTCATGAATGGCTCAGTTGGAACATCTTGATTAGTGTATTGAACACCGAAGATTACCGCCACTGCAACCGATGCAGCTACTGCGAGCTGACCAGATTGTTTTGCAAAAGGAACAACACTACCGATAACAGGGATTGACTTCCAACGCGAAGGTTTAGGCGCGACGATTGCTGGTTCACTTTCTAGTGCCGCAGCAACGCTTGCGGTAATATCGAGCTGAGGAGCAACACTTGCTTCTTTACGCATTGCGCCGCGATATACATGGTAACGTTGCCATTTGGCTTGAAGCGCTTCATCTTGCTTAATTGCTTCAATGATGTCATTGCCTTCTATCTCACCATCCATGAATGCGGACAATTTTTCTTGCTGTTGCGTCATATATTCATTTCCAGATCAATTTGATCATTAACTACCCTAACACAGCTGTTAGTCATCTTAGAAAAAAGAAAGTTCATCTTTTTTTGATTTTATTTTTCTTTAGTTTTCTAACAGCGGCTGAATTACTTTATCAATCGCTTCTCGCGCCCTAAAAATGCGGGATCTTACTGTTCCAACAGGACACGACATAACATTTGCAATTTCTTCATAACTTAACCCTTCAATTTCACGCAGTGTAATTGCCATGCGTAAATCATCGGGTAGCTTCTCTACCACCTTAAACAAGGTTTCTTCTATTTCCTCAGATAACAGGCTTCTTTCAGGTGTGGACTGCTCTTTTAAAGCGTCGCTCCCTTCATAAAAATCCGCTTCGTCAGCATCGACATCACTTGCAGGCGGTTTACGCCCTTGCGACACGAGATAGTTTTTGGCACTGTTTACCGCAATACGATAAAGCCACGTGTAAAATGCACTGTCGCCACGGAAATTAGGTAAGGCGCGATAAGCTTTAATGAACGCTTCTTGCGTTACATCAGCAACATCACCACTATTTTTTACATAGCGAGAAACAAGATGCATAACTTTATGCTGGTAACGAGTTACCAACAAATTGAACGCATTTTTATCGCCCCGCTGTACTTTTTCGACCAGTTGTTGGTCGGTTATCTGCTCGCTCATTCGAGCCGTTACTCCCTACTTCAACTACACCCTAGCTCTAACAAGCATGTGTGTAGACGCGTTCTTTTTAAAAAAGTTCTTAAAAAGCATTAAATTTTTTAAAAAATGCTTAAGTCTGAGGGTAACAATGATTGTGTTTTGCTACTCATCCTTTAGACTTGCCGAACCTTTGCTCGTTGAATTGATATAAAAATACATGAAATCTGTATCGTCTTCACTAACTTCCACATCAAATGCAATTGAACATCGTTGTGACGTATTGATAATAGGGAGTGGTGCGGCAGGATTAAGCTTAGCACTTAAACTTGCCGACCATTGTCAGGTTATTGTGCTGAGCAAAAGTGACCGCAATGAAGGCTCTACCCGTTATGCCCAAGGAGGCATTGCTGCGGTATTTGACGAGCAAGACTCAATTGATGCGCATGTTAAAGATACCCTTACAGCAGGCGCAGGCTTATGCGATGAACCAGCTGTGCGCTTTACCGCAGAGCGAGCCAAAGCGTCACTGGAATGGCTAATTGGTTACGGCGTACCCTTTGATACAGAAAAAAGCGAATCGGGAGAAGAACGCTTTCACCTTACCCGTGAGGGTGGACATAGCCACCGACGCATTCTTCATGCCGCAGATGCCACTGGCGAAGCACTTCAAATTACGCTTAATGATGCTGTTTCAACACACCCCAACATTCACGTATTTGAGCGCTACAACGCTATAGACCTTATTCCTTCGAAAGAAGAAAAAAACAGTGTTGTGGGTGCGTATGTGTGGAATAGACAACAAGAGCACGTTGAAGTCATTCGCGCGCCGTTTGTTGCACTTGCAACGGGCGGTGGCAGTAAAGTTTATCAATACACATCCAACCCTGATGTTTCCAGCGGCGACGGTATCGCAATGGCGTGGCGCGCGGGATGTCGAGTTGCCAATATGGAATTCAATCAGTTCCACCCGACCTGTTTATTCCACCCGCAGGCACGAAACTTTTTGATTACCGAAGCGCTTCGAGGCGAGGGTGCCAACCTTTGCCATGCAGATGGCACCCGCTTTATGCACAAATTTGACGAGCGTGGCGACTTGGCTCCTCGAGACGTTGTGGCACGCGCAATCGACTACGAAATGAAGCGATTGGGCGCTGACTGCATGTACTTAGACATTAGCCACAAGCCTGCAGATTTTATCGTAAAGCACTTCCCCAATATTTATCGTAAGTGTCGTTCGCTGGGTATCGACATTACCCGTGAGCCTATTCCTGTCGTACCTGCTGCGCACTATAGCTGCGGTGGGGTTATGACCGACTTCAACGCTAAAACTGATTTGAGCAATGTTTACGCAATAGGTGAAGTGGCTTACACCGGGCTACATGGCGCAAACCGTATGGCGTCCAATTCATTGCTGGAGTGCGTGGTATTCGCTAGTGCAGCAGCAGAAGATATAATTAAAAACCTGCCCAGTGCAGAATGTGAAGAATCGATTGCGCCTTGGGATGAAAGCCAAGTTTCTAACTCTGACGAAGAAGTGATTATTCAACATAACTGGCACGAGTTGCGTTTATTTATGTGGGATTACGTTGGAATCGTAAGAACCGATAAGCGCCTTGAACGGGCCATGCGCCGCATCAAGCTATTAGAGCAGGAAATTACTGAGTATTACTCGCACTTTAGAGTGAGCAATAACTTATTAGAGCTTCGCAACCTCGTTACTGTTGCCGAACTTATTGTTCGATGTGCTATGGAAAGAAAAGAAAGTCGCGGGCTTCACTTTAATCTGGACCATCCAGAACAATTAGATAACCCCGTTCCTACCGTCTTGATCCCGAAAAAGCAGCTCTCTGGCGCTGATGTGGGTTCATTAATAACGCAAGACAGTTTCAACAATGAAGACTAAGGGTTCGCATTCACTGTAATCACCGAACAGTTTACTGCATCAACGCATTAACCAGCTGTGACGCATAAAAGGAGAACATTAAATCCATGTTCTCCTTTTTTATTAGTAACCCAACTAAACCACCGCCATACTGCAAACTTTAGCTCACGCCGTAGAGTGCCACATCGAATCGCATCGGGCCAAGTGAGTCACAGTTAGCCCTCAAAAACCTGAAAGCTCGGTCTTTATGGCTGGTTAAACGCCACACTTGCAGACAAGTGAACTATGCTATCGCTACTATCAGTGACATCTAGAAGCACGCTATCTGCCGTTTTGCAGTGCTGCTGAATGTGTATTTCATTAGGTAAAAAAACGGGTTTCTTAAAGCGACAGTTAACCTCTTTTACTGTCAGCGATTGCGCATTGTCGTTATGACTCACCAATGCAGACACCGCACGTGACAAGGTCCACATACCATGGGCAATGGGCTTTTTAAACCCAAATGCTTTAGCGGAAATGGCAGACAAATGAATTGGGTTATAATCGCCTGAAAGCTTTGCATAGCGTCGCCCTGTATTTGCTGTTGCGCTTATTTCACCGATAAGCCCCCTATCCTGCAATTCACATTCGTCGTGTATTTCTTGCTTTAGGCCAAGTGGCGCAACATGCACTGCTTTGACCTTTACCAAGTAGCTGCTTATTGCGCGATAAACAAGCGTGCCTGCCTGCAACGCTTCTAAAATGACATCCACTTCCCAGCCGCGGCTATGCGGCCTTACTTCATGAAAACGAACGCGACATTCAAAAGGCTCGCTCAAATCACAGTTGTCTAAAACCACCACACTATTGCCAGCATGGATAAGCCCTAGCAAAGGAAACGGACTTTGCTTGTCAAGTAAACACTGCATTTGCAAGGGTAATGACAACATTTGCAAGTAAAGTGGGTGCATGTTTTCACTTGCAGGCCAGTCTACTTCTTGGCAGAACGCGCCATAATGGGCGTTATCTATATTAAACGTTTTTGTGTAGATGCGTTGAGGCAGCGTAGGCGGTTTGAACTGCATAAGCTGTTTAGCGTCAACGCGTTTGAATAACGCTTTGGTATACTCACGAAACATCTATAAATTCCTTGAATGCGTAGCTTTTCTCGCCAAGATTATGGCTCTAGCCAAACGGCGGTAATCTGCTTCACTGCACTCACCTTTTAAAATCCAACCTAAATGGCTGTGGCCATTTTCGAACCATCGACGTTTGCGACGCATTACATTGATGCACAGCCCCCATGCAAAAAGTTGGGAAGATTCATGAATCTTTATCGCTGTGCCGTCAGCATGCGCATCTTTCAATGCTTTACTGTACGGTTTTTGTAAATCACGCGTGTCGTCGTTAACAACGCGTATAATACCATCGCTGCTAAGTGAAAGTACGTAATGAGTAACTGAAATATTGTCACTAAATGCGTCGTATAGATGCTTACAAAGCAACAATGCAACCGCGATAAGCAAAGCTACTGACGTGTAGAGAAAACTTGTCGACGTCCAAAAATAATCGGGGATGCAAATAAGCGCAGTAACTAAACAGACTGCAATGCACACATTCCCCGCTAGCTTTCTAAACTTATTATGAGTAACGCTAACTCTATACTTTGACACGGTTAACGATAGTCGCCACCATGGCTGCTAACTCAGGGTCTTCACACTTCTGATGACCCATTATCCAAGCAAACAAATCTGGGTCATCACTGGTAAGTAGTCGTTCGAATGTTTCTTGATCCTTATAGCTAAGGGAATCGAAGGCTTCTTCAACAAAAGGAAGCAAAAGTACATCTAACTCCAGCATACCTCGGCGGCATGCCCACTTTAATCGGGCTAATCTTTTTGGTTCAAACATATGTCTTTCTTACCGTTTTTTATTCGTTATCAATAATACCATGGCCTACACGTGGGGATCACTGCTCTTTTGGTCTGATAGGCAAACTAAATAGAACTTAATCTGTTCACTTTAACGCGAATTGCTCTTGAATATTGTCGGTTTTACCATACGTTGTGTAAATACAGCGAATTTAATAAGTGGTGAATATGACCTCAATTGCATCATTACACGACCTACCCAATGAATTTATGGTTAAGCTTTCAGACACCATGGTAGTGACACTGGAAGGTGAACAAGCCGATAGTTACCTGCAAGGGCAAATTACGGTCAATATTAATAAACTCGATGCGTTGTCTGCTCGACACTTCGCCCATTGTGATAACAAAGGTAAAACCTGGTCGACTGGTTATGTTACTCGACACCAATCTAAACTGTTGTTAGTAACCAATAGCGATGCAGGTAATCACTCTTTAGCGCAACTCAATAAATATGGCGTATTTTCAAAAGTTGATATTTTAGATGACACCCCCAAATACGGCGCCTATTTCCTTTCAATTGAGGCTGTAAAAAACAGCGGCGTTAAAGCGGCCCTAACAGCATTATTTTCAAGTGAAGACGTTGAACGCCTTCTTACAGATAACGAAGCGGACAATGACAAGCTTGAAAAAATAGAGAGTGAAAATGGCGTTGCATTTTTATCAAATACAACACGTCAAGGGCTTGTGGTGTTGCTAAACGACGATTCAGCCCATCAATTTAATGAGCAAGCGGAGGTTAAGTCGCTTCCTTGCTACTCACATGAAGTATACAACGCCGTTCAAATTGAAAGTGTGCATGCCATGGTACAAGGTGACGCTGTGGCCGAATATGTGCCACAAATGATTAACGTGCAAGCATTAAACGGTATTGATTTTGATAAAGGTTGTTACATGGGGCAAGAGGTCGTTGCCCGCACTCGCTTCTTGGGTAAAAACAAACGTGCGGCGTTTAGCTTCAAGCTTGATGGAAACATTAACGTTGGTTCTGGCGATGCAATTGAAAAACAATTGGGCGAGAATTGGCGCATAGCAGGTAAAGTGCTGAATGTGGCTAAACTGGAAAGCGAAACCTGGTTTATTGCTGTATTAAGCAACGATACTACCACGGAAGATTTGCACAGATTGGCTGATAATACTGCCATTACCTGTTACCCTAACGCTTTGCCGTACAGTATTGAGCAGCAAGCTAGCAATATTGTGAAAAAACGTCGATAAGCATTATTTTTACTGTATTACATTCATTGCCCTTTTGTTAACAGGGCCAAGATAGGATTTGTTATGACTATTACTTCTGACAGCGTTGTAACGCTACACTACACCGTATCTACCGAAGACCGCACAACGCTAGACTCTTCAGAAGGGAAATCGCCGCTGGTTGTATTACTGGGTCGTCGCTTCTTAATCGAAGGACTTGAAGATGCACTAATCGGTAAATCAAAAGACGACAGCTTCAACGTTTCTGTAAACCCAGAAAAAGCGTATGGCGAACGTTCTGATGAGCTGGTGCAAACCGTTCCTCGCTCGATGTTTGATGGAATGGACGTTGAAGTGGGCATGTCTTTCCGTGCAACCACACCTCAAGGCGAACAATCTGTCATTATCATTGAAACAACTGAAGAAGAAGTGGTTGTTGATGGTAACCACCCTTTAGCGGGTATTCCTCTTACATTTGATGTCACTGTAGTGGATGTGCGCGAAGCAACAAAAGAAGAGTTAGAACACGGCCATGTTCACCAAGCGGAGAGCAGCTGTTGTGACCCAAAAACTGGCGAATGCTCAGAAGACAAGCACTAAGCCTCATTTAAGATATTAAAAAGGGAGCATTTGCTCCCTTTTTTATATAAGTGAACCATCTTAGATAGCGTCTTCGTTTTGCTCTCCAGTACGAATACGCACTGCGGTTTCAACGTTATAAACGAATATTTTACCATCGCCAATTTTGCCCGTTTTTGCCGACGTTTGAATGGCTTCAACCGCTTGCTCAACGCGGTCATCGTCTAGCACAAGCTCAATTTTGATCTTAGGTAGGAAGTCTACTTGGTATTCAGCACCGCGATAAAGCTCGGTATGGCCTTTTTGACGACCAAACCCTTTCACTTCTGACACTGTCATCCCTGCGATACCGACTTCAGCTAACGCTTCCCTAACATCGTCCATTTTGAACGGTTTAATGATAGCTTCAATTTTTTTCATGACTACAACTCATCGTAAATTGTTGGAATGGGTACACGTTTATGTTGTGTACGCTCATAAATATAGAGCAATTTCTCTTCCACTTCCGCAGAAACTGGCTTGCCTTCTAAAAAGTCGTCAATTTCATCGTAAGACATGCCCAATGCTTGCTCGTCGGCCTTTTGCGGTGACAGGCTTTCTAAATCGGCTGTAGGCGCTTTAGTGATAACGTTTTGCGGTGCACCTAAATGGGCCGCCACTGCACGCACTTGGCGCTTACTTAAACCAAATAAAGGCGCTAAATCGCATGCACCATCACCATATTTGGTATAAAAGCCTGTAATATTTTCAGCTGAGTGATCAGTGCCAAGAACTAGGCCATCTACCATTCCTGCAATCTCGTATTGAATCACCATACGTGTGCGCGCTTTAACATTGCCTTTTACAAAGTCTTGCTTGGCGTCATTGTCAGGGAGAAGGTTTGCACTTGATAAAGCCTGAGATGTAGACGTATGGATTGCATCAGCACCCGGTTTTACGTTTACTGCCAGCGAGTGGGTCGGCTGAATAAAGTCGATAGATTGCTGTGCATCTTCTTCATCGGCTTGCGTGTCGTAAGGTAAGCGAACCGCTATGAACTGGTAATTTTCCTGATGCTCTTCATTCAATTCATTGACAGCTAATTGGGCCAATCTACCTAACGTGCATGAGTCAATTCCACCACTGATACCCAGCACAAGTGATTTAAGACCTGAAGTAAGCAGCTGTTTTTTTATAAACGAGACTCGACGAGTAACTTCATGTTCCACGTCAATTTCAGGCAGCACTTTCATTTCATCAATAACTGCTTGTTTTTGCATTATAATATCCACGTATTTTTGAGGCGTCCTGGAATTTGATTCTACGACAATATGACCACAGATGTTAGTAGTAACCGCGCATCCTTAAGAATTTCCTCTAAACGTATAATGCATAAAGGAAACCCAATTATTCGTAAGCTTAAATTATTAAAGCGTTGGCAAAAGGTTGGCCGCAAAATTTTAACCATCAGGCGTATGGCCCCCTATGCGATTGCGCAGTAAAACATACCTTTGCCTTTCTAATTTAGTTTACCCTAAACTATGTACAAGTAACGTAAATTTATGCCGTTACCACATAACATTAAGGAAAGAGACGCAAAGTGTAAAAACACTTTTTCCTGATTGAATGCAAAACACGAGGAATTCGACATCAATTTATGATGAATACAATGCGAGCAGCAAGACCAACACAAATATCGACACATCATGGGCTTACCCTTCTTGAAATGCTCGTAGCCGTTGCCGTTCTTGCTATCATCCTTACCACGGTAGCGCCAAATATACAGAGTATTCTGATTAAAAATAGGATAACGTCTGACTTAAACAACTTGAGCGCGGTGACCCAACGAGCACGCTTTACGGCAGTGGATGAGCAAGCTAATGTAGTTCTGTGTCCTACCGAAAACTACGCATCCTGCGTCAGTAGTTGGCAAAAGGCGAAGATGGTGTTTATCGACTTGAATGGGAATGGAAGTCGCGATGGGAGCGAGAGCCTTATCGTCGCTAGCGACCCGCTAAACAGTGCAAACATCATCTTCGGCGTTGACGGAAGCCTTGTGTTCGACGAACAAGGCGGTATCGATAAAGCAGCCACGATTACGTTGTGCCCAAAAGATAAGGACGCTAACTATGCATCTGCGCTCTTACTTTCGCTTTATGGAAGAGTTTCAGTTGCAATCGATAGCGATAACAACGGTAAAAAAGAAGATCTAGCTGGTAACGAACTAAGCTGTAGCTAAGCCTGGCATTGCTTAAACGAGTTCATTCACTCTTTGTATGGCAGCGTACTTCAATTATTTTAGTAGTCTATAACTTTACTATTACCAACAGCTCTTCGGAGCAAGTGTTGTTTCACTGATTATTATTTTATAGCAGCTATCGCGAGTAGACTTAAACTTAAGCGTAGCGGTAATCTCATACCCAACTTTGCTATTAATGGTTTGTTTAAAGCTGACTTCTTGAATATCAGCTGCAGGCATCTTTTCCAGCGGTAGATAAATGCCGCTCTCTAGCCAGCTTCTTGACTGTATAGCTTGAGCAGAAAGTAAGTAAGCCTTAACTCTATTTATTTGACTAAGTTGCCAACTGGCGTCTATTGCAGTGATAGAAACCAAATAAAGCACGCTTACAATGGCGAGTGTTATCATTAGCTCAACAAGAGTCACCCCCGCACTAAAGCGAATGCCAGATCCGTTTTTGTTATTCCCTTCCATAGTACAGCTTTCTGTCAGTCAGTTATTCAGTACATTGAGATTATCAATTAGAACTTAACTCTAGTACTGGACTTCAGGATGGCTTTCTTTCACTTTCCTTTTGGCAAAATAACTAAAAATAATTCATCGCTCAGTTTCAACGGGTTTACCTTGATTGAAGTATTAGGCGTTTTGTTACTTATGAGTATTTTATCGTTGATTGCCGTTCCCTCTTTCCAAGAATGGCAAGAGCGAAACGCATTTAAAAGCTTTGCAACACGCACTGCCGCCTTGGCCAAAGAAAGCCGAATTCATGCGTTAACAGAAGGCAAAACCGTTTACTTAATCACACAAATAAACAGTGAGCAGTGCATTCTGATAAGTGAAGACAAAAGCTGTACCTGTTCAACCCATAAAAGTTGTGTAGTCAATGACGCCGCATTCTGGTCGATGCCAACTCTTTTCAAAATGAAACTAAAAACATCGAATGGCGAAGATAAAACTTTGGCTTTTAATAGAAATGGGTCGCTCAACTTCGGAGATAGCACAACCTTCACCCTAACCAGTCAACGCTACAAAGCAAGCGTTATCATTAACACCTTAGGAAGAGTAAAGCTTTGCAGCTTTCAACCATTTGTAGGAATTGCACAATGCTAAACAGACAAAGAAGCTGTTGTTCTAACATCTATGCACAAGGGTTCAGTATGACAGAACTTTTAGTTGCATGTAGTTTAGCAGGTATTCTGATAGCCGCGGTTGCCTCTGAAGCAGCGCGTTCGCACGTAGCGCTGTCTTCTTTGCAACACGCAACTAGCACAGAAGATGACATGCGTGCATTGCAAGATACGATATCGCAACACTTAAAAAAAGCGGGATATGTTTACAGTTCAGATCTGTTTACGCCTTTTCTTACTGCTTCAGGCACGAGCCCACGCCCTAAAAATGTTGTTATTGCAGAGCGCTCTTCTGAGGCCTTAAATAGCTGCGTTACGTTCTCTTACGACAAAAATAGTGATGGTGTTGCGTCAATGGAGCAAGGGGAGCTGTTGGGTTTCCGTCTTAATCAAAACGCCATTGAATATCGCGTGGCTGGTAAAACATGTGAACAAGGAGGATGGTTCGACTTAACCGACCCCAAAACCGTAAAAGCCACAAAGTTTAGTATAAAGCTGGCGAGCCATAGCAGTTGGGGTTCAGCCTACGAGCTAGAAATTAGATTACAAAGCAAGGTTGATCCTGAAGTTAAAAGCTACAAGCGGTTTGTCGTGGAGGTTGAGAATGACTAGCAACGCTCACAGGCAAAACATAATTGAACAACAACCCAAGCAACATGCCACTCTCAAGCCCCACAGTCAAAGGTATCAAAGAGGAATGGCGGTACTGGCCATTGTTGCAATTATGCTTGGCGTTATTACGCTTACAACGGTGAGTACAACGCAGCATGTTCAGCAGTTTTACGTTATAGAAAAAGCAAAACGCAACTCAGAAGATACGAAGTTTGCGCTTAAGCTGCACGTTAAAAAAATAGCAGAAGCACTAAGATCTCAAGGTTCTGCACATGCATCACATGCGATAAAAGACCCTGATATTACCGCCAAGGTAGATGCTGAGCAATTAGAGGGCAGTAACCACCAACCCCTCACCCACTTTATGGTAAGCGTGTCGCATAAAGCTGAAAATATGAAATTCACTGCCAGGTTTTTAAAGTACCCCGCTCTCCTTCAGATTCCTTCAGCAGGCCATCAGTTTTCTTGGAGTAGCGATATCACTCAATGGATGTTCAATCGAGATATCCACCAGCTAAACGCAACCTTTTTTCCAGAAAACGTTATCGATTCAAAGTGTGCAGATTTGGAGAGTAGCGGCGTGCACTGGATAGAAGGAAATTGTACGATAGACATTAATGATGTTGACCATACTAGCAAGAGCGCCCCGATGTTACTCATTGTGGTTAATGGGAATGTTGATGTAAGCAAAAACACGCATTTCTACGGCTTACTGATTTTGCTCTCAACTGCCTCTCATGTTCCCACATTAAATGTAGCAAACTCAGCAACAATAGAAGGTGCCTATGTTTCAAACCGCCCCTTTAATGCCAATGTGTTAGGAACTGTTACACCTTCTAATTCTGTCCTTAAAAATCTACAGTCAAAGAATTCATTAGCGAAGATAATTCCCGTCCCCGGAACTATTTATGACCCCAATTAAGAGAAAACAGCTAAATTCGCTAAAAACGGGATGGGTTATGAGAAAATGTCCTCGCAACCGTCTTTTTTCGGTTAGCCTTGGTGGCGTTTTAGTAGAAGTATTGCTGGCTTTGTCTATCTTTCTCGCAACAAGCGCTTATTTGCTTTCTGCCAATATCCATTCTTACGTTCAATGGAAAACCATGCTAAGCAAACAAGGTCACCACATTCATACTGCTAACACATTGCGCTTGAACTATATCGACAGCGACGTAGATCAAAAATGGGAAGATGTTGCGGTATTTGGTGTACCCACACTGCGCACGTCAAAGCCTTAGGCGCTGTTATGTTTAACTTATTGGATACAGTGCTAGCACGACCAACAAAACTCGCTCGCTTCTAGGGTGCCATTATTATTCCTGTCCCACCCCTTTCTTCCATCGCTAAAATAAAACAAGGTGCCATCGTTAGCTTGGCCTGTACCTGCAACAGGCTTTGCCCTTAACTCATAGCCAGTGGCGCTAGCTGCTTGAATGCTTAAGTTATAACGACGGTTTGACAGAGGCTCAGATGACGGTGAGTGAGTAGCGAAAATTGCGGGCGCACCTGTGTTTGCACCTCCACTTCCTGCACCCTCATAGCTAAATGAACCACTATGATGGCGCTCCATTGCCGATGCCAAGCCCAGCAAATCAGCTTGTCCTGTTCCTCTATATCCGTCAGCAATAACGCCTTGGTAAGATGGATAGGCAATGGCTGCAATAATGCCAATTATCGCTACAACAATCATCAGCTCTATCAGTGAAAAGCCCTTTTCTGATCCATTTTTGTACATGGTTACTCTCTCTCTGTTTCTGAGTGCCAACTGCCACGCTGAATGCGCTCAAATCGGCCGTAAATATTTTCAGCTAAACACTCAAATGCGCTTGTACAAGCCTCATCATTTCCATCTTCATCAACGTCAATAACCGCAGATACACACTCGGTTCCCAGACACACTACAGGGCTTACGATGTCTTCGATGAGAATCTTAGTTTCGGGGGCAATACCAGTTTGCTTTAGCTCTGCAGAACGATCAGCGTTATTTATTTGCCCGTCGTTATTCACGTCGGTTACCGCATTCCCGTTGAACATGCTGACAAGATAGGCACGACTGTTTCCCGTTGGAGGAGCGCAAGCACTTGTGCTGCTAACCGCTGGAACGTAAGTTGTAAAAAACACTTTGTAGTCAATGATTAACGGTGAAGATAATACCTTTTCACCATTAATAGTTAGATTCAAATACCAACCCGCCTTATTCGCAAAAGTTTCCGAGGCTAGCTTTCTTTCGCTTTCGTCACTGCTATTGAGGGCATGGCTTGTTGCGTTGTACATATCACTTTCACCTACTGTTTCCATGAAGGTAAAGTTGCCATTGGTATCACGGCTGAATACACCGCTGTCTTTTAACATATAAAAGTTGTCTTCAACTACGGTATCCAAAGGAGAAGCTCTCCATCCACTGCCAAGCGCAACACCATAATAAAGCTCGTCGCCAAGGGCGATTTCAGTTACATCTGGGCCATAATAAAAACGACGATTTGTTTCAGCCGTATCACCGCCGAAGTCCGCTAATCGTGCGCCTTTAATAAAATCAGCGCCCGATTTGCCATTGTAGATATCTAACCGGAACAACTGTCCGCCCATATCGGCAACGTACATGTGATCGGCAAACCCATCGTTGTCTCGGTCAATTACAGATATACGACCAGGAACGCTGTAAGTCATGTCAGTTAAATTCAAATCAGAGTCTGCGTTACTCGCATGCCAGAGCAAACTGCCCGTATCCGCATCAAACATGAATACAGCATTACCTACAACATCGTTTGCTCTAACCGGACGGTCGTCTTGCGCATCGTCATAACCACCACCAACAATCATCACGTTTTTCACTTGCCCGCCCATATTTACTTTGGTGATAGTAGGGCGAGACCATGTTTGCCCAAGCTTCGAAAGCGTGCCGGTGCCACCATTTATCGTAAATTTTAGGGTTGGCGATGTTTTTTCTGTAACGTCAAATACATAGTAATTACGCCCGCCTCTGCGCATCCCAACGTACAAATACCTCTTGCCTTCAACCGTTCTTAGAATCATGTCTCCATCTAGGCCATATTTATGCTCTAGTGAAGACGTGTCTTTGTAGAAGTGATGCAGGTTTTGCAATAGGCTTTTGGGCATGATTGCAAAGTTCTCTTCACCCGTAGTGGTATCAAAAGAATGAAGCATTCCATGGTTAGTCGCCACGAAAATGGCTGAGTCGTCTATACCATAATTCACTATGATAGGTTGGGAATGGATAGGGTCACCCATTTGTGGACGATAATCCGTAGTGCTTCCGTCACCATTACTATCTTTTACGTCAACCCCTCTGGCCCATTTTAAAATCGCGTCTCTTAAAGCACTGGCGTCACTTTCATCCTGAATAGCGAGATCGGCTGTTGTAATACTCGTGTTGTCTTCGTGTAGCTCGTTGGCACCTCTGATAATGCTGCCAACTTCATCAAATATGTAAACGTTGCGATTAGCACCTAATCGACTTGCCGCTCCTCCTTCGCTCACTTCACTGCCGTCAGCAAGGGTAGACCAGTAACTGTGTGCATTTTCAGAAAAGAACCCCGTTACGCTATCTACGGCATCGAGATTATTCTTATCTAGAATTTCATCGCCTCGTAAGCGATACCGCTTAAGGTTTCCTGGCCATATGGCCCCTTCACTCGGTTTAAACAATGCAAAATACAGCTCATCCCTATGAGTCAGTCGATTGAGCTGGTTTACCGCCACACCAGGCGATACGAACGTTGCATTGATATCCTTGACCGAGCGTAAAATAGTATTGAACGCTTCAAGCAAGTCAGTGCTGTTGTCAGCTTGATAAAAGCCGCCGCCACTTTGAATTGCTAGCTGATTTAAAAAGTTGTTAGCAGTGCTATTAGCTGCAAAGCCAATGGTATGAGTGATGACCCTAGGCCCTATCACCGACGTGGACGCTTCACTGATGTTTCTGGCCAAGTCTAAACCACACTTTTCACCTCCACTGCCAGTACATGTTTTTCCAAGCAATGCCTGAATTTTTGAAACACTGTGATTGTTGTTCGCTTCACCATCAGATAGTAAAACAATATGGTTGTTTGTTTGGCATTGTAAATCTGAAACAGGAGATATATAGGTCGCGGGAGCCGGAATTCGCTCGTTTATACAGTCGCTGTCAGACAAGTTATCTTCCGAGCAACCCGATGGCAGAATTGAGTCTGCACCTAGGTAAGAGCTGCGATGGCTCACACGTGTGCTTCGCCTTACCGAGCTATTCACATCGCTCTCACCACGTTTAAGGCCGTAATCTACATTCCTTCCTCCGTAGTAATTTGCTGCCTCTAACATGGTATCTACAATGGGTGTAAAACCATTTGCACTCAACTCGTCTATTTTGCCCATCAAGTGTTCGCGAACTGTGGATGAAGCGCCTGGTGTTGCAGCACCGTTAAACTTTACGATCAGCCTTGGCGCCTTAGACGGAGAATTGTTGTAAGTGTGCGCTCCACGATATGAAACAAAGTTATCGAATATGAATGCCATATCATTTCCAGACTGCCATCCAGAGCGGTCGACAATCTCTTTAACAATGCCGCTTACATCGGGCGAACGATACGTATAATTGTTATAAAAGTCTGGCATTGACCATGTGATACCTGACGTTTTTGGTAGATCGCGTAGGCGATAGCGTCTATTTGGGTGAAAGTCTGACGCATCGTCATCAGCGACACCACGAATACGCATGCTTGGACTGCCGTAAGTTACCGTACTATAAGCAGTAAAATCCAAGTAAGCTTCAGTTATTACTGCGCCTTGCGGAATATTCACATTTCTAAAACGAACACCAATGTAATTGTTATACGAAGGGTGGAAAGTAAGCTCACTTCCCGTGTTAGGGTAACCGTTAACGTTCTCTTCAGAGTTATCTTTTGAACTAGCTACTTGGTAAATGGCCTGACCCTGAACACATCCTGTAGCGGTAGAATCATCGTAGGATACGACCAATTGTGGCGCACCGCTTTGCCCCACATCGCTCGCTCTTGCTTCCCTAGAACTGGCCGTGTCAGCACTTGAGCCTTCAATAAGAATATTGAGGTTTTTTCCGCCACACCATGCCGATAAATCAACAACTTCTTGAATGACTGCACTAATATCAGGCGTGGTAATAACTTCACCCGAAGCCGGAAAGCTGTTGTCAGTCGTCCATTCTACATTTGCCGCAGTTTTAGTACGCGCACTCAAATTATTATTTGTTGAAGTGAAGGCGGTACTTGAAGCAGACGCTTCAGCAGATATAACAAGAGATGTCCCAGCAACATTGAACTTCTCTGATGTGAATCTCAGGCTTGCACTAACAATTGTTGCCCCTTGAGGAATGTTTAATTCGGTAAAACGTAGTCCTGAGGTAACTGTTTTGGTCCCCTTACTAAGTATTAAGTCATTACTTTCTGTGGTCACACTGCCATCAATTTCATGGGCGTCATGGTCGTCGTCGTTAGTAGAGATAATTATTTCAGGGCGAACCGCTTCATCAATATTACGAATAGGGTACAAGATGGGGCCGCCGTAATCTGAAAATCGCATAAGGCCCGCGTTTATATTAGTAGCCGACGTAAGCGCTTCTTTCAGCGCGTTTTGCACGCGAAGCATTCGCGTCTGTTCTGTATTGTCATAAGCCCTCATACTGCCCGAAGAGTCCATAATAAACAGTACATTAGGGTTGTAAGTTACCGCATTGTTCGCATTACCAAGATAAATATCTAGATCATCACCAAAAGCAGAAAAGCCTATGCAGCTAAATAGAGCAAGTGACGCAAAGTAAGTGGTTAGTTTCTTCATGATGATACCTATTGTGAAGCTGGGCCAAATACTGAGGCAGCCAAACTATTTGCTACTACTGAGGACTTTCCTGAAACTTTTCCGCAGCCTCTTATAATGAAAACGTGACAATTTATGTTACTTCCGCCAATAACGTTACTTGAACCTCGGCACGCCTGCTCTCTTACAAATGCCGTACGCGACCAACTTTTCGAGGATGCTTCGCTTTGATACGTGCCATCCACCACGTGCCTGTCTCCAAATGCGAGTCCCCCTTCTGTCATGAACCTATCTGTCCATTCACCTTCATCGAAACAACTCATTGTGTCAGCTGCAGGGTCAAATACATTACCTTGCCGTGCTTCTGATAGCGGATCTGTCTTGGTCGGGTCGGTCAGTAAAGTTTCATCTTCTGACTCAAAAAATACGCCAGCAATGGCAGACTCAGCTGCATCAAATGCCAATCCACTTTGCTGCATAGACATCGCCATTTTTGACTGAGATAAACTACTGGTAACCGCACTTACGCCCAAAACGGTAATTGAAAGTAATATAAGCAGTGCAAACACCATCACTAAGCCTTGCTGTTTCATTTCGAGCTCCTAACAAAGTTTTTCATATTTCGAAGTGCCAGTGTTTTCGAAAAAACTTGGTAATAATGTGCAGAGTCCATAGTTTTGGAAGCTTCGTTAAGTAATGCATACTTTTGGACTTGAGTTTGCCGAACTTCATTTTGATAGCTTTTAAGCATGATGGCCCAGCGCAAAGAGACCACTTGCTGGTTAAGCGCCCTTAGCGCTTCAATTTCATTGGCTGTAACATAAGATACGGCTTGTCCTTGCGAGCTGGCTATGCTGTCGGAAACACCAAACTGAACCTGAAAGCTTTCGACGTTATCAAGCAGAGTAACGGTTTCAGGTGAGACAGCTTGAATTTTCAACCCTCGCAGTACCCGTCCGTCATAGCCTGTACATTTAAGTGTATTCCCGCTTGTGAAATAGTGATTAACAATGTGAAACTCGCTACCTGGTGCGTACCCGTGTTGATTTCCCGTACAATCCTCGGTCCCCAACAAACTCACTACTAGCTTATCACTGCTTCCACCCGTTGTTTGAATACTGCCCAGCGTCGCATTATTCACAAAGTCTCCGGGAACGGCGACAGGGTGGTTTTGTACATAAGCAGCCTCGGCTACGGTATCAACAGATGTATCAAGGTTGGCGGTAATTTGGTCATAGCGACCAACTTCGTAAAATTCCGCCGACAGTCGCCCCATAATGAAACGCCCAGATTCTTGGACTTGTGCTACCGCTTGATTAAGCTTGTTGGTAACGCTACTACTCACAAGAACTTGAATGATTGCCCCTGAAATTACTAGGCCCAATGTCAGCGTGATCATCAGCTCAACTAAGGAAAAGCCACGCTGCGAATTACCACTTACTACGTTCATAGCGTAATGTCCTTAAACACGCAGGCATTACTATCTCCCTCGTCTGGGTTACATCTAGTATTTAACGTGTAAGATTGATTTCCCGATGACGCAACTGGCCACGACAAAAGCACCTCTACACGCGAGCCAGCACTGCAGCTATAAATGTCGTTGATGTTATTGTCGTCACAAGACACTGAGACTTCAGTTTGGGGGTTAGTTTGGACCGCAGAGCAAGATAATGCCCAACCATCATATCTTGCCATTTGTGCTTCATTACAGGCTTGCCCCTCGCAATTAGGAATACCCGCTGGCCTTGCTAGGCAAAAACATTGGTAAGGATGAGAAGAACCTGTACATGATAAGGTTGAAAAGTTATAGGTATCATTTGAAAAATAGGCATTATTAACAACCATGCCGTCTCCAACCGTGGCAGGGCGTGCTGCTGCTCGTAAACGTTCAGCGACTTGTGCTGCTACCATTTCCGCCTGCGTGCGGCTTATTGCATCTTTATTGGCAAAAGAGCCAGTAAACTGCAGTGCGGCGACGCCGAGTAGTCCTACTGCCAATATAAATAAGGTAATTAAGATCTCGATAAGACCTGCACCGTGTTGTGCGCGAATCGTGCATCCTGTCGGTCGCTTCATTATCACCTTTTCACATTTCATCGTCTTCGCCATATACCTAACGTTACATTTGGTGTTATCACCAATTTAGTATAGTAAGATAAAAGCGTATGGCACTGGGTATCATTGGTTATCAAAACGTATAATTTTCAGCGCCGATGGGGGGCGTTAGGCTTTGTACTGCTCTCCTAACGATGGCGGTACAGCTTAAAAGCCACAGAACAAACAAGATTGCGCTAAAACAGCGTGGTTACTTAACTTATCCACTATGCCACTTAGTAGAGCACTCAAAAATTTTTGCACAACATTTGCGAATCTCTTTTTTGTCGCATAATAGACGTCGATAGTTTAGGTATTATTATCCATTCGCAAGTCATTGAATTTCCAGTAGACAAAAGCATAAAAAAACACCGCATCAAAGTGCGGTGTTTTCATACGGTAAGGCTTGCGTAGGTTTACACGACCTGCTTTACACGCAGCTCTTTGGGTACTGCGAACTCTACATTTTCTTCACGCCCTGAACGCTCAGAAGCAGAGACTGCGCCCCATGCTTTAAGTTTATTTACTACGCCCTGCACTAGAACTTCAGGAGCAGACGCACCGGCAGTTACGCCAATGTGCTCTACGCCTTCCAACCAATCTTCCTGAATGCAATTCGCATCGGCAATTAAATAGGCTTTCGCACCAATCTTTTCAGCCAATTCGCGAAGACGGTTTGAGTTTGAGCTATTTTGCGCACCTACCACTAGCAGCACTTCGCAATCTTGCGCTAAGTCGCGAACCGCATCCTGACGATTTTGCGTTGCGTAACAGATGTCGTCTTTTCTCGGGCCGTTAATCTTTGGAAATTTAGCACGAAGCGCGTCGATAACATCGGCCGTGTCATCAACTGATAACGTTGTTTGACTGCAGTAATAAAGGTTAGTGGGGTCTTTCACTTCCAGCGTTGCAACATCGGCCTCGGATTCTACTAAGTAAATCCCGCCGTCTTTGTTACTGTATTGACCCATGGTTCCTTCAACTTCAGGGTGACCTGCATGACCAATAAGAATACACTCTGTACCAGTTTTACTTGCTCGCGTTACTTCCATATGCACTTTTGTGACTAATGGACACGTTGCATCGAACACCTTCAGACCACGGTTTTCGGCTTCTTTCCTTACTGCTTGAGAAACACCGTGAGCAGAGAAGATAACAATGCTGTCATCTGGCACTTCATGTAACTCGTCAACAAATAGCGCACCGCGCTCACGCAAGCCATCTACAACGAATTTGTTGTGAACTACTTCGTGTCTAACGTAGATAGGCGGCTCGAACATTTCAAGCGCGCGTTCAACAATGGTGATCGCTCTGTCTACGCCAGCACAAAAGCCACGAGGGTTTGCTAAGTGAATTTGCATAACTAGTTTGCACCTTTTGCTGATACGCCAGGTTTAACATCAACTATTTCGACGTCAAAAATAACGGTCTGCCCTGCTAACGGATGATTAAAGTCTACCGTAACTGAGTCACCCGCTGCACTACGAATAATGCCAGGAATTTCCGAACCGTCGGGCTGTGCGAAGGCCAAAATCATGCCCTCTTCTATTTTTAAATCAGCCCCGAAGCGGCTTCTGTCCATGTAATGAATGTTGTTCGGGTTAGGCTCACCAAACGCATCATTAGCCGCAAGGGTAAAGGCTTTTTTATCACCTTTCTTAAGCCCTAGTAAGCACGCTTCAAAATTTGGGGTAAGACTTCCATCACCCATTACCATTTTGGCAGGTTTGTTATTTACGCGGGTACTGTCAGCTGCAGAGCCATCTTCAAGTTTCAAATCAAAATGAAGAATAACTTCACTGTCAGCGCCAATTACTAATGAATCTGTCATAACCTTTCCAAATACTACTTGATGGTTTCGCTACTGTTTGCCGAGCCTGTTTTAGCGTCAGCACCGTTGTCTTCACTTTTTTTATCGCCATTTTTAAACATGTCGATAATGAGCAAAGCCGCGCCAATAAAAATAGCGCTATCAGCGATATTAAACGCAGGCCAATGGTAATTGTTTACGTAGAAATCTAAAAAGTCGATGACATAGCCATGAACAAGTCGGTCGTAAACGTTACCTAGTGCGCCACCTAAAATAAAAGCAAACGCGATGGGCAGCATTTTCTGCGAACGTGGCGACTGTTTAAGCCACCACAATATTACCACGCTAACGACTACAGCAATTGCTGTAAAAAACCAGCGTTGCCAACCGCCTGCGTTTTCTAAAAAGCTAAACGCAGCACCGTAGTTGTGTACGTAAGTAAAGTTAAAAAACGGCAGTATTTGTATCGATTGATACAGAGTCATGCTGTCAATAACGGTATATTTGCTCCATTGATCAAGGATAAACGCAAGGGCGCTTATCCATAGAAATCGCAAGCCAGTTTCGCGAAAAAGCTTAAGCATAGTGGCGCTCTTCTCCATCACCATCAATGTTGGTCACACAACGACCACAAAGCTCTTCGTGACCTTCATGTGAGCCAACATCTTCGCGGTGATGCCAGCAGCGCACGCATTTCTCGCCGCCTGCTTTGTTCACGCTTAACCACAAACCTTCAACGTCAGTGGATTTTGCATCAGACGGGGCGCTGTCTACTTTTGTAAGCGTAACGCCTGACGTAATAAGCACGAAACGAAGCTCGTCTTTTAGCTTGGCAAGCACATTGTACAATGACTCGTTAGCATAAAGTGAAATGCTCGCTTCAAGTGAACCACCCAGTTCGCCATCTTTACGCGCCTGCTCCATCGCTTGGTTTGCCGCGTCTTTCACACTTAACACTTGGTGCCAAAGCGCATCGTTGAAGGTTTCGCTTTGCGTGAAGCTATTAAAACCTTCGTACCAAGTTTCAGTGAATACGAACTCACTACGCTCACCTGGTAGTGTTTCCCAGATTTCTTGCGCAGTGAAGCTTGTGATTGGGGCCATCCAGCGCACCAACGCTTCAATAATATGATACATCGCAGTTTGGCATGAACGGCGCGCTAGGCCATCTGCTTTGGCCGTGTATTGACGGTCTTTAATCACGTCTAAGTAGAAAGAGCCCAGCTCAATAGAACAGAAATGCGTAAGTTTCTGAGAAACCACTAGCAAGTCATATTTTTCATACGCTTCGATAAGCTCTTCTTGTAGGGCCTTTGCACGGGCTACAATCCAGCGATCTAGCGCAACCATATCTTCTTCTGCGACCGCGTCTTCTACCTTAAAGCCGTTAAGGTTTGCAAGAAGGAAACGCGACGTATTACGTACACGGCGGTAGCTGTCTGCAGCGCGCTTTAAGATTTCATCAGACACTGCGATTTCGCCGCGATAGTCAGTAGAGGCAACCCATAGGCGTAAAATGTCGGCACCTAGTTTATTGGTGACTTCTTGAGGCGCCACAACGTTACCTACCGACTTAGACATTTTTCTGCCATGAGCGTCAACGGTAAAACCGTGAGTAAGCACTTCTTTGTAAGGAGCATGGCCGTGCATTGCTGTAGATGACATTAGTGAAGACATAAACCAACCACGATGTTGGTCTGAACCTTCAAGGTACAAATCTGCCGATGCTGGAATGTCGTCACGTTGGTCTACAACAAAGTAGTGTGTAACACCTGAGTCAAACCAAACGTCTAACGTATCAGTCACTTTCTCGTAGTTATCTAGCTCGCTGCCAAGTAAGGCTGCGTCGTCTAGGTCCCACCATGCTTGAATGCCTTTAGATTCAACTTCTAAAGCTACTTTTTCCATTAATGCAGCAGATTCTGGGTGAATTTCTCCCGTCAACTTGTGCACGTATAGCGGAATAGGCACACCCCATGTACGTTGACGCGAGATACACCAGTCTGGACGACCTTCAACCATTTTTTCGATGCGGTTTTGACCCCAATCAGGGATCCATTTAGTTTGCTTGATTTGTTCAAGAGACTCCGCACGAAGCCCTTTCTTGTCCATGCTGACAAACCACTGTGGCGTAGCACGGAAAATAATTGGTGTTTTATGGCGCCAGCAGTGTGGGTAGCTATGCTCGTATTTCACGTTTAAGACAAGGTTGCCCTTCTCTTTTACCGTTTCGATAATTTCGTCGTTTGCTTTAAATACAAACTGACCGGCAAATAGCGGCGTATTTTCAAGATAAACACCGTTATTACCTACTGGGTTGTACACTTCGATGTCGTATTGCTTGCCAACGTTGAAGTCGTCAACACCATGAGCTGGCGCTGTATGAACACAGCCTGTACCAGATTCAGTAGTAACGTGGTCACCAAGAATTAAAGGCACTTCAAGGTCAAGGAATGGGTGATTTACCTTTAGCTTATCAAGGGCAGCACCAGTACAGGTAGCAACTTCGCGGAAGTCTTCTACGCCGTATCGAGTCATGCAGCTTTCAAGTAGGTCTTGCGCCACAACCAGCCATTCATTTGAAGGCTTAAGCTCAACAATGGCATAGGTTAGCTCTGGGTGTAAACTAATGGCACGGTTTGCTGGGAGGGTCCATGGCGTGGTAGTCCAAATTACAACACCCGCTTTGTGCGCTGTAAGATCGTCTTCAGACACACCAAACGCTTGTGCAATAGCAGCCACGTCAGCCACCGGGAACTTAACGTCGATAGCAGGTGAAACTTTATCTTTATATTCCACTTCCGCTTCAGCAAGCGCTGAGCCACAGTCTGTGCACCAATGTACTGGCTTAAAGCCTTTTTCCAAATGGCCAGAATCAACTATTTTACTCAGCGCGCGAATGATGTCAGCTTCAGATTTGAAGTCCATGGTCTTGTAAGGGTTATCCCACTCACCAAACACGCCCAAACGTTTAAAGTCAGCCATTTGGCCGTCAATTTGCTTTTGTGCATATTCGCGACATTTTTGGCGGAATTCAGCAGCGCTGACTTTTTTGCCTGGCTTGCCCACTTTCTTTTCTACCATAAGCTCGATAGGAAGACCGTGACAGTCCCATCCAGGCACGTAGGGTGAATCGAAATCAGACAAAGTTTTCGACTTTACAATAATGTCTTTAAGAATTTTGTTAACCGCATGACCAATGTGAATATCGCCGTTCGCATAAGGAGGGCCATCGTGAAGAATAAAGGGCTTTTTACCTTTTTTCGCTTCACGAATTTTGCTGTATACCCCTTTTTCCTGCCAGTCTTTAAGCATTTTCGGCTCACGCTGAGCGAGGTTACCGCGCATCGGGAACGCAGTTTCTGGAAGGTTCAATGTGGCTTTGTAATCACTCATAAAATTGTATTATCCGGTTACCTTAATTTTCACCCAATGCAATAAAACATTGTGAAGGCGATATTCATTTTGCGATATGCACTTTTCGTTCTGCACAATTCAACGTTATGTTGTTATAACTATCACGAAAGCGGCTTAATTCTTTTGGCAAAGTGGTTCAGTGAACGCTAGTTGTAGAGGTTTCAAGATGCATGAAAGCGAACCCAACACCCCCAGTTTTCACTGCGACTTTACCATGTTTATCTATGCTAATAACAGACGAGCCTGCGCTGCATCTGCTTGAATCTGGTCTTTCAATGCTTCAAACGAAGCGAATTTAATTTCATCTCTGATTTTTGCCATGGGAAACACGGTGATGGGTTTTCCATACAAATCAGATGACAAATCAAAAATATGTACTTCTAGCTGATTTCTTACACCGTTAAGTGTAGGGCGAGTACCAATATTGGCTACACCGTTGAAGTGTTTTCCATCTACATCTACGCGAACAGCAAAAACACCATGGATGGGTGTCTTCTGTCGTTTTAGCATTACGTTTGCAGTGGGAAAGCCAATAGTACGGCCCTTCTTCTCGCCGTGAACCACCCTGCCATGAATAGCAAACGGACGACCTAACATTTCCGTCGCCAAGCCAAAATCGCCATCAGCAAGTGCTTCACGTACTGCTGTAGAGCTTATTCGGTGAGCGTGCATGGTAAAACTATGGGTGCTAACTACTTCAAATCCGTAGTGGCGGCCTGCTGCCTTTAGCATCTCGAAGTCGCCTTTTCGCCCGTTACCAAAACGGAAATCATCACCCACAACAAGAAACTCAACGCCTAGCTTGTCTACCAATAAGTCATGAACAAAGGTGTCTGCACTTTGTCTTGCAAAATCAGCATTAAACCTTACCGCCAACAGTCTATCAACGCCTTGCTGGCGCAATAGCTCGTATTTCTCTCGAAGCGGGCTAATTCGCGCTGGTGCCCTGTCAGGCATAAAAACTTCTTCAGGCTGTGGTTCAAAAACCATAACGGTGGCAGGAAGAGATAGCGATTTCGCTTTTTCAAGCACATTGGCCAGCACGGCTTGATGACCACGGTGTACACCGTCGAACTTGCCAATAGTGAGCACACACCCTTTGTGGTGCGGTTTTACATTGTTTAGCCCGCGGATAAATTCCACTGTTAGCCACTACCTTTTAACTGCTAGAAAATCAAAGCTCGCGATTATAGCCGACCGCGAGCACAATACCAAGCATACGCACCATTCTGATGAGGTGCCCGTGCTTATACTAAAAATTAACCGCCGCCGCTTCTGAAATGTCTAGGTCGCATGCCCAACACAACCATAGTCGTCATGAATAATAGGACCGACAGCGAAATAGTTACCCCTACTTCTAACATTTGGGCAGAAAGCGACAAATCAAAGAAGGCTAAGCCTTGGTCGCGGTAATAAATTAGCCCGCCCATCGCAGTACTGGCTATAACCACCCGTGCAATGAACAGAATTGATGTACGACTTAGCGCAAAAACGCCTTGGCGATGCAGTGTGATGTAAAGTAAAGCGGCATTGAGCGTAGCGGACATACTGGTTGCAACCGCCAGCCCTACATAACCAAACGGTATTGCAAGAACAACGTTAAACACCATGTTTGCCACCATACACCAAATACCAAATTTAACGGGTGTTTTAGTGTCTTGGCGAGAGTAAAACCCTGGGGCAAGTATTTTAACCAGCATAAAGCTAAGCAAGCCAAATGAATAGGCGGTAAGCGAGTAAGACGCCATGATGGCCGTTTCTGCAGTGAAAGCGCCGCGCTGGAAAATGACCGTTAATATTGGTCTTGCCATCACGCCAAGCCCCACTGCTGCTGGTATACCTAACAAACACACCATGCGAAATGCCCAGTCTATATTCGCGGCAAAAGCTTTGGGATTATTGCTCACGTGATTTCTTGATAGCGTAGGCAAAATTACGGTGGCTATTGCTATACCGAAAAGCCCCAATGGAAACTCAAGCAATCTGTCAGAGTAATAAAGCCAGCTAATTGAGCCAGTAACAAGGAAGCTGGCGATAAAAGTATCGAACAGCAGGTTTATTTGGCCTACCGACACACCGAACAGCGCAGGGATCATTAAAGTGCGAACCTTTACCACGTTTTCGTCGTGCCAGCCCCATTTTGGTTTTACCAATAGCCCAGCTCTGTATAGAAACGGTAGTTGAAACAAGAATTGAACGATACCGCCAATGAAAACGCCCCATGCTAGCGCGTAAGCCGGTTGTTCTAATGTAGGTGCTAAGTAAATTGCACACGCGATAATGCACACGTTTAGTAAGACAGGTGTGAAGGCTGCTACAGCAAACTTATTGAGCGTATTTAATACAGCGCCCGCAAGCCCAGTCAAAGAAATGAACGCTAGATAAGGAAAGGTAATTTTTAACATGGTCGATGCTAGTACAAATTTGTCTCCAGCTTCATCACCTTCAAGCCATGCTACAAACCACCCTGTACCGAAAAGCGCCGCAAGAACGGGAGAGGCAATAACACCTATAATTGATACCACGAAGACGATAGCGCCTAACGTACCGCTAATTTTGGCGACAAATTCACGCAGTTGCTTTTTATCATCGCCTTCGTGAACCTCAGTTAAAACGGGAATAAACGCTTGAGCAAACGCGCCTTCAGCAAATAACCGACGAAGAAAGTTGGGAATTTTGTTGGCAAAGAAAAATACGTCCGCTGCCGCCCCATCGCCCATTAACTTGGCTACAACAACATCGCGTACTAGGCCTAATACCCTAGAGACTAAGGTCATTATGCTGACGATAAGACCAGATTTTATTAACTTCCGTGACACGTCACATTTCCAATAAAGAGGTAAAAAACAGATTCACAGACAAAAGCGAATTGATAAAGCATCAAAGACTTTTGCTAAATGTTGTAAGGCAACATCAGGTTGCAAGCCAGCCATCATAACGAAAGGCCATGACAGGCGAAATGATTTATTCAAAATAGTTGTGCATCTTTAATAACTTTCTTGTTATAATCCGCGCCCGATATGGGGTGCACTTTTTATGCATGTCTGTCGCTTGAGTGTCCTAAAAGAATATCTAAGTGATAAATAATCAATCGATGTTCTCGCAGAAAATGTCGCAAAGAATGTGCAACGTGTTGAGCATACTTTGTGTTCAATAGCTTGCGCGTTTTAACGCGAAACGATTTAAGTTTTAAATCGTTTGACATTTGGGCGTTTGGTAGGCACAATCCGCACCCTCGTTTTTGACATGAATTTATTTTGGGAGTTACACCTTGGCTAACATTAAGTCTGCTAAGAAGCGTGCAATCCAAGCCGAAAAGCGTCGTCAGCACAACGCTAGCCGTCGTTCAATGACTCGTACAAGCATCAAGAAAGTTATCGCTGCTATCGCAAGCGGTGACAAAGAAGCGGCACAAGCTGCACTTACTGCTGCTACTCCAGTACTTGACAGAATGGCTACTAAAGGCTTGATTCACAAGAACAAAGCTGCTCGTCATAAGAGCCGTCTAGCTGCGCAAATCAAAGCACTAGGTTAATCTTTACGATTAGTAGTTAAAAAAGCGCCTTCTGGCGCTTTTTTTGTATCTCTTTTTTTACATCAGTTATCCCATCTTAAATAGCGTTGTCACTTACTGTGCAAACTGTACCTTGCCTCATATGGCGAGCGCGAGTTGCATAAGAACTCGCGCCACATGCTCAAGCTACATTTATCAGCAGCGCAACAGCCATCAACTCATTTTTCGAATAGTACTGGCAGGTGCGATACGCATTATCCAGTGCAGCAAAGCCCACGGCCAGCTTGGAACAAAAGCGTTCGCCTTTTCTTTATTAATTGCTTTCACCATTGCACGGCACCCCACATCAGTATCAACAATGAAAGGTACCTTCTCTACCTTTTCGTTTATTTCGCTGCGAATAAAGCCTGGGTGAATACAGGTAACGCTAATTGGCGTGTTCATAACATCCATTCTTATGCCCTCGGTCATAGAGGTTAACCCTGCCTTTGTAGCGGCATAAACTGTCATAGCACGTCTGAAACCACGGACTGCGCTAATGGATGAAATGGTTACAAGATGTCCGCTATTTTGCGCTCTAAAGATAGCCATTGCCGCTTCGCACTGAGCCAGTGCTGACACAAAATTAGTGACGGCCGTTTGTTTATTGGCATGAAAGAAGCCTGTACCTATTGAAGCTCCCTTGCCCATTCCAGCATTTACAATAACTCGGTCTAAGCTTCCCATATCGGCTTTAAAAGCATCGAACACTTCAAAAACGGCGTCGTGATCATTCACATCTAATGAGCGAATATACACTTCAATGTTCGGATTGATAGAAAGCAGCTCTTCTTTCAATTTTTCTAAGTTTTCGAAGCGTCTTGCACATAGTGCTAAGTTGCAACCCTGCTTAGCAAACTCAATTGCCATGCCTTTCCCTAGGCCAGAGCTTGCGCCTGTGATCAGAATATTGCGTCTTGTTGTCATTATCGTTTTCCTGATGCTTTTATGGCTTTGTTACAACGCCACATTAGATAGTGAATGAAAATCCAGAAATTTTTGAATGCTGGGTTATTAGTTTGCTTGTGGTGATAACGGTAGTAAATTTGCTGCGCAATTCCGGCTAAACGGAAAAGCCCATACACTTCATAGAAGGTAAAATCTTCAACGTCTATTTCCATCTCGTTGCAGTAATAAGCTACCACCTGCTTTCGCGTGAGCATTCCGGGCAAGTGCGTCGGCTGTCTTCGGGTAGACTGAGCTAAAAAGTCATCGTCTGCCTCAACCCAATACGCTAGTGTATTGCCTAGGTCCATTAACGGGTCGCCCAACGTTGCCAATTCCCAATCTAATACCCCAATAATACGTGTGTAATCGTCGGGTTTTAACACCACATTATCGAAACGAAAGTCATTGTGAGTAATACAAATACGCTCGTTTTCTGGCATGTTGTTTTCAAGCCAACGCATGATTTTTTTACCAGAAGGCACGTTCCATGTTTTTGCCTTGCTATATCGTGTACTCCAACCGCTAATTTGACGCTCGATATAGCCCGCTCCTTTACCTAAATGATCAACGCCTGCTTTTTGATAATCGACTTTATGAAGTTCTATCAAACTATCAAGCACATTCTTACAAAGCTGCTTGGTTTGTTGTTCAGACGTACTTAAACCTTTCGGTAAATTCTTACGCGGAATGACACCCGTAAACTTCTCCATCACGTAGAACTCGGTACCAATTACGCTCTCGTCCTCACAAAGCCCAAGCATCTCTGGAACGTAGCGATAAACGGGTTTTAGTGCATGCTGTAGCCGGTATTCACGGCCCATATCGTGCGCCCCTTTTGCCTTAGTGCCTGCTGGTGCTCTGCGCAGTATTAAGGACGTTTCTGGATAATCTAAACAATACGTCCAGTTAGACGCGCCTCCAGAATACTGAGTTACTTTGGGAAGCGCATTGCAATTGCGTATAGCGTCCGTTAGCAATGAGTCTGATGAACGGATATTCTCTTTCAGCCAATTATGAACGGCGCCCACTTCTAGTTCTTCGCCTGCTCTTACACTGTCGGCCTTGTCTACAACTTGTTGCTGCATATTTGTTTCTTCTAATTAGATTTGTGTTAGATATTTTCTATGTAAAGTGTCTGCTAAATCATCTTCTATAAATAAACGATGCTCTATAAAGCGGCATTAAAGGCTGCAAATTAAAGAGCGTAATGCAATATTCACTTACGACTGCTTTTCCATTGCCCGTTTCATCGATTTCGTCTGCGCAAGCATGTTATTGATGTAGCGCTGCATAGGTAACAATTTCTTTAAAATAAAAGCGCGTTTTCCGAGCTTATGAGTAAGAATAAGAAACTGCTTCTTACTAACTTGTTGATAGATTGACTCAGCCACTTCCTCTTTAGTCATATCAGCTTTAGCAAAAAACTTATTGATCATCTTATGCGACGCGGGATTGCTACTTCGCATAGACTCATCGAGGTTGGTTTTAAAGAAACTTGGACACACAACACTAACATCAATATTGTCGGGGCCAAGTTCTAATTTCATTGTTTCGGAAAATGAAACCACAGCGGCTTTAACTGCATTATAGCTTCCCATGTATGGAATAGGCGTTAGCCCTGCTTGAGACGCAATATTCACGAAATAGCCGCATCCCTGTTTTCGCATCAACGGAACGAAGGCTCTGGTTACTCTTACCATGCCTAGCACATTTATATCGAACACCCACTGCCATTGTTCAGGCGTTTCATCTAAAAGGCTACCGCCTGTCGCAACA
Organism: Alteromonas gracilis; assembly: GCF_043642145.1. GTDB lineage: Bacteria > Pseudomonadota > Gammaproteobacteria > Enterobacterales > Alteromonadaceae > Alteromonas > Alteromonas gracilis_B. The sequence goes on from NZ_JBHZRZ010000002.1 coordinate 81,877, forward strand.
CCAGCATTGTTAAAAACAAGGTCAACTGTGCCCCACCGGCTCTCAACAGTTTGTGTTAAGGCCCTTACATCGCTGTCAGAAGTAATATCACAATGGATATAAAAAGCATTCGCGCCCAGCGAGCTCAACTCAGCCACCGCGTTATTGCCTCTTTCTTCGTTAATATCAGCGATACAGACGTCTAAACCCGCCACCTTTTTAGCCCAATGTACGGCAATAGCCCGACCTAACCCGGTAGCACCGCCAGTGATTACTATGCGCATGATGTATTTCCTAGTTATTATTCTTGGTTTCTTTTTCTCAATGTGACATTTCTGGACGTTACTAAACTACTGAACCAACTTAACTGGCTGGCCCTTTTTTGATGCTTTCTGAACCTCTTGTTCTCTTTTGTTTTTACGTTTGGCCCAAACAGCGAGTAGCGCAGGCCCAATATACATAGCAATACCATAAACACCTGGCGCAATGGCATAGTCTGGCGCATTTAAAAAGGTGATGCATATCAACATGGCCAATGCCGCATTTTGAACGCCAATTTCAATGGCTAGAGTGAGAGAGTCTTTGAATGCTAACTTCGAAACCTTAGCCAATAATAGCCCAAGCAGTACCGAAGAGAGGTTGAGCGTTAAACACACCAAAAATGCAGCTTCTAACGAGGATGCAAGGTTGTTTCTTTCAGACACAAGCACGCCAACAATCATCAACAGCATGAAGTACATGGAAAACTGTCGAAAAAAGTTCTCAGTCTTAGTCGCAAATGTTGTGTTAAACCGTCGAATGGTCATGCCGATAATTACAGGCAAAATAGACACACCCACAAGCCCTGTTACTGTTTGAATGATAGAGAATTCAGGCGCGTTTTCTTTTACGAAGTAATCGATAGCAAATTGAATAATGAAGGGGGTAGTAAATACACACGCAATGGTAGAAATAGCGGTAAGACTTACCGAAAGCGCGAGATTTGCTTTTGCGATGTGGCTGATTAAATTACTTGTTGTGCCACCAGGGCAAGCGGCTAAAATCATAACGCCAACGGCGATGTAATCGGGCAGGCCGAAAACAAAACACAGCCCCAGGGCCAGTAATGGCAGCAATACAATTTGCCCGATGAACCCTGTTAGCACTGCCTTCGGTGCTTTTAATAAACGGGTAAAGTCACCAATTGTAAGTGTTAGGCCCATACCAAACATTACGAATGCCAACGCAAGAGGTAACAATACCTCGGTAAGTACAGATGCCTGCATGTACACGCCCCTTACAAAAGAAACCTTTTATTAACATTTGAGCCAGTGTACTCTGTTTAACAATAAATAAAAATGATGCCTTATTATGGAAAGCCATAAATATGATGCATGGGAAGATCGATCTTAACCTCTTTATCGTGTTAAGAGCAGTTTATGAACAAGGTAGTATAACTAAAGCAGCAAGGCACCTTCATTTAACCCAGCCAGCCGTTAGCCATGCATTAGGCAGATTGCGAGTCAACTTCAAAGATGAACTGTTCGTCCGCCATGGACGACAAATGGTACCAACACCTTTATGCCAGAAAATCATTGCTCCAGTCAGTCAGGCCGTTGATGCACTAGAACAAACCATACAAGGTGATGTGACCTTTGATATTACTGCTTCGGCAAGGCAGCTAAAGCTGGGTCTGAGGGATATATTAGAATCGACGTTTCTTCCCACGCTTATGCCTGACCTTATTACCCATACTCCCAATATTTCGGTATGTAGCAGACAAGTCACATGGCCTGAGATAGAGCCGTTGTTAACAAAAAAAGAGCTGGACCTTGTGATTGACGTACTGGTTCCAACAAGTGAAGACATTTTGTCACAGTTTGTCTGCAACGAGCGCTTTGTCGTGGTGAGCGCACCAAACAACCCTTACCTAAAAAATCCAACAATAAAGGGCTACGCTGCTGCGCAACATATCTTGGTAACGCTCAAAGACTCTAAGCTAGATAGCGTGGAGCTCGCACTTGCCCAACATAACATGCATCGTAACATTGCACTTCAATGTGAACATTACTTTGCAGCTGTGCACGTCGCCAGTCAATGCTCACTTCTTCTGACAATGCCAGAGCGGTATGCCTATCAGCTTTGTGAAAAGTTCGACATTATAGTTTCTCCGCTTCCGTTTGAGGTCCCACTGCTACCGGTTTACATGTATTGGCACAAAAAGTATGCAGATGATTTAGTCAACAAATGGATGCGCAGTAAATTGATAGAAATTACCGATGTATTGGGTTTGAAATAAAAATGGCTGATATCAAATATCAGCCTCTGCAAAACAATAGTAGCTTTATAGAACAGGCAACGTCATTGTTCCTGAGCCAGTTTCACCCTCTTTTGTTTGATACTCGTAAGAGAAGGTCACGGTTACAGGGTAATCAGCTGTATTATCTTCAAGATAGATATTGATTGAACGTCTGTAGACGTGGCTACCGTCGGTAGCAGTCGTGCCAAGCATGATATTTTCGCTTGAATTGTTATCAACAATCTCATTTTCTGCAACATCTAGAGCCAAATAGGGAGTCGCCGAAACATAGCCATCTCTAACAATTTCATACTGTCTTTCTCGTGTATACACATTTCCATTTTCTGAGTAGCTTTGTGTATTCAAAATAAGATAGTTTAGCGATTCTATTGATGTAGGTAGTAGCACACTCACATTTCTGCTGTAAGGATATGCAGGATTGGCGACACCGGCAGTATTTTCACTAACGATCACAGCACCATTTGTGTAGTAGTTAAAGTTATCTAACACTAATGAATTAATATCAAAGTCACCAGCATCACCTGCAGGCGTGGTAAATGAGTACTCGTCTTCATACAATTCAGTTGCGAGCGTACCTGAAGCAGGGGTAACTTCGCCAATTTCATAACGGTATGACGTGTTCCCTTGTAAAGCGTCATCAGGAGTAAAGGTGTGCTTTATACCGCCTAATGCTTGGCTTGCTGTTACACTTACTTCTCTGTCTGTGCTTCTAACATACGTATACCCTGCTGGTACAGTGTCGTCCGCTGAATCATTTCCACGTGTAACGGTAACGTCTTCATACACTAAGCTAACTTCTTCACTGTCTATACTAACCGCTTCGCTGTAAAAAACAGAGTAAGCGAAGTCATCACTGTTTAAGTTAGACGTAATAAATTCAACAGTAGAACTTGGTACCACTTCACGCGCTACCAGCACAAGATTAAGTGTTTCTTCATCTGCAATGCTGTAGTAGCTATTAGAGTCATACCCAGACAAATTTACGCTAATACGCGTTTCGTTTGTTTGAGACGTTGTATACCTTGATAGCGAAATCCTACCCGTAGAATAAGTAACATCATCGCTAGTGAATGACGGCATCTCTATGTCACTATAATTGTTGAAAGGCACAGTCATTTCATGCACTTGCGCTTCGCTATCAAACGATGAATTTATTGTCTCATCTTCAATTTCAACAATAAATGCTGCTTCGTCTAACACATTTCCTTGCGTATCGATAAGTGTGATGGAGAGTGACTTTTCTTCATCGACAATAACCTCAGGTTCACCCAGTGTAATCTCTGATGCGTCCAATTCATTGGCATTGTAGATATACATTTTATCATCAACAATGCTCACAAAATCTAGAGAAGCAGTAGCGAAATCAGCTGCGCCGTCATCATCCAAGTCAATATCTGCACGCAAAGTTACTGCCAAGTCTTTTGGTAGCGTAATATCGTACTGTTGCGTCTCTTCGTTAAACGTTGTGCTATGTGCAAAATCAAACACGTTGCTAGTTGCCACACCTGAATATGAGAAACCAGTAAAAGAAAGACCGCTAATCGCTTCCCCAGTGCTCTCATCCATAACTGAGAAAGTCACATTAACAGGTTCAGATAGCATAAAAGTACCGATATCATCAAACCCTTCACCGGTGCTTACGGGGGCGGTTGTAATAAAGTATGCGCGGCTCATATAGCTATCATCAGAAGTTGATGCTACGACAGTCAAATCTGAACTTGATGGCAACCCTTCAATAGTAAACTGCCCATTGTCAGCTTCGACATTTTCTGCAAGTACTGATTCACCCTGATAAACAGTAACCAACACATTATCTACAGGTGCCTCGTTATCGACACCAACCACTAAACCAGAAAGCGTTACAGAAGTCTGACTATTTTCTAATTGCTCGGCTAAAAGGTTATTTTGTTCAGTCAGTACAGAGTTTTGTTGATTCAGTGCATCAACTACGCCATCGTTACTGTCGTCATCAACTTCAATACAGCCCGTTAGCGCAAGCGAAACAAATAGAGGAATTGGAGCGAGTTTTTTGTTTAACTTCATGTTTCATCCTTATACAAGTTTATTGCAACAAAAATAGTAAGGATGAAAGAAAACACGTTTAGGAAATGACAATAAAGCGGGAATATGTACTGCCATGTACATTGTCATACTTCATCCTTGATATGAACAGACTACCTATTATGAGGTAGTTTTTCACCTTAAATTTTCGAAAATGCTACTTCCATACAACAAAAAGCTTTTCCTGTGTGTCACACAACGGTCAAGCAAGCGTCACGGTAATGTAAATATGCAAACCTATAGTGAGGGTCCAAGGCATAGCTTTGGACCCTCACTATGAATAAAACACACTACCGTACACTTTGGCTTTCGGATATCCACCTGGGAAATCGCGATTGTAAAGCCGAATATTTACTTTCTTTCTTAGACAGTATTACTGTCGACACGCTTTACTTGGTGGGCGACATTGTAGATATGTGGCAAATGACCAAGCAGTTTCGCTGGCCGAAGGCGCACAACCAAGTCATGCATAAATTTATGCAAATGAGCCAAGAAGGTACACGTGTTGTTTATTTGCCGGGCAACCATGACGAACCCATCCAATCTTATTCTGGCATGGCCTTTGGCGATATAGAAATAGAGCGCGAGTTGGTGCATACCACGGCGTTAGGCAAGCGCTATTTGGTTTTACATGGCGATCAATTCGATGGCGATGTCACCATGGGTAAATTTCATGCTTGGATTGGCGATAAAGGCTATGATTTACTGCTTTTTTTGAATCGTGAATTCAACCGTTTTAGGGCGTGGCGAAAACGTGAGTATTGGTCACTGGCCGGATATATAAAAAAGCACATCAAAGGCGCAAATGAAGCCATTTCCCGTTATCGAGAAGCATGTTGTAAACGCGCTGAAGAAATGGGTTTAGACGGCGTAGTTTGTGGTCACATCCATCACCCAGAAAGCACCGTTGAAAACGGCATCCACTATATTAATGATGGAGACTGGATTGAGAACTGTAGTGCACTGACCGAAGACGACAAAGGCAATTTGTCCCTTGTTCACTATCTTGACACTCTCGAATCAGCTAACGTTACCTCAATAAATGTGAAGACGTCTCGCTCTGAAGCGGCATAGCTATTTGAGCAAACGAGTATTTTGCTTTTTTGTTACTTTGGCAGCGGGTAATAGCACTGCTGACGCCTTTCAACTTTTTGACACACCTAACGTTGAAAGGCCACCACGGCGCAGAGGTTTTACTTTTTCCTAAAGTTGCTGGCACTGTGGCTGATACCCATTCTCTACGCTGTCAAATAACTGCCATTAAAGTGTGCAAAAAGCGTCATATTGCCCTGCTATTGTTCGGCAAAACCGAAAGAGAAACAGGTTCTATGTTTACTGTAAACGATGTTCTTAATAAACATTATCCTCGTGTTGCGGATAACCCAATTCTTTTTAAGTCTCTGTCTTTTGTCTTAAAACACCTTCTTCATGAACGTGAAATTACCGAGTTTGGTGAAACTTACCCACACTACGAAGACATCGATTTTGTTGAACAAGTACTGGAGTATTTTAATATCAGCTACTCTACACGAGATGTAGAGAAAGAGCGGATACCCAGCGAAGGTAGAGTGGTGATCATTGCCAATCACCCTATTGGCTCGCTTGACGCCCTGGCGCTCATCAAACTCGTCAGTGAAGTTCGTCACGATTTAAAAGTAGTCGCAAATGAAATGCTAATGGCTATTGAGCCGCTTCACGACATGCTGCTGCCTGTTAACAATATGCAAGGTGGTACACCTAAGCAGCATTTATCTGCAATCCAGTCTCATTTAAATAGTGATGGTGCCGTTTTAATTTTTCCTGCCGGAGAGGTTTCTCGATTACGACCCCAAGGTGTTCGTGACACCCGTTGGCATACCGGTTTTTTACGTATTGCAAGACAAGCGAAAGCACCTATATTACCGGTTTATATTGATGCTAAAAATAGCCCGCTTTTTTACAGTGTCTCGATGGTTTACAAACCGCTTGCAACCGCCCTTCTCGTTAAGGAAATGTTTAAGCAGCGGAAAAAACACTTACCTATGCGCATCGGGCAACTCATTCCTTTCGAGTCCTATCAACAGACCAATATTCCTCTAAAAGAACAAGTGAAGCTGTTTAAACGCCACTTGTATCGAATTGGTAGTAATAAGAAAGGCGTTTTCGAAACGCAAGCGTCCATAGCCATGCCAGAAGATAGGAAAGAGCTTGCTAGAGCTATACGTGAGTGCGAGCACTTAGGTGAAACGGGTGATGGAAAGTCAATCTACCTATATCAACACAAAAGTTGCTCACCTGTTATGCGTGAAATTGGTCGTTTGAGAGAAGTGGCATTTCGAGCGGTTGGCGAAGGCACAAACAAACGTCGAGACATTGATCAGTACGACTCGCACTACTACCATCTTGTGCTGTGGGATGAGCAAGACTTAGAAATTGTAGGAGCATATCGTTTCGGTGATGCAGAGCTTCTCAGTGCGTCTTCGCACCCAACAGGGCTATACTCTGCAACCCTTTTTAATTATTCCGAAAATAACGACAAGCTGTTCAAAGAAGGATTGGAGCTAGGACGAAGCTTTGTGCAGCCGCGTTATTGGGGCAAACGAAGCTTAGACTATCTGTGGTTTGGTATTGGCGCATTTCTCAACCGCTACCCTAAGTATCGCTATCTTTTTGGCGCAGTGTCGTTAAGTAACGCTTATCCAGACCCCGCAAAAGACTTGCTTGTACAATTCTATTCAACTTACTTTCCTGCAAAATTTGGGGAAGCTACATGCAAACGGCCTTATCAAATGACACAAGAGCCCTTGCACCGTTTTACCGGAGATGACTATAAAGCGGAGTTCACTCAACTAAAGCACCTGCTTGCTAACATGGGAGTGAATGTCCCTACCCTTTATAAGCAATATTCAGAGGTATCAAAAGACGGTGGTGTGGCATTTTTAGGCTTTAATGTCGACCCTGATTTCAATAACTGTATTGACGGGCTGGTTGTTGTAGATATGCAAACACTTACTGAAAAAAAGCGTAAACGCTATTTAACTGATATTCAACTTAAAGCATCGGCATAGATATTTTGAGTTTTTTGAAAAGCTAGCATGTACACACGCTTATTCGTTCAAGTGAATTCGCGAAAAATAAAAAGGGAGCGTTATAAAAACGCTCCCTTTTTTAACTTTGTCTGTTTCAAAATAATTAAACAGTATTAGCGATCATAAACTCGCTACCCTCAATAAGATATCGCCATAAATATCTTCAAGGGTGAGCAAATCTGATAAGTGAATGTGTTCGTTAATTTGGTGAATAGTAGCGTTAGGTACGCCCAATTCAACAACTTGGGTATGTGCATTAGCGAAAAAACGACCGTCTGACGTGCCGCCTGATGTACTCACCACAGGGTATCGGCCTGTTGCTTCCCGCACTGCTTTTTCAACGTTGGCAATCAGGCAAGGCTTTGTCTGATTATCTGAATTAAGAGTACGAGGCCCAGTTCGGGGCCCGGTTCGAGGCTTAGTAAAATAGGCTTCACAGGGTCTTGAAAAGCGAACACTGGCGCTTTCATCAACCTCGTGAATTAGTTGACGCAGCAACGCAGAAAGATTCGCTTGGTCGAACTGCCATGAATAACGCACGTTAAACTCTATGCGTGCAGCGCTCGGCACCATATTGTCGGTAAAGCTACCAGTATCCATATGGGTCACTTGAAGTGTCGTGCCGGGGAAATCATCACTTCCAGAGTCAAAAGAATACCGTGTGAGCGCGTTCACTACTTTGCTGGCAATATGAATAGCATTAACCGCCGTTTTTGGATAAGCAACATGACCTTGCTTCCCTGTAACCTCAATGGTTCCAGAAAGCGATCCCCTGCGCCCAATCTTAATGGTGTCACCAGTTTTTGACGTCGCCGATGGTTCACCAACTAAACACATATCCAGTTTAACATTTTGGGAAGCTAGGTATTGTGCTATCCATTTAGAGCCAAACTCAGCTTCCCCCTCCTCGTCACTGGTAATAAGCCACCAATATGACACCTTGGTGTGATCTAACAACGCAATAACGCGTTCAGTTGCAGCGAGCATTGCGGCAATACCTGTTTTCATGTCGGCAGCGCCCCGGCCGAATAATTTGTTTTGACTTATTACTGGGCTAAAAGGTGGTGACTTCCATTTATCAAGCGGCCCAGGGGGCACTACGTCGGTGTGACCGCTAAACGCAAAATGAAGCGGGCCTTGGCCCCATCTTGCAATGAGATTATTAACGCCATTAACTTTATGCTTTTCACAAACAAACCCTAGTTTTTCTAGTTTATACATTAAGTAGCTCTGACAGCCTGCATCTGCGGGAGTTATAGACTCTCTTGCCATCAGAACTTCTGCAATTTGAATACTACGAGCTTGGATAAATGACGGTAAAGACTGGATAGACATACGCTAAAAACCTAGTGTAACACTTAATGCTATTACACGCGGTTAACGTGACACGTTAATAACAGTTTTGAGACAAAGACATTACGTCCAAGCTTGTTAAAGTGCACTAAACGATATTATCAACGTACCCTATAAGCGGTGAAGATAACGGTACAAAACGTTAGGATTTGTCTAAACCTGCTCACATTGTTATAAATAGAATATTATTTTTAGAAAGGCATTACTGTGTTAAAAATTATTGTCTTAATTCCCCTCATTCTCTCTTTACTTTGGTTTGGCTACTTACAGGCCAATAAATACACCCTTGAACAGGGAAAACAGGGCTTTCTATATATTTTTGTGCTCTCTGGCGTTATCGCGGCTTTCTATACGTTAATGTTGTTTCTCACTCACTAACACTTTGGCGTGAAGTATTTAAAAAATTTGGTTCGATCAAAAAAGCCAGTATCTCAAAGATACTGGCTTTTTAATTTGATGCTAACAAAGCACCACTCCTTAAACTAGAGCGATGCTTATCAGTCTAAAGTGTTTCAGATACCGTCACTTCGGCATTTGCGCGTAACGCATCAATATATTGCTGATAAAGGCGCTGGCCTTGCACTTGAGCAAGACGCTGCTTAAGGCTTTCGCCTAAGTCGTTCTCAAGTTCTGGTGCCGCATTAACGCCTTCAAGCATAACCACAGCAACATCGCCATTCACAGTAGTTGCAACGTCTACTTTTGCGTCGCCCTCAGGCGCTAATGTGAAAAGTGTATCAACTAACGCTCGAGCGAGTGTGCCGCCCGCTCTTGGTACTGAAGTTGCCGTTTGCCACGCAACAGATTTCGATGCTAATTCGCTTTCTACGCTCTCGCCAGAACGAACCTTTTGTGCAACATCTGACGCCCACGCTTCAGCAGCTTCTTTAGACTTCTCAGCTTTAACTGACGCCTCAATGCCTTCGCGCACCTCGTCAAGTGATTGCGTGCGCTGTGGCTGATGCTCAACAACACGTGCAACTACAACGGTCTCGTCGTCTAATTCAATAAGGTCGCTGTTTACACGCTCTTCAACTAGCTCAGTAGAAAAAGCAACGTCTAGCAGGCCTGGCGAACTCAGCTCAGCAGGCGCTGTATTTCGACTGAACATCACCGATTCTTGAACTGGCAAATCAACGGCATTCGCTGCATCTTCAAGAGTATCTGGTACTTCAAAAGCAATCTCTGCTAATGTATTTTGTAGCTCGAAATATTTTTCCATTGCCGCATCATAAAGAAGCGCATCGCGAATTTCGCTCGCAACTTCTTCAAATGTTTTTACTTGTGCTTCTTTAACATCTGTAAGCTTTATGATGTGGAAACCAAATTCAGTTTCAACTACGTCAGATACATCGCCAACGTTTTGCAGAGCAAATGCAGCTTCATCGAATGCAGGGTCCATCATTTCAGGTGTGATGAAGTCTAAATCACCACCATTCTCTGCAGAAAATGTATCGTCAGAATTAGCTTCTGCCAGTGCAGCGAAATCAGCACCACTTTCTAGCTCGGCTTTTAACGACTCAGCCTTGGCTTTTGCAGCGTCTGCATCTTCACCCGCTTCGATGAGAATATGAGAAACACGACGCTCCTCTTCTTTACCGTAGCTAGCTTGGTTGTTTTCGTAATAGGTACGTACCGCGTCTTCATCAACCGTTACGCGACTTTTTAAGTCTTCAACATTTAGTTTTACGTAAGCAAGCTTAACTTGTTCTTCCGTATCAAATGAAGCAATGTTGTTATCGTAAAACGCTTGAACGTCAGCATCGGTTACTTCGATAGCGTTCGCAAATTCATCTGAACTTACAAGTACGTACTTCGCGTCGCGAGTTTGGCGTTGAAGCGCATTAGCCTGTTGCACCTCACCATCTAGCGCAAACGATGAGTTATTCAAAGCTGCAGCCAATTGATTTTGCGTCATTTGAACACGTAGGTAATTTCGAAAATCAGCAACTTGGAAACCATTTTGTCGAAGAATAGACTGGAATCGCTCGTTATCAAACTGACCACCAAACTGAAACTCAGGCATTTGCACGATGGTTTCGCGAATTTGCTCATCGCTTACTCGCAAGCCCATATCTGACGCTTGTTGCTGCACAAGTTTTTCAGCAATAAGCCTGTCTAATACATTTCTTTTGAATTCCGCGAGGTATTGTTCACTAGAGAAAAGCTGCGCGATGCTTTCACCGTATTGTGACTCCATTTGTGAACGTTGGTTTTGGTATGCACGCTCTAGTTCTTGTGCCGAAATTTCTTCGCCATTCACGGTAGCTACTGCGGTAGTACCGGAAGATGTTAGATAGCTACCAACACCTGCGAATACGAAACTTAAAACGATAAGCGCAATGATCGCCATCGCCCAAGGGCCTTGAGAACCTTCTCTGATTCTTTCTAGCATGATTGTTCTTCAACTCCGTTGCTTACTACAGTCACCCCTTGTCGTCACAAATGGTGGGAAAGAGGTAAAATAAGCGGTGATTATAACCCAATGACGCTGAATATAAACGACCAAAACACACTATTTGTGCCGAGATTCGTTAGTCAGTGACCATGCAAAAACAAGTTAAAAACCTGGGTAGCACTTGGGTATGGTTTACACGTCTAATTTTGAGGTTAAGTGGTTTTTACTCTGACCCCAATATTGAAGTATTTGGCTGACAAATAAAAAAGGCGATGGACTAGCCATCGCCTTTTTTTATAATTTTTGTGCTTAGTTACAAGCGTCTTTCAGTGCTTTACCAGCTTTGAAAGATGGAACTTTCGCTGCTGAAATCTGAATAGTCTCACCAGTTTGTGGGTTACGCCCACTGCGAGCTGAACGTTCGCGAACTGAGAAAGTACCAAAGCCTACTAGTGCAACTTGGTCGCCGTCTTTAAGTGCCGCTGTTACTGAGTCAGTGAATGCGTCAAGAGCACGGCCAGCAGCTGCTTTAGAAATGTCTGCACCAGCAGCAATTTGGTCGATAAGTTGAGACTTGTTCACAATTATGATCCCCTTCGATTGTTATTATACTGTTTGTCCAAAACGATTTTGCTTGGACGTTATAACAAGCTTGATTATTAACATCAAGCTTCAGTCACAATTAATTAACTTTATTAATGAATCGCTGCAATCCCTTTTGTGGCAAGGCTTCAAGCGAATACCACTTAAAGGTAACACAACTTTTGAGACTTGAAAGCCCTATTTTAAAAAAAATCAGCTTTTCTTTCGCACAATGAGCATTATTTGTTCAATTATTGCAATTTTAAATGAAAAAAGCGGCTGCACGCCTTTAAAAACAAAGGATTGCAACCGCTTATTCAAGTTACTTTTTAACCACTTCGAAGCTTTCTACAGGTTCCTGAAGTGCAATATCGAGAACTTCATCAATCCACTTAACCGGATGGATTGATAAATCTTTCTTAACATTCTCTGGAATTTCTTCCAAATCGCGCTCGTTGTCTTTGGGTATAACAACCGTTTTTATACCGCCACGATGTGCAGCCAGAAGCTTTTCTTTAAGGCCGCCTATGGCTAAAACTTCACCACGAAGCGTGATTTCACCTGTCATGGCTACGTCACATTTCACAGGATTACCCGTTAATGAAGACACCAATGCCGTGCACATTGCAATACCTGCACTTGGGCCATCTTTCGGGGTTGCCCCCTCTGGCACGTGCACGTGAATATCACGTTTCTCATAGAAATCATCGTTAATACGAAGCTTTTCAGCACGACTTCTTACTACCGTCATCGCAGCTTTAATAGATTCTTGCATGACATCGCCCAAAGAACCTGTAGACGTCATTTTCCCTTTACCAGGAACAGACGTTGTTTCTATGGTCAGTAAGTCGCCACCGACTTGTGTCCACGCAAGGCCTGTAACTTGGCCTATCTGGTTGTCTTTATCAGCTTTACCGTAGTCAAAACGCTGAACACCTAAGTAATCTTTAAGGTTGTCTTGTGTAACTACCACTTTATCTTTGCTCTTTGTAAGCAAGATATCTTTAACGGCTTTACGACACACTTTAGAGACTTCACGCTCTAAGCTACGCACACCCGCTTCACGAGTGTAGTAACGAATCATACCGATTACCGCAGAGTCAGTAATTTCTAGCTCTTTGGCTTTAAGACCGTTGCGTTCCATTTGCTTGCCAATTAAGTGGTTCTTAGCAATGTTGAGCTTTTCGTCTTCGGTGTATCCAGACAGACTGATAACTTCCATACGATCTAACAATGGCCCAGGTATATTCATGCTGTTAGACGTAGCAACAAACATAACATCAGACAAATCATAATCTACTTCAAGATAGTGATCGCTAAAGCTATTATTTTGTTCAGGGTCAAGCACTTCAAGAAGCGCTGACGCAGGGTCACCTCGCATATCAGATGACATCTTGTCTATTTCATCCAGCAAAAACAGTGGGTTTTTAACGCCAACTTTCGCCATTTTCTGCACTAACTTACCTGGCAGTGACCCAATATAGGTTCGACGATGACCGCGAATTTCAGCTTCGTCACGCACGCCGCCTAGGGCCATACGTACATACTTGCGACCTGTCGCTTTAGCAATTGACTGCCCTAGTGAAGTCTTACCTACACCAGGAGGACCAACAAGACACAAAATAGGGCCTTTCAGCTTTTTCACACGCTGTTGAACGGCTAGATATTCAAGAATGCGCTCTTTAACTTTTTCAAGGCCGTAGTGGTCTTCATTAAGCACGCCCTCTGCACGAGAAAGGTCTTTCTTCACAGGTGAACGCTTGTTCCACGGCACATTAGTCAGCCACTCAATGTAGCTACGAAGTACAGTAGCTTCCGCTGACATTGGCGACATCATTTTTAACTTTTGAAGTTCAGCTTTCGCTTTATCTTCTGCCTCTTTTGGCATTTTAGCGTCGGCTATCTTCTTAGACAGGGCCTCAAATTCGTCTGGGGCATCGTCCAATTCACCTAATTCTTTTTGAATGGCTTTCATTTGCTCATTCAAATAGTATTCGCGCTGGCTCTTTTCCATTTGCTTTTTAACGCGGGTGCGAATTTTCTTTTCGACCTGCAGCAAATCAATTTCGCCTTCCATCAACGCCATTAAGTATTCTAGACGCTCATTTACACTCTGCATCTCTAATACTTTTTGCTTTTCAGTAAGCTTAAGCGGCATATGCGCAGCCATGGTATCAGCCAAACGGGCCGCATCTTCAATGCCATTAAGTGAAGTCAGCACCTCAGGTGGAATTTTCTTGTTTAGCTTTACGTAACCTTCAAACTGAGAAACCGCAGAGCGGATAAGAACTTCTTGCTCGCTCTCATCAATACCCTCGTCAGTTTGTTTGTCTACATGAGCAACAAAGAAAGGATCAGACTGCTTATAGCTTTCAATCTCACCACGTACACTACCTTCTACTAAAACTTTAACGGTACCGTCTGGCAGCTTTAAAAGTTGTAATATAGTAGCGATGGTACCTACGGTATAAATATCGTCTGCTTCAGGTTCATCAACGCCTGCATCTTTTTGTGCTACTAAAAAGATTTGTTTGTCATTGTCCATCGCCGCTTCAAGGCAACGAATTGACTTCTCACGCCCAACAAATAGGGGTATGACCATATGCGGGTAGACAACCACGTCCCGCAAGGCAAGCACAGGAATTTCAATGCGATTTTCACGCTCAACTGTCATACTTGTTCTCAATTAGTTTGAAATGTCATTTTTATATGGGGATGCAAGAGCAAAGTTCAATCGAAACTTATTAAAGTGCGTTAATTCCTTAACCTTACCTTCCCTGCTCTACCTATAACCATTATCGATTTTGCAGCGTAAGGCAATACCTATCTGACAAATCTAGTAGAAAGGATGGACAGAATGGCCACAACCGTTCAAATATCAGTCATCTTTCAGTTATTTCACCCACATAGGAAAGCAAAAACCGCTAAACAGCGGGATTTAATAAATTGGTGAACAATTTTAAAGGGGTATCGAATAAGCAGATAAAACGTTAAAAAGGGCTATTAAAACGAAGAGAGAGCTCAGTTGTTTGCTAAAACAAAAAAAGGCCCCTTAGGGCCCTTTCATAAAACGAACTCTTATTCAGATGCCGCTTTTTTGTCATTACTATCGTAAATGAGAATTGGCTTCGACTCGCCACGAATTACCGTTTCATCAATTACGACTTTACTGACATTTTCCATTGTTGGAAGGTCATACATGGTATCAAGCAACACCGCCTCAACAATTGAACGAAGGCCACGTGCACCAGTTTTACGCTCCATTGCCTTCTTAGCAATAGCATTTAGGGCGTCATCGCGGAACTCAAGCTCAACGTCTTCCATCGAGAACAATGCACCATATTGCTTGGTGATTGCATTTTTTGGCTCGCGTAGAATTTGAATCAATGCTTCTTCGTTTAATTCTTCAAGACTAGTAACAACTGGCAAACGTCCAATAAACTCTGGAATTAGGCCATACTTCACCAAGTCTTCAGGTTCAACTTGCTTGAACAGCTCACTGATTTGCTTGCTATTATCTTTCGATTTAACCGTAGCGCCAAAACCAATGCCCGTATCTTTTTGAGCGCGCTGTTCGATAACTTTATCAAGACCTGCAAACGCTCCACCACAGATAAACAAGATTTTAGAGGTATCAACCTGTAAAAACTCTTGCTGCGGATGCTTACGTCCACCTTGCGGTGGTACAGAGGCAACCGTACCTTCAATTAGTTTAAGAAGCGCCTGCTGAACACCTTCACCTGAAACGTCGCGCGTAATAGAAGGGTTGTCAGACTTACGAGAAATCTTGTCTATTTCATCTATGTAAACAATACCACGCTGCGCTTTTTCAACGTCATAGTCACACTTTTGAAGTAGCTTCTGAATGATGTTCTCGACGTCTTCGCCCACATAACCGGCTTCGGTAAGTGTCGTTGCGTCAGCCATTGTAAATGGCACATCAAGTAAACGCGCAAGCGTCTCTGCAAGTAACGTTTTACCGCTACCTGTAGGGCCAATTAGCAAAATATTACTTTTACCTAGTTCAACACCTTCGTGAACATCGCCATTTCGCAAGCGCTTGTAGTGGTTGTAAACCGCCACTGACAAAACTTTCTTCGCATGCTCTTGACCAATAACATAATCGTCAAGGTGAGCGTGAATCTCACTTGGTTTAGGTAATGCGTCCTGCTTCTGCTTTGGCGCAATTTCCTTAATTTCTTCGCGAATGATATCGTTACATAACTCAACACACTCGTCGCAAATAAAAACCGACGGGCCTGCTATTAATTTTCTTACTTCGTGTTGGCTTTTGCCACAAAACGAACAGTACAGTAGCTTATTATCACCGTCACCGCTTTGCTTATCACTCATTACTTTTGCCTCTGCCTTGCCTGAGCCGAAAACCTAAACGCACTTTGCATTGGCTCAGGTCTACTATAACTATACTACTTAGTTGCGGCTACGTCAGATCGATTTGCTAAAACTTGGTCAACAAGCCCGTATTCTTTTGCTTCAGTTGCACTCAAGAAGTTATCACGATCGGTATCACGCGCTACTTTTTCATAGTCTTGACCAGTATGGTCTGCCATTAGGCGATTCAATTTCTCTTTTATAGACAGAATTTCTTTCGCGTGTATTTCAAAATCAGATGCCTGACCTTGGAAACCACCAAGCGGTTGGTGGATCATTACGCGCGAATTAGGTAGACAATAACGCTTACCTTTTGCTCCTGCAGATAATAAGAATGCGCCCATGCTGGCAGCTTGGCCCATACATACTGTGCTCACGTCTGGCTTGATAAACTTCATAGTATCATAAATGGCCATGCCAGCAGTTACAGAACCACCTGGTGAGTTGATGTAAAGGAAAATGTCTTTCTCTGGGTTCTCAGCTTCTAAGAACAACATTTGAGCAACGATAAGGTTGGCCATGTGATCTTCAACTTGTCCTACCAAAAAAATTACGTTTTCTTTTAATAGGCGAGAATAGATGTCGTATGAGCGTTCACCTTTAGAGGTTTGCTCAACAACCATAGGAACAAGTGCATTCATTGGGTCAAACGGGGTATTAGTCATAGCTACCTTGATTATCTAGCGTTAAAAACAAAAATGCTCGGAAGGTTCCGAGCATTTAAGCAGTTGCTGACAAGTATTGTCAATCAGACAGTAAAAAATTACGCCTGTTTGTTCATAACCTCGTCAAAAGCTTTAGTTACTTCAGTAACTTTTGCTTGCTCAAGAACCCACTCAATAGCTTGTTCTTCAAGTGCAACGTTCTGCATTTGCTGCATAAGTTCTTGATTATTGTTGTAGTAATCAACAACTTCTTGTGGATCTTCATACGCTGAAGCTGCAGTTTCGATCATCTCGTTAACTTTCGCTTCGTCTGCTTTAAGTTCGTTCTGCTTGATCACTTCACCTAGAAGAAGACCAATAGATACGCGACGTTTAGCGTTATCAGTGAACAACTCAGCAGGAAGGTCCGGAAGGTTTTGGCCACCGCCCTGTTGGCTGAAACGTTGCTTAGCTTGCTCGCGAAGAGCATTTACTTCTTGGTCGATAAGCGCTTGAGGAATATCAATTTCGTTAGCTTCAACTAGTTTAGCAATAACGTCTTCTTTAACTTGTGCTTTAAGCGTTTGTGTTAGTTCGCGCTGCATGTTCTTACGAACTTCTGCTTTAAGTGCGTCAACACCACCTTCTTCAACACCAAATAGTTTAGCAAACTCTTCGTCAACTTTTGGAAGGCTCAGACCTTCTACTTTCTTAACAGTCGTTTGGAAAACTGCGTCTTTACCTTTTAGGTTTTCAGCGTGATAGTCTTCAGGGAAAGTTACTTCAATCGTTACTTCTTCACCCGTTTTCGCGCCAACAAGTGGCTTTTCGAAACCAGGGATCATGCGATCTTTACCTAGCTCAAGTGCGAAGTCTTCAGCTTTACCGCCTTCAAACTCTTCACCGTCGATAGAGCCAACGAAATCGATGATAACTTTGTCGTCTTTCTTCGCTTTACGCTTAACTTCTTTCCAAGTTGCGTGCTGCTTCTGAAGCGTTTCCATCATGTTATCAAGGTCTGCATCAGTAATTTCTACTACTGGCTTTTCGATTTCGATTTCGCTAACACCTTTTACTTCCACTTCTGGGTAAACTTCGAAAGATGCTGTGAATTCTAAGTCCTGACCGTCTTCGTCTTTAGTCAGTTCAAACTTTGGCATACCAGCAGGCTGAATTTTTTCTTGAATTACTGCTTGGTAAAAGTTTTGCTGCATAACGTCGCCAGCAACTTCTTGGCGAACTGCTTGGCCGAAACGCTTTTTGATTACGTTTACAGGTACTTTACCTGGACGGAAGCCGTTGATGCGTTGTGTTTTCGCCAACTGCTGTAGACGTGACTTAACTGCTGAATCAACCGTGTCAGCTGGAACGGTGATAGTAAGACGGCGTTCTAAACCCTGGGTCGTCTCGACTGAAACTTGCATTATGTTACCTCAACTATACGCCTTTACAGGCGTTTTGTTCTCAATCCCCTCTCCCGTCATGCATTTTTTGCATATCACTCCGGGGTAGAGGTCGTTATTCGACGTTTATAAAATCAAAGCTAGGACACAAAATCGTGTCTTAAAACCAACCTGAAACAAACGTACTGGTTAAAAAAAGACGCGGTAGTATACAGCCGCATACCACAAGAGTCGAGAGGCAAACACAAGTTTGTAACAACCATTTGATTGCTAATTGAACAAATAGCAAATGTAGCGATTGAAATAGCAGAAAAACAGCGCAATATTGCTGTTGTGTAAGAAGGAGATAGTGAAACTAGAAATAATGGTCGGTGAGACAGGATTTGAACCTGCGACCCCTTGTACCCAAAACAAGTGCGCTACCAAGCTGCGCCACTCACCGACAGAGATATTTTGAAAAGCTTTTGGTAAAGCTTGAAAATATGGTGCGGAAGGAGAGACTTGAACTCTCACGCCGTGAAGCACTGGAACCTAAATCCAGCGTGTCTACCAATTCCACCACTTCCGCGAAAAAGTGGGGTGGACGATGGGACTTGAACCCACGACAACCGGAATCACAATCCGGGGCTCTACCAACTGAGCTACGCCCACCACAGTAATCCTAAATCTGTGTTTGTGTGAATTGTAAAACACATACACATCAATCGAGCTGTCAGGATCTAACAAAACTGCCCGATACTAACGACACCAGTTTACACATTTATGGTTCAGGTTTTAATTTGCTGAACTATATGTAATGTATAACCGAATAAAGCAAAAATGGTCGGTGAGACAGGATTTGAACCTGCGACCCCTTGTACCCAAAACAAGTGCGCTACCAAGCTGCGCCACTCACCGACAGAGATATTTTGAAAAGCTTTTGGTAAAGCTTGAAAATATGGTGCGGAAGGAGAGACTTGAACTCTCACGCCGTGAAGCACTGGAACCTAAATCCAGCGTGTCTACCAATTCCACCACTTCCGCGAAAAAGTGGGGTGGACGATGGGACTTGAACCCACGACAACCGGAATCACAATCCGGGGCTCTACCAACTGAGCTACGCCCACCATAGGGGGTTTGCAACTTACATGCTCTATTTTAGCAATGTAAACACGAAAATTCAGCCTTTCTGCCAGGACCTACCTGACTCGCATGGCGCGCCCGGCAGGATTCGAACCTGCGACCCACGGCTTAGAAGGCCGTTGCTCTATCCAGCTGAGCTACGGGCGCTTACGAATCTTCGTTGCAAAAATGGTCGGTGAGACAGGATTTGAACCTGCGACCCCTTGTACCCAAAACAAGTGCGCTACCAAGCTGCGCCACTCACCGACTGTCGTTCCGATACTGAAGCGTAAGCCTCTGTGCCGTTACGGGGTGCGAATATTACTGACATCCCCCCACCTCGTCAAACACTTTTTCAAATAAAATCATCAACCGCTCACAAAGCATCCATTATCACGTTTTTTTAAACAATTAGGCCTTAGTTTATTGCTATTTACTTTGCTTTTAGTCACATAAAGCATACCTAGTTACCTACGATAAAATTGCGATGATTGTGAAGGGCAGACATTTACTTTGGTAGACCTTCGCGAATTACATTGTGTTTTTTTATCAATTGCGCTAGCGATATCCTAATAATTGCTAGAGTATTAGTCTGGTTTTATGAAACAATGATGGACACTTGTTGATCACCCATTCAGATAACCAACTACAAAAGAAACACACTAGACTATGACCGCTCATCTTATTGACGGCAAATTAATTGCCAAACAAGTTCGCCAACACGTAACTTCCTATGTTGAATCACTGACTCAAGCTGGTAAAAGACAGCCTGGTCTAGCCGTTGTCTTAGTAGGCAGCGACGCTGCGTCTCAAGTTTATGTTTCTAATAAACGTAAAGCCTGTGAAGAAGTGGGCTTTGTCTCGCGCTCTTTTGATCTTCCTTCTGACACTACAGAAGAAACGTTGTTGAATTTAGTAGACGAGTTAAACGAAGACAATGAGATAGACGGCATTTTGGTGCAGCTTCCTCTGCCTGCTGGTCTAAACGCAGAAAAAGTACTAGAGCGTATCCATCCTCATAAAGATGTAGACGGATTCCATCCTTACAACATTGGTCGCCTTGCACAACGCATTCCAGCGCTACGTCCTTGCACGCCAAAAGGCATCATGACCATGATTGAATCTACTAAGCGCCCGGTGAAAGGCTTAGACGCAGTAATTGTAGGTGCATCAAATATTGTGGGCCGCCCAATGAGTTTAGAGCTATTGTTAGCAGGCTGTACGGTTACTACCTGCCATAAGTTTACTCAAGACTTAAAAAGCCATGTACAACGTGCCGATTTACTCGTAGTTGCGGTGGGCAAACCTAACTTTATTCCTGGAGATTGGGTGAAACCGGGTGCAATTGTTATCGATGTGGGTATCAACCGCCTTAACGATGGTTCGCTAGTTGGCGACATAGAATTCGAGAAAGCAAAAGAGCGCGCTGGTTGGATTACCCCCGTGCCAGGCGGCGTAGGCCCAATGACGGTCGCAAGTTTGATTGAAAATACCTTAGAAGCCTACGTAAAATTTCATTCTTAAAGCACTAAGTAACATTCTTTAAGGCAGAGAGAAAAACTCTGCCTTTTTTGTTTTATACTTCGCTTTTTAACCATTAACACTCTACTTAACCGAATTATCTATGGCAGACTCTTCTTCCTCGCCGTGCGACAGACACGTAATTGATGCAACGCTAAAATGGGTTGATGATATCGTAATCAAACACAACTTCTGTCCTTTTGCGCGCTATGTAAGAACACCGAACCAGATTCGATGCGTGGTAATTTCTGGTGATGCTGGCGATATCATTCAATCGCTTTACGATGAACTAAGGCATTTGGAGGAGAATACAGATACTGCGACTACATTAGTAGCACTCACTCACCCATCAATCGCTAGCTTTGACGAGTACCTTGACGTGTTAGCCATTGCCGAACAAATGATGAACGACTGGGGGTATGGCGGCATCTACCAACTTGCCAGTTTTCACCCCGATTATGTGTTTGACGGCAGCGATGTAGCCGACGCAGAAAACTTCACGAATCGTTCGCCCTACCCCCTTTTGCATCTAATTCGAGAAGCCGATATTACGCGCTACATGAAAAAGGAAGAGGATGCCGAGAAAATTTTCAGTCACAATATTGAAAAAGCGCAGGCGCTTGGCTGTCCGTATTTCGAAAGCGTGCTTGAGGCAATAAAAAAAGACAAGCCTGCTCTATAGAACACAAAGGTTTTGTTTCGTGTGTAAAGCAGGCCCAAAATATTGGATTACTCCAAGGAACACCAAATAAACATTTCACTTATGACTAACTGAGTGTTCAATTTGGCTTAATTTTCACTGAGATTGTTATTTTACCCACCCTTTGTGTGAATATTATGACAGTATTCCACACTTTCGATTGAGTTGAGGCTAACGTGTGAACACACATTCTTCATTTTCAGTATCGACCATTGCCACTGTCGCTACGCCTTTCAAACAAAAATTCGCCATTCCAAGGCAACCTAATTTAGCGAAAGCTCAAGGCATTGTTACCTTTGAAGATGGCTTTAATGAAAAAACGATGTTGAAGGGAATCGAGAATTACAGTCACTTGTGGCTACTTTTTATTTTTCACCAAAATATAGACCGTGGATGGAAAAATACGGTTAAAGCCCCTCGCCTTGGTGGTAACGCCACCATGGGCGTACTTGCAAGTCGAAGTACGCATAGGCCAAATGGTATCGGCATGTCTGTAGTGGAAAATAAAGGGCTGATTCACACCGAAGGAGCAACACAACTTGTTGTGGAAGGCGTAGATTTAGTCGACGGCACCCCGATTGTCGATATTAAGCCTTATATTTCTTACGCTGACAGCGTGCCTAATGCCTTTGATAAACTTGACGAGATAAACCCCATACCAAACCGTGATGTGTTGTTTTCCTCGAACCTAGAACTAGCACTACGTGAAATAGAAGCAAAGCATAACGGCTTTTCCTCGCTAGTTACTTCTGTGCTGGCGCAAGATCCACGCCCTGCTTATAAGCAACACCTAGATAACGATGAAAAAACCTATCGCGTGACGCTATACGATATTGATGTGGGTTTCGTAATCAAAAATGCCGCCGTGTGGGTGACTGAACTCGTTCAATTGGGATAATTCTACTAATAGTAGTAACAGTCTGTGGCGTAATGGCTCACAGTTAATTAGAATACGCCAAAGCGTGTGATGCCCTTCCTTGCACAACAGACACTTCGCAGCTTTGTGTTTTGCGACGTGAAATTTAAAAAAGGTCTTCACACTCATAATTTAAAATACGAATTTAACAGGAAACCTGCTTTACATGCGCACTAGTCAATATTTGCTTGCCACGCAGAAAGAAACGCCTGCAGATGCAGAGGTTATCAGCCACCAGCTTATGCTGAGAGCTGGTATGATCAGAAAACTTGCCTCGGGTCTTTACACTTGGTTGCCCTCTGGTCTTCGTGTACTTAACAAAGTAGCCAATATTGTTCGAGAAGAAATGAACAAAGCAGGGGCTATTGAAGTGCTAATGCCAGTAGTGCAACCTGCTGATTTGTGGGAAGAGTCTGGTCGTTGGGAAGAATACGGCCCAGAATTGCTTCGCGTTAAAGACCGCCACCAGCGTGATTTTGTACTTGGCCCTACACACGAAGAAGTCATTACTGCTCTTGTGCGTAACGAAATCAGCAGCTATAAGCAACTGCCACTGAATCTATATCAAATTCAAACTAAATTCCGCGACGAAGTACGCCCGCGTTTCGGTATTATGCGCGGCCGCGAATTTACCATGAAAGATGCGTATAGCTTCCACCTAGAAGACAGCTGTTTAGAAGAAACCTATCAGAAAATGTACAACGCCTACTGTGCCATTTTCTCGCGCATGGGTTTAGATTTCAGAGCCGTAATCGCTGATTCTGGCTCAATTGGTGGCAATCATTCTCACGAATTCCACGTGCTTGCCGCATCAGGTGAAGACGACATTGCCTTTTCAAGCGACAGTGATTATGCAGCCAACGTTGAAATGGCCGAAGCGGTTGCTCCTGAGAAAGCAAATGCATCTGGCGCTGCGGTTGAAACCAAAGATGCCAAAGGCAAAGATTTTAATGCGATTCTTAAAAGCGTAGAAGCCGAAGCCGCAAACGCCGTTAAAGTAGTATTAGTTAAAGCCGCTAACGAAGTAGATAGCAAAGGCGAAGAAGTTGTTTCTGATAAATGGGTAGCCCTTGTACTTCGTGCCGATCATGAACTAAATGATGTAAAAGCAGAGAAATTAGACGGCGTAGCAAGCCCGCTTGTTGAAGCGTCTTTCGAACAAGCAAAAGACATTCTCGGTGTATCACCACTATTCGCTGACGCAACTAACTTACCTGTTCCAACGTATGTTGACGCAAGCGCTGCTGCCCTAGCCGATTTCACCACAGGTGCAGGTGCAGGCGGTAAAGTGAACATCAATGTAAACTGGTCTGAAGATACAACAGGCGTTGATATTCGCAATGTAGTAGCGGGCGATGCTTCACCTGACGGTAAAGGCACTCTTGATATAAAACGTGGTATTGAAGTTGGCCATATTTTCCAACTTGGTAGCAAATATTCAGAGGCTATGAATTGCGGTGTACTAAGCGAATCAGGTAAACACCAAACGCTTACTATGGGTTGTTACGGAATAGGTGTGTCTCGAATTGTCGCCGCCGCTATCGAGCAAAACCATGATAAATTTGGCATAAAGTGGCCAGATGCTATCGCACCGTTTAAAATTGCTTTAATACCAATGAACATGCACAAGTCTCATCGTATTAAAGAAGCGGCAGAAGCCCTTTACGAACAGCTTGTCGCGCTTGGCGTAGAAGTGTTGTTTGATGATAGAAAAGAACGCCCGGGTGTCATGTTCAATGATATGGAGTTAATAGGCATACCGCATAGCATTGTCATTGGTGAAAGAAACCTAGATAATCAACAGGTTGAGTATAAAAATAGACACACTGGCGAGAAGCAGTTATTAGATCTTAGCGCAGCAAAAGACTTTGTAGCCGCACTCTAACTTCTGAACTTGTCCGTTAGATAAGAAAAAGAGGGCGTATGCGGTTAACATTTTATGGCGTAAGAGGGTCAATCCCAACTCCGGGAGCAGCTTACGTCCGCTATGGTGGCAACACGGCGTGCGTTCACATTGAGCTTGAGGACGGTACTGATATCGTCCTCGACTCTGGTACTGGTATTCGTCTGTTAGGTGAACGCCTCGTTCAAAAAGACACACCAATTCATATTCTATTAAGCCACAATCACTGGGACCACATTCAAGGCTTTCCCTTTTTTACACCCATTTATCAAGCGTCACGGGATATCAATATTTATCCTGGTCAAACCGAACTGAATGAGCCTGACCAAATTCTGAAACAAATGGAAGGGTCGCTATTTCCTGTACCTAGAAGCGCGCTGAAAGCAAACATATCACTGATAGATATACCTGAAACGACCACTCGATTTACAGTAGGTGGCGCAACCATTACTCGTTTAGCGATGAACCACCCAGGCCGAGGCAGTGCATATTGCATTGAAGCCGATGGAGCCAAAGTTGCCTACATCACAGATAACGAGCTTTATCCTCCCTATAAGAAAGAAACTGATTTTATCGATTTCGCTCAGTTTGCGCGCGATGCAGATCTTCTCATTCATGATGCGCAGTATATGTTGTCTGACATGCCGGCAAAAAACGGATGGGGCCACTCTGTCGCTGAAGAGGCAGTAAAACTAGCAATGGCGAGTAATGCAAAGAGGTTAGCGCTATACAGTCATGATCCAGAACGCACTGACGACGATATAGATGATGTCGTAAACCATTGTAATGAATACGTCACAGTGGCAGAGTCTAATTTACAATTATTCGCATCTTCAGAAGGCCAAACGCTGGACTTCAGTTAAGCATTAGTTCCATCCACCCAAAACGGAGATTTATTAGGTGTCAGTGTTAAAGCCTTTGTTAATGTGGGCAGCGCTTGCTGCTTCCCTATCTGTAAACGCACAAGAGAACGCTTCAGAAGTTAATCGCACAGAACAAACTCTAGAAGAAAACCAACAGGAAAGCTCAGCGCAAGATGACAACAGCTACCTCTCGCAAGAGGATAGCGGCATTGAAGTTATTGATATTATAAAGCGCGATACCGTCACACAAAGTGCCTTGGACAATCGCCTAGAGGGTGATAAAGAAGCCTTAGATAATGTATTTGCCATCACGCAGCACAGACAAAACTACATTTTGCCCATCACCTATGTATCTAACCCGAATACCTTTGGCAACGAAGAGCTAAATGAAGAAAACGTTGATAATAAAGAAGCGAAGTTTCAAGTAAGTGCGAAGCTACCGCTTTTCTTGGAAGATACTGGGTTTGATGGTCTGTATTTTGGTTTCACGCTAACGTCTTTCTGGCAACTATACAACAGCGAGGCATCAAAGCCGTTTCGTGAAACAAACTACGAGCCAGAAGTGTTCTGGCAGGAAACAGCTGACTACTCTGTACTTGGGTACAAGTTTAATACGTTCCAAGTAGGGTTTAACCACATGTCTAACGGTCAGAGCGGGCTGCGCTCTAGAAGCTGGAACCGTATTTTCGCTTCAATTGTTTTTAGTGACGACGACGATATTTATTACTTTAAAACGTGGTATCGCATTCCTGAAGACGAAAAAGAAGACCCATCAGACCCCACTGGCGATGATAACCCTGATATTCAAGACTTTTACGGTCGAATGGAATTTGGCTACGGTAGAAAAGTTGGCGATTTTAAAGTGCTAGCGCTTTTGAGAAACAATCTTGATTTTGGTGATAATCGGGGCAGTATTCAGTTAGACTTCACCTATCCTATTTCGGATAGATATGAAGTAATGCTGCAGTATTTCAATGGTTATGGTGACTCACTCATCGACTACAATCGTTCACAAGAGCGAATTGGTATTGGTTTCCAATTATTGTTCTTATAAGCAAGTATTCGTTGGTCGTTTCTATCAAACAGCGCGCTACGTTTTTTACTAGCGCGCTTTTTTTGTTACCTAAGCAATCACACCCGCGGCGCGATAGAGCTGAATGTGCACGTCAACCAGCGCAGCAATATTTCTTTGGTAGCCACCACCAATAACAGCTGCAATAGGAACCCCCAAGTGCTCGGCCAAAGAGAACACCTGTTTATCTCTTTCATATACGCCTTCGGTAGAAATGTGCAAATGCCCTAGGTCATCATTTACATGCACGTCTACGCCAGCATCGTAAATAATCGCATCGGGCTGAAATTGCCGAATCGCTAACGTAAGCGCTTGTTCTAGCGTTGCTAAATATTCGGCGTCTTCGGTGCCTTTAGCCAGTCCTATATCAATATCAGAGTGCTGCTTACGGTATGGAAAATTCTTTTCTCCGTGAATGGACAAGGTACAGATATCATGATCATTTTCTGCAAGCTTTGCCGTTCCATCACCTTGATGAACATCCAAATCGACAATAAGTACATTGTCGATTAACGGATTTTGCTGCATAGTTTTGGCAGCAAGGTATAAGTCATTAAATAAACAAAAACCCGAGCCAAAATCTGCAAATGCGTGATGATACCCCCCCGTTAAGTTGAGGGCTTTTCCGTGTTCGAGTGCCAGTGTTGCTGTTAAGCAGGTGCCAGCAACGGCGGTTCGAGTTCGCTCGATTAGCTGTTGTGACCATGGAAAACCTATTCGGCGCATGGCTTTTTTATCCAGTGCACCAGTGGTAAGCGCATGAACATAATCCGAGTTGTAGTACGTCGTTAGTGCCGACAAATCGACAGGTGCAGGCGTAACGAAGCGGGAATCGTCTACGCCTCGCCTTAAAAGCTCATCGCGGATCCCTACATACTTTTCTATGGGAAATCGATGGCGCTCTGGAAGGTCTAACTGACTATATATGGGATGAAATACTAAAGGCGTTGTCATTGTTAAAAGTACAATTTCTTAAATACATTCGCTTTAAAAGCAATTAAAAAAGGAGCATAACGCTCCTTTTGGTCGATGAATTTTTTATACTGACAAAGCGCCGCTAGCGGGTCAAACTATTCACTACTTTTTCAACGTTGTCTGACATACTCTTCATAGAGCGCGACATGTCATCCCGTTGGGCTAATTGGTGATATTTTTCTGAAGACGTAACTACATTACTAATTATCGCTTCTACCTGTTGTAAAACGGCCTCTTGCTCGTCTGCAGCTTCGTTAAGTGCAATAACGACGCTCGCGGTTTCTTGAATATCTCTTACCACGTTATTAAGTGTTTCAAGCGCTGTTGCAGCCTCTGCCGCATTGTTATCTGATAACTGTTTACCCGATGCCATGGCTGCAACTGCGCCTTTGGCTTCGGCCTCAAAACTGCTTAATATATCGTTAATTTCTTTGGTAGACTGCTGCGTTTTAGCCGCAAGCGCACGCACTTCGTCTGCGACTACAGCGAAACCACGACCGTGCTCCCCTGCTCTTGCTGCCTCTATTGCCGCATTAAGTGCTAACAAATTAGTTTGGTCGGCAATTTCGTTGATGACGTTTACGACTTTTAGAATATTAGTGCTTCTACTTTGTAGTTCAGAGACTATGTTGCTTGATTCGGTCACGGTTTTAGCAAGCTGTTTAAACCCAGCATTAGCACTTTCAAATGTGGCGTAACAGCTTGCCACATTCTTTTCAGAGTTGTTTGTAGCTACCGCTACCTGATCAGTTATCGCCACTAAATTTTGAACAATTTCTTTAAGCTTATCGGTACTGCTGTCAAGAGATCTTGATGCGTCGCATTGGCCGTTTGCGCCATCCATGATTGACTGACTTACGTTACCCAGCGTACCGAATGCTTTCTCCATTTCTCTCTCTGCTTCTTGAAGTTGCGCAACCGAGTCCTTCAGTTTGAATTGAAGTGCGCGTGCAGAATTAGCTAACATCCCTAATTCATGGTCGCTAGAATACGTTAAATTATAGTCGTAACGGCTATTGGCAAGGTTTGAAATACACGCTGCCACTTGTTTCGTTGGTTTAATCACCTGTGAACGCAGGCGAGCAATAACATACACAACCGAGACAACAGACAAAGCAATAGCAGCAAGAATGATGGCCCAAAGCATAGCCCGGGTATTTGCTTTAAGCTGCGCTATGGCATCAGCTGAATCGGTTGCAATATCCCCAGCAATGCCCGCTAATAATTTAGCTGGCTCCCTATCAATACCTCGAACGTAGCTGTCGCCCACTTTCGAGTCGTACCCAGAGTTGATAAAAGCGTCATACCCTTCCCGATACTTCGTAGCCATAACAGCATGGGCTTTTTGAAACTGCCTAATATCTGCTTTAATACTTTCATTAACTACATCGTTTGCTAGCATTTGGTCAAACTGGCGAGTAATTTCCGCTTCGCGCTGCTTGAAGCGTTCCCAGTACTTCTCTCTACTTTCCTTTTCATGTCCACGAAGTAACACATTTTTCCACTCTTGAACCTGGGTTTTGAATGTACTTAGTGTGGTATTAACATCGCGCTCAGATTGAACAAGTGTATTTTCTAGTTCGTCGAACGAATTGAGCAGCGAGAAAGACTTTAGAATCGATGCACCGTTTAACAGCACAAGGGTGAGGAAACTGACGAGAACTGGCGTCATGACCAAACGGCTGATGCTAGTGTAGTTGAACACGGCTTAACCTTTAGTATTATTGTAAGAAAGACGCGTCATTAGATTATATTTTTATGACGCTATGGTTACAGTGAAGGTATTAATTGCAATACGGTTATATTTATTCCCATACAGTTACAGTATCGATTGCAAAACGCGAAACTCACAATAATTAATTTCAAAAAAAAGAGCCCGAGGGCTCTTTCTTAATTCAGCTATAAGCAGGTTATTCCCACTCAATTGTTGCTGGCGGCTTACCTGAAATGTCGTATACCACGCGGCTGATGCCATCGACTTCATTGATAATACGATTCGACACTTTACCTAAGAAGTCATAAGGCAAGTGTGCCCAGTGAGCTGTCATAAAGTCGATGGTTTCAACTGCACGAAGGCTAACCACCCAGTCGTATTTACGTGCATCACCCATTACGCCTACTGAGCGCACAGGAAGGAATACGGTAAACGCTTGGCTTACTTTTTGATACAAATCGGCTGCGTATAGCTCTTCAATAAAGATGGCGTCAGCACGACGTAGCAAGTCGCAATATTCTTTCTTAATTTCACCAAGAACACGAACACCTAGGCCTGGGCCTGGGAACGGGTGACGGTAAAGCATGTCGTACGGTAAACCTAGCTCAAGGCCGATTTTGCGTACTTCGTCTTTAAATAGTTCACGCAGTGGCTCAACAAGGCCTAGCTCCATATCCTCTGGAAGGCCGCCAACGTTGTGGTGCGATTTGATGACGTGCGCTTTACCCGTTGCCGAACCGGCTGATTCAATAACGTCTGGGTAAATGGTGCCTTGCGCTAGCCACTTCGCGTTTTCACGCTTACCCGCTTCTTCGTCAAATACACGAACGAACTCATTGCCAATAGCTTTACGTTTAAGCTCAGGGTCTTCAATGCCTTTAAGGCGGTCTAAGAAACGACCTTCAGCATCAACACGGATGATGTTTAAACCGAAGTGGTCACCAAACATTTCCATTACTTGGTCAGCTTCATTTAAACGAAGCAAGCCATTGTCAACAAACACACAGGTAAGTTTGTCACCAATAGCGCGGTGAAGCAGCATTGCGGTTACTGAAGAATCTACGCCGCCTGAAAGACCAAGAATAACTTCTTCATCGCCCACTTGCTCTTTTATACGCTCTATTGCATCTTCAATAATCGCGCCAGCAGTCCATAGCTTTTCGCATTTACAAATGTCCATCACAAAGTGGGTTAGCAAACGCATGCCTTGACGCGTATGAGTCACTTCAGGGTGGAACTGCACACCGTAAAATTGCTTTTCGGCGTTATACATTGCTGCATGTGGGCAAGAAGCGGTTTGCGCGATGGTTTCAAAACCTTCAGGAATAGCGGCCACTTTATCGCCGTGACTCATCCATACATCAAGAAGCGCCGCACCGTTATCGCCAATGGCGTCTTCAATTTTATCTAGCAGTGGGCTTGGCTTAATCACTTCAACTTGTGCATAACCAAACTCACGTTTGTCTGAGCCTAGCACGCCGCCACCTAGTTGCTCTGCCATGGTTTGCATGCCATAGCACACGCCCAGCACAGGCACGCCGGCTTCAAATACGTACTCAGGCGCGCGTGGTGAGCCTTCTTCAGTTACTGACTCTGGGCCGCCTGACAAGATAATCCCTTGAGGATTAAATTCGCGGATTTGCTCTTCGGTCACATCCCAAGCCCAAAGCTCACAGTAAACGCCAATTTCGCGAACACGACGTGCTATCAACTGCGTGTATTGCGAGCCAAAATCCAAAATAAGTATGCGTTGGTCGTGGATATTTGTGGTCATGTTTTATTTTTACCCGTTAAATAAAAGAACAAAGGCTGGTGTAATACCAGCCTCGCAGTTGTCGGTCGCCTTAACCTAAACGGTAGTTTGGCGCTTCTTTGGTGATGCTTACATCGTGAACATGGCTCTCGCCCATTCCGGCAGAGGTCACGCGTACAAATTGTGCTTTAGTGTTGAGCTCTTCAATAGTAGCGCAGCCAGTTAGGCCCATAGCTGAACGTAAGCCGCCCATTTGCTGATGGATAATATTGGCAATTGGTCCTTTATACGCTACACGGCCCTCAATACCTTCTGGTACTAGTTTTTCTGCATTATCAGAATCTTGGAAATAACGATCTGAAGAACCATGGCTTTGGTCCATAGCACCTAATGAACCCATGCCGCGATATGACTTGTAATAACGGCCTTGGAAAAGTTCAACTTCCCCAGGCGCTTCCTCTGTACCCGCCAACATGCTGCCAACCATAACGCAGCTAGCGCCAGCGGCAAGTGCCTTAGCAATGTCACCAGAGAAACGAATACCGCCATCAGCGATAACAGGAATATCAGTATCTTTTAGCGCTTCTACTGCATCAGATACCGCCGTGATTTGAGGTACACCACAACCGGTCACGATACGGGTAGTACAAATTGAACCAGGGCCAATACCTACTTTTACCGCATCTACACCAGCATCAGCAAGTGCTCTCGCGCCGTCGCCCGTTGCTACGTTACCCGCAATAATTTGAACCTCGGGGTAGTCTGCACGTACTTTTTTCACGCGATCGATAACGCCTTGTGAGTGACCGTGAGAGGTATCAATAAGTAGAACGTCAACGCCTGCATCAACAAGTAGTGCTATACGCTCGTCTGTACCTGGGCCAACGCTTACCGCAGCACCAACGCGAAGGCGACCTAGTGAGTCTTTACATGCATTTGGCTTATTTTCTGCTTTTTGGAAGTCTTTAACGGTGATGAGGCCAGTTAGCTTAAACGCGTCGTCAACAACAAGGATTTTTTCAATCCGGTGTTCGTGCATTAGATCTAGCACAACGTCAGAGCTTGCACCTTCTTTAACAGTAACCAGATCATCCTTACCGGTCATTACGTTGCTAATTGGAAGCTCTAAGCGCTTCTCAAAACGAAGGTCGCGGCCAGTAACAATACCAATAAGGTTATTATTTTCATCAGTTACTGGGAAACCAGAGTAGCCTAGGCGCTTAGAAAGCGCGATAACTTCACCAATGGTCGCATCCTTCGCTACAGTAACAGGGTCTGATACCACACCACTTTCGTATTTTTTAACTTCACGTACGTGTTTGGCTTGCTCTTCAGGTTTCATGTTTTTGTGAATAAAACCAATACCACCCTCTTGAGCTAGCGCGATAGCTAGACGGGCTTCAGAAACCGTGTCCATGGCAGCAGACACCATTGGAATATTTAGCGTTACACCGCGCGTAAGACGCGTTTGAAGATTTGCAGTGTGAGGGAGGACGGTCGAGTGGCCGGGAACCAGCAACACATCGTCGAACGTCAGGGCTTCTTGGATGATACGTAGCATGCAACAACACCTATTCAGTTGAGGGTTAATTGCGGCGCAATTGTAGTGTTTTTTAGTTTTCAGGTAAACTCTAAATGTATTAAACCCAGTGATTTTTTTTATGTTTACAAATTCGCCATCTACGTCTCGACAAATTTTAACAGTTACCAAGCTAAACCGCTTAGCCAGAACCGTGCTGGAAGGCGAAATTGGCCTAATTTGGCTATCGGCCGAAATATCAAACTTTGTGGCCGCGGCTTCTGGGCACTGGTATTTCACGTTGAAAGACAATAAAGCGCAGGTGCGCGCGGCCATGTTTAAAGGCGCAAACCGCAATGTTCGTATTCGCCCGAAAGAAGGCGATAAAATTTTAGTACGCGCATCAGTAGGGCTTTACGAAGCGCGCGGCGACTATCAACTGGTTGTCGAGCACATGGAAAGCGATGGTGAAGGTGCGCTTAAACAAGCTTTTGAAGCATTGAAATTTAAACTCAACAATGAAGGCTTGTTTGACGCTGCACGAAAGCGCCCCTTGCCTGATCGTATTAATCGTATAGGCGTAATTACTTCATCAAGCGGTGCAGCGCTTCACGACGTGTTGAGCGTGTTAAAACGCCGCAGCCCACAAACTGAAGTCATCGTTTATCCCTCAATGGTACAAGGTGAAACCGCCCCTCAACAGTTAATTAACGCGTTAAGAACGGCTAACCATCGCGCCGAGGTTGATGTGCTCTTACTTACTCGAGGTGGGGGCTCATTAGAAGACTTGTGGTGTTTTAACGATGAAAGCTTGGCCAGAGAAGTAGCCGCAAGTGCCTTGCCCATTGTAAGCGCAGTGGGTCACGAAGTAGATTTTACTATTAGTGACTTTGTGGCTGATGTACGCGCCCCTACTCCATCCGCTGCTGCGGAAATTTTAAGTCAGGACTCTACCGCTCTATTCCAAACGTTAAATCAACAAAAGCAGCGCATAACACGCGCAATACAGCAGTACCTGCAAGCTAGTAAGCAGCAGTTAGCATTGAAGAAGCAGCGTTTGAATGCACTGCATCCACAAAGCCGTATTCAGTCGCAGTGGCAAACCTTAGATAGGCTACAACTTCGCTTAGCACATAAAATGCAAAGCGATTTAGCAAAAGCAGAAAAGCAACTGCATGCACTTGAACATAAACTTAATCAACAATCGCCATCAGCGAAAGTGGCGCGCGCGAAAGACAAATTACACTATGCCAATGCAAAACTTGTCTCAAGCATGAATGCGTTTATTAAGAGCAAAAAAAATGAACTTGGCAGTAAAGTGACCCTCTTACAGTCTGTCAGCCCGCTTTCAACTCTTGCGCGTGGTTACAGCATCACCCTTACTGAAAGCGCTACAGTGAATCGAATTGATCAAGTAAATATTGGTGATGAGATAAAAACGCGAGTGACTGACGGCGAAATAACAAGTACAGTGAGCAACATTCAGCGGCAATAGGTAGCCATCATTTTTATGCCCGTTCAAGTAAAAGCGTTCTCTTTATTCACGTTGTACCAACGGGCATTTGGTTTTGCACATGTAAGACATGGGCTTATGCCGTTACTCGCTTTTATCGCATTACTTTTTTTACCTAACCTCGCTCTCGCAAGCGCGGTAAACCAACCTGTTTCTGTTTTCTCTACTTATCCTAGTGAGTCGCTTTTACAGTCTTGTAAATTACACGCAGAACCGCACCGCTCAGTGCCCGAGAAAAACAGTAGAAGTCACTTATGCTTCGAAGATTCAATATCACCGGAAAGTTTTATCACGCTATTGGGTAACTCTGGTGTCTTTCGTCAACTTTTTCCGTATGGCGAAGGAAGCGACTACGAATTACTCATTGCAAACGTGGGTACAACGCCAAGCGAACACAAACAACACGCAAAACAATTCGCCGAGTTTACTTTGCAGTGGCGCGGGATTGAAATAGACTCATCTTCTTTTGATGCCTCGCCAGATTTGTCCACAAAAGATGGTACTCAGTTGATTACCATGGATAACGAAGCACATGTCTTAGTTACACGTTGGCTCGAGTACGCTGAGCATTCGGGTCTGTTTACCAGTCAGTTTTTGTTTGCTGCACTAGAGGCAAGTAACTACGACAAAGGTTTGATGGTGCCCAGCGCAGTTGGCGAATTTACTAAACTCGACACGCAGCTTTTTGCAGATCCCTTCAGTGGCGCTATTACTCGCTATACACATGCTGCGTTTGAAGACGCGCTAGTAGACGTTACCGTTTACCCATTTTTAGGGCAGCTCACACTAGCAGAGAACGAGTTACTTCCCCAACAGTTAGAAAGTGACTTGCAAAAGGCGACCGCCACTGCCGATATGCAACGACTAAAATTATCTCAGGTTAGCCCCGCTTCGCGTTATGAGGTGAACAGCAACCTTGCCGGTTGGCGGTTGGGATTAAGCGCGGCTTCTGAAACATCTCCTACCATTTACGCCACGACTTATGTATTTAAACTGCAAGATAAAATTGTCAAAATTTCAACTACGTTTCCACCAGAATTTTCAGACAATATCGTCAACCAACTTATAGTTGCAATAAAAGTACCTCACGAGTCTGAAATGATGAAAAAGGTTCGCTCCTTACTTTTAGAAAGCACTCACTGACAGTATAGTGAGACAGCTGAATGCACTTTGCCATTTATAAAAGAGAGCGAACCATTTAGACATTTATTTTTCGATAAAACGCTTAATAAGGTTTATAGGCCTTCTTTGAACATTATTACTTAGTATGTGCACTTTGGCCTGTTCCTTAGGTTTATATCTATCATACCAGTTGTAAACCTGATCTTTTCGAAGCGGTTGCTCCATTGAGTGTAGTTTTTCCACTGACATCACGACTCCTTTTCGTGGGTTTAAAAAAATACCTTTCAGTAAAATTAAACAGAAACACTCAACGTTTTAGCGCTTTTTTCCTATTTGAAAACAGAAATAATAGACCTGCGCCAAAGAGACTGAATGCAGCAGGCTCTGAAACGCTAACGGCAGCAGGAGAGTAATCGAACTCTACGAATATCCTTCCCCAAGAGCCTGTTGAAAAGTCATTAGTAAAACGACCGCTTCCTCCATCGACTTGGTTAAAAACATTCGTCCTTGCATCCGTTGAAAACAAGAATTCTATAGGGGTACCGCTTAAAAAGGCGGTGAGGTCTACGTTTGTCAATGTTCCACCTCGCTCTCCCGTGCTTACATCAAACTCAAATACTTCTGATGCTTCGCCAGGAATCATTGTAAAGCTTCCCTCAGGCGAGCTTTGAGCTGAAACAAGAGGATCGATGAAATTCGCTCGTTCAAAAATAAAAGTGTCAGCGACACTACTTGAAACTTGCCAATCAGATGCTAAGAAAATATTAACATCGGCTCGGCCTGCTTCCGTACTTTCATTAATCGACCTTCCTTCACTGTCAATTTGCCCGGAAACAGTTATGTTAACGGCGTTTAATGTACCCAGTGTTTGGTCAAATGCGTCTATAAATAGACTTTCCGACAGCGGAGAAACATCCGCAACATCGAAAGGACTTCCTTGTACACCAAAGGATACTTCTTGCGTAATAATTGCAGCTTTTATTGGCATTGTAGTCGCTGCAACGAGAGCAGCGGCAATAATTCGCTTTTTCATAAATTCATCCTGATCAAATAGTTAGAATTACCCTTTTCGAACGAAAGGGCATAGATGAACTGCAAAAAAAGAACCAGTGATTATTTAATGGTCAGCGTAGCATTTCTATTGGCTTTAACGATGAAGTGATAATTTGCGAAAAACTAAAATTTTTTTAATTTAAGAAAATATTACACTTTAGTTGTAATTATGACTGGGTAACTAAAATTTGGCATAGCTGATGCTTTATGCAGTAGTAAAATGCTTGTAGTGCACAAAAAACTGAAATGACGCTTACACTTACACAAGAGGTTTAATTGATTCAGATATGCAAAGTTGAGTGGCTGATACTAAATCGACGTTCTGTAAAATGACTAAGAAATGTATGAACTGTAAAAATCATGAATGACAGAAAATACACAAAGGGAATGAGTAGCACCATTCCAAATGGAGTGGTGCCTTTAAATGAAAGAACTATTTTTTGTCTTTGTAGTAAGACATCATACGGCGGCGTTTGCGCTGCTGAGCCAAGGTTAAGTTGGCTTTTTTACCTTCAAACGGGTTATTACCTTCCCTGAATTCTATCTTGATAGGTGTTCCCATTATCTCTAGCGCTTTTCTGAAGTAATTCATTAGGAATCGCTTGTAAGAGCTTGGTAAGTCGTCCACTTGGTTGCCATGAATGACGATAACTGGAGGGTTATAACCACCAGCGTGAGCATATTTCATTTTCACGCGACGGCCACGTACAAGTGGTGGCTGATGATCGTCTTGCGCCATTTCCATAATCTGGGTGAGTAGCGCAGTGTTGATACGCTTGGTTGCGCTCATGTACGCTTCTTGTACAGACTCAAATAAGTTGCCAACACCAGAGCCATGAAGCGCTGAAATAAAGTGAATACGTGCAAAGTCGATAAAACCTAAACGGCGGTCCATTTCACGTTTGATATCATCTTTAACGTCTGTGCTCAGTCCATCCCATTTGTTTACAGCAACAACCAGCGATCGACCTGAATTAAGGACAAAGCCTAATAAACTCAGGTCTTGGTCAGTGATACCTTCTCTTGCATCAATCACTAACAACACCACATTCGCTTCTTCTATGGCCTGTAGTGTTTTTACTATAGAGAATTTCTCAACAGCTTCGCTGATCTTCTTGCGCTTTCTCACTCCCGCGGTATCGATAAGGATATATTCTCGCTCATCTCTTTCCATTGGAATGTATACACTGTCTCGCGTTGTGCCTGGCATATCAAAAACTACAACACGCTCTTCACCTAGAATACGGTTTGTAAGCGTAGACTTTCCAACGTTGGGCTTACCCACAATGGCTAGTTTGATTGGTAGCTCTTGTAAACGCTGACGCTGAGTTTCAGCATCTTCTTCTTCCTCAGGCGCTTCTTCGATAATTTCCATATCGGGAAAATCTGGCTCAAGTGGCTTAAGCGCATCTTGCAGTAGCTGGCTTATCCCACGACCATGGGCAGCTGCAATTTGCTTTATTTCACCTAGGCCCAGGGAGTAGAATTCAGCACTTTCGCTGTCGCCATCGATGCCATCAACTTTGTTCGCCACAACAAGTACTTTTTTGTTGATACGACGAAGGTGATCAGCAATGCCTTGGTCAGCGGGTAACAGCCCAGCTCTCGCATCAACCAAAAATAAAACAACATCGGCTTCTTCAATAGCCAATAAAGACTGCTGTGCCATTTCAGCATCAATGCCCTCTTCATCGCCTGTAATACCGCCGGTATCTACTACTATAAACTGGCGCTTTTCAAATTTCGCTTGGCCGTACTTACGGTCGCGAGTTAAGCCCGGGTAGTCAGCAACTAGTGCATCACGGGTATTTGTAAGGCGATTAAACAAGGTTGACTTACCAACATTAGGGCGGCCAACCAAAGCAACAACGGGTAACATTTATCAGATCCTAAGGGTCATGAAAGCTAAAAAAGCACAAGCCACATACACCAAGTATTACATCTTACGCTTGGGAGATATTGTCTCTAACGATAGGTGATTTATCATGAGGCTTTTGAGAATTGGGCGCATTATACCTTGTTCACTATCTAATACCAATGCAGTTAATTCGCCCAGAAAAAAAATCCTGTCACGTACAGAGCGTGCCGCTGGTTTACGGCTAGCAGCTTCCAAAAATCAAAAAAGGCGCCTTAAGTTACCTCAAGGCGCCTTTTTTATATTTACAGCGTAAAGTTTTAGCAATTACTCTGGAGTACGCACCGAGGCTACGACGCCATTTCGTGTTACTGCAACAATACGATCGTCGACTTTAAGAGGTGCTGCATAGATAGCGTCTTCTTCGTCATCGCCACCGACATCTATTCGCGCAACCACTGCGCCCGAGTCTTGCTCTATCCAGTGCAGGAAGCCCCAGTTATCGCCAACCACCACGTAATCACCCGCCGGCGTTGCCGCCGTAAGTGAACGCTGCTTTAGCGCACCTTGAGACCAAAGCTCAACACCATTTCTTCTATCAAGGGCGTATACGTTGGAGTTGTTATCAACAACAAAAATTTTGTTACCGTCGATGTTTAAATTTCGAAACGATGCATACTCACGCTTCCAGATAACACGACCTGAACGTAACTCAACAGCAGCTAATGTACCGTTATAAGAAACTGTGTAAATTGTACCGCCAAACAAAATAGGCGTTGTATCGATATCAACGATTCGCTCTAGTTCTGTTGCGCCAGAAGGCGTGGCGATTACCGTTTCCCATGCAAGTACGCCAGTATCGAGAAGGTTAACCTGAATCTTGCCCGTAGGTGTACCCACAATGGCACCACCGTTTGATGCAATAGGACCAGAAATTCCACGTAGCGTTAACGGAGGCGTATCACCTTCGTGTCTCCACAACTGCTCGCCGGTACGAGTATTGAAACCAAACAAACTACCAGCACCAGTATTCACAACCAGAATACCTTCATCAGCAGCCGGGGCAGCAAGAATTTCGCCAGGAATTGATGCATCCCACGCAAGCTCACCGGTTTCTGCATCCAAGGCTGCTACATAGCCATTTTCAGTACCAATAAAAACATGTCTGTCCGCAACAGCGATACCGCCAATACGCGCTGTCTCACCACTTTGCCATAGTTTAGATACAGAACTTAACATACCCTCAGAACGAAACTGTGCGAAGTCTTTTTCCCACAACACTTTTCCCGTACCTGGATCCATCGCTACAACTGCACCGTGGCGATCTGCTGCATAAAGTTTATCGTACGAGTAAACAGGGCGAAGGCGTGAAAAGTAGTGATTTACACCATCACCAATATCGCGTTCCCAAACAATTTTTGGCGAAAACTTAGCGTCAATCGGCTTTAGACGGCGTATCTCTAGTTCTTCTTCGTCAGCAAACCAGTCTGAAATTGTTGAGCAACCAGACATTGTGATAGACACTGCTAGCGCCATACCTATCGTGCGAGCAAATCGACCTTTACGGCCACACGTGTTGTGAAACAAATTGCGTACCTCTTTATTATTTATACCAGCCCAAGGGCCATCGCTTACTGAGCAGCAGACACCGACAGGTTATCTAGCTTCATTTGCAAAAGCGGATTGTTGGCATTTTTTTCTAACGCATTTGAATAAGCTAAACGGGCATCATCAAAATTGCCTTGTTTTTGATACACATCGCCTTTTAATTCAGAAACTTCTGCTGAAAATGCGTCGTTTGTTATGTTGCTAAGCGTAGACAACGCCCCGTCCAGCTGGTTCATTTCAATTTGCACTCGAGACAAACGAAGAGAAGCTAGCACTTTAAGCTCATCGTTTTCAGCAAAAGTTACAACGCTATTTAAATGAGAAGCAGCAGCGTCTAAATCACCAGCATCAACCGCCTGTTTTGCGGCAAGCAGACTAGCAATACTTGCATAGCCGCTGTCTTTATTCTCTTCGATAAACGCTTTAATCTTTACATCGCTACCTTCAGTACCGAATGTTTCAACAGCGTCTTGATAAGCGACAGATGCAGCTTCTTTACTTTCAATTTGTGTCTCTGAATAGTATCGCCAGCCCCATAGACCACCTAGACCCAAAGCTGCACCTACGATGATAGCAGTGCCATGCTCTTTCCAAAATCGCTTTATCGCTTCTACTTGTTGTTCTTCTGTTGCGAACTGTTCCATGATGTCCTCTTTTTATTTTGCGCTCAGCATCTCAGAAACCTTATCAGATAAGGCATCAAAGCTAACTGTAACTTGTTCTTGAGAATCGCGCAGTGGCTTAACACCTACTACACGAGACTGCATTTCGTCACTACCTAAAAGCAGCGCCAAGCGTGCCCCCGTTTTATCTGCACGCTTTAATTGTTTTTTAAAGTTGCCGCCGCCACAGTGCATCATTATGCGTGTGTCAGGAAGTGTATTTCGAAGGTGTTCTGCTACTTCAATAGCGTAAGACTGCGCTTCATCGCCCATTGCTGTTACATAAACGTCTGCAAAGCTCGTATCCTGACCTTCTTCAGTTAGGGTAGTTAGCAACAGTACCAAACGTTCAATACCCATAGCAAAACCGACGGCAGGTGTGGCTTTGCCACCTAACTGCTCTACTAAGCCATCGTAACGGCCACCCGCGCATACGGTGCCCTGTGCACCTAAGCTGTCGGTTACCCACTCGAAAACGGTACGATTGTAATAATCTAAACCACGAACCAAGCGAGGGTTAATTTCAAACTCAATGCCTGCCTGCGTTAATCGTGCGCACAAATTGTCGAAATGCACTTTAGACTCTTCGTCTAAATGATCGATAAGTGCTGGAGCATCAGCAATGGCAGCTTGAACCTCTGGATTCTTAGAATCGAGCACGCGAAGCGGATTGGTTTCAAGACGACGCAGCGAATCTTCATCTAACTGGTCGGCGCGCTCTTTTAAAAACTCAACCAATGTATCGCGGTAAGCAGCGCGGGCTTCGTTTGAACCTAGCGTATTTATTTGCAGTTTTACATGCTGCTGGATACCAAATTCTTTCCAAAGACGAGCGCTAAGAAGAATAACTTCTAAGTCGATGTCAGGGCCGTCTATTCCATAGGTTTCTACACCAAACTGGTGGAATTGGCGGTAGCGACCTTTTTGCGGACGTTCATGGCGAAACATTGGACCCATGTACCACAAACGCTGCTGTTGGTTGTACAATAAGCCGTGCTCGTTGCCAGCACGCACGCAGCTTGCCGTACCTTCTGGGCGAAGAGTCAAGCTGTCGCCATTTCTATCTTCGAAGGTGTACATCTCTTTTTCAACGATGTCAGTCACTTCGCCGATAGAACGCTTAAACAAATCGGTGCTTTCAACGATAGGAGTGCGTATTTCTTGGTAACCGTAACTCGCCACAACCTGACGTAGTACAGATTCTACCTTTTGCCATGTGCCGGAAATCTCCGGCAGGCAATCATTCATGCCTCGAATTGCCTGAATAGTCTTAGCCACGTGAAGTTCTCATACTGCTAAATAGTGAAAAGCCCCGCATTATAGGGGCTTTGGGAATAAACAACAATGAACAAAAAATCTCTTAGTCTTTCACTGATACCTGAATTTTATTTTGTTCACTCATTCGCGATGCTTTTGCGCGGATTCTCGCTTCAAGTTTGTCCACAAGGTCGTCATTAGGAAGACGCTCTTTTACGCGTTTACCGTCTTCATAAAGGCCGCTCATGTTACGTGCACCAGTAAGACCTAAATCAGACACTTCCGCTTCACCTGGGCCGTTGACCACACAGCCAATAATCGATACATCCATAGGCGTAAGAATATCTTCCAATCTTTGCTCTAAGGCATTAACGGTACCGATGACATCAAACTCTTGTCTTGAACAACTTGGGCAAGCAATAAAGTTGATACCGCGCGAGCGAATGCGAAGTGACTTCAGAATATCAAAGCCCACTTTAATTTCTTCCACTGGGTCAGCGGCCAATGAAACGCGCAATGTATCACCGATACCTTCAGCCAATAACATACCTAGCCCTACTGCACTTTTCACAGCGCCTGCGCGCTGACCGCCAGCTTCGGTAATGCCTAAGTGAAGAGGTTGGTCAATTTTTTGCGCTAATAAGCGGTAAGCACCTACGGCAAGGAACACATCTGACGCTTTCACACTCACTTTGAATTGGTCAAAATTGAGTTTGTCTAAAATGTCGACGTGACGCATTGCAGACTCTACGAGTGCCTCTGGCGTTGGCTCACCATATTTTTCCTGTAAATCTTTTTCAAGCGAACCGCCGTTAACACCAATTCGAATTGGAATATTCTTATCTTTTGCACAGTCTACAACAGAGCGAACGCGCTCCATGTTACCGATGTTCCCGGGATTAATTCGCAAACAGTCAACACCGTACTCAGCCACTTTAAGCGCTATGCGATAATCAAAATGAATATCTGCGACTAAAGGCACGCTAACTTGCTTTTTAATTTCTTTAAATGCTTCTGCCGCTTCCATGGTAGGAACAGATACACGTACGATCTCTCCGCCTACAGCAACAATACGATTTATTTGGTCAACCGTCGCAGCTACATCTGTAGTGCGAGTATTTGTCATAGATTGAACAGCAATGGGAGCGCCATCGCCAATAGGAACGTTACCTACATTAATACGCGTAGACTTTCTGCGTTTAATAGGGCTTTCTGCAAACATCTAATTACCTATAAAGGAAGTACGAACCGAGCTGTTTTACCGTTTTGATATGAAGAAATATCAACAGACTCGCCGTTAACTGTTATGCGCACATTATCCGGTGCACCGAGCGTAACTTCAACAGGAGGAACGCCTTGAATTTCCATAACCCGTCCCTTTTGCTTTACCCCGTAGGCTATCGCTTCACCAGACGCATCTTTAATATTAACCCAACAGTCGTCCTCAAAACTAAAAACCATTGAGATTGGAGCGGCATTGCTTTGTGGCGTTATATTTAAACTAGGCTGAGATTCGTTTTCATCATTTGCATAACTAACAAGTGCTGTTAAGTTGTTGCTATCATTTATGGCTGTATCAGGAGCAGATATTGCTCCATCATCCAAATTACCATCTTGAGTAAAGCCGTTATCTTCAGCGTTAAATTGTCCGCCTGATTCTTCGCCAAGTGGTGTGTTTGGGTTTGCATCTTTTGCATTGCCATCATTCAGTGACGGCTGAGAAGGGCTTGAACCCATAGTCATGCGGCCATCTAGTTGCGCACTACCGTTCGTACTATTACCTGATGAAATAGATGTTTCAGAGGCTTCCCTTTTAACGGCTTCAGTGAGCGGCAACTCAGAAACGTCAGAAACGGCGTCGTCACTTGGCTGTTGGTACCACCACACGACTACACCAGCAATAATAAGAAGTAAGATGATATAAGTAACCATCATCCATCTGTCGTCGTGTGTCTGTTTTGCGACACGCTTAGAGAAGCTTTGAAGTTTCTCAGAAGATGGCACTGATGTTTGGTTATGATAACGCTCAAACGCTTCAATAACTTCTTCAGAATTCATGCCTAGCTGCTTGGCATAGTTTCTCACGTATCCTTTGGTAAATGTTACCGAAGATTTCTCATCGATAATATCGTTCTCTAATTCGTTGATTTGATGAGCTTTTAAAAACAACTTATCTGCAATATCTTGTTGGGACAAACCGAGCGTTTCACGGCGCGCTTTAAGCATTGCCCCTGGACTTGGCGTATTTTCTTGTTGTTGCGAAGTAACTTCTTGATTCGCTTTTTCTTCTGACACCATTAAACCTTATTCCTCCTGCATACTTGGTGGTACCAACCAAATAGTCTGACCAGCAATAATAGCGCCAGTATTATTCAAGTTGTTCCACTCTCGCAGTGTTGCTATTTTGATATTATGCAATAAAGAAATACGATATAAGTTTTCACCCTCTTTTACTACATGGAATTTGTCGCTTTGGGCAGATATTTCAGTATTTTGCTCTTTATCTACTGTATTACCCTTTGCCGTAACCAGGTTGCCACTACTGCCTTTGTCACTCGATGCTTTTTGAAACTCAGCACCATCGTCGTTAACGCTGGTTTCTGTATTTGGATTACTGTGATCTAGTCCGTCTTTTTCAGCCTCTTTCATTGCGCTTTTGTTTGCAGCTTCTTGAGGTTGTGCAGATTTCACGGTTTTAACCACTCTACTTTGCATACTTTCGCGCTGAATTACATAACGCTTTGTTAGCTCACTCTCAGGGAACAAAGACATCATCATTTCACCATACCCCTTGGCTGTCTCTAAATCACCTTTCCCCTTGGCGATTTCATAGGCTAACCACAATGAGTCTGGCGTGACCTTGGCAACACGTTCGTACTTGCGTAATGTAGATTCGGCGAGCGCCCACTGCTGTGACACTGTGTAAAGTTCGCTAAGTAGAAATAGACTTTTCCCTCGTGCGGGCTGATGCTTTAGTGCTTCTTGAAAATAATTGATCGCTTCGTCAATTTCGCCCTGACTTTGCGCACACAAGGCCAAATTCTCATAGGTTTGCGCCGCATTGGCATAAAGCCGATTATTTATCGCATCAAAAAAATAGGTTTTGGCTTTTTCATAATCACCGTTTTGACATTTAAAAGCGCCATAGCTATTCGCTATATCACCATTGTTTGGTGCTAAGTCGATAGCTGTTTCATAAAATTCTTCAGCGCGATAATTGTCACCGACCAGTTGATAATAGTAAGCCATTGCGTATTGAACATCAGCAGAACGTGGATTGAACTCAAGTGCCTTGTCGAGGTTCTTTTTCGCCTGTGTGTAGTTGTTGTTTTGAAGATAGGTAAGACCCAAAGACATGCGTGTTTTGGCGGCTTCCTCGTGATCGAAGTTGCCACCATATAGTCCTGACTGGCTATTGCTAACACAGCCTGACG
The DNA here is from genome assembly GCF_043642145.1 of Alteromonas gracilis. Taxonomy (GTDB): domain Bacteria; phylum Pseudomonadota; class Gammaproteobacteria; order Enterobacterales; family Alteromonadaceae; genus Alteromonas; species Alteromonas gracilis_B. The sequence goes on from NZ_JBHZRZ010000002.1 coordinate 126,597, forward strand.
TTAAAATAACCGCGCTCAATAAACCAATTTGAAGTGAAGTTCGCAATCCTGCAACCATGGTCTTACCCTAATATCTTAATGATTATTGGGCCATTTTTACCGAAATTGCCTCGCCCTTCATCTGTTTTTTTAATAATCTTTTAGTTCGGTCTACCACATCACCTACTAATTGTCCGCATGCAGCGTCAATATCGTCGCCTCGTGTTTTGCGAACAACGGTAGTAAACCCATATTCCATAAGCACTTTTGCGAATCTATCAATACGCGAATTGCTTGAACAAGTGTATGGAGAACCCGGGTAAGGGTTAAATGGTATTAAGTTTATTTTACTAGGTGTGTCTTTCAATACCTTTGCCAATTGATGCGCTTGTTCAGTGCTGTCATTGATATTCGAAAGCATAACGTATTCAACGGTCACGCGGCCTTGGTTGGCTTTAGACTTAGCCAAATAGCGACGAACACCGGCCAAGAACGCTTCAATATTGTATTTCTTATTGATAGGTACAATCTCGTTGCGAAGCTCATCGGTTGGCGCGTGAAGTGAGATAGCTAACGCAACGTCAATTTGGTCGCCAAGCATATCAAGCGCTGGAACGACGCCAGAGGTACTTAGAGTAACGCGGCGCTTTGACAGACCAAAGCCAAAGTCATCAAGCATGATGTCCATTGCAGGCACAACGTTTTTAAGATTAAGCAACGGTTCACCCATCCCCATCATTACAACGTTGGTAATTGGGCGCTTGCTCGAATCTTTCGACAAGCCTAAGAATGTCGCTACGCGCCATACCTGACCGATAATTTCGCTAACGCTTAGGTTTCGGTTGAAGCCCTGCTGCGCTGTTGAACAGAACGTACACTCAAGCGCACACCCTACCTGTGATGACACACAAAGGGTTGCGCGGTCAGTTTCTGGGATCCAAACAGATTCAACTTCCTGACCACCTTCAAGGGTTAGCGCAAACTTGATAGTACCGTCGCTTGCTTCTTGGAAATACGCGATTTCAGGCGCTTTAATTTCACAGTTTTCAATAAGCATCGCGCGAAGGTTTTTGTTGAGGTTACTCATTTCCTCGAAATCGCTAACACCATGCTGGTAAATCCATTTCATTACCTGGTCGGCACGAAACGGTTTCTCGCCCATTTCCTTAAAGAAATTGCGCAAGCCTTCGCGATTTAGGTTTAATAAGTTAGTTTTTGCCATGAATAAGATGACCCTTTTACCTTCGAGGGATGCCCCTCTAACTGCTGAATATGGTGTAAAAACCAGCGATTCGACTATGTCTTAAGCGACATCTAAGACAAAGAAAAGCACTGATTAAAATTTGCGCGGATTTTACCACAAATGAGATGCGAGAAAAAGTCGATTTAACACAGAGAAAGGTTAAGTTTGGCAATGCGCGAGAAGCGTGGTTTAGCTTGCCTAAGTGGGCACCGAGCAAAGCAGCATAAAGCGTGCTCAGGCGCTAAGAGGGACTAAGAAACAAAAAAAACGGGGCCAAAAGGCCCCGTTTTTCATCTACCCGTCTTCGCTTAGCGAGTACGTGGGCAGATTTCTTCTTCAGAGAAGAAGTAAGCGATTTCGCGAGCTGCTGACTCAGGTGCATCAGAACCGTGAACTGCGTTTTCGTCGATTGACGCAGCGTAGTCTGAACGTAGTGTACCTGCAGCTGCATCAGCTGGGTTAGTTGCGCCCATGATTTCACGGTTAGCTAGAACTGCGTTTTCGCCTTCTAGTACTTGAACCATAACTGGACCAGACGTCATGAAGTCTACAAGTGCGCCGAAGAAAGGACGCTCTTTGTGTTCTGCATAGAAGCCTTCTGCTTGCTCTTTGCTCATGTGGATCATCTTAGATGCCACGATGCGAAGACCTGCAGATTCGAAACGGTTGTAAATTGCACCGATTACGTTTTTAGCAACCGCATCAGGCTTGATAATCGAAAAAGTACGCTCAAGAGCCATGTTCTCTCTCCAAACAAATAATAGTGTATGTATCTTTAAAATTTTGGCCGCGAATTATAGGCAATAAATCGTAGCTTGACCAGAGCCTTTATTAAATCAGGCTTAAAGTACTGTTTTTATGTATAAATATTAGGGCAGATTAGCCTAATGGGTATGACAATATGATGACAGTGCACAAATTATTTTGTGCTGGCAGATATTGTAAGGCAACAATATCTGCCCTGCTTAATTGTAGCCTAAGCGTTGGCTTTAGCCAGCTCTTGTATCTTGCCTACGATAGCGCGCAAACCGTTGCCGCGAGTAGGTGTTATATGACGTTCTAAATCTAGTGCCTCGAAATAGCCATCGATGTTAAACGCTAGAATATCTTTTGGGGTCTTGTCGTTATAAGCAGCAAGAACCAATGCCAATAGGCCTTGTACAATAACCGCATCGCTGTCCACGTCGAAGTTTATTTTATTGCCGTCATACGACTCGACTAGCCACACGCTGCTTTGACACCCTTTTACTAAGCGCTCTGGTGTTTTGGCATCCTCAGGTAAACCTGGAATAGATTTACCCAAATCAATGATGTATTGATAGCGCTGTTCCCAATCGTCAAAGAACGCTAAATCATCAATAATTTCTTCACTGCTAGGTAGTTGCATAGCCATTTCCGTTTATTGTTTAAAAAGGGATTATCTAAAAAAAGAGGAACTAGAAAAACAAGCCAGCTTCAAGCTGCGCTTCTTCGCTCATCATATCGCGTGACCAAGCTGGGTCGAAGACCAACTCTACATTCACCTTCTTGACATGTGGAACCATGGCTACGCGATATTCAACATCGCCTACAAGTACTGGACCCATACCGCAGCCTGGTGCAGTTAGCGTCATGTCAATGTTCACATCACCTGAAGCTTGGTCGATATCTACTTTGTAAATAAGGCCAAGCGATACTAAATTGATTGGAATTTCAGGGTCATAAATGGTTTCCAGTGCGTCCCACACTTGCTGCTCACTGATTTTTCCATCTTCCGGCGCATCAAAGCTTAACGTCATGGCTTTACGGCCGATAGCGCCTGCGTCTGTACCGTCAATACGATACATGTTTCCGCGCCATGTCACGGTATAGTTACCACCGAGTTCTTGGGTGATATTGACAAACTCGCCTTCAGGGATCACAGTTGGATTTCCCGCTGGAACCAAACGCGCTTTACAGTCACGCTCGGTGGTCACCATTTTCTGCTTCATAAACTACTAAGTACTCTTTGCTTTACAACTGGCAGCTCCATCGCAGGAATTACCCTACGTTGAAGCTCTCTCCACATCCGCATTCATCTACAACGTTGGGGTTGTTGTATTTAATAATGCCGTTTACGCCTTCTGTTACATAATCAATTTCTGTATTGCGTAACAGGTCTGTCGCATCAGCAGCCACAGCTACATGAAGCACAGGTGAAATCTCTACAATTTCATCATCTGCTTGTGCGCTATCGGCGAAATCAAGCACGTAAGCATAACCCGTACAGCCGCTAACTTTTGTTGATAAACGAATTAACTGACCAGGCTTTTCTTTAAGCTTACTTTCGAAATGCTTAACGGCACTGTCAGTTAGCGAAATGAGTTTTGTACTTGGTACGAACGTTTCAACACTCATAATGCCTCCTTAGGCCAACATCATTTTTGCTTTCTTAAGTGCAGCAAACAAGCTGTCCACTTCTTCAAGCGTATTGTAAATTGAGAACGAAGCACGCGCCGTGCCCGGAATACCAAAGCGCTTCATCAAAGGCTGTGCACAGTTGTCACCGGTGCGAATTGCTACACCTTGTCGGTCTAAAATAAATCCGACATCGGCAGGATGCGCGCCATCAAGTAAGAAGCTCAACACCCCTACTTTGTCAGGCGCCGTGCCTATAATACGCATACCATCTAGGGCTTCAGCTTGCTCGGTAGCATACGCAAGTAATTTTTGCTCGTGTGCTTGCAATGCGTTTACATCAAGCGCACTAAACCAGTCTACCGCGGCACCTATACCTATAGCGCCTGCAATATTCGGCGTACCGGCTTCTAGGCGGTTTGGCAATGCCCCCCATGTGGCTTCATGATAAGTAACGTCTTTAATCATCTCGCCACCTACCTGCCATACAGGCCATGTCTCTAGCACTTCCTTTTTACCCCACAAGCAACCAATGCCAGTAGGGCCGAAGAGCTTATGGCCCGAGAACGCATAAAAATCGCAGCCGATGTCTTGAACGTCAACGCCACCGTGAGCAATGCCTTGCGCGCCATCCACGAGCACCAATGACCCAACAGCTTTTGCCTTTTGCGTAAGCTGCTTAATTGGGTTTACCGTGCCCAATGCATTAGATACGTGCGGAAACGCCACCAGTTTGGTGTTTTCAGACAGCAGTCTGTCGAAAGCTTCAACGTCAAGTTCACCGTTATCAAAAATAGGTACAACATTCAGCGTTGCACCAGAGCGGCGACACGCTTGCTGCCACGTCACCAAGTTTGCGTGATGCTCAAGCTCAGTCACCATTACCTCGTCGCCTTCACTTAAAAGCTGACCAAGGCCGTTTGCTACAATGTTGATAGCTTCCGTTGTGCCTGATGTCCAGATGACTTCTTCACGGGTGCTCGCGTTAATGAATCGTGCAACGCTGCTTCGTGCATTTTCGTAGCGGCGCGTCGCCTCGTCAGATAAATGGTGCGCACCGCGGTGCACGTTTGCGTTCGTACCCGTGTAAAAATCTATTAACGCGTCAATTACAGCCTGAGGCTTTTGCGTGGTTGCCGCATTATCTAAGTAAACAAGCGGCTTGCCGTCTACCGTTTTAGACAAAATAGGAAACTGGGCACGAAGTGCTGCAACGTCTAAGCTCATTTCACCTCCATGTGGGCGAAACGCTCGCTCAATATAGGCGCTAACCATTCACGTACCGCTGTATTTGGTACGTCGTTGATAAGCTCTTGAATAAAGCCAAAGTTCAACATTACCAGTGCTTTACTGCGAGAAACACCGCGGGTAAGCATGTAATACAAGGCTTCTTCTTCAATTTCCGCAACCGTTGCACCGTGGGCGCATTTTACGTCATCGGCGTAAATTTCAAGCTCAGGCTTAGTATTGATAACGCCGCGGCGAGAAAGCAACAAGTTACGATTGTTAAGCTCTGCCAGTGTTTTCTGTGCATCGCGATGAATGTGGATACGACCGTTGAATACAGCACGTGCTTTGTCACCAACAATACCGCGGGCGTTTTCTTCTGTCGTGCCATTAGGCATGGCGTGCTCAATGGTTGAGTGAAGGTCGAATAGTTCGCCTTCTGCCAGAAGATAAATAGCATTCATTTTCGCATCAGCAAATTCGCCGGCGTGGTGAATATCTACGTCTAAACGTGAAAGCTCACTGCCATAACCTACCATAGTGCTATTAAGCGTAGTGCGGTTATGAAGCTTAAAGTGACTTCCACCTACCTGCTTTGCTTTGCCAGTAAACATGGCAAAACGGTAGTGCTCAAGGTGCGCATCGTCTGCCAAGTCATATTCGGCAAAGGCCGTCGTTAAGCTTCCGGTATCACCAAAACCTTGCTCGATAACCGTCGCACTTGCGCCTTCTGCCACTTTCACTACAACACGTGTATGTGCGTCAACATTTTGCGATGCCATGTTCACAATGCGCACTGGCGTGTCAATTTTCGCGCCCGCTTCAACATTGATAAATATACCGTGTTGGCATAGGGCATCGTTTACTAAACCAAATATGTGACGCGTAGGCTTAACCTGACCGTAAACGCTGCTAATAGCTTGCTGGGTAGCCGCATCATCGCTGTTTAGTGATGTAATGGTCATGCCCGCTGGAACGTCTAGGGTATTTACTTGCGTTACCAAGACACCATCGACAAACACAAGGTCGATAGCATTTAAATTATCAATTGCCGGTACTGGCAAATTGTCTGCCTGAACGGCTTGCTTCGCCTCACGCTTTTCAAGTGGCGTAAGCGGCGTAAACCGCCAGCTCTCGTTTCTACGCGCTGGCCAACCATCGGCTTTTAATTTTTCTAAGGCCTGCTGACGCACGGGCGCTAAGTAATCGGAGATTTGCGCCGCATCAATGACCTGTTCTAGCCATTGACTCATGCCTCAGCCTCCTCGTACGCTTTACCTAGAAATGCGTAGCCGCTCTTCTCTACTTCAAGAGCAAGTGACGCGTCGCCGCTTTTCACAATTTTGCCGTCGGCAAGAATGTGAACAAAGTCAGGCTTAATATAGTCAAGAAGACGCTGGTAGTGGGTTACAACGATGAAGCTGCGCTCTCCGTCGCGCTGGCTGTTAACGCCATCTGCAACTACCTGTAGTGCGTCAACGTCAAGGCCAGAGTCTGATTCGTCAAGAATGCAAAGCTTTGGCTCAAGTAAAATCATCTGCATGATTTCGTTACGCTTCTTCTCACCACCAGAGAAACCTTCGTTTACACCGCGCTTTAAGAAATCCAATGGAAGCTGTACTTGTTTACACGCTTCTTTGGCTTTCTTTAAAAACTCAGCGGCGGTTAATGGCTTTTCGCCGCGCTGTTCGCGCATGGCGTTAACCGACTCTTTCATAAATTCCATATTGCTTACGCCAGGAATTTCAACTGGGTATTGGAATGCAAGGAAAAGGCCTTCGCGGGCACGCTCTTCTACTTCAAGCTCTAGTAGGTCTTTACCGTTAAGCGTGGCTTCACCCTCGTTTACTTCATAACCGTCGCGACCAGATAGCACGTAACCTAGAGTACTCTTACCGGCACCGTTGGGGCCCATGATAGCGTGTACTTCACCAGGTTTAACTTCAAGATTAAGACCTTTAATGATGTTCTTTTCTTCCACGCTGGCATGTAAATTCTTGATACTAAGCATTGATTACCCCACTGAACCTTCAAGACTAATTTCGAGCAGCTTGCCGGCTTCTACGGCAAATTCCATTGGCAGCTCTTTGAATACTTCTTTACAGAAACCGTTAACAATCATAGAAACGGCCTTTTCTGTGTCTAAGCCACGCTGTTGACACAGGAATAATTGTTCGTCGCTCACCTTCGATGTTGTTGCTTCGTGCTCAACAATGGCCGAAGGATTGCGGCTTTCGATATACGGGAACGTGTGCGCACCGCACTTGTCACCGATAAGTAGCGAGTCGCACTCGGTGAAGTTACGTGCACCATCGGCTCGGGGGCCCATTTGAACCAGACCACGATACGCATTATTACTGTTACCCGCTGAGATACCTTTAGAGATGATAGTCGACTTGGTATTTTTACCTACGTGAATCATCTTAGTGCCGGTATCCGCTTGCTGACGACCACGTGTTAACGCCACTGAGTAAAACTCGCCTACACTGTTGTCGCCCTTCAGTACACAACTTGGGTACTTCCACGTTACCGCAGAGCCCGTTTCAACCTGTGTCCAAGAGATCTTGGCATTGGTATGCGCTATGCCACGCTTAGTAACGAAATTGTAGATACCGCCTTTACCGTTTTCATCACCCGGATACCAGTTTTGTACCGTCGAATATTTGATTTGCGCATCGTCCATCGCAACTAACTCAACCACAGCCGCATGCAGCTGGTTTTCATCACGCTGCGGTGCTGTACAGCCTTCGAGGTAGCTTACATAGCTGCCTTCATCAGCAACAATAAGCGTTCGCTCGAACTGGCCCGTGTTCATTTCGTTAATACGGAAATAAGTCGATAGTTCCATTGGGCAACGTGTGCCTTTTGGAATATAAACGAATGAACCGTCTGTAAATACCGCGCTGTTTAGAGCAGCAAAGTAGTTATCTGTGCGCGGAACTACCGAACCGATGTATTTCTTAACAAGGTCAGGATACTTTTGCAGCGCTTCAGAAATAGGGCAGAAAATAACGCCAGCCTCTTCAAGCTTTTCGCGGAATGTAGTAACAACAGATACCGAGTCGAAAACCGCATCTACCGCAACGCCCGCCAGCATTTCTTGCTCGTGTAGCGGAATACCCAGTTTTTCATAGGTACGAAGAAGCTCTGGATCTACCTCATCTAACGACTTTGGCTTATCTTTCATACTCTTCGGAGCAGAGTAGTAAGAGATGGCCTGATAATCAATCTTCGGATAGTCGACGTGCGCCCAGTCTGGCTCTTCCATTTCTAGCCATGCATGATAAGACTTCAAACGCCATTCAAGCATCCATTCAGGCTCGTTCTTCATTGCTGATATGCGGCGGATAACCGACTCGTCCAGGCCGCTTTCAAACGTTTCCGACTCGATTTCTGAGTAGAAACCGGCTTCGTACTTTCTTTCTAACGCCTGTTCGATCTGTTCACTCATGTTGGGATCTCACTTGTTTGCCTGCATTTGCTGCCACTTTGCATCTCTGACCGATAAATCACCCCACGGTCTTGGTGATTTACGTTACTCATTGTGTTCAACTTGTATTTAGCGCTGCGATGAAGCTGACCCATTTTGGTCAGCTTCATCGCAAAAATCGCTAAAACAGCCAGCTACATTGAGGGCAGCCTAAAATTTTGGTGCCGTAGTATATAATACCCGACTATTTCACTCAAATATTCAGCCACTAATTTGTGGCTCTTGATGCTTTTTATACGCCGCTTAGCGTCTAGTAAACGCCGTACATGCATTAAGTTTCGTTCACGTTGATTTGACTGCTTCGACTGTCTCTAATTTGCGTAGCGTCACTTTCAAACTTACTAGCGCTTACTATACTGAAACGGCCTGTCGTAGTCGGGTCGTTACGTCCACTACTTTTTTAACCACGTAATCAATGTCATCTTGGGTTGTGAAGCGCCCAACGCTAAAACGAATGCCCGCATGTGCTAATTCGTTACTGCGACCAATTGCTTTAAGTACATAAGATGGCTCTAAACTTGCTGATGTACACGCTGATCCTGAAGATACCGCAATGTCATTTAAACCCATCATCAAACTTTCGCCGTCTACACCTGCAAAACTTACATTTAAAATGCCAGGAATACGCTGCGTTGCGTGGCCGTTTAAATAGACATCATCAAGCTTTTGAAGGCTTTCCCACAGTGACTCACGCAGCGCTAATATGCGCGCACTATCGTCTTCCATTTTTGAAGAAGCCAGCGCGATAGCCTCACCCATTCCAACAATTTGATGGGTGGCTAACGTGCCCGAACGCATGCCGCGCTCGTGACCGCCGCCGTGAATCTGTGCCACTAAGTTAATTTTAGGACGGCGGCGTACATATAACGCCCCCATGCCTTTCGGCCCATATATTTTATGCGCCGAAATAGAAAGTAAATCGACGGGCAACTCGGCAAGGTCGATAGCAATCTTACCAACGCTTTGCGCCCCATCTACGTGGAAAAAAATGCCCTTTTCACGGCACAGTTCCCCTATAGCTTGGATATCTTGAATCACCCCAAGTTCATTATTTACATGCATTACTGACACTAAAATTGTATCGTCTCGCATCGCTTTTTTGAGCGAATCAATATCAATTAAACCGTCTTGCTGTACGCTTAAGTACGTTACCTCGAAACCTTGACTCTCAAGATGCTCGCAGGTGTCTAACACCGCTTTGTGCTCGGTTTCCACGGTGATGATGTGCTTACCTTTTGCTTCTGGCCCTTTACCGTAGCCTTCTGCAATACCTTTAATGGCAAGGTTATTAGACTCTGTAGCACCCGACGTAAATACGATTTCTCTTGGGTCACAGTTAAGCGCGTCACTAATTTGGTTTCTAGCTACATCTACCGCTTCTTCAGCCATCCAGCCAAAGCGGTAACTGCGAGAAGCAGGATTGCCAAAGTTACCATCAAGCGTTAGACACTTCGCCATTGCCTCTGCTACTTTAGGATCTACTGGCGTAGTCGCAGCGTAATCTAAGTAAATGGGTGTTGATAAAGCCATGCGTTACTCAATACCTATTTAAAGTTGAATGCTTACTTCAATGTCGTTGGCAATATTGCGTAGTGACGCTGCATTGTCTTGTCGACCTGCAACTTCCTGCACATCGCGTTTAGCCATGAGCTCACCCAACGTAATTGAATTTAAAAAGACTGAAATGCGGTCGCTTAAGTCTTGCCACAAACTGTGAGTTAAACAACGATCGCCGCCTTGGCAGTCTGCTTGCCCTTGGCATCGAGTGGCATCTATCGACTCGTCCACAGCGCGAATAACTTCACCTATTGCAATCTTGCTAGCATCTCGGCCCAATAAATAGCCGCCGCCAGGCCCGCGAACACTGTCTACAAGCTGCTCTTTGCGCAATCGTGAAAAAAGCTGTTCTAAATATGAAAGGGAAATTTCTTGTCGTTCTGAAATGTCGGCAAGAGGCACTGGACCCCGCTTTGAATGCAAAGCGACGTCAAGCATTGCGGTTACCGCATAGCGCCCTTTAGAAGTGAGTTTCATCAATATCTCCCGCCGTCTTATAATGCGGGAATTTTCACATACCCGACTAAAATGGTCAAGTATATAACCTAGTAAATTAGTCAGGTATTATAAATAGGGCGTAAAATAGTGCTTTGTCTACTTACGAAACAATGCATGTAGCATTCTTTGATCAAAGTAATCTTTTGAATCAATATTGTTGGTTTTATTGAATGCTAAAATAGCCTGATGCAATTCATTCGATAAGTTTCCATCTACAGGTCCGGTGTACAAACCGCGCTCAGAGAGAGCTTTTTGCACATTCACAACCACTTGCTTATAAACGTTAATCGACGTGCCATTTAAAGGCACTTCTTGTGCACCTACATACTCTCTAACGCGATCATCAAAGAGTTCATTGAGCATCTGCGTTGACGCTTGAAAATAGCTCAGGTTTGGATTTTTTTCGCAATAGTGATAAACGTAGTTTGATAAGGTTTCAACCGTTTCCCACGATGAGACATCAAACGTTTCAGGCCAGTGTTGGTTTTGCGCTGTGATATAGCCGTTTAACCAGCCAGCGTACAAATATTTTTGTGAGTCGTTTGTTGTAATTGCGCTTCGAAATTTAACACAAGAAGTATTGCCTACCCCTTTAACCGCGAACTTTCCATTTTTATCGATAGCATAAGTTTCACTGTGAAATAAAACAAACAGCAAAATCATCATATAATATTTCATAGAAAATCCCTTATATACTAAGGCCACCGCTAATAGTCGGTGGCCTTTTACAAAATTACATTACTCTGTGTTGCGATTTTTTCGTCATCCTACGAATTAAAAATAATCCCGAGATTAAGAACAGCACAAGCACTTGGGGCTCATCTACACCAGTTGGAGGCAACGAATCAACAGTTAACGCTGTCATCAACAATTCTGTTGCAGAACCCGTCCAATCTAAAAACAGTGGAAATGCTGTCGCAAAGCCAGGGTCTTCTATGTCTAAAAGGCGGTCTAAACCAACTAGCCTAAATTCGGTCACATCAAAACCAAGAGTAGAAAAATCAAACAGTTCGCCTGGACTCAATATTTCTACAACAGTGCCACCCACTACAAGCTCAATATCACCAAATCCAAGTGCAGCGCTAGGTGTGATAAGCTCACTAAATACTGCACCACCCGTCAATTCATACTCGAAGCCAAAAGCAAACGGTGGATCGAACCAACGGCCAGGTTCAGGCGAGGTAAATACAAACTCTCCAGGGGCTGGAACGAAAGGCAATACAGGGTTATCTTCACTCGAGCCTGGTTCGGTACCGCCCACACCACCAAAGCCAAATAAAAACGTAGCGGGTAAGCCTTCATCCGGAGAGCCAGCCTGCTGACCTAAAGAATATACATCAGCATTTAGCAGTTCAAGCGCCTCTATTGCTGCTTCTTCGCCAGCAGCGCTGCCATAGAAGATATTGAATGTACGCGTACCATTAGCTTCAATTTCACCAAACGCAAAATCAAATACAGAACCGTGATCGTTGGGTCCATTATCTTCAAAGTCAACGTTTATTGTGCTTGGGTCTACTGCACCCGCAGAAATTAACGGGTTGACGTTAGCGAAACCATTATCGCTCGCATACCTAACGTTACCGCCATTTGCCTCTGAGTTTGCTTCAACACCAACATGGGTTACAAACTCATTAAACTCAGTAGGCGGGATATCCCAGTCCATTGCCCGGCGATAGACTACATCGCTTAAAACGCTACCTGTGTTGTTCTCTATCGTTATTGACGCCTGAAATACCCCGTCAGCAAGAGAGCGCCCATATGCGTGTTGCACACTGATTGCGGCATCGCTTAAATCGACATTCGATGTTATGGAGAACTCATTTGAACCAAACGTGCCGCCCGTTATGCCTCCAATCCCACCATTATCAACACTCGCCCACCCTGACACTCTATTATCAAAAGTGGTAGCAGCAACTCCCCAACCTTCGCACAGACAACCTGGAGCTGTAGCGTCACCTAAACCGTCACGCCAAAGACCAACAGGTTCTCCACCGAACTCGGCTAAGAATTCGTCTGAAATACCGTCAACATCGGAAGGAAACACATTTAAGTGCCCTTCGTTGTTAACACCTAAGTAGGTATCACCGTATCTTATAATTGCTGAAGCATTTGCAATAGATGCACCCATGAAGGATGAGATTATTGCCATGCCCAGTAGTGCTTTACTGCCTCTGAGAAATTTCATATGTATACCCTTGTTAAAGAGAATTTATTGATATGGACTTCATTAAGAGAAGTACTGGCTAGTTTGCATAAAGCAGACCATTGAGTAACATATTGAATTAACAAAATTTTAAAAAACTTAGTTTCTCGCTAGTAAAGAAACCTGACAGTATTGGGGGTACTAGGTTATCGCTTGGCTGGCTTCGCTTCCGTGCGAATGGCATTGTTAAATGCTTGGATCGAAGGAGTGGTTACTTTTATCACGCTGATGACTGTCAGATATTTCCAATCCGGTATCGGCAAAATCTTCAGCGCTGATATTGTGGAGGTTATCTGTACACACATCGCCACCTAGCGACTGAATGACTTTACACATCTCCTCAACTTTAATGTCCATCTGATGCATGTGCTCTAGCATAATTCCCATTGCATTGGCGACAGGATCGGGATTGTCTGGGGCGACCGCATAAGCGTCGAAACCATATTTTTGTGCAATTCTATCGCGCTGAGGGTTTACCATCACATCTTGTTGTTTTGAAATAATGATGCGGCCGGGAATACCAACTGCCGTTGCGCCCGCTGGTATGTCTTTTACCACCACCGAATTAGAGCCAACCTTAGCGTTTTCACCAATTATGATGGGGCCTAAAACCTTGGCACCCGCTCCTACAACCGCACCTTTTTTCAGCGTTGGATGACGCTTGCCCGCTTTCCAGCTTGTTCCACCTAATGTCACGCCATGATAAAGCGTGACATCGTCGCCAACTTCGGCGGTTTCCCCTATGACAACACCCATTCCGTGGTCGATGAACACACGTCGACCGAGGGTTGCACCTGGATGAATTTCAATGCCCGTAAGCCAACGGCTAAATGTTGATAACGTTCGTGCTAACCATTTCCATTGGGCTTTCCAAAGTTTATGACTGATTCGGTGTAGCCACACAGCATGAAGGCCTGGATAATTAGTTAAAACCTCAAAGGTGTTTCGCGCAGCAGGATCGCGATGAAAAACACCTTGGATATCATCTTTTATGCGGGCAAACATAACGTTTACTCTTTCTCTTCTTTTTGCAGAGTCTCAGTTTGCTCATCGTTAAGCTGTGCGTTACTTGCGCTAGCAGACTTAACCGATTTATCGATAGATGCCAAAATACCGCGCAAAATATTTAGCTCTTGAGACTCAGGACGCGCACGGTTGAACAAACGGCGAAGTTTGGTCATGACCACGCCGGGGTGGCTTTTGCGAATAAACGACGTCCCTTCTAAGGTCGTTTCTAAATGGGCATAAAAGCGCTCTAAATCTTCATTTAAAGGGTATTCTTCCTCTACACTTGGGTACGTTTCACGGTTGAGGTAAGCCATTCGAATTTCATAGCAGAGTGTTTGTACAGCCGCCGCAAGATTAAGCGAGCTATATTCAGGGTTAGCTGGAATGCACATGTGGAAATGGCACTGCTGCAGTTCTTCATTAGTCAATCCACTATTTTCACGACCGAAAACAAGCGCTACAGGGTACTTTTCTACTTCTTGTACTAGTTTTTCGCCACAGTCACGTGGGCCAAGCATTGGCCAAGAGTGCGTGCGCGAGCGGGCAGAAGTACCCACAACTAAACCGCAGTCTTTTACCGCTTCTTCTAGCGTATTTACAATCTTAGCATTGGCAAGTACGTCACCCGCTCCCGCTGCGAGTGCGCTCGCTTGACCATCTGGCTCGTTCACTGGATCGACAAGATATAAACTACTCAACCCCATGGTCTTCATAGCTCTTGCCGTTGAACCAATATTTCCAGTATGAGAAGTGTTAACCAAAATGATGCGAATATTTTCGAGCATGCCTGTGATACCTACGTACTTTTTAACAGATGATACGCGTTTATTGTGCGTAATCTTTCTAACTTCGATAACCTAAAGTTTAACACAGCAGCGGTATAGATGGCTATTTCCTACTTTAGCTACAACCGTTGCCTTCACTGCATTGTTTGCCGCCATTTTCAGTGGGCTCCACCTAGCCGTTCGCCCTATTAAGCAACGGCATAAGTAGAATCGATTACGTGATTTCATTTGCATCACTCATGGATTCTGGTAGACTCCGCCCGTTTTCGAAAACGACTAGCTATTTTTTGTACCGCTGGTTCGTTTCATTGGTCTTTTACAATTGGTGGTTTATCTATGCATCCTATGCTGAATATTGCGGTGCGCGCTGCGCGTGCGGCTGGAACAGTTATTGTTCGCGGTTTTGAAAAACATAATGAAGTAGCGACAGAGTCGAAAGGTTTGAACGACTTCGTTACACAAGTTGATAAAGAAGCAGAACAAGCAATTATTGCCAAAATTCAGCAGTCTTACCCAGAGCATTGCTTCTTAGGAGAAGAATTGGGTGAAGTCCACGGTAAAGAGACAGATTATCAGTGGATAATCGACCCGTTAGATGGCACCACTAATTTTGTAAAAGGCATTCCACACTTTGCCGTTTCAATTGCACTTCTTCATAAAGGTCGTTTAGACCAAGCGGTCGTTTTCGACCCAATCCGCAGCGAATTATTTACCGCTAGCCGTGGTCAAGGTGCACAGCTTAACGGTTACCGTATTCGCGCGTCTAAGCCTCGTGACCTAACAGAGACAATTATTGCAACCGGTTTACCTTTCAAAAACAAATCTCAGTTTGGTGAATATGCACTAAGCCTCAACAAAATTTTCCACGAAGTGGGCGATATTCGCCGCGGCGGTAGCGCTGCACTAGACCTTGCTTATGTTGCAGCAGGCCGTCACGACGGTTACTGGGAGCGTGGCATCAAATCTTGGGATATCGCAGCAGGTGAGCTGATTGTTCGTGAAGCTGGTGGCTTGGTAACAGACTTTAAAGGCGGAAACGACCCGCTTCACAAAGGCGAAATTGTTGCAGGTAGCGTGAAGGTTGTTCAAGGTCTAGTTAAGCACCTTAAATAAGCCGCTTATAAGCTCAGTTAGAAAAAGAAGGCGCTATTTATAAATAGCGCCTTTTTTCTTTTTCTCACTTTTTATTTTCGTGTAACCTAAGACCGAACAAAAACCTTAGTACTAAAAAACGCTTTGCGATTTCGTATGTTAGTGCACACCCAGCAACGGTTAGTAACGATATTGAAATGAACTCCCAGAGTGTAGATGAAACACGAGAGCTTAAGTAAAACGCCGCCATCACTATGATCGTTTGGTGCACTATATAATAAGGTAATATCCCTTTGTTCAAGTAGTTCACTACCCTACTTGGACTAGACAAATATTTTCGACCGAACCCCAAAATTGCTGCTAACCATGCCCAGTGGTTAAGTACAACGATGACGCCTACCAAAATACGAAACCCGCGGGACGACGCCATTAACTCCCCTGTAGGGCCAAGCATGTTGTGTCGGTCTAAAATAATGACACTGTAGAGCAGTATTGCAATTGTTAGGCTTACGTACCGACGATTCATAATTTCAGCGTACAACGCAGGTCTAAGCATAACTACAATACCTACTAACATCACAAAAAAGTACTTTGCGTGGCTATACCAATCGTTAAGCAAGTCGTGAGATGTGGGGTATACTGCGCGTAGCTCTAACCATATAGCAGTCATAATAAAAACCGCTAATATGCTAAACACCGCCAAGCTATCGAGTACTCTCAACTCCTTCACTTCCACAAATCTGATAAGCGGGAAAAGCAGCAGTATGATAGCGCTGTACACAAAAAGGTAAGGCAAAAACCAAAGGTGGTTCCACGTCAGTAATCCTATTACCGACTGTTTATCGATAAACAAGCCGGTATTTGGATTGATATAGGCTATGTAAAATTCGCTAAACGGCATCGTTAGCGCTCCGCTTGCCGTCCACTCTACATAAACTTGTGGCGCAACGATAACGAACATACCGAAGAGAAGAGGAATTAATATCCGTAACGCCCTCTGCCACAATAGTAAAAAAGATTCACGCCAGCGGGACTTCGGATTGTCGTAAGCTCGGCGCAGCACAACAGTAAACACCATGGCAGAAATCAAGAATAATAAAGACATACGCCATTGATTGGTTAATATCATCACATCTTGCAACAATGGAAACTGCACATCGCTTTTGATATGCCAGCCCCACTCAAGTACGTAATACATTCCAATGTGGTAAAAAATAAGTACACCAAAGGCAATAACGCGCAGTGCATCCAACTCAAAATAGCGCTGTGTAGAAGGGCTATCAATCACGACCTTCTCTCTCGTTTCTCCATTTGAAGTTCGATTAACAAATGGTGCTTCTTGACCAACATATGCTTGCGTCAAAGTCTTTGCTCCTATTCAATAGTGCTTAACTAACGTGTTGCATCTAATGTGATAGACGTTCGGCAGCAAACACCTAAGTGACGGAAAGTAAGGAAAAAAGGGTTAAGCGGTGAATAATTGGGATGAAAAATGGAGTCAGTTTCTTAGGGATACTGAATCAAAACATAAATACGCGGCGTTTGCTTTACTTGCTGCCTATTTATTTATAAACAACTCGATCAATGCTGCGTCTAGTTGGACTGAATTTTCCAGAAGCGACAATAACAGCGTGGCTCTTTGGGAACCGTATGTTTGGGAATACTCCAGTGCATTGAGTACCGCATTGCTCGTAATTCCGTTAATCATCGCGATTCGTACACTCGATCAGAGAGTAAAAATAGGAGCGACATGGCTAGGGTGGCACTTTGCTTTTGCCAGTTTATTTTCCATAGCCCATGTATTATTAATGGTGGCATTTCGAAAGCTTGTCTATTTATTTTCTGAGCGCAATTATGACTTTGGGATATGGCTCAATGAATTCATCTACGAATACCGAAAAGACGTATGGGGCTACATTACTCTTGTTACTTTTTATTATATTGCACGGTTTGGCTATCAGCGCTTAATAGGTGAAGCATCACTTATTACAGGCGACACAACACAGGTTTCAAGTAACAAAACTGCCAGTACCTTGCCTGACTATTTGCTAGTGAAGAAACTCAATAAGGAATTTTTGGTTCAAGTAACTGACATACAGCGAGTAGAGGCATCGGGAAACTACATTAACCTTCATACTCACGTGGGTGTTTACCCCTTGCGCTATACCCTTAGCCGTTTCTGTGAAGAAGGGGTACAACAAGGCTTTGTGCGAGTGCATCGATCGCACGCAGTGCGAATACCTGCCATTGTATCTATAAGTTATGAAGAAACAGGAGATGGGTCGATAATGCTCAATAACGGCCAAACAGTGACGCTTTCAAGGCGATATAAAGATGACCTGAAACAGGCGCTAGCCCCTAATCAACAGTGAATTTCACTAAAGGCAAAGCATAAAAAAACCGCATAACAAATGCGGTTTTTTATAAGTTTGAAGCGGATAACACTAAGGCATAGGATCTAAGTCTGCGCCTTCTTTCTCCACCTGCGGAGG
The DNA here is from genome assembly GCF_043642145.1 of Alteromonas gracilis. GTDB lineage: Bacteria > Pseudomonadota > Gammaproteobacteria > Enterobacterales > Alteromonadaceae > Alteromonas > Alteromonas gracilis_B. Next base: position 144,547 of record NZ_JBHZRZ010000002.1, read on the forward strand.
CATTAGGTCTTCTTTACTGATACCTAATGCTAGCGCCACTGAGCTTGCGATATACACCGATGAGTATGTACCTACCACTACACCAAAAAGAAGCGCGGTTGCGAACCCGTGAATAAGCGCGCCGCCTTTGTAGAATAACGCCACTAATACCAACACTGTGGTTAATGAAGTGATGATGGTACGGTTAAGGGTTTGCGTTAGCGAGATGTTGATAATCTCTACCGGCTCACCTTTACGAATTTTTCGGAAATTCTCGCGAATACGGTCAGATACAACAATGGTGTCATTCAACGAGTAACCAATTACCGCTAGTACCGCTGCAAGCACGGTTAAGTCAAATTCAATTTGAAGTACCGAGAACAGACCTAGTGTAAGAATAACATCGTGTGCTAGTGCAGAAACTGATCCTAGCGCAAAACGCCACTCAAAGCGCATGGCAACATAAACAAGAATACACAACAATGCTACTAGCATCGCTAAACCGCCCTGCTCTGTTAATTCTTCACCTACGTTTGGACCAACGAATTCAATGCGTCGCATGTCTACTTCAGTGCCATCAGCACGAAGCGCTGCAAGCACTTGTTCGCCTATCGTAACGGCTTTCACGCCATCTCGTGGCGCAATGCGAATGAGTACATCTTGGCTGCTACCAAAGTTCTGCACTACCGCATCTTCGAAGTCTGCTTCATTTAGAAGCACACGAATGCCTTCAAGGTCAGCGGCGTCTTGGTAACCCACTTCAATTAGGGTACCACCGGTAAAATCTAACCCCCAATTAAGGCTATTTACACCAAGCGAGACGAACGAGCCTAAAATAAGTACCGCTGATAGCACCATCGCAGGAATGCGAAGGCGCATGAAATTGACGGTATCGGATAGTTTTAATAATTGCATGTTACGTCCTTAAATCGCCAATTTTTCTACGCGCTTGCCGCCCCACACTGCGTTAACAATAACGCGTGTAACAAGGATTGCAGTAAACATCGAGGTTGCAATACCAATCATCAGCGTAATAGAGAAACCTTTAATTGGCCCTGTACCCACTGCGAACAGAATCAAACCTGCAATAAACGTAGTAATGTTTGCATCTAGAATAGTTGAAAATGCACTGTCGTAACCATGATGAATGGCTTGTTGAGGGCTGCGCCCTTCTCGTAACTCTTCGCGGATACGCTCGAAAATAAGTACATTCGCATCGACAGCCATACCAACAGTAAGCACGATACCAGCCATACCAGGCAGCGTAAGTGTTGCCCCCGGTATCATCGACATAATGCCAACAATCATAACTAGGTTTGTCACTAGTGCGATGTTTGCTACTACACCAAACGCCTTGTAATAAATTAGCATGAATACTAGAACCGCAGCTAAACCATAAATAATGGCCTGCATACCTAGCTCGATGTTTTCTTTACCCAAGCTTGGTCCAACTGTGCGCTCTTCAACAATTTGGATTGGCGCAATAAGCGCACCGGCACGAAGTAGTAACGCTAAATCGCGGGCTTCTTTTGGTGAATCAAGGCCAGTGATTTGGAACTTACTGCCAAGTTGAGCACGAATAGTCGCTACCGAAATTACCTGCTCTTGCTTCTCGAAGATAAGTTTTCCGTCATTATTTCGCTCACCCGTAGACTTGTACTCGATAAAAACGGTAGCCATTGGCTTACCGATATTGCCACGAGTTGAACGCGACATTTTATTGCCACCCTCAGAATCTAGCGAGATATTTACATTTGGAAGACCATATTCATCAACACCACTGTTGGCATCAATAATGTGGCTACCAGTAAGCATAATGCGTTTTTCAAGTAGCTGAGGAATGCCCTGTTGATCTTCGATAACTTGTGAGCCAGGAGGCACGCGACCATTTAGTGCATCACGAATATCATTTTTCTGATCAACCATGCGAAACTCAAGCGTTGCCGTTGCGTTAAGAATTTCTTTCGCACGGGCAGTATCTTGAATACCAGGAAGCTGCACAACAATGCGATCTGCGCCTTGCTTTTGCACAAGTGGCTCTGCCACACCTAACTGGTTCACACGATTACGAATGATGGTGATGTTTTGCTTAACCGCGTTATCGCGAATTTCCTGAAGCTTGCTTTCAGCAAAAATAGCGCGAAGGGTTAAGTCATCAACTTGATTAAACGTAAGGTCACGACTTTGATTGCGTAAAAAGAACTCTGCCTTATCTAGCGCATCTTCGTCACGGAAGGTAATGTCGATATGGTTGTCAACTTGCTTAACGCCGCGATAACGAATGCCTTCTTCACGTAAAGAGGTACGGAAACCACTTTCAGCGTCTTCTAGTGACTTAGTAATCACTTCAGTCATATCCACTTCCATTAAGAAGTGAACGCCACCACGAAGGTCAAGACCTAACTTCATAGGTGTGCCCCCTAACCCTTCTAGCCATTCTGGCGTATCTGGGGCAAGGTTCATCGCTACGAAGTATTCATCGCCTAGCGCTTTTTCAAGCGTTTCACGGGTGACTAGCTGCGTATCTGAATCAGACACACGAACCAATATTTGCTCGTTTTCAAATTCTACGCGTTTTGGAGAAATGTTTTTTTCGCTCAGCGCGGCTTTAACTTGTTCAACGGTTGTTTGGGTAACAACAGCGTCGCGGCCTGCTGAGATTTGTACGGCGTGATCTTCGCCGTAAATGTTAGGAAGCGCATAAAGTGCACACATTGCAACCACAATGAGGGCACTCAGCACTTTCCAGATAGAGTTTTTGTTTAGCACTGGATAATCCTTTCGTGCCAGTACCGGGAAGCATCCCGGCCCCGGCGATTGTTACTTACAGTGACTTCATCGTGCCTTTAGGCAGCACTGCAGTTACTGAAGACTTCTGAACAACGATATTGTTTGAATCGTTAAGTGCAACTTCAATGAAGTCCTTTTCTTCTGACACTTTAGTAATTTTCCCAACTAAACCGCCTTGCGTTAGCACTTCGTCGCCTTTACTAAGCGAAGATACCAAGTTTTTATGCTCTTTCACGCGCTTTGCCTGTGGGCGATAAAGCAAGAAGTAAAAGATTAAACCGAATACTGCAAGCATGATGATCATTTCCATACCACCACCTTGCTGTGCACCGCCAGCCGCTTGTGCGTGAGCGTTTGAGATAAATAGGCTCATAAAATTCCCCAGATATTATCGTTGTTATAGTGCCGGAACCGGCAACCCTTTTTGTTCATAAAATTCTTGTACAAATTCATCAAGTGTACCTGCATCTATCGCATCGCGAAGGCCCTGCATTACACGTTGATAATAACGAAGGTTGTGGATGGTGTTTAAGCGCGCACCCAAAATCTCGTTACACTTGTCCAAATGATGTAGATAAGAGCGAGAATAATTTTTACAAGTGTAACAATCACATTTCTCGTCTAAAGGTGAAGTGTCGTTTCTGTGCTTTGCGTTTCGAATTTTCACCACGCCTTCCGTAACAAATAGATGGCCGTTTCGCGCGTTACGAGTAGGCATAACACAGTCAAACATATCAATGCCACGACGCACCGCTTCAACCAAATCTTCAGGTTTACCCACGCCCATTAGGTAGCGAGGCTTATCTTCTGGAATTTTAGGTGCAGTGTGGTCGATAATGCGGATCATGTCTTCTTTTGGCTCGCCCACTGAAAGGCCACCAATGGCATAACCGTCAAAGCCAATAGCCTCAAGACCAGCAAGCGATACATCGCGCAATCCTTCGTACATACCGCCTTGAATGATACCGAACAGTGCCGCAGGATTATCGCCATGCGCTTCTTTACTGCGCTTAGCCCAACGCAATGACATTTCCATTGAAACACGGGCTTCCTGCTCGGTAGCAGGATACGGCGTACACTCATCGAAAATCATCACGATGTCAGAGCCCAAGTCACGCTGAACTTCCATCGACTTTTCTGGCGTAAGAAGAATTTTTTCGCCATTTATTGGCGAGCGAAATGTTACACCTTCTTCGGTAATTTTGCGTAAATCGCCAAGGCTAAACACTTGGAAACCGCCCGAGTCGGTAAGAATTGGTTTATCCCAATTCATAAAATCGTGCAAGTCGCCGTGCTGGCGAATAATGCCAGTGCCAGGGCGCAGCATTAGGTGAAACGTATTGCCAAGACAGATGTGTGCACCGCTGTCTTTCAATTCTTCAGGGGTCATTCCCTTAACGGTACCGTACGTACCAACTGGCATGAACGCTGGGGTTTCAACAACACCGCGCTCGAAGACCAAACGGCCGCGTCGTGCTCGGCCTTCGGTTTTTAACAACTCAAATTGCATGTGAAAGCATTCCCACTTTGGTGCGCTTTTGCGCTGGGTATAAAAATAAATTGGCGGCGATTATACCAGTAATTTGGCTGAGATCATGCCCCGTATCTATGTTTATCTGTAACTAAACTAGAACCAATGGGCAAAAGCCCCCCGTTGAACTTAGGCACGCTCAATAAACATCGAATCACCATAACTGAAGAATCGGTACTCTTCATCGATAGCTTCTTGATAGGCTTTCATCACATTATCTTTGCCTGCGAATGCGCTAATTAGCATCATCAGCGTGGATTCTGGCAAGTGGAAGTTGGTGAACATGGCGTCAACCACTTTAAACTCGAAACCTGGATAAATGAATATTTCGGTATCGTCGTTAAACGGAGCAATAACGTCTTCATTACCCTGTTCAGCGCTTGCCTTCGCAGCAGACTCTAGCGACCGTACAGACGTTGTTCCTACAGCAATAACTCGCTTTCCTTTAGCTTTTGTTGCTAATACCGCATCTACAACCTCTTGGGGTACATCAGCAAATTCTGCGTGCATCTTATGCTCATGAATATTATCAACGCGAACCGGTTGGAATGTACCCGCCCCAACGTGAAGAGTAACGAACGCTAAATTCACGCCCTTTTCTTTTAGCGCATTCAATATAGTGTCGTCGAAGTGAAGGCCCGCAGTAGGCGCAGCAACAGCACCCGGTTTTTCGTTGTAAACCGTTTGATAACGCTCTTTGTCTGAGTTTTCATCGGGTCGGTCAATATAAGGAGGCAGCGGCATATGACCATGGGTTTCTAATAAAGAAAGCACTGTTTCGCTGTGCTCAAACTGTAAAATAAACAGCGCTTCATCTCTACCGGTAACGGTAACGTTTACTTTTTCTTCAAGAATGAGCTTAGTGCCAGCCTTCGGTGCTTTACTGGCTCTTACATGCGCAAGTGCAGTATTATCAGAAGTGATACGCTCGATAAGTACTTCAACTTGCCCCCCCGTTTTTTTCTTTCCTAATAATCGGGCGGGTATCACTCGCGTATTATTAAAAACCAACAGGTCACCAGGCTCCACAAATTTCAGCATATCTGCGAACATGGTGTGCTCAACCTCGCCGCTTTTGCCATTTAGGTGTAAAAGGCGGCTAGCTGTTCGCTGTTGAGTTGGGTATTTGGCAATAAGTTTTTCGGGTAGTTCGAAGCTAAAATCTGATAATTTCATATGTAAAACAAAACTGCAGTGATAAAGTTAGACCAAAGTACGAGGTTAAGTTTCTTTTAAGTTACAACTAAAGATTAATAGAAGCGCCAAAAGTTTACGTAAAGCATTAGAAGCTATAGCAACAAAACCATTTTTTTCAAAAACTTAAAAGAAAAAGTATTAATTAAGACAACTATTTATTTAACGACATACGCGAACATTTCCTTATTAAATAGCACCCAACCCCTTAAACGGTTAAGATACATCCAGATAGTGATGATGTTCTCCCATAAACATTCCTTATCATTCATACCCAGCTCCTGCTGGGTATTTTTTTATCTGAATGTTATTTTACCTGCTACACACTAAACGACTGTTTTAAGCCTTTCTTTTGCAGCAAGTATTTAATGAGGCGTATTTTACGCTTTTTATTCTTGAAGATCAGTTAAGATTTCTTCTAAAAGCGCAGCATCCAGCGGGCGCGCTTTTAATACGTAGATTATTTGTAAAAGTAAGTCGGCGCCCATAATTCCCTTATTGACCTTATTCCTAAGGTTATCAGCACTTTGTTCAACACCAATCTCTTCAAGCCTTTGGCTTAACGCTTGATATTTCACGCCGCGCACTGACATTTCAGATTTCACAACCCTTGCCACTGTTTGTCGCCACGCATTCTTAGCATTTTGCACATTTTGTGCATTTCTTGTGTCCACACAGCCCCCAAAAACCACTCAAATGTGATGTATATTTTACAAAAACACACTTTTTTACACTTATGGCATGTTTTTAATGTTGACGATTATGGCACAACAGGTCTACACTGCAAGTCAAGATATTGGCGAAGATGAAAATAGTCGTTACAGTAGAAATGTTTGAGCTTTCCTAACATCGAAAGTTAAACACTTAAGATAATCACGGAACAACACGACTTACACGACATTCATTTTCAAAACTATCGCTTCAATAATTAAAGGAGAAAGGTATGAGCTGGGAACTGGAAAGCATCGAAGCCCTATTTAAAGAGCACGATGACTTTGTGGTAACACGTGAGGAAAATTGCTTACTTATCGCTAATCAAGACGGCATTGACGCATGGCTTGCTATCAGCGGAGAGCAAATCTTGGTTGAGAGTCTTTTGTTTGCAGCGTCTGAAGTAAAAGATAAGCCAGCGTTAGACCACGAGATACTATCTTCTCATATGGTGTTTCCTCTCACGACCGTAGGAATTTCAACGATTGGCGGTGAAGAATATTACACTGCATTTGGCGCACTAAGCGCACAATCGAAAGCCGAAAGTATTGTTATTGAAGTAGAAACACTGTTTCAGAATGTGGCGTCTTTCTTAGATGCTTACGAAACACACCTTAACTAAAATTTACTTCTAAGGAGAAGCGAATGTCAGTGTGGAAAAAATTAGTAACTGCAGTAAAAGGTGGTGCTACCGAAGCTGCTCAGTCTGTTGTAGACAGCCAGGCTATTCGAATTCTGGAACAAGAAATTAGAGAAGCCAAAGAAGAATTACGTAAGTCTGATCATGCGCGCACACAAATATTGGCGAAGTGTAAGCTTTCTCAGCAAAAAGTAGATAGCTACAATTCATCGATAGCGGAATACGAAGCGCACGCTCGCAAAGCAATTGATAGCGACCGTCAACTTGCGCTTGATTGTGCGCAGAAAGTCTCTGAGCTTAAAGAAGAGCGCGATCAGGAGCAAACATATCTTGATCAGTTCCAGCAGTCAGAAAAGCAGCTGGCACAAAATATCCAGCAGGCAAAAGCGAATTTACGTCGTTTAGAGCAACAAGTGGATATGGTAAAAGCGACGGAAAGCGTTCAAAAAGCGCAGGTCGCGGTGTCTTCACGCCACATGGGCGCGAACAGTAAAATGAAGACTGCAACGGAATCTTTATCTCGTATTCAAGATAAGCAAAAGATGCGTAACGCAGAACTTCAAGCCGCAGAAGAGTTAGCTAATAACGAGTCGAGTAGCGACCTTGAAAAGCGTTTAGCTGAAGCGGGCATTAAAGGTGGTAAAACATCAGCCGACGACGAGCTAGCGCGAATTCTAGGCAAGTAAGTTATTAAAATGGGAGCCACATGCTCCCATTTTTAATTATCAATACATAATTCCCTGCAAATATTGCAGAATGGTAACCCTAGACAAATCAAGCACTTCAAGGCAGAGTAAGGGCACGCATAACAAGGGCTGTTTCTTTTATGTCTCCATGGATTAAACTGCGAAAAATCATGCTGCAGCATTTTGCAGAGTCGCGCTGGTATATCATTGTCGCGATAACGGTGTTTTACGCGATCACCAGTTACTGGTTGCTTTACGCGGCCGACGAACACGAACTCATCGCGCATACCAGCTTTGTTTACTGGCTAGCAGTAACAGCGTCCACAGTGGGATACGGCGATCTCTCCCCCGTTACACCAGCGGGCAAATTCGTGGTAGCGCTGTATGTTATTCCCGTTGGCTTGAGTATATTCGCCATGGTCATTGGCCGAATAGCTGCGTGGGTTTCATTAACATGGAAAAGAGGATTGTTGGGTATGAATAGCTTAATGCTAAACGAACACATTTTGCTAATTGGTTGGAACGGGCAGCGAACAATGCTTTTGTTGGATTTAATTCTTCAAGAACGCGACGCCATGCCAGAACGCCCAGACATTGTTTTATGTGTTAAAGCTGATATTACCAACCCCATGCCAGGTGTCATTGAGTTTGTAAAGGTCGACTCGTTCAATAAAGATGAAGATATGGATCGGGCCTGTGTTGGCACAGCCAGAACTATCTTAATTGATAACCCGCAAGATGATGTCACTATGACCACTGCGCTTTATTGCTCGAAGCGTAATCCAGACGCACATCAAGTCGCTTATTTCGATGACGACAGTTTAGTAAGCCTTCTTCAAGACCACTGCCCTAAGGTGGAGTGCACGCCTAGCGTGGCGGTGGAAATGCTGGTTAAAGCGGCCTTTGATCCAGGCTCAAGTATGCTACACCACGATTTGCTCAGCATAGATGAAGGTCAGGCACAATTCTCTGTGAAGATCCCTGAAAGTAGCCCAACCATTTCTGTTGAAAAGCTGTTCACGAATTTAAAGCGCAAACACGACGCTATTTTTATTGGTTTTGCCCCTAACGGGCTGGTTAAAGAAATGATAGTTAACCCACCATTAGATGCCACATTAAACCCGGGCGACACCTTGTTTTATATTGCTGAGCGCCGCATTAATGCGATTGACTGGTCGTCCCTTGACGCAGACTAAGAGGCGGTAATTATGTTTAGTAAGCTATTTAAAAAATCAGAGCCTAAAAAGCCAAAATCACCCGAAATTATGGGGTTATATTTGGGTGGTTCTTTCGAACTAGACAATCTGAAATTGTCGCTGTTAGAGCCAGAACTGACTATTGAAGGCGCTGCTCGCTCTCAGCTTATTCAAACGGTTGGAGAAGCACCATTAGATACCGGCGGCACTCTGCTTCGCTTTTATACCGATGATGATGGTTTTTTACAGGTGGTCACCGATGGCGGCCTTTCTGAAAACCATATCACTGATGTGAAGCTGTGGCATTTTTATGAGACCAAAACCATTGGCAACACTGCACAGTGGAACGAGTGCTTAAAAAACGTTATAAGCCAACCAACTTACGAGCTAGACGGCAAGGTGTTTACCCGCGTTTGGGGAGCAATGGGAGACGAGTCTCCGCCTGTTGCCGTAACTGAAACCACGTATGAAGAAGATGGTGATGTAAGTACCACCGACCAATTTATGATGCTGTACGAACGCCCAATTGGTAACGAAAGAGTTGAGACCTTGCTTGTTGTCGGTGAGGAAAAACAAGTGGGTAATAATTTAGACAGATGCTTGGTAATTTCAACTGGGTTTGATGTTGAGCCCGCAGACATTACTATTAACGGTTAAGAATAAAGGGAATAATAATGGATACGATCATGCAATCTTTGGCTGGCCTAGATAACTTCGCGCTTTATTTCGGTTTGTCGATTGTCTTTTTGTTTATCTTCAAATTGGTTTACGCATTAGTGACACCTCACGATGAGTGGAAACTAGTTAAAGAAGATAAGAACGTAGCTGCCGCTATTGGCTTTGGTGGCGCCATTGTCGGCTTTGCCATTGCTCTTGGCAGCGCCGCATCAAACTCAGTGGCTGTAGTAGATTTTGCCATTTGGGCATTGGTTGCTGTTATCGCACAGTCTTTAGCCTTTGCTATTTTACGCTTTAGTTTTATGCCAAAAATTGCAGAGCGCATTAACAACAATGAAGTCTCAGCAGGTGTCATGCTTGCCAGTATGTCAATTGCCGTTGGCTTATTAAATGCCGCTTGCATGACCTATTAAGGGGGCAGCGATGACTGATAAACGAAATACACAGCTTGATGTTCATGAAAACATACAAGACGAAAAGCCAGCGTTAAAGCGCACTAAACACATTGACCTTAGCAGCATGCGCAAAGGCTTTAGCGTTAAGCCTTTGGCTTTGGGGGTAGCCAGTGTCATTCTTAGTGGCTGTGGTGGTGAGAAAGAAGATGCCACAATTTACACATCGCTAGAAGACTGTAAACAAGACTACCCTGATGCCGTTGAGCGCTGTGAAGCTGCCTATCAAACGGCCATGGACGAGGCCATGCGCACTAGCCCTCGTTTTAGTTCAGAGTATGACTGTGAACACGAATTTGGCCCTAACCAGTGCCAACAGGTAAACGACAATAGCGGCAGTTTCTTTATGCCCTTTATGGCGGGCTATATGGTGAGCTCGTTGCTATCGCCAAATCGCTATTACTCGCAACCCTTATATACCTCTTATTCGTATAACTCACCGTTTCGCTCACGCTGGATAACTGCCGATGGCTATGTCTTCGATGGTGATATTCGAAAACGAAAATATCGGGTAAGTAAAGACGTTTATAAGCCTAAACCAACGGTAAATCGCACCATGAAGCGAGGCGGATTCGGCAGCAGTGTACGTGCCAAATCGTCATGGGGAAGCAGTAGCCGTAAAGGCGGTTGGGGCGGTTAAATATGTTTAGAATGCCATGCCAGCCTCGAAAAGGCTGGCAGCAATTGGCCAACGAGTTTGGTTTCCATTTTCACACCATGTATGGCGAGCCCTATTGGGACGAAACAGCCTACTATCAATTCACGCTAGCACAAATTGAAAACGACATTGAAGATCCCACAGCCGAGCTTCATCAAATGTGCTTGGCGGTTGTTGAAGATGTGGTTAATAGTGAGGAGTTACTTACTCGCTTCCGAATCCCAGAGCAACATTGGGACTTAGTAAGAAACAGCTGGCAGCAAAGAGCCCCCAGTTTGTATTCACGCCTTGACCTTGTCTACAGCGGCAAAGGGCCTGCCAAACTACTAGAAAACAATGCAGATACCCCCACCAGTTTGTACGAATCTGGTTTTTGGCAGTGGCTATGGCTTTCTCAAAATGTAGATGCAGGAAAGCTTGCAATACATGCCGACCAATTTAATAGCTTGCAAGAGAAGCTGGTTCACAGGTTTCGTGAAATAGCGCTGCACTACAATATAAACCAGATGCACATGGCATGTTGCAAAGACACGGTAGAAGACCGAGGCACAGTGCAGTATCTTCAAGATTGCGCCAAAGAAGCAGGCCTTCAGGCCGATTTTGTATTCATTGAAGATGTCGGACTGGCTGATACCGGCGTATTTACCGATCTGCAAGATTCCCCCATCACCGACTGTTTTAAGTTGTACCCGTGGGAGTTTATGCTGCGCGAAGAATTTGGTGATGTGTTACACGATGCGCAAGTTAACTGGATTGAGCCACCATGGAAATCGGTGATTTCTAACAAAGCATTGTTACCTCAGCTTTGGAAGAAATTCGAGGGTCACCCCAACCTTCTCCCTTCATTTTTTTCAGATGAGATTAACGCTAAGCACTTATCGGGAAAGTGGATTAAAAAACCGCTGTTTTCTCGCGAAGGTGCGAATGTATCTGTTATTGAAAATGGGACTGAAAGTTTGCTTAGCGACGGCCCTTACGGCGAAGAAGGCTTTATTGTTCAAGCCTTTGAACCTTTACCCGTGTTCGAGGGTAACCATACCCTTATAGGCAGTTGGTTAGTTGACGATATGCCTGCTGGTATATCGGTGAGAGAGGACGCGTCAGCCATAACACAAGACCTTTCTCGCTACCTTCCCCACATTATTCTTTAATTTCTTCAAGGGGCAAAAATATGAAGCCGCTTTCTTTTCAAATACGCGTATTGCTAACGTTGGGCGCATTACTCATTGTAATAGAAGTCGCCAATTTACTGACTGGCAATACATTGAATCAATTTGGCGTGGTACCGCGCAGCTTGCAACACCTGCCCTATATTTTCACCGCACCATTCTTGCACGGTACACCTACACACTTAATGGCAAACTTGGTGCCGCTGTTGCTTTTCATGTGGTTAACCATGCAATGGGGAAAGCGTACATTTTTAATCGCCACGATAAGCGCACTACTTATAGGCGGTATAGGCGTTTGGCTTTTTGGAAGAAGCGCTACACATATTGGCGCAAGCGGTATGGTATATGGTTATTTCGGTTTTCTTGTGTTGGCCGGCTTTAGAAGTAATAAAGTGCGGTATTTACTTATCTCGCTAGTGGTTGCGGCGCTATATGGAGGAATGCTGGTTGGCGTGCTTCCCACATCGAAATTTATTTCCTTTGAATATCATCTATTTGGCTTTATTGGTGGCTTATTTGCCGCATGGCACTGGGCACGCTAATTAGTTTACGTATAATTAGTTGCACGATGAGACGTTTTAAATAGATATGTCAGCAGTACAAGAACCCACACAAAAGAACCAAGGCTTTCTCGGCAACCTCGCGTTTAACATTGTTATTCCCGTGGTACTAATGAGTTATGCAAGCTCCGAAGATTACCTAGGCCCAGCATGGAGCATTGTGGCAGCGCTTAGCTTCCCAATTGGCTATGGGCTTTGGGATTTGAAAGAGTCTGGGAAAGTGAATGGCTTTTCCATTTTAGGTATCATCAGCGTGCTTCTTACTGGCGGATTTAGCTTGCTAAAGCTTCCGGCAGAATACATTGCAATTAAAGAAGCCGCTATTCCTGGTATTATCGGCATCGCGGTACTCGTTACCCAATACTCGAATAAACCTCTGGTAAAGATGCTTATTTTGAACGACCAAATTATTAACTGGCCGCACCTAAATCAAGTATTGGATGCACAAGGAAAACAAGACGAGTTCAGAAGAAAGGTGGCAATTAGTTCATACATCGTTGCTTGCTCATTCTTTCTTTCGTCGGCGCTAAATTATATTTTGGCTAAGGTAATTCTAGTTAGTGAGCCCGGTACCACTGCCTACACTGAAGAGCTAGGTCGAATGACAGCCCTAAGCTACCCGGTTATCGTTATTCCAAGTACCATTTTATTGATTGCTGCACTTTGGTATTTATTTGCGCAGATTAAAAAAATTACGGGCGAAGAACTCGACAACTTTATTAATCAGTAATGTGACCTATCCTAAGATAGGTTGACAGTGTTTATTTTTAGGCCAGCTCCAGTAGCTGGCCTTTTCTATTGTGCGCCTGATTGGGCGTTTTTCATGTCTAAACTCAGGTGCGGTATCATTTCGTTATAAATCTTAACTGATTTGGCAACGAGTATTTTTAATTCCTTTATCGTTTTACATCTGTCCTGCCCAGTCCCGAAAAACATTGTCATTACTAGGCCTTCTCTAGGGCAACACCAAAAACCTAAGTACACGCAGCCTCATTTATCATTAGCTTTTACTTTGAACGGGCTCACAGAGTCGAAAAAGACTTTCGCTTTTTTAACCAAAACTTCTCTGGTTTACGTATAGTTATTATAAATGTACTTAGCTTTTACACTCTCAATCTAAGCGCTACCTTCTTAGCCTGACACCAATATAAAAACGAGCTATGCTAATTATTAAAGACTTGCGTAAATCCTTTTCGGGCTCTGATAAACCGCTTATCAACAATCTCAACCTAGCGGTAAAAGCCGGTGAATCAGTAAGCATCCAAGGTGCTTCTGGTTGTGGTAAATCCACGCTTCTTTCACTTATTGCCGGGTTTGAGCGCCCAGATAGCGGTAATATCGTTATTAATAATTTACCCATTGCATCTATCAACGAGGAAAACACAAAATCGATCGCTAGCGACATCGATTCATTTCGTAAGCAGCATCTTGGGATCGTTTTTCAAAGCTTTAACCTGTTTGATTGCTTTAATGCGTGGGACAACATTGCATTTACTGCACGGCTTAAGGGTAATGCAGATAAAGCCTATCAGGTAGCGTTAATGGACCAATTGGGTATTCTTCATTTAGCAGAAAAGCCCTTAAGCCAATTGTCAGGGGGGGAGCAGCAGCGCTGCGCCATTGCGCGGGCACTCGTGCATCGCCCTTCTCTCATTCTTGCCGATGAACCTACTGGTAACTTAGATGAAGCCAGCAGCGATAATGTTTCTCGTTTACTGTATGAAACCTGCAAGCAGGCGAAGACTGCGCTTGTTGTAGTTACACACAGCAGTGATGTAGCAACAAAAGCAGACCGTGCCCTTAAGCTACACAAAGGCGTGCTTGAAAGTACTAATGCCGATATGGCTTAAGGCTTAAGTGAGGAAATAGTTTGCTTCGTACTTTTCTACTTACCACTTCTAGCCTGATTGCCATGGCGAAACGAAGGCCTTGGGAGCCACTGCTCATCATGGCCGCAATTGTGTTGGCGAATGCAGGGCTCGTTACAGTGCTGTTAATCAACGAAGGCGCTACACAAGGCGAGCTTCTGCAGCAACAGCAAGGGCTACTCAACAATATCATCACATCAGCCAATACCTCCTCGCCTATCACTAAAAGCCAGTATGCGCTGTTGCGAAAAAGTGGCTTTACGCAACTTGTTGCCGTAACCGAACGTGACATCTTTTTAGCGTGTGAAAACGGCGAAGAAAACACCCGAAAAATTAAGCTGGTTGGTATAGATACACAACCTTTTTTGGGTAACAGATATGCCGCAAACACAGCTAACAATACAACACTGCCAAGTGCATTTTTCTCGCCAAATACTGAGCTTAATCGTGAAGATAATACTAGCCGCGTTTTCCGCTCTGTCGGCATTAGCTCATTTTCTGTAAATGCCCTCATACATCCGGTAACCAACAAAACGCTGAGTTGTCACACAAACCTTGTAGAGCGTGAAAACAACACAGTAGTTAGCGGTAAATCTAGTGACACCAGCCCACCGTTCCGTCACTGGCCGGCTACAGTAAACACCTACACCAGTGCGCTCGTTGCGCAAAACACCCTTGTGATTTCAATTGCTGACTTTTACAAAGGCCAGGTTCGAATTAATGGCACTTTCAAAACTAAGCAAAGCAAAAACCAATCATCCACTACACACTTTCCATTAACTGGATTAGTGTCGTTGACGCCTATCTCTCAGCTAGAGCTTGCTCAAATAGAGAATTTACTTGGCCAGAAAGTGTCGTTTCTTCAAAGTAACGCTGATAATGACACGGGTTCATTGCCTGATAGCTTTCGCTTAAATTTGTGGGCGATGAGTGCGCTTATGGGCGTAGTCGCGCTTTTTATTGTGCTCAATGCGCTTAACTTAATGTACCGTACCCGCTTACCGAATATCATCAGGCTAAGACAATTAGGCGTGCCTAGCCGAACGTTAGTAAGCGCATTATTTGCCGAACTACTGCTATATTGCTTTGTCAGCATTCCACTTGGCATGGACATCGGATTCAAGGCGGCGGCCCTGTTATCGCCCGCTATTGCTGGCACATTTACATCATTATTTAACGCCGTATTTATCAACCCTGACGTTAATTTGCTCTCGCTTTTTGGTTTAGCGCTATTTGTTACCTTTTTATCTTTAGCGCTTTTTAGTCTGGTACCAGTAACAAAACTGTCTAACGCGCTTACTGATAATAGCGTTAAGAAAGCTAATAGCCTCTCTTTTATTGCCGTCTTTATTATATCGCTGGTACTGCTCTCGCTACTTTTCGCCACTGAATTGTTTGTCATCTCTACAGCTTCGGCGCTTCTTTTCGTTGCCTTGCTTTTACTTATTAGCTGCGTCTTAGTGTTGCTTTGGCTCCCTATTTTATCAAACCAGCTTGCGCGCTTAGTTCCACGAAAATGGCCTGTGTTTCATTATGTGATAGCCAATATGTATTTGTTATCCAGCAAAACACGCCTTGCAGTGTGCGCTTTCTTTATAGCGTTAACGGCCAATATTGGCATGAATACCATGACCGACAGCTTTAGAAACGCAACCGAGCAATGGTTAACTCAAAGGCTTTATGCACCGTATTACCTTTATACCGATTTACCGCTTTCCCAATTTACCGCGTCCTCGCAATTGTCTATCACGCCCCTTCTAAAAGCTAAAGCCAAGGTAGTAGGCATTCTGAGCACAGAAGAAAGTGCGCCTACAAAGAATAGCGCAACATCAACCGTATTTATTAATAGCTACCCCACTCATCAACGAGGTAAAACCGCATTAGTCCTTGATTCAATACTTGATGAAGACACAGCTTTCGAGCGGGTGTGGCAGGCGTTTTCAGCGGGTGAAGGTGTGTTTATTAATCAACAATTGGCGTTTGAGTATGATGTTTCACCAGGCGATACGCTAGATATTGCGAATATTTCGATTTTGAAAGCACAAACTAAAGTTACAAGCTCGGCTAATTCATCGGCCCATAGCGCTTCTTCAAATAGTAACTCAGCTATTTTTACTACATCCCCAACGTGGAAAGTGCTGGGGATCTACCCTGATTACGGCAATCTAACGGGGCAAGTTTTAGTCCCTCTGACGTTTTTTAACAAGCGTAGTGACGCAATTCAAAACGCCTTATTTTCTGGCGTTATGGCTATTTATCCGAAGAGCTCTGACACCTCTTTTATTACAAACGCATCCACCGCTAGCACACTCACATTGGCCGAGATAGAAGAGGAACTAAGTGCAATGGCAAGCGGTGATGCAAGCACACGGTTTTACACACGCCAGCAGCTTCTCGACATATCAATGGAAACCTTCGATCGCACATTTGTATTAACTGACGGGTTAAACATTACTACGTTGCTGGTTGCCGGAATCGCGTTTGCCGTGTCGTTAACGGTATTGACTATAGGCAGTTCTGCGCAGCTATCTGTACTTAGAGCTTTAGGTGTAAGTCAGTTCAAAGTAAAGCTTGTTCTTTTTATGCAGTATATGTTGCTTTTTTTTCTTGCCGCGTTGTTGGCAATCCCCTTCGGCATTTACTTAGCATTCATTTTTATTAATTTGGTTAACAGGTATGCGTTTAGCTGGGTGTATCCGCTAACGGTTAGTTCGCATGTTATATTTTTTAGCGTTGGGCTTTCTTTGGCCGTTGTCTCAGTAGTGCTCTTATTACCCTTAGGAAAATTAAAGCCAAAGATAGATTTAAGGCAGGAAGTTCAATTATGACAAATGAGCAAATTGTTATGACAAAGGCTTACGCATGAAGCTTGGCTTTAGTAAGTCATATGCAAATCAATCCAGCCGCTTTTCGTTAAGAGATGCAATGCGCTATTTGCTGTTGCTGCTTTTCGTGTGTGGAATGATAAGCGCTTGTGATGGGTCCACTTTTGAAAGCAATGACGAACAAAAAAAGGCTATACCAAACCGCTTTTTTGGCGACATAAGAACAAATGCAGACTTCGCTTCAGTTGAAATAGGCTCACCTATAACACTGCCTTATGATCATAAAAGCCATCCAGAGTTTCAATTAGAATGGTGGTATCTCACCTTTGTTTTAGCCGACACTCGTGGCAACGAATTTGGCCTGCAATATACGCTGTTTCGCTTTAACAATAGAAACGACAGACAAACGATAGACAGTCATTGGTCAGACTCTCAGCAGTGGATGGTACATGCCTCGCTACACACGGTAAGTAAACATTACTTCGAGGAACGTTTTGCCGCAGGAGGAGTGGGTAATGCCCAAGTTGTTCATAACCAACTGAACTTTAAAGCCGTTATCGACGATTGGGTTTGGCAAACAGTAAATAACGATATTAATGAAGATGGAGCGAGTAACAGCGAGGCCTTAACAAGTGACTCCAATGAACATGCTGGTAACAGCTTCGCGAGCATATTTCCTTCTTCGCTGTCGCTGTCTTTTGGGCAACCGAAAAAGCGCGATAATGATGAGATAAGCGTTAATGAAACAGACGATATAGATGCGCTTCCCTTAAACAAAACTACTCCCGTTGACCGTGCAGTGAACGTTTCACTTAACCTTAATGCAGTGAACCCTTTTATAAAGCAAGGTGACAATGGCTTCAGTAAAAAGACTGAAGACGGACGGTTGCGCTCGTACTATTACAGCCAGCCCTTCATTGATACGCAAGGCACTATAAACATCGAGGGAAATGAATTCGCGGTTAAAGGTAAAGGCTGGTTCGATCACGAATGGACAAGTCACTTAGCGAATAATCAAGCCATGGGTTGGGATTGGTTTTCACTGCACTTAAATAATGGCAGTAAGCTGATGGCGTTTCGTATGCACGCCACCCAGCAAGACGATAGTAACGAGACAACCGAAATTTTTACTACCGCAAGCTATATTACTGAAGAAGGTGTTAAGGAAAACCTTGGACAAGACGATATTGCTATCAACTCATTTAAAAATGAAGTTATTGAGCACGGTGAAACAAAACTAATTGTGCCAACCCATTGGCAAATTCAAATACCGGAAAAAAATATCGACGTGACTATCTCGCCGTTTAAATTGGGCCAGTGGAACGAAAGCCTATTCCCGTACTACGAGGGAAGAGTAAAGGTAACTGGCACTCACGACGGAGATGGATTTATGGAGCTGACAGGCTATTAATAAATAGACCAGTTTATCCTCTCGCTCAAAGAAGTAAGCGCGGCTACACCTAACTGTGAGTTGCCCACACTGTTAAGTGCTGGTGAAAATACACAAATGGAAAACCTGCCAGGCACAACAGCCACAATGCCACCACCCACTCCACTTTTGCCAGGCAATCCCACTTTAAAGGCAAAGCTTCCCGCTTCATCGTACATGCCACTGGTTGCTAAAAGCGCATTAACTTGTTTGGTTTGATAAGCGGTTAGCACCTGCTCGTTCGCGCAGGTCGAAAAGCCCCCATTGGCGAGAAAGCTGGTACAGCGAGCCAAGTCCTCACAGCTCATTTCCAACGCACAGTTATGAAAATAGTTGCGAAGCACATCTTCTACTTCGTTTTCAAAATTACCGTATGCCCTCATAAGATAAGCCATGGCAGCATTACGAGAGCGATACTCGTATTCCGACTCTGCCACTACTTTATTAACGACTATTTCGCCATTGCAACTTAATCGCCTAACAAAATCTCGCATTGCGATGTGAGGCGAGGCAAACCGAGATTGAACCATGTCACTGACCACCAGCGCCCCAGCGTTAATAAAGGGGTTGCGGGGAATGCCATTTTCGTACTCAAGCTGGACTAGTGAGTTGAACGGTAAGCCAGAGGGTTCACAACCCACTCGCTCCCACATGGTTTCACCGTAGTGATTGATAGCCAGCACCAAATTAAAGACTTTTGAAATGCTTTGAATTGAAAAAGGAACGCTGGCGTCACCAATAGACGTTATTTGCCCTTGAGTGTCACATATTGAAATACCGAATTGCCGTGGGTTAACCGATGCCAGAGCAGGAATGTAGTCTGCAACTTTCCCCATGCCTAACATGGGTTCAACTTCATCATAAATATCCTGAAGTAGCGCTAGCATTTCGCTTTTCATTGTCCCCTATTCCTTATTTAATTCGGAAAAAAATAAAGCGCCTGTTTGACAAAACGCTGGCGCTTTACTCTCATTTTCATAGCTCGTTGGCTTCACACTTGCGTTGCAAAACATGAATTCGAATTACGCATAAGCTAGTGCACTAAAGCGGCACCAGATTTAAAAAAGTTTTAATACACGTATTTATAATTAACAAATGTCAGTTTGTTATACATGGATACTTTCTTAAGCAATAATTCGATTTGCATTCACTCTTTTTTTTCAATGAATTGAAAGATCTTTTTCGCAATGTCTGTATTGTCAATTTGGCCAATAAACGACTGGTAACCGGCGCCAAATGCAAACACTTCAACATCTACTCCAGTATGTCCGCCAGTTGTCCAACCTGTATTGGTTTTCGTATCGAGGAACGCCTTTACTGCATTAAAACGCGTTTCGTCATCTTGGTTAGAAACACTATCCAATGTAGCCAGTTCTTCCTCGCTAAGCGAGAAACCTAGCTTACTTGCCACAAACTCACCTGGGTTTTCTTCACTTGCCATTTCAAGCGCAATGGTAAGTACAGAAGCTGACATTGCTTTTAGATGCTCTGGGCTCCAGCGGTAATCCCCATTCGCACCTATGGTTAGACCGCCCGTGCTATGATCAGCCGTTAACACAACTAAAGTATCTGGATTTGCCTCTACATATTCACGCAAGTAGGTCATGGTTAATGCTAAATCATGCATTTCAGCCATGGCTGAACCGATATCGTTAGCGTGCCCTGCCCAGTCCACTTGGCTTGCTTCAACCAAAAGGAAAAAACCATTTTCGTTTTCCAAATGTTTGATTGCGTTTTTAGTTAAGTATTCAAGGCGGTTTTTACGTTGTTCATCTAGTACCGCTGGAAGTGCGACTGGCGCAAATAGTCCCAACACGTTGCTGCCTACTGGAATCGCATCCAAATCGCTGTATGAATCGGCATATTCGTAACCAGCTTCAACAAACTGAGCCAATATGTCTCTGTCTTCGCGTTTGAAATACGTCGTTCCGCCGCCTAGCATAACGTCAGCAATGAAGTTGTCGTTCACACGAATATCGAAAAAATCTTCAGCAATCTCGTTGTAGTTTTTTCGACTTTCATTATGCGCAATATAAGAGGCAGGCGTAGCATGAACAATTTGAGAGGTCACAGCCAACCCGGTACGCATACCCATGCGTTTTGCGTGGTACATGACAGAGTTGACAGGTTGCTTATCTACATCAACACCAATTGCACCATTGTAAGATTTTACGCCAGTAGCCAAAGCAGTTGCCGCAGCGGCAGAGTCAGTGACATAACCAGACACTTGAGCAGGGTATGTCGAAGCATTTCCCACTAAGATGTCGTCGAAAACAACAGACTCCATTTCTGGCGTTGACGGGTTGTCCATAAAGTTACGATATGCCGTTGTATAAGCGGGCCCCATTCCATCAGCGACCACCATTATGATATTTTTCGGCACATTTTGTGACGGTTTGCTTTTGAGGTTAGCAGTTTCTGATACAGGCTCAGTAACACTGCACCCTGAAAGAACTGCAAAAGTCGCACAGCTCAGCAAAGATGTGCGAATAAGTTGTTTAATCATTTAAACTTCCCTGAGTAAGTAGTGGTACCTGCGTTGTATACTCACAGCCAGATACAAAAATCGATACTATCGCGAATGTTTGATTGATGTATGTTTGCGATAAGGGCTACTAGTGTAAAGCAGGCGGGCAATATGCTCAAAGTTTTTGAGCAGAAAATAGCGCCAATAGATGACCAAGTGGTCATCTATTTAAACTAGGCTAATATAGATTGAAAAGAGTTACTTACTTTGCGTTGCGAGGTACTGGCGCATACGTTGTTGAGCCACATCAACAAGCATGTCTGGTTGGAATTTAGAGATAAACCTATCGCAGCCGACTTTCTCTACCATCGCGTCATTAAAGCTCCCACTTAGCGAGGTATTTAACGCAATAAACAGGTTGCTCATTCTTGGGTCGTTGCGAACTTCAGACGTCAGCCTATACCCATCCATTTCGGGCATTTCTGCATCGGTAAACATTAGCAGAATTTCGTCAGTTGGCTTTTTACCCTCGTCAGCCCACTTTTTTAACAACGCTAATGCTTCAGCGCCATTTTTACGCTCAATGATACTAATGCCAAGTTGCTCTAACGTGTCTCTAATTTGTTTTCGTGCTGTACTTGAATCATCTACGATTAGTACCTTTTTACCTGAAAAGTGATTCACTATTTCTTTATCTAACACTTCTTCTGAAATAGACGTATCGTAATCAATGATTTCTGCGAGCACTTTTTCGACATCAATAATCTCCACAAGCTCTTGCTTACCGTCAACATTCACCTGAGTTATAGCGGTCAAATAGTTTGATTTACCTATACCACTTGGAGGGGGTTGGATAGTTCCCCAGGACGTATTCACAATGTTCTTCACTTCCCCAATGATGAAGCCCTGAACACTTCTGTTATATTCGGTAATGATCACGTTTTTAGCTATTGTTTCCGTTGCCGCATTACGCATTTTAATGGCTTGACGCAGATCTATAATGGGTATAGAACTGCCTCTGTAGTTCATCACACCTTTCAAGTTTTGATGTGATCCCGGCATGATGTTTAGCTTAGGTACATTAATTACTTCTTTAATTTTAAAAACATTCATCGCAAAGATGTGTCGCGTTCCAAGTTGAAACATCAAAAGTTCAAGCCTGTTTTCACCAACAAGCTTGGTTCTTTGATCGACCGACGACAATACACTGCTACTCATAAAACCCACTTTTAATTTATTAATCAATTCGCTAGGAAGAAATTTGTAAATGGCTTAACGCGTACTTTCTAGCCTGATCTTTTCGTGGCAAATTTACCTCGCCCAACACGGCAAAGCTATTACCCTTTAAGCTAATAGACTGGCGAAATAACCAACTCAATAACAGCTACATTCTAACCTTAGTTCAATTCTAGCATCACACTTAATCGAAACCACAGGGCACTGGCATTCACAAAATAAATGACCGCAATGCGAATTATATATTTCTCTTATTCCGATTACCACACTAGGATGAAATGGAATCAACGGAAACGCCCTACAGCGTAAACATAAACAACGTTAAGTATTTTAATTATAGTCGGGAGAGACGCTCATGTCGCAATATCAACAAGACATTGATAACTTCGCCACATTAAAGGCAGCACAAAACGGAACTTGGGAAGGTATCAACCCAGAATTCGCTGCACGCATGAAGGTTCAAAACCGTTTTAAAACAGGTTTGGATATTGCTCGTTATACAGCAGGTATCATGCGCAAAGACATGGCTGAATACGACGCAGACTCGTCTCAGTACACACAATCATTAGGTTGCTGGCATGGCTTTGTAGGCCAACAAAAAATGTTGTCTGTTAAAAAGCACCAAGGCACTACAAACAAGAGCTACCTATACCTTTCAGGTTGGATGGTAGCAGCACTTCGCTCAGAGTTCGGTCCACTTCCTGACCAATCAATGCACGAGAAAACGTCTGTATCAGCACTTATAGAAGAGCTTTACACGTTCCTACGTCAAGCAGACGCTCGCGAACTAGGCGACCTTTTCCACAAACTAGACGACGCTAAGAAAAATGGCGGCGACGTAGCGGCAATTCAAGCAGAAATCGACAACTACGAAACTCATGTAGTGCCAATTATTGCTGATATCGACGCTGGTTTCGGTAACGAAGAAGCTACGTATCTACTTGCAAAGCAAATGATTGAAGCTGGTGCGTGCTGTATTCAAATTGAAAACCAAGTATCTGACGCTAAGCAGTGTGGTCACCAAGATGGTAAAGTAACGGTTCCACACGAAGATTTCCTTGCGAAAATCAACGCGGTTCGCTATGCGTTCCTTGAGCTTGGCGTAGAGGAAGGTGTAATTGTTGCGCGTACTGACTCACTAGGTGCGGGCCTTACTCAGAAGATCCCTGTATCTACATCAGAAAGCGACTTGGCTGCTCAGTACAACGCGTTCCTTAAAACTACTGAAGTAGCGGGCGCAGACGACCTAGCAGAGGGTGATTTAGTACTTAAGCAAGGCGGTAAACTTGTAAAACCTGAGCGTCTACCTAATGGTTTATTCCGTTTTAAAGACAATACTGGCTTCGACCGCGTTGTTCTAGACTGCGTAACGTCTCTTCAACACGGTGCAGACCTACTTTGGATTGAGACTGAGAAGCCTCACGTAGGTCAAATTGCAGAGATGGTTAACGCTATCCGCGAGCAGGTGCCTAACGCTAAACTGGTATACAACAACTCTCCATCGTTTAACTGGACGCTTAACTTCCGTCAGCAAGTATTCGATGCGTGGACTGAAGAAGGTAAAGACGTTTCTGGTTACGACCGTGCGAAGCTTATGTCAGCTGACTACGATGACAGCGAACTTGCGGCCGCTGCAGATGAGAAAATCAAGAGCTTCCAGGCTGATGCAGCGCGTGAAGCGGGTATTTTCCACCACCTTATCACGCTACCTACGTACCACACTGCAGCATTGTCTACTGATAATCTTGCTAAAGGTTACTTTGGTGAAGAAGGTATGCTTGCTTACGTTCGCGGTGTACAGCGTCAGGAAATCCGTCAAGGCCTTGCGTGTGTTAAGCACCAAGCCATGGCAGGTTCAGACCTAGGCGACACGCACAAAGAGTACTTCTCTGGCGAGGGCGCACTAAAAGCTTCTGGTGAAGACAACACCATGAATCAGTTTGACGTATAACGCAAACGAGTAATAAGTTAAACGGAAAGCATCCCAACCTTTCCAGCAGGGCACCTTCGGGTGCCCTTTTTTGCTTTACGCATTCACTGAATTTATGCTTTTATGAAAAAACAATCTCACCAATATTTTTACAGAAACCATAAAAACATCATATAAATCTTAATTTTCAATAATTTATGTAATTTTATTTGATTATATTAAGACTAAACGCTTATCTGACATTGAAATAAAAAAGCTTTATAATAGCTGTGTTTAATTAAGTTTAAAAAGAGCATTAGAATAATGAATATAGCGAAGGTCGACCTGAATTTACTGGTTTATTTGGACGTGCTGTTGCGCGAAGGCAGTGTAACAAAAGCAGCAAACCAACTAAGTATCACCCAACCCGCAATGAGCAACGGCTTAAAACGCCTTCGAGATTTATTCAAAGACCCGTTATTAGTTCGCACCAGCGACGGCATGACGCCAACCAAACGCGCACTAGAATTACAGCCTATAATTCGCGATGTACTTAGCCGGTTAGAAAGCTCTATCCAACCAGAAACTGATTTTGATCCGCTAACTAGCGATAGAACGTTTCGCATTATGACCAGTGATTATGCGGAGAGTACCTTATTACTTGAATTAGTTGGAAGACTTGCTGATTTAGCGCCTAATATTACGCTTGACCTTATCACCCCTAGCGACGTGACCTTCCACGACGTAGAGCAAGGAAAAGTCGACATGGCTGTCAACCGCTTTGATGAGTTACCTTTATCATTCCACCAAAAAGTTATTTGGTACGACACGTTCAGCTGTGTGATGAGTGCCGACCATCCGCTAGTGGAAAAATGCGACTTAGAAGGTTACCTAAGCGCCCAACACATTTGGGTAAGTAAAACTGGGTTTGGCGTAGGCGTCGGTATCGACCCTAACGAAGTACAGAAACTGGGATGGGTTGACGCCGAGTTAACGAAAATTGGCAAACAGCGCGCAATTCGCGTGTTTACACGCCATTACCATGCAGCCCTCCAAATTGCCAAAAAGCAAAAGCTAATTGCTACTTTACCAAGCAAAGCGGCACGTTTATTCAAACACGATCCAGATGTGGTTATTAAAGAACCCCCATTTGATATTCCGCCTATAGCATTAAAAATGGCGTGGAGTGCCCTTCTTCACCACGATGCAGGCCATATTTGGTTACGCAGATTGATCAGTGACGTGGCCAGCGAGATGAATGCGGGCTAAACATTCACAAAATATATGGCAAAAATACAAACCATAAATTAAAAAACTATCTCTATACACACTACACTGGGTTAACAAATAAATGTATAGAGGTAGTTATGCAAGGATATATTACTAGAGGCCGACTTCAGGTTGCCGAACAGCTCGATAAATTTATCAATGAACAGGCACTTCCTGGTACCAGCGTAGATAAAGACACCTTTTGGCAAGGTGCAGAAACCCTCTTCGAAAAATTCATCCCTCAAAACCGCGCATTGTTGGAAAAGCGTGAGCAGCTTCAACGCGCTATCGATGACTACCACAAAGCTGGAAACCCAGTAAACACAAACGAATACACTGACTTTCTAAAAAGCATTGGCTACCTTGTAGAGCAGCCGACTCAAGTGAGTGCAGAAACGCAAAATGTCGATGAAGAAATTGCGACAATGGCTGGTCCACAATTAGTTGTGCCTATTAACAATGCACGCTACGCGCTGAACGCTGTTAATGCTCGTTGGGGAAGCCTTTACGACGCACTTTATGGCACAGACGTAATAAGTGATGAGGGCGGCGCAGAAGCGGGAAAAAGCTATAACCCTGTACGCGGAGAAAAAGTTGTCGCGAAAGCCAAGGCATACTTAGATAGTATGATACCGCTAGCTAAAGGCAACCACGCTGAAGTAACTGAATACAAAATTGAATCTGGAAAATTGGCTATTACCCTTGCCGATGGCGATGAAACTACCTTAGCAAACACCGAGCAATGGCAAGGATACCAAGGCAACGTTAGCGCGCCCTCAAGCCTACTTTTTTCACATAACGGCCTACACTTTGAAATTCAATTAGACCCAACTCACCCTATTGGCGAGAGCGACGCTGCAAATGTAAAAGATGTGCTCGTTGAAGCCGCGCTTACTACCATTATGGACTGCGAAGACTCTGTGGCCGCTGTTGATGCTGAAGATAAAACGTTGGTGTACAGCAATTGGCTAGGCCTTATGAAAGGCACGCTAAGTATTGAAATGACCAAAGGCGGCAAGCAACTTGTTCGCGCCATGCATGAAGACAGAGCATATCAGCCTTCTAAACACACCTCGAAAGAGGCGTTAAGAGACGGCGAGCTTGTACTTTCTGGCCGAAGCCTAATGTTTGTAAGAAATGTAGGTCACCTTATGACCAACAATGCCATGCTTTTCGACGGGGAAGAAGTGCCTGAAGGGATTATGGATGGCTTAGTCACCTCGCTTATAGCCAAACACGACCTGTCGGGAAACAGTAAATTTAAAAATAGTCGTAAAGGCAGCATTTATATTGTTAAACCCAAAATGCACGGGCCTGAAGAAGTTGCTTTTTCTAACGCGCTATTTGGCGAAATCGAAACCATCATCGATGTACCACAAAACACGCTTAAAATGGGTATTATGGATGAGGAACGTCGCACCAGCATTAACCTTCAGGCCTGTATCGCTGAGGCGACTTCACGCGTTGTATTCATTAACACTGGGTTTTTAGACAGAACGGGTGATGAAATTCATACGTCTATGCTTGCAGGGCCATTTGCTGAAAAAGCCAAGCTTAAATCTATGCCGTGGATTAAGGCTTATGAAACGGCAAACGTTGCTATAGGTCTTCGCTGCGGTCTATCTGGCAAAGCGCAAATTGGTAAGGGCATGTGGCCAATACCAGATGAAATGCAGAATATGATGGACGCTAAAATAGGCCACCCAAAATCAGGTGCGAATACTGCGTGGGTGCCCTCTCCTACTGCCGCTACGCTACATGCATTGCACTATCACGATGTGAATGTATTTGACGTGCAGAAGTCTCTCGATGATAGCTTTGACGGCCTTGCTGATATCCTTACTATTCCATTGCTAGAAGAAGCTTCTACGCTCACACGTGAAAGCATTAAACGTGAAATTGATAACAATGTTCAGGGTATTTTAGGCTACGTAGTACGCTGGGTCCATCAAGGCGTGGGGTGTTCAAAGGTTCCAGACATCAATAACGTAGGCCTAATGGAGGACCGTGCTACGCTTCGAATATCATCGCAGCATATTGCGAATTGGCTCGAGCATGGCATTGTAAGCGTTGACCAAGTGAAAGAGTCGCTTGCACGCATGGCGGTTCTCGTAGACGAACAAAATGCTGACGACCCTGAATATATTCCAATGACACCTGATATAGAAAGCTCAATTGGCTTTTTAGCTGCTAGCGATCTCATCTTCAAAGGTAAAGAGCAACCTAGTGGTTATACTGAACCTCTTTTGCACGCCCGCCGTCGAGAGATGAAAGCCAAGCTAAGTGGCAAATAGTTTTTGAGTCTCAAAAGGTTTCAAAGTAAAGCGAACTACTATCAGCAATGGATTCAGGCGATTTGCTAAACCTTCAGACAAAATAAGTCATAAAAAAGCTCATCTTCTCTTACAGGAAGTTGGGCTTTTTTTAGTTTTCCTTCTTAATAGCACAAACTGTGTCCCCAAAAGGTAACACCTAGACTAAAGATAACGCCTATTTAACGCTCTCTTTTTTGCCGACTTCGTATGTGTCAACTAAGCTTCTTAGAAAAGGGATTGCGCTTGCACGCCTTATTGTCGAGCAGCATGCGCAAAGCCCACTAGTATGGAGTATGCATATGCAGATAGCTTCGGCAGCAACGCCTAACCATTTGTCAGAAACAAATTTAACGCAAATTGTTCCTATTTTTTCAGGAGGAGGTACGAGATTAAGCGCTCATATTGGCATTATTAAGGCCTTGCAGGATATGGGTATTGGTTTCGACACTTTGGTGGGCGTGTCAGGGGGCTCTATTGTGGCTTCGCTTTATGCGAAAGGATTCAGCATTGAACAAATGCGGGAGCTCGCTTTAATTACTGACTTCAAACAGTTTACTGAATTCTCATTGGTAAGACTGTTACGAGAGGGCGGGCTATCATCTGGGGACGTATTTCAAAAATGGATGGATAATCAACTAGAGGGCGCAGTGTTTGCTGATTTACCCCTTGATTTAAACATACTTGCTACAGACGTAAATGGAGGTGGGCCAGTATTGTTTAACAAAAAAACCGCGCCTGAAATGAAGGTATCTGAAGCAATTCGCTATTCTATGTCCATTCCTCTAATTTTTTCATTTAAGCCCTTTAAAGAACATTTGCTAGTCGATGGTGCCATTTTATCTGAGGATGCGCTATTTGAAGACTGGCGAGGTGACGGCACTCCATCGGTTTGTTTCCGTCTACAAAGTACGGAGCAAAAGCGCAAAGCCATTAAGAAAAATCTGCTACAGCTCCCTCAATACGTAAGCATGCTTATTCGAACATTTATGACCGCCATTTCGCGTGAGTACGTAAATGCAAAGTATTGGCACAATACGGTTGTGGTAAATACAGGCGAAATATCCGCCGTAGACTTTTCACTTACGCCCGATATAAAGAACACACTTTTTGAGCTTGGTTACTCTACTACTAAAGAATTCTTGCCCAAAAAGTGTGCGGGGTTCATGAAAAGCAGTGAGGCCGCTAATCATGCTGCGAGATTACTGTGACGCGTACTATCACAGTCCGTTCACTCGTGGCCGTTTTTAATTAAAAAACTTTTGAAAGCGGCCTTTCTCGCTCCCCACCTCTGCCATAGCTCTAGCTTACTTTCTTTCTTTCTTGTAACTCTAATTAATCCAAGCGCCAATAGGCTACAAATGAATAAATACAAGCTTAGAGGCTCATCAACTGACGTGACACCTATAGGATCTCTTGCCCAAACTGAAATATGAGAAATGTCATGTGCAAAACCCGAAAGATCAAATTCACCTTCAAAGTTGTGCGGAATGGCCAAATCAAAAGAGTCATTCAACCCTTCATTGATCATATTGAAATTAAAGTCGTAAATTATCGTGTTCTTTCCCACCTTGAAGCTAAATGCAAGGTGATCGAAAAACCTGTCGCCAAAAATTGATGATGCCAACTCTGCCAGCATTCTCTCAGGCTCAGGAAAAAATAACGACCAATCGCCACTTTTACATTCTTCGGCACAGCTAAAATTAATGTTGAGATATCGGTCTAAATCAAATGATGAACCATCCATGAACCATTGTGTAAGGTTTGTTGTTTCAAAGCCTTTGCCGTCGTCCTTACCTAAAAATATCCAACCTGGATCATTTACCAAACCATCCCCATCAAGATCTTGAAGATCGTCTTCAGTAATAAACGCTCCTGGTGCTCCGAACCAAGTGGCACCTTTTTTGTGTTTTTCTCCGTTGAGTAATCCATCTCCCCATATACCCGTATTAAAAGTGGGTAAAGGTTGATCATTACCTTCAAAAAAGCCTGCACATGCCGAAGCGTTGATGCTCTCATTCGTGGGCACCATTTCCATATTGGTCTGCGTATTAACTGCAGATGTAATTACTATATCGCTTAAATTTCCGTCGCATTCGATAGTTGCTGCTGAAGCTGAAATTGAGCTCATTAAAAAACTCATGATTACGATGAACCTTATCATTATTATTCTCCGTCATTATTCTGATAGAATTCCACAACCGCTACTCATGGTCTTATCCAATAAAACCGTGCATTATCTATATATGCTTAAACCGCGCCACAAAAAAACCTACAACATATCAATTTATTAGCGTGCGAGCAATCACTTAAGATCAGAAGGTTGTAAAAAAAATCGACAGGTTACTTCATACAAAGAATCTGTTACTTAAAGTGCTAGGCTATAACACTCTCAGGTTAACCTTAATACTTTCCTAGTAGGTTGGAGAACGAAACTCATTGTTCAGTCACCTTTGCGCCAATCACTAAATTTAAAAAGGGCTTATATCACATCTTTTTAATGAGTAAAAAGTCAGCTTACGAGTGTCTTGCACGTCAACAAGCGAACAGCACTCTAATACCTGACGTGCATATTGGTCCATCAATAAGCAGCAAAAGACGCCGAGCGACCATGAACCTCAATCATTCAATCTGAACCCACCATAAACACAAAGACTTGCTGTAATTACGCGCAACTACATTGCAAGCATCATACGATTTTCTTTCTAGACGGTTTATAACCTTTGCTATCCACAACCAAAAGAAAATGCCCAAAAAGCGGGCGGGGTTCATGAAAAGCAGTGCGCTTGAAGTGTCATAGGCAAAGGCAACAAAGTTTTTTACACGCTGTAAAAGTCTCTGTACCAATCGACAAATGCTTTAACCCCCGTTTCAACGTCAGTAGACGGTTGATAGCCTGTATCGGCAACTAAAGATGAAACGTCTGCGTATGTGTCTGGCACATCCCCTGGCTGGATTGGTAGTAGCTCTTTCTTCGCTTCTACTCCCAAAGCACTTTCTAGCGTTTCTATAAACTTTAACAAGTGAACTGGAGTTTGGGCTCCAATATTATAAACCTTATAAGGCGCTTTACTTGTGCTCGGGTCAGGATTATTTCCATCCCAGCTTTCGTTTGGTTTCGCTACGTTATCTAGTGAACGAATTACCCCTTCAACAATGTCGTCTATGTAAGTGAAATCTCGACGATGGTTGCCGTAGTTGTAAACCTGAATTGTTTTACCTTCTAAAATGGCTTTCGTGAACTTAAATAGCGCCATGTCAGGGCGCCCCCACGGGCCGTAAACAGTGAAGAATCGCAACCCAGTCGTTGGCAAGTTGTATAGGTGGCTATAGGTATGTGCCATTAACTCGTTAGCTTTTTTAGAGGCGGCATACAAGCTAACCTGATGGTCTACGTTGTGCTGTTCTGAAAACGGCATAGTTTCGTTTGCACCATAGACTGAACTAGAGGAAGCATAAACCAAATGTTCAACCTTATTATGGCGACACCCCTCAAGAATATTCACAAAACCGACAATGTTTGAGTCGACATAAGCATTTGGGTTTTCTAGTGAATAACGCACACCAGCCTGAGCAGCCAAATGCACCACTCTGTCGAACTTATGCTCTTCAAAAAGTGCAGCCATTTTTTCGCGTTCTTCTACGCCCATTTCAACGAATGAAAACAAGTTAGCGGCAGATGAAGATGTGAGCTCGTTTAAACGAGCATGTTTTAGATTAACATCGTAATAATCGTTAATGTTGTCAATGCCGACAACTTGGTCACCACGATTGATGAGATATTTCGATACAGCTGCACCAATAAAACCAGCTGCTCCGGTGACTAAGATTTTCATTTATAAATCCCTTGGGTATCGTGCATTCAATTAAAGTTAACTCACGCGCTCAAGCCCTATGCGGTCTTAGCGCATTTCCATATTTTTCGCGATATCAATCGTACTGCATAAATAGAGTACCTAGTTAATTGACCTATATACAAACAAAAATGTAAAGGGCCTGACCGATAGCCACATCAAAGCGCGCGATTTTATAAACTGCCAGTGTACGAAAACCGTTGTTATGCAGTAGTGCTTATTCCACGACTATCAAGGCAAAAACCAAGCAAATAGTACGCCACAACAGAGCTGGGTAGTGAGGCAATTCTGTCTTATTTTATTGGTCACAACTTTTTCAATAGTTTATTTACGAATTTCACTGGAATAGCGTAAGAAATTCCAGTGGGTGACGCCAAGGCGCTTTCCTTTGTATCTTTTACCAACACTTTATTAATGACTCCTATCACTTCTCCGGTGCGAGGGTCGTATAGAGGGCTTCCACTGTTACCAGGATATGCAATTGCGTCAAGTTGGTATATAAGGCTAACATTATTTAAGCGCGTCACCATAGCATTCGTTAATTGGTTACTGTTAAAAGCAGGGATTGCGTCTGGCGTAATGGCTGAGATATAGCCCCTATGTGTTGCAGGGTATAACCCCAAAATAGCGCCAATTGGGAAACCAGTTAGCGCTATTTCCGAACCGGGTAACAACAACTCTTCACCTCCCAACTCAAGAGCTGGCAACGACGCATCTAATCGTAATAACGCTAAATCATGTTTGGGGTCTATTTTAACAACCTCTGCTTTCACTTTTTTGACTGTAGTGCCTTCTCCACTAAGCACTACATAGTTTTCAACGATGGTAGGATCGAGCTCTTCCGAAACAACATGGTAGTTTGTAATAGCATAGCGACCGTCTTTAACAACAAAGCCGGTTCCCAACACTCTTGGTGTTGAATGTTTTATAGGTGCATCTATCGCTACAGCAACTGTTCCCTCAGACACCAATTTCACAATTGAAGTAAAGTCTTTTTGTGTGTCGGGTGCTGCATTGAGCTGTGCTGTAAAGAAACAAAGCGAGAGAAAAAAACAAACAATTGAAATTTTCATATATTTCCCATTAATAGCGCGTTAGCTTAGTATTCTAATTTTAAGATTCTGCAGAATATAATGTTACTTTTTAAACAAATCATTCTTTTGTTGATCTCTCCACTTATAATAAGTGTTTTTTTGATTATTTTGTCTGTGATTGCAAACAAATTAAAAAAAACTAAGACTGCAAAATGGTTACTATTCTCCAGCGTTTTCGTTTTACTTGTATTTTCACAGCCTTGGGTAGCAAATGCGTTGCTCCATCCGTTGGAATATAATCACGATGCACAAGATTCACTGGACGACGTAAAGTACGACGCTATCTTTGTTCCCGCCTGCTATTATCAAACCAATTTTGAGTTACCGGAAATTTCTAGATGGCACGAATGTTCATTACAGCGACTTATTCAAGCCAAAATGCTCTCTGATGAACACAAGCTACCCATTATTGTCACGGGCGGTAATTTTTTATCTGATAAAAGCGTTAAATATTCTGAAAAAGCCGAATCTTTTCTTACTTTACTCGGAATTGCACCAGAAAATATTGTATCGATACCTGAAGGTGCAGACTCTCTGTCAGAAGTAGAAGCGCTCAGCAAACTATATAGAAAGAAAAAATTAATCACTGTGACAAGTGCTACTCATAGGATTCGCATTAAACAAATGCTCAGCCAATCTGAAGTCGAATCAGTGATTATTAGCGTAGATTTTCAAAGTTCGGGAGAGTTAACCCCTTTCATCTCTTATCCTTCAATTCTCGCGCTAGAAAGGACAAGAAGAGCACTTTATGAATACTTAGCAATAGCTAAATATCAATTTTTTGAAAATTAGTAGAAAAGGATTAAGCAAATTTCGAAAAAGATTTGCTAGACTGTTTCAAAGGACGTTTTATGTGTGGATCAAAGATTAGTGGCTAAAAAAACAATAATAGGGCGAGTGAAGTCAATTGTCGGCCGTGATAGCAAATTAGGAAAAGCACTTGGAGGGTTAGAGAAACTTCAAGAGGCTAAGTTCATTTCTAAACACTTTTCTGAGTTTCTAGAGCCTGTGGTTGCGCAGTCTCCGACATCTCGACAGCAAAGCTACAACATAAGACACAAAGTATATTGCGAGGAGTTAGGTTTTGAACCTCTTCGGGATAACAGTTTAGAAACCGATGAGTTCGATACTTTTTCAAGCCCTTGTCTAATTAAACACAAAAGTTCTGGTCACTACGCAGGTACTGTTCGCTTGGTAAGGCCGCAGGTTGAAGGGCAGCAGCTTCCCATAGAGAAATACTGCCTCAACTCCATTACTCACGAAACACTTAACCCTAGCAAATTCGCGAGAAAAGATATCTGTGAGATTTCACGCCTTGCAGTTCCTTTGGAATTCCGCAAACGTCAAATGGACCGCTTTGCTGGTGCTGCTACCGGTGTCATTAACGAGCACACGTACTCTGAAAATGAGCTGCGATGCTTTCCGTTTATAGCGATAGGCCTTTATTTTTCTGCCGCTGCATTAGTTATGCACAACGAAATCAAGCACACCTATGTGATGATGGAGCCTCGTCTAGCACGCAGTATGAGGTTTGTAGGCATTCAATTTGAGCAGGTCGGCCCCGTAATTGACTACCATGGTAAGAGAGCGCCTTACTATATTAATCCAAGTTTACTTTATGCGAACTTGCGACCCAGCTTCAAGTTAATGTTAAAAAACATTCAGCAACAAGTTGAGAAGTATCCTCGAGACTAAAGATATACTTTTATCACGCTTATCGCTAAGTCGAGCCTCATCGCTCTTCTCAAAATACACTAAAATTCAGTTACGCAATCTGATTTCAGGCGCACTAGGTAACCTTTATGAGAACACTAGACCTTGGTTATGAAAAACTGAGAGACCTTTTACTCGAATCTGGCTTTCAATCATCGCAAATTTCGTCTGTTGACACTAACGATGCCAATATCACGTACCCC
This sequence comes from Alteromonas gracilis, assembly GCF_043642145.1. Lineage (GTDB taxonomy): Bacteria > Pseudomonadota > Gammaproteobacteria > Enterobacterales > Alteromonadaceae > Alteromonas > Alteromonas gracilis_B. Next base: position 178,970 of record NZ_JBHZRZ010000002.1, read on the forward strand.
GACAGCAACCCAGCTTTATTAGTTGTTAAACCGTCACCTTCTCAATCGAGCGGAGCTTCAAGATATAATGAAGTAGTTACACTAATTCAACTTGCGAAAGATAATGGTTTTGCCATTCACCCTTACAGTAAAGGTGCTAATTTGGGATATGGTGGAAAAGAGCCATACGGCCCGAATTGTTTAGCTCTGGATTTAAGTGCATTTGATAGAATCAGTAACTATCATAAAACGAGTGGGCATATCACTGTTGAACCTGGCGTATCGCAAGAAGCAATTAGTGCATTTCTGAAACAAAACGGCGATGTTCACATACATGACACAACAGGAGCGCCTAAGTTTGCCAGTGTTGTTGGTAATTATCTTGAGCGCGGCTTTGGTCACACCCCCTTAGCTGAGCATGCTAAAAATATACTCCATGCGGAATTTATCGTCCCCAATAGTAAAGGCCAATTGCCAACGCATCATGTAACGTCGACAGATGGAACAGCATTTGAGATTGACGAGAAAAAAGTGCATAGAACCTACAGCATAGGTCCTGATATGACAGGGCTTATTATTCAAAACAATATTTCAATAGTAACAAGTCTCACAATAAAGCTGTTAAAAAAACCTGAGTGTTTCGTCGCCTACTTCATCCCGTTTAAGAAAGAAGATACCGAACAAGTGATCGACACCTGTGCAATGCTAAGAAAGCAAAATACTATTCACAGCGCTGCACACATAGGAAACAATATGAAGACGCTACAGCTACTGGCTGTACAGTTTCCGGAGTTAATTACATCTTATGATTTTGACGAATTAAAAAAGTTAATCGACATGTTCAGCCTAGATGACTGGACGCTATCTGGGGGCATGTACGGAACACCACATCAAGTTAAAGCACATATCAAAGATTTGAAGGCCGCAATGAAGAAGCTAGGTGTAAAGCCCTTATTCATTGATGAAAAAAAGCTTGGCTTTATAAAGAAAACCTTGTCTTTACCCCCTAAATATAACAAGGCTTTGGTTAAAAAACTGATTTCCAGTGATAGCGGAGCTTTAAGAAAAATAGGCGCCAAACTTGCCCTTAGAAAAAGCCTGCTTGAGCTTTGTAAGATAAAGCAAGGAACGCCTAGCAATGAATTTCTGCGAACTATTTATTGGAGAAACCTCCATAAATTGACAGATTCAGTTCCAAATCCAAGTAAGGATAAGGTTGGCCTGTTGTGGGGAGCTCCTTGCTCAGAGATTTCTAGCAAAGACTTTAACGTAATTACTTCTATCATGGATGATACGTGTAAGAAGTATAAATTCGAAAGCCCAATCTCAGTAACCTTAATAAATGAGAGAACAATGGAGTGCGTGCTATCTCTTTCTTGGAATAGAGAAGAGGAAAATGAGGACGAGCGTGCGCTGGCTTGTTATAAAGAAATCATGCTTAAATGTGCTAACATGGGTTTTCTGCAATACAGAATGTCGACCTTTTCCAATCAATTCTTCGATCAACATCATTTACCAATGCCGCAATCGCTTTTGAATCTAAAATTATATTTAGATCCGTGCAACGTAATCTCTCCATCAAAATATGATTTAGTGTCTAAAAATTTTACAACCAATAATGACTAATTTAGAAAATTCAATAAATTCAACAATTTAAAAAATGGCACGCTGCATGCTTATGTTAACAGTGTATAACAGACCTACTGTTCAAACCAACGGAGCGTGGAAAATGAAATTAGCAACAACTATCAAATATGCAGCGATTGCGGGAGCTCTTGTTACAGCTTCGAATGCGACTGCAGGTGTATCCGCAACAGCTTATTTAGAATTAAATGATCTTGTTGTTGAAATTGACACAAACGGTGACTTGATTCCTGATCCAGTTAATCCTCTAGACTTCATTAGCATTCTTCCAGGCGGTACTCGTTCAACAAGTACGTTTGTTGATAACAACGGTGCTTCTGACTCAGACCTAGATTCACAGCCTTCTGCAACTGCAGATTCTGACGCTGATTTACTTTGTCTTGGTGCATCTTGCGGAGTGTTGGGTCTTACTAACAACGGCCAGTCTGTTGACGGCGGAAATTTAGTTGCAAGCGACGCTTTCTACTACTCTGTAGCTGACGCACAAGTTACAGGTAGCGCGATTGGTGCTGGCGCAACAGGTTTTACCTACGCAGATGCGGGCATCCCGGCTGGTAACGATGAAAGCGCGGGCGCGAACAGTAACATCGCGAACGATATTCTTACTACCTTTACACTTGGTATGTTGACAGACATCAACGTTCGATTCAGTGCTTTGATGGATTACTTGGTTGATGCATTCATCTCACCAGACATCGCTGCTGATGGAACTCGTGGAGCTACATCAACTGCTAAAGCAACGTTTGGCATCGAGCTAGTTAGCTTTGACACTGGTGATACTGTAGATATTGATGGTGATTCAGGTGTAACATTCAACGATATCGCTATTGACCAGCCTGGACTAGGTAATTTGATTGTTCGTTCAGGCAACGATGTAGACTTTACGTCTGGCTGGGCTAACGTTACCGCTGGTACTTATCAGTTGACAATTACTCAATCTTCAACTGTACAAACCACGCTTGTCCCTGCTCCAGCTACGCTAGCAATGGCGGCATTCGGGTTACTAGGCTTAGGCTTAACAGCTCGTCGCAGAAAACAGAAGTAATCATTACTTTACTTTGAAAAAGCCGGATTTTAATCCGGCTTTTTTTGTTTATTCAATGTTAATACTTCTTGTGACTAAACAAAAAGCGCGATACCTTTATTAAGGTAAATTCACGGACGTTAGAAGTGTTAACATGCTAAAAAATAATATTCGAATTGCTGCTGCTCTAGCTTTATTAACTTGTGTTGGATGCTCTCCAAAAGCTCAACAGGATTATATTCAAGAAACCAAAACAGCGCTTGAAAACGGGCAAACAAGAGAGGCTGAAATATTAATTAAACAAGCCATGAGTGAGAAGCCAACGTCTAGCCTTAGATTATTGCTTACAGAGGTTTACTTGTTAAACGGCAACATTATTGGCGCCACACAGCAGCTCGAAAAAGTAGATATTGAAACGCTCACCCCACCTGAACAGAGCAAAGCTGAGAGCTTAAATGCGCAATTAGCTATTCTTAGCTTTGATAGCAACTACCAAAGACTTTTAGATAGCGAAACCAATTGCCAAGCATGTCGGTTGGCGGAAGCGTGGTCTAGCGTCGCGTCGTCAAATTCCGTAGATTTACAGAAAATAGAAAGTGACACGGTCGCATATAAAGTTTTTGAGGCATTTGATAACAAAACTCTCTCAAGTTTAGATATTTCATCATTAATTGACAGTTCTACGTCCGATATTGAACTGCTTGTTATGGGCGATTTATTAAGACGGTCGAATAATCTCGACGGAATGATTACGGTTTATGATGCGTATAAGAAAAATAATCCTAACGTATTGAATATTAATTTGCCGTTGGCTCAAGCCATGCTGATTAAGGATGATTTTAAAAGAGCCAAAGAACTTGTTAACCCTGTCCTTGCAAAATTCGCTAAAAACCCAATGGCTAATTATCTTAACAGCTTAATTCTGTTGAGCGAAAATAAACAAGATGAAGCATATAACGCTATATCTTTAGCTGATACCTACGGAATAGATATGCCTTCTGTTTCGTTAACAAAAGGGCTTTTAGAGTTCAATTCTCAAAATTATGAATCAGCACTAAGTAGCTTTGAAAAAGCAACAAATATGGCCCCAGACAATGAACTGGCCAATACCATGCTTGTTGCTACCAAAGTCAAACTGGGTATTACCGACGACGCACTAGAAACTCTAGCAACTCAAGAAAGCTTCTCAGAGCTGGATGTGTCTACCATTGGACAACTTATAGGCACAGAAAGCCATGCCAGAGAGTGGGTTACCCTTCAATCAAAGCTAGCTCAAAGCGAATCACCTAGAGCAAGAGTGCTTAGCGGGCTTATCGAGTTAGCACGTGAAGGCAGTTCTGAAACATTAAGTAAACCAGGCGACACTTCAGATAGCACTTATAATCTCATTCAAGTTGCGATGATGATGAACAAGGCTCAATTTGACGATGCGCTAAATTATGTAAACAAGTGGCTAGAAAGAACAAATGACAAAGTAAAAGTCATGAACTATAAAGCAGCCATCCTTATTGCTAAAGGTGACCGAGACAGCGCAAAGTCAGTTTATCAGGAATCTTTGGAGCTTTTGCCTACAAATAGAGCCGCTCACATGTTCATGGCTCAGTCTGCTGCAAAGAATAAAGATTACGAGAGTGCACTGAATTCTCTTGATAAAATACTAGAAAACAATCTCAACGATATTGTTGTATTAAAGTTATACCTTGCCTTCCAAAAGCTCTCTAAAAGTGAAAAATACGAATCGAAATTACATAGCTATATTGATGACGCTATTTCAGAATTTGACGATAATGTTCTTTTTAAATTAATGAAAGCGGGTATTTTCGCTACTCAAGGCGCAAATGAGCTTGCTCAAAGAGTTCTAAACACTGTAGATGCCGAAAAGGCAAAACTAATCAATCAGTACTGGGAGTTACAATTTTACCTAGCGAGCCGTTCGAATAACGCAAATCAAGCAAGAGATATAGTCAAGGCATGGAATAAACAGTTCCCAGACAGCACACGCCCAAATGTTGCATTCGCAACATACCTTGAGAACGCAGGCCAATTAAAAGAAGCGATTTCAGTACTAGAACAAGTCCCGCACTCTCTTGACCGACCAAAAGAAAGCCTTGCGCTAGATTCAAAGCTAGTGTCACTTTACATTCATCAGGGTAACTTATCTAAAGCGAAGTATAAAATTGGACAGCTTGAGAAAAAGTCTAACCTTCCACCAGGGCTATTAGATTACCTAAACGGTACCTACGCTGTTAAGCAAAATAATTTAGATGAAGCGGCATCATTACTTACAAAAGCTTATAGCGAGTCGAGTAATTCCCATACGCTTAAATTACTTCATGCACTAAACCTAAGGCGTGGCAATGTCGATAATGGCATTCTGAAAGCGCACCTTGAGCAATATCCTAACGACCTATCAATAAAAGCACTATTAGCTGAGTCATTAATAGGACAAGACAATGCTCAGTCGATAGCTCTTTTTGAAGAGATTGTTAGTCAAACAAGTGGTAACACTGATGTATTAAACAACTATGCATGGGTACTTCACCTTGAAGGTAAAAACGACAAAGCTTTTGAAATTGCTAAGCGAGTGGTCGAATTAAATGCGTCAAACCAAGACTATTTAGATACGTTATTTCGCATTTTAACTTCTTCAAAGCGTTATAATGAGATAACCGCGTTTTCAAATAATGCGAGTTCTGACACCAATACGCTTTTATTAGCAAACGCACACATGCATCTTGACGAACAAGCCCAAGCTCAAAAGGCTTTAGCTTCTGTCGAAAAGTCGAGTTTGAGTGAAGAAGATTTATCTTTGTACGAGCGTGTTTCAAAAGACGTAAAAAATTAGTACATGGAAGAAACACAATGGCTAACAGATGTAACTTGGGAGCAGCTCTCCACTGTTTTACACGAACTAAACTGTGAAAACTTTTCGCCATTTTTGAATGAGGAGTTTCTTGAAGCGTGGTTTTCCCAAAAGACATTACCAGTTCATCTGTTTTTACTTTATAAACAAGGTACTGTTAGCCACTTTGCGTTTATTGGTGAAAGTTTTAAAAAGAAATATGGGCTGACTTTTAAGTTAGCTCATATTAACCAAACCGGTTGCCCTCGTAACGACCAAGTGTGGATAGAGTACAACACGTCGTTTGGTTTCCAAGAACACCAAAACCGTTTCTTTTTTTTGCTTCTAAAAGAATTAGAGCGCCAACATTTCGATATTCTGCATGTCTCAATGACATGTGAGTTTCTTTTCCCCAAAAAGTATTTGAACGGTTTGTGCAACAACGCCGATATTTCACACGGCTTTCGGCGTAGTTTGTCACAAGAGCTTTCTGTCGATCAGTTGATCTCTAGCCTTTCTGCAAATAGTAGAAGCAAATTAAGACGAAGTATAAAAGAGCTGCACCTTCAGTTCGGCCCAATTAAAGTGGCCATTGCTGAAGATTTGGAGCAAAAACTTTCATTTCTAGAGCAACTAGAAAAGCTTCACATCAAGCGATGGGGAGACTCTGATTTTGGCAGCGGGTTTGAAAACGAGGTGTTCAAAGGCACGCTAAAGGGCCTTTTAAGAAGTGAAGGCAAGCTTTGTGAAATAGCAAAGGTTACAGCAGGAGACGCCCTGCTAGGGTACACGTTGAATTTGATACAAAAAGACACGGTCTTTTTTTACTGCTCTGGAGTAAACCTTGAATTTGTGTCGAAGCATATTAAGCCCGGTTACGTTCTGCATCTTGTTTTAATGGAACACTACGCACAACGTGGGTTAAGTTGGTACGACTTTATGGGGGGCGCAAGTCAATACAAACAAACTTTATCCAATGACACCGTTGTATTTCACTCGATACAAATTCCAACAATGACATTCAAAGGTGTTCTTACACGTTTGAAAAATTATTTGGCGAATGTAGCAGTTATTCTCTCAAAGCGCGTAAAACCTTCGCAGGATTCCCGCCCACAATAACCCCGTCAGGCACATCATTAACAACTACCGAACCTGCGGCTACCACGCTTCCTTTGCCAATATTTGCCATTACCAGCGCACCGTTGCCTAACCAACAGTTTTCTCCTACAGACACTTTAGTAAAAACGCCACCCTGGTCTTTTATCGGCTTTTCTGGGTCAGAAAAATTATGCTGTCCTTTTCCACTCATAATATGCACACCACTGCCCAATAAGGTATTTTTGCCAATAGCGCACTTACCAATATTACATTGCGGTCCTATGTATACCCCATCTTCAATTTCGGTGTCTTGTTGCGAAAACAACGTAGCAAAACCAATGAGAGCGTTGGGCGCACATGAGGTCATTACGAAGCGATAAAAGCCTGAACGCAGGTAACACCCTAGCTTACCGGGAATAAGTGATAGTAACTGGCTAAAAGAGGTGAACAGCGAATCTTTGTTCGTAACAAAAGACAACACTAAATATGTGAGTGTGAAAGGGAGCATCACAAGTGCACAAAGGGCAAAAAAACTTTTTTTGATTATTGATTTCATGTTTTCGCCATAGCCTCTTTCAACGGACTGAGTTGTTGTTCCCAGCTATATTCGCTAACTATCGCTTGATAGCTGCGTACCGCCTTTCGCTGTGATAGCTCAAAGTTTTCAATACTTTCAATGCATGCTGTTACAAAACTGTCTACGTCATCAACTATCCACATGCTCTCGGCGTTGGCAAATGAGATCCCTTCAGCCCCCATTGAAGTGGTTATTATTGGAAGCTTGCATGCTGCCGCTTGAAGCACCTTGTTTTGCACCCCTCTTGCCAACCTAAAAGGTGCTACAAAAGCATGGGCTTGATGAAAATAAGGCAGTATATCGTCAACAAAGCCTGTGACGTCTATGCCGTCACTGCCCGCTAGCGCTTTTATTTCTTCAATTGGGTTCATTCCGCCAACAGTGAATTTTGCATTCGGTACCTTCTCTCGAATGAGTGGCCAGCAATTTCTAACAAACCAAAGGACCGCATCCACATTAGGTTTGTAATCCATAACGCCTGTGAACAAGAAATGTGGGGCCGTGCTTATCGTTGTAGCACAAGGCTGCACTTTAGCTGGGTAAAACGCATTAAAGTCTAATCCGTTTCCAAGCACCGTTATAGGTTTCGTTGTGTCTACTGAAGTACTAAATAGCTGTGCCTCTTCCTCTGCTATTAAAAAGCACTTGTCAAACCGCTGGTTTGTTTTGGCTTCTAGCTTTTTAATTCCCTTACTCTCGCGCTTATACACGTAGCGCATTGGCAATGAAGAAGAATCTGCATATTGCGCCCACTTATCTGAGTCGACGTCCATAAAGTCCATAAACAAACGACAACGAGTATTATTGAAATACGGCGAATTGAAAATGTAATAACTTAAACTAGAGGCGGTTAAAAGCAGTGCGACGCTTCCCTCTTTCAATTTTTCATCTATGACATGTTGAAGTGCTTTTGAGTAGAACGCCCCCACACTTATGGGCAGACCTTTAAGTAAAGCCGAAGCGTAGCGCGTAAATTTACTACCTAACTGATAGGAGTTAACCGAAATATCAAGATGCTTGGCTAACGCTTCAGCATTTTTTTTATCTTCTGCGGTTTCTATCAGAGAAAAAACTTCGACTTCGTATCCTAAGCGGTTTAGAAATTCAATTTGATGATATGTTCTAAGTTTTTCGCCCTTATTCGGGGGATACGGAACTCGTTGCGACAGCACGCAAACTTTCGACATCAGTGCCTTCCAAGCTAATATTAGTGTTTTTATTTATCCTGCAGTCATACTACTTCGAAGCAAATATAAGGTCAAAGCAACAAATTAGTGATGAAGGCTACACAAGCGACACTTCCATTGGCATACTAGAGCCATTATGCATATGTTCATCAAGAACATTGCTCACGGAAGAAACAAAGAAAGCAGTAATGACACAAACGGTTGGAACTATCCAGATTGCCTCTTTAGTCAAAGAGAAGCGCGGACATTTTAAAATTGGAATACCCTGCCCTATAGGAATGTGGCCCGCCGTCACTCAATTTCGGCTCGCCGCAAACGGGACAGTGTTGTCTGATGCTTTTAACCAAATCTCGCAGTTATGGCCTGATGGTTCTGTTAAGTGGTTATTATGCGAAGGCTTGATTGATCTACAAAGTCATGCAGAAAGTGATGAAATAGTCCTCACGCTAGACGCTGTTAAAAGCAGTGCATCATCAAAAACACTCGTATCCCCTATTAGCAACAACAGTGACACCATTTCATTGTCGCTGAATAATGGTAAACAGATCACCATTAATAAGACGAAGCCTTTTGCGTTTGCAACTGATAATCACTTTTCCAGTTCTTTCGATGTCCTTGGTATCAACTCTCAATCAGTAACACCCATTGGGTTCTCTTACACCCTTCATTGCAGTAACGATGAGTACACCGCCGCAACTGTTGAACAAAAATACAAGATAAACCTTGATGACGATAAAAAGCTCGTCGTTGAAGCTAAAGCTACAATCTTTATCAGTAATGGGGCAATCTCAGGCCACGTTACTGTGCGTAATCCAAGCGCAGCATCACACCCTCATGGGAAGTGGGACTTAGGTGATCCAAATAGTATTTATTTAAATGAATGCTGTATCTCGCTCACAGGTAAAACGCTCGAGTCGTCGCTTTCGCTGAATTCTGAAGTTTTTAGTTCATCTGAACATACAGAGCTAACACTCCATCAAGCGTCTAGCGGGTTTGAAAACTGGCAAAGCCCAGTACATGTAACTAAAGACAATGTTAATTCGCTACCTTTTCGCGGCTTTAAGCTCTATCAATCAGAACACTTATTACTTTCAGGAGAGCAAGCAGAGCCGCGTATAAACTTCTATGACAGTGAGAACACTTACAGCGTTCAGGTTGATAAGTTTTGGCAGAACTTTCCATCTTCAGCAGAACTAGAAGCCAACACGCTAAGCGTTAGCATACTAGGTTCAAGGCATAGTGAAAAAACTGAGCTGCAACCTGGAGAGCAAAAAACACGAAGTATTTCAATCGCACCTTTTGAAATACAATCGCTACAAGTAGTGATTGATAGCTCTTGGTTAAGAAACGCATCTGTACTGCCCTTTCTTCCCTCTGCTCCGTGTAAGTTTGATACGCTCATTAAGCGTGGTATCGAAGGGCCATCTTCCTTTTATCAAAAACGACTTGATATCGACGAATTTGGATGGCGACATTTTGGTGAGCTTTATGCTGATCATGAAAAAGCACTCGCCCCCGACGAACCGTTTTTCGTATCGCACTACAACAATCAATACGACCCAATATTCGGTATGCTAACTCAATGGTTATTAAGCGCCGATTCTCGTTGGTTTGAATTAGCTGATGATCTTGCTAAACACGTTGCAGATATTGACGTTTATCATACTAATGAAGATAAACCCGAATATAGCGGTGGGTTGTTCTGGCATACCGATCATTATGTTCAGGCATATACCGCCTCTCATAGGACGTATTCTAAACATCAACCAACCGGCGTATATGATGACCATGCTGGTGGCGGCGGCCCGGGTGGACAACATTGCTATACTAACGGTCTTACCTTGCACTACCTGCTGACTGGCTACGCTCCATCTCGTGATGCTGCGCTATCTATCGCGCAATGGGTAACCAATTACTATGAAGGTGACAACACCTTTGTGGGTGCGTTGCTTGCGCTCAAAAATAGCGAAATTCCCGGGGTAAAGAATGTAAAAACTGGAAAATACCCACTAGACAGAGGAACTGGCAACTATTTGCAAGCTAGGCTAGATAGGTACGAACTACAAGGTTGCGAGAGCGATATTGACGCTGTGTCTTATGTTATAGCGCATACTGTTTCTCCCTTTGATGACTTCAGCCAATTGCAATTAGATAATGTCGAAGCCACTTGGTTTTACACGGTCTTTTTGCAAGCCGTCTGCCGATTCATCTCATTAAAAGAACAGCGCAGCGAATACGATTCAGGCTATCAGTATGCCGTCGATTCACTTACTCATTATGCAAATTGGATGACATCTAACGAATACGCCTATTTAGATAAACCAGAGATCCTTGAGTTTCCAAATCAAACATGGAGTGGACAAGACTTAAGAAAGCTGTGCGTGCTTAACTTTGCTTCTAACTACCTAACCGATGAAGAGCGTACACTTGCTTTACAAAAAGTAGAGCAACTAGCAGAAATAATTTATCAGCGCCTTAGTACAAGTAATGAAACAAGTTCTACACGCATACTCTGTCTTATGATGCAGAACGCTCATTACTCTGGTTTCCAGCGCGCAGCAAGCCCTCTTTTGGCAAATAGTGGCCATAAAACCTATGCCTCAACTGAGCCATCCAGTTCGTTGAGCTATCTTTTATCACACCTTGCTGAATTGTCGCCCTCTAGAGAGAAGCAACAATTAGTGAAACGTTTCCCTCAGCTTCAGAAATGGTTGGGTAAACCATGAGTATCAATACGTCTTTTATTATTCCTCATAAGGGGCGTGAAGACATGCTTATTGAGACATTAACGAGCATCGCGAACCTTCAAACACCGCAAGAGCAATATGAAGTTATCTTGGTTAGCCAAAACAAAGAAATTTCGACAGCACTTAGTGAATTTAAAGAAACAGTAAATTTGCGAGTTGTTCACAGCGACGATAACAACACAATTTCGCATTCAAGAAATTTAGGCGCTGACTTGGCAGCGGGCAAATACTTAGCGTTTTTAGACGCTGATATATCACTTGCTTCAAATTGGTTAAACGTGATGATTGATACTATCAATACTCGTGACAACACGGTTTTAGTGAGTGCAATGCAGGTTAACAGCCCTAACGCTCCCCCTCTAGAGAGAATTAGAACGGCATTAAGTAATGCTGAGCTTGATGTCCCCGTTAACTTCCTGCCTGGACGAAACTTGTTTCTTTTGAAGAGCACCTTTGAAGCGGCAGGCAGGTTTCCCGAACACCTTCTAACTTGTGAAGACTATTTCTTTACTGATAAGGTAAACAAATTAGGCGAGTTATTTTACACCTCGCAAACCCAGTATGTTCACATTGGCGAAGATAAAGCTTACTTGCCAATGTATAAAAAAGAGATATGGCGCGGCCAGTCTAATATTGCGTCGTTAAGAGGTCGGCATATTCCACTAAGGGAATGGCCAAGTTTTATCGTTCCTTTTGCATTTTCAGGCGGTCTTTTAATTGCTGTTCTCGCGATAATATTCTCGCAACCTGTTATTGCTATGGTTATGTTGCTAGGGGCTCTACTGCCTTTTGCAGCCTACACACTGCGATTAAAGAGACTTGTTAAGCAGCAAGTAACGTGGTGGCGTTGTTCACTTTTTTATCTACTTTATTTTCCGGCTAGAGCAATTGGAACACTAATAGGAGTACGCGGCGCTGTAAGTACCAGCTCGCATAAATAACAATGAAAGTTTTACAGTTTATTTGTTCAACCGGCTTTTACGGTGCAGAAAGATGGGTGTTAGCCTTGTCGAAACATTTACCAGACAATGTTTCTAGTGAGCTTGTTGTTACCTTAGAGCCAGGTACGGAAGAGCTAGAGCTTGTAAAACAGTTCAAAGCGATTGGAAAAACTCACCACATTCCTATGCAGGGCCGCTTTGACTTACGTGCCGTATCAAAACTTGCAGATTTAATTCAAGAACAAGATATCGATATCATCCATACTCATGGTTATAAATCAGATATTCTTGGTGTAATGGCTGCCAGAAAAGCGGGAATTCCCTGTGTTGTAACTCCACATGGATTTGAAAACGCTGCAGACTTGAAGCTTCGCCTTTTCATTTGGTTAGGCTGTCAGTCGATGCGCTTTGCCGACAAAGTCGTGCCGCTTTCAAAGCAATTAATGAGTGATGTTGAGAAATTCAATATATCTCGTGAAAAGCTTGAGTATATTCAAAATGGCGTAGACTTGTCTGAAGTAGAGGCAGTAAGGCAAACAAAAACCAACAAGCAAAAAGACAAAAAGACCATTGGCTTTGTAGGTCAAATGATTAGTCGTAAAAATATAAAAGCTATTTTAGATTGCTTCGAGTCTTTGTATAAAAAGCGTCAAGATATTGAATTGGTATTGCTGGGTGACGGCGAGGACCGACCTAGTTTAGAAGCCTACTCAAAAACGCTAAATAGTGCTAAAGAAATTCACTTTTTAGGCTTTAGGAATGACAGGTTACAGCTGCTACGCGACTTTGACTTGTTTGTGATGACCTCTACTTTAGAAGGCATCCCTCGTTGTTTAATGGAAGCTTGCGCTATGGAAATCCCAGTGTCTGCTTATGATATTGCTGGAATCGATCAGTTAATTACACACAACGAGTCGGGTTTATTAGCCCCTCTTCACGATATCAAACAGCTTGAGCAAGATTGGGAGAAGCTGCTTGATGATAAAGAACTCGCTTCGTCGTTAGCTAAAAATTCAAAGTCGTTTGTAGAAGCAAACTTCTCTGCCAAACGCATGGCCGACGAATACCTTGCCCTGTTTGATGACATGCTAAAAGAGAGAGCAAATGCCTAAACAGGATGTCTTGTTTGTTTTAACTATAGATACAGAAGAAGAATGGCAGTGGGACGAAGAGTTTCCACAACATGATTGCTCTGTAGAAAATGTTGAAAAACTTCCTGAATTCCAAGATTTTTGTGAAAGTCTTGGAATACGTCCTACCTACTTTGTTGATTATGCAGTTGCCAGTAACAAAACTGGTAGTGAAACGTTGCGCGCCTTTGCTAATGCTAATAGCGCCGAAATTGGCGCGCATTTACACCCCTGGTGTAATCCTCCTTTTTTCGGTAAAACAACCGAAGCTGAATCACATGTAATCAACCTCCCATTGGAGCAAGTGGAACAAAAACTTGATGCATTGAACGCGCTTCTATTCAACGAAATAGGCATACGTCCGCAGTCTTTCAGAAGCGGGCGATGGGGCGTGAGTGCCAAAATGCTTAGGTTGCTCGTATCAAAAGGCTATGTCGTTGATTCAAGCGTTTATCCCTTTTATAAGAATGACTACTTTAGCTGCCTAGGTGCGCCAGAATCGCCTTATTGGCCTTCGTTTAAAAACGCACTGGCTCCTGGAGAACAGCGTCAACTGCTTGAGATTCCTGTTACCGCAGGGTTTAACATTCAAAACTTCTCGCTAGGTGAACGCATTCACAATCGCCTATCTAGACCGCCTTTTAACTGGTTTAAGTCAGTTGGTTTACTGTGGCACAGTAAACTTTTAAGGAAAATTTATCTAAGCCCAGAGCTTACCGAAACTGAAGACATGCTTGCGCTAGTCGACCAAAGCATCCATAAAAAGCAGCCTGTTATTCATATGTACTTACACAGCTCGAGTTTAATTGATGGAGCGACAGGACTATTAGACACCCCAAATGCATTTAAGACCATTTGCCAGCGCATCGAGGTAGTAACTCAACACTTAGCCAAAAGTGCCAATGTAAAGTTTTGCACTATTTCGGAAGCTAAGGTGCATTTGAGTAATCTTGGTGACAACAATGGTATTATTAAAGGCAGGCAATCTTAATGACGGCACAACAAAAAATAACGTTAAGTATTGCATCTCCTAGCGACAAGCCTCTTTGGGATGCCTATGTTTTACAGCACGACGAGGCTTCCGCTTATCACCAATTTGCATGGCTAGAAGCAGTAAAAGAAGCCTACGGCCATACCATGATTGGTGTGCTTGCCAGATGTACCGATTCGGGGCAAGTTGTAGGTGTTTTTCCCGCTGTTCTAATGAAAATACCTATGCTAGGCAAGCGTATATGCTCTTTACCTTATTGCGACGTAGGCTATGGCTTAGCCGACAACGACAAAGTGCTAAGTGAGATGCGTGAGTTTCTTGCTGCGCAGATGCGAAACGTGACAGGAAAAAAACTAGAAATTAGAGGTGTAGAGCAAGCTCCTTTAGACAAAGCGCAGTTTGAGAACAAGAAAGTACGTATGCTTTTGCCTCTACCTGAGTCTAGTGAAACACTGTTATCAAGTTTTAAATCTAAATTGCGAAGCCAGATACGGAAGGCAGAGAAAAATGGGCTCACATTTGAATTAGGCACATCGAACGACTTAGTAGGCGATTTTTACGACGTATATGCTCAAAACATGCGAGATCTCGGTTCTCCCGTTCATGCAAAAAAATGGTTTAGAGCAATTGTAAAAAGCTACGGCCCTAATAGCTTGGTCAGTATTGTTTATCACGAAGGCAAGCCAATTGGCGGGGGCATTATCATTAAATCCGGAGACAAGGCGTCTATTCCATGGGCGTCGACACTTCGTGAATTCAATCGCCTTGCCCCTAACATGCTGCTGTATTGGTCGCTGCTTTCCCATTGTGCCGACAATGGCGTGAGCGTCTTCGATTTTGGTCGTTCAACGTTCGAAGAAGGTACATACAAATTTAAAAAGCAATGGGGGGCAGAGCCTCAGCTGCTTAATTGGCAAAGTTTTGATTGCAATAATAAACCTATTGAGGCAAAAAATGACGCTGCCTCAGACACAAGCAAAGTAAGAGAATTAGCCGAGAACATTTGGCGCGAGCTTCCTTTAAAATTAACCATAGTAACTGGGTCAATTCTTCGACCTTATATCAGTTTGTAGGGATAACCATTCATGTGTGGCATTGCAGGATTTAGCCTTTTTAATTTCGACGAAGGCGGTGAAGCATCATTAGAGGCTATGCACAAGGCTATTCATCACAGAGGACCAGACGCCAGCGGTATCTATATCGATGAACATATCGGTTTATGTCACAGGCGACTGAGTATTCTCGACCTTTCCGAAGCGGGCAATCAGCCTATGTATTCGAAAGATGGTGACTTGGTTATTGTATTTAATGGCGAGATTTACAACTTCCTTGAATTGCGTGCCGAGCTCGAAAACGAAGGTGTTAAATTTAAAAGCCATACCGATACCGAAGTTATTTTAGAGCTGTATGCGCGCGAAGGAACCAAGTGTTTAAATAAACTAAACGGTATGTTTGCCTTTGCTCTGTGGGACAAAAATAAGCAAGAACTTTTCATTGCGCGAGATCGGCTGGGTAAAAAACCACTCTATTACTTTAGTGACAATAAACGATTTGCGTTTGGTTCTGAAATTAAAGCGATATTGGCATTGGAAAATATACCAAGAGAAATTCGCTTAGATGCGGTTTATGATTTCTTTGCGTACCAATACGTTCCCGACCCAAAAAGTATTTTTAAACACATTCACAAGTTACCACCTGCTCACTATTTAATTCTTAATAATGACGGTTTCAGCATTCACGAATACTGGGATTTGAGCTTTAAAAACACCTCAAGTGCCAGCGAAGATGCTAATAAAGCACAGTTAAAGACCTTACTTGAAAAAGTAACCAAACAAAGAATGATTAGTGATGTACCGCTTGGTGCATTCTTAAGTGGCGGTGTAGATAGCTCAGGCGTTGTGGCTATGATGGCGCAAGCCAGCGAAACACCCGTAAAAACCTGTACCATAGGGTTTGATAATAAAGCATTTAACGAAGCAGATTTCGCTCGTGAAATAGCTGAAAAATACGAAACAGAACATCATGAATTTACCGTTCACCAAAACGTTAGCGACAGACTAGAACATATCGTGAGCTTTTTTGATGAGCCTTTTGCTGACCCCTCGCTAGTGCCGACCTTCTTTGTTTCGGAACTGGCAAGGAAAGCGGTAACCGTCGCCCTTGCGGGAGATGGTGGTGATGAAATGTTTGCTGGCTACGAAAAGTACTCAGTTGACGACGTTGAAAATAAACTAAGAAGTAAGTTTCCCGAAACGGTTCGAAAGTCTGTTTTTCCGCATTTGGCTAAAATGGCTGGAAAAGTGCCGGGCACAGTCGGTAAAAAAGCGAAATCATTACTCACAAGCTTATCTCACGAGCCTGCTATGGGCTTTTACATCACTAACAGTATGATGACTGACGAAATGTGGCAAAGCTTAGTTAAGCCTGAGGTTGCACAGCAGCTCGCCGATTACCACCCTAGTCAATATACCTTAGACATGTATAACAAAGCCGACGGCCCGGACCATTTAAGCAAAATTCTTTACACTGATATTAAGACCTACATGACAGGCGACATCTTGGTAAAAGTCGACCGTATGAGTATGGCAAATTCGTTAGAAGTAAGGGCGCCCATTCTCGACTACCAAGTTGCAGAGTTCGCCGCTACCCTACCCTCTTCACAGAAATATCGCGACGGTGAGAAAAAATACTTACTCAAAGAGGTCTTTAAGCCCTTTATTCCCGATTCACTGCTGTATAGAAAGAAAATGGGCTTCAGCACGCCGTTGGATGAGTGGTTTAGAGGTGAATTGAAATCACTGTCTGAATCTCTAATTATTGGTTCACAGCGCGGGCTTAGCGACGTATTCGAGAGCCCTGTTATAAACAAACTTTGGCACGAGCATCAAACGCGCAAAGCCGATCACGGCATAGTGCTGTGGAGTATGTTGATGTATCAAATGTGGTTTGATCGATATGTAGTAGCACAAGAGGTTACGCAGCAATGAAAGTCATGCACGTAACTTTTGACATGCGCATTGGTGGTACTGAAATGGTGATAAAAAACATCATTGAGGGCAACACTGATGTAAATATCGAAATGTCGATTTATTGCATTGAAGCGCCATTGGGCCCTTGGGGCGAAGACTTAAAAGCATCTGGCACGCCGATAACGGTTGAAGAACGTCAACCTGGTTTTGACAAATCGCTGATAAGCAAAATAAGAAAACATATCAAAGACAATGATATCGATATTTTACACTGTCATCAGTATACGCCTTGGGTTTATGGCACCTTAGCCGCGGCATTTACAAAAACTAAGGTCATATTCACCGAGCATGGCAGGTTTTACCCAGATTCCTCAAGCTGGAAACGAAAGCTAGTAAATCCTGTTCTAAATAAGTTTACGTCAGCCGTTACGGCAATTTCAGAAGCAACGAAAGGTGCACTTGAAGAATTTGAAGCTATTCCAAAAAACGATGTAAAGGTGATTTACAACGGGATTAAGCCTTTGGACAGGGATAATGAGGCGAAGAACGCCTTGAAGGAGCGTTTGAAACTACCAGACGACTGTATCGTTCTTGGCACTGTTGCGCGCTTTGATCCAATTAAAAACCAGGAAATGATGATAAAAGCGTTTTCAAAGACGCTACGTGAAAGAAACAACCTGATACTTTTACTTGTAGGTGATGGTGAGTTACGGCCTACTCTTGAGACAATCGTTAAAGAAGAAGGCATTTCTAACAACGTTCGATTTACCGGTTATATTAAAGACCCTTCACAATTTATAGATTTAATGGATGTTTTTCTGCTTTCCTCGCTTAGTGAGGGAACATCGATGACGCTGCTGGAGGCAATGTCACTCTCTAAACCGTGTATTGTTACAGATGCAGGCGGCAACCCTGAAATTATAATAGACCAACAGAATGGGTTGGTGACGCCTAACGGATGCTGCTCTTCTTTCTCACATGCAATTGAAACACTGAGCTCTTCACCCGCAAAACTAAAGGCGATGGGTGAAAACGGCTATAATATTTTTTGTGAGAAGTTCTCCGCTAACACTATGGTCTCGCACTACTCTTCAATTTATTTTGAGACGATGGAAAACTAACAATGGCTTCATCACATCGCTTTTTAAATTCATTCATTTTGATTGCTATGTTGTCTTTTGGCGCACCAACTTTTGCCGAAGAAGACTGTACAGAAAAAAAGCGAATTGTATTTCAAGAACTTGGATTAAAGGACAGCAAAAGTAAACCACAATTGCTTGATTGTAGTTGGATACGCGACGCTTTCACAATGCTCAAGTCCCCTAGAATTCCTATTTCTGCCTGGGAATATGAAGGAGGATTCAGATTAACAACAAAAGCCACGAGCGATAACGCGAAAGCAACGATCGACTTCTCTCTTGGTATATTTAGTTTAAGCGCTTCGAAAAAGTCAATATTTGTCGCCAGTCACCCTCAGTTTGGCGGTATTGGTGAAATATCAATCCCTCCAATAGTTGCCTCCAAAGATATAGAAGACTTTGAGGTTGGAACATCCGTTTTACAGGGTTTTCAATCTATCAATAATACGCCCCGTGTTTCGACGGGAATTGCCGGTTACTTTCGCATTACCGGTATCAAGCAGATTGATGATGCTCTTATGGTCAACTACATAAATTGGTATGACGCTAATGGCACCGAAACAGATACCAGCATAATGATTTGGCAGGCAAACAACCTAGCGAGCAGCAAAATGTACGGCCCATACCAATTGGAAGGCGCCGCTCACGCTGCAGGGTGGTTAAGTGAAATACCGCAAGAGTTACAGGCACTTTTTGAAGCTACTCACATAACTGGCTCTCAATCAAATGCTTCGATAGCTTCTCGGCTATCCATTGGACCCACTGCGTTTGCATTTAACCCAAGAAAAAACGTCGTTTATGGTCCATCTGGTTCGGTGGAGACTAAGGCCTTACTAGACTTTTCTATGAGACAGCCTCTCTATGATCACAGTGTTTATAAACTTCAACCTGACTATCGCTCCTTGAGCCTCAACAGCGATGGGCGTAACAAAATGTGGACCCTGTCATCTGGAGCTTCATTTGGTTTCATCGTGCCTGGAACGCGTACCTACCTGACGCTTGGGAAATCGGCAGGCCACGAGAGCGGAATAGGCTATAAAATAAAGCAAAGCAATGGCCATCAATGCGGCGGACCTTGCCCATTCGACGCGGACGACTACTACAGCTATTACTGGGCATGGGATATTGCAGACCTACTTAAGGTGAAGCGCGGTTTAGCACTGCCTCATTCGCTGCAACCATATGAACATGGTAAATTTCCGTTGCCCACAAGCTTCAAAGGGCTAGCAATTGGCGGAGCTGATTACGATGAAGAACAAAGAAAGTTGTACATTTCACTAACAAAAGGGGACACTTTGGGGAAATATGCAAGGCCTCCTCTTTTTCTGACTTATAAACTCAAAGCAACTACAGAAAATGCTGAATCAAAATAACAAAAAAGTTAGTGTCATTATGCCCGCTTATAATTCTTCGTCTTTTATAGAGGAATCTATTAGCAGTATTTTGGATCAAACGTTTGAAAATCTTGAGCTTATTATAATTGATGATGGCTCGACTGATGAAACACTCAGTATTGCGAAAAAATGGGCTGAGACAGACAATCGTATTGTTGTATTATCTCAGAAAAACAAAGGTGTTTCGGCAGCGCGAAATACAGCGATATCAAAAGCCACAGGAGAGATATTAGCCTTTTGTGACTCGGACGACGTCTGGTATCCCAAAAAGCTAGAAAAGCAACTCATTTCGCTTGGAGAGGCCGATTGGTCTCACTGCGACTCTCGCTACGTAGGAATCGGCTTTGACGATAAAACCGTTTACCGTTCTACATACAGCCGTTTATTTAGTGGTTTAATATTCAAACAGCTCGCGATTGAAAACTTTCTCACAACGTCTTCTTTAATAATCAGAAAAAGCGTGTATGAAAAATACGACGGCTTTGATGAGTCTTTAGTGGCGCTGGAAGACTGGAAACTATGGCTTCAAATTGCTAAAGAACATCCAATTGTTCTATGTGACGAAGTGCTTTTAGATTATAGGGTTCAACCACAATCTACGTCTCGCAATGCACGCTCATTATTACCTGTACATCTCGAAATTCTTGATGAAACCTTCAACGACGAAGAATTGAGAAACAGCACGTTAAAAAAAGAAGCTAAATGCCGTGCTTATCTTATTTTTTCTTATATCGCTGAAGAGAAAAACGATCACCTTTTCTCTTTGCAATGTTCGTTAAATCTTTTTCTATGCAAAGGGAATGCTATGAGCGTTAAGCGCATATTGCGAACTTTTGTTAACTTAATCACCAAAAAGAAGTGATAAATATGAAGTTGGGACATAGTAAGGATCGATTGATAGAATTTATTAAGTTCGATCACAACAGCAAAAAAGGGCTACTTGTTGCGTGTGTAAGATTAGGTGCATTTGTACTATGGAAACTTGGTTCTAGGAGTAAGGCGTTCGCTCTGGTTTCAGCAGTTTTCAGAACGGGGTGGTCTGGCAGTTACTCACTAGGTGTAGAATACGCTAAACGGTATTTCGTTGACGGTCAGCAATATGAAAACGAAATACAGGACGCATTTATTAATGCCGTTGAGCCTCTATCAAATACGGCGGAATTCTTTACCGCACCTGAAAAGATGCTAAATGGAATTATCACCGTACTGAAAAAGCCAAATGGGTCTGAGAAAGGCGTAATTATTATTAACTATAGTTACTACTTCCCTTTGTTCCTACGCTTTTTCAAAGCAGAAGAAATTTTAGAAAATTATCATCTCATTCTAGAGCCTAGTTGGGCAGGATTTTGCGAGTCGAATATTCTTATTTACACGCAGCTAAAGTTTCCAATTTTCATTCAAACCTATGAAGAAAGAGACTACAACTTCGTTAAAGCACTCAATTCAAATCTTATTCCAATTAAGGTCGGCCCAAGCTGGTTTATAAATTATAAGAATTTCGCTCCCCCTCTTAAAGATAAAGAAAGAGATATAGATTTAATTGTTGTCGCTGCATGGGCGAAGTACAAGCGTCACAGAGCACTTTTCCAAGCTTTGAAGGGCGTAGTGTCAAAAAAGCCTGACTTCAAGATTGTATTAGTCGGATACCCTGGCGATATATCACAGTCTGATATCCTCTCGTATGCAGAGGAAATGGGACTTGCTGATAATGTTAAGATTTACGAATGGATAACACCTCAAGAAGTCGCTGAATTATATAAACGGGCAAAAATAAACGTCTTATGGTCAAAGTTTGAGGGTAACAACAGGGCGATTATTGAAGGAATGCTGTGTGATACACCGGTAATAATGAGAGAAAACCATAATTACGGTGAAAAATACGATTTTATAAATGCACAAACAGGTTACTTTGCAAACGAGCAAGATCTTGAATCTAAGGTATTGAGTTTATTAAACAATGAGGGAACCTTCTCTCCAAGAGAGTATATTTTAACCAATAGGAATTGCGACGTAGCCACTCAAATGATGCAAGACGTGATAAGAGACTACGAGTTAGAACAAAATAGCGACGTAAAATGGCACTCAAACCTCGCAGTAAAAGTGAATGACTTACATGGCATGCATTACCTTTATGAAGAGCAGAATGCATTTGACGATTGTTATAGCTGGATTGAAAAGAAACTAAAATGAATAAAGAGAAAGATGATGAGTTGGTAGTGTTAATCCGACAGCTTGGTGGAAAGATAAACTACCTTCCCAATCCTGGCAATGCAGGCGACTCACTTATCGCATGTGCAACGTATCAATTTTTTGAAAGAAACAATATAGAGTTCAAGTGCTGTCAGTCAGAAAAAGATATCTCAGACAATGATATTCTTGTTTATGGTGGAGGCGGCAATTTTGGTGGTGAAAATAGCCGTGTTGGTTATTACATCAAAAAATACGCTTCTCGCGTGAAAGCCTTTATATTGTTACCTCACACGCTTTTTGGTGCAGAAGAGTTATTGCAATCGCTTCCTGAAACCGTTCATCTCTTTTGCCGTGAACGAGTTTCTTTTGAATTTGCTAGCAAAATGGTAACAAGAGCCAACGTATACCTTCACGATGACATGGTGTTGAGCGCAGATGTGGAAAAGATGCTATCAAAACCTGCCAGCCAATCGGCGTTGGATAGTGTTGGTTCAGAATTGAAGCGCCGCGTACTTCTTAAAAATGAAGATTTTGGTATATCGCTGAAGCACTACCTTGCCTACACTTTAAAATCACTGTTTGGTCATCCCTACCCGAGCAAACCTCAAAGCGGTGAACTCAATGCTTTTAGAATAGACGTTGAAAAAACCGACATTCCCATTCCCTCAGACAACGTTGATGTTTCGGCACTGTATGAGTTGAGTTCATGCGAACCTAAGCTCGCCAAGCTGTCTACATTTCGTTTTTTATCTCACATTAACGCCTTTGAAACGGTGAACACCAACAGGCTGCACGTAGCCATTGCGGCTGCCAAGTTAGGTAAAAAAGTAAATCTATACGGTAATAACTACTTTAAAATACGCGCTATTTACGAGTATTCACTTAAAGGAAAATACGCAAATGTAGTGTGGAAAGAATAAGCGCAATATTCATTAAGCTATCTATTGCTGACCATACTTTAAGTATGCTCAGCAATAGGAACGCTGCAACTCATTCGATTTAACAACTCAATAACTCTTCATTAAATCAACTTGCCCGCCTAGAGCGAATAAAGCGCAAGCCTAACGAACTAACTTCTTCAAGTATTCTGTGCCTTTTAAATAAAAACAGAAAAAATAAACACGCTACAAGATAGACTCCAAAGTATAGAGCACTCCCTAATACAAGATAGAGTATTCCCTGCCCCGTCAACATTTGTGCAGATAAGACAGCGCCAAAACACGCCGTGGCCAACAGCGCACACATAAACAGTAAGCTAACTACGGGTAGCCCAAACCGCATAGAACAAAACACCAGCAAGATGCCCAGCACAGTGAAAGCGAATACTAGCCTTGCGATAATAAATTCTTCCATACTGCCTGAGAAGAAAAACGTAAACAGGCCTAATAATAAGCTCAACGTTACCATTTCATAAACCGACAATAGCTTTACATCACCATTTGCAATAAGCCCTTGCTGAACAAAAGTGGATACGGCAAATGTAATTGTGAACACGGCTAATAGCGGTAATAAGTGCGCAAAGGGCAGCCACTGCTGTCCTAAAAACAGCGAAACAAGCTCCTGATTAAAAACGTGTAAATAGCCAATAACCGGAAAAATCGCACACAGCAATATGGTAAGCACTACCACTATGTGCTCTCCAATTGGATCGCCTCTTCTTTTTATTTCAGAAAAGCTTGCTAGGAATACATTAGATACAGGCGCGATTATTTCTCTACTTGGTAAGAATGAAAGGTTTCTCATTAAGCTAAAACCACCAAGCTGATCTGCACCGTACATTTTACTAATGAAGATCACGTCGAACTCGGCGCGTACGTACCCCAAAATAGAACGCATAAGCATCCACAGTGAAAAACTCATTTGCTGCTTTATGCGGCTTAATGAAAACTTCAAAGGATAAGGCGCATACCAATGAGAGAGCAGTGTTTTGCTGGTGTATGCTGCCAGCACGCCTATTATCATGGCCCAATAGTTCTCTAAAATGAAAGCCAGTACCACTGTGACCAAGAAACTCACAACTCTCTCAATTAAAAGTATTTTAGAAATGATGCCGTATTCCAAATCTCTTCTATGCATAAAGAGTTGGGGGCTCGCAAAGGCAGAGATTGGTAACACAAGTGCCATAGCGCGTATCGCAGATTCAGCTTCTGGTGCGTTCAAAAAGTTGGCCAATACAGGCGTAAGTGCAAGCAGCGCAACGAACAGCACGAGTTTAGACAATATTGAAATCGTCCATGCCGTTACAATATCGCTATCATCCAGTGTCTTCTTCTGAATGATATATTGCTGAGTGCCCCCCTCAGACAATGTATCGAAAAGAAAGACAAGCATTGTAGCTATTGCTACTACGCCAAAATCTTGGGGCGTTAATAAACGCGCAAGAATCAGCAGGCTAATAATACCTATGCCGCGTTGGAATAATCGAACAATAAGGATCAGCGACGTACTGCTGGCCACTTTTCTCGCTAAGTTCAAACTTTTAAATCCTTATCGACTGTGTTCCACACAAAGCACACATCAAGAAGCCTTGATGTAGAACGCACAACAGTTTTCATTTATCAACATTCCTTGAGTCGGTGAAATATTCAGTCAAACACGGCATGCGTGAAGTTTTTTTCAGCGTCATTCTCGCAACGCTTTACGCTTTGTGAAAAGTCGTGCCCTTCCAGCATTTTCTCAACAATACCAACCAAGCTATCAGGCGATACCTCAAAATCCCCTACCCGAAATTTCTCTGGCCAATCAATATCTTTAAGAAAGTTGCTGGCTTTTTCATGCACTTCGGCTAATAAAAAAGGAACGTGAGCCATAAACGCGTAAATCGCGCCATGTAGTCTAAAGCTTAAAAATGCGTCACACTCGCCAATCTGATGCCACATACTCATAGGATCGGTGACATAGTCGAACAGCTCAACGCTCACAGTCGGGTCAAGAAGTCGAACAAATTCCTGCGTTGCAGCCATGTCACCGTGCAATTCATGGCCGTTGAACACAAAGAGTCTAAGCGTAACATCACCGCCCCTTTTAGCATTCAACGTATTAATTGCGGAGGCCAGAATTTTCAGTCGTTCGCTATTTTCGTGACGCACTTTTCCTGTTTTCCCACTGAACGAACACAGTGCTAACCCGATGGTTGATTTAGTGCTCTCCTGCTTTGCTTTTAAATCTGACTTGTCAACCTTTGGCAACAGCCCAGCAAGATCGAAGGCATGTGTGCAAGGTAAGTCTAAATTGTAACTCTGCACCAATTCATAAGACTTAAGGTCTCTAACACAAAGAAAAGACATGCGTTTCATAAACTCGATAACTTTCTTTTCATGAGCCACCGAATCAAAGGGACCTACAGATACCCCAATAGCCCCAATCTTTAAGTCATATTTTTCAAAGTTTTTATTGGCATATTCCATTTCCCACCAGTCTTTGCCGTGGAAAATGGAACCACCAGAATACACAAGATGCTTATTTTTCTTAAAATGCCTATCTAACAATAACTCGTTAATGAACTGCAGACGATATGGCAATGTTTTCATAATCGGCTCTGCATTGTTGGATAGCTTAGGAATTTTTTTAGAAAAGAAATAACTGGTATCAGCGCCCCAGTAATGCTGCGCTCCCCACTCTGCGACTTTGCAAAAGCAATCGTCGCCTGTATTTTTCATGCCGTAGAAGCCACTAAAGGTAACATTCATACCTATCCCTTATGTTGTTCAATGCGCGCAATTCCACAAATTATTTTTTTGCATTAACACTATGGCTTGCTGCTTTATTGCATTTATGGTTAATCTTTGGCGGTGTTTGTCGCTAGGCTCTTTATGTAACTGCCCGCTTCTGCATTTTCGGCAAGCTTCACATCAAGCTTACTTCGATCGCTGCTATATTCCGCTAGAAGCAACTCAACTCTATGTTTCAAAACAGATGCGTCTTCTGCTTGCTTAACATCAACCCCGTCAACTTCCGTATGTGATGTCAAGAATGCCTTCATTTTGTCATCGCACAGTAACGGCAAGAAAGGAATCCCCATACCGAAACCCATTATACAGCCGTGCAGACGACTACTCACAATAACGCGAGCATTACTTACCTTTTTCAACATTCGAACATGAGAAGAATCCATATTAGTATGCTCTTGATATTCCAACCCCAAAGCTTCAGCTACAGCCATCAGATTTTTAGATATTGTATCTAGGTCAGCGCCTGCCAACCTTACATCTGACGGATGGATTAGATGCAAAAGAACATTTGAAGAGCGTGCTTGTGATTGCCAGTAACGTGGAACCAGATAGTTTATTGAGGGGCAAGCGGTAAGAGCTAGCTTTTTGGGTGCAAATTGCTCTAAAAAGTTAAAGGTATATTCATCTCTCACACCTAAGTGGTCGGCGCCTTTCGCGATTTTAGGAAACAAATCGCCTTTCATTTCCCCTCTTCCAGACATCTTATTAATGCCAATACCATGCGCGGTGAAACGTAATCCACTTTGAAGCACAACGTGCCAAAAAGGTTCAAAGACTGGCTGTAAAAGGCCTCCTCCGCCAATTACCAGCAGCACATTTGGATTATGCTGTTTTAAGTAGTCAATGTGCGCTTTGAACTCCTTTAACCATACAGGAGAACAAAAGAGGTCGGGGCCGTCTTTACCCACTATTTCTTTTAAACCAAGATGGGAAATATAGTCCCCAACGTTTCTTTTGTTTGCATAAATGTAAACGACAGGAGCGGTTTTTAAGTATTTTTTCCTTGTGAACTTTTGCTTTAAGTAGAATGAAAGTGAGCCATAAAGATCAAATTTTTCAGCAAAATACAGTTCAAAACGCCACCGCAAAGGTTCCACCAACTTGGAAATCAAGAAATACATTCCTTTTTTTATTTTCATTTCAATAGTGTCAAATATGTAGACGCAATATGTTCGGCGGTATGCTCCCAAGTAAACTTGGATGAAATCGTTAGGCCTTTTTGTACTTTTTCATTGTAGAGCTGTTCGTCTGTAAGGAGGCTGCGTAAAGCACTACTCAACGCAAGAAAGTCTTCAGCTTTTGCGCTGCAAACCGCATCTTGTCCAATTTCTATAAGCACGTCAGCTTCAGAAGTTACTACTGGTGTTCCAGAAGCCATTGATTGCACAAGAGGAAACCCAAAGCCTTCTTCGCGCGATGCAAAAATAAACACCTTTGAGGTTTGCATTGCTTGAATAAGCTCGTCTTCGGTAACCCAGCCTTTTATAACAATATCATTTTCAATTCCCAATGCTTGAATGGTTTTGGAAATGATAGAGTCTTCCCCTCCAACAAACCCTAAAATAGTGAGAGGATGTGCTTTCTTCAACTCTTTAGGCAACTGCGCCCATGCTTTCAACATGTTCTCTGGATTCTTCTGATGACTGTCGCCACCAAGCATGAGAACGCCTTGTTTAGGTGTGTTGTTTAGCGGAGGTTTAAACCCCCGGGGGATACCATGATAAACGTACGAACTCTTATGCTTTAATTTTGGAAAGCTCTGCGTTATATCACGCTTTGAATATTGCGATATTGTTAAGACGTGGTCTGAAAATGAAAGACCAAGTCGATATACTGCCCACAAATAAGCTTTTTGTCTAAAGAAATAAAAATTCTCTTTTAAACTGCGGTTTTTATAATACCGAAATATCTTGAGTGAGTGCCACTCCATTAAATCATGGGTTGTTGTTATTTGTTTAACTCGAGTGAATAAACAAACTCTATTTCCCGGCATATGCAGAAGGTCGACTTTATGAATTTTCAACAATTTCGGAAGAATTAACTGTTCCCAACTAATTTCGTCCTCAGCATCTGCATTTACAATTTCGACATTATCTAACTTACAGAGCTCATCGAGTCTTGGTTGATATTTTTCTGCTGAATCGTTGTGCTCAAACCCTTTATTAATAAACAAAACAAACTGATGCTGAGACAGAATCTTCGGAATTAGCTTGCATAACATGAAGGTGTATAGAGGCATTCCTCTTTGTTTTCGCAATACGAATCTAGCATCAATAGCGACTTTCTTTTTCTTCATTAACTTGCTTGCTACTTATGGAGTTTTTGGCGACAGAGAGGGTATAGAGTATATAAATCCAAGGGTAAAAGGCAACATTAATAAACATTCCGCCCGCACAGTATAATAGCGTGAAAGTTTTTATCGCTTTTGATGATTCTGTACTCCAAGGGTCATTAGGATTCGGCTTTTTAGAATTTAATAACAGTGTGTGAACTATAATGCCCAAGAAAATTAATAGCCCTCCATAGCCTGTCTCGGCTAACACTTCTATATATATATTATGGTATGCTTTTGCCCCACCTTGAGATATGACTACCTCTCCTTCCTGACCATACTGGTCTAGTTTTCCTGCATTTGCTAGATAAGCATAAAATCCACCGCCCAAGATAGGTCGATCAGCAACATAGTCAAATGCCCACCTCCAAACAACAATTCTTCCTACTGCCGACTTTTCTGTTGTTGTTCCTTGGTCTATTGTTTCCATTCTTTTTAACCAACCATCTGTGACGAATTGGCTACCAATCACGGCAAGCACCATTAAAAATGCAACGCCTTTTAGCTTTTTCTTCGAGTAATAAAGGTGCAATAAAACATACACGCCCAAAACAACTATCCCGGTTCTGGCCTGTGTGCCGACCTGAGTTGTTAGCGCACAAAAAACAACCAAATAACAATAATACCTGAATATTTTTTTATTTGAGAGAAAGCTATAGTGAGCCAAGTACAACGAAAGTGGTATCAAGCAAACAGCAAGTGTCGCCAGCATACTACCTTCTGAGTACATAAAGCCTGAGCCTTGGAGGCCAATTAGAGATACACCATATCCGCCACCCCCCATGGCAGACTTTATTCCGCCTATTGTGATAAACAGCGAAGATGCCGCGTATAAAATTGAAAGGACAAAATCAAAGTCTTTTTTGGTGGAAATAGTAAATGGAATAAAAAACAATATAAACAGAGTTTTTATTGCTGTGTCGTATTTTATCGCAGAATACAGTGGAAATTCAGCGTTTAAATGAGAAAGCGTTATCCATAACATAAACCCAAAAAATAAA
Organism: Alteromonas gracilis; assembly: GCF_043642145.1. Taxonomy (GTDB): domain Bacteria; phylum Pseudomonadota; class Gammaproteobacteria; order Enterobacterales; family Alteromonadaceae; genus Alteromonas; species Alteromonas gracilis_B. The sequence goes on from NZ_JBHZRZ010000002.1 coordinate 207,886, forward strand.
AAATAAAACGCACCATTATTTACTTTTCTAAGCTTCTTAGCATTAACCAACAGAGTTAATAAGAAAAAAGCGGTTAAAATTAACGATAACGGCTTACCTGACAAAAAAGAAAAAGAGGTATTTTGCGGTTTAACTGTATCAATCCAGAGCACTGCAGCTAACGCGACATACGGCCTAGAAAATCCAAACACCATAAAAGTAATAATAATAAACGAATAAAATATATCTGTTATCATTCGTTGTTTTCCGAGTCCGCAAAAAAACTTTTAATAACGAAAAGAATTATAAATACGTGTATAAGGAGAGCGCCTGAATCTACACCTATGTCCATAAACCTTTTACCCCATCACTTAAAATCAAAAACAACTAAAATCTTTACTGATTTACCCCCAAGCTCTTCGACAGAGTCGTAGAGAGTGTAAAGACTTTTTAGCCAAACCTTTTTATGCATTGTTAGCATTGTATTATCTAAGTAAAAACTGTTGAAAAACATGACCTCTATTAATGCATCAAGTTGAGATTCCATTTTTAAAATCTAATGGGCAAGTGTTTTACTCTTGCCCGATATTGAGCACTGCTTTTAAACATTAGAGCTATGAAATTTGTTCTAGAAGAAAAGTGGATCAAAAACCCATTCGTTTTGTATTCTCCTGCCCGCAACAAATTAAAAAAATGGGAAACTATAATATACCTTTCTTTTAATTTTCTTATGAAAAGCAAGAACATAGTTATGAGAAAAACGAATTTAGATTGCTCGACGCCTAAAACCTAACGCAAACTTCCGTACAACATCCATTCTAGTCAGGTTCAACTTTCGAAAATTCTACGAGCTCTCGCAGCTTCTTATTTACCCCAAGTTCTTGTTGCTTGGTCGCTACCAACCAAATGTGCCCTCTATAAGGTTTTGAAAGAAGTTTATTTATGACTTGGTTAATTTTCACGTTTTCCTTGGAAGCATAAACTTCTGAATCAATGACATACCATTTATAAATAAACAGCTGCTCTCCCGAGGGAGTCACAACCTCCGACATCAACAAATCGTGACCATTTAATTCGATATTACGCGACGTCTCTAACGAAAAGTAGGAAGGATCGAAGTCGCGATTTTGGTAACTTGCTAACTCTCCATTAACCTCGTCGAAAAAGGCAATAAACGCGCTGGCATTACATTGTGTCCCGTGTAACGTTACCTGCATTTCGTAATTAGGACTATCTACAACCGGAAACTTAATAAAAGGCGCACACGAGTTGTCAGCGAACGGTGAAAGGTCAACCATACTACTTGAATCGATTGCAGTGTGTTTTTCAACGTTGGTATACACGAAGTAACCTATTACCAATACCAAAGAGCATGAGGCAACGGTTGCGACAGACAAAATAGGCTTTGGCACAGCGGCACCTTGATAATCGGAAGGCGTGGCCTCGCTATCTCTGATCAGCTCCCCAATACCTAACAAGCAAACAATAACAAATGCAAAGAAGAACCAACCATAGATAAGGTGGTCGGCACCGGCGGCATGTTCCATGTCTGTCCAGTAAGCGATAAGGATAATGCCATACACGCGAACAACATTAGCCAGAATGGGAAATATTAGCGATATTGCAACAAAGGCCAGTCTGCGCTTAGCAGATACCAAATTCAAATAAGCATAAAGACTACCAATTACGAAGCTTGCGATGAAAAAACTCACGCCAGAACAAGCTTCTGCCACTAAAAAGCGCCCTTGAGGAATTTCTATATACAAACCACTTCGAAATAGTGGCACGCCAGTTAAGCGCAGTAGAGCAACCGAACCATCGGCTGCAATTTCTTGAAGATAAGGAATAAGTTGTTCGCCCACTGGAATACTAAAAAGCATGAAAACCAGCGGAAATAAAATGGTTTTAGCTGCCCTTGTGCCCACCATTAACCAGATGATTGCCGGTAATAATGTAAAAGTGGCTGTATGCAAGAACAATTGAATGTCGCCTGCAATACCCACCACATAAAGTAGCACTGCGGGAACAATTACGATTAATGCTAAAGGAGTTGTTTTTATCGGTTGCGCAAATAGCGAATTGCGCTTCAAATAAATTAGGTAGACAGCACCTGGAACGATAAAAAAGCCGTGGTTAAATATTTCGTTTCCATACCATATTTGAACTACGCTACTTAATCCGCGCCAACAAAATATTATCCACAAGCAAAGCATTGCAAAACCTGAAACAAAGAACGCTTTGTTCTTCGCAAAAGATAGGTTTATCGCTTCCTGCTGATTATTGTCTCTCGCGTCAGTATTTCCTAGATGCATTTCCCTGCCCTTTTATTCTTATTTTGATAGCTACAGGCTTATTTTATGTTGTAAGCATCGCACATGCTTACCCAATTAAAGTCTTTAAGCAGTTTCTCCACTTTACCTTCCATTTTTGACAGGTTGATATAGTGACGAACTTTCGACTTCCATGGTGCCGATGAAAACTTAGGTTGCTCCGCATCTATCTCCCAAGGGTGAAAATAGAAGCTATATGGCGCATTTTCAGATTTCATGAATTCAGTAATGCGACGCCTAGACAACCAGTAAGGATAAAGACGGAAATAGCCGCCCCCACCTATCCCAATGTTTGTACCTTTTTTGCGGACTGTTGGAATAGGAATCTCTATAAGGCCATTGTCACGCTCGTACTTGAAGCGCGGCCATTCCGGTACTCCATAGAGATCGTGATTGATTGGGTAAGTACTAGACGAATAAACGAAGCCAAGATCTTTTAAGATATCGTAAGCCCACGTGTTCGAATCGTTGATGGAGAAACTAGGCGCTCTATACCCTTTTAAAGCCACACCGCCGATATCTTCAAGAATATCTTTACTTTGCTTAATGTCGTCGTAAAGCTCTTTTTCGCTCATTGTCGTGGCGCGCTGATGTGCTAAGCCATGACTTGCTAACTCATGCCCTTCGCTCACAATTCGTTTAATTACGTCTGGACAACGCTGCGCCACCCAACCAAGAGTAAAAAACGTCGATTTAACGTTATTTTCAGCGAACAAGTCTAAAAGGCGATGAGTGTTATCGCCTACTCTAAGGCCAATTGAATCCCAATCGCTTTTTTTTACCACATCCTCAAATGCCGATACCTGAAAGTAATCTTCTACGTCCACTGTCATTGCATTAAGGCGATTATCAAGTTTCATTATTATCGCCCTTTGCCAAACAATACGACTTCGACTGTACGAATCAAAATCAGAATGTCTAAAAGCAAGCTTTGGTGTTTGACGTAATACAAATCAAACTTAAGTTTTTCCATTGAGTCTTCAACGCTTGCACCATAAGGGTAATTTAATTGCGCCCAACCTGCTAAACCAGGCTTCACATTGTGTCGTTGATTGTAGTAAGGCACTTCTCTAACCAACTGCTCAACAAATTGTGGGCGCTCAGGACGAGGCCCAATAAAAGCCATCTCACCTTTAAACACGTTTAAAAGCTGGGGTAATTCATCTACGCGATACTTTCTAATAAAATGACCAATACGCGTGACGCGATCATCGTTCTTACTTGCCCATTTTGCCCCGTCTTTTTCAGCGTCAGGTCGCATGCTTCTGAATTTGATTATTTTAAAAAGTTTTCCGTTAAGACCCACGCGTTCTTGTTTATAGAAAACCGACACGCCAGTTCTTCGACCATCGTCGATATAGATAATTAAGGCCGTTGCGAGCATTATTGGCCAAACAAAAAGAAAGATAACAAACGCTAATATCGCGTTGAGTGTATAATCTAATGCGTCTCTTAAATAATTCTGGCTTTGGAATCCGTTGGAATAAATAACCCAACTTGGATACATAAGGTTTACAACAATTTGCCCTGTCTCACGTTCCATAAAATCGAGAAGTTCAGTGACTTCAATGCCTCGAAGCCTACAATCAAACAATACCTCGACAGGTAAAGTTCCACGTCTTTGGTCGCAAGCTATGACGATTTCCTCAATTTCGTTATCAGCAATAAACTGTTGAAAACTCTCGTCGACTTTAAGGTGGATGATTTTTTCTTTTCTAATACCGTCTTCGCGATTATCGCCAGGAATAGGAATAAACCCAACAAGTTCAAACCCAATTCTGTCTACATCTCGGCGCATACGCTTTTCAATAATAGATGCTCTTTCTCCGGCTCCTAGCACTAAAATACGTACTTTCCCCAAACCTAACAGGCCCAGTCGGTTTGTGAAGTATCTAAACACTACCAGCGTTATAATTGTCGAACTTACTGCTGCTGGAAGGAAATAGGAGTCCATCACCAAATCGTCGAAAAAAGCTCGGCTTAACACTTCAACCAGAAAATAGCTTAATCCGACACTCACAAAAATTCGGCGTATTATTCCCCGAAATGTTTCTCGAAGTTTCGCTTCATACAATCCAACGGACAATGAGCAAAGTAAAATTGAAACAGTGAGCATCCCAACGTTTATTATCAGTTTTTCAACCGAGACATTCGGCGACATTCCAATTTGAGTAAGGATAAAATGAGAAATATAGCCCATATAAGAAATGAGCAACGCTTCTGTTATTACTAGTATATTTGAGCGTTTATTTTGATTGCGCTTGTTTACTGCCACCCCTGGCCCCCTAAAACTGCGGCGTTTTTCCCATCATAAAGGGATTTATTCCAATAGACTACAATTGTTATTGGCATTATAGTGACATTTCCCGTAGGGTAAACGTCAAAAGCCATAAATTAACCATAATGAGTGTAGGATGATCTCTTATGTTCCGCTTTAAAACACTAGTAACTTGCTGTGCTCCACTTTTGCTTTTAGGTCTAAACGGTTGCAGTAACACTGGGGCTCTGCCCGAGGCGACCACTCGACCTTCACTTACAACTGATGTAAACGACTATCAATATCTCATAGGTCCTGGAGATTCACTGACGATATTCGTTTGGCGAAACCCCGAAGTATCGGGCAACTTCACTGTTCGTCCAGATGGTAAAGTCACCACATCTTTGGTTGAAGACATTGATGTTGCGGGTCGAACTCCCACTATGCTCGCACGACAGATAGAAGAACAGCTGTCTACTTACATCAACAACCCTAGAGTAACGGTTAGTGTTAATAACTTTACTGGTCCGCTTAGTGAACAAGTGCGAGTGATAGGTGAAGCAACTAACCCAAGCGCCGTCAATTATACAGAGCACATGACTTTGCTTGACCTGATGATTGCTGTTGGTGGCCTTACTGAATTTGCTAATGGAAACGACGCAAAGTTGGTTCGGGTTATAAACGGTAAACAAAAAACTTACGAGATAAATATCGACGATTTGATTCGAGATGGTGACATCTCACAGAACGTCGACATGCTACCGGGTGATATCGTAATTATTCCAGAAGCTTGGTTCTAGTTATAAAGAAGTAAACGGAACAAATAATAAAATGCAGGACTTACAGCAAACGCTTACCCAAATTCTTGATTACGTAAAAGGAGTTTGGATTAAAAAGCGGTACGTAATAATTTTTTCATGGTTACTTTGCCCAATTGGCTTTTTATATGTAGCAAGTCTTCCAGATATTTATTCATCTAAAGCACAAGTATTTGTTGATACTCGATCAGTATTGCAGCCCCTATTGAAAGGGCTTGCAATTCAGACTAATCCTGATCAAGAAATTCAGATGATGGCAAAAACCTTGCTGAGTAGAAGTAATGTTGAAAAAATCGCTCGAGAGAGCGATTTAGATATCACTACACAAAATGAAGACCAATTTGATGACCTAGTAAATAGGCTTTCAAGCAATATCAAACTAACAAAAACTGGACGAGATAATATCTACAATATTTCGTATTCAAACCAGTCACCAAACACTGCTCAGCGTGTAGTGCAGGAAACACTAGACCTGTTTGTTGAAGGGGCTTTAGGCAATAACCGTAAAGACACTGATACCGCTGGCCGCTTTTTGGATGAGCAAATTGCAGAATACGAATCTAGGCTTTCAGAAGCAGAGCAAAGACTCGCTAATTTCAAACGTCAGTATAACGATATTTTACCGCTTGCTGGCACGTACTATTCAAACCTTCAAACGTTGAACAACGAGTTAGAAGCAACGCGATTGCAAATTAAGCAAACACAGCAACAGGTTGACTCACTCAATAAGCAAATAGGCAACGTAAAGCGTAGCGATAGCTTTAGCGTTACAAATCAAGATGAGCCGGTTTTGCAAACCAGGTACGATGCTAGGATAAAATCTCTAGAGGAAACGCTAGATAACCTTTCACTGCGCTTTACTGACCTTCACCCTGATGTTATTGAAACGAAGGCGTTATTAGAAAGTCTAGAGAGTTCAAGAGACAAAGAGATAGAAGCATTCTTAAATGCAGATTCCGAAGATACTTCTCAGCCGTTGTCAGAATTAAACCGTGAAATTAAGCTAGAAGCGAGCAGACTAGAAAGTCAAATTGCTTCACTTCGTGTTAAGGACAGCGATTTACAAAGAAAAATTGCTGAACTAGAAAGCAAAGTTGACCTTATTCCGCAAATAGAAGCAGAATCTTCAGCGTTGAACCGAGACTATGATGTCACACAACGTAAATATGAAGAGCTTCTTTCAAGAAAAGAATCGGCTGACCTTTCAAGACGCGCTGATGTTTCAGCTGAAGACCTTCAATTTAGAATAATTGAACCACCGCTGTTGCCTAAGCGTCCGTCAGGACCGAATAGGATTATTTTTTACACGGTTGTTTTAATTATAGGGTTTGGGGTAGGAATTGGAGTTGCGTTTTTAATTAGCCAACTTAACCCAATACTCATTAGACCAAAGCAACTACTTAACGTATCTGATTATCCAATATGGGGTACGGTAACACACTTAAACATTGAGCAAATCAACAAGAAAAATAGGCTACGTCTTTTAGTGTTTTTACTTTCCAGCGGCACTGTTTTAGCTATGTATGGTTCGTTAGTTGCTGCTGAAATTATGAATATCGATTTGTTTGGAGGCCTTCTTTAATGAAAAACACTATTGAGAAAGCGCTTCAAAAACAAAAAGCAGCGAAAGCAGCTGAACAAAAAGACACGTCAAACGAGCAGTTGAGCAAATCGCAAACTGAACGTGAAAATGATGCTCAACAAGTTGCTATTGAGGCAACGCCTTCGACTCCGTCATCGGCGACAAAGTTGTTTACCAATGAAAAAGAATTCAAGAACACAAGATCGCAGCTTGATGAATTTACAATTGATTTAGAGCGGCTAGACAAGAATGGACATATTTCACTTAACGGTGAGCGAAAGCAAATCAATGAAGAGTATCGAGAGATAAAGCGTAAGCTTTTAGCCAATGCGTTTGGTTCGCTTTCAAAGACACTGCACAATCCTAATATCATAATGGTTACTAGCAGCCGCCCTTCTGAAGGTAAAACATTTACTGCAACAAACTTGGCAATGAGTATTGCCTCTGAACAAGATAAAACAGTGCTTCTTGTAGATGCTGACGTGTTAAAGCCTAACGTACTCAACACCTTAGGGCTGGAACGACGCAAAGGGTTAATGGAATATTTGACAGGGGACGTAGACGACATTGCTGAAGTGTTGTACCCGACGAATATCGACAAGTTAAAAATTATACCTGCGGGCAAATCTCACCATTTGTCTACCGAGTTACTTGCCAGCCAGAAGATGCATGACACGGTAAATGAGTTTGCGAATAGGTATCCTGACCGAATTGTTATTTTCGATACTCCGCCGCTTATCGGTATAAATGAAAGTGCTATCTTGGCAAATTTTGCCGGTCAGGCGGTAGTTGTTGTTGAAGAAGGCAAAGCAAAAATAGGCGACATAAAAATGTCTGTTGAAAGACTCAATCCAGACATGGCCATTGGATTTGTGGTGAACAAATCTGTACATAATGACACCGACGGAAGCGGATATTATGGTTACTATTACTCAGAAAGAAGCAACTAAGCATTGCTTCGCGAAGAAGCCACTCTGTATTGCAGTCTCTATGTTGTTAAGCGGCAGCAACGTAGCCTATGCAAATTTGGATATTACGGCAAAGGCAGAAGCTGAGAGTATTTTCCAAGACGTTGACTCTGAAGAAAACGGAGATTTTTCTTTTACCACGCTTTCGTTGTCACCAAGTATTACTGCTGCTTATCAGTCGCGAAAATTTAATGGCCTTTGGCAGGGAAAGCTCACGCATTTAGAGAGGGATAATGACGATTTAAGTCGTGAGGATACCTACTCTGAATACACTTATTCAGCTAATTGGACGCCCTTTGATGAAGCGCTTGGGTTTCAAGCAGCAGGTTCACTTACCTACCAGAATGCTCAAGCTGGAAACTTTTTGGTTTCTGACTTCTTTACCAATGCTGACGCCCTTGCAAAGACCCGCTCAAACCGTCTTGGTGTGACATCTACCTTATCGCAAGGAGACTGGATTCGGGGCAATGCACAGGCATCTTACTCCGATGTTGCGTCTGAACGTAATGCCCTTAACAATGGCTTTGCCTTAGACAATGATACGTATCAAATGTCAGGGAGCGTTTACAACGGTGATAGAGCGGAATACTTCATTTGGCAGTTAACGGGCTCATTTCAGAACACTGAAAGAGCGCAAGCGGACCAGGGCGACTTTATTTCACGCAATGCGTCTGGGTATGTCGACATGCACTTTCTTAAGAATTGGGCAGTGCGCATAACAGGTGCGCATGAAGGCAACCAAATTTCAAACAGAAACGACACTGCAAGCCTAGTTCGTAAATTCAACTCTTACGGCGCTGGCCTTACCTACCGACAAGGTGAAAATAGGTATGTCTCGATTACTGCTAATACAACTGATTCTGATATAGAAAGCGATGATGGGGAGTCTTTTATTGGGCTCGACATGCAATGGGCTTTAAGTACGAGAACAAGTATCAGTGCTAACTATGGAAGGCGCTTCTTTGGTGAAACCGCAGGCGCAAATATCAGTTACAATTCAAAGTACTTTAGAACGGCATTTGGGTATTCGGAAGACGTAACAAATACTTCTAGGTTATTATCTAACCCTGAAAATTTGGGCGTATTCGTATGTCCAGTAAATGCAGGGTCGATAGCCAATTGCTTCCAGCCTAATAGCTTAAACTATGTGCCAAGTGCCGATGAGCAATTCGTACAATTTACCACACAAAATGTTGAGTTTAACGATGACATTATTGTACGTAAAAGCTCGAATTTTCAGATGGGATACGACTTTTCTAGAGTTACACTTGGCATGTCTTGGCGTTATTTTGAAGACGACGCGCTTGACCAAGATAGGCTTACACGCACTTACTCTATCGGTTCAACACTGTCTTATCGTATTGGCAGTTACACTAACATTAACACAAGTATAAATTTTGCGAACGTGACACAGCGTTCTGAGCAATTTCAAGATGGCGAAAGTGATAACTGGAATGCTAAGTTAGGGATAGAGCGTACTTTTGGGCGAACACTCACGGTCACTGCTAATTTGAACTATATCGACAGAAGCGGAGACCTAATTAACGGCGGTGGGGGCGGCAACGGCTTTTTCGGTGCAAACTTCACGGATAAGCAGGTCTCACTAGGTATTACTTACACGTACCAATAAAAACGCTATCACTAATGCAATAACGTAAAAAAACGCGCTTCAAATACACTGAAGCGCGTTTTTTTAACGAAGGCCATCACTCTTTCTTATCGTCACTCTTAAGTCGTACGTAGGTCTTAAACTTCTTCTTCATAAGTTTATCTACATACTGCGTCATTTTTACTTTCTGAGATATCGCATCGTCCAACGCATCTACCAACTCAGCGAGCATGTCCAAGTAGTATTTGGTGTCGCGAATAACATTACCTTTCGGTGTCATAATAGTTTGGCTTTCTGGGTGGTCTGCAAAGCCCATGTGTTCTGTAACTTCAGCACCTGTCTTGTCTGGCTCGAACATTTCAGCTTTTACTTCATCAATCACTTCGTTAACAGCATTGGCGTCAAAACTTTCCAGTTCTTCCAAGAAGCCGTAAAGCATTACCCTATCCATTAAGGTGTTAATTTTCCGAGGAATACCGCGAGAAAACATGTGAATACGCTCATACGCTTCATCGTTGAATAGCTGCGAGCCGTTCCAGCCTGCATGGTGCAAACGATATTCAATGTATTCTTTACACTCTTCAATGCTAAGCGCTGCCAAATGGCACGACGCGACAATACGCTGTCGAAATTGCTCCATGTTTGGTGCACGTAGAATTGGTTGAAGCTCTTCCTGACCCAAAAGAAAGCTTTGAATTAGCGGCTTACCGTTTAACTGAAAGTTGCTTAGCATTCTAAGCTCTTCAATAGTTTCGAGCGGAAGGTTCTGTGCTTCATCTACAAGCAGTAGTGCTCGTCGCCCGGCTTTATTAAGGTCATATAGGAAAATCTCAAGGGCTTTGAGAATATCAGCTTTTGAGCGGCCTTCAGTTGGAATATCAAACTTCGACGCAACCATTTTCACGAGTTCGTCTGGAGACAGTTTAGGCGTTACAATTTGAGCTGCGGCAATGTCATCCTCAATCTCTTCTAACAGACTGTTAGCGACCGTGGTTTTTCCCGTACCTATCCCACCGGTAATAACAATAAAGCCTTCTGCTTGTGAAAGGCCATATTGTAAATAAGACATAGCGCGTTTATGCCATTTACTGGCAAAGAAAAATTCTGGGTCTGGGGTTAACTGAAACGGTTTCGAGTTAAGTCCGTAGTAACTTTCGTACATGCAATTTACCGTTGTTCCATTGAAAAATGTGCATTCGAATACGAGAGTTGAGAATGTATTCGAAACGGCGCACAGACACTTCCCTTATGGTAACGAACAAAACGCCATTATCGAAGTATTATCTTTTAAGTTAGTCCTTATCTAACTCCCAAAACGTTTTGCCGTATAATTTCAGCCCTAATTACGGTTACAAATCTGATAAACTATTTCGAACAGCACAACACAAAACAGAAACAGATAACCTTGACTGAGCTTACTACCGCCGAACAACGTCCCCAAAATCAGAATGATACCACCAAGACTTGGTACCTCTATTTGATTGAAAATAAGCTTGGCCAAATCTACACAGGAATTACCACCGACCCAAAACGACGTATTGCGCAGCATAGAGGAGAGCTTAAAGGCGGGGCAAAATCCCTTAAAGGAAAGTCGCCATTAGGGTTTAGGGCAATATTTGAGGTCGACTGCAAATCAAACGCGGCAAAGCTTGAGTACGCTGTTAAAAGAATGAGCCGCCCTCAAAAAGACCGCATAATCTCTGAAGGGCAACTTGATGCAATGACATGCGTTAAAGCGCAATTTGCAGATTGAACATCTAGCCTTTAACCCATTAACCGCCCAGAATTCCGTTAATAATCATAGCGTTACCAATACTCAACGTAAACCCTAATGCAGCCACACCCACGTTATGCTGTTGATCAACTTCTTGTCGAAAGTTCATGCCGAACAATATAATTTTTTTACTAGCAAGAACAAGTAAATGAAGCGCAATTGCTAGACCCACACTCACGATCAACCAGCCAGTCACGTTGCTTACATACCCAGAAGGGTTATAAATAAGAAGGTTTTTCGCCGCTGACACTATCATTGCAGTACCAAGTAAGTTGCCAGAGTGCTCTATCGCGAGTGCTAACTGCCCTTTTTCTAGCGCACCTTGAAACGAGTCGTTTTGATTGTCTCGTGCGTATCTAAATTCCAATATGCGAGTCATCACAAGCAGCATAGTAAGCACCACCGTAAAACCTGTCACAATGGCAATCAGTGCGTTCATGTCGCTACCATCTACCCAAACCATGATGTTACGTAAAACAATAGCGCTCGCCACCAGGCTGGCGGCGTCCACTAGTGCCACACTTACACTGCGCTCGGCTATCATCGCGTGGGTATCTACCTTGTCGAGTACCAGTTTATCGTGAGCAAAGCGACCAAACTTCACCAAAATAATACCCACTATGCCGAATGTCACCATGCCTAATGCCGCTTCTTCATAGCCAACGCCTATGTGGCGGCCAACAACCGAGCTCAACACAATGCAAAGAGATAACATCCCCCCGGCAATACTTATTCCGAAAGCAAAGTTATCTTTAACACCTAATTCTTCTGCAACCGAATACTTCCTAAATGCGCCTGTTAGCCACTTCATAATCATTAGCAGCACTAACGCTATCGCCACATCCATAGCGAGATAAATCAGTAATTCTTGCGTTAGAGGTACTAGTTTTACCAAGGCTTCCACGTTATCTTTGCTCCTTGAACACCCAAAGTTCTTTTATGGTTATTTGAAAAATTAAAATCATGAAATCAGCAACCATTATGCCAACAGACGACGAAAATAGCATGACAAACGTAGAACAAGCAGAAAAATACTGGCAGCAGTTGTTAACGGCATCGGTAATTTCCGAACCTGAGAAGCATATTATAGAGCAACATCGCGACGCGCTTATGAAGGCATTTGCGCGCTCTAGTTTTTTAGCTGAAACGCTTATTCAAAAACCGTCGTTTGTATCCAGAATTGTGGAGGCTTTCTCCTCAAAATCCACTGGTGCTGAGCCTCAGCTAAGCGGCAATGATGAATCAACAAATATCTTCTCAGATTATAAAGCGTCGTTATCTGAGCTACTCGACAGCGTTAAAAGCGAAGATGATTTGTTAAAAGTGCTGCGTGAATACAGAAACCAGGAAATGGCGCGAATCACGTTTCTCGACGTGTTAAATAAACAGTCAATTGAAACCTCCCTGCTTTGCGTTTCCTCACTGGCAGATGCACTTATTACTGGTGCATATCATTGGATTTATCAACATTTAGCCACTCGTTATGGCAGGCCGCAAAGCAGCGGCAAAGATATGCATATGTATATTTTAGGCATGGGAAAATTGGGCGGGAAAGAGCTTAACTTTTCTTCCGATATCGATTTAATTTTCACTTACCCTGAGAAAGGCGAAACGCAAGGCGATAGAAAAAGTGTTGAACATCAACAGTTCTTCACGAAGCTTGCGCAAAAACTCATTCAAGCATTAAACAAAATTACTAACGATGGCCAAGTTTATCGCGTCGATATGCGTCTACGCCCCTTTGGTGACTCCGGTCCGCTTGTGATGCACCTTGCAGCACTGGAAGACTACTATCAAGACCAAGGTAGGCACTGGGAGCGTTTCGCAATGATCAAAGCGAGAGTGATTAATAATGATAACTCACAAGATGTGAAATGGCTTACCAGTGTCCTACATCCGTTTACGTTCAGGCGTTACCTCGATTTCACCACATTAGATGCACTTCGCAATATGAAAAAGCTAATTGCGACCGAGATTCGTCGACGACAATTAAGCAACAACATTAAGTTAGGGGCAGGCGGCATTCGAGAGGTCGAGTTTTTTGCACAAAGCTTTCAACTGATCCACGGTGGACGAGAACCTGCACTGCAAAGTAAATCATTGCTTCGCACATTAGATGCACTTACCGAATTGGATATTGTTGAGGCTGATGTGACTCAACAGCTAAAACAAGACTACCTTTTTCTTCGAAAAACAGAGCATACACTACAACAGAGCCAAGATCGTCAAACCCAAACGCTACCAGACCTTCCGTGGCAACAAGCAGCACTTGCTGATGTGATGGGGTTTGCAACATACAGTGACTTTCTAGAGCACCTTGAAAAAGTAATGTCGCGTATTCATGCTCATTTCAATGAACTGGTAGAAGAGTCACACGATACGCACTCAGACGAAGATCAGCTTTTCATTGCATGCCAAGATGCTTGGCGTCTGCCGCTGCAAAGTGATGAATTTGCCGATACATTCAGAAATTACCTGTCATCTAGTGACATTGCAGGTATTTACAACATTCTTACTGCATTCAAGGAAAAGCAGCGCAATTATCGCATTGGTCAAAAAGGTGAAGACACATTAAACAAATTGCTTCCCGAGATCCTGTATGTGCTAATCAATCAACACCCCAATCATACCGCACAGGTACTCGAGCGGTTGTTGGGTGTAATTGAAGCCATTACCGGCCGTACAACCTACCTTGACCTTCTTTTAGAAAACCCCGATGTTCTGAAACAGTTGGTTAGGTTATGTGAGCGTAGTGATTGGATTGCTCAAGAAATTAGACGCTTCCCGCTTTTATTAGATGAACTACTGACGCCATTGTACTTGGGGCAGCAAAATACCGATATTCAAACCAGTAAGCAGGGATATCAGCTAGAGCTTCGTGAAGCCATGCTTCGAATTGAACAAGATGATGTAGAAATGGTCATGGATGGGTGGCGCCAATTTAAGCTATGCCAACAACTTCGCATTGCTGCAAGTGATATTAGTGAGTCTTTACCCATTAATAACGTGAGCGACAAACTCACTGTGTTAGCAGAAGTTATTCTTGAAGATGTAGTAAATGCGGCATGGGTACAAATGCAACAACGCTATGGCGTACCCTCACATCTTGAGGGCGATGACAAGGGCTTTGCTGTCATTGGGTATGGCAAACTAGGTGGCTATGAATTGGGCTATGGTTCCGATTTAGACTTAGTGTTCTTACATAATGCGCCTCACGGCATCAGCACAGACGGGAAGAAAGTAATAGAAGCACAGCAGTTTTACATTAAATTAGCACAGCGCATTATGCATCTTCTCAACACAAAAACGTTGTTTGGACAGCTTTACGAAACAGACCTACGCCTTCGCCCGTCAGGCAATGCAGGCTTACTTTGTTGTCATATTGATGGTTTTGAAAAATACCAAACAGAGGAAGCGTGGACGTGGGAGCATCAAGCCCTTGTGCGTGCACGCGCTATCTGCGGAGACACCCAACTTTTAGAAAACTTCGAGAAAGTCAGAAATACTATTTTAAGCAAAGCAAGGGACGTGGGTTCGCTTGCTGAGGATGTATGCAAAATGCGCGTCAAAATGCGCGAGCATCTACTTACCAAAAACAACGACAAGGTCGACCTGAAGCAGTGTGAAGGCGGTATCACAGACATTGAGTTTATGGCGCAATACTTAGTACTTGCTAATGCGCAGTATGTTACCGAGATGACCACATTCCCTGACAACCTTCGTATCTTCGACGCAGCTGTGAAGGGCAACATTATGAACTCGGATACCGCCCATAAATTACAAAAAGCCTATTTAAGGCTTCGGGAGCAGTACCATCACCTGACGCTGGCCGATACGAAATACGCAGACCAAAGTGAGGAATTAGATGCCATACGCGAGCAAGTTACGCGCCACTGGAATGCGCTTTTCAACTCATGAAGTAATCAAAAGAGACCAACGAGTAATGATGCCTAGGTGAGAACGCCTACCCTCTTACAAGGCGACATCGATTGGTGAGAAACTCAGTTTCTTCGGCAGTGACAACTAGCGAACGTTGTTCTGCACATAAGTAGGCTTTAACTTCACCTTCGAAGCTACTGTCAATAGCGCTGGCAATCTTTGCCAGCGAACCAGACACGGTGTTATCTAACTGAAACTGATGTTTAATCACAAAGTCTTGCTCTAGATTCCAGATAAGCTGCATTCCTTCCGCTTGGGCATACTGAGATATAGCTTCTCGTAACGTATTGCCTTCATTGAAAGTGCGAAACTTATGTTCCCCCGTCCAATTTTTTTCAACCGGACGGGTTTGGCTCGACATTTGAGCAAGCTTATTGTCTAAATTCGGATCAACACCCGCAACGTCAAGCACGAAGTCGCCCTGCTCTTCTTCTAACGGGTCGGTTGAAGACATGCGAAAATCTCTGTAGAACTCGCTCAATCCGCGAGACACCGACTTCTCTTCTGTTTGCGCTTCCGGCACGGGCTCTTGCTCTTGGGTTTGAAGCACGAAAATAAGCACGCCAGCAACAATTACAAGTACAGCAGCTATACCTATTTGCTTTGCCCAAAATGATGTACTTGAATAACTCGTTTGTCCCATAACCTACCACTATCTAGCCGGAAATAACCTATGTGAGCTAATACTTAGAAAATAACCCAACGGTATTTTTACTAACGCTACCTCTATTATTTTAGACTACCTTAATTCTAGAAATCTATTATTCTATTTATCTAATATTCCCGATTGCTTTTCATTTAGCAACCACCGTTAAGACCTTGTCTACAGCGTTTTGTACAGAGACTCTGGGTTATACGCAGGTCGAGTTTTAAATCGCTTATGCATCCATAAATAACTTTCTGGCTGTTCTTTAACAGCTGCGTCTACATGCTGGTTTAATAACGTCAATGCCTCTGCATCGTCCATTTCCCCTAACTGGGAAAGGGGTGGATAAATTTTTATCTTATAACCGCGTTTAGTATATTGCGAAGTAATTATCATTGGCTCTGAATGGCTACGTCTAATAAACATGAGCGTTGCTGTTGTGGTGGCTGTATCTTTTACTCCACCAAACGGCACAAATATACTTTGTTTAGGCCCATAATCTTGATCAGGTAGGTATAGGCAAAGCTCTTTGTCATCCAAAGCCGCAAGCAGCGCCTTGGCGTTGCGCTTATCAATCATGTATTTGTTGGAGCGATTACGCCCATGATACTGAAGATAATCCACCAGCGGGTTATTGTGCTTTCGGTAAAACGCGATGCTAGGTCGATAGAAGCCAATACCTCTACAGGCAAACTCTAAGTTCATATTGTGAAGCGCCATGCCAAACACGCCCTTGCCACTGGCAAGCGCTGCTTCAACATGTTCAGTCCCTTCAATCTCAATTGCTCGCTTCACTCGCCAGCTAGGCCACCACCATCCCATGGCGGTTTCAAATAACGCCATACCTGTTCGACGCACGTTTTCCTTATAAAGCGTTTCAATTTCAGATGTTGAGAGCGATGGGTTCCACAATGCCAGGTTACGTTTGGCTACTTTCGCACGTTTAGGTACTAAAACCGCGATAAGTTTTCCAACCCCGCCCCCTATTGCACGAATCACGGGAAGAGGCAACCAAGTAATAATATAAAGTACGAAAACACCCAGCCACACGGGCCAAAACTTTGGTCCTAAAAATGCCAGTTTAAACTTAGGAGCTTTAATTGCCGCCGCCAATGTCTATTTCCTTTGAAATGAAGTGGGCAGCATTGTAACAGAAGGTTATTTCTGGGGCTAATTGCGACTGCTTACCCCGGTAGATTTATAAGAAACGAGAGGTGCTGTTGTTACACCCCTCCTAGAACATTGGCTTCGAGTAAACGACTAATAGTCTTTGTCGATTTGTTTTAACTTTTTCTCAAACGACTCATATTGTTCTTTTGAGTCGTAGTCAAAGTGATATTGATTGTGAAAACCGAACTGTAGCTTCACGTTTACGTCTTCAATAAAAAGCGTATAACCATCGTGATCGGTGAACGCAGTAATTCCATTCAATTTATACTGCTCGTTCTCTTTCGCCCCGTGTTGACGAATCTTATCGAAAACTTGAAGTAAAAACTTGCTGTCTAATTCGTTTTTCATTGTAAATCCGTTGTTGTGAATTTTCCTATTTTTACATACTCAAACGAAATTTGGATTTATCTCTTCTTCAAGGCCATAACTTATTCACTGTAAGCCTAGTAATTACCAACAACACAAGGGGGTTAGAAATTATATCGAAAACCTAAATTTACTATGTGGGCTGAAAAATCATCTTTACCGCCGAAGTAGGTATATTCCACGCGTACCATCGACTTTAATCCTAAATAGTAGTCAAACCCTAAGCCTGCTATGCCTGCAATAACCGCGTCGTCGTAGCCACACACAAGCACGTCAGGCCCACACACGGCGCTATTGTTTGTTACGTGCTCAATATCGATGTTTGCAACACCTAGTTTGTAATAAAGCTCGCCTTTTTGGCTGCTTGCCTTACCTAGTAATGCCACATATGGCCCTTTGCTCGACACTGATTGCTGATCTGTATCTGTGTCTATCAAAGAAATATATCCGCCTTCTACATACCATTGACGATGAAATTGATACGCCAACGCAGCTGAATAACTGACATCCGCTTCATTATCTATTTCGGTATCAACATTTCCATAACCGATATTAACCACTGCATACCCGTTGGCAGACGCGAGCCCAGAAAATAACAAACCCGCAATGGCTGTACTGCCGATAACAAACTTAGTGAAAGTGTCAGAAAGACTGCGCATTTTAATTACATCTCCTTGTTAAAGAGCGCTAACTATAAAAGAACCTACCCCTAATTTAAACGTACTTGATAAATAAGGTAAATGTAATACCGCTGAGTCGGGACCAAACGAAATAAAAACAGACGAATCGAACGCTTTTTAATCATTAAATATCCGCAATGTTAATCATTTGTTTATCAAATACGTATATATATGTAGGAAAACACACTTTAAACACTTGAAAATAAGTGTATTTTTACAAAATTTGATCTTTTTAAAATAAGGTGTAGTATTAACCTATACAACTGGTCAGATGAGCGGATGAGTTATTATGAGTATCAGAACTAGCTTAAAGAAAGTATTACCCCCAATTTCAATCACAGAACAAGAAGCCCTAGATGCGGGTGATGTGTGGATTGAATCTTCTATTTATCAGGGTAAGCCTGACATGCAGGCACTACGCGATATCCCTCAGGCAAAACTGAGCGCGGAAGAACAAGCATTTATGGACGGTCCAGTAACAGAGTTACTGAACATGGTTGACGATTTTGAGTTGGGCAATGGCAAACACATCCCACAAGAAATCTTAGATTTCCTTGGTAAAAACCGTTTCTTCTCTATGATCATTCCAAAGAAATTTGGTGGTCTTGAGTTCAGCCCATATGCAAACTCAACTATTGTTGCAACGATTGCAGCGAAAAGTGGCGCAATTGCAGTAACCGTAATGGTTCCTAACTCGTTAGGCCCAGGTGAACTTCTAATGCACTACGGCACTACCGAACAGCAAGATTACTGGCTGCCACGCTTGGCCGACGGTCGTGATATTCCTTGTTTCGCACTTACTAGCCCAGAAGCGGGTTCAGACGCGGGCGCAATTCCTGATGCAGCAATTGTGACTAAAGGCGAATTCAACGGTGAAGAAGTTCTTGGCCTACGTGTAAGCTGGGATAAGCGCTACATTACGCTTGCACCAATTGCGACAGTACTTGGCCTTGCGTTCAAAGTATTCGATCCAGACCAACTTCTTGGCGACAAGCTAGAGCTAGGCATCACATGTGCCCTACTACCTAAGTCTCACCCAGGTGTTGAGCTTGGTAATCGTCATGACCCTATGGGCGTTCGTTTCTACAACGGTACTACTCGTGGTCAAGACGTGTTCATCCCAATGGACTTCATCATTGGTGGGCAAAAGAATATTGGTCGCGGCTGGCAGATGCTAGTTAGCTGCCTAGGTGCGGGT
This sequence comes from Alteromonas gracilis, assembly GCF_043642145.1. Taxonomy (GTDB): domain Bacteria; phylum Pseudomonadota; class Gammaproteobacteria; order Enterobacterales; family Alteromonadaceae; genus Alteromonas; species Alteromonas gracilis_B. Next base: position 227,202 of record NZ_JBHZRZ010000002.1, read on the forward strand.
CGTGGTATTTCACTTCCGGCAATGGGTGTGGCTACAGCACAGTCTGCGTTCAAAGGAACAGTAGAATATTCATTCGTACGTGAGCAATTTGGTCTTCCAATTGGCCGCTTCGAAGGTATTCAAGAGAAGATGGCAGACATCGCAGGTAAGACGTTCTTACTTGAAGCAATGCGTGTTCTTACGACTGAAGGTTTAGGCTTAGGTGTTAAACCATCGGTAGTAACGGCAATTGCCAAGTACCATATGACTGAACTTGGTCGCGACGTTATGAACTCTGCTATGGATATCCAAGCAGGTAAAGCGATTCAGCGCGGTCCTCAGAACACACTAGCGGGCGGTTATGCTGCGCTTCCTATCGCAATTACGGTAGAAGGTGCAAACATTCTTACTCGTAACCTTATGATCTTTGGTCAAGGTGCAATGCGTTGTCACCCTTACTTGAAAGACATGGTTGACCTAATTCACAGCAACGAAAGTTCTGCGGATGCTGAGTTCAACAAAGTACTTCGTAAGACAGTTGGCTTCAGCGTTAAGAATGCGTTCCGCAGCTTAGGTAAAGGTTACCTTCCTTTCCTACGTGAAAGCGAATCTGCATTGCCAGAAGTTCGTAAGTATGAGAAGCGTGTAAACAGCATCTCTGCAAAACTAGCGCCACTTGCTGACTTGTCGCTTGCGGTACTAGGTGGTGACCTTAAGAAAGCTGAGCTTCTATCAGCACGTCTAGGCGACGTAATGAGCTATCTATACGGTGCAATGGCAGCCATTCGTTTCTACGAGCAGCGTATTGAAGACAGAAAGCTTGCACTGCCATACTTTGAGTATGCAATGCAGTGGTCGCTACAACAAGCTGATCAGGCAATTGTTAACTTTATCAACAATTTCCCGAACACAGCGACTCGTGGTCTGATGCGCCTACTTACCAACACTTACACCAACAGTGTTGCGGGTATCAGTGACGACCTAGTACGCGAGCTATCTATTGCGTCTATGCAAGACAACAGCGTGAAAGATCAGCTTACTCACCTTGTTCGTGTTACACCAGGAGACGGTAACGACATTAACGAGCAAGCGTTTAAAGCGAAGCACGCAGTAGCTCACCTACTTGGCAAAGTGCAAAAAGCGCTGCGCAAAGAGCCAGTTGTACCGTTCATCTCTTTTGAACATGCACTGAATAAGCTACAAGAAAAAGGTGTGGTAACAGCGGATGAAGCAGCTAAGCTTCACGACTACAACGAAAAACGTAAGCTTGCCGTTCGCGTTGACGAGTACACGTTCGATTTAGAACTTGTTCCAGCATCGCAAACGCTTAAAGCAATCGACGGTGGTCAAAGCGCTGCTTAATTAATCGCAACGCTTTACAAAGTTGTGCCAAAAGCCCTGTCTTCATCGCGACAGGGCTTTTTTATTTGTGTTCATCTACCCTCTTCCCATTGTTCAAATTGTGCTCTACCATTAGGACTTCAAAGGTTTCTTAAACAAGGATTAATGTTGTGGAGACAGCGTCTGTTTTACTCACAAAAAACGCTTTGCTTCTCTTTTTTCTGATTTCTTTTTATTCTCTTTCTGTTCAAGCGTGTGATGGAGACATCGCCGAGGCTGGCAATAATGACCTTTACGTTGTCGGATATGTTAATCACCCCAGAGTTATCAGTTACTATAGACCACTCATTGAGCGAGCGTATCGTGATATAGGTAAAGACATAAAATTTGAGTCGGTTGGCGGTGAAAAAGGTTTACGATTGCTAAACGAGGGAATGACCGACGCAGACGTTATTCGCTATGATGTTGTTGCCGAGGACGGCAGCAATATAATTATTGTGCCCCCCGCACTGTCACAAGGGGCCTCATACCTGCTTTGCATTAGAGGCGCAGAATGTGGTAGAGAAGTTATCAACAATCCTGACAAAGCCATTGCGGTTACCACGCGATTCTTTTTTAACATGGGCGCCAAGCCCGCTGAGCTAAATGCCAATATCTTTGAGTTTGATGATTTTCATCATGTCGTATATTTATTGCTAAGCGGCCGCTTCGACTATGCCATTTTGCCCAGTGACCATTCCGAAGAATCAATTTTCAAGCAATCAGGAGTAGAGGTTGTTCCACTTGTTGAACATAGATTGGTTCACGTTATCAATAAAAAACATGCTTACTTAATGCAGAGCTTGTCTGCCGCAATCGCGAAGCAATTAAACTTGCAAAGCTCATTGGATAAATAAAAGCGAAGAGTTCCAATATCGACGCGCGTGACAGTGGTTAAACCTCTTACGCTTGGTAAACCTTTCAAGCCGCTTTGCATAGCAAGGGGTTTATCCATAGCCCAAACGTAACAGAAGGCATATGCAACGCCTTACACGATGAGTATGCGCTAAGGTGTTTTACTGATTATTAAATACATTTAAACCATGACCTTTCTCGCGCTTTAGAGGCGTTCGCATCAAAAGTACAGTATTTAACCTATACTACAATCAGTTAGTGCGTTAATGTTTATATAAAAATGCATAATCCAATACGATTACCGCAGTGTTTTTAAGCAGCTCAATGCTATTGAATGAACCTGTTACATAGGCTTTGTACATTTGAACATTCAACAAGAATCGATATCACAGACAGAAGTCGAAAGAGATACAACAGATATGCTAATCGGCAACAGTTTTGTCGGCTTTTTGATGACTGTTTTCGCTTTTTCTGGTCTTGTTTTTTTCTTTGGAAACGATACCCCTTCAACATTTACACTAAAGCTTCAAGTTTGGGCTGCGATGGTTTGCGTTTCATTAATTCGGCTTGTAGATGCTCTATATTGGCGCATAAACCTCTCAGGTAAGCCTTACAACCCTCGCCCCGCGCTGATAAGATTTTCTGCTGGGCTATATATCACTGGAAGTATTTGGGCGTTGTATGCTGTGCTATTTTATTCATCGATGGCTACCGTCGAACTAGCAGCAACAATGATAGTGCTAGCTGCAATGGCTGGTGGTGCAGGTACTGTATTATCACCCAATAAACATCTAGTCAGTTTTTACTGCACAGCCCTACTCGTTCCCATGTCGCTATGCGCAATAACCGATAACAGCGGAAAGTTTTTCATTTTAGGAATACTTGGCATAGTGTTTTGGTTTGGTATATTTATCAGTGCATTTCGCTATCACCGTTTTTTTGTGAGTACTCTTCATCTCAAGGCTAAGAACAACAGCCTTATGGAACAGATGAAAATTGAGCGTATAGAAACCGAAAAAGTGAACAAGTTGCTTATTGCATCAAACGAAAAGTTAGATGCGTCTAACGCTAACTTGGAAGCTGAAGTAGAGCGAAGGACAGCCGACTTATACCGTCTTTCAAATAAAGACCCCCTCACAAACCTGTTAAATCGCAACGGTTTTCTTAAGCACTTAAACAACCTAATTGACACTACCCGCGCCCTTGAAAATACACTTGCGTTACTTTTCATTGATCTAGATGGTTTCAAACAAGTGAACGATAGCTTAGGTCATAAAGTTGGTGACGTTGTTCTTGTAGAAATTGCTGCAAGACTGCGTAATTACACGGAAGAAAATCATTTAGGTAGGTGGGGAGGCGACGAGTTTGTTGCCGTTATCCCCTACGCTAACGTCGACACAGCAAAAGCGGTAGCTCACGCTATGCGCAGTGGGGTAACAATTCCAATCATCGCCCATGACAATCAAGTGACGTTAGACGCCACAATTGGAATTGCCATGTTTCCGGCCCACGGAGACTGTGCTGTTGACTTGATACAACAAGCCGACTTAACCATGTACGATCAGAAGCGCAAGCATCGTGGCTCTATTGGGGTATTTAGCGAAACACTCCACGAGGAAATTAAACGAGAACAGCGCCTTTGCGAGCGTTTGCGCTCGGCCATAGATAACCGAGAATTTACCGTTTTTTATCAGCCCATAATAGACGTTGCCAGTAACTCGCTTTCCTCGGTAGAGGCACTACTGAGATGGAACTGCGATGGCGAAGTTATCTCTCCTGCGTTGTTTATCCCGCTTGCTGAACGAAGCGGACTTATGCCTGAAATAGGCGCATGGGTGTTAAACCGAGCGCTTATAGACCTCTCTCACTGGCAATTTAAATCTGGGCTTGCCATGTCAATCAATGTGTCGGTTGCACAATTACTCGACGACAGCTTTTTCAAAACGTTAGACAGCGCACTTAAGTCAACGCAGATTAGCCCTGAACGGCTCTATCTTGAGATTACTGAAAGCGTATTTGCAACCGACACCGAATTAGTCAACAAAAGAGTAAACGAGCTGGTCTCGCGCGATGTCAAAATCTCAATAGATGACTTTGGCACTGGTTACTCCTCTTTAAACCGACTTCAGTCTATGCCATTTAACTTTATTAAAATTGACCGTTCTTTTATACAGAATAGCTCCGAAGAGAGTGATACCATAATAAGAGCAACACTTTTGATGGCGAAAGAGTTTGGCTGTAAAACCATTGCAGAAGGCATAGAAACCGAGCAACAGAAGCTTCATCTTTCTCAGCTCGGCACTGATTATCTTCAAGGTTTCTACTTTGCCAAACCCATGAGCGCCAACGACCTTATTTCTTGGTATAACGAAAACTACTCATAACCATGGCTCAACTTTATTTTTATTACTCTGCAATGAATGCAGGAAAGTCTACATCACTCCTTCAATCGGCCTATAATTACCGTGAGCGCGGTATGCACTCTATTATTTATACTGCTGCTCTAGATGATCGTTACGGTGTAGGAAAAGTAACATCTCGTATCGGTCTGCAAGCCGATGCAAAACTTTATGCAAAAGACGATGACTTATATACATCTATCCGTCTTGACTGCGAACAGCGTAAACCCGACTGTGTGTTCATTGATGAAGCACAATTTTTAACTAAGGAACAAGTTAGGCAGCTTGTAGAAGTTGTTGATGAATTTGATGTTCCTGTGCTCGCTTATGGCTTAAGAACGGACTTTCTAGGGGAAACCTTTGAAGGAAGTCATTACTTACTTGCTTGGGCTGATAAGTTATCTGAGCTGAAAACAGTATGTCATTGCGGCAGGAAGGCAAGCTTTGTGGTGCGGTTAGACGAAAATGGCAATGCTGTCAAAGATGGCGATCAAGTGCAGATTGGCGGTAACGACACCTATGAATCGATGTGTCGAAAACACTTCAAAGAGCTGGTTTGGAACTAGTTTGTTATAAAACCAAAAATTTAATTTCTCATTGAATACAACTATCAACTACTAGGCTATACACCGTGATAGCCTAGATTAATCTTCAAGTACGCTTATTTCTTTACCCATTAAATTGCTCATCTTGAAATTTCTCCGTCGTTTTAACTTTCTGTAAAACCATTAAGCTGAATTTATAACTCTAGCCATAGCTACGGCAGTAATCGTTTAAATTTTTTTCTTAAACAATTAAGAAAAGTCTTGCTTATACCTCCAATAGTTACTATTGTTAATGCGTTGTAAATAATAAAACCTTTGTTTAACACACTCAGCAAGGTACAAGCTATGAAGCACACCGGTACATTTAAACCTGCGTTAATCGCTATTTCTATAACAGCAGCATTGCACAGTGGTGCTGTAACTGCACAAGAATCTACAGATGATGAACAAGTAGAGGTCATTCAAGTTTCAGGTATTCGCGGCTCGTTAATGCGTGCTCAAGCAGTAAAAATGGACAACGACTCAATCGTCGAAGCATTGTCTGCTGAAGATATTGGTAAACTCCCAGATGCTTCTATTGCAGAATCACTAGCGCGTCTTCCTGGTTTGTCTGGTGAGCGAGTAGGCGGAAGAACGTCTGGTATATCGGTTCGTGGCTTCAAAGAAGATTTTACCGGTACGTCATTAAACGGCCGTGAGCTTATCGGTATAGGCGATAACCGAGGCGTAGAATACGATTTGTATCCTGCAGAAATTATGACAGGTGCAACTATTTACAAAACCACCGATGCATCGCTTATTGTTCAGGGTATTGGTGGTACTGTTGACTTACAAACCGTACGCCCTCTTGCAGCGCAAGAAACCCTTACTGTAACGGGTGTTTATGAGTTAGGCGGTAACGATTCAGATAACCCTGAATTTGATAACACAGGAAATCGCTTTGCTCTTTCGTTCGTAGAGAAGTTCGCCGACGACACGGTAGGGCTAGCACTTGCCATAGCGTCTACAGAATCACCTAGAAACGAGAGAAAATATGGCGTTTGGGGTTATGGTGAAAACGATGAAGGCCAAGTTACCCCAACAGGGTTAGACACGCAGGCCATTAGCCGCGTACTCGAGCGAGATACAATCTCAGCTATTTTACAATGGCGCCCTACTGATCGCCTAGATATTGTATTTGATGCGCTAGACATCGATTATTCAGATTCAGGGGTTATTCGTGGTTTTATCGAACCCTTTGCAGCGGCGAATATAACAGGTACTGGCACTGACAATTCAGGCACGCAAATTAACGCTAACCCGGTACTGCGTACCGACCCAGCGCAGAAAGACGGTGAACTTCAAACGTTTGGTTTGAACATTCAGTATGACGTAAGCGATGATTGGTCTGTTTCATTAGATGTTGCAGATAGCCAGTCTGAAAAGCGAGACTTGCGCGGCGAATCTTATGCAGGCCTAGCTCGTTCAGGCGCACTTACTGAAGATCAACTTGGCTCTCGTCAATTCCAAATGAGCACAAGCGGTATTAACTTTACCGGCAGCAGTGGTCTTGATGCGTTTTCAGACCCTAACCTACTTCAGCTTGCTGGCCCACAAGCATGGGGCGGCGGTATGGCTAACATTGCAGACCAATTTGCTACCGACGTACTGCAAGCCAATGGCCAACCTTATAACTTCTTAAACGCTCAAGATGGCTTCCTTAACTTTGCCGATTTCGAAGAAGAACTCACCACTGTTCGCCTTGAAACTGTCGGCTTCGTTGATTGGGGTATCTTTAACACGTTTACCGCGGGTGTGAACTACAGCGACAGATTCAAAGCCAAAGACAACAAAGGCTTTTTCGCCACGGCATCGTCTTACCCGTTATCTGAGGGTATTCCAGAGCAGTATCTTTACAACGGTTTAGCCGACCTTACCTGGGCAGGCATGGGATACGTTGTTGCTTATGATGGTTTTGCGCCATATAACGACGGCGAATATACCCTTAATGATGCTGGCTTGTTAGAGCCGGATCGCTTAGGCGACACCTATACCGTAGATGAAGAAGTCATAACGCTATACGCGCAGTTAGACTTTGAAACTGAAGTACAGGGCTTTAATGTAAAAGGTAACGTGGGTGCACAGTACGTAGAGACCGATCAAAGTTCTACGGGCTTTATCGGCATTGTTGGTGAAAACTTTGCGGTATGCGATGACGATAACAACCAAGTTGTGGACGCTGACTGTATTATTACAGAAGGCGACGAGTACTCTCACTTCTTACCAAGTTTAAACGTAAGCGTAGAACTTCAAGAAAACCGTTATCTACGACTAGCCGCGTCCAAAACCATTAGCCGCGCACGTATCGACCAAATGAAAGCGTCTGGTTTTGTTAAGTTCGACCAAAACATCGAGCTAATCGCCACGCCTAACACTGAAGCTGCCGTTAACGAATATGGCTCGCCTTGGTCTAAATTTGCGGGTAACCCAACCCTTCGCCCTTTAGAAGCAAACAACTTCGACATTTCATTTGAGAACTACTTTGAAGGCGAAGGCTATGTGTCTGTAGCGCTATTCTACAAAGACTTAGTTAACTGGACTCGTGATGGAAACCAGCTCATTGACTTCACAAATGACGCGACAAGCGACGGAGCCAACTACTTCATACCAGGCTTCCATGACAGAGTCATCGACACCGCAGGTAATTATGGCCCAGAAGACACACCGTATGAAGCAGGCGATGTGGTAACGCCACCTGACTTAGGTTTCTTCTCGTTCTTTGAAGATGGCCTTGAAGGTGAAATGAAAGGGGTTGAGCTAACCGCCAATATTCCATTAAGAATGCTATCAGATTCATTGGATGGTTTTGGTTTTGCTGCGTCTGCCACTATCCTCGATGCAGAGCTTGAGGATGGCACTGCCATTCCAGGACAATCTGACAATACCTACAGTGTAACCGCATACTATGAAATGGATGGGTTTGAATTTAGGATTGCGGCAACTGACCGTTCTGAATTCTTAACTTATCAGCGTGGTGGCTCAAATAAAATTGAGGCAGCTACCCGAGATGCGGTAACGCAGGTAGATGCGCAAATCAGCTACGATTTTGCTGATAGCGGCATTGAATATCTGCAAGGCTTGAGGGTAGCTCTACAAGGCGTAAACCTTACCGATGAAGAAGAAGAAACCATTGATGGTAATGGTATTGTGACACTTCGACGGGAGTTTGGCCCTTACTACATGCTAAACCTTAACTACTCTTTCTATTAATGTAGTTAACCGCTGCCATGTATTAGCATGGCAGCGATACTTTTCTTTGTTATTGTAATTCTCACCTATCACTTTTATAGAGTCTTAAATGACAACACCACACCGAATTGTTATCGCTGGAGGCGGCACCGCGGGCTGGATGGCTGCAAACTTATTAGCCAATCATTGGGCAAATAAACCTGTCTCGATAACGCTAATTGAATCAGAAGATATAGGAACCGTGGGCGTTGGCGAAGGCTCAACTCCAACGTTAAAGCGCTTCTTTCAAACACTTGACATACCTGAGTACGAATGGATGGAGCAATGTCAGGCAACCTATAAGGTAAACATCAAATTTACGGGCTGGTCTGGCAACGATAAACAAAGTTATTCTCACCCATTTATGAGCCAACTTGATGTGTTTAGCGAACGCGCTTTTCACATTAACTCCTTAACCAGGAGACTTGGCTTAGATGTCGAAACCGATCCTGAAAAGTTTCTTATCGCGGGGTATTTAGCTAAGAAACACCTTGCTCCACTGCCCTCGCACAATTTCCCCTTTGACATTGAATATGGTTACCACTTCGACTCGTTAAAACTAGGTCAGTTTTTAAGAGAACGCGCAAAGTCACTTGGTGTTGTTCACATAGTGGGGAACATTGAAGCTGTGCATACTGCTCCGTCAGGCGCAATTTCACATTTAGCTTGCCAAGATGGACAACAAGTTCACGGCGACTTTTTTGTAGACTGCACAGGGTTTACAGGCCTGTTAATACAAAAAACACTAGGTATACCCTTTAACGAGTTCAAAAGTAATTTGTTTAACGATGCCGCTGTGGTGCTACCTACCCCTCCAATTTCTAGCCTACCCGTTGAGACCGAGTCCATCGCGATGTCAAATGGGTGGCGCTGGCAAATTCCCCTTCGCAACAGAACAGGAAACGGCTATGTGTATAGCCAGCATTATCAGAATAAAGACGATGCTGAACTTGAACTTCGTCAAACGCTAGGCCTTGAAGATGCAGATATTGAGGCAAAGCATTTGACCATGCGAGTGGGCCAGTGTGAGAAGCATTGGGAGAAAAACTGCCTAGCTTTAGGCCTTGCACAAGGCTTTATTGAGCCATTAGAAGCAACCGCACTTCACCTTGTTCAAACAAGCATAGAATTATTTCTAGGCAACTATTCGTTAAGCTCAGACAACTCTCAACAACAAAAAGCGTTCAATAAAGAAATAACTGAGCGCTTTGAGCGCGTGAGAGACTACATCGTTTGTCACTACAAGCTAAACGGAAGAAACGACAGCCAATACTGGGTAGATAACAGAGCGAATATGAATCTATCCGAATCTTTACTTAGCGTACTAGACGTGTGGTACCGGAAAGGAGACGTGGTACAGGAAATAAAACGACAGGGTATAGGCAAACATTTCAGTACAACCTCGTGGCACTGCTTGTTGTCTGGATACGGTATTTTTCCACCGCCGGCACCGAACCAACCGGCTACATTAAAAGAAAAAGGCGACCTTTTTGAAGAAAAGAAACTCGCCGCGTTTTTTAACCGCTGCTCACTGAATTTCGAGAAGCAATCATCACTTTTTAATGCAAGCTAAAAGCTAGTGCGTACAAGCTCTTGCGTTTATTACGTAAGAGCTTGCCTCGCAAGGAGTTCGACTTAAACCGTTTCGCCTTCTCTCAACTCGAAAGAAAGCATACTCTTCGTTGATACCTGTTCGAGAAGCGCTTTCGTTGCTTCAACACCTTTTTCAATACTCGACTGGCAAACCGTTGTTAAGCTTGGACGTGCTCGCTCAGCTTCTTCAATACCATCAAAGCCAGTAATTTTAAGTTCCTCGGGAACCTTAATGCCCATATCAAGTGCCAGATGTAGCAACTCTAAAGCAATTATATCACTCATACACAGCACTACATTGGGTCTAGGCGAGCACGTAAGCGCTTCTTTAGCAGCTTGCCTTGCAAAGTGTCTATCACTTTCTGGCAGATGCCATATTCGCTCATTACTGATGGGGGTATTCTTCTCTTTTGCTGCTCTTAAGTAGCCATCCAATCTTCTGTTAGCGATTGAGCTTTCAATAGCGATAAGCGGGCTATCGTAAACACGGCAAGTAGAGGGAGAGTCGATAAGGCGAAGCCCAAATATAGCAACATTGTCACCTTCGTTTAACGCATGACACGCAACGCGATAAGCCGCCTCTTCATTGTCGATATTAATGGATGGTTTATCTTCAATATCAAAGTCGACGGTTACAACAGGTTTGGGCAACACAGCTAGCTCTTTTACTAGGTTGTTATTTCGAGGCTGGCCATAGCAAATGAAACCATCTACAAAGTCGACAACATCTAAAATACTTTCAGAGTCACCGGCGTATAGAAGTAAATGTTTGCCTGTATTTTGAAGCGCGGAAGATACGCCTTTTATGAAGGTGCTGGCGACAGGGTCACTCACCATATATGAGATGCTATCAGCTAACACCAACGCAACAATGTTAGATTTACCTTTTCTAAGGATTTGCGCTGCCTTGTTGGGTCCGCTATACCCAATCTTTTTGCATTGGGCTAAAATCTCTTCGCGCTTCGCTTTAGACAATTGATCTGGACGATTGAAAGCATTAGAAATGGTTGCTGTCGAGACGCCCAACTGCTCGGCAACATCCTTTAGGGTAAGTTTTGTTTTGTTCATTATTAGCTCTTTTCACGAAACTCAATACCCTAATTCAAGAACAACAAAGGGTAGAAAGCGTGCGCTCTGACCACCCTTTGACTATACCACTAACTTAAACGTTTAATTTATTAAATTTGCTGTTTATTGACAAAGATATGTAACAAAATGCTTAACAACTTAATTTTCAGAAAACCCCAAACTTATCGAGTTCCGAAAATTTTGTCACCAGCATCCCCTAACCCAGGCAGAATGTAGCCTTTATCATTTAATCTCTCATCAATTGCAGCAGTAAAAATTTCCACATCGGGATGAGCATCAACTACCGCCTTTATTCCTTCTGGCGCGGCAACAAGAAAAAGCCCCATAATTCTGCGGCACCCTTTCTTTTTCAACAAGTCTATTGTGGCAATAAGCGTCCCGCCAGTCGCAAGCATCGGGTCTACAATTAGCGCCGTTCGCTCGTCAATGTTTTTCACTACTTTGTCAAAATAAGCGACAGGCTGAAGTGTCTCTTCATCACGATAAAGCCCTACCACGCTTATCTTTGCATTAGGAATTAACTCAAGTACCCCTTCGAGCATGCCTAGCCCCGCTCTAAGGATAGGGACAACAGTGATTTTTTTACCTTTAATTTGCCTTACTTCGACATCATCACCTGACCAGCTTTTAATCGTAGCGCGCTCAGTTGGCAAGGTTCGCGTAGCTTCATAAGTCAAAAGGTTTCCCACCTCAGATGCAAGCTCGCGAAAATCCTTACTGCTGATTTTGGCGTATCGCATGAGCCCTAATTTATGCGCAATGAGCGGGTGTGTTATTTCGTGAACAGCCATGTGAGACTCCTTGTAATCGATTTAGCTATATTTTACCCAAGGTGTATTTTTGTTAAAGCGATTAGTCGTAAAAATATGCGTACTCGTTGCTTTAAAATCCTCTCCACACATCTAGACAGCGCTAATAAATGCTTTAATCTAGAGCCTAGGCTATAGACAATCGCATGTCACATCTAACGGTGTCTAACCCGATCGAGTCATTATTAGTGCCGCCGTTTGCAACACAAATAGGTGCTAAAAAGATCATTTGAATGAGCATCAGGAAGTTCAGCTCATTCATCCAAGCCCAACTAAAACTCATTTTTCCAACCCATGTTGACCTTTTTCAAAAGGAATTGCTTATGCATTCTTACGCTAAACGTATTCGATTTTTTGCTGCCGTGGCACTCAGTTTTTCTGCCCATAACGCCTTTGCTCAATGGGAGCAGGTGATTCCCGATAATGAAGTTACCGTTTCTGTTCCCGGCGAAGGCGAAAAGACAGTTTATCCATCATGTTCGCTTCCCGCATTACCTGGGCCAGAAGGTTTAACGCCTAACCCGTTCTCGTTTTACTATGAGCAGGGCGAAAGTGACAATTTACTTATTTATTTCAACGGCGGTGGTGCGTGTTGGGATAGCGCTACCTGTTTGGCTTCGATGCAGTTAGAGTTCGACGACAACCCCATGTCGCGCGCGGCTTACAACCCATCGGCAGTCATTGAAAATACCCCTTTTATATCAGGTGGCATTTTCGAAGATACCGAAGAAAACCCATTCCAGTCATGGTCGAAAGTTTTCATTCCCTACTGTACTGGCGACCTACACTTAGGTTCTAAGGACACCGATTATGTTGACGAGCTTGGCATTGTTACAGGTGTTCCTGGAGCAGAAGTGACGCTAAGACACCGTGGTCACGATAATGCGTTGGTTGTTATGCAGTGGATTAAAGACAAGTTGCAAAGTGACGAGCTTAAACCGAAAAAAGTATTATTGAGCGGAAGTAGTGCCGGTGGCTACGGAGCCACATTTAACTTCCCTTACTTTCAATCGTTGTTTGGCCGCACTAAAGTTGCTCTCTTTACAGATGCATCACTTGGTGTTATTTCCAAAGGATTTGTACAAACTGTTCTAAATTATCATGGCCCATGGGGAATCGAGAATTCGTTTCCTCGCAACCTCCAATCATTAATTGGTAATTTTAACCACTTTAAACTTAATAAGCAGGTAATGTTGCGATTGGCCTACCAATACCCATGGAATCGCTTTGCACAATACTCAACCGGCACTGATTTTGTTCAAATTCAATTCTCTAAAATATCTGATCAAGTATCGAAAGGGAATTTAGACCCAACCACTTGGGGCGTTACAGAATCTGATTTAGGTTACATACTTGGCTGGCAGCTTCAGGCAAATGCGTCAGTTCATGCTCTTTCTGCATTTACTTGGAACTATCAATTTTATTTAGGCGCGGGAACATGTCACATGGTGCTAAACGATTTCTGTGAAGACAACGCATTCCCTGTATCTTCACCTAGCCCATTTTATAACGAGCAAAGTGCACGTGGAATCTCATTCAATGAGTGGCTACACACGTTCGCCACGTCGCGCCGATTCAGAGAAAATAGTGCGGCTTACTATCAGTAAGCATTGGCATCAATAATGCCAAACTTACCTTAAAGTAGAGTGTTCGCTTTAAAAAATGCTGCTGCGATAGCCACCTAATGCAGCACTGTTGAGCGCACACTTTACGTTTAACGCTACCCTACTTGTAGGGTAGCGCCATCTGGCATGGTTACTTCAATTTTCATGTTTCCGCCAACCGCAGCTAAGTAAGCTGCAGCCCGCTGCAATGAAACGTCTTGTATGCGTTTCGACTCTAATTTGCTAACTCCAGACGCTGTCACTGATAACGCCATTGCAACGACTTCTTGCTTCACTCTGTGTTGCTTTCTAATGTCACCTAATGTGAGTTCTTTCATTGTTTTTTACCGAGAATTTCGGGCATTAAAAAAGCCCAGATGGTGATACCTTCTGGGCTTTTGCGAAACGTTCTATCTGCAGTGCCCAGAAGCCAATACTTGCCCCTGAACACCGACGGTCAGGTGCAATCAGTAATTAAAATTATAAAAATAGCCTGTTGAAACGTTTTGCATGATAATTCTCTTTTCACAATGTACTTGTACTAACGGCGTTTTCGTTAACGCTGCATGACTAAACCGAAGTCTTTAAGTTAACTTACTTTACCCGTAAATGAGTCGATTAAAAGGCTGCGGTATCTCAATACCTTAAACACCCTGTAGCAACTATCCTTAACCATACCATGGCAGGAAGCAATAGCAATAACTTTCCAAAAGGGAAAGTGTTGCGTGTTTTTAGCGCGGCTTTTTGCGCATTCTGCGACTTTGCTCTTGCCGTTTTTCTTCTCGCTTCTCTTTTCGGTCTTTTTTATCTGGTGTTAACGAACCCGTTTTAAACTTAGCTTTCCGTTTGGCTTTTGCTTCTGCTTTTTTCGCTGCTGCTAAGGCCATTTCTTCCTTTTCAACCTCTAGCATTTCTGGGGTCTCAAGGGTTATTCGCCCTAACTTACCCGACTGCAGTTCTTTAAGCAGAATCTCGCAAATTTTATGAAGATTGACCCGTCCACCAGTTTGAATGGCCCCACGGGTTTTCGCAGCGGCTTCTAAAAACTCAATTTCTGTATCGGGCAACTCATCAAGCTTGTAGCGCTCTTTCATTACCTCAGGATAGGCTTTAATTAGATAATCAGCGGCAAAAAAACCTACATCGTCGTATTCCATAGCAGTGTTTTTTACCGCTCCAGAGGAGGCTAATCGATAAATAGAATGCGGATTTTCAAGCTTTGGCCATAGTACCCCTGGCGTATCGAACAAAATGATTCCACTGCCAAGGTTAATACGCTGCTGACTTTTCGTTACCGCAGGCTCGTTTCCCGTTTTAGCAATAATACGCTCGGCCAAAATGTTGATAAGCGTTGATTTCCCCACATTCGGAATACCCGTGATCATTGCTTTAATTGCTTTAGGCTGGCCTTCTTTGTACCCACAAATACTGCGAATTAGCTGCATAATTTGCTTACTGTTGCCTGGGTTATCACTGGATGTAGTGATAGTTTTAACCCCGCGCTCTTTCTCTAAGCTTTCTTGCCAACGTGCGGTTATTTCTGGGTCTGCTAAATCGTATTTGTTTAGAATTTTAATGCAGGGTTTGTCGCCACGAATTTTCGCTATTTCAGGGTTTTCACTTGAATAAGGAATACGCGCATCAAGGACTTCTATAAGAATGTCCACCTGACTTAGCGACTCTTTAATCTCTTTTAGGGCCTTATGCATATGCCCAGGGAACCATTGTAGTGCCATGGTTTTATTTCCTATCGTAATCGTGTTCTAAACGCTGTATCTAGCGGCATAATTCGTAAGTGCAAATATTGACGGCGCTGGCTAAATTTAAAGAGTCTATTTTGCCACTCCCTTTAATGGTATAAGCCGTAGCGTTAAGTTGCGAGAGCGCTTCTTTTGGCACGCCACGCGCTTCATTACCAAACAAGTAGCACTGATAATCGCTAAACGTTTTTGAAGTGATTTTTTCACCATTCATATCTAAAAAGGCGAACCGTTCAAACCGCTCACCTAAATTTTCTAGTGGTACGTTTAGCTCAAGATCAACATGAAAGATAGCCCCCATACTAGAGCGCACCACCTTAGAATTATAAGGGTCTACACTATTTGGGCTTAGTAGCAGCGTGAAGTTGCCAAACCAGGCAAGGGTGCGCAATATCGTGCCCAAATTGCCTGGGTCTTGCACTTCATAAAGATAAATGTACTTGCGAAGGTTCTTGCATTGGCTTTCCCCGCTACTGTTTTTTTCGCCAGGCTCAGTGCTGATAATTGCAGGTGGAAGCGGAACCCGGGCAATGATCCCTTGTGGGGATTTGGTATCGCTTAGTTGCTGCATTTGTTGCGACGATACGGTTTCAACACGCATTTGTTGAAAACTCGTGCGACCGTGTTGTTCTAGCCAAGACGCGTAGTCGGCCGTAACGTAAAGCGTGATGTCGCCGATCTGTTGACTATTTTGCTGTGCAACATTAAGCAACTCTAATACTAAGTGCTCACCTTCTACCAAATAGTATCCGAACTGCGTTCTATACTTCTTTTGATGGAGCTTTTTCACATCACTTAGTTTCATTTGCACTGCCCTTTTCGTCAATTTCGGCGCAAGTGTAAGGTAAGTTGAGTAAAAGGCAAGATGACATTGCATCTTGCCAACATCGGCATGCGCTTATTCTTCAGCAACCACGTAAATTTCACCGTCGTAAATGCCTTGTACGGTAAGCTTTTGACTTGCCAGTGCTTGAAGGTAATCAATGTGCGCTTGTTCAACTTTTTGCCCCGGAACAATTAAAGGAATGCCAGGAGGGTAAGGCGTAATAAGCCCTGCGGCAGTTCGCCCAACACTGTTTTGCCACGCAATAGCTTCACGAGGGCTGAAAAACGCTTTTGACGGCAAATCGTCTAAGTGAATTGGCGGAATGTCTGCCGGAAGCGGGCTTTTGCTTTTGCGCTTATTTAAATTCACCGCCCCATCGTCAAGGCGTTTCAATGCATTGTAAAGCCTCACGATTTTTGAGCGCATTCCACCTAGTGTGAGCAACACCAAAATTGTACTGTGGGTGAATTTCTCAATCTCCAGCCCCACTTCGTCCATTAAGAATCGATGAATTTCTTGGTTGGAGTAATCTAGCGCCGACACATCAATAAGAATTTTAAGCGGATCGTGGCCAATATTGTCGCTTTCAAAATGCGAGAACATATTTTTAAAATCGCTTGGCGACAGTATTTTAAGCCGCTTGAATTTCTCCATTTGCGATTTAAGCTCTGCTACGTTGCTTAGCAACTCATTAAGGATTTTGTACCCTTCCATTTCCAACTGCTGGCGACACACATCAAGAGACGCAATGAGCTGATACTTGGGTGATGTACTGGTGTGTATGGCAAAAACCTCTTTAAAGAAATCTTTGTCAAAGTCTGGGTCATTCACATGGATAAATGATGCTTGCGAGAACGCAGACACTACTTTGTGAGCAGAATGCGTTATGTAGTCTGCGCCAGCAGCAATGGCTGAGTAGTCGCGCAAAGCAGGGTGAAACAGGGAATACGCAAACCATGCTTCATCAATAAACACTTTTATATCGTGCTTGTGCGCTAGTTGCACCACCTGCTTTAAGTCGGTAAGCAAACCATCGTAAGTACAGCCTGTAAGTACGATAAGCTTGGCATCCGTGTTCTCTTCAATAAGTGATTTTATCTGCGCCATTTTAGGCGGTGAAAATATACCGTATTCAGGGTTAAACACGCTGTCTAAATACACTGGCATAGCACGCGCTTGAATAATCCCGTAGTGCACCGACTTGTGACAGTTTCTGTCGGCTATCACTTTATCGCCCTCGCGCAGAAGCGTTTGCAAGATTATCTTGTTTGAAGTTGAAGAGCCGTTGGTCACAAAGTAGGAGTGGCGCACTTCAAAGGTGTTTGAAACTGCGGCCTGCGCTTTACCTATGGCATGGGTGCCATCTGACAGCGACCCTAATGAGTCGACGCTTACTGAAAGGTCGCTTACAAAAACGTTGCGCCCAAAAAAGCGGTAAAAATCGCTGATATACGGCGAGTTTCTAAAACTCGCGCCACCACTGTGACCAGGCGTATGCCACGAGTCATTCGACTCTACAACATAGTCTTTGTATTCAGTCCAAAACGGTGTTTCGTTGCGATCGTCGAAGTCGTTGATGATATAACCAAGAATAGATTCTGGGTCTGAAATAATGTCGTTGCGATAAAAGAAAGACTCAATGCCGTTGGCTTGATTTACAATGTCTAAGCCTTTCACTGCATCACCTAGTACGTAGACTGGCAACTCTGGGCGAATGCGCTTAATTGCATCGATCACTCTTGCGTTGTTCTCTACCGTTGCGTTAGCAGGAGATTGGCTCTTCGCTACCGTTGCATACTTTTCACTTTCACCGTTGGGCTCAGCATTATTGTCAGCCAGCAGGCCCTTTTCGCCAGATAGTTGGTCAAATAGCGCGCCTTCTGACAGCTCTTCCACTTTGGCAACCACATCCCAGCTAAAAACTACCGCTTGAATGTCGCCATCTTCGCGAACAAACTGCAGTGCTTTTGCCACCGTGTTGGCTTCAAGCAAGCTAATCTCAACATCGCTTCTGTCAAAGTACGTAATGGTGTTACCTATGCTAGAGGTAATTTGTTCCAGTAAATCAACAGCATCTTCTATAACAAGAATTTTCAAGTGTGGGCGCATTCAACAACCATGTAGTAAATTGTGAGCATTCCGCTCTTTAATCCAAGAACCTAAAATTAGTGTAACGCTGAATTGGCTTGGTGTCGTGTAAACTTCCCACTATCGTTAGGAATAGTTTTGGGATGATCCATAATCGCGATGACGACCCACCGAACCTCTTGTGAACCACATAATCACTCGCAAAACGTTAACGAACTCTTACACTACGCGAAAACCGTGTTGCCTTCTATCGCAAAGGGAAAAAAGCAGGCGTGGCCTATTCATCACGATCACTGTTTTATGCGCGTTATTTTAGACAATATTTGTAAATGCGCTTGGTATGACCTTATTCCCTCTCCCGCCTATAAGCATTTAACCCCTGAACAAGCTGGCGCCGCACTGAGCCTAGCCAAGCAGATAGCAAGTGAAAGCGTATCAATACACACGCTTAACGAGCGTTCTAAACACTGGCGGAAAAAGCAGCTTAGGCTGGACCTTTAATATGGCGAAACGCGCATCATCAAGCGATGCAAACCTAATTTGACCAAGCACAGGATTTAGAGCGCATAATGAAAGATAAACGCGCGCAGTCAAGAGCGTTCAATGCGACAGCGCTACGCAAGTATAAAAAGAGCTTATTGCATAACTTCCACGAATAAGCGCCCAAATTCAGAGCACGTATCCCGAAGATGACGCCAAAACTACTATCATAAAATATATCAATTACCTACAATCACTGCTTGTAAGTTGCACTTGAACTAGTGTGACGTAGATTTAGATTTATCCCTACAAAAATGACAGGACACACAATGGCGTTTAATTTAGCTATTAATAATGAAATTGCAGTAATCACTTTCGACGATGGAAAGGTCAACGCCGTCGGCTTTACGCTTATTCAGCAATTTAACGATGCACTTGATGAAGCCGAAAAGAATGCGAAAGCGGTGGTACTTCACGGTGGTGAAGGCAAGTTTTGTGGCGGTTTCGACTTATCAGTAATGAAGGCTGACGATAAAGCCAAGCAACATGAACTTGTTTCGAAAGGGGCTGAATTAATAGTGCGCCTTTATAGCTTTCCACTTCCGGTGATAGTTGCGGCTGAAGGCCACAGTATTGCACTAGGCGCTATTATGTTAATGGCGGCAGATTTGCGTATAGGTAAAGATGCAGACACCAAATATGGACTGAACGAAACGGCTATTGGAATGGTGCTGCCACCTTTTGGTATGGAGCTAGCTAAAGCCAGACTTGCCAATACCAGCCTAACCGAAGCACTGCTGTTTTCGCGAATTTACCAAGGAAAAGAAGCGGTAAAAGCTGGTTTTCTTGATGCAGCAGTGCCACAAGAGCAAGTACTTGCTACCGCCATGGGATATGCAGAAAAGCTGAAAATGCTGCCTACCAAGGCATTCGCAGCATCTAAACTGCAGTTGCGCCAAGAAACCTTAGAGAAGATGAAAGGCTAACACGGCGTATTTGCAGTTTTGCAATTTAACACTGTCAAACCTTGGCGCGAGCTGCTACTCAACTCGCGCTATTGTTTAACCAAAGTACTCGCTATTAGTTTGGCTTTTGTTAGTTAGGCTTAACAGGGCCTGCACGGCGCTCAACTTCTTCTTTAAGCGCATCGCGAAGACCAAACTCAAAGCTTAATTCTGCCAGAACAAATAACGGGCCAATGGCTAAGCCCATGATGTCATCGACAAACGCGGGTTTCTTACCCTCGTAGTGATGGCCAACAAACTGTAGGGCCCACCCCCCAACGAAAATGCCAAGCGAAATAGCAAGCCACAGGCCTACGCCATACTGTGCAATAGGCTGCGCCCAGTACACCATTAAACCTGTGATTAATGCCATTACCGCACCAAGTTTTACATCTAGCTTAATATAGAATGCGTTGCCTACTAACCACACAAGCAAAGCAGGGCTTGCCATAATAGTTCCTAACACAGGTAAACTCACTAAAAAGGATGGTTTGCTTAACAAGCAAAACACCGAAAACACAATAAGGGGAATACCAACGTAATGGGTATAAATGTTTCGCTGATCTCGATGGTATTTTGCGTATTCGCTTAAATGTTGCTCTAAATTTTTCATGTGGCGTTCACCCATCAACTTCATTGTTTGAACAGTTTACTCCCTACTCACACTTTTAAACTGTCGCCTTGACGACAAACCTAAGTTAGCTTGCTTTTGCTTCCCTCTTGCCCTGCCCTACTCCATGCCTCATTTGCCTCGTGTGACTTTTCTATGAACTTAGTAAACCGTTAATACTCTTATTGCTCATAATGTAAAAATAATGGAGATTTCATGACTTACAGCAAGTACTTATGGGCGTTAACAGGTACAGCACTACTTTCTCTCTCTGCGTGCAGTTCAGTTTCTCAGAGCTTTTCAAACACCTCTACAAGCAATGAATCTAATACGCCTCTTGAACGAGTAGATTTCAAAGCAAGTCACTGGCAGGTTGAGAGCATTAACCAAAGCGGCATCATCGATTTTAGCCACGTTTCTGTCAGTGTTAATTCAACGAGTGAAAATGTTCGTATTAGCGGCAGCACAGGGTGCAATCAGTTTACAGGTGCGTTAAATACTAGCGGCGCTTTGCAAGATGAAAATGAGAAAAGCCAGTTACTTTCGCTAAAGGTCGATAGAATTAGTCTTACGAAAAAGCTGTGTGCTCCCGCACTTATGAAGCAGGAACAAAAGTTTGTGCAGGCGCTACTTAACGCGACACATTATGCAATTGTTGAAAACACATGGTTGGTTGTTTACGACGATGACAAAAATGAAAGAATTAAAGCAGTAGTCACGCAATCCTTGCAAAGCACGTCAGCAAAAACTGAAAACGAAAGCGTCGAAAAGCCAAGCCCCAGGCGCGATGTGTCAAACGATAACTCAACTGATACACAAACTATGACTAATAACGTCATTCAACCCAGCGCTAAGAAATACGAATGTCGCACGCCCACGGCTAACATTGCGTTAATGACGGTGAACACATTAAGTTCAAACACCCTAGCGCTTTCGCTGAATAATGTGCATCACATTGTGCAGCTATCACGTTCGGCGTCGGGCGCTAAATACACTAATAACAAAGGGGTAGTTTTTTGGAACAAAGGCGATGAGGCCACCCTGTCAATAAATTCTGGGTTTTATCAGTGTAGCCTTACTTCATAATCTAAAAGCGCTCTTTCGAGCGCCTTAATTCAAACCTTCCCAAGCAATTAGTTTCAACTAAACATTTTCTACACATTAACAGGCGAATAATACTGCAACAACGCCAAAATTAACCATTTCTTAACTTATTTAATATTTCAATTATTGCACATTAAAATCAGAAACTTAGACAACAAATCCACTTACAAATCTATCTTTTCCACGCTTTTCAGCGCCGCCTCAACGTTGAAACAATAATTAGAACACTATACAATTTATTTTTATTGAACGACCAATCAAAATAAAATCATCCAAAGATAGGCCGCTATTTCAGCGCCCGCATCACTGTATTTTGGCATATTTTGCAAGGTGTAAGAGGATGATTTAAGTGTGGCGTGAAGCATTTAACTCGAATTGTTTCACAGGTCAGTGAGAAAAATAGTTTCAACACTATTCATCGTTTTGAAACCATTGGTACGTATTAAGTTGCACGTACTTTTAATTAACTCGCGATACCTACACATTGGCGAGCGATTTCAGCACAAATTAAAGTAGGAGTTTATGCATGTCATTACCAACTTATCAGAATTTCATTCACGGCAAGCCAATGGCGAACAAAAGCAAAGAAACCTTTGCAGTAACCAACCCAGCAACCGGTGAAGCAATTTACCACGTAGAAGTGGCTGATGAGTTCATTCAACAAGAAGCAATAAAAAGCGCCAAAGAAGGTTTTGCCGCTTGGTCAGCAATGATGCCAATAGAGCGAACGCGTATTTTGAATAAGGCTGTGGCATTGCTTCGTGAGCGTAATGACGAGCTAGCGAAATACGAAGTACTAGATACAGGTAAGCCCATTCAAGAAGCCTATTGCGTTGATATTGAAACGGGTGCTGATGTTATTGAATATTACGCTGGCCTTGCCCCTACACAGTTAGGCACACAACAACCCGTGGGCGGCGACTTCTTCTATACGCGCAAAGAAGCGCTTGGCGTGTGTGCGGGTATTGGTGCTTGGAACTATCCACTACAAATAGCCTGCTGGAAATCAGGCCCTGCACTTGCTGCGGGTAATGCATTTATCTTCAAACCTTCTGAAGAAACCCCTATGGGTGCGCTAAAGCTTGCTGAAATTTTTGTTGAAGCTGGCGTGCCAGCTGGTGTTTTCAATGTAGTTCAGGGCGCAGCCGAAGTGGGCCAATGGCTTACTACCAGCCCAGACATTGAAAAAGTGTCGTTTACCGGCGAAGTCGGAACGGGCAAAAAAGTAATGCAAAGCGCAGCGGCATCAAACTTAAAAGATGTCACTATGGAACTTGGCGGAAAATCACCGCTAGTGGTTTTCGAAGACGCCGATATTAGTCAAGCGGTAAGCGCCGCTATGCTTGGAAACTTCTACACGCAGGGCGAAATTTGCACAAACTGCACACGAGTATATGTTCAGCGTTCTGTGTACCAAGCCTTTATCGATGAGCTAAAAACGCGTACTGAAAACAATATTGTTATGGGCGATCCGCTCGACCCTAACGTGAACTTAGGCGCCCTCATCTCTAAGAAGCATCAAGAATTAGTGCTTGGCTACATTGCCAAAGGTAAAGAAGAGGGGGCAACACTTTTAACAGGTGGTAATGCCGCATCACCTGAATCGGCACCTAACGGCTTCTTTGTTGAGCCGACAATTTTCACCGATTGCCTTGATAACATGACCATTGTGAAAGAAGAAATTTTCGGCCCAGTAATGAGCGTATTGGTTTTTGATGATGAAGATGAAGTAATTACTCGCGCAAACGACACTGAATTAGGCCTTGCAGCGGGTGTATTCAGTAAAGACATTCAGCGCGCTCACCGCGTTATTCACCAGCTACAAGCAGGTATCTGCTGGATTAATGCATATGGAAACTCACCAGCCGAAATGCCTGTAGGTGGTTACAAGCAGTCAGGCATAGGTCGTGAAAACGGTGTTGAAACGCTCAATAGCTACACCCACACCAAGTCGGTGTACGTGGGTATGAGCCAAATTGAGAGTCCGTTTTAAGCCATCAATCAAGGAGTACATATGCAGACATTTGATTACATTATTGTAGGTGCAGGATCTGCTGGCTGTGTGCTGGCAAATCGCCTGTCGGAAAACCCAGAACACAAGGTGCTACTGCTTGAAACCGGTGGCTCAGACAAAAGCATTTTTATTAAAATGCCAACGGCCTTATCTATTCCAATGAATACCGACAAATACGCGTGGCAGTTTCACACTGAAAAAGAGCCGTATCTTAACAATCGCGAAATGCATTGCCCACGCGGTAAGGTGCTAGGTGGTTCGTCGTCAATTAACGGCATGGTGTATGTTCGCGGCCACGCTAAAGACTTCGACGAATGGGAAGCCCACGGCGCAGAAGGCTGGAATTATCAAGCCTGCCTACCCTATTTTCAAAAGTCGGAAACCTGGTACAAAGGTAACGATGCCTACCGAGGTGGTAATGGTGAGCTTGGCGTAAACAACGGCAACGAAATGAAAAACCCGCTTTACACGGCTTTTATTAAAGCGGGAGAACAAGCCGGTTACGACATTACGCAAGACTATAACGGCAAGCAACAAGAGGGTTTCGGCCCCATGCATATGACCGTGAAAGACGGTGTGCGTAGTTCAACTAGCCGCGAATACTTAGACCCCGTTAAATCGCGCAAAAACCTTACTATTGTCACTGGTGCATTGGTTACAAAAGTTTTGCTAGAAAGCAAGGTAGCAAAAGGCGTCGAGTATGTGGTTAACGGTAAAGAAAACACCGCTCAAACAACCAATGAAGTGATCTTAAGTGCTGGCTCAATTGGTTCGCCGCATATTCTTCAGTTATCAGGCATTGGCGATAAAAACATGCTGAAGAAGGCCGGCATAGACGTTAAGCATCACCTGCCAGGTGTAGGTCAGAACTTGCAAGACCACTTGGAGTTTTACTTCCAGTACAAGTGCAAACAGCCTATTACCCTAAACAGAAAGCTAGGTCTTTTATCAAAAGGCCTTATTGGTGCTCGCTGGTTGCTAAACCGCTCTGGGTTAGGCGCGACCAACCATTTTGAATCTTGTGCCTTTATTCGCTCAAAAGCAGACGTTGAATGGCCTGATATCCAGTACCATTTCTTGCCTGCCGCAATCCGTTACGACGGTAAATCGGCATTTGACGGCGACGGATTCCAAGTGCACGTAGGCCACAACAAGCCTAAAAGCAGAGGCAGTGTAACTATCCAGTCTGCCGATCCATCCGTGCCGCCAAAGATTTTATTCAATTACCTGCAGCATCAGGATGATATTGAAGGCTTCAGAGCTTGCGTCAGGCTTACAAGAGAAATCATTGCTCAGTCGGCGTTCGACGAATTCAGAGGCGGCGAGATTCAGCCTGGCGAGCACATTCAAACAGATGAAGAGATTGACGCCTTTGTACGTGAAGCGGTAGAGAGTGCTTACCATCCATCATGCTCGTGCAAAATGGGTGAAGACCAAATGGCAGTGGTTGACTCTCAGACCAACGTTCATGGCATTGAAGGGCTGCGTGTAGTGGACTCATCAATATTCCCTACTATTCCGAACGGAAACTTGAATGCACCAACCATTATGGTGGCTGAGAAGGCCGCAGATATGATTTTGGGTAAACCTGCTTTGCCGTCGCAAGATGTGCCAGTAGCCATTCATCCGAATTGGCAAACCGAGCAGCGCTAGCTACATAGAAGATATGCACCAGCTGCGCTGTGTTATTTAGCAGCGCGCCGTCCACAGTGCTTACACATGGCTAGCTTTATGCCTAAACGTGTAATGGGGTGGACACATTTATAACTAGAAAAAGGAAAAAACATGCTACATTTTTATCAATATTGGGAGGGTGATAATGACAGTTTGGCTTAGTGCGGGCATTATTTTCACCTTACTTTCCGTGGCCTACATTTTACTTAAATGGGGCAACATGAAAGTGGTAGGTGTCACGCCAGTTAGAACCTTTACCTTTATTGCTATTCTTTTCACCTCGGGTTTAGACGTGGGCTTAATCATGTTCCCACTTACTGAATTTGCGGGTTATGCTGACATAAGCGCAAGTCCTGAATATGCATTCACCAATCCACTTGCCATTGAATTTGGATTTTGGGGTTTCTTAATTTGGGGGTTCTATTTTCTTACTTGTTTTTATTTCTGTGTAATCGAACCCAAGGTTAAGTTTTTTGAGCTACCGCTGGTAAAATTCGTAAACAACGTGGTAATTATCGGCACTTGTGCGTTCACGGCGTTCTTATTGCTGTCGAATTTGCCTTGGTATTTACCCACTGTTGGCGACGGAGAATCGGTGGTTCCAGCATTTTACCTCATTGTTTTTGCTGCCATAGCCTTTGCGGTTTACTCAAGTACAAGCATTAAATATGTGCGCATTCTAAGCATAACGACTACGTGGGTGTTTTTGGCGCTTATTGTTGGTATGTGGGCTGGAGCCTTTATATTTGGCGAAAGCAAAATGACAGCCTATTTCTCAAACTTAGGCCTTATCGGCGGTTATTTTGCCAACATCGATCATTTTGTGCTTCCTATTAACGAGTATCACGAATTCTATTTATTCTGGTGGTTTAGCTGGAGCATCATGATTGGCCAGTTTACTTCGCGTTTTGTGGGCGGCTTAAAAACCTATCAAGTACTTATGGCAATGATGATCATTCCATCAATTCCAATTGCCGCATGGTTTTCAGTACTTTATCACTATCATAGTGCGGGTATTCCCACTGAAGGAATCACGAACTTCGCGATGGTGTGCGTGGGAATAGTGTTTGTAATCAATTCGCTTGATTCACTAATAAGACTTTATACCGACAATCTAAACATGACGGTAGAGCGTATTGGCAAAGGAAATTATATTGCCCTAAACATTGTTGCGCTTTCTTTGCTCACGCTATTGTTTAAGCTTGATTTCTTACAAATTCAATGGGTTGGCGCATTGGTTATCGCTATCTTCTTTAGCTGCTTTGCTTTCATTTTAAGTCAGAAGTTTAAGTCAGTAACGGCTATCAAAACCTCGCCGAAAGAAAACAAAATCGACTTTACGAAAATAGAAAACCTCAACTAGTCAACGAACGTCGAACCTAACTTTCTCAAAAATTGCTCTAAATTGGCTCAGCAATGGGCCAACGAGGTTAATTATTGCTCAAACGGAATTTCACAACTAGGTTTAACAGAGACTTCGGGGCAATAAAGGAACAAAAACAACAGGTATTAATAATGAACAAACCACATTCTTTTGTTACTACAACTCGCATTTTTGCAGCCGCCTTTGTTGCAGCGCTGTACTCTTGTGCATCATATGCTGACTGGAGTGCAAACATTTCAGCGGTATCAGATTACACCTTTAACGGATTAAGCCTTACGCAAAACGACCCAGCGATTCAAGGCGGTGTTGATAAAGCATTTAAAAACGGTACTTATGTTGGAACGTGGGCGTCTAACGTAGATTTTGGTGCAGGTGATGAAACCAATCTGGAATGGGATGTTTATGTAGGCCGTTATCAAATGCTAACCGAAGCAATAAGCATTGATTACGGTATTGCCTATTACTCGTATCACGGAGATGATTTCTCAAGCGATTACAACTACCCAGAAGTGTACACAAAATTCGGCTATGCTAGCGATTACGGTAACTCAGAGCTTAACTTTTGGTATGCCTGGGACTACTTTGGCACAGGGTCAAGACACGCTGTAGCAATGATAGCTCATACCTTTGAACTGGCCCCAAATCATAACTTGCGTGCTAGCTTTGACTTATCAAACTCATTTGATAGCGAAACGTGGATTTGGCGTGAAGATAAAACCTCGTTTTATCACTACCGCTTAGCATACCTAACAAGTTATGCCGGGTTCGATTTCGAAGTTGCGGCAGAAAACACCAACTTAGATAGGGATACCGCAGACGAGCGCATTGTTTTTGGCGTAACTAAAACGTTCAGCTTTTAGTAAAAGCCTACACAGCTTGCTCAAACGTTAGCGATGTAAACCATAAACGTGCTCTTTGCCTTTGGGGAATGAGCACGTTTTTTTAAAACTTCCAAGCCACGAAGCGACTCACTTTACTGCCCTGCCCCATTTCAACAACTTTACACTGCGCTGCCTGATAATAATTGATGCTGGTTTTAATTGGCTTTAAATGGGCACTTTTAGAAACTAAGCAGGTAAACCACTCAACGTTATCTTTCACATCAACGCTTTCTTTTATCATGCGTTGAATGAAAGCTAGTTCACCGCCTTCACACCACAGTTCATTGGCTTGGCCCGCAAAGTTTAAGTTTGCGTTTTTAACGGGTGCTTGATTACCACTACCACGCTTTTGTTTATTACGCGCTAGATTTGAGGTTTTACGACGCGTTCCTGCTAGTGCCTCACTTGCAGATTTATGAAAAGGAGGGTTACACATGGTAAATGTAAAACGTCCATCACTTTTAATCACGCCGTTAAAAATGCATGTGCTATCTGCTTGCTTACGTACGCTAAACTTATTTGCTAGCGCTCTGTTTTTACTTGCTATTGCCTTGGCGTTTTTAATCGACTTATCGTCGACATCACTTCCAACAAATGTCCAGTTGTAAGTGGTTGCGCCTATAATGGGGTAAATCGCATTCGCTCCTACGCCAACATCTAACCCCCGAATGGTCTCATCACTTCTTTCAGACAGCTTAAGCAAGTCTGCAATACCGTGAATATAGTCAGCTCTTCCTGGAACAGGCGGGCACAAATACCCGTCTGGAATATCCCAATATTGAAGCTGATAGTAATGAAGCAGCAGCGCAGTATTTAGCATTTTAACCGCATTGGGGTTAGTAAAATCTATGCTGGCGTTACCGCTTTTTGCGCGCACCACAAACGGCTTAAGTGCCGGGAAAGACTGACACAGCGCATCCATTGGATAGCCGTTCTTATGGAGATTTCTAGGATGCATAACGCACTACTTTTTGTGAGAAACTAAAAACTGAGATTGCACGTTTTCATCGAGCAATTGGGCACCGCTACCTTGGGCCGCCACTTTATCGTCGGTATTGTATAGCCTACAGCGCTCTAAAGACAAACATCCGCAACCAATACACCCTTCTAGCGATGTTTTAAGGCTAGTTAGCGCAGCAATTTTAGCTTCAATATGCTGATTGAACTCAGTGCTTAGCTTTGCCCAATCTGCCTGAGTTGGCGTTCTGTTATCGGGTAGCGAAGACAACAAGTTTTTTATTTGTGCTAGGGAGTACCCCATGTTTTGAGCAATCAGAATAAATGACACTCTTCGAATAACCGAGCGCGGAAATGCTCGGTTTCCGCCATTAGTTCGCACCGACGGAATAAGCCCTTCGTTTGCATAATAACGAATAAGTGAAACAGCATTCCCCGTGCGTTTCGCAATAAAACCAATGCTTACCATGGGTTCTGGCGCCATGCCTATCCCTTCCTAATTTTGATAATGAAAAAAGTGCTTGATCTAAAGTTAGCTTTAGATACTAAGCTGTTTTTCGTCGGTTATCTACAAAAGGAAAAAACACATGACCAGCGCATACTTAGAACATACAAACATTACTGTTGAAAACCCTGATGAATTGGCAAATTTGCTGTGCACGCTTTTTGGCTGGAAAGTGAGATGGAGCGGTGGCGCGAAAAACGACGGCTACAGCGTGCATGTGGGAAATGATAGAGACTACCTAGCGCTATACAGACCAAAATCAATTAACGACATAGCCAGCGATTATAAAACCCTTGCCAACATTAATCACATTGGCATTGTGGTTCCAGATTTAGACGATATTGAACAGCGCGTGCTTTCACTGAATTTCAATACCTACAGCCATGGCGACTACGAACCAGGCAGACGTTTTTATTTCATGGCACAGCAAAATATTGAAATAGAAGTTGTTAGCTATGCCTAAATGCACAAAACGAATAGACCTAGCTGAATGAATAAAAATAATGCTAGATTAAAATTGTCGCCTTGCTGCAAGTTAAGAACGATAAGCCACGTTTGAGTAAATTTGCTTTCGATACCTTAACTTGCAAAGGCGCTTATTTTAATAATAGACAGGAAACATGGATGAAAAAGGCATTATTAGTAATTACTGGCTTTGTGATTTTGGTGCTATCAACAAACACATTGGCTAATGACATTCTTAGCATGAAGCAACGCAGTGAGCTGATAGATAACATCACCATTGAACGTTTCGACACTGTACTCCCACAAATTATGAAGCGCGAAAACATTGATATGTGGGTATTGATGTCGCGAGAGTACAACGAAGATCCCGTTTTAAAAACTATGTTGCCTTCTACTTGGCTTTCAGCGAGGCGACACACCATGCTGGTAATTTACAACCCAGGAAGTGGTAAACCATTAGAGAAATTGGCGGTTGCCCGCTACGCGGTGGGTTCATTGTTTAAAAAGGCGTGGGATAAAGAAGCACAGCCCAATCAATGGGAAGCGTTAAAACAAATCATTGAATCGCGAAACCCATCGAAAATAGCCATTAACACCTCTGACACTTTCGCGCTTGCTGACGGAATGACGTCTACCGAGTACGAAAAATTTATGTCTATTTTGTCTGATGATTTTAAGCGCCGCGTGGTTAGCGGAGAAATGCTTTCAATCGGATGGTTAGAAACCCGCAGCGAGCTAGAAATGCAGTACTACCCTATTCTGGCTCAAATTGGTCATTCGCTTATTGCAACGGCATTTTCTAACGAAGTGATTACACCTAACGTGACCACAACCGACGATGTGGTGTGGTGGCTACGCGATCAAACCCGCGCACTTGGGCTAACTAATTGGTTTCACCCAACAGTATCGATACAGCGCGAAGACAGTGAAGTATTTGACCAAGTTACGGCATTTAGCAAACGCCCTGGAGAGAACATTATTCGCCCGGGCGATTTAATTCATGTGGATTTTGGCATTACTTATTTGCGCCTAAACACCGACCAGCAGCAACACGCTTATGTATTAAAGCCCGGAGAGAAAGATGCTCCTGCATCGCTTAAAGCTGCACTAAAAGCAGGTAATCAATTGCAAGACATTCTTACCAGCAATTTTAAAACGGGAAGAACGGGCAACACTATTTTGAGTATGTCGCGTAAGCAAGCCATTGCGCAAGAAATTACACCGGCCATTTATACTCATCCACTTGGTTTTCACGGTCACGGTGCAGGCCCAACTATTGGCATGTGGGACGCTCAAGAAGGCGTACCTATTAAAGGCGATTACCCCATGTATGCAGAAACGGCCTATTCCATAGAGTTAAATGCAGCCAGCTACATTGATGAATGGAACAAAGAAATAAGAATTATGCTTGAAGAAGATGCATTTTTCGATGGAGAGTCGGTGACGTATTTAGACGGAAGACAAACTGAATTTCATTTGATTCACTCACAAACAAATCAGAATTAGGTATTTTCTAGCACTTTTCATGCTTTTTGAGAAGCATGTGAGGTTTAAACGGGGTTGGTGTATGCGGTAGTTAACGCCAACAATGCATTAACTGTTTCAGGTAAAGTATCAGGCCTTTCGCCTTTTTAAGCGAAAGGCCATGAAACTGTACAAAATATTAGCAGTAGGTTGCTACCCTAAAACGTTGGCTTATTCAGCAGCGGTGCGAACTACCACGTTTTCTGCACTGTATTCACGTACGAAATCAGACATTGATTTGTGGTTACAGATAATGTTTTCACCTTCTAAACCAAACTTCGCTAGTGCGGCATCTTTTCCAACAGTTAGCGCTTCTAAACACGCTTGCGAAGCTACATCTTGGTTCTTTGCAACAAGTGCTACTGTTTTTGCGTTTTCAGTCGCTTTGTTGTTTTTGTACATGTAAGCGAAGTTGCGAAGAGATTCGCCGTTACAACGTACTGATGCACTAAATTCTTCTACGTTAAAACCATTTGCGCGAATTAGGCGCAAGGCTGGCCCAAAACCTTCTTCAGCAGCAGTTAAACACGCTTGCGTTTCAACGTTGTTGTTAATTGGCTTAAGTACAACGTCTTTTGCGAAAGACTGAGTTGCAGCAACAGAGAATGTAAGAGCAATAGCGAAAGTTGACAGTTTCATTTTTGAATTCCTATTTTGTAACTAAATTAGATATCACCTAAGCGATGTGTACATTATGAACAAAACTTTCAAAAAATAAAGTCTTTTTCGTAATTTAATTACAGAAATAGCGAAATAAACAGACAGATTACGACAAAACTGAAAGTTATTTACAAATAATAACAAGTTTAATATAAAATTTTACATATAAGTCGTTTTGGTTACAGGCGCGCAGCGTGTTTTTGCGAACAACAAAACTTTTCTGTCTGCAAGATCAGCAATAATTAACTCAGGCAGCTAATAAACAAACATACACCAGAGCTCATTAATCAAAACATTCTTCATACTCTATGGGATGCCTGACCATTGGAACTATGCTGGCGGTTCACTTTGTAAAGCAGCTCATATTCAGCTTTTACGTAAAATCATTTATTTGATTTTTTCCCCCTGTTAATTCTCGTTTTCCCCCACTTATTGTTTTTGCATTAAGGCGCGATGTTTTTGTGGTTAGTCTTGGCCCTATCAGCTCGCAACGACTAGCAAAGAGAAAAAAATGAATAACAACAACATAGAAAAGCAACTTACCGTACAAAAACGCATTAACGCTGCACTTTGCATCGGCCTCGTTTCATTAGCGGGCTATGTTGGCCTTGCCAAGCCAACGGTTGCTGAGTTTGAAGAAATTAGTGTCGAACGCTTAAACATTGTAGAGAAAAATGGTTACAACCGTATGGTACTAGCTAATTCAGATAAATCGCCAGGCGCCATAAAGCAGGGTAAGGAAGTGTTCAAACACAATACACCGCGCCCGGGTATGATCTTCTATAACGACGAAGGGACAGAAAACGGTGGCTTTGTGTTTCGCGGCGAAAAGGTGAATGACAAAGTTAATCATGGATTACACATGTCATTTGATCGCTACAACCAAGACCAAACCTTAATGATGCAACACATCGAAATGGATGACTACATGATAACCGGCCTGACTGTGATGGATAGACCAGACACCGCGATGGACTTTGAAATGACTAACCGCTTTATGGATGCAAAAAAAGCAGGTGATACAGAAACTATGAATGAAATTGAAAAGTACTTAGTCGAGAATAAACTACTCGGTGCACGCCGCGCGTTTTACGGTACGCTAAATGGTGATTCTCGTCTTCAATTAAATGACGCAGATGGTAAAAAACGAATTCAATTAATAGTGACTAAAGACGGTGATGCCAAACTAGAGTTTTTAGACGCCAATGGAAAGGTTATCATGCGCCTTCCAGAAACAGCCGAACAATAAAAATAGGAATAAGCGCGTGCCAAAGGCCATTAATTATCTGGTTCTGTTTGTCTTTTCATTGTTAATAGTGCTCTACGCAGCACTATTAACAGCGCCGAATATGCAAAGTCTTAACATTCATTTAGATGCGCCTTTTTGGATATTTTTACAATGCGTGATTGCCCAGTGGCTAACCCTAAAGGTTTATCGTTTTGTAAAACAAGGCAATAGCTCAATAACGGCGCACATTGCTAGGGTGTTTTTTGCCAGTAACCTACTGTTTATTACCTTAATGACTGCATTTGTTTTGGCACTTGAAACTGCCATTGGCATTCAGCAAGTCGATAGCATGCACATGGTTGCAACACTTGGAATGAGCGCTTTGTTACATGCACTGGTGGGTGCTTACTCGCTAGCCTTTGAGTTGGTAACACGATTACAAAGGCAGCAACTCGTGTTGGCAAAAAAAGAAAAAGCTTTGCTCGATAGCCAAGTCAAAACCCTGCAACAGCATATTGACCCGCATTTTTTGTTTAATAACTTAAATGTGTTGTCTGCTTTAATAGTAAAAGATCCTGATGAGGCAGAAGAATATTTAGCGCAGTTCAGCGATATATATCGTTATATTCTTGAAAACAAGTCAAAAAACTTAGTGCCTCTGACAAATGAACTGGCATTTGCTAAGCATTACATGGCACTTCTCAATGCACGCTTCAATGGTGCCTACACGCTCAATGTAAAGCAAAACGGGGGAGTAAATGCATCAAAAATTATTCCTTGCGCACTGCAACTTGCTATTGAAAATGTGGTAAAACATAACACCGCGAGTTTTGATAACCCGCTTGAGATCACAATAGATATTCAAAGTGATTGCATCGTAATTATAAACCAGACTCGCCTGAAAGAGTTTAAAGTACAATCGGCCAAAATTGGTCTGATGCATTTAAATGCGCAGTGCCAAGCCATTTTTAATCAATCAATTTTAGTAAATAAAATCGACGGCCATTTCGCACTCACATTGCCTCTTGGAGTTTAAGTTGCATGAATATTGTCATTATTGAAGATGAGCCTCTGGCGGCAGAGAAACTGGTTAATTACATCACGCGCTTTGATGCCAATGCCAATGTGGAAAAAATATGCGATAAAGTTGCCGATGTCATTGCGTTTTTTCAAACCGAACCCACTGTTGATTTGATTTTTTCTGACATCGAATTGCTAGATGGTCAAGTATTTAGTGCCTTCGATGAAGTCGATTTACCTTGCCCTGTTATTTTTACCACGTCGTATAACGCATTTTGGACCCAAGCTTTTGATAATCAGGGCATCGCATACTTGTTAAAACCCTTTACTTATAAGCGTTTTACAAGCGCAATGACAAACTATGAATCGTTGAAAGCCAATTTAAATCAAACCAAACAGCTGATTCAAAATCAAAGTAAAAAGCGCTATAAATCGCGTTTTTTACTGAAACACGTCGATGCCGTGACCATTTTAAATGTGGAAGATGTTGTGTGTATTCGCGCTGCATCGGGCATACTTTCGGCTTACGATAATGCGGGTAATCACCATCTGTTATCGAGTAACTCGATGAGCAAACTTGAGGCCGAGCTTAACCCCGATCACTTTTTTAGGCTTAATCGCAGCGATATTGTAAATATTCACTTTATTACTTCATATGAAAACTATGGCAAAGAAACGCTAGCAGTAAACTTAAGTCACATCAATGACCCTCTCATCACTAGCAAAACACGCACTAGCGAGTTTAAAAAATGGCTAGCTGGTTAGCAGAGTGCAGATTGAATTTCACGCACCCGATGAATTGCCGTGTTTCGTCGAATTCATTTCACTTTTTAGCCCTACCCATTTAAACCGTCACCAAATTTTACACCTTGTTAACAAATGCATTTAAAAAATTAGTAACCCTCTAATTTTTAAACGTTATTTTAATAGGCCTTATGCTTGCATGTATAAGCGCGCAAAAAGATTTGAATAAAAAAACCTATCTACTTCGCTCTGGGGAGAATATTTAATGAAATTGAAATTACTGCTTTCAATCGCGTTTCTGTTTGCGGGTACTGCTAATGCTGCGCTTATTACACCAGACATTATTTTCGGTTCGGGGAATACGAATCGAGGATTTACTGTTAACACCTTTGGCGATCTTGAACTGGGATTGCGCGCAAAAAGACGCTACGCACCGAACGATGAGATTGGTGTAGGTATAGTTCAAGACGGTGCAGGTAACTACCTTTTTGATTCTACAGGAGCATCTATTCCTGTGAATCGCTCTTTTTGGAATTTTGATTGGTCAATTAATTCAGACACCGCTGACGGAACTACTGCTTTAAGTGCGTACAACTTTTTACTATTGGTAGACTATGATCCATCTTCGGCTCAAACTCTTCAGCAGTATGACCCGCTTAGTCCCCTTAGCACTGGTTATTACTTAGGTAAT
Organism: Alteromonas gracilis; assembly: GCF_043642145.1. GTDB lineage: Bacteria > Pseudomonadota > Gammaproteobacteria > Enterobacterales > Alteromonadaceae > Alteromonas > Alteromonas gracilis_B. Next base: position 262,341 of record NZ_JBHZRZ010000002.1, read on the forward strand.
AATGGAACGGGAAATGGAGCCGCTTTATTTACTCCAGCAAGCAGCCATGTTGAGGCTGAGCTATCAAATTTCAACGTTGCTCAAAACTCAGTAAATATGGGCTTTCTAACAGGGGCGCCAATTGGAGCTGGTCAGTTTTATGTGGAGCTACAAGCGTTTGACGCGAATAATGACTTTGTAGGTTCAACAGCAATCAATGTATTCGTTGATACTACGCCGGTGCCTGCGCCTAGCGCTTTTGTTTTAAGCTTAGCTGCATTTGGTGGCTTATTGTTGATGCGTGTCAGAAGAAGAAAGCTGTAACGTAACAACAAAAAAAGGCCCGATTCATTTTGCTTTCACGCACAATGAATCAGGCCATTACCCAATCGTTTTTTGAAACTTTTATTTAAGTTTGAAGATAACTGCTTGATAGCCTTTTAGTGATAAGGTGTCATTCTCTAGTTCGTAATCGTCGTAGTTATTGATTAACACAGTATCTATCTGCCCAAGCTCTGGTAAATTCACCGCTTGGTTCTCGCCGCTGAAATTTAATACCACTAATAGCGTTTCGTCATCAAGCGTTCTGCGATAGGCATACACAGACTCATGCTGTGGCAACAACAAGGTATAGCTTCCATAAATTAGTGTTAAAGACTGCTTACGCAGTTTTGCCATTTTACGGAAGTAATTTAGCTCGGAGTCCGCCCGTGCTTCTTGTTCTTGTGCATTCACATCTACATAATTGGGGTTTACTTTTATCCAAGGCTGCCCAGACGTAAATCCGCCGTGCTCAGATTCATCCCACTGAAACGGAGTGCGAGCGTTGTCTCTGCCCGTCATCTTATGTGACTCAAGTAAAGCGTCGGTATCCCCACCCTCTGCTTTAGTTAGGTGATACCAGTTAATTGTCATCAAGTCGCGATAGTCATCAATATTGTCGAACTTGACATTACTCATGCCAATTTCATCGCCCATGTAGTAATACGGCGTACCGCGCATAGACAATAAATATGTGGTAAGCATTTTGGATGCGGTGGCTCGCCATCTAGGGCTATCGTCAGCCCAGCGGCTAACCATGCGAGGAAAGTCATGGTTGCCAAAATACACGGTGTTCCAACCATGTTGATCGAACACTGCGTCCCACGACGACATCACTTTTTTAAACTTTACTAGGTTTTGAAAATCGTCATTAAGCAAATATCTGTCGCCAACACCAATCCCCTGATGATCGAAGTGGTAGCTCATGTTTAGCTCGTTTCTACGTTCATCTACCAGCGCAAGCACATTGTCGGTTTTAGTACCAGGCCCTTCTGCAACTGTCATGATATCGTAATGACTAAGCACTTCGCGATTCATTTCTTGCAAGTACTCGTGTAAGCGCGGGCCTTTAGCATAAATGTCTATCATAGCCTGCCCTTGATAACGTTCTGGAAATTCCGGGTAGTCATCGTGTTTAGAGATAAAGGTGATCACGTCCATGCGAAAGCCATCTATGCCTTTTTTAAACCAGTAGTGCATCATGTCGTACACTTCCTGACGTAATGCCGGGTTTTCCCAATTCAAATCAGGCTGCTTTTCAGCAAAGTAATGCAGGTAGTACGCATCTGTCTTTGCGTCATAAGTCCAAGCATCGCCCTTCTTATCGAAATAGCTCCATCGCTTTGGCGGTGTTCCTTTTTCTGCGGGCCACCAATGATAGTAATCGCGGTACGGATTGTCTCTCGAGCTACGACTTTGCTGAAACCACTCGTGTTCGTCACTTGAGTGATTAACAACTAAATCCATGACTAACTTTATACCTCTTTGATGTAAGCCTTCTAAAAGCGCATCAAAGTCGTCCATAGTGCCAAACTCATCCATGATGTTGCGATAGTCTGAAATGTCGTAACCATTATCGTCATTCGGTGATTTGTATACCGGATTAAGCCAAACAACGTCGATACCTAAACTTTCGATGTAGTCTAAACGCTGAATAATACCCTGTAAGTCCCCTACGCCGTCGCCGTTACTGTCTTGGAAACTGCGAGGGTAAATTTGATACACAATAGCTTCTTTCCACCACTCACGTTGAATGTCATTTAGTTTTGCCACGTTAAAATGCTCCTTAGCGCTCGGTCATGGTTCTAGCTTCGGCTTCCGACTTTAAAACTTCACCTGTTTCAATTTGATGCTGATTGTCTTTCAAACGCAGTGCAAAGCATGCGGCAATAATTAAGCAAATGCCCGCCAGTACCAGCGCATTGCGGGGGTCGCTCATTAAAATAGAATCGTAGTAAAAACCTATTGTAAGCATGCTGATGATTTGCGGTAGACAGATAAACGCGTTGAGTAAGCCCATGTAAATGCCCATTTGCTTGCGCTCTACGACATCTGAGGCAATAACAAACGGCATGGTAATAATACCCGCCCACGCTACGCCTACCATGCACATTGCTGTTAGCACCCAGTTAAGAGAGTCTGAAGTTAGCATGGAAACAAAGCCGCAACCGCCAATAAATAAAAACAATGAATAGGTGTTTCGCTTGCCAATTTTGCGTGTAATTGAAGGAATGAGGAACGACATGATAACGGTCGTAACGTTCATAATGGTAAACGCCAAGCCAACCTGCGCAGTACCTTCTGCAAACCCTGGTGAATCTGGTGTGGGTGCATTGTAACTGTGCCTGGCAATTGAAAGCGCCAAGTATTGCCACATCAATGGCATGCCATACCAAGAGAAGAACTTCACCCACCACAGTCTGCGAATTTCGTCTGGCATGGTGAAAAGCACTTTCCATACATCGCCTATGGCGCTAAAAAACAGGTTCTTACCTTCGTGCTCTTTTCTGAACGCTTCTAAATCTTCGGGTGGATCTTCCTTTGTTGTAAGGTGAGTCCATGTCATTGACACTAGAATTGCAACTACCCCAATGACAAACGAATACTTAACAATATCGGGAATTGAGCGGCCATCGGTCTCTGCAGATACACCTACAGCCAACATAATAAGCGGCATTAAACCTGCCAGCATTTGCCCACCAGCAAGCATAGACGTTTGAACCGCATAACCTACGGTTCGCTGCTTTTTGTTCAGCTTGTCACCCACCAAGGCGCGATAAGGTTCCATTGCCGTGTTCATACCAGCATCGAGGATCCAGAACAGCCCTACCACCATCCAAAGATGCGGGGCGTATGGCATAAAGAGAACAGCGATACTTGCGATTAGCGCACCAAACAAAAAGTACGGTTTACGTCGGCCAAATCGCGTCCACGTACCGTCGCTCATGGCACCAATAAGCGGCTGAATAAGCAAGCCCGTAACCGGCCCTGCTAACCAAAGCACGGGAAGACTTGCTTCATCGGCACCGTGGTATCGAAAAATTGGGCTTAAGTTAGCTTGCTGGAGTCCAAAACCATATTGAATACCCAAAAAGCCGAAACTCATGTTCCAAATTTGCCAAAAAGACAAGGAAGGTTTGCTTGTTTCATTTGCTGACATAATCTGCACTCTGTTCAAGATGCCCCAGTGAGCGCCTTAGGTTAGTGTAAACATATTGTTAAACCCAACCTTAAATGTTTAAGAAGAAAAAAGCCAGTTTTGATTTTACTTTTTAATAACAATTGAAGTTCGTAAAAAACAAGAGGAAAAACACGTTAAAATGCAGCAAATCGGCAATATAACAGTGATACTTGCGAAAAAATGAAGGTGAATCGTGTGCAAAATAAACTTCAATTTTGCTAAAAAAGCGATAAAGCTTCCTAACAAGACAAAGCAAACTTAAACAATTAAGCCCTAATTTGTATCACTTAACGAATATTTTATCTTTATATTTTAGATGAAATGAGTGAATCGAAAATGCTAGCTTACCGCTTCAATACATTTACATAAGTAGTGCTGAAACGGTAGGCCTTGCATCATCAAAGAATTAAGTCATGTATCCAGTTTAGCGAAGGTAACTGCTGCTCTGGCTGGTAGAAAAGGCGATTAAGCCTACCAAGTAAGTTAACAGAACGACTGGGATCATGGGCTTTAACCCTATGTTCGCTTTCGGTAAGCATAAATTCCCACGGTTGAAGGTTTAGTTCATCAACTTCTTTTTGTGTAACCCCAAGAGACTGCAATGTAGACAAAATTCGTTCTGTTTTACTCTCTGCGATAGGAATTATCTCGTTTCCATACAAATCATCTAGCGGCTGGTTGACGGCTTCTAGCGTATGATTGATTGCAGCCCATACCTCATCGTGATTGAACTCCCACCCGCGTGGCGCGTAATAGCCCTCTATCTCCCACTCGAATTCCGCGTTGCTTACTGCAATAGAGCTCTCAGCTTCTGGCGAGTACGCTAAATCGGGTTTAGCGCCAATGTTGTAGGCATCCACGCTCATTGCTACGCAAATGATTAAGTCGCCACAGTGCTGTTTGTTAGTGTAAAGCGCTTCAAAGGCCGCGCGCTTCACTCCCATCCAACCGTGAACCTGCGAAGGTTGCTCTACGAAGTGTCTTACATCGTCAGGAAGGTCTTCGCCATAGGCATCAATAAGTAGCGGCAGCGGGTTTTGATCTGGCGCTTCATCAGGCATCCATACTTCATACTCTAATCGATTGTCAGCTTTACCTCGGCTTTTAATGCCATACGACAAGTTAACTGGTCGACAAATACTTCTGTCTTCATCAACCATGTGAAAGTACTCTGAACGCATGCGCTTTATAAAGGGCGCATCTAAGCCCGCTAATGCTGCTGTTGGATAGCGATACCCAATTTCACTATGCTCAACCATGTGCAAGGTAGAAATTGCCTGGGTAAGTTTACTCTTTAAGCCTGATAACGTGTTTACTTTCGGCAGTACAATACTGCGCTCCGGTTCTATGGTTAACCTGCTTCCGTCTTCTGTAACAAACTTAGGTGTTTTATGGAATTCATAACCCGAGTAACCCAGTGAATCTACTGCCGTGTTCCTATATTGAGAAAGCTCGCTGAAAAGCGCAGCGTGATTGCGAATATGTTTAAATAAAGGTCTTGATACGGTCATTTTTACTTCCATTTTGGCTACTTCCATCTCAAATTCAGTTGAGCCTGTATGCGTCGCGGTTTTTTTCGCAGCGCCTTGTAGTCTCTCTAGCAAGTTAAAGCAAAGTCGTTACACGTATAATCAACCGTTACTTCTTTAAGATTGATTCAAAAAGCGATGCCATATTTCTGCCCCTACGTCGTCGTAGTGCTTCACCAGCTCTCGATAGCGCTCACGCATCTGAACATTCACAAGAGGCGATGGCAATAAAGGGTCGAACACCAAGTGGTATAATGCCCTGTCTCCTATCACGTAAGACTCTTTAGTCGCTTCTTCAAGGGTAAGCGACGGTAATCTGGCCAAAGACTGTTCAATTTCTTTGCAACCCTCTTTATACAGTGATTCTAAATTTAAGTGGCTCCACAACCCCATTGCTTTATTTTGCGACTTTTTATCGAAATCGCTGGCATTAAAAACCATCACTTTATTTGACAGACCAAGGGTATAAAGCTTGCCTCTTACCTCGCTTGCCCCCCCTGAGAGGTTGTTGGGTCTAACGTAAATGTCGCACGCTAGCTTCTTCATGCCCATCAATTTAAGCGCCCGCTCGTTTGTTCTTTGCTGCTTTTTATCGCTTTTAGGCAACAGGTTGGTTTGCGCAACTACCCAATTGTGGTGCCAAGATACAAGGTGCGTCTCATCATCTCGCCACTGATGAATTTCTTTAGCAAAGCGCACACCGCTGCTACCCAACTGATAAAAGCCGCGTTCAACGGGCGTTATCAACTGCATAGACTGCAACCGAGTTAGCGTAACTCGAATATTGTTTTCAGATATCCCGAACAATGCTCCCACGCGAACGGCAGCACTGGCATTCATTTGAATATTCTCACGGGACCCAAGCAATTTAAGCAGCAACTTTCTCGCTACGGGCTTTTCTTCTTTCACTTGTTGCAAACTAACCTTACTTCTTTAGTGCCCTCTCGGGCGATAACCATTTAATCGTCTTGTATTCCAATACTTTATTATAAGAAACAGTGAATACGGCATGCATTTTCTAGAACGACTGTCTTACATAGCTTGGTTAAAACACTGCACCGGCCACACCGACAAAACAAATTCCATCATCATACAAACGCTCTTTTAGCACAAACATTACATAAACTATCTATTTACAATATTTAATGTAATGTTTAATGTAATTCATCTTACTCATGCTTTTAACCAATGGGGAACGTCATGACATCATCTAATCGCTTTGTTACACACGTTGTGGAAAATCAGCCCACAATTCCTGCTGCTTACAATCTGTGGTGTGATGACGCACTTCTTCGCACGTTAGTTAATCAGCATTTGCCCCAGAACCACCAACATGACGAAACGTTATTAATTAAGTATGGAGCTTTAGCTGGCGACGCGCTTATGACTCACGGAGAGCTTGCCAATAAAAACAAGCCTACGCTTCATACATTCGATCGCTACGGTCGTCGTATTGATAACGTAGAGTTTCACCCTAGCTATCACGCGCTTATGAAAAGCGCGATGCAGCACAACGTGCACAATTATTCGTGGCAAAACGAGGGGATTGAAGGTTCGCACACCGTTCGAGCGGCACTTATGTATATGCATTATCAAGCAGAGTCTGGTACGTCTTGCCCACTCACCATGACTCACGCAGCAATACCTGCCATGCGCTACGGCAGTCACCTTCCAACCTACTACCTTGATAAAACCATACACGGTGAATATGACCCTCGCGCTTTGCCTAGTGAACAAAAAGCTGGGCTTACCATTGGAATGGGCATGACAGAAAAGCAAGGCGGTTCGGATGTTAGGCGCAACACCACTACGGCAACGAAACAGCCAGATGGCAGTTACAGCATTGTGGGTCACAAGTTCTTTTTCTCTGCACCTATGTGCGACGCCCACCTTATTCTGGCGCAAGCTGAAGGCGGTTTAAGCTGCTTTTTATTGCCAAGGTTACTTGAAAATGGCCAGCTTAATAACGTACGTATTCAGCGCCTAAAAGACAAATTAGGCGATTGGAGTAACGCCTCATCTGAAGTGGAGTTTCAAGAGGCTACAGCATATTTGCTTGGTGAAGAGGGGCGCGGTGTGCCTGTGATCATCGATATGGTATCGCTTACCCGACTAGACTGCATGATTGGATCTTCGGCACTTATGCGACAGTCATTAGTGCATGCACTTCACCACGTGAGTCATCGCGACGCCTTTGATAAAACCTTAGTAAATCAACCTTTAATGCAAAATGTGTTGGCAGACCTCACCATTGAATGCACAGCCGCCACAGCGCTGACTATGCGCGTTGCCAAAGCTGTTGACAATGCAAACAAAGATAAGCACGAAGCTGCACTGGCTCGCATTGCAACGGCCATTGGGAAGTACTGGGTGTGTAAACGCACGCCAACGTTTGTGAATGAAGCACAGGAATGTTTAGGTGGTATTGGTTACGTTGAAGAAAACCCTATGCCTCGTTATTACCGTCAAGCGCCGTTAAACTCTATATGGGAAGGTAGCGGAAACGTGCAATGTTTAGATGTATTGCGCGCACTAGCTAAAGAGCCAAACGTAAAAGAAGCGCTGTTTAACGAACTTAAAACGCAGGCTGGCAAAAACAAAAGCTATGATTTACACCTTGGTAAATTGCTCGACGCCCTTTCCAATACGCAAAATTTGGAAACGCGCAGCCGCTATTTAACCGAGCAGGTGGCACTGGCGCTTCAGGCATGCACCCTACTTGCCGGCGAAGATACGCTTAACGATATTGCCCACATCTTCTGTGAAACAAGGCTTGGTAGTACTTACGGCTTTACGCTGGGCACCTTACCCGACACAACACCTTTTACAAAAATAATTGCATTCGGGCAGGTTTCCTCTGGTTTTTAGTTGTTGCCTGTAAAAGAAAGTAAGTTAATTCTCTGGAAGGGCTGTTTTGTAAACTTCAAACGTCATATTGCTTACATCGCTGCCCGCTTCCTGTATTTTGCTATTGGTGTAGTAAAGCATGTTGTCATGAATACTCAAGGTATCAGCCCAACTCACTACGTCGCCTTTTACAAGCGTGCGTAAATCGAGACTCGGCGTTAGATACTGCACTTCCTGTTTTTCTAGGTCTGCCAAATACACATTGCCTACATGGTAAATCATGCCATCGGGTGCCCCGGTTGTTGCAACTTTACGCACTTTAGTTGCCAGTGCATCATTTGATGCTTTTTTAATGTCTGAGGTATTAATGGCATACAGTGAATAGCCTGACAACGCATGAAAATAAAGGGTATCGTTTAGCGTATCTAACGCAATGCCGTCTGACTGAACGACCATTGTGAATGGTTTACCTTGAATGCTGAGAGACTCCACTTCAGCTTTTGTCGTCACATGATCATTCAGAATTCGGTAGCTTGAGTTGTCATCAAGGTTATAAACCACAAGGCCAGCATGCGCCGAATCTGTCATGTATATACGTTTTGTTTTTTCGTCTATACGTAAATCGTTTATGTAGGAGTCTGGGTGATAAGCATTGTCACTAAGTATTAACGTGCCCTCGATTTCATTTGTTGCTAAATCGACAACAAATAAGCGCGGCGCATCAACAACACCTTGAAACTTCGGGTTACGTGTATCAAGCACATACAGTTTACCTTCGTGCGCAACTACTGATTGCACCGCTAAAAAACAGTCTTTTCGTACTTCGCTTTGAGCGACACACTCATTCGTTTGCTTGTTAGGGTAAGGAGTAAACTCCCCGTTTTCACCAATTTGAGCTACAGAAAATTGAACGCCCTCGCGCCAGATGGGCGCATTTACAAATACACGGCCCTGTTCGCTTACTGTCACCCCAGTAATTTGCGTTCCCTTTATTTCGCCCACCAATTCTACCTGTGCAGTAGATGCACTTTGTGCTGTCGCGCTAACACAGAAAAGCGCAGTAATAGCTGTTGCTAAAAAACTTTTCTCTACTAATTTGGTGTTCATAATTTTTGCCCTGTGAAAATGCAGCTGCGTTTTGTAATTCTAGAGGCGGTCGATGCCCTTCGACTAGATACCTGCAAAACGCTTATCTACTTTAGTTGTACCTAGCATACGGTTTAAAAAGCGATGTGGGACACCTTTTAGCGAAGCACTTAAGCAAACTGGCGAATTATAAATACCAAACACCGAATTATAGGATAGCGTTGAACGTAATTTGGGGCTTGGCTGTTTTAAGATAAATCGCGTATGACTTGGCGCTAGTAAGAACTTTCGAAAATTCGTGGGCAAGAGCATAAGATTAAACGTTGTTGGTTAAGATTCGCTTTTTCTTAGCGAAATTTGAGGAAGTCGACACAAAATAGCGCTATGCTTGGCTGCATGATGAAGTGCAGATTGACATAATGGCAGCGCAACAGCCGCTATCGGTTCAGCAAAACCTCACCATAAGGTTATTGCGTGTATTAAGGTATAATAAGGCACGAATTGAGCGTGCACTTACGCTCATGCCTGAAAAACACAAGCCTCTTTTTCATGTACTTCCTTTCCTTGTGCACGTTAATCACGAATCCCTTCCTGGTTACGTTGCCCCGCTGTCGTCCGGCGAAAACGTGCCATTTGGTATAAATAACTATTCATTTAGGCCCGCTATAGAAAAAGCTCTGTTGCGATGCTTTCCAAAAGAAAGTCACTTATTTGCCGACATAAAACAAATTTGGCCACGGCAGCGTGCAGTAGACTCACTGGTTCTTATGGGAAGTGTGGGCACAATTGCCCAAACCGATGATTCAGACTTCGACTTTTGGGTATGCATTGACGGCAAGCTTTTTTCCGACGCTGAGCTTTCTTTACTTCAACAAAAGCTTACCGCAATAGAGACATGGGCCGACGATGCTTTCGGTATAGAAGTGCATTTCTTTTTATCTGAAATAGACAAAGTCAAACAAAACGACTTTGGTGTGGCAGAAGGTGAAAGCGCAGGCTCCGCGCAAGCATTATTTCTAAAAGCCGAGTTTTACAACACCAATATTGTAGTGGCAGGCAAAGCCCCGTTTTGGTGGCTGACTCCAGAGAAAACGACTGAAAAGCAATATCAGGCCATATTCAATAGTCTTGAGAAAGGTGGGTCACCCGATGTGGACTGGTTTATGGATTTAGGCCACCTTGATAGATTGGATGCCAGCGAGTTATTTGGCGCAGCAATTTGGCAGCTAGGTAAAGCCATGGACTCTCCGTTCAAGTCGGTATTGAAAATGGCGAAGCTAGAAGTTTATCTAGCCAACATTGCTAGCGGACAACCACTGTGTAATCTGCTTAAAAAGCACGTTCATCGCGGAGCTGAAGCACCAGGGCAAGTAGCCGATATCGACCCCTATGCCCTGATGTTCGACGAACTTATTACCCATTACAAAGCAAATGGCCAAGCTGAAGACATTGCCATATTGCAGCAGTGTCTGTATATGAAGTGCGGGTGTGCGCTAAGCCATCCCATTGAAGAAGGCCAGCAAGCCAACTTTAAGCGTAAAATTATAGCTTCATACGCCAAGCAGTGGGGCTGGAGTCGAAAGCTACTTGTACACCTGGATAATCAGCAAGATTGGACTTTTAACGAGCGTGTGCAGCTTAGTCGTCGAATTCATCGGTTCTTATTAAAGTGCTATCGCCGCATTTCTAAAGAGCTTAGCCATCACAAACAGGTGATGGACGAAAAAGACATGACCGTGCTCGGAAGGCGATTAAGTACTTACTACTCTAAAAAAGCCGATAAAATTGAGTTTTTGCGGAGAGCCTTTGACGAAAGCTTGTACTGCGAAAAAATTACCATAGCCATGCGCCAACTTAAAAATGGCGACGAAATATGGTCGGCATATGCAGGTGATTTACTAAGTAAATCAGGCATTATCGACGACTCACAAAAAATTACTCAAGCCTCTAATGCCATTGCGTTAATGGTATGGCTGGTATCGAGCAAGATCATAGATACAAACAGTAAGGTTTACCTAGATTATAACTATGGTGAAGTAAGCGAGTTAGACTTGAATGACTTGCTTAAACATTTGTGCAAGTACTTCCCACCTATTAAAGTGTCATCATTGCCACGCAACGACTTACTAGCACCGCAGCGCATCACCGCATGCTTTGCCATTGTAAATTTCCCTACACTGCGCCAAAAAGCCACAGTAGAAGATGTGTCTATTTTATATACCACATCGTGGGGCGAAACTTTCTTAAAACACGGTGATGAAGTACTTGATAACTTATGGTACGACTTACAAGAGGTAACACCAAAGCCGTCTTGCTACGTGATGGTTCCTAGGGGAAATCAGCAGTCTCGAATTCTGGGGGAGTTTCTAGAGTCTAACGAACTCGACTTTACTGTTTTGTATTGAAAGTATTAGCGCGAAGCTATTTGTTCATTGACGCTTCTATGAGACACGCTTAATCGAGCGTACATTCTTTTTTACAGAGCTGAGCCTTCCTCTTGCTCTCTTGGGTTCTTGATAATTATACACTTCGTGTAGTATCAGTATTTGATCAAAATCGAACTCTCTAAGTCGTTCGTTTTAAACAAATATACGCTATTCGATACCAGCTTCAATTGCAGCTATATCGATAAAATAAAAAATCATCTTTTAAAAAAGTCAGCAAGGATGTGCACTATGCAGTCGTCTCTGGTTAAGGGCGTTTTAAGCCTCGGTTTATTATCATTAGTTGGATGTGGTGGCGGAGGAAGTGATGCCCCGCCTGTAGATGAAGAAGTTGGCCAAACACCGCTCTTTTCAGTTTCTGGAAACGTTATAGACGGTTACGTGTCAGGCGCTACTGTGTGGTTAGACATTAACGGTAACGGGAACTTAGATAGCTTCGAACCATCGGCAGTTTCTGGTGATGCGGGAAGATACTCATTGGAGTTGAGCGAAGGCCAACGCAGCTGTATTGATTACGCAAGCATGATTGTTGATGTTCCTGTAGGCGCTGTGGATGAAGATTCCGGTGAGGTGACAGAAGCTTACCAGATGGTACTGCCGCCTAGACTTCAAAATGCTATTCCGCTGGCCAATGCGGATTTATTCTCAATAACGCCTCTTACTACAGTTCTAGCCTCTCAACTTGAATCTGATTTAAGCAGTGTCAGCGCCGACCCTGTTTCATGTAACGATTTAAAGAATAATGCACAGTTACGCCAACAAGTTAAGGATAAACTGCTTGAAGCGGTAAATACGACGGTTAGCCGATACAATTTATCTGCCGACACTATTTTTGGCGACTACATCGCTAACGATGATCAAGAAGCCCATTCTTTGGCGTTAACTATCGTTAAAGGGTTGCAAGCAGCTTACACATACAAAGCTAAATTAGAAGCGGACTTCCCTGACGCTATATATTCACGCGTTGAGTTTGCTCCTTATAAGCATTTACACCCCGATGTAACTGCCGATTTTCAATACAAAGATGACTGGTTCCGTGACATCACGGTTACATTTACATCGGGTTATTATTCCGAAATGATGAGAATGAATGACGACTTAGACCAAGAGCAAGGTGTTTTCTTCCGTAGAGATGTGAAAGACGAGCCATGGGGAGTCGGCCACCTTACCAGTCAATGGACTGCTGTAGAATGGGGTCACAACAATGAAGGAAACTACAAATGCTCATTGGGTGAGTATGTCAGTGTAGAGCAAGACGGTAATAGCTACACCCTTTTTAATGATGGCGCAGTTGCGTTTGCTGATACGATGGAAGATTGCCAACCTGATAGTTATAGCGAAGGCAGTGAGCGAAATTTCTCTGTGGATTACACCGAAAACGGTATTAGCTACGAGTCACGTTTTACTGCTGGTCAGTTTGACGCCGACTATTCGGCCCTTCCAAACTGGGTTGATCTTCGAGACAAAGCAAACACGCTTTCGTTTGATGAGCTCATTGCTTTTTTCTCTACCTTACCGTACAAATTTGACGACCCTGTAACTAGGGGAATATATACGTATTGGTATAAGCGTCGCACAGACGATACTGGTGAACACCGAGTACTTGAGTACAAAGGTGAAATCAACAATGAGCTTGAATGGTATCGTGAGGTCTACCAAGCCGACGGTACATTTATTAAAGAATGTACGGCTGACGGCGTGACCTGGGCCGAGTGCTAACTTCGTTAGGTAGCACACTCACTGAATGAGCGTGCTACCTAACTCTTAAGAATATTACGTAAACAAGAAAGCTGGTTCTGCACTCAACTGCTCAATGGGCAAGCAATTAATATCATTGCCTAAATCCGTGGGCAGGGTCGCTTTTTTTGAATCTAGTAACAACACATATACGCCCACTAGGTAAAAATTAACTGGCCACCATCTATTCTTTTGAGTACTCAGTTACCAAAATTTCGCTCCGGATAGAGTGACCGCATAAATTATGAATTCTGCACCCTGTGATTGCTGATTATGGGACAACAAATTGCGTTTAACTTATATTAGCATCTACAACGCGTGAGCCTCCCCACATCCGAATGCGAAAGGCTGTATTTTCGTTAGCTTTAACATGCCTAAATTACAATGATTTAGCCTTTATCAAAAAATTCCTTAATCCCCCCCTAAAGTAACATAACGTAACAATGAAATACCTTTCGTTGTAATCGAAATCCCATATCAGTAATCTCTTCCGGCGATATCCTACAACGCTGTTGACGTTAATACTCTCGGAAAATCAGAGAGATATGAAAAAGAAAAAAATGACAAATCACCTCAAAACTTTTGAGTTAGCCATTTAGCTTAGTAAAACTCTAAGGAGCAAAAAAGAATGAAATTAGACTATTGTGTACTCGGGACCAATAACATGGAAGGGGCTATCCAATTCTATAGTGCTCTTTTTGCAGGAACAACTCTGAATCAAGGACTTAGAACTGACAGAATGGCATATTGGGAGAGTAAGGATTTTGCCTTCGCATTGGCGATACCTTTTGATAAGCAGCCAGCTACAAATGGAAATGGGACGATGCTCGGATTAAACGTAGGCACTGAAGATGAGGTAAATAGACTTTATGAAAAAGCGATGGCACTAGGCGGGAGTTGTGAAGGTAAACCTGGACATCGAGGGCCGAAATATTCAGCATACATAAGGGATTTGGACAAGAACAAGATCGTATTCTCAGCCTAATTAACAAGTAATCTTTACTCCTATACTGGCTGCTTTGTACTAAAGAGTTAGCGGCCAGACCATTAGTTGTGTGCTTGTCAGTATTCTTCATTCTTTCGACTACTTATTATCTAGGCGAAGAAGTCATGGAGCTGTACTTCGGTAGAAAGTTTGAATTGCGACTCATTTAATACTTCCGCTAAACATCATATGTGAAAAATGCTTTTAGACTCAAAATCTCTGACGTGTACATTCCCTTTTTTTACAATTACTGGATGTAAGAATTCATGACAATAACTAGGAAATTTGTGGTTCTTAATATCACTTTATTGTTTTGTTTCGGCTGTCAGCCCGACATTACGAGATTAGAAAACTCTCAATTCAAGAGGTCAGGCTCGAAATATCAAAATATATATGTCTCAAAATACCAAGGTAAAGGTCCGCACAATAAATACGACGAAATGGAATTCTTGTTGCCTGATGAGAAGAAAAAGGTAGAGAAATCTATCGTTGGATTTGCTTATTCGGGTTTCGATAAAACCGTAGGATTTAGGTTTGACGATATGCTTTTTCCGAACATTGATATAGATGCAACCCAAGTGAACCGCGTCACTTGGTTAGGCCATGCGAGTTTTTTGATTCAGTTAGGTAATGGAGATGCATTGGTAACAGATCCAGTATTTGAAGAATTTGATGGTTTCGGGTGGCTTGGCAGTATTTTAGATGATTCACTCAAAAGACTGGGACCAGCGCCTATAAAAGCTGAACAGTTAGAATTCGTAAGTGGTGTGGCGATATCTCACAATCACTATGATCACTTAAATAGCTCATCTTTGGATGGATTTAATAATGGAACCCGACTTTATTTGCCGCTGGATAACGCCGATGACGTAGATTTTGATAAAGGCTCTATTATCGAAATGGATTGGTACACAAAAACAAGTCACAATGATACGACAATCCACTTTTTACCAGCAAATCATATGTCAAACCGCAGTTTTTCCGACATTGATGAAAGCCTGTGGGGGAGTTGGCTGTTTGATGATGGTGTTACCCGTATTTATTTTGCTGGAGATTCGGGCTATAGCCCTATATTTAAGGACATAGCCCAACACATTGGCAATATTGATATATGCTTGATGCCGATAGTTGCCTATCCAGGATCAGCTAGGTATATGCACATGTCCCCAGAAGACGCAGTAAAGGCGGGACAAGACCTCGGGTGCAAATTATTTATTCCCTGGGGTTACGGTACTTGGTCTCTTGGGTATGAGCATGTAAACGAACCCCTGAGACGGCTGGCAAAAGTTGTAGAAGATGTACAGCCCGACTTTATTATTCAACCTCTGAAAATCGGAGAGCATGTTGATTTTGTAGAACAGTTCACAGGAGTTCGTAATTAGTCAGTCCGCCTACGCTGCGATTAAGCAGTATTAATGTAAAGCCTCTTAGCAAGAGAAATGTTGAAGTAGATACTCGCTTGTCTATCGTAATCTTCTATTTGAATAGATTTTCTAGACACTGTATCTAACTCAACATGCATAGAAGATGAAGCAGATTGTAAAATGAAAGTTATTACTATAAGCGGTATTTCTGGAAGTGGTAAGACATCTTTAATTAATCAATTATCTAAAGAGTTATTCTGTGATAGCTTGTTTTTTGATGACTATGTCAGTGGTAATACATACCCTGAAGCTATGGAGTTATGGCTTGAAACGGATATCGATTTTTCAGCGATTAAAACGCCGGAACTAACAGAAGAACTACACAAACTAAAGAATTCTACCAACAAAGATTATTTGTTTATAGAAGAGCCATTCGGCAAGTGCAGGAAGGTCATGTCTTCACTAATCGATCACGTAGTCCTTTTAGAGCCTCCTATGGAAGTGTGTTTATCGCGAGTCATAATGAGGCATCTTAATTCCTCACCTTCTTACTCCACTGAATCCCTAGCGAACTACTTAAATAAATATAATGATTACCTTCGGGAAATCTACATAAAAGTAAATGATGAAGTTCGTCAAGATAGCGATTTGATTATCAAGAGCACTCAGCAAGTTGAATTTATTTCGAGGCAAATTCAGCAATGGCTGAAAACATTATCTAGTCCAAAGAGTATATAATGAAGTCTAAGAAGAAACCGGCCAGAGTTATGAGAGTCTTAATTTTTACCGCAAAAACGTTTGTTTCGACTCAGATCAATACCATTTAGTTAAGGATTTAATGAGTGAACGAAAAGTTAGAGGCAGGCATTAAAAGGTTGGTAGATGAATTTCAATCAAATGGGAAGCCTTGTGCATCAAAGCAGTCAGTTTACCAGCGCCGCGCTGGCTATATCGCGTCCTCGTATTTGGGTGGAGATAGCCCAAAATTAGAAAGTGAGTTTACTGATATTCTGAACGGCGTTCAGGTTAAGATATATAAGCCTTCCAGCGGAGTCTGCCTCCCTATTATTATTTATTTTCATGGCGGTTGTTTTATAAGTGGCGGGATTGAAACACATCAACCACAGCTGCGACAGCTTGCCCGTCTTTCTAATTCCATTGTTGTCTGCATTAAATACAGATTAGCGCCGGAGTATAAATATCCTGCTGCACATGACGACGTTTATCAAGCGGTGATAGGTATCAAACAGCATGGAAACAAGTATGGTGGTAACCCACAGAAAATATCATTCATTGGTGATAGCGCGGGAGGCCATTTAGCTCTAGCCACGACTCTTAGACTAAGGCGCTTTAGTAGTTGGCTACCGCGAAATTTGATTTTAATTTATCCTATGCTCGACCCAAAAGGCCGCTCACAGAGTTACAAGAAATTCGGTACGGACTATATCATTACCGCAAAAACGTTACTCTCTGGTTTTGAGCTATACTCAAATGTGGATTCAGAAGTTATCGAACACGAGTTAGACTTATTAAAATGTGACTTTGGCGGACTACCGTCCACCACTATAATTACTGCGGAATTTGACCCTTTGTGTGATGAAGGTAAACGACTATATCAACTAATGCAGTCACATGGTGTTGACGTTTGTTTGGACCATTATTTGGGCGTAATTCATGGTTTTTTTCAGCTCGCCGCTATATCTGATTCAGCTAAACTTTGTATTAATGAAGTAGCAAAAAAAGTAAATCGGGCCACTTGAAGTGACTGATACAAAGATCAGTCTAGCCTGAGATTGCAAGTAACCAAATTGTAGTATAGATAGTGGTGTTATTTGAATTCTATTTGTTAACAAGCGGTCTATCAGTTGACTTTGACAGGTAATAGCACAGTAAACGTACTACCTTTTCCTAGTGCGCTTTGCACTTCAATAGCACCATTGTGAGCGAGTGTTATTTGACGGCATAAATACAATCCCAATCCTACTCCGCTGTTTGAACGATTAACTATATTTCCAGCCTGAGAAAATGGTTCAAATATCCTCTCAATTTCCCGCTCATCAATCCCTTTACCAAAATCTCTGATGCCTATTTCGAGCAAGTCGTTCTTCTCTGAGCAACTGATTAGTACAGGAGAATCCACTCCACTGTGTTTCAATGCGTTTTCAATGAGGTTTTTTATCAAAAACTTAAAGCGACCTAAATCTATTTGCAATGCTATTTCAGGTACGTGACCGTCTACTCGTACTTTGGGTTCTTCATTAAACTGGCGTAATATTTCAGCCATAACGTTAGGTAAATAGTAGGTATCGATGTTAAGTAAATTTCCCGCATCCTTGAGGCGTTCGCTTTCCAATAACTGCTCTACAATCTCATCCATTTGGTTAATTTCTTTATTAAGCTTTATTTCCACGTCTCCATTATCTAGTAGTGCCAGTAAAACTTTCATCCTTGCCATTGGTGAACGCAATTCATGGCTTACTGACAGTAATAATTCAGTTTTAGCCGCAAACAATTGCTCTATTTTTTCAGCCATTGTATTTAACCCTCTGGTTAATGTGCCTAAATCATTTTTGGGATGATTATCAATTCGATATTTAAAATTACCTTCACTGATCTCTGATGCGCTGATGATAGCTCGATTAATTGGCGCAAGTTGACTCCCCAATAACCAGTAACTGAATCCAAAGACAAAGATTATCCCAACCCAAGGCCAATATATTATCCAACCCGGGAAAACGATTAGGTTTGCTATTTTCGACGTTACAGTGATGCTGTAATCTTGCAAGTCTGCAGAGAGGAAGTAGTTTGAATTTTGCTTTTTAAAATGCAACCTACCAATCCTTATCGCACCTTGCCTTAGCTCTTCGGGAGGAGGTAACACCGAGCCTGTACGCCAATACGTTTCATTCTGGGTAATTTGAATCTCTACGCGGTTTTTCTTGGCTTCCTCCGTCAATTTTTCGATATCCAATGGGCCCGAAACCAGGTTTGTCATCATCAAATGTAAAGATGCCTCTCTTTCTCTTATGATTTCCACGGCTTCATCTTCAGAAATCGCAAAACTTCCTAAAATGATTAAAATCGCCAGCGAAATAGTCGTAAAGGTAAATATCAGGAAAAAACGGGCATACAAATTAAGGTGTGAAAAGTTCATAAAGGCGTCCCAATAAAGGTATATCCAACACCTCTAATCGTCTTAATAAATCTAGGAGAGGCCGCTGAATCATTTAGTTTTTGACGCAGTCGACTCAATAATATGTCTACTGAACGCCCATATAAATCGACTTCAACGCCTCTTAAGACCCCTGTAATTTGCTCTCGATTAAACACTTTCTCAGGTTGCAATGCGAGAGCCTCTAAAAGATGAAACTCCATACCAGATAAGTGTATTTCGACTCCATCAACCTTCACAAGTTGCTGCTCACGATAAATGGTTATACCTGCATAGAACATAACGCCTTTCTGTTGAAGAGTGGTTTCCTCGCGAAGTGTACTGCGGCGTAACAAAGCTTGGACTCGTGCCAGAAGCTCGAGAGGCTCAAAAGGTTTGGGTAAATAGTCGTCTACACCTATCTCAAAACCGTGCACTTTATCTTCAAGTCGTCCTCGGGCCGTTAGCATGATAATTGGAATACTGTAAGTCTTTCTGATTTGTTTACACAGTGTAAAGCCGTCAATCGTCGGCATCGTGACATCCAACAATAAAAGCTTTGGCTCCTCGGCCTTTATTAATTCATATCCATCATGGGGGTCATTTGCGTAGATCAAACGATAATGGTGCTTTTGAAAAAAAAGTGAAAGGCTCTGGGTGAGGCTTTTGTCATCATCAATCATCAAAAGTTTAGTCATGGGCGTTCATAGTAGCTGTTTGTCCAAAGTAATACTGACCTAGCATAGTGCCAATAACAAATAATAACGCGCGATTGTTACACTGTGTTACCCAGCCTGCATAAATAGTTAAGTATGATCATTTCAAACGAAATTGAGGAATGGTTGTATGTTTGACATATTTGAGCAAGGTATATTTAAGAAGTGCACTTCATCTAAGGCCATCGGCTGCTTAATGTTATTGCAAATGGCTTTAGGATTATTATTAAACTTTTATTATCTCAAGCCTATTCTGACCTATAACAATGAGACACCCATTGAGTTACTCAACACTATTTTGGGCGTAGCCACATTGCTTGCGCTGCTAGTAAGTGCACTAAATTTAGTATTTGGATTACTGTTACCTAAACAACAAATTAAGCGTCAATTTCGAACTTTTCGAGTTTTGGTGCTATTAGCCACGGCTGGCATTGTTATGTGTGCGAACGAATACGCACAGCTTTCAAAATACGTGACATTTTTAACTACAGTAATCGATCTTCAACCTGATACCTCTGCTTCCACACTGGAGCTAATTAGAACCTCAATCGCGGCAGGACGAAACGAAGCTCACTTTTTATCTATTTTTATTTCCAGCACAAGTTTGTTTGTTTTTTATATTTTCTTGCTAAGAGGTCGAATGATACCAACGCTTTTATGCGTATTTGCTATCGCTGCCGTCTTTGGCCAGCTTATCGCGGTAGGCCATACTTTTTTTCAAGCAGCGATTCCCAACATTATCCAACTCCCTTTATCCATAACCCAGCTGGTCGTGCCTTTTTATCTATTGATATATGGATTTAAGTCAGACGAATTCCTGCTATCGCCTGATAGCCAGTCAACACATTAACAGTTAAGGACGAAGAATATGATTTCTATAGCCGTAATCATTCACATCTTAGCCGGAGCCATTGTATTGCTTTCTGGGTATGCAGTTATCCTGACTCTGAAAGGAGGCGCCTTACACAAAAAACTAGGAAAGTTATATGTGTCGTCCATGCTAATACTTGGAATAAGTGGGACGATTATCGCTGTCGTGAGAGAGGTTCCCATTTCAATCATGAATGGGCTGGTACTTTGTTATTTTGTGCTATCGGCAATTAATGTCGTAAGGCAATCGGATAAGCAAACCAATTTGGTTGATAGAGTATTATTTGGCTTTGCCATAATGCTTGTAGCTGGTTTTGCCTGGTTTGCATACCAGACCACCCTAAGTCCCGACGGTAAACTAGGTGGCTTTGGGATTTGGGCTTACCTTATTTTTGGTTGCGCACTGGCATTCTGTGCCATAGCAGATTTTCGCTATTTACAAGTTGGTGGGCTATGTGGGACTGACAAATTGGTGCGCCATTTATGGCGTATGTTTTTTCCACTTTTCATGTCTACTGCCGCTTTCTTTTTGGGACAAGCAAAACACTTTCCCGAAGCCATCAGAACAATTGAATTTCTGATTGCTCCTGTAATTTTTGTCATCTTATCAGCGATTTATTGGGTGCTAAAAGTAAAGTGGCTATCGTCTCGAAAAGCTTAGCAGCATCAAGAGGAGTAACACAGTCATCAGTTACTGCGACATCTATTTTTTAATTTTCAATCAAAAGTCCAGCCATTAATCCTAGTGACTGGACTATCCAGGAAATGCATTAGCAGATATCGCTGATGCCGCAATGTAAAAAGGAGAAAACGTGAGATCTTATCTATCCATTTTGGGGCTCCTAGCGAGTACTGCGGGTGTAAACGCGCAGCACATAGAGCCAGTAATGATTCCTATTGTAAATGCCGATAGCGGTATAAACATTCAGATGGGAAAATATGAAGTCACTGTAGAGGAGTACAAACGCTTCATTGCTTCCACAGGATATGAAGTACCGAAGAAATGCATGCTTTTCAGCCCGTCTAGTTGGCCCGATCCTGAAACACCTGCCAATTGGGATCATCCTGAACTTGTCGCAAACTCATTCAACCCAGTCTCTTGTATTGGAGTAATAGGAGCCAAAGCCTACGCAAGATGGTTATCAGAGGTCACCGGAAAACCCTATCGACTACCTCAACTTCATGAATGGCAGTACGCAGCCTCTAAAGGTAAGCATAGTCGCTTTGACTTTGGTGAAGACTACTCGCAAACCGAAATATGCAAATACGAGAATACAGAAGACTTTGCTTCAGTCGCAGGAGTTTTACGCGATCATGGTCACCGCTACGATATAAGTGCACAATGTAACGATGGCGCTGTATATCAGACAGTGGTAGGCATGTATCGCCCAAATTCACTGGGCCTGTTTGATATGATGGGCAATGTCAGAGAGTTACAAGAATCTTGCGTTAGGTGGGATGATGATAAGTCTGAAAACTGCTTAGAATATGATGTTGCGGGTGAGGCTTGGCATTGGCAAGCTCGCGGTGTGAAAGTCCCTGACACTATACTGGCTGATTTTTATGGCAGTATTGAAGGCTTTCGGCTAGTGCTAGACAGTACAGAAAGATATCCAATTAGCAAGCAAACGGAAATGTTTTTGCAAGACCTAGATGTTGCACAAAAGCAAGCCAGAAAAACACACGAAAAAATGATGACTTTGCCGAATGCACCCAAGCACGTAACAGCCACAGTTGTCTCTGATACACAGACACGTATTGAGTGGCAAGAAACTCAACCTGAAGCTGAGCATTATAGTGTCTATCGCAGTTATCTGGACCCCAACGGAAAGCATAGTCGCGATTGGCAAAAAGTTGCAGACAAAATCAAGACTAATTTCTACGTTGATAACCGACCTGGAAAAGGGCTTGTGAGTTACAAAGTTTATGCAATCAACAACCAAGGTGAAAGCCCAGCTAGCAGGCAAGCGCAATTGGGTAATGCACCTGTTTTTTTAGTGAATCAAAAAATCGAAGCCGAGCAATATTTCGCAGAAAAATTTACTTGGATACAGGATAAAGATGATGCAACTGCAGTGGGCTTTATGCACAATCCGAAACACTATGTAACGGGTCAATTTCCGTTTCTTCCTGCATGGCTCAAGTTTGCCTTTACTAGTAAAAAAAGTGGCACTGGCATGATTGAAGTCCGCGTTAGGGGCGAGGATGGAGCCACTTTTGAACTCTGGCAAGGTCATCACCTAGTTGCTCGTATCTCTCTTTCAAACCAAGAGGGCTTTGTTAACATCCGTCATAAAGCATCATGGATTGAAGGAGGCTATCCGCTAGAGATACGTTCAGCAAATCAAAAATGGTTTATGCTGGATTGGCTGTTATTAAAACCCTAACTCAACAGCGGGTAACAACTTACTTAGGTTGTACCCGCATCTCAAAAAAGAAAGATCTTTCCCCTTTTGGGGTAGGATGGTAAGAAAGTCGGCATCTACAAAAGATCAAAGATCATCTGACATTGAGCTGACCTCAAACTTCGGACACTCATAACCTCTCGTTTCCCACAAAATTGAACGACCGCTTAGATGCTCAAATCTGCCGTGCAGTTTTTTTCACATCAATATCCGCTTCACGTACTTTTCAGTCACAGAGGCAGAATTACATTGGTAACACAAGATACGCTACTAGCTCATTTGAGTTTTCCGTGTTTCAATTCACCTCTACTTTTGTCGCCTCGTCCTAGGGCATCAAGGATTGCTTGCACACATCGAGTCTGATCTTTATTCCAAAGCGCATAGCTTAATGGAAAGATTTCTATACCGGCACGTTTAATAATTTTATATGTGTTGAGCTCAAAATAGTTTTCCCAAGGTCCAGGGTAACCTATTAAATCAATTGCTAGGTATCGATCACCATTTTTTACCAAAACATCGATATAGGTTCCAAGCATCTCGTAACCTCCCCAACAATCAATATCTAGACTCTTCAACGTTTCTATCACTTCACCTTGAAATTCATCAGGTTGTTTCTCGGACTTGTGTTTAATGATGAAGCTGTCTACTGAGGCAATATACTGGCGTAGCAAATTTTCCTTTGGCAAATTGGTCGGTTGAAACGATTTAAACAAAACAGTGGATTGTCTTGCACGGGTGACCGAAACATTAAATACGTCTGGCTTGTTAAGATATGCCACGGCGCGTTTACTGTCATCGTCTATGCAAAAAGAGATAAGCATGATGTCCCTTTCTTCCCCTTGAAAGCCATAGGGCGTGGATACTTTAATTTGATGCTTTTGAATACACTCGAGAGGAATGAGTTTTTCTACAAGAGTGGAGAGGTATGCCGCTTGTTTGCTAAACGGGGAGAGAATGCCAATGGTTCTAGACAGCTGTAATTCACTATCTTTTTTTATGATTTGCTTAACTTCAGCAACAATTGCTTCAGCCTCTTTTTCGTTTGTGCCCGCATCAGTTCGAATGCCGCCAATATCAATCAATGAAACATGTCCAACAGTTGAACATGGACGATGTTGCATAACTTTCAGCTTACCACCATAAAAATGCTCGTTACTGAAATGAATCAGTTCTGGTTGGCTGCGGAAATGTTCATCTAAAAATGCCACCTGATTTTGGTTTAAAACACTTTGCAAAGCCATGTCCAAGATGCTGGCGTCCCTGTAACTCAGCGCTTTATCATGACCTTTTACTCCAAACTGGTCAGCTATTGCTAACTGCTTTGACCTAGAAATAAAAGAATAGTGTTTCAATTGCTTTTGATCGCCAACCACTAAGGCCCTTTTCGCCCGTGCGAAAGCAGGTAATACACTGGAGATATTACATTGTGTTGACTCGTCTACTATCACCAGGTCAAACATTTCATAGTCAAGCGGTAATACTCTATGCAACGTATTCAGCGTAACTAGCCAAACAGGAAATCCCCTTAGAAGAGATGAAAAATTAGCTTCAGAATAGTATTCCGATTGTTTAGAAGATGTTCTTGCGCGAGATGCTTTATTGAGAATTTGAACAGCTTTGCGATCTGACTTTAAAAGGTGAGAAACGACTCGTGCTTTCTCAGAGCGTAAATATCTTGTAGCTAACTCCTCTTTTTCTCGTACTCTTTGGTTAAAATGCCGAGATATCTGCCAAAGCTTCTCTCCTTTGTGGATGGCTGGTGTGCTCAACTTATGGACCAATTTATCCCAAAGACTGGCCGAATCAGTTGCCAGCTTATGTGCTCTGTTGCCCTGCTTAAAAGCATTAGCACTCAATTTTTCCAAACCAGTCTCATCGGACTCTATTTTGTTGATCAGTTTATCCAACTGCTTTTTATGGTCTTTTACGAGGTCTGCTTCTGAGTGGTCGTAATAACCAGCCAGTAGGTCATCAAGATACTGCTTGAATTCTTTTAAAACGGCTTTTTGTCCCGCCCGCACAAACAAATTGTCCAAACCAAAGTCACCTGCAAGTTTGCTGGCAATGACATCAAGAGCAGTGTCTGAATTGGCGACAATTAAAACACTTTCTCCTCGGGTAAAGTGCTCTGCCGCAGCAGCTGCAATAGTAAAACTTTTTCCAGTTCCTGGAGGGCCAGATACAACGGCGAGTGATTCTGTGGCAGCCACTTTAAGCACTTTTTTCTGTGCTTTGCTAAGGGTGCTAGGAACAAGATTGTAGTTAGGGCGGGTGTCAGTATCTGATGATTGTTGCCCACCCATTATTGCGTAAAGTGGAGCTGATAGCTTTTCTCGATCAAGCAACATTGACAATTCGTGTATCACTCCTCGACTGCTTGCAGAACGCTCTACGAATGCTAGACAAGAAATGGGAAGTAAACTCGGGTGCTTGCGGCGCATTGCTCGTGATGCGTCATCTTTGGTTCCTAGCTGAGGAAATTTCAGACTCTCAAGGCAATCAATTTCATAGGGGCTTTCTGCTAAGAGGTTTATCCAAAATGATGGCTCGTATAACCTGTTAACATCAATGACAGGGAGCTCTGTGCAATCGGGCAACAACAGTGACAATAGCTCTTCATTAACAAAAGCGCCAGAGTTGTCTGCGGTAAAATAGTGCCCATACTCATCCGACTCAATGCGAGCTTCATTTACGACTAACGGGCTAAACAGGGATACAGCATCTCCATCGTTGCGTAATTTTCCCGAAACAAATAATGAACCGTAGAGCAATATCCTTTCACGCTGGTAAATTTCTACTCGTTTTGACAGAGATTCCCCGTAATGAGGTTCGATGGGTAATCTATGGAGATCTCCGGTTGCTAATTCGTCCTGTCCAGAAATGAAGAGTACGTCTTCGTTTTTTAGACGTAGAAGATTCCGAAGATTAAAATCAGAAGAATCTTCCTTAAAGCATTCTCTGTAATATCCGATCAGTCCGTTAATTTGCATTTTAATTGTTAGAAATAGTACACCGCATGCTGAGAGTCTGCTTTAAATGAATTGTATGGTCAAATATCGATAAACCACAAGCACTTCGCTTACCCTAAATCAGAACTTAGTCTTTTTTCGGTAACGGGTCTCGTTACGTTCGGCTCAAACACAAATTAGCGCTTTCAAGTTCGCGGTTTTCCAGCAGTGTAATACGATGGTGACAGGATTTTGTGCCGTCTGTTTTTTCATTTTTCTCCACCTACCCTAACGCTTATTCCCCTCAGTTATCATTTTGCGGGCTCTTGCCTCTGAGTTTCGTATCATGTCATCAATCAACGATGTTTCAGGCATGTTCTTCCAGTATTTTTTAGGCATCTGGCTCAACATTGCGCTCTTCTTGATACGTGCGGGGTTAAATATACTTGCGTAATAGGTAAGCCAATATTCTTCAATGCGATCGTTATCGGGAAGAACGCTTGAGTCAGGGTTATCTTCCAAGGTTAACGCTTCTGTATCCCAATGGGCAGCTCTGTAGGGCGTGAGAATAGACCATCGCATATTTTTGAATCGGGTTTGGAAGAAGTCGAGTTTAATTTCTAAGCTAAAATGCTCCGGTTCGTACCATGCAATAAAGTGCTCTTGGTTGTTGTGCGTCATCTCTCTGAACCGTAAAAACGCACTCATTTTATACGCATCGCGCTTCACCGCTTTCACCAAGGAATAGAGCTTCATAACGTCGTCATCTGTTTTCAGCCGAAGAAGGTTTTTGTTCTCAAAAATAACACGCCATAAAACCCGATAGCACAACGCGAAGCGACTAGTATCGTTATGACACAGTGCATATTTGAATAGCATTAAAACCGACTTGGGAATGCTGTGCATTGCTTGCGTTTTTTGTACCTCTGTAGCTTGAGCTTGCTCAATATCGCCAAACAGGTCGCTCTGTGTTGTGTGTGAACACTGCCAGATAATGTGCTCTGGCGAGATAGACTGGGCCAAGCACTCTCT
Organism: Alteromonas gracilis; assembly: GCF_043642145.1. GTDB lineage: Bacteria > Pseudomonadota > Gammaproteobacteria > Enterobacterales > Alteromonadaceae > Alteromonas > Alteromonas gracilis_B. The sequence continues at coordinate 288,936 of NZ_JBHZRZ010000002.1, forward strand.
TGCAGCCGTTCGCCACTCGTCGTACCCAGGTGTCGAAGTAATAGTGATAGTTTTCATTATGTTGCCGCTTCACTATGCGCTAAACAATTCAAACTGCTTTGGCTGTTTGAATTGCAGCTCGAAGTTATTGCTATCAAGCAAGTGAATATTAGGTGAGTAATCACTTACACTAATGAAAGGTTTCAGCTTTTGAAGTGGCAAGCGCATCTTGGTGAGGTCCATCCAACTAAGCTTTGTGTGCCTGCGAATTGCCAGAATTTTTTGAACCGTGCGCGCGCCAAGCCCAGGCACGCGCAATAAAAGCAGCTTGTCAGCTTTATTTAAATCAATAGGAAATATATGACGATTGCGTAACGCCCACGCTAGTTTAGGGTCGTGGTCCATATCAAGCATGTCATCGTGCACTATTTCATCAAGCTTGAAGCCATAAAAACGCAATAGCCAATCAGCTTGATAAAGGCGATGCTCACGAATTAACGGCGCGGGCTTAAGCGGTAACACTTCAGATGCATCAGGTATAGGCGAGAACGCAGAATAATAAACACGGCGCAGCTTTTGTTGGCTATACAGTTTTACACTCGTGCCCAATATGATTTTATCATTTGAGTCATCGGCGCCTATGATCATCTGCGTAGACTGGCCACCAGGCGCAAAACGGGGTAGACGCTTGCCTGAATAGGTTTTATCAACCTTGTGTTCAGCTATTTTGTCTTTCAGCGTGTTCATGGAACCATGTATAGCGCCAAGATCTTTCTCGGGCGCATATTTATTCAATGAAGGTTGAGTTGGCATTTCTACATTTATGCTTAGCCTATCGGCATATAAGCCAGCTTCAGCCTGTAATTCAGGCGAAGCATTGGGAATTGTCTTAAGGTGGATGTACCCTTTAAATCCGTGATCGATACGCAACGATTTAGCAATGCGCACCATGCTCTCCATAGTAAGGTCTGGTGACCCAACAATACCTGAGCTCAAAAACAGGCCTTCGATATAGTTACGCTTATAAAAATTCAGCGTTAAATCTACGGTTTCTTTCACACTAAAACGCGCACGGCGAACATTGCTCGACACTCTATTAATGCAATAATGACAATCGTAAATACAGTAGTTTGTCATTAAAATTTTAAGCAATGAAACACATCGCCCGTCTGGGGTAAAACTGTGGCATATGCCCGAGCCACCAGTTAACGAACCAATGCCCGTTTTGTCATTTTTATCAGCCTTTCGCTTGCCTGCTGACCCGCTTGCGCATGAAGCATCATACTTGGCTGCGTCCGAAAGTATTTCGAGTTTTTGTATCAGTTTGTCATGCATTGCAAATTCGTACTTACTTTTTGCGAATACACAAAAGCGGTCGATTCAATGTAAAGCAATAGACAGACTCATGTGTATCAATGATGAAGATTCCGTCATATCCTAACACTCACAATATGTATAAATATACAGTATTTTTAATTTCAATCATTAAATTTTGCACCGGCTGAATCCGCCCACTGAAAAATTGCAGCTATCAAACAAAAAAGCACGAGTTCAGAAAACACACAGAAAAACCTTGCATTGTTAAATTACAAGTGTAATCTTAAACCATGGACTACAAATGTAATCATAAAAACAGAAAGCAATCTTATGAGTAAAATGTCAGACAAACCAGAAATATCAAACGCCGAATTTGAAGTGCTTGATGTACTTTGGGATGACCACCCTGCTACTTCAAATGAAGTCATTGCGCGTCTAAATGATAAAAAAGACTGGCACGAGAAAACCGTGAAAACGCTGTTAGGCCGACTGGTAAAAAAAGATGTGCTGGGGTTTGAAAAACAACAACGGCAGTACTTGTACTACCCATTGATTGCTAGGGAAGACTATACAAAAAAAGAAACGACAAGCTTTGTAAGTCGTTTATTCAAAGGAAAAATTGCGCCTATGGTGGCAGGTTTTGCTAACCAAAACTCGCTTTCAAAACAAGATGTAAACGAGCTAAAAGCGCTTATTAAAGAATGGGAAAAGAACAATGATTGATTGGCTCATCGCCCAGCAAGGTATTCTTACACTTGCACTTATTTTGCTAATGGTGTGCGAGCATTTTTTTACCGTTAAGTTAGGCGCATCACTTAGCTACAAGCTTTGGGCATTAGTCCCCGCTTGTTTGGTAGTGAACAATATTCCAATGTCGTTAGTGAGCATTCCCTCAAACAACTTCAGCCGCTATGTCGTTGGCGTTAAGCCCTCACTTAGCGTCAACGCTTTCGAAACATGGTTTACCCTTTGGGCAATTGGCGTAAGCGCAATCACCGCCTATATTTTGCTGCACCACGTTACGATATGGTTATCAATTGGTAAGCGCCGCGCTGTACACACCAATGCGTATTACTCTAGCAAAGCAGCCACGCCTATGCTGTTTGGTTTTATCAGCCCTAAAGTGCTCATTCCTTTCACGTTCAAAAGTGCGTTTTCTTCGCAGCAGCAAGCCCTTGTTTTAGAGCATGAGAATGTACATCGCAAACATAACGACCACCTATGGAATTCGGTGGCGCTAATCATTGCCATTGTTTTTTGGTTCAACCCTGTGGTTTGGTTTGCGTTGAAATCGTTCAGGGTTAACCAGGAGTTGGCCTGTGACCACGCTGTACTTAAAAACAAAACAGAAAAAGAAAAGCTTACCTATGCGAAAGCACTAGTGCAGTGTGCTGAGCATTGTTCAAATGCCCTGCACCGAACACAAGGGCTTTACCCAACCTTTGGAGAAAAAAGGACTATGATGAAACGTTTAAATGCTATTAAACAACCAATGCGCAACAATAAAGTACTTGCAGCAGGTGTGCTTTCTATTGCCGCTTTACTCACCGTAAACACTGCTTTGGCCAACGGCCCCTCAGCACCAGAAAAGTCAGAAGCCAAGATAAACGAAGCGTCGCCAGTTAAACGCGTTCCACCCATTTATCCAGCTGAGGCGGCTGAAAAAAATGTAGAAGGGTTTGTTGTTTTATCTTTCGATATTACTGAAACTGGTGCAACCGATAACGTAAAAGTTGTGAAATCTAAGCCTGAAGGGGTATTTGAAAAAAGCGCCAAAGTAGCGCTTAAACAATGGGAATATAAACCGCGTATTCAAGGTGGCAAAGGAGTAAGGCAAACTGGGCTGCTAGTACAGCTAGACTATCAACTGGGCGACACCCTAGACACTGCAAGTTTAGAGAAGAACGCCAACCCTGAAGTAGAGCGTATTATTATTCCGCCAAAACCAAGTAAATAAATAATATAGTCACCAGAATACTAAGAGGAGCTGAAGCTCCTTTTAGTGTTTTGTTTGCCAAATAAACAGATTGCGGTTTGATTGAGGCCTGTTTAGCTATGCTATTTTTTTAGGTGTGGTGCGCAGGTTCCGGCCACTTTTGTCGCGTCAAATATCTCAATCCAGTAGCCGTCTGGGTCTTTGATAAACGCTATACCTTTCATCGAGCCATCGCTTAAACCTTTTTGAAATGGCACGTCTAATGACGAAAAGCGCGCGCAGGCAGCTTCTGCATCAGGAACGTGAAAACCAATATGACCAAAGCCTTTCGGTTCAGAATTACCATTGTGATAACTCGCTGATTCTGGCGTATCACCCCAGTTGTGGGTTAGCTCTAACATAGCTGGACGACTAAACGTTTGCTGTGTGCGTTCACTTTCATCTTCAGAAACATCAGAAAAGTCGTCACCTGCGGCTAAGAAATACAAGCTAAACTTCATTTCTTCAAAATCTAAACGCTTTAACAGGGTCATGCCCATAACTCGCGTATAAAAATCTAGAGAGCGCTTGGGATCGGCAATGCGCAGCATGGTTTGGTTAAACACAAAACCTTGTGTCTCAGCATCTTTTTCTTCGTAGAGGCCTCCGGCTTGCTCGAAGTGTCGGCTCATAATAGTCATCCTTTGCGTTGTGGCTTTGCTTTAGCGTAAATACAACTGAAGGTACACGAACGTGGCTATCTTCAGCATGAATACATCAAAGTGAGGGTGATATGCTTAACTACAACAGCACTCAGTCTCCCCTACTATGCATTTAACCGCAGATTCGTTCAGGCAGAATGTACGTTACTGCTTTTTGGGAAGCTTTCCCCATACCGAGTTTGAAGGAGTCGCTTTTTCAGGCGATGCTTTCGCGTTGCTTCTTGTGCCTTGCGCTTTTGAATCTGCTGGCCTTGGTTTATTAGGCGCTTTATTCAACGAGCTTGGCTTAGCACCAGCAGGTTTTCCTGCACTAGACGCTTTCTGAGACGTTTTCTGAGGTGCTTTCTGAGAAGACTGTCGTGTAGATTCTGGGCGATATTTTTTTACCATGCCTTGTAGCAAATTACGCACGACCTGATCGCCCGCAGGCTTAAAGTTGCGGTGATCTGGCTTTCTAAAAAACGCGGACAATTCACCTTTACTGATTCTGAAATCTGCCAGCTTTAACACGGCAATCATATCGTCGTCTTTGTAACTCATGGCTATGCGAATTTTGCGCAGCACTTCATTATTGCTTAAACGCTCTTTTGGCCCCAACTCCTTAGGTTCTTGCCCTTCTTGGCGACCACGATTTTTTATAACTAACCCATCGAGAAACAGCGCGATAATCTTATCACGACAGGGCAAATACCCCTCCTCACCTTCTCGCTTCATCACAGCGTGTAAATATTCAATCTCCATGTCGTAATTTACTAATTTGAAAATGCTGATTGCTGCTGTGTCGTTAATAGCTAACGCATAGCGAAGGCGACGTAAAACATCGTTGTGGATCATGTAAGTGGGCCTGAAGTGTAAAAATATAAAAATGACGCGGTGAAATCGCTTTAAGCAAACTGCACTGTAAAACTGCGCCTCTTGTGCTTTGCTTGAACATTTTACACCACTTGGTCACCAGCATCTATCTCAAGGTGTTGTCTCGGGTTAAATCAGCACGTAATTGAAAACCAAACTAGCCACTTAGTCGTAGGAACCTTTATCTCGTCGCGCTTATTTCTATGGAGTATTGAAATTGCGCTTATTGGTAGAAGGACACTTCCATGACAACACTCAACCTAAACGGGAAAGACGTCAGTCTTCCTCAAGATCCACGAACCACACTTCTCGACTTTCTTCACCAGCATTTAGCGATGTTTGGAACAAAAAAAGGATGCGATCACGGACAATGCGGTGCTTGCACCGTTATCGTCGACGGTGAGCGCGTGAACGCTTGCTTAGTATTTGCGTTCCAACTTGAAGGTTGTGAGGTGACAACAATAGAAGGCATAAGTAAAAGCGACGCCCTTCACCCTCTGCAGCAAGCCTTTATCGAAAGGGACGCATTTCAATGTGGTTACTGTACCTCTGGACAAATATGTTCAGGTGTATCGCTACTTCAAGAAATAGCCAACGGCGAGCCAAGCGCTGTGACTTACAGCGGTAGCGCTTCAATAAAAGAAGACATCAGCGAACGTATGAGTGGCAACCTCTGTCGCTGCGGAGCTTACCCTAATATTGTTGATGCAATCACAGATGTTATTGCACTGGAGAAACAATAATGCGGCCTTTTGACCTTCATCATTTTAATGAAAATACACCGCTTAATAGCTTCCCATTTAACAAATCAACCCGTTTTTTGGCTGGAGGCACTAACTTGATAGACCTGATGAAGCTTCAGGTTGAAACGCCAAAAACCTTAATTAACTTAGCTAAGTGGAAAAGTGCAAATACTATCTCTGAAGACGACTCACACTTCCATATAGGCGCTATGGTGAGCAATTCAACGTTAGCAAAGTTTGCTCATTCCCAGCCTACTCTATCCGTTCTTGCTCAAGCTCTGTTAAGTGGAGCAACCGTGCAACTTCGAAATAGGGCAACTACTGCGGGCAATTTGTTACAGCGCACTCGATGCTATTACTTTTACGATACGACTAAATGCTGCAACAAACGAGAACCTGGCTCAGGTTGCGCGGCATTAACTAGCATGAACCGTATTCACGCAATTTTTGGCACAAGTGAACATTGTATAGCGACTCACCCATCAGACATGGCCGTTGCCATGATAGCGCTTGACGCTGTTGTAAATACTCAGCAGCCAGACGGCAATAACCGTCAAATACCGTTAAGAGAATTCTACAAAGAGCCTAAAGATACACCAGACAAAGAAAGCGTTCTGGCCGACGGCGAACTTATAACGCACGTGAGTATTAAGAAAGCCAACATTGGCACCCAGTATTATCACAAAGTGCGTGACCGTTCCTCTTACGCCTTTGCGCTAGTTTCAGTAGCGGCGGCGCTCACAGTGCAAGGTGGCCGAGTTAAAACTATAAATCTTGCCTTTGGTGGCGTGGGTACCAAACCTTGGTATCCAGAAAAAGCTATACGCATACTTGAGGGCGCGGAGGTTACACCTGATGTCATATTACAGGCAGCTGAAGCTGAACTGTCTCAAGCAAAAACCTTTGGTAGTAACGACTTCAAGCCAGAGCTTCTGCGCCGCACGTTAGTAAAAGTGCTCACTGAACTTTCAGCGTATCAGCGAAAGAACCCAAATCACGAAGGAGCTTTGCATGGCAACGCCTAACTCACACACTGTTGGAACAGCAGTAAACCGTATTGACGGTACACAGAAAGTTACAGGCCAAGCAAAATATGCCGCAGAACACCTGAGCGAACGAAAACCGCTAGTTGGATGGTTAGTGGCAAGCGACACTGCCGTGGGCAAAATTACTTCACTTGACCCCAGCAACGCCGAGCAGGCCGAAGGTGTTCACGCTGTTATTACATACAAAAATGCAGGGCCGCTGAAACCTTTCAGTAAGCCAGCAAATGAAAGTCGATTCACCCAAAGCCGCGCGGTATTAAATGAGCCATATGTTCGTCATTTCGGCGCCCCTGTGGCATTGGTTGTTGCAGATACTCTGGAGCAAGCGCGTTATGCGGCAAGTTTAGTTAAATTCACTATCGACAGTGAAACCCCAGATTTGCTGAAACATTTTGACGAAGCAACACTAACACCAGATTCTTTAGATGGAGGTTTCGAACCAGATGCAACTTCTGGCGAGCCGCCCACTTCCAATGATATCGCTTATGCTATAGATAGTACCTACTCTACCCCGTCTCAGATATCTGCCGCTATGGAGACTCACGCCACAATTGCACAGTTTAACGGTGATAAACTTGAAGTCTTTTGTAGTGTGCAAATTGTCGCATCTGCCGTTGAAGCATTGGCGATTACGCTAGAAATGGATGCTGATAATATTGTAGTTAAAAGTCCATTTGTAGGAGGAGGTTTTGGTTCTAAGCTTGGATTACACTACGATGCTATTCTTGCTTGTATCGGGGCGCGGTATTTAAAGCGTGCCGTAAAAGTCGTTCTTAGTCGACGACAAGTATTTTACAACACGCCTCATAGAGGTCACAGCACGCAAAAAATTAAACTTGCCGCCAATAGCGAAAACATGCTTTTAAGCATTATTCATAAAAGTGCGATGCCAAAGGCGAAAGGCTATGAGTTCGCAGAGGCTACGGGGGCTGGGGCTCGTGTTACGTATAAGTCTCAATATATTGAAAGCTCGCACAAAGTAAAAGACGTAGACTTACCACTTATTGATTCTACACGTTCACCTGGTGATGCCATTGGCTCTTTAGCATTCGAGTCTGCAATAGATGAACTTGCCCACAAAGCCGGAGTAGATCCTCTTACCTTCCGTATTAAAAATTTACCTATAGTTCACCCCATGAAAGGCGTGCCTTTCACTACCCACAATTTAGGAGAGTGCCTTCGCCAAGGTGCACAACGTTTCAACTGGCAGCATAAGCCGCAACCAAGCTCTGGAAAACGTATTGGTCATGGCGTTGCCAGTGCCATGCGAATGAATGTTTTAGTTGAAAGCGCGGCACAAGTTGAAGTTGATGCTCACGGAGCTGTTACTGTGCGCACTGATATGACCGATATTGGTACCGGCACTTATACCATACTTGCGCAAATTGCGGCCGACACGCTGAGTACTTCGGTGGATAGCATTACTGTTAAACTAGGCGACAGCCGCGATCCTGCCTCATGTGGTTCAGGAGGTTCGTTCGGAGCAGCGAGCACGGGCTCTGCGGTTAAGCGAGCATGTGAAGCACTCATCGATACCATTCGTAGTAGGCTTCCAAGTGAGCTTAGTAATGCTAATTTGTCTATCGAGGAAGGTGAGCTGAAGGCTAGAGCGAACACAGAGGCTGATCAAGGCGACAGTGCCGATTCAAGTAATACGAATAACGTCGAGCGCTACTTTTCCGTTTTAGACTATATACCAGACACTGCGTTCCCGTTGGCAGCTACGGGAAAGATATCTGAAGATGATAGCAGCGATGATGAGCAATATTCCTGTGGCGCACACTTTGCTGAAGTTGAAGTCGATGAATATACAGGCGAGGTTCGCCTACTTCGTCAATACGGAATGTTTAGCGCTGGTCAAATCTTAAATGTAAAAACTGCCTCTTCTCAAATAAAGGGGGGAATGGTGTGGGGTGCAGGATATGCCCTGACCGAAGGGATTCACCACCATGAAGATACAGCAAGTTTTATAAACCCAGATTTTGGAGAATATCATATTGCAGTAAACCGAGACATCGCCGAGGTAAGCTTGGATTTTCTTGAAGAGCCTGACTATGCAGCTTCGCCAGTTGGCGCAAAAGGTATAGGGGAGCTAGGCATAACTGGCGCTGGCGCTGCTATTGCCAATGCAATATTTGATGCCACGGGTGTTCGGGTTCGGGCGTTTCCTATTACTATGGACAAAATAATTCAAGGCTAGCTATCTGGAAAGCGGCCCTTAGTGGCCGCACTCTTAAAAACGATAAACGGCCATACTGTGACTAGTCTAGTTGCGCATTTATCCTCCAATCATAATCTATAAAACGAAGTTTGTATCCCTTTGGAATGGGCGTTTTAAGGTATTGGTTTATGTATTGCGGTAGGTCTTTAGCTTTCCCAGAAGGCACAAAATCTTCGGTGTAGAAGTCGAGAATTTCCGAAACATACGCGCGTTTTTTCTCGTTATCTAAGTAAAAATGCCGCTTTTTAGAAAAGAACTCGTAAGTGGCTTGTTCTAATGTTTCATCCAAGGTGTCAGAGTAGAAAGGTTGTTGTGGTAACCGAGGGCAATCTTTCACCATGCAGTTTAGTGCGAAGTGGGCGCGGGGCTCGTTAAGCGGTCGAATAACCTCATTTTCGTAGTCATATAAATTCGTTACTTTTCCACCAATAACTACATCGCGAAACTTAAAAAAACCCGCACGAGAAAAGAAGTTAGTGAAGCCATCGGGGATGCCTTCTTCTATTACGCCGTACATGGCTAACGCGTTGTAAGCGTTGATATGGTAAGCCATTACTTTTTGTGGCGAATCGAAAAGTTCGGGCGTCATTGAAGGGCTGGCAAACCCGATAAATGAAACAACGTTTTCAAGGGGAGCTATCTCTTTTGAAAGTTCTTTAAAGTCAGTTCTCCCCTGTTCATCTACATAATTTTCCAACACATACGACCAATCTTGCAGCGCTTTGCGATAAGCAAGCACCAGCTTGCTGGCATCGGCTTTTTCTGTACTGCGTATTGTTGGGTTTTCAATGGCGTGCGTAGGTTTTGAAACGGGCCAACTAGAGAGCACAAGAACCGACAGCAAAACCGTGAAAACGCTTTTAAATTGGGGAATTTGAATCTTCTGCACGGCAGTGTCCTTATACACGTTTAATAACTTGCTCTGGGTTCGCTGAAGTGTCATCGATGTGGCGAATTGGAATTACATTATCTTGTTTATAGCGCTCACCAAGAGGTTGATATTGCTTAACCTGGCCACGGTGGTTGGTATAACTAATTGGCTTTGAGATGTGCTCGTCACGCTCTGCATTGTGTTTGCACATAGAAACTGGGCCGTCGGTGGTCATCACCATAAACGAGCAGGCGCCAATTCGGTCTTGCTGAAGGTTTTTCGCATCCATAAAGTTTTGTACGAAAAATGAAAGCTTGTGCACTCGCCCTTTACTTTTAAGCAAACTTGCGCGCATTTCAGTTAACTTGATAGATGTGGCTTTGGTAAGCTTCCAAATCCAGCGCGGCTGCTTAACCAAAGCTTTCGCGTAATCCCACACTATTTTTGTTTTACCGTTTTGCCGAGTGGTTTGAATGTGCTTGAAATCTTCAATGAATTGCGCAAACATTTTTTCGTCATCAACAACCGAGAAAACTTGGTTGTCTGTAACTAAGGTAGGCATGTAGCTATGACAGTCACTGTGTCCTATACGAACTTTCTCCCACGGTAACGCTTTGCTGATCGTTTGCTCTATGGCGGCTTTCACAGTAACAGCGTCGACAACATCGGTTCGCGCACCCCATTCACCTCGGCCTGTTTCCGCTTGTAGCTGAAACGAAGCGAAACTGACGGCATCGGCATTTTTCACAAAAAAGTCTACCAGCATTGGAAGTTCATGAAAGTTTTCAGTGTGAACGGTGGTATTGAAAATAACCATCAAGCCCAAGCCTTTAGCGCGTTGTATATATTCGCTTCGAATTTCATTTAGCGCTTTTTCACCTTTAAAGCCGCTACGCTCTTGAGTGGTATCGACATGAAACGCCACATCGTTTAAACCCACTTTGGCTAGCGCTGAAAGTAAATCTCGCGTTGCTGCTATTCCGTTGGTAAAAAGTGCGGTGTGCAAGCCAATTTTGTTGGCATATTCAACAATTTCAATTAGCTCGCGGTGCTTTCTTAGCGTGGGGTCGCCCCCTGTAATTTGAACGCTTGTGCCCGGGCCGTAATGCCGTAACACATTGTCTAGTCGTCTGAATACTTCTTGAATAGGAATATCACGAACTGCTTGCGAATGTTCTGACAAATAGCATAAGGTGCAGTCAAGATTACACTTTTGCGTGATTTCAACAGCTACACAGCCGATGGTATGGGTACGCCCTAGAAGCTGATTTGGCGTGAAGTGTTCACCCATGCGCTTTTGAGTAAAAGCAAGTTGTTGATTTCTAGTGTTACCAGGGGAGCACGCCATCGTTATGCGCCTTATTAGAACTTCACAGTATCAACTAAGACCCTGCACCGTGAAAAATACTTTCAACGTGCGTTGTTTTTTTGTGCTTCTGGTTTTGCATCTTGTCTTGCTAAAGGCCGCCTCGGCTAGTATCAACACGCTCGCTACTTCTGCTCAAAAAGACGTATTTGACACGGTTAAAAGCAGCGTATTTTCAGACCCCTACCCTTATCTTCCCCAATACAAAGTAACCCGTGATAATTTTGACAGTAACGATGAAAACGTACTGTTAAAGCACGCCAAAAGAACGCTTTTATCACACGCAAACTTTATAGACTTAGGCACTGAACATAAACTGTTGCAGGCAAACGGAATTTGTTTTTCAGGCACATGGAAAATAAATCGACACAGCCCCTATTCTGGGCTTTATCTTGCGCAAACTGAAGTTCCGGTAATAGTAAGAGCCTCAGTTAGCTTAAGCGGCACTAAGCAGCGTGATAAGCGCGCTTTTGGCATTGCTATTAAGCTCTTTCCTGACCTCACAAGTGAAGTCACTGAAAACATATTTCTTATGCACTCGCTAGGCGGCACCAAAACAAAATATGTCGCTAATTTACCTATGACAAATGAACCAGCGCTTGGCGAACTTCCACCTTTTAGCCAGCTGCTTACTGCATACCGTTTGGAAAGTGATTTGGAGGAGGCAGATAAAGCATTCAGCGGTAATAAAGCGAACGCCCGGTTTAGGCCAGTGTCTCAGTTAGCAAATGTAGTTACCTTAACTAAAAAGAGCCTAGGCGCCGAAAAACAAGCTAAAGAAACAAAGACAAGTAACGCTTCAAAAGCAAGTGATAACACGCGAAATACATCATCTAAAAACAGTAATGGCCCATACTGGCTGAAAGCATCGCATAAACCAGGTACACCTTTGGTAGACAAAGACGATTTTCGCGATGAGCTGTCACTTCAGCACTATCCAAATCACACGTTAACTTGGATATTATCGGCAGCCCCTTTCCATAAGAAGGGCATAGATAAAGCCACGTGGCAGGAAATTGGCGAGCTTACACTAACAGAATCGGTGGTTTCACTTACTTGCGATACCAAGCTTCACTTTAACCACCCAATAATTGAATGAGATGTTATCCTCTTCCACTTGCGACGACTGCTTGAGCCCGAAACAGATTCCGTTTAAACGCGCAATCGTCACGGTGGGGTGTTTTTACTGCATATCAGGTTTCACGTATAATAACGGGCGTTTTCACCTTTTCTTTTTTTAAGTGCTTAGTCATGTCGGTTACCCTTCGCAAGTACAGCCGTAGTATTCATTTGTGGCTGTCCCTTGTTATTTTTATTCCTGTGATCATTGTTATTGGTAGCGGCCTGTTATTGCAGGTTAAAAAAGAAGTCGACTGGATTCAGCCTCCTACTCAAAAAGCGCAAAACCGCATTCCCACGTTGTCGTTTGAGCAAGTCTTAGATGCCGTGAACAAAGCCCCTCAGGCCAACCTAAACACGTGGGATGACATAGACCGGTTAGACGTGCGCCCAGGCAAAGGCATTATAAAAGTGCGTGGCAAAAACCACTGGGAAGTTCAGCTAAACGCGCAAACCGGTGATGTACTGCAAGTGGCCTACCGACGCGCAGATACCATAGAAGCGATTCACGACGGTAGTTGGTTTTTTGAAGGCGCAAAACTGTGGCTTTTCCTACCTGCCGCTATATTGCTGTTTATTCTTTGGCTTACGGGTTTGGTGATGTTAATCACCACGCTTAAAAGCAAATACCGAAAAAATAAATTTCAGAAGCAGCGCAGCTAAGTATTTTGGTATAAGTGTTCTGGTAAAAATATTCGGGTATAACTGTTCTGGTAAAAGCAATCTGGTAAAGCATTTTGGTATAAGTATTCTGGTAACTGAAGTTTGCCCAGCTTCGTAAACTTAAAGCAAATAAGTCAGTGCTAGCTGCACGCTTTCTCCTTGAGCAAACGCCGCTTTGTCATCCGCACTGGTATAAAAATGTTGATTGGTTAGGTTACTCCAGCTTACCTGAAATTGAGTACGTTCATTGAACTGCCAACTGGCCCCTACATCTAGTGTAAAGAGGTCATCAAGGGCGCGCTCTCCGTCGGCTATATCTGATTTGCTTGCCCGATAAGCCAATACGGTGAAGAATCGAGTATCATGCCAACGTAAGCCCACATCAAGGCGCTGATTATTTGCAGGTATATCGGCAATGGCCATATTTTTATTGTCTTCCCCCTGCATCCACATGCCGCTTAATCGAGCATCAAGCATCCCCTCTCTCGATTGCCAATTTAGCTGGTAGCTTACGCCCTTTATTGTGGCGCTGTTTAAGTTTGCGTATTGAAGTACGTCGTCGGCTATTGAAATACGTTCAATATAGTCGTTAATGTGCTGGTAAAACATATCAACAGAGCCCTGCACATATTTATTACTGTAAGCCAAACTTGCTTGCGTATTTATCGCTTGCTCCGTTTCAAGAGCCGTGCTGCCTAACACTTTGCCTCGCGGCGTTTCACCGGCAAAAAAACGCTCGGTCAAAGACGGGTTTCTAAATGCGCTCGATACATACACGCTTACGGCCCAGTGATTCGACAGCTGATAGTTAGTGCCTATATATCCACTCAGGTTTGTAGCCTTGGAGGTGGCGGTGGCGCTTGTATTAGCACCTGTAATTGTAACATCGTTGTTTGACTGGCGTTGCCAGTCCACTCTGCCGCCAACGGCTATCGAAAAACGCCCCCACTGGTTTGAAGCATCAACAATACCTGCGGTGTTAATTTCGCTGGCATTCAACGTACGGGTTTCAAAAGCCAATTCAGGGTTGAAAGAGCGTGCAGGCAACGTGTTTAGTAAGCCAGTTGATGATGGCATTAAGCTAAACTCAGCTTCATCTGCCACTATACCCTCACGCCCTGAAACCTGCAGTTGCCAGTTCACTAGCCAATCTTGCCATTCACTTTGCGTTTTAATGTCGAAACCGTAATCAAAGGCAGAATTTTCACTTTCATTAATACGCGTTTGTGGTCGCAACACGGTAGTGTCTAGGCTTGACTGGTGCCACCATATTCCCCCAGATAGTTGCTTAGCTGCAAAAGAAAGCTTGCCAAGCCAGTGCGTATTTTTCGGGTAAGTGGTAACTCGGCTTTCTGGAAAGTCGCTACTCGATTTTCCAATATCTTTGTTATCAGTATACAGTGTCCATACTTCTTTAATTACGCCGCTTTTGGGCTGATGGCGAACAAACAGTGCAGTTTGCTCAAACTCATCGAAAAGCGTATTGCCGTTTGCATCCTCTCCATTATTTGCACTGCGCAGCGACATATTCCAATCGGTCTTTCCTTTATCGTTTGATGTGTCGGCATAGCTCAATGCTTTCATTTGTTGATTACTGCTGTACCCCATTCTTACATAGGGGGTTGGCGTGTCTGAAAGAAGAAGGTTAACCGCGCCACCCAATGCACCTGAACCTAAATAAGTTGATGCGGCACCAGGCAAAACCGAAACCGATGAAATGAAATCTGGGGGGACAAAACCAATGCTGGAGCCCGCTCGCCTGTCGCTCACTATAGGTACGCCGTCCAACAAAGTTTGAATACGCCATCTGGAATAGCCGCGAATATTAATACTTTGAATTTGCCCACTTTGCCCATTTAGCGACACCGATGGAGATTGAAGCAATATATCGTTGGTGTGAAGTGGCGATACCAGATTAGCTTTATCGAACTGATACTGCGGAAAAATACGCGATAAGGTTTCGTCATAGTAAGGTCGAGTGGCAGTAACGGTATAGCGCTCTACATTGTTATTTTGAATATTCTGGGAAGTTTTGGCGCTTTGGGGTTCTTCATCGCTCTGGGGGTTTTCAGCGCTCTGGGCAGTTTCCGCGCTTTGAGCAATGTAAACACTTTGCGCAAAACAAACAGGCGGTAGAAAAGCGACAATGCTCATCGCTACACGTGGAGATATTTTTAAAAGATTAAATGGCATTGAACCAAACTCAAAAGACAACAAAGTCAGTCTCGCCAGTGAGAAAGCATCGTGAATTGTAGTTGAAAGCGGTAATCATGGTTGATTATTACAATAAAAAACGCGGCAGTATTTAACTGCCGCGTAATTAGCATGCTAATGCTTTAGCAAAAGCTATTTCGCAATAACAGGTAGTCCCACCGTCCATGGGCCGCCTGCGTCAACAACAGCTTGCTGCAGTGCTGGCACTGTATTTTGCTGCAATGTGCTAACACGAGTAACGACACTATTTAAGCTTTCTTTGGCATAGCCAAGCTGATCTTTGTGCTGCTGCGTTGGGCCATAGGTAGAACCTAATGCAGAGCGAGCGTAGCTTAAACGGCTCATTACGTTTGCTGGCTTAATGCCCATTTTTTCACGTGACTCTAAGCCAAACAACACCACGTTCACAGCGTTAAGTTCGTCTTGAATAGCCGCGTATTGCGCTTCAAGATTTTTAACATCGCTAGGCGTGCGGTCAATGGCCGTGCGTAGCAGTGCTAAGGTTTCTTTAAGCTGCTTCAATACCGCAGACGATGAAATTGCACGCTTTTGAGCTTCGGTTACCGCTTCTCCGTAAGCCGTAATTTCATCAGACGTCGCACCTTCAAGCGCACCTTCGTAAATAGACGCTAGCTCAAATGGCGTAGGTTCTGACAACGCCGTTACCGTAGTGCCCTCGCGCTTAAACAGTGTTGCGGTGTAGTTACCAGGCAGCGCCATTAGGCCTTTGTCTTTGCTGTCTTTATCAGTAAGCGGGCTGGTCAACGTGTATTTCATATCCCACGTTAAACGATGCAGGCCTTTCTTCGTGCTGCCTTCAACACGCTTAACCATATCACCCTCGCTATCGCGCACTTCAATGTACACTGCAGGCGCAGCTTTATTGTTTTCAGCTTCAACGGCTTCCCAACTTGGGTACTTAGGATACTTTTTCTTTTCAACAGCTTTTTTATCTGCCTCTTGGCGCTTTTCCTTGGCCGTTAGCAAGCTGTCTTTAAGGTAATAAGTAAACGTTGCGCCATGTTCTGGGTTTTCAGCCACAAAACGATCATCACCGTCAGAATCGGTGTGGTTGTCATCTAACTGGAACCATTTAACTGGGCGACTCGGTGCAAACAAAATAGCTTCTTGCTGCATCGATTTTGCTGTTAAAGAGCGAAGCGGCGCGTAGTCATCAAGAATGTAAATACCACGGCCGAACGTGCCTGCTACCAGGTCATTTTCACGGCGCTGAATTTTCACATCGCGGGTTGAAATAGTTGGCATACCACCGTCTAACTCTACCCAGTCTTCACCGCCATCTACCGAGAAGAATACGCCAAACTCAGTACCAATAAACAATAAATCTTTATTTACGTGGTCTTGAACTATACGCCAAACTAAGTGCTTTTCTGGTAAGTCATCGGCTAGTGAAGTCCAGCTTTTACCTAGGTTTGTCGATTTAATAAGATAAGGTTTATAGTCACCATATTTGTGATTATCAAGCGCTACGTACACCGTATTAGGGTCGAACAAGTCGGCACGAATATCGTTGATATACGCATTTTCAGGAATACCTCTAATATCGTCCAGCTCAATTTTCTTCCAAGATTCACCGCCGTTGGTGGTTACCTGAATAATACCGTCATCGGTGCCTGCCCATAGAATGTTTTCATCAACTGGGCTTTCAGCAAAGTTAGCGATGGTGTGAAATTCTGACATGGCGTATAAGTCCCAGCCAGCTTCCACTGACCAAGTGCGCCCCATCATCGGCTTATGCATGCGGTTTTCGTTTTTGGTCAGGTCGCCTGAAATCGCAGTCCAGCTATCGCCGCGATTGTCGCTTCGCCAAACGCGCTGCGATGCAAAATAAATTCGCGCAGGGTCGTGAGCCGATACATTAATTGGTGCATCCCAATTGAATCGCTCTGCTGGGTCGCCTGGCAATGGCTGTGGTTTTACGTAAACGCCTTCACGGGTTTTCATATCAACGCGAACCAAGTTACCTTGCTGCCATTGCGAGTACATAATGTCAGGGTTGCCAGGCTCAACAGCCGGCTGGTGCCCGTCGCCACCTAAAGTCAAGAACCAGTCTTTATTCTTAATCCCTTCTTTACGCATAGTGCGCGAAGGGCCGCCCTGTGTAGAGTTATCCTGTGCACCCGCATAAACATTGTAAAACGGTGTAGCATCGTCAGGCGCCACTTTGTAGAACTGCGTAAGTGGCAAGTTAGCCATAAAACGCCAGTTGTCCATTCTGTCGTGCGACATGTAAATGCCGCCATCCGACCCCATTAACACAAAGTCAGGATCGGTAGGGTGAAACGCAATTGCGTGGTCATCAACGTGTTTGCGCTTGGTATTAATTGGCGTCCACGTCTTACCGCCATCGTCTGACACCTTGCTGTAGTTACTGGCAATATACACACGGTCAAACTGATGTTGATCAGCAAAAATCTCTTGGTAGTAGTGAGGTCCCGTGCCGCCGCCTACTTCGTCAGACATTTTGCTCCAGCTTGCGCCTTGATCGGCTGAGCGATAAAAGCCGCCGCCGCGATTGTCTGTTTCGATAGTGGCGTAAATCACATCTGGGTTCATTGGCGATATCGCCATACCAATTTTGCCAAGATTGCCTGTTGGCAAGCCTGTTTTAAGCTCTGTCCAAGTCTCACCGCCATCGTTAGAGGTGTGAATGCCTGCGCCTTCATTTGTGCCTACATAGGCTGCAATAGTGCGCTGGCGAGCCCAAGTTGCTGCGTATAATTTGTCTGGGTTGCGCGGGTCAATAAGTAGCGATGTTACACCTGTCCATTCGTCGGCAGGTTTAAGAACTTGTTTCCACGTCTTGCCACCGTCGGTAGTTTTATACAACCCGCGTTCGCCACCGCCAGTCCATAGTGGACCTTGCGCCGACACCCATACGATGTCTGGATTTGTTGGGTGAATAATAATGTCTGAAACGTGTTCTGATTTAGACAAACCCATGTTCTTCCAGGTTTGTCCGCCATCAACAGACTTATAAACGCCGTCGCCAAAGCTTATGTGGCGACCACCGTTGTTCTCACCAGTTCCTACCCAAATAATGTTCGAATTACTTGGCGCAATAGTGACATCGCCAATGGAGTAAACAGGTTGGTCGTCGAAAATAGGTGTCCACGTCGTGCCCGCGTTGGTCGTTTTCCATACGCCGCCCGAGCCTACAGCTGTGTACCACGTAGAAGGATTATTCTGATCAATTGCGATATCAGCAATTCGCCCAGACATGTATGCAGGTCCAATGCTTCTAAGCTCCATGGCTTTAAATGTTGAGCTGCTAAAGATGTCAGCTTTATCATCTTTATCTGCAAATGAGGCCGTGCACGAAAGTGCAACCGATACAGCAACTGCCGCTTTTAAAAGCTTTTTCATTATTGTTATCCAGTGTGTTTGTAAGAGCGCAAGGCTCAGTTGAGTTTGTAGTATTACAACTCTATAGACTTACTTGCAAATGCAAAAAGTTACAATGTAACGCACGACCAACAGCCCAATACGAAAGTTAAAAATAATGAGCATGTGATAATTCTGAGTTTTAGCGAAAACATGAGACCTATTCAACATACCATTATTTTTAACTCATTCATTTGCATAACTCTAAAAACGGAGAACACCAGAATTAATGTGCTAAATTAAAAGGTGACAATGTCGTCATTAATCAATTGACCCACGACAGGGCTTTGCTCTGCATCCGCGAACGCACTGTCAATGGCCTTAAAGCGCCCTTTAGTTACCTTGCGATAATTGGGGTGCGTGTAAATATAGGTTTGTTTAGATTTAAGCGCTTCAATAACGCGCTCAGCAAGCATCGACGCGGGAATGCCCGACTCTACCGCCATAGTCGCGGCCTGCGCGCCCGCTTTAAGCTTATCTTTATCAATGCGCTTTTCAGTCGCTACCGCATACTTTTGCTGTCGGTTTCTATACGACTCGTGAATGCGCGTTTTAACAAACGCGGGGCATAACACCGAGGTGTGTATGCTAAACGGTTGAAGTTCAGCTACCCAGCTTTCTGTCATAGACACAACTGCTGCCTTCGACGCGCAGTAAGCCCCCGCGTATGGCATTCCCATCATGCCAGCCATAGACGCCACATTTAAAACCCAGCCGCCCTCTTTGTGTTCCTTAATTGCAGGCACACAAGCTTGGGCCCCGTAAAGCACCCCCATAACGTTAACGTCTAGTACCCAGCGCCAGGTTTCATGTTCTGAGTCTTCCACTTTCCCTGGTGTGCCGCCCACGCCAGCATTGTTGATTACCATATGAACCTTGCCAAATTGCTCTTTTGCGTTAGCAACAATATCTTCCCATTGGGCATAGTCAGTTACATCTAAGGCGCAGGTTAATACGTTAAATCCTTTTTCGCGCAGTGCATTACCCGACTCTACAAGGGCAGTATTATCAATGTCCCCCATTACGATATTCATGCCCTGGGTTGCTAACGCTTCAGCCAATGCTAGCCCTATTCCACCAGCGGCACCCGAAATGATGGCGGTTTTACCTGCAAATTCATTAGACATCCAACTCTCCTATTATTGTTGTACCGCTGCGCTATTTTTAATGTATCGCGGCTGTCGATTTAACACTGCGCGGGTATTCAATTAGCACCGCGTTGTTCTTGTTTGAGGTTTGCTAAAACATAGCGTTTTTTTGAACATAATCAGAGTAGAGCGATAGCACTAAGGAAAATAATTTATTTGGCTAATTTAAATAGCTTCATGAAATTAATTGGTTGAATTGAATTGGTGTGGGCTAGTACCTGCTTATCCTTGATGCACAGCACAAATAAGCTAGTTCCATTCATTGTTTTAAACGTGGATACAAAAAAGGGCAGAAAACTATTCTGCCCCTTGAGGTTGTTTAAGTTGGAATCAAAACCGTTTCGGTAAAGCGCCTTGAGTAGACGTTACCAGCCTATTTCGCAGGCATAACGTAGACTTCTCGAATACAGGCCGATTCGTCGGCGTTAAGCGCGAACAGCACAGATTTAGCAATGTCTGCCGGTTGAAGCTTGTCTTCCTTGGGTTCATCAAAAAATGGCGTATTGACCATACCTGGGCATATAGTTGTGCATCGGCCGCCCCATTCACGCATTTCTTCAGCCAAGTTTTGCCCAAAGCCATAGGCAAACCACTTGCTTGCACCGTAAACTGAGCCTTTAAGCGCAATACGACCTGCCACCGACGACGTAATAATAAAGTGACCTTTTGTATTGTGTAGGTAAGGAAGCCCAGCTTTCGCTGTGTAAAGTAGCCCGTTGACGTTTGCACCAAGCATTCCGTTCCAGTCTTCTACATCGCCCTTTTCTATTCCTGCGGCTTTTGCGCCACGCCCCGCATTTGCAAAAATGCCGTCAACACGGCCAAAGTGGTCATTCACTTTCTTAAAAGCCGTTTTTACCTCGTCATAGTTACTTACATCGGCCTTCACAGCAAACGCATTTTCGTTACCTAACTCTTCAACAAGCGAGCTTAGCTTATCCTCACTTCTGGCTAGAAGCGCGACCTTAAAGCCTTCATTAACCAGCTGCTTTGCCGTCTCTTTACCAATACCGCTTGACGCACCTGTAATAGCAATAACCTTTTTACTGTTGTTTGTACTAGACATAAATCCTCCTTCTTATCATCAGCGGCAACGGTTAGCTACGCTGTGTTTTAAACTTTTATTCAACGCGATAAATCACAGTTTGTTTCATTTCTTTTTAACATCGCATTTATCAAAGAAAAAACGTGAAAGTTCCCGCTTTAAAAATTAGTTTGGAAAGCGCTAGGCTATCATCTCGCTTATTTTGTTCACGAACGCAGGAATATCATTTGGGTTTCTACTGGTTACTAATTTCGAATGTGCTACCACTTCTTCATCTACCCAGTTTGCGCCAGCATTTTTAAGGTCGGTTTGAATACTGGGGAACGACGTAAGCGTAGCGCCTTTCGCCAAACCAGATTCCACCAACAGCCATGGGCCATGACAAATGGCTCCAATTGCTTTAATACGCGCCGTATTGTTTGCGCTTTTAATAAATGCCACCGCGTCTTTGTTTGTGCGCAGCACGTCGGGGTTTATCTGACCGCCTGGCAGTACAAGCGCATCGTAGTCTTCTGGATTTGCCGCAGTAACTTGTTTATCAACATCTACGGTTTTACCCCAATCATCTTCGTCCCACGCTTTTATGGTTGACTGATCATCGATTGACAGAATTTCAACGTCTGCGCCTTGCTCAATTAATATATCTTTAGGCTGAATAAGTTCACTTTGCTCAAAACCATTCGTTGCAAGAATAGCCACTTTTTTACCCTTAAGGTTTTGTGTGCTGCTCATGTTTTCACTCCTTTCTTGAAGACGTAAATTAAAGTCAATCAGTGCCCCGCTCCGACATGTAGTCTTAATACATGAAGTATTTAAGCCTTGGAGCACATCTGACAATTAATTCACTCGTTCTGTAACCAGTTGGCATACAGTGTTTGCGTTGTGGTGAAGGTTGCAAGTTGTAAACCATCAAACCCAAATTCAATAACCTATTGCTTTTATTGAGCTTTAACATCAAAAGACAGTTACTTCATGGTTAAACCTCGTACACATCTTCAAACCGTGTGAATGATTTACATAGCTAGCTGCAATGCACTTTCAGCCAGTTTCTAAAGGCTGATTTAGTTTGCTATCGTGTTTATGCAGCGGTTGAACGCTTAGCTTATTATTCCCTATGACTTGTAATAGAAGTGACGAACCTGTTTTTAGCCGACGATGTAAGCCGACTTACGGAATTTTATGTATCAACTTGTAGAGGTTTTTCATATTAGGCAAGACACGAGGACATATGAGCAAGGAACGTTTTGATCACGCCAAATCTGCAATGGAACTTTCTTTGAAAAGTTGGTGGAGTATTTTGAAGCGTATTTTTACTAGCCTTCAAAAAGACAATATTCCACTTATTTCTGCTGGCGTAGCTTTTTATTGTTTGCTGGCTATTTTTCCACTTTTGGCGGCAACCATTGCGCTTTATGGGCTAGCGGTGTCGCCCTCTGAGCTACAAAACCATATGGCATTACTGGTAAATGTTGTACCAAGCGACAGCCGCTACATTATTGAAGAACAGCTTAAAAACCTTACTGAAAAATCGAATACCGCATTGGGGTGGAGTTTTTTGTTCACGTTGCTATTGTCGCTCTGGAGCAGCAGTAAAGGCGCCAATGCACTCATAAAGGCCTGCAACATCACTTACAGTGAAGCGGAAGGAAGAAACTTTTTTAAAGGAATTGTAGCGCGCGTTACCTGCACAATATTCATGATTTTAACCGTCATTGTGGCTCTTGCATGCATTACTATTTTACCAGAGGCAATTGCGTGGATGACAGTAAACTCCATAAGCACCGAGCAAGCCATGTGGATAACGTGGCCGTTTATGCTGGTGCTTTTTAACATAGCGCTATCAGCGCTGTATCGATATGCTCCTCACCGCCGAGAGCCACAGTGGCGATGGGTTACGCCAGGCTCTGTATTAGCCACTATTTTATGGGTAGTGGCGTCTTACGGCTTTTCGTTTTACCTTAACGAATTCGCAAGCTACAACAAAACTTATGGCTCAGTAGGAGGTATTATCATTTTGCTGATGTGGCTGTATTTAACGGCTTACATCATTCTAATTGGCGCCGAAGTTAATTCAGCCATAGAGCTGCAAACCACCGCAGACAGCACCGTAGGTGAAGACAAGCCCATGGGTGAAAGAAACGCCTTTGTAGCCGACAATACACCCGACGATGTAAAGCACTGACCCAACAATTGGGGCGATAGCTATTTATCAACCTCTCGCCCCTTTTCCTTGAACAACGCCATAATTTCTCATTAATTCGCCATAATTGGCGTTCATAGTTCGCCTTATTTACGGCGTTTAATAGTAAGTATCGTCACTGATAACGAGCTTACATTATGTTATTTTCCAGAACGCCAAAGCGCGATTACTTCACGCCTACCAACACTCACAAACCATGGTTTAAAGAGCGGCAAGCTACTGCTCGCCCTCGCAATCGTACATTGCTAATTCTTGTTTCTTTACTGTGTTTTTTACTTGGTGTGGTGGTAAGCCCGCTGAGTCGCGCCGAGTCTGGCGAACTTATGCTTCAAAATGAAGACGGCGAGGCTACACCTGCCCTATTACACGCCACCCATGTTGAGCTTCATGTGAACGGTATGATTGCACATGTTACCTACTCGCAAGAATTTACCAACAACAGCCAAGAGTGGAAGCACGCCGTGTATACCTTTCCGTTTAATGAAAACGCCGCAATTAATAGTATGGAAATGCGCATTGGCGACAGGATTATTCGTGGTCAATTGAAAGCTAAGCCCGACGCTGAAAAAGTTTTCAATGCAGCGAAAAAAGCGGGTAAAAAAGCCAGCCTTACAGAGCAACAGCGGCCTAACTTATTCACTCAACATTTAGCAAATATCGCCCCCGGTGAGCAGATAACAGTAACGTTGCAGTATATCCAGCAGGTTACGTATGAAAACGGTGAATTCAGCTTTCATCTACCCACCACGTTAACCCCTCGGTACATTCCAGGCATTCCTCTAAAAAATTTAAACGACACAGCATTAGAAGAACGTGCTTATTCACGCGTAGCGAACAACGCTGATACCAAAACCGTTACAGCTTCAGAAAAAACAGGTCACACTGCCGCCGTCACAGGTTGGGCTTTTCCCACAAATGAAGTGGTTGACGCCGATAAAATTACGCCGCTCATGCTAGACACTTGGCGAAACACACCAACCAACAACAACAAGCTTTTCTTCAGTGCCACGCTAAAAGCTGGGATGGCGCTTAAATCAATTGTAAGTAAAAGCCATCAACTCAACTGGCAGTCGGTTGAAAACAGTAAGTACCAATACAGCGTTTCTTTGGAGGGTGATTACACAACAATGGATAGAGATTTATGGATAAGTTGGCAACCGCAACAAAGCATGACACCGCACGCCGGCTATTTTTCAGAGAATTTTGGGGGCGATCACTACGCTTTGGTGATGCTTACGCCACCGCAAGTGAACCCTAAAGATCTTCAAGATTTCCCCAGAGAGGTCACCTTCGTAATTGACACCTCTGGTTCAATGGCAGGTCGGCCAATTGAAGACGCAAAGTCGGCGTTAAAACTGGCCATTAAAAGGCTAGATGCAAAAGACAGATTTAACGTTATTGCCTTTAATTCAGGTTTCACCAAGCTGTTTGCCCAACCAACTAATACCCAAGCGCATAACATAAACACCGCCATGTATTTTATAGCGGGGCTTAATGCCAATGGAGGCACGGAAATGGCTGGGGCACTGGCTGAAGCATTAGCCACTACGCCCGATGAAAATCATATTAAACAAGTGGTGTTCATTACCGACGGTGCGGTAGGGAATGAACCGGCGCTTTTCTCTTTAATTGAAAAAGAACTTAATACCGCTAGGCTTTTTACCGTGGGTATTGGCAGCGCCCCTAACAGCTATTTTATGACTCGAGCGGCACAATTTGGGCGAGGCAGTTACGTTTTTATTAATAACAGCAATAATATTCAAACCGAAATGCAGCGTTTATTCACCAAACTTGAAAGCCCTGTACTCAGTAACCTTACGCTAACGCTACCTGATAGCGTACAACACATAGAAAATATAGAAACTTACCCCAAACGCCTACCCGATTTATATGCTGGTGAGCCGTTGCTTATTAATTTAAAAATACCTCATGTTATTGAAATAGAAAACCGTGCTACCAGTGCAGATGAAAAGGGCGAACTAAATCACAATGTAGTGTTAAGCGGAGTTTTAAACGACAAAGACGGGAATGTTCACAAGTGGCAGCGCAGTATTCAAGCTGTGTTTACTGGGCAAGATTCAGGACAAGGGCAAGAACAAGCACAACTCACAGAAAAAGATTCGGTGCAGTCTTCGGGTATTGCAACTGCGTGGGCACGCAAGAAAGTTGCCGCGTTAATGGATCAAAAAGCACTGGGGAGAAATGAAGAAGATGTCATACGCGATATTCTCAACGTTGCCTTATCGCACAAGCTAATTACAGCCTACACCAGCTTTGCTGCTGTTGAACAGTCGGTATCAAAACCTCAATCTGCTGATGCTAGCCTTGAGCACTTAAAAAACGTGATGCCAGATGGTACTCAAATGCGCGCAGTGAGTTTCCCGCAAACATCAGCTGGTATACACCTTCTCCTTGTTTTCGGCAGCACTGCCCTTTTGCTTTTACTGCTTATGTACGCAGGTAAGGCCGAGCTCTTAGTTACCTATTTACTCAAAAACGAGCGCCAAAGGGGCACGCGGCCACTTTCAAGTAGTAAGCCAGCAGTTCACTGGGGCAAGCCGGAATGATTAAAATGAAAACACTGGCTGGTTTGCTACTAGTGATGGGGGCAATCGTAAGCTTTGGTCGTGCAGGGTGGATAGCGGTGAAGGCAGAGTTGGCACAAATACTTATAAAGCAGGCGTGGGCAGAAACCCTAGAAAGTGGTAAGAACGTTAAGCCATGGCAATGGGCAGACACATGGCCTGTTGGCAGACTTGTTCACCCCAATAGCAATACTGATCTTTACGTGCTTGAGGGCGCGCAAGGGAACTCGCTAGCCTTTGGGCCTGGCAGACATGCAAATTCAGGAGAACTCGGCAGTGCTACTAGCGTTATTGGCGGGCACAAAGATACGCACTTTGCCTTTCTCGCCGATGTGAATATAGATGACGCGTTACAACTGCAAACCCGTAACGGGCTATGGCACCCATATAAAGTCGCTGCGAAACGCATTGTTGATATAGAAGAGAGTGCACTACAGCTTACGCTTAACGAACAGAAGCTGTATTTAGTTACCTGCTATCCGTTTCATACAATTGCTCAAGAAAATAGCTTGAGACTGGTGGTTGAACTCAAACCCTCGTAGCTGTTTTTAAGGCGTTATTCTGCTGCTTATTGAGTGCCGTTTGAATGGGTTTTGGGCGTATTGTAAGTACTTTGAAACTACAAAAAGCCTTATCGATAATGAAAAAAGCGATAAGGTTTTTCGGTTACTTACATCTCTTCTTTAAGTGTTTTCGCAACCGCTAACACCAAGTCTGCCGACGGGCGCACTTTAAAATCAGGGTTCACATAGCTGAACAATACCTGCCCTTTCTTATTAAGCATAAAAATACTCGGTGCAGGCAACACGCTCTTACCGTTGTTATCTACAGTAAGGTTTATGCCGTACTTTTTGTATTTCTCTTCTGTTGCCGAGTCTAAATAAAACCCAACGCCAAACTCACGAATAGTGTCTAACTTTTCATCAGACAAAAGCGTAACGAGAAACTCTGTTTCCAATTTTTGCTCTTGTAAACGCTTTGGCGTTTCAGGTGAAATCGCCAGAATTTGGTAGCCCAAGTCCACTAGGTCGTTTTCTATATCTTTAAGCTGTGCAAGCTGCTCATTACAGTATGGGCACCAACCACCTCGGTAAAAAAGCACAATGGTAGGCTTTTGCATGGTAAGCGCTTGTAAACTTACTGGCGAACCGTCGGCCATTTTAAGGGTTGTTTTAGGAGCAAGTTGCCCATTTAAAAGAGGGGTTACTGAGCTGGCATCTTGTGCAATAGCGCCACGTTCTAGCGATGCCGCGTAGGTAACGCAAACAATACTAGACAGTACAAAAGCGGCCATAACGAAAAGTTTTTTCATGGTGTTTTCCAATAATTGTTCGTATTTTTTCCATTCGCGCAAAGCGCGCCCCTAAAAGGACCGCGACACTAGAGCAAAAATTTCATACCTTTATAAAGCATGTAAAGGAATGTTAATAACAATACTTCGTCGACATGCTCATTCAATTTTCGTACGCAAAGCAAAAGGCTACTGTAATTTTATGAGGTGTTCTATTGGCAAACTGTTACTATGCGCTCAGAATTGCTAGCAGTCGTTGTACTCTAACGTTAATTACTGTTTAGCACGCAAAATTTGAATTGATGAGAAAACCATGGCACTAAAAGCGACCATTTTTAAAGCTGACATATCGATAACCGATATGGATCGCAATTATTATAACGACCATAATTTAACTATTGCTCGTCACCCTTCTGAAAACGATGAGCGAATGATGCTGCGCGTGGTTGCTTTTATCGCGAATGCTCACGAACGTTTGCAGTTCACTAAAGGTTTATCCGATGACGACGAGCCTGATTTGTGGCAAAAAAGTTTCAGCGATGAAATAGATCTGTGGATTGAACTGGGTCAGCCGTCTGAGCAACGCATCAAAAAGGGCTGCAACCAAAGCCAGCAAATGATGATTTACTCATATGCTGACAACAGCTTTGACGTGTGGTGGAAGAAAGAACACAACAAACTGCACACAAGAAAAAATTTGTCGGTTTATACCTTACCCGAGTCGCTTGCTTCAACGCTCGCAAACGCCGTACACCGCTCTATGCAAATTCAGGTAACTATTCAAGATGGGCAAATGTGGCTAACTATTGAAGGGGCCGACGTAACTGAAAGCGTTGAAATTACTATTGAGAAGTTAATGTAATGAAAAAGCTTTCTGCCGTTCAACTAAAACAACAAGCACTGGTATTTAGCGTAGCTGACAATTTGGAAGCACAAGGCCTTAAAGAGCTTGATGGCATGCAGCAATGCTGGTTTGACGTTCAGTATCATCAATTCCCAGGTTCATTATTACTTCGCTTTCAGTTTGAAAATGAAGAAGCGCTGGCGCTGGCCGAGCCAGAGCTTAAAAAGTGGCAAAGGCGTTTAAGCGCAGCACTTCTTAAGAAAGGCGTTGTTTTGAAGGATATGCGCAGACACCTTGTGTTTACAACCGAAGGTCCGGAGGCGTAAAACGCCTCTTTCCTCATAAAGTCTAGTTACCCTTTACAAAATAAGTGGGTTAGACTGAGGCTGGTCAATGTTTAACCTGTCACTTTTCCTGCAAAAGGAGCTTCACAATGAAAACCAAAGCAATGGCGTTAGCACTACTTCTGTCTTTAATGGGCTGCAGTGAGTCTAGCGAAGAATCTAAAAACGAAGTAAAGAAAGAGATGGAAAAGGCGGGCGAAGCAACCGCTGACGCCTACGACAGCGCGAAAGAAAACGCAGCTGAATCGTGGGACAAAACGAAAAACGCAACGAGCGAAGCTTACGAAGAAAGCAAAGAAATGGCCTCGGACGCTTATGAAGACGGTAAAAAAATGGCCTCTGATGCGTATGACGCAACTGCTGAAAAAGCCGGTGAGTTAAAAGATGCGGCGGCGAAAAAAGCCCACGAAGCCTGCGTGAAAATGAAAGAACAAATGGGTGGTGACGTTAGCGAGTGCGATAACTAAACGCCGTTTAGCCTAGATGTTTAAAGCGAGCTTAGCGGCTCGCTTTTTTATCTGAAGCCCGCACCAACCTAAATCTGGTTTTACTCACATCCAGCCAAAATCACAGAGTCTGAAGTGATCGTTAAAGGCGCAACGCGTAATAATGTGTTGATACCAAGAATATTATTGCCTTTCGGCAAAACGGCGACTTCTACAGGCCCTACCTCGCAGGTATTGCCAATGCGAACTGAGTTTAGCTGATACTGTGACACTTTAAGGATTTTTCCGTTTGCCATTCTTGCCGCTGACGTACGTGTAGCTAACAACTTCTGATTTCGAGTAAGTGCATCAAACGTGGCTTGATTAAGTGTTAACAAGCTAGAGCCAGTATCGAGTAAAAATGATGCGTTCACATTCGACTCAAGCGTAGCCTCAAGGTAAAGGGTACCGCCTCTACTTTGTGAAAGTGGAATATTTTGTTCTATTGCCGACACAGATGCTGCAAACGTCAACGTGAGTAAAAGCAAAGTTGATAAAGACGTTCTCATTGTTAATTACACCGTCCACGCAAAGCGCATCTGATTTCAATAGGTGTAGCTAAGCAGCAAGATAAAAGCCAAACAGTAAGCGATTGATTTTACGCAAGCTCTGTTCACTTCCTCTTTTCAGCGGCACCATCCCAGTGCAACAAATAGCGCCAATCGCACCACGCTTGAGCACCTTTTTGCAACGCAACTAACCCTTCGCCTGAAGGCTTGCTTACTCGCTTGATTGCTCAAATCACTCATATTCCACAACGTGATAGCAAACACCTATCACCAATCGTCATTGTTTCGAACTTTTTCGCTCATACAATGTATAAATATTAGATTGTCAAAAAGAGGACACGACATGAAATTACGCTATGTATTGGGTTCATTAATTACGGCAGTTTCACTTGGCTTTACCGCTAATGCAGCTCAGGCTATGTCTGCATCTACTGAAGAAACGGTTGATGTGCAAGTTGTTGACTATTCAGGTAAGCCTCCATTTAAACGCAAAGTGGTCAGCCTATCGGTAAGCGATGTTGCGCAACTAGAGTCGGTAGGCCAAGAAGCGGTTGAATACGTTAAGGTAAAAGAGGTTGTTATGCGCGGTAAACCTCCTTATCGCAGAGTGACGACTATGATGCCAGTGTACGATGTTGCTCAGCTTGAAGCATTAGAAGAGCAAAGCGACACGCAAAAACGTGGTAAACGCCCACCGTTTAAGCGTCACTAATCATTCGCCATTTAATACGATAAAGCGGCTCACTTTTGCCAAAGTGAGCCGCTTTTTTATTTTCAATAAAAGCCTACAAGCGATACAGTGACGTAAAGTGCCAATAAGAAAAGAGATAACAAATGCAACCTCACGACCACTCACCGCTTAGCGACTTCATTGAACACCCTGAACAGGAAATGCTTTCTAGAAGCGCCGATTTTTTAAAAACAATGCAGCGTCGTCACAGTATCCGTCACTTTAGCGATAGGCCTGTAGACAAGGCCGTTATTGAAAACTGTATCCTTACCGCCGGCACCGCGCCAAGCGGGGCAAATCATCAACCCTGGCATTTTGCGGCTATACAATCGAGTAGCGTTAAACAGCAAATACGCGAACAAGCAGAAGCCCACGAACGAGGCTTTTATAGTGGGCGTGCAGGCCAACAGTGGTTGGATGATTTAAAACCATTGGGCACCGATGCAAGTAAGCCCTATTTAGAAACAGCGCCGTGGTTGATTGCCGTTTTCAGCCAGAAGTTTGGTGAAACGGAAAGCGGAGAGAAAAGCCAGAATTATTACGTGCATGAATCGGTAGGTATAGCCGTAGGTATGCTGATTACATCGCTTCACAATGCGGGCTTGGCAACGCTAACACACACGCCGAAGCCCATGAACTTCTTAACAGAAGTGTGCCAGCGACCAGACAATGAACGCGCATACATGCTTATTATTGCTGGGTACCCAGCTGAAGACGCCACAATTCCAGCGCACGCGATGCAAAAGAAGTCTTTAACCGAGATTGCTAGCTTTTTGTAGAAGCTTTAAAACAGAGGCAGCAATGAGACACAGCTTATTGTTGCTTCTGTTTAAAAATTACTTGTTTAAATAAAGTTCCATTTGCACATCACATCTCGCATAAGGCGATGAAGCACCTTTTATGTGCTGAAACCCTATCTTTTTGTAAAGGCTAATTGCGGGGGTTAACAATGAATTGCTTTCTAAATAAAGTCGCTTCAACCCCATAAGCTGCGCCCTTTCGACAATACTCTTTCCCAAAAGCAGCCCTACCCCTTTACCTTGGGCTTTAGGTGAAACCGCCATTTTGGCAAGTTCAAATGTATCGGCTGTTTGCTTGATGAGCGCGCAGCAGCCAATGGGCTCGCCCTTTTCTAACGCAATTAGAATTACGCCTGACCTATTTAAAATGTAGCCTTCAGGGTTGTCCAGCGCTTTTAGATCGGGCGCTTCCAATTCCCAATATTTACTGATCCACTCTACATTGAGCGATTTAAATGCCTCGCGATATTTAGGCGCAAAATCTACTACTTTAATATCTGAAGTATCACTATCAACTCTTGCACTTATCGGGCGATAACGCAGATGTCTTTCGACTACGCTAACCGCCTCCCATAAATCGATACCGGTTTCTTCCCTCAACTCACGCATGGCTTTGTCTATGACGTCGCACTGCTTTTCCATTTGGGGCACCATAGCCTTCGCTTTTTCGTTTAGCGCCACCAACGTAACCCGTGAATCGTCGCTTGATCTATAGCTTTCAATTAAGTCGCGGGCTTTCATTTCCTTCACGATTTTACTTACCGACACATGAGAGTGGTTTATCTCTTTGGCAATGTTTACAACCGAATCAGCGCCTTTAGCGGCAAGCACATAAAATACTGGGAACCATTTAGGCTCTATATCAAACCCAAATTTCTCGTAGGTATACTCTGCATCTTTCGACACCTGCGCCGCCAATTGCCGTAAAGCAGTGCCTAATGCAATGTGCCCCAACTCATTAAATGCTTTCATTTTACCAACTCCGTAACCAGTTACGGATATAATTATTCGGTTTTGAAAATAAGTCAAATAGATTATTAATTAGTCATCAAGAATAAGAGAGTTTAGTCACTTCGTCTGGCATTGGCTGCACCAATAAAGGCGTCGACCATTAGATGTTTGCCTGCGAATGGGTGTGGCGCATACTCTGCACGGCTGCTCTTCACGATCGAACACCATAAAACGCGTACCTTCATAGCTATTGCCCTGTGCTTCTAGCACTTCACGCAGCTCGGTGTAAACAGTGTAGCCCCCCGTTTCGTAACTGCGCTTGCAAATAGCCAATGTGTGATGTGCAAGCGCACTTAGCTTTTCGTCATTTAATTGCGAAGGTTTAAGCGAAGGGTGAACGCCAGCGGCAAACAATATTTCACTACGAAGGTAGTTACCGAGGCCCGCCATAAAACGTTGATCAAGATACAGCGCACTTAATGCACGATTATTGAATGCTTTTGAACGAAGGCGTTTTAACACCTGCACTTCCGTTACAGCGTTGTTCAGAACATCGGGCCCTACTCTCTGTAGGAACGGATGTTCGTGTATGGTTTGCGTTGGCCAAATGCTGATGTCTGAGGCGCTATACAAAATAGCGCTGTGGGAAGCGGTGTGAAGCCCCACGCGCAGTTGGCGCTTTGTGTCGGGAATATTGTTACGTTTACAGGTGTGCCAAACGCCATAAAGTTGATTATGAGAATACATCGACAGCGCGTTGCTAAAATGGGTGATAAGCGCTTTTCCGAGCGTCTCCATATTAAGCACACGCTCGCCCTCTAGCTGGCGTGCATATGGGATAAGTGGCGCTAAGCCAAATTCCACTTTTTCAAGTGGAGTATCTTTTAAAACCGATTCTACTTTATCAGCAGCACGGCGAATTTCAGGACCTTCAGGCATTCTTCTTTGCTGTAATCTTTTTGCTGTAGCTTATTGGTAAGCTATTACTAGTTCGAAAATGAACCTTGGTGTAGCAGCCGCGTTTATGTGGTTAATACAAAAAGGCCTGCGAATCCAAGATGTGCACTTAAAACGAAGTATGTACAGCAAAGATCAGCAGGCCTTGCTTATTAATGCGAACTCGAGTCGTTACAGCTTCAAAGCATTGCTCCGTTCACCTTAATAACGTTACTGGCTTTTGTTAGGCACAATCAGATACTTCTCGCCAGTCTTTTTCGCGTTGTACATCGCCACATTCTCAGGCTGCAGGGCTTCTTCTAAGCCCAGCTCTTTAGTGTATGACGACGCAAACGTAGTGTTAATTTCAGAAGCAACTTTTTGGTAAAGCTCACCAACGCGCTTTTTATCAAGCTTGCCTAAGAAACGCATTAGCAACCAGCCACCAATTCCCCAGGTCATGCCGTAGGCCCGGTTTAGAATTGTTGGAGAAAAATCTAGGCCACCGTAAATATACACCTGCTTATTCGTGTCTGAACCGTAGGTATTAAAGCCTTTAGCGTCTTTGCTGCCAGACGCTTCCATCATGGTAAGAATGTCGCTTACTAATTCGCCGCCACCAATTGCATCAAACGCTAGGGTAGCGCCAGTGCTGTCGATAGCTTGGTATAGCTCGGCTTTAAAATTTTCACTAGAAGAATCGAGCACTATTTTTGCGCCAATTCCTTTAAGGATATCCACTTGTTTTTGGCTGCGTACAATATTTACTAACTCTACACCTTCTTCTAAACAAATTTTATTTAGCATTTGCCCAAGGTTAGACGCTGCGGCTGTGTGCACTAAGGCTTTGTGCCCTTCCATGCGCATGGTTTCAACCATGCCTAGTGCAGTTAATGGGTTAACAAAAGAAGACGCGGCCTGTTGCGGCGTGGTGCTGTCCATATGAGGTAGACAAGCCTGTACAGGCACACACGCAAACTCTGTGTAAGACGCCCCCGTAAGAATAGAAACGGTTTTCCCCA
The DNA here is from genome assembly GCF_043642145.1 of Alteromonas gracilis. Classification (GTDB taxonomy): domain Bacteria; phylum Pseudomonadota; class Gammaproteobacteria; order Enterobacterales; family Alteromonadaceae; genus Alteromonas; species Alteromonas gracilis_B. The sequence continues at coordinate 322,259 of NZ_JBHZRZ010000002.1, forward strand.
TTAATGCTTGCGCTTCTTTACTGTCACCTGCGGCGACCACAGTGCCAGCGCCTTCATTGCCAATTGGCAGAGTTTGATCTAGGCGCGACTTTATACGGTTAAGCAAAGGTTTATGCACTGGCGCAACTAACGCACGTTGGTCTGCATCATAGGTTGCTTTATCTAGACTTGCTGGGCCAAACATTGGCCACATATCTGAGGGGTTAATGGGCGACGCTTCCATACGAACAATAACTTCGTGTGGCTTAGGCTCTGGTACATCAACCTCTTTTAGAGATACCTGAAGTTCACCCTCTGACGTGATTAACGTAAATAGTTGATTTGATTTATTCATATTGGTGTTTCGCCCTGATGATTAAATACGGAATGTGTAGCTAAGCTAACATGCCAACACTATCAGTAATATTTATATTGCGAATATATATGCGTACCGATGACTTATAGACCACCAAAAATTGGGGTCAGAGTACATTTCCCTGAATTTTGGGGTCAGAGTACTTTTTTTCGTGTCACCAATAACTGCTATAACTAAAGCTTATCTAAAGACGGTTAGGACAGTAATTAATGTACTCTGACCCTAATTTTCGAATTAATGTACTCTGACCCCAATATTCGGTGAGGGGTTAACGCATTCGAGTTACACTCCATGGTAACTACTCATAAAAAAGCGAATTAAAAAAATGAAAATACGCTATGTCTATTTGTGTTTGGGGCTACTCTTAACAAGCCATTCTGCGCTGAGCAAAAGCGCCCCCTTAGTTTCAATTCCTACTCATGACGCTTTCTTTAATGCGATAAAAGCCCACTGCGGTAAGGCATTTAAAGGAACGGTGAGTAAAGACAACGTGGGAAATACGTTTGGGGGCGCCGCGCTTGTGATGCACGTACGTTACTGTTCAGAGAATGAAATTCAGATACCTTTTCATGTAGGTGATGATGCATCGCGCACTTGGATCCTAACCAAAACTGGCTCTGGCCTTATGCTTAAGCACGATCATAGAAATGAAGATGGTAGCTTTCACACTTCTACCATGTACGGAGGGCACACTGTGGACGAGGGCTACGCCCAGGTACAATCATTTCCGGCCGATGCGTATTCAAAAAAACTGTTCATAGAATCTGGTATCGCAGCATCTACAGATAACGTGTGGCAGATAATGATCTACCCCAATCGCTTTAGTTACCGATTAATTCGACCAGCACGAGAAGTTCAGGTCGATTTCAATTTAGAAAGCCCCATTGACACACCAAGCGCTCCTTGGGGATACGGAGACTAATCTGAAAAAAGACCTATGAGGGTGAGGCAGATAGATTTCCGCTCCGCTTTACCTACAATGATTCGTTGCGCAGTATCATTGATGATCTACCCAAATTTCACTGAAGCAGTAAGTGGACTATGGCGCTTTTTTTTAGTGACCGCTAAAAAGTTTTGAAACATCTTCTTGCTTGAAGCCGTTTTTAAGCATCGCTACACTTTAACTAGTTAGTTATAGGTGCAATCAACATGGAACTACAAAGCTTACAAATAACCGTCTTATTAACCTGTCTAGGGTTAATGATTGCCCAAATACTGGTAAAAGATAAACGCGCCACTCACATTCTCTTTGCCATTTTTTGTGGCTCGGTTGCAATGTCACTTGCCAAAGGCTTATCAGGTAACGTCATTGGCACTTATCAGTATTTAATTGGCATGGCAGCGTGCATAACCTGTAATGGTTACTGGTTGTTATCTCGTGCTTTATTCAGAAAAGAAAATGCAATCAAATTACCCCACTTACTATTTGCTGGGGCAATCGCACTATTGATCATGCTAAATCAAGGTTTTCTGTTTGCCAGCAATAGTGGCTTTATTCAAACCAATGACACAAGTATGTTCAAGCATGTGCTTAGAGAACTAACCGTTTTATTGTCATCATCTATTCTTGTGCTGTCGTTTTGGGAGGGTTTGCGTGGTTTCAAGCATGCTAATAACACTGAAAAAGCACAGCGTTTTTTGTTTTTGGCCACATTCGGTGGTGCAGTGGCTAGCAGCAAGGTACTCCAGGGCCTCTTTATCGACACGCCAATGGCAAAAGACTTTGCTTTAGCAAGCATCACTTTCGTTGTGGTAGCAAGCACGCAACTGCAAATTCTGTGGCAAGATAAAACCCGAAACCACGATAGCGAAGCTGCAACTTCTGCATCAACTAAGGCGTTACTACACCAACAACAAATAAAACCACCGCTAGAAAACACTGCCAGTTTAGATGAAAGTGTCTTGGCCGAACAAATAAAGACATTGCTTTTGAACGACGCATTATATTTGAAAGCCAACCTTAAAATTGCAGATATTGCACAAAAGCTTGGTGTCCCTGAGTATCGGGTTAGCAATGCGTTGCGTCATAATCTTAAAGCGCGCAACTTCAATCAACATGTGAACGCGCTTCGCATTCAACATGCAAAAAAGTTACTAGCTGATGAAGACAAGCAAAAGTGGACGGTTTTAGTTGTTGGCTTAGAGAGTGGATTCGCATCTGTAGGGCCGTTTACGCGTGCGTTTAAAGCGGCAACTGGCTTTACGCCCAATCAGTACCGTCAGCGTCTCAGTCAAACAGAATCGGCCTAATCTTTTAAAAACACACCACTTTTTGTGCGCCGAATTCCGAATTCGGCGAGAAGCCCTGCTCTATTGACTGCACACTTCACTCACATTCTTCATACAAGGAATAACAATGAGTGAATCGATAGTAAGCAGTGCTACATTGGTGTTACCTAATGCAAAAAAAGCGCTGAATTTGGGCGTAAAAAGCTGGTTTATCGTGGCTTTATTTGGTCAGTGGGCATTTGCGCTCTATGTACTAACTATTTATACGTTAACCGCATTTTACAATTTAGATGTTACTAAATTTAGCCCATCGCCTAACCTAAAGCATGCGACGGGGCATGTGTTATTAGTCTTTTTTGCCCACGTACTTCCCGCCGTTTACCTGTCGATGTTTGGTGCGCTTCAACTTGTACCGAACATACGCAACAAGTATCCGCGCTTTCACCGAATCAACGGCAGGTTGTTTTTATTATTCGGCTTAACTGGCGCACTTACAGGTTTATATTTGCAGTGGTCGAAAGGCTGGCAAACGAATACCGCCGCGTCTTTGGGAATAACACTTAACGGGTTACTGATAATTGTTGCAGTTGCTTTTGCATGGCGATTTGCCGTTAAGAAACGTTTTGAATTACATAAACGTGCGGCCGTGCATGCTTTTTTCCTAGTAAACGGCGTATGGACTTTTAGGTTGTATTTAATGGGCTGGTATTTCGTCAACCAAGGCCCCAATGGTAATACTTCAAATATAGATGGTCCTATGGATATATTTTTGTCCTTTGCGTGTTATCTATTGCCAATGCTAATTGCAGAGCTCTATTTCTGGGCGCAAAAGCAACGGATTGTATCAAGAATATGGATAAGCACAGCTGCTATCACCAGCGGCGCACTTATTACCTTAATTGGTGTATTTGCAGCAGTAATGATGATGTGGACTCCAAGGATCATCAACGTACTAGGTGCCATTTAACCTACCCACAAAAATTGGGGTCACAAAAATTGGGGTAAATTGGGGTCAGAGTACTTTTTCTAAAAACAAAGTTCGCACCACCCTGTTTACCTACATTTTGGGCCAGATTCGATGGGTACAGGGTTGCGACTGCTGCTGAACTTGCTCATTTTAGGGAAAAGAACTAGAAGAGTATTCAAATTAATATGGCACGAAAACCACGTTTAGGCCCAGCTGGCATTGCGCAACACGTTATACAAAGAGGCAACAATCGCTCGGTTTGCTTTGCCTGTGAAAGTGATTACATGGCGTACATCAAGTGGCTTAAAAAGTTCTCTGTGAAGTTCAATGTAAGCATTCATGCGTGGGTTCTAATGACCAATCATGTTCATTTACTTTGCACGCCCAACCTTGATAACCTTGGCGTAAGTAGGATGATGCAAGCTTTGGGGCGCATGTACGTTCGTTACTTTAACTATAAGTATGAGCGCTCTGGAACGCTGTGGGAAGGAAGGTTTCATTCCAGCCTAGTGTGCAGCGACGAATACCTTCTTACCGTCTACCGTTATATAGAGCTTAACCCAATTAGAGCAAACATGGTGCTAAGCCCCGTTGAATACAAATGGTCTAGCTATCGAATAAATGCATTAGGTACCGTCTCAACGCTATGCAGCCCTCACGATGTGTATTTGGCTTTGGGAAAATCAGAAAATCGGCGACTAAAGGTCTATCGTGACTTATTTGAAAATGAGCTGACGGATTCGGTTGTAAAAAAATACAAACAAGCACGCGAAAGGGAATAGTGTTGGGTAGCGAAGCATTCAGACAGCAGATTGAAAGCTTAATTGGCCGCAAATTAAAAAGCGAAAGAGTAGGCCGGCCGCTTTTAAGCAGTAAAGCTTCAGTCGTTATCTAACTTGAACGAAATAAATGTACTCTGACCCTAATTTTTAGTCACCCACCTTCAACTGGAATTAATAAATGTACTCTGACCCCAATATTTTACAGCGGCTGTTTGGTTTCTCGGCGTTTCGGGAGGGTCAACAAGATGTGGTGGAATCGCTGCTTGGTGGGTGTTCAACGCTGGCTATTTTTCCTACTGGCTCTGGTAAGTCGCTGTGCTACCAATTTGTCGCTACGCAACTACCACACTTAACCTTAGTAGTGTCGCCGCTACTGGCGTTGATGAAAGATCAGTTAGCGTTTTTGCATAGCAAAGGCATTGCTGCCGCTAGCATCGACTCTACCCTGACTGCCGAACAAAATAAGCAGGTCATGAATGATGTGCGTTCGGGTCGCTGTAAAATTCTAATGGTGTCGGTAGAGCGCTTTAAGAACGAACGTTTCAGGCAGTTTATAGAGTCTGTTCAAGTAAGCATGCTAGTGGTAGATGAAGCGCATTGTATTTCCGAATGGGGGCACAATTTCCGGCCTGATTATTTGAAACTTCCAGTTTATAAGAAAGAGCTGAATATTCCGCTTGTGCTGCTTTTAACCGCCACTGCCACAAAAATGGTGAAAGAAGACATGGCAGCCCGCTTCAATATCGCACCTAGCAACATTATACAAACGGGCTTCTATCGCCCTAATTTAAATTTGCATGTTCTACCTGTAACTGAAGCCAATAAACCACATGCATTACTTGAAGAAATTCAGCGCCAACAAGGTGCAGGCATTGTGTATGTAACGCTTCAAAAAACCGCTGAAAACGTTGCACAGCAGTTACAACAAGAAGGCATTGCCGCAAGCGCTTACCATGCGGGGTTAGGCAGTGATACCAGGCAAGCTATTCAACAAGATTTTATGGATAACAAGCTGCAAGTTGTTGTCGCAACCATTGCCTTTGGTATGGGTATCGATAAGTCAGATATTCGCTTTGTTATTCATTACGACTTGCCCAAGTCGATAGAAAACTACAGCCAAGAAATTGGTAGAGGTGGACGCGACGGTAACACAGCTAACTGCACGGTGCTGGCAAATTTAGACGGCTTGGTAACCATTGAAAACTTCGTGTACGGTGATACGCCAGACAAAAACGCCATTGCTCGCGTGATTGACGATATTGCAGCGCAAGCACCAGCACCACTAAAAACGAACGACAATAGCAACGCTAATTTTCATTCTGGCTCTGCGACCGCCAACACGTCTTATCAGTGGGAAACGCAGATAAATAGCCTAAGTAGTGCAAGTAATATTCGTCAGCTACCTTTAAAAACTCTGCTAGTACAACTTGAATTGGCCAATGTTATTCGCCCTTTGTACGCCTATTTTGCAGAGTATAAATTCCGGTTTATTACCAATAAAGCCGACATACTCAATTTATTTTCAAGCGAAAGACAAACATTTTTAGAAGCGGTGTTTACCCACTCAAATATGAAAAAAGTGTGGGGAACCGTGAATTTCGATAGTATTTATTCGCAATACGGCGCTGAACGCTCAAGAGTAGTTGCAGCGCTAGAGTACTTGCACGAGCACAACCATATCGAACTTGCGTCACGCTTAATCACCGACGTGTACAGCGTAAATTACGCGTTGCTAAAACAAAACGACTTAGCTGATACCTTAGCCCACTACTTTGCAGAAAACGAACGCAAAGAAATTGAGCGCATTGCTGCGCTTGTCAGCTTTTTCGAAAACCAGTCGTGCCTAAGCCACAGTTTGTCGGCTTATTTTGACGATACGCAAGCGCCTGAACAGTGCGGCCACTGCAGCGTTTGTAGCGGACACCCTGCCAAACTAAACTATTCCAACCCTATTCCCATGCCCGACCGGGCGCAAGTTTCTGAATCTATGAATGCACTTCGCGCACACTTAGAAGGAAAGGTCGACGGCCCTCTAACCACATCTATTTTCTGCCGCTTTTTAACTGGCATGACAATGCCTTTATTTACGCGCCTTAAAGTAAGGCAGGTAAGTGGCTTTGGAAGCTGTGAACACTGTCGGTACGGCGATGTCAAAACTCTTGTTGAGGCCCTATTGGATTGAAATAACTAACAAACAAATGGGGGTTGATTAATCCAAACACAAATTACGTTTATTTTCCCTTCTAACTAAGGGCTTTGGGCAAGAGGCTTCGGGCTAGGGGATTAGGGCGTGGCGCCTGCCCCCAATGCTCAACAACTAATCGCCTAGTACCTAACTAAGCCATGCTTTCAATTTGCTTTAAAATGCTGCCAAAGGCACGGCTACCAACACTTTGAATTTGCTTATCGAAGTACAGGCTGCCCAAAAGAAAAATGGTAATATGGCCTTCAGATCGCCATGTTACGTGGGTTTTCCCGTCTTTTTCCTTAAGCGTTATTTCGCCCAACTGGTGGTCGTAGGGCACCGGCTTAGACTTAATAACTTTGTAGCCAAGTTTGTAAGGTGGTTCGTAAGCAACAATTTCTTCATGCAGATTAGCACCGCCTGATATTATCTCGCGAACTGCACCAAGCCCGTTTTTTTCATGCGTGCCTTCTTTAATCAAATTTGACTGTTCGATAGCTTTAAATTGTGAATAGTTCGCGTGGTCGCTAATTATCGCGAAAACGTCCTGTATCGGTTTATTAATAGTTCGCTCAACATGAATTGAAAACATCTTAGTTCCTACTCAACGCTCGGGCTTGTTTCTGATAACTAGATGCTACCTTAAAATTAACAAAATTTTGACTAAATAAAAGGTTAGCGTTCAATGAGACCATTCTTGATTATAGCAAATACCTCAATTCTCCTTTATAGTTAGCAACTGTTTAGTGTCGAGAATGGTAAAGGAAGTATGGACACCACGAAAAAGGGATCGCTAGTTGTGGTTGGCACGGGTATCAGCGTTGCGGGTCAAATGACCATTGCAGCAAGAAGCTACATTGAAAACGCCGATATCGTTTTCATGGGCATTATGAATAAGATTGGCGAACATGTGGTTTCCAACCTTAATCCAAACAGCATTTCTTTAGACGACCTTTATAAAGAAGGTAAATCTCGCGCTCTTACCTATACTCAAATGGCCGACCGTATTGTGCAAGCCGTTGAGGAAGGCAACAGAGTTTGCGTTGCTTTCTATGGTCATCCCGGCGTTTTTGTTACGCCTTCTCATGAAGCTATTCGAAGAGTTCGAGAACTAGGCTTAGATGCACAAATGCTTCCTGGCGTGTCGGCTGAAGACTGCTTAATTGCAGATTTAGGTATAGACCCCTCTCGCTTTGGTTGTCAGTCGTATGAAGCGACTCAGTTTTTGTTTCGCGATTATCGTATTGACCCTCATATGACGCAGATTATCTGGCAAATTGGCTTGGCAGGAGAAGCAACGCTAAGCGTTCTTGATGCCAGTCACAGCCAGTCGGGGCTAGCCATGTTGGCCGATGTATTAGGCGAGCACTACCCTGATGACCACGAGCTCATTATTTACGAAGCAGCTACCCTGCCCCTTTGCGAACCCAGAATTCAAAAAATATTGCTATGTGAACTTGAACACGCCAAGCCAACATTAATTTCAACCCTCGTTGTACCCTCACTTGGCATGCCCGCCTATCGTGAAGATAGACTGGCTAAGCTTGGTTTAACAGAAGAACAAGTCATTAAATTTAGGTCTCCAACCGTAAACTAAAAAGGAAAAAAACGATATGGCGAAGAAAACAATTGTAGATTTCTTAGTAGAGCTAGACAGCAACAGCAAACTAATGGAAGCATACAAAAAAGACCCAGTTGGCACAGCTGAACAATACGGATTATCTGGAGAAGATCTTCAGTTAATTAAAGATAAAAAATGGGATGACGTTGCAAAGCAATTCGATGATACAAGTAAAGCCATTCGCGTAATCGACTATTAGTGTTAATTCGCAAATTTGTAATTATCAACGCTGATTGAAGCAAAGATATGAAGCGCTGTCTAAGATATCTTATCGCTATCGTCTGTCTTACGATGGCGCTTCCTACTTTTGCTCTACACAACGACCCACTTAATGCCTCATCCTCACTTACGTCACTAGACGAATTAAAAAAACGCATAAAGAACAATGATGATACGGTAGACGCCACTATCGCAGAGTTGGGTTATTTTTTTGATGTTAACCCCAACGCTTTCGAACAAGCCCGCTTCCTTAATCTTAAATCTTACAAACACATTCTAGAGCAAGATCTTATTGCCGGTTATGAAACTCTACTAGAGGCGAGGAAGTTCGCGAAGGCCAGCAGCAACACAATTGCGCTAGCCGAGTCTTTTCGCTTAGAAGGGCTTATTTTAGATTTTTCAGGCGAACACGCACGCGCGTTGGCCGCCATGAACACGGCGCTTGAAGCTTTCAATGAAGTAAATAGTGACCGAGCGCTTCATGTGTACAGTGCGATGGGTAATGTGTACATGTCGCTTCAAAATTTTGAAATGTTATTGGCAATGGGCCAAAGCTATCTTGCCACGGCGCAGCGTCTGGGTAATCAGGAGAGCAAAGGCGTTGCTTATTTTTACCAAGGTTATGCGCAATCAGAGCTTGGTAATAATCAAGACGCAAAGGTAAGTCTTTTACTTGCCGAAGAGATATTTAAAGAGGTTAACTACCCATTCATAGGTATTGTTTATACCAAGATGGCAGAGCTTCACATTGCTCAAGAAAATTTAACAGAAGCGCTAACCATGCTAAATCGCGCGGCAGAATCTGATCGAAAAGTAGGGTTTAAATATAACGAGGGGTCGAAGCTTCTTCTTTTGGCTGATATTTATGTGATGCGGGGAGAGGTTGACCTTGCTATCAGCGAGCTTGAAGCAGGCCTAGAAAAAGATACGGTTAAAAATGATAAAGCGGTAGTTCTGAACCTTCTAGAAAAGTTAATTTCGCTTCTTGAAACCGCCAACAAATGGCAAGCTGCTCTTGATTATTCAAAGCTCTACAAAACCACTTACGAAGAGAGTTTCAATGAACAGCAATCGAGATTGCTAGCACTAAATCGCGTTCGACTGGCCATATCCGAGAAAGAAGAAACCATTAAGTTGCTCGAAAAAGACAACCAGTTAAAAGAGCAACAAAACCTCATACAGAAGAAGCAAAATACCTTTCAGCTTTATTTCATAGTGTTTGTTATTCTAAGCTTAGGTTTAGTGATAGGGCTATGGCTTAGAACGCGAAAACAACGAAAGACGTTAGATGATCTTACCCAAGATTTACAAAGAGCCACTAAAGCAAAGTCTGACTTTCTTGCCCGGATGAGCCACGAGATTCGAACACCGCTTAACGCTATTATTGGCTTAACCAAGCTGTCGCAACGCGCCGCTGAAGACAAAGACCAACAAACAAACCTTATTCAGATTGAAGGCGCGTCGCAAACTCTGCTTAGTATAATTAACGACATTCTCGACTTTTCGAAGATTGAAGCGGGTAAATTAGATATTGAGTCTACCCAATTTAACCTAGACCACCTTGTTAACCAAACCATTCGCCTTCACCTAGGGCGCGCTGAAGAAAAGCACATAGAGCTGATTCAGCACATATCTCGAGAAGTGCCGTTAAACCTCATTGGCGACCCACTTCGCATTCAACAAGTACTCAGTAATTTAGTAAGCAACGCCTTAAAATTTACTGAAGATGGGCTTATCTCCGTGAGCGTACGGTGTAATAGAAATGCCGACAACATACAGCTTGAGTTCGAGGTAAAAGATAGCGGCATTGGCTTAAGTAGCACACAAAAAGCATTGCTGTTTCAACCCTTTAATCAGGGCGATGAATCGATATCTCGTCGTTATGGCGGAACCGGGTTAGGCCTTGCCATTTGTAAGCAGCTAGTAACCCTCATGGGCGGTGAAATTTGGGTTGAAAGCCAGCTAGGCAAAGGCGCCAGCTTTCATTTCACTGTGGTTGTAAATGAAGACCCTTCACAGCAAATTGTGTCGCCATCGAAACAGCTTTCTTCGCTTAAAGTGCTTATTGCTGATGACATTAGCGTTTCGCGAGACGCTATCTGTGAATCGCTATCTGTTGCCAATATTCAAGCAGATATAGCAACAGGTGGGAAACAAGCCGTTGCTAAAATGCGCAGCGCTGCAGGCAATAGCAGCCCTTATGATGTGCTTATTCTAGACTGGAACATGCCCGATATCGATGGCTTGGAAGTAGTAGCCATTATGAATCAGGAATTGTTAATTAAACAGCCCAAGGTGATCATGCTGTATGCGTTTGAATCGCCCCATATGCGAGAACAGGCCAAACAACTTGGCATTCAAACTTTTATTAAAAAACCATTTAGCACAAGTGAGCTAGTTGATAAGCTTCAAGAACTTTGCTTAAACGTAAATACTAAAAGCTCGACGGCAGAAGCGGCGCCAGTTCCCAACCTTCGCGGCACTAAAATACTCTTTGCGGAAGACAACACTTTAAACCAAAAGGTAACGCTTGGTTTGTTAAACGACACGCATGCTACCATTAAAGTGGTTAACAATGGCTTAGAAGCCCTGAATACCCTTCGCAAAGATAATTCATATGACGTGGTATTAATGGATATTCAAATGCCGGTGATGGACGGGCTTACTGCGGCGAAAAGTATTAGAGAAGAGTTACGGCTAACACTGCCAATCATTGCGATGACCGCCCATGCTATGCAGCAGGATATTGATAAAAGTATAAAAGCGGGTATGGATGGTCACATTAACAAGCCGGTAGATCCCAATCGCTTTTTTGATGTGCTTGTTGAGGTACTCAATAAGGGTAAAACGGCAACTTCAGCAGTGGTAAATCCGCAGCTTTCCGCCACCATGCCACTCACTTTTATAGACAAACCGAAAGCCATGCAAACGCTGCTCAACGATGAAGCGTTGTACAACGAGCTACTGAGCGATTTCGTGGCTCTTGAGGACGAGCTAAGCACCCTTCGCAAAGCGATAGACGAAAAAGACTACCCGACTATTGTTAGAATTACTCACATTTACACCACATCCCTTAAATACATTGGCGCTAACGCCCTGGCCGAGTTAACCAGTTCAATAGAGCTAACGATTAAACATAACCAGCATGATGCGATGGATGATTTTAACAAGAAGTTAGCAGCAATGTTCGAAGCGCTTACCGAGATAAACGCGAAGGTTGAAGGTCTTTTGAAAAGTTGCAGCTAAAGCCTGCACTTGCTGAAAACACAGGCTTTTTATTTGAGTGAAGTCTTTTACTCTTGAGAAGTATGGTCTTGCGAAGTGTGCTCTTGCTTCATTAACCATGCATACGCAGTGGTAAATGCGGTTTCTTGGAATTGCTTCAGCCCCGTTTCAGAAAAAGGCACAGCAAGAGGGTTTCGGCGCAACGACTCTTTGATATCGGTTGGGCTAAACACAATAACGTCTAAATCATCGATTAACTCGATAGCCGCTTCAAGCTTGAAACCAATAGCACTGCCAGCAAACTTTCCTTTGCTTTGGCGCTGACGAATTATTACAGCATCAATCTTATAGTCGGCGACAAGTTTAGCAAACGTACTTTGAAAGCTCTTCAGCCCTTTGGCACTAGTATCGGCAAGTGTTAACCTGCGAGTACGGCACTCGGGAATGTGAAACAAACCATCAGCCAGAGACAACAAACTAACAATGGCTTCGTTACCTTTTAAATCTACACCACAAACTTTCATATTAATTCCTAATTTCATTTGCCCATTATTATAACGTGTTTCACGGCTAATATTTAAATGTGTACTCGATTCTTTGACGCAATCTGCTAGATAATCACCTAGATAACCCGCCCGTTTTTACCACAGCGCCGTGGGCTGCCTTTTCTCTACATTGCTCGCGCAACCGCTGCAGTTCATTTGCTAAACGGCACATTAAAGCTAAATAGCGTGTACGACGCTTTCCCCTTTTTAAAAGAATAAATTGCAAATCGGTATCATACGTATGCAATAGAGTGATTATTTTTCCAACTCTGATAGGGTAAGAAAATAATAATGACATGCTTAACATTGCATAAAGGAAAGCCCTAATGAAAACCGTAATCGCAGCCATGGCCATGTTGATTAGCGGGAGTATGCTATGCGCAAATGCTGTTGCCGCCACTGTTGAACTGATAGTCACAGTGCCTGAACATACGCCATGCGACGCAACCCTTACGCTTGGGGGCGACTTTAATGGGTGGAACCCACAAGCTAGCGACTATCAAATGGTTAAGCTGGGTGACGGCCGCTTTCGCTATGTGTTTAGCAATATTGCGCAGGGTAAAGTACTGAATTTTAAAGTAACTCGTGGCAGCTGGGAGACCGTAGAAATTGCAGACTCGGGCGCCAATCGCGATAACCGTAATATTGCCGTTACTCGCGAAGTGCAACAACATGAACTTACCGTGGCCGAGTGGGCCGACATGTCGACAAAAGAGGCCCCTAGCACCATTGTCGGCAATGTGGTTATGCAAGACATTGAGTTACCTACCTTCCCTGGCGTGAGGCAATTACGCATTTACCTTCCGCCCGATTATGCAACAGGCAGTAAGCACTACCCTGTGATTTACATGAGCGATGCGCAAAACGTATTTGACAATAAAACAGCCAATGCCGGTGAATGGCAGATGGACGAGCTTATGGAGTCGCTGGCGGCACAAAACTCGGCGTTGCTGTCGATAGTGGTAGCTATCGATCACGCAGGCGACAACCGCACCATGGAATATCTGCCGTTTCGCTATGGTGGCGCAAGCTGGTCATTATTCGACTGGAATAAAGGAAAGCTAGGCAAAGGCAAGCAATTCGCCGACTGGTTAGCTAATGATTTGAAACAGCACATCGATACAACCTACCGCACACTGCCTGAACGCGAGCACACCACTATTATGGGAAGCTCTATGGGCGGGCTGATTGCCTGTTACACGGCGCTGCGCCACCAACAAACCTTTTCAAAAGCCGCCTGTTACTCATCGGCCTTTGTGAAACAGTTAGTGGGTGACGAATGGATAGACTATATAAACACCACGCCTAAACGCCACCCGGTGCGCTTTCATATGGACATGGGCGACAATGAATTTGGTTTGTTTGGCGACGACATTTTAGATGAAACCCAAGAGGTACACGACGCGCTACTTGCCGCAGGTTTTGCGCCTGAAAACGTGCGCTACCAAGTAATAAAAGGCGGCACCCACGATGAACCAAGCTGGCGGTCAAGAACGCTGGGTATCTTAACGTGGTTAAATTCGCCTCGAAAATAAGGGCTAAATCGACACATCAGCTTTTTAGCGTTTGGGCTCTGGTGTCTATTAGCCTTTAAGGCATATAAGATTTTCTTAGCTAATCACTGACTGAATCGTTTCTTTTGAAAGCGGTTTTACAAAATGCTTGTCGAACCCTGCAGCTTTCGAGTCTTCCACGTATTTTTCAGAGCCCCACCCGCTTTGAGAGTAGAACTTAACATTGTCTGCTTCGGGTAAAAGCTTAAGCATTTTAACTAATTGGTAGCCGTCTATTTCAGGCATGCCTATATCAAGAAACACAAAATCGGGTTTAAAAGCTTTGAATTCGGCAACCGCTTCTTTCGGGGAGGTAACCCCCAAGCAAGTCGCGCCCATTGCCTCTGTCAACAAACAGTAAGCATCAATAAGATCTGCGTTGTCGTCAACAAACATCACTTTCGTTTTGTTTTGAATCACCGACTCCATCTCTTTATTTTCAGACTGCTCATACGCGGTTTTTGAGATAGGCAACCTCACTTCAAACGTGCTTCCTTTACCTAGCCCCTCGCTTTTCACAGACACTTCACCATGATGCAAAAGCACCAGTTTACTCACTAACGTCAAGCCTATACCAAGGCCCCCTTTTGTGTGCGTAGAGTGCGCTTCAATTTGAGTGAACATATTGAACACATCTTTAAGCCTATCTTCAGGTATGCCCATGCCATCATCTGAAACAGAAACAACGATCATTACGCCGTCTTTCTTGATATCGACAACAATCTTACCCGACTCGTTGGTATACTTGGTGGCGTTGTGAATAATATTGGAGAAAATCTGACTTAGGCGGGCTTTGTCTCCGTAAACCGTCACGTCTTCCCCAAGATAATTTACGCTTATGTCGTGCTTTTTCGCTTTTACCTGCTGCTCAACAATTTCAAGAGAATCAGACAGCACGTCTTGAATGCTCAATCTTTCAAATTCAAGCTTAACCTTGCCTCGCGTGATACGAGATACATCCATTAAATCGTTAATCAGTTTAGACATATATTCAGCTTGGCGGTTAATGATTGCGGTGACTTTTTTTCGTGTTTTATCATCATCAACCGTTTCTAGAATACTTGCCCCTGACATAATTGGCCCTAAAGGATTGCGCAATTCATGAGCCAGTGTAGCTAAGAATTCATTCCTATAATTATCTTGCTTTTCAAGTTCTTGAATACTGGTATGCATACGCTCTTGTACATCAAGGGCGTAAACAAGAAACATTCTATTTAATCGATTGGCGGTATCTACGTCTGTCTTATCAAAGGTGGTCGAGTGCCCTTTTATAGTTCGGGTGTGAATGGTAAATGATGAGCGAGGTTTAAGGCGTTCAGCCTTCGGTGCATCTTCCGACTTCTCGTCTTCTGCACCAATCCACTTTTGAATTCGATGGGTTTCTTTCCTAAACCACGCCGTAAAGTACTGCTTTTTTTCAAACAGTGGGATGACCATGATACCCGCAATACCATATTCTCGCGCTTCAGGGTAATCGTCGTAAAGGGAATCGTTGGTATACGGGAAGCCACTCCCTTCGCTCACTTTGGAAAAGATAGTTTTAATAAGGTCTATTGGTAAGGTGTCACCAAGGGTGATGGTTTCATACTGCGAAAAATATACGAAGCCTGAGCTTTTAAGCGCTTCTAAAAATGCCCGCTCACCGCTTTTAACCACGCGACTAATGGGGTTTGCCGGGCCTATTTTGTCTAGCATCGCATCAACGGCTTTGTCAGTCACATTTTTCTTTCGCTTGGCAATTTCTTCTTCTTTGGCCAATAAATGCCAACTAAACAGCTGGCTTAAGTTTTCACATTGCAGCCTCACATCTTGCGGAATGTAACATGGCTCTCGGTGATGACAAGAAATAAGCCCATAGAGCTCGCCGTCTGTCACCAACGATATAGAAAACGAAGCGCGTAACCCCTGATTTCTAATATACTGAAGGTGAATGGGCGAAAACGTTCGTAGCAGTGAGCGAGTGAGATCTAGTGGCTCTCTTCCCGATTCCTCGGCAGAAGGAATTAATCTGGCAGCGGGTAGTTCTGTATCTGGCGTAAGCCTTACCCAATTGGTTTTATACAGTGCTCTGGCTTGCTTAGGTATGTCTGATGCAGGGAAATACAAATCTTGATAAGAGTCCATATCGTCAGATTTAGCTTCTGCTATCACCTTCCCCGAGTAGTCTTCATTGAACTTATAAAGTACTACCCTATCCATGTTTGTCAGATACCTGATGGTGGATACCATCTCTTGCGCCATTTCTCTTAACGACGACATTTCCTTGAAGCGCGGAGCGATAGACATGGCATAAAGTTTAATAAACTGCTCTGCGCTGTAGGCGTCTCTGAATTCAGTGGCAGGCTCAAGCTCAACCACATAATGATTGCCAGAATCGTAGACAACCGCTAAGTAATCTATTGCCGCCCCGTCCTTTAACATTGGTGCTTTCAAGTGTAGCTTAATGGGCAGTCTAATCTTGTTTTGAGCCACTCTATCAAACGTTTCTTCAAGAAACGTGCGCTCACTTGAATCGGAAGACAGAATATCTAGAAAGTTCTTACCAATAATCTTCTCGGCAAATACCGAATCGCAATTTTCACTTACAACTGCGATTTTCAAATCCTCATAGTTGAACGCAATAAGGAAACCATAACTTTGAATGCTTTCGGGCACATGTATGAGTTCGTCTTCGCAACGTTCGAAGTTAAAGTTTGGGACAAGCCGAGTCATAGGTTTCCTAGGGTTTGTATAAATAAACCTCACTTAAATATTTAGCACAACGTACCATACCGCTCAATGGTTTTATATCACTCTTAATGCACCACTGTTCATTCATTAAGCTTTATCAGGCGCCCACCTTCTTTGTCTTCAAGTACATAAATATTACCCACGCCATCTTGCTCGACCTCGCGAACACGCTTGCCCCATTCATAGCGTTCAGCTTCTTCTAAACTCCATTTGCCTTTTTCATCTTTATTAAAGGCTACACGTACCAACGCTTTTGACGACAATCCGCCAATAAACCCATTTCCTTTCCAATCGCCAAACTTATTGCCTTTATAGATGATGAAACCAGCAGGGCTTATCGCAGGTACCCAAGCAAGCTCTGGCGCTTTGAAAACAGGGTAGTCTTCATGGTTCGGTATTTTAACACCTGAATAATGATCGCCCTGCGACACTGCCGGATAGCCATAGTTACGACCTCGTTCAATATTGTTTAATTCATCGCCATGGGCGGGGCCCATCTCGTGCGCCCATAAATTACCCTGCTCATCAAAATCAATACCCAGTGGATTTCTGTGCCCCAAGGTCCATATTTGTTCAGTAACCTTGCCTTGGCCATAAAAGGGGTTGTCTTCAGGTACGCTTCCGTCGGCATTTAAACGCACAATTTTGCCCAAATTCATTGCCATATTTTGCGCTGGCGTAAATTTTTGCCGTTCTCCCGATGTAATAAACAAATGGCCATCTGGCGAAAACGCCATACGGTGAGAATAATGCCCGTTGCCTATCATTTTGGGTGACTGGCGCCAAATAAGCTTTCTATCAGACAAACTTGCACCAGTATCAGTAATCGCAAGCGTTGCTCGTTCAATTACCGCGCCGCTAAACTCATTATTTTGCTTGTCGCGCTCAATATATGAAATATAAATTGTATCGTTGGTAGCAAACTCAGGGTGAATAATCACATCACCTAAGCCGCCCTGCCCCATGGCTGTTACGCGTGGCACATTGCTCACTTCAAAACGCTTTTGTTGGTTTTTATCTAAAAGCCAAAGCGTGCCTGACTTTTCGGTAACCAAGCTATGCCCGTCAGGCAAAAAGGTCATCGCCCAAGGGCTATCGAAGGTTGAACGCACATCGCCCGTTAACATTGTGCCTTTGCTACCTTTCATCTCAACTTGCATGGTTGAGCCCGACTGCGCCCATGCAGTAAATGAAGTGGCTAATACCGCCGCGGCAATAGCCAGTTTTTTACGCGTTACGGTTTTAAATGCTGTAGGTATTGTTGTTCTAGTGAATTGCATGAGGGTGGTTAACCTTATTCAAGGTTCGCGTACTGCTTAACACAAAGATGTGCCACGCAAAGCATTAATATTAAAGGTAACTACGTTGCTTTACCCCGATAAGCTCAAAATGGAAATTCAAGGCTAAGCACGGTGCTTTGTGCACTCAAAAAGTGAAATGTAACCCTCTGTTTTAATTATGTACTCTGCTCTTTTTATTTTATAAGATACTTTAACAATTCTTTTATGCGTTAACAGCTATGCCAAGCTCTATACCTGCCGATATTATCCGCCTGCTTCAAGCGGGGCACTTTAACAATGCCCGTCAGGTCATTCACGAGCGATTCCAAGGAACCGTTCCTGATTTATCGGTAGGTTTAGCATTAGCGGTTGCATGCAGAGGATGCGGTGACGCCGACGCGGCTTTAGAGGCGTTAGATGCAGCGCTTACCTATTCCCCTCATGACTTGTCGGCCCTAATTTTAAAAGGCGACATTTACTACGACACGAAGCGCAAACGCTTGGCCATGCAGTGTTATGCCAACGTACTAAAGATAGTGGCGTCAGCAACGCAACTTCCAGCAGAGATTCAAAGTGCATTACCCCGCATAGACAGCCGCTACCACGAAGTAGCAACGGCCATGAATCAACACATCAACGGTGCACTTACCTCATCGCCTGAAACAAAAAACCTACCACGCTTTCAAGAAGCAATGAAGCTTATGCGCGGCGAAGCAGACATGTACTACTCGCGACCCAGAGCGTTTTACTTCCCGGGTTTACCGCATCGTCAATTCTACCCTAATAGTCTTTTCGACTGGGCAGACGATGTAATGCAAGGTACATCAACCATATTGGGTGAACTGCAGTCGATAACCAACAGCGAAGGTTTCGAGCCTTACATGCAGCGCCACCAGCAAGGCCCAAAAGGCCGAGTGCACTCGCTGCTAGACAGCGACCAGTGGCAGGCATTGTTTCTTCTTAAAGATGGAGAGCGCATAGCGCCCTACGCTGATGCTTGTAGCGGTACGCTAGACATTATTTCAAAAGTGCCGTTGGCTGCAATTTCCGGCCGCGGCCCCATGGCCCTGTTTTCACGGCTAAATGCTGGCGGACACATTGCCCCTCATAACGGCTTTTTTAACACGCGATTAATTTGCCATTTGCCATTGGTAGTACCTAAAAACTGTAAATTACGCGTGGGTAACGAAACCCACGAATGGCAAAAGGGTCAGCTAGTGGTGTTCGATGACAGTATTGAGCATGAAGCATGGAACCATAGCCAAGAAAAACGCGATATTCTTATTTTCGACATTTGGCACCCAGATTTAGACGCAGACGAGCGCGAGGCTATTAGCCAGCTTTATCAATCTATTGATACTTTTGAGGCTAACGGTTAACTGCAACGGCATCACAAATTTGCATAACCGACGAACCATTTAAGAGCATTTGCTTTGTAGCGCGAAATTGCGAAGCGCGCCGCTTTTTAGAAACAACAAAATTAGTAATGGCACTAATAAATACCATATAAACGAAACTATATAGAAGCTAGTGTCTTCAGGTGCAAATCGATGAGGGATGAAAAGGCCAGTGCCGTTTGGCCCATTTGAAAACAAACTATTATTGACCCAATTGCAACCAAAGTGCAGCGCAATTGGAAGTATAACGGATTTAGTCTTAACAAATGCCACGGCAAAAGCGTAGCCGATAAACCCAGTAGAAATAAATACTAAAGCCATTCCCACCGCATTACCTAACACGTTAAAAGTAAACCAATGATAAATTCCAAATGCGACAGCAGATATAGCCAATGCCTTAATGCTTCCTACGTATTTCATTAAGAAGTACAGAAGAACCCCTCGAAACACTAGTTCTTCAATTAACACCGAAATAAAATCTAAAGCGCTGGAATGGAGCAATTTACCGAATGTTGCATATTCAGAGATTGTCCAATGAATCTCAAACATAAATGTGAAAAAAGCTTGAGACAGTAAACTAAGCCCCCCAATAGCAATAAAACCAGCGATAAATTGTTTACAACGCTGCTTAAACGGCATTCCCCACTGCTTAAAAACATTGCGTTTTTCACTTAAATAGATGAAAAGCCACGTTAGAAGAATTAGCAGCAACGCAACTTGCAAATTAAATAGCATAAGGTTTTTTGTTTTTACTTATTGAGCGCGTTCAGTTGTTTAGCGTTCATAATTTTTTATCGATTGGCAATCCATACATAGACTGCAAAACGGTTATCAGCACATCGTTAAAATTATAATTTACGGCATTACTAAGCACGGTTATGTTCAGGCCATCTTCTGTATTGTAACCCGCAGCCGAAACAAACCCATCAATACCACCAAAATGCCCGTAAAACCTCTTTTCACCGAAAGGTTCTCCAGCTAAACCTAAACCATAACCGTTTTCAAGCGCCATCATGGCCGTAAGCGAACTGGTTGAAACTAATTTGCCTGTGAATAAAGCAGAGAAAAATTGATTTGTGTCTTTTGCCGTAGAAACTATAGAACCTGCTCCGTGCGGCACGCTCATGTGTGTTTCGGGTTGCTTGATCCAAAGATTATTAAAGCGGTACGAAAACGCCTCATGCTCTTCAGTTTCAGTGTTATTACCAACGTAAGTGTTGTTAAGGTTTAAGGGGTTGGTAATTTCGTCAGTAATCACTTCTGCCAGTGATTTGTTATGAAGAGATTCAACGATATAGCTTAAAATCGCATAGTTAGAATTAGAATAATTATACTTAGTGCCAGGTTTAAACTCAGGTTGAAACGCTTGAATGCGCGATAGCATTTGCGCTTTTGTTTGTGGCGTTGTTCTATATCTCATGTACTCAGGGTCGTTTGTGTAGCTAAAAATGCCCGAGCGGTGACTGAGTAAGTGTTTAATGCTGATATCTGATGCGTTTGGAATATCAGGAAAGAACTGATCGAGCTTTGTGTTCAAGCTAAGCTTATTTTTCTCTATCAAACGCATTACTAATACGGCGGTGAAAGTTTTACTTATAGAGCCAATTCTAAAACGAGTTTGAGCAGTAATGGGAACAACTTTTTCAACCGACGCGAAACCTGCGTAATGTTCATAAAGCGGAGTACCATTTTTTGACACGTATACCGCAGTCATCATTTTATTATTGGTGCTAAGACTGGTGAGGTAATTGTCTAGCTCTGCTTGACCGGGGTTTAAACTTTGCGCCGATACCGGCAATGTAAAAAGTATGGCGGTAATTTTTATAATATTAAAAAGCCACTGTGCACTTAAACTTAACGTTGCTATCCCTTTCATAATTGTCCTTGCTGCCCTACTACATTGCCCTTCTATGGTGAAACGCCAATGTTGGTCTGAATTGTATTGCTTTCATAGTGAAGCAAAAACGACAAAGCGACAATAAAATTATGACAGCAATAATCACCACATAGTGCATTCAAAACGAAAACCTTCAAAAACCACATTTTGCAGTAATGAATAACAGAAAAAGCAGCAAATTTTACAACCCCATTTGAAATGTGACTTTTTCAACAATATGGAAAAATCAAGAAGTTCTACTAACATTAGTTTCAACTCGGTTCCACAATGGCTAGTAGTATCAATGGCAAGGGTATTATTTGGTTGTCTGCTTTTGACAATTTTAGTTGCGCTTATTTTTTGTGTTCCCGTTATGTCCCAATTTGTAAGCAAAGACATTGAGTTTAAGCATTTAGAGCAAAAAGGCAGTGATACAGCTTTGGTTTTCTTCGGATTCAAAGGCTGCAGTAACGTATGCCCGGTAACCCTTTCAGAGTTTGCAACCATGTTAGAAGGCTGGCCTTCTAAAGACAGTCAACCACATGTCCTATTCGTGGATATAGATGCAAACAGTAGTGACGAAGAGGCAAGTTACTACGCAAAGCAATTTCACAGTGCCATTAAGGGAGTTCACGTGAACTCTGAACAACTCGCTCTATACAGCTTCGATTTTGGTCTTCAGATAAAGCAATCGGATACCCAAATTTCGCATATAGGTAAAACCTACCTTTTACGCCGCTTTGAAGAACAGTGGAAAATTGTTCGTGCATACCAGCCGTCTAACTTTTCACATGACTCGTTACACCGATATTTAACAACACACAATAACGATATTTAAGCCCGAAAATACGCGATTTTAAGAGAGCTACCATGCTAAAAGTCCTATTTATTTGTTATCAATCACATCTGTCGGAAGGACTCCGCCAACAATTCATGGAAGATTTTAAAACCGCAGACAAGATTTTACTCTTCTCTATACTTGCCGGTTGCGTCATTGTGGCGCTAGTTACGCCTTGGCAACATGGTTACTTCACTTTGGGTTTGGTGGGCGGCGGAATTGTTGCTGCTGTGTGCGTGTTTGCTTATAAAACACTAGCGGGCACACCAATTTGCCGCATTATTATGGCCAGCGCACTTACCGTTCTTTTAGTTATTACGGTTCAGCAGTCTAACGGCCTGGGCGAAGGGCATTTCCTATTCTTTTTAGGGTTTACAATACTGATCCGTTATCGCGATATTGCTCCCCTTTTGGTATTTGTTGGCCTAACAGTAGTGCACCATGTCACATTTACTTATTGCCAGAGCATAGGAGTGGAGCTGTGGGGAAGGCCTTTGTTGATTTTTTCTTGGGGAGGACAAACCGATTTAGGGCTACTTGCACCATTTATATACCACGTTGTTTTTGCGGTGCTGGCGCTGCTTATATCTACTTATTATATTTATGAAGGCAACGTAAAATTTGTAGAATCAAATTTGGTGATAATTGCTGTTGAGAAAGCCGCGAACGGCGACTTAACCACTCGAATTAGTAATGAAGAAGCGAATTCTGAGCTTATCGAGCATGTTAATGAATTCCTTGAACGGCTTCATAAAACCTTCGCGCAAATTGGTAAAGTGGCGAAAACGCTTACGAGTAATGCAACGCAGACCATTGATGCAAGCTTACAAAGAACACAAAGGGCCAGCGACCAACAAAGTGAAGTAAGCCAAGTGGCTAGTGCGGTTAACGAAATGTCGGCAGCAACCTTGCAAATAGCAGAAAGTGCAGAGAAAACAGCGCATGCCTCTAACACAACTGTTACCACAAGTAACACGGGTGGTGAGATTGCCGAGACATGCCAACAATCTATTATAAAGCTTGCCCAACAGGTTGAGCAGGCGACCAAAATAATATCTGAATTAGACAAAAACAGTCATGAAATTAGCAGCATTGTGCAAACCATTAGTGGTATTGCAGAACAAACCAATTTACTGGCATTGAATGCAGCAATAGAAGCGGCCAGAGCTGGTGAACAAGGTCGAGGTTTTGCTGTAGTGGCTGATGAAGTGCGCGTGCTATCAAAACGCACTCACAGTTCAACTGAAGAAATCACCGCAATGATCACGGCTTTGCAGTCGAGTACACAGTCTGCCGTAGAAACCATGGACGGCTGTCATGAATTAGCCAATATTAGTGTATCAGATGCTAAAAAAGCCACGGATAGTTTTAAAGAAATTGCGGCCTCTGTTGACGCCATCTCAGATATGGCAACCCAAATTGCAACGGCGGTAGAGCAACAGTCATTGGTAACCGAAGAGATAAATAGAAACACAAATTCTATTAATGATAGCTCGGTGCAATTTCTAGGTGATGTAAAAAAAGGCCACGAGGAGGCAAACACCATGCTGGAACAAGCTCGACTAATGACAGACTATATCGGGCATTTTATGCAGAAATCTACTGCCTGAGTATTGGGTAGGTTTTGCTGGAATTTAGTATTTAAACTTCTCAATAAGATAAAGCAGTATTCGTGTGCTATTGGCAAAAACATGAATACTGCTTTCCTCGCTTTTTTACCTAGTCATTGTCATCAAACGCAGACGTGATAGATCTGAACTCTCTTACTCTATGCTGAACACCATCCACGCTTTCAAAGGTTTGCGTAGCATTTTCGCTTATATGACTTGTTGCAAGCTTTGCTTCTGAAATAGCAGCATCCACTTCTTTAATAGCCTGTTTGTTTTGAATGCTGGCCGCCGCTATTTGCTCCATTTCAGTGGTTATTTTAGTAATTTCGGCACGTATGCTAATCATTTCCTGTTTGGCTTTTGTGCTTTCCTCGCTGCAATCTTCAGCAACGCTTACCTGCTCCATCAAATCTTGCTTTAGTAAGTCTATAGTTTTCACCATCGACCCAATGGTTTCCTCTATCTCATCTACCGCTTCTTGCGTGCTTTGCGACAAGTTTCGCACCTCGTCTGCCACCACTGAAAAGCCTCTGCCCGACTCGCCTGCTCTAGCCGCCTCTATAGCGGCATTAAGTGCAAGCAAATTCGTTTGCTCGGCTATTTTATCTATTCTTGAACTAAACTCGATAGCCGACTCACTTTTCTTCACGAGCTCTTCTGCCGAGTTAGCCGCGGTTGTAATGTGTTTAGCCAGTTTATCGATGTGGCTTGCTGCGCTGTCTACCACTTTGGCAGAGTCGTTTACTTTCTCTTTAGCCGTAGAACACGTTAAAGCCGTTGCTTCTGCGCTGTGGTTGATTTCGCTCATTGCTTCAGTCATTTGGTTAGATGCAGCAGATATTTGCTGCGACGCCGCAGCACTTTGCTGTGCGGCACTTACCAGTTCTTGCGCATTTTTCTTGGTATCAACTATTGCTTCAGCAATGTCTTCAGTGCCCGACTCTATGCGCGTCATCGCAGCGTTTAACGCACCCTCTTTTAGCGCTAGTTCATAATCGATAACTGCTGTTGCTGGTGTTTTCGCAAAAACTTGCTGCTGTACTGGAAAGTGACGGGCATCGTATTCTTCAAACTGCATATTGCGCTTTGGAATATTTGGGTATAGCAAAAAACTTATTACACCAGTAACCAACATAAACGCGTAGGTCATTAATGGCTGGGCAAACATAAAAGCAACTATAAAAACCGCAATCAGTGCAGCACAACTGGCCCAAAGCTTTATATTTGGCTTTTGCACATTCGCTTGCTGATAAATGGCTTGTGCCGTATTCACTAACTCTTCAGCGGCAGTATTTAATAACCACTGAATACCTACTACATCGTTTTTTCTGAAAATAGGCCTTACGAATACATCTCTCCAATACGTGTTGCCATTCACAGTAAATGGAATAACCCCTCGCCATGGCGTTTCCGATTTTATGCTTACGTTAATCTCGTTTAAAACGTGGTGCGGTACGCTGGTTAGGTAATGGGCAATACTGCCTTTTTTATCAGGCTCGGTTGCTGAAAGACCAAAGAAATACTCGGCTTTGGGTAACACATTCCAAAACGTTAAATCGTTACGTGTTGAAAAAACAACATCGCTTAGCGTTTCAGGCGATGCAAAAACGCCTTCGTTAATTATTGTGTTTACCGACATATTCATAGCATTTACCTAATGTAAGAGATAAAAGGAATACGCCACGCTTGTACAAAAGTTCACCAATTAAATTTAATTCAATCTAAAGTATAAAGCGGCTTAATAGGATTTAATGAGACGAGCACGTTTTGCTTTTTCTGCTTACATCGCTTCTGTGGTTAGCCATTTAGCCGCTGTAATAGATTGATTGACGGCGTAATTTTAGCCAAGTACTCTGGAATTACTCTTTAAAGGAAATGCGTAATGGAATACCTAACATGAAACCAGCCAAAACACTCAGCGCTATTACACTTACTATTTGCCTAGTTTCATTATGGGGCTGTGCAGAGCCCGAAACCTTTGCTGCATCCCCCTCGCCTACCGAAGAAACACAAGAAGCTAACCTGTTAAAAACAGGGTTGAGTGAGCGCATTCGCATTGAAGGGCAAAAGGTTGATTACCAGTCTTTGGAACAACGACAGGCGCACTATGAAGTGCCTGGCGTGTCGGTCGCTTTTATGCGAAATGGGCAACTAGCGTGGACCATGCAAAGCGGCGTTAAAGACGTAATAAGCAAGCTGGCTGCTGATAAAGACACGGTATTCCAAGCAGGCAGTATTTCTAAGCCCGCATTTGCAGCAGTATTGATGAAGTACCGCCAAGATAACCCCATTGATTTAGATACCGACGTAAATAACTTACTTACCAGCTGGCAATTGCCTGAACACGAATGGACTGGGCAAGAAGCGGTGTCGTTACGCCGGTTATTAAGCCACACAGCGGGCACCACAGTACACGGCTTCCCTGGTTACACAGCGGGCGAACCCGTGCCTACGTTACAGCAGGTGTTAGAAGGTACAGCGCCAGCAAACACCAGCGCTGTTGTTGTTGATATTCAACCAGGCACACAAATGCGCTATTCAGGTGGCGGCACTACGCTAGCTCAGCTTACCTTGCAAGACATAGCTAATGAACCCCTGCCAACCATGTCGCAACGACTTTTGTTTAAACCTTTAGGCATGACACGTTCAGGCTTCGAGCAACCCATTACAACAAACCTTTCAAACAATATGGCGACGCCTTACGATGGTGATGGTTCGCCAATTAAAGGTGGTGCGCATACTTACGCCACACTAGCTGCGGCTGGCATGTGGAGCACGCCATCAGACATATTGAAATTGGCAAACAGTGTACGCAGTGCGTATTTAGGGCAAGAAACAGACTGGATATCGCAAGCTACTGCACAAGAAATGTTAACCAACAATACGCAAAGTATTGCGCCGCCTAATGTAGGAATAGGCTTTTTTATCAACATGAGTGACGATGGAGAAATTCTGGGCTTTGGCCATGGCGGCGCAGATGCTGGGTTTATGTCGCAGCTTTACATTGAGCTAGATACCGGCAACGGCTACGCCATTATGACAAACGGCAACAACGGCAGGCAGTTAATAAGCGAACTAGAAATCCGCCTAAAAGAAGCGTTAGGAGTAGGCTATTCGGAGGCTGAAATAAAAACCGTAGAGCCTATTAGCGAAGATGAGTTAAACCAATACACTGGCACCTATGCGGTAACCAAGCCAGTAATTGTTGATGTTGTGTTAGAAAAAACAGCCAATGGTTTTGTGCTTAACGCATTACCTTATGTTGAGAATGAAGAGTATTTTCATGAGGGTGGCGGGCGATTTTTTGCTAAGAATGGGAGTAGTATTCGGTTTGAGGTGGGTGATGAAAGTGGGTTGGTTAAGGCTCTTGTGATGGATGGGAATATTCGGGGTGTTAGAATGAATTAGCGTTAAGGATTGATGCGCAATAATGAAATCGGTAACCGATAAGTAATTATGTAACTCTTACACGTGAGATTAAAGATAAAGGAATATCAATGGAATACAATTTTGCTTTAATAGCCTCTCTTCTCTTCGTCATCATCCTCTTGATGGTTGCACACCGATTTACTACAAGGCAGCGACTTTTCAATAAACTCATCAGCAACGCAAAATCTCGCAGTATGAAAATACTGAGAGAGGCAAAAGCTAAACAAGCCGAGACAGACGCTGACATAGAAAAGCGTATCGAGGAGATAAATACCCGCGAAGCGTCCTCAGAAGCACGAATTGAAAGGCTAAAAGAAGCTGATAGAGAAATTCGCGCACGATTAAAAGAGTCTAGATCACTAATTGAAGATATTACTGACCGAAGCTGTCAGCATGCTGCGGACATCGAACTACTAACAGAAGAAGATCTTCAATCAAGTAAGAGTTATGTGGACGACAGAAAGGCAGTTAAAGCGAGGCTAAAGAAACTCGCTACTGATGCTATCGAGAACGTCAGAGGTCACAATGCAGATGTAAACGTAGGTAAGTTCGTGGCTATTTCTGCAAAGGCAGACATGGCAGGGGCATTACTTCTTAGTGTAGTAGAAATGCTATGTTCCAAGGTAACAGCATCAAGTGGTCACCTTGCAGCGGAAAAGCTTGCAGAGACGATCATAGCGACTGAAGCTCTAGTTAAAGCGATTGACAGCCGAGCGGAAATTAATGGCGAAATGAAAGCACTTTTGATGAAGCGGCTAGAGATCGAAATTAATTATAAGAAAGCAAAGCAGATAGCAAAAGAAGAACAGCGAGAATTAAGAGAACAACAGCGCGAAGAGAAAAAAGCACGTGAAGAGGCAATGAAAGCTCAGAAGGAGGCAGAAAAAGAGGAGGCAATTACGGCAGCGGCAATAGCCAAACTTGAAGCTGAACTCGCTGAAAAATCAGAACAAGAACGGTTGGCCTATCAAGAACAGCTTGCCGCACTTAAATCTGAATTAGCACTAGCCCACGAAAAAATGGAGCGCGCGAAAAGTCGCGCTCAGGAAACGAAACAAGGCCACGTATACATCATTTCAAATATTGGAAGCTTCGGAAAAGACGTACTTAAAATTGGCATGACAAGGCGATTAGAGCCAATGGACCGTGTGAGGGAACTTGGCGATGCATCTGTACCCTTCACATTCGATGTACATGCCCTTATCGAGTCGGATGATGCACCAAATCTTGAATCAACATTACATAGAGTGTTTGACACAAAACGATTGAACCGGGTAAATCGCCGAAAAGAGTTTTTCAGAGTATCAATTGAAGATATCGAACAAGAGTTAAACAAAATGGATATTGAAGCACTTATTTCTAGAATTCCAAGCGCAGATGAATATTATCAATCTCTCAAGTGGTCACTCAAGTCGCAAGTATGAATGAAAATCGTTTCAAACCGATACTTTCAAAGCCTATTTTGTAGTTAATTGAGATTTGACCCAGAAAGTTAGCCAATTTATAAACTTAATAAATTTTTACCCGGGGATAGGAGTGGCGTTTTTTTATTTCTGCTTTAAAAATATAACGGCCGTCTAATCCTGTTTCCTCTGAAAAAATAGATAATGGTTTTTCAGGGAAAGCGGAGAGGTAGTATAAAGTTTTAATAATAAGCTGTTATGTTTAATTTTTGATAAAGGAAGTTTGGTTTGACCGTAAGTCAAAGAGATTGGAAAACGATTATAGGTGCATCATTTGCTTTTGGAACGGGCATTTGGTTTATGGCAGATAACTTTTGGATTAAGCCACTCGAGAGAGATCTAGTTCGAAAAGAAACTGAAATAGCTTCTATGAAAAACAATATAAAGGCAACTGACGAGTACTTGAGTCTTCAAAAAGAAAGCATAAGTAATGCTGAAAAATTAAGATTCACGGAAAATCAGCTACAGCGATGCACGTTAAGTAATGTTGAGCAAGAAACTTTGAAAAATAAAGTGTCGGGGCTAGAGAATGACTTACTTCAAGCAAAAGGATGTCAATCAAAATTCAATGAGCTGTACAGAAAGCACGCAGAATCACAAGCGAAATTAAAGGCTACTTATGAGCAGTTAGAGAACTATAAAAACGCTCTAGAAATGAAAAATAACACAATAGAACGTCTTTCTGTGAGTTCAGATTTACTTGGTCAACTTGAATATCTGAAAAAACAACAAGATGACGTGGAATCAGAATTGGAAACACTGTTGGGTTATTGGCAAGACACTCAAAAACACATAAATGAGAAATCGAGACTGGAAAACCGTATTAAATTGCTCCAAGAACAAATAACTCTGCTAGTACAACGCATTAATAATTAAATACAACAAGCACATGAAGTCAGCCTCAGGCATTTTGGAATTTTAACATGTGGGTTCTATACACACCACTCACATGTATTACTTCCTAATTCTGTGGGCTTTAGTTATAAAAATTACTTATCGAGGAAATAAAAAGAATGGCTGGATTAGAGTTTAAAGAACGATTCGACGTTTCATCATCTGTCATTACCTTTGAGCAATTAGCAAAAAATGCACCCAGCGAATTGTCAGAGAATATAGATGAAGTAGCGGTTTTGATCCTTCCTTCACACGACACCGACGATTGTTTTTATTCCGGAAGTTTGGATACGCTAGACTATTTGAATAACAATGCGCTTAAGACTGAAGTATACGCCAATGACGATGAGTATAAAGAATTGGGGCTTCATGCTGCGGATATTTGGCTTGGCACATTCTTCGTAAAGAATATTGTTATACCTGTGTTTTGCGGTCTCGTCTCATCCTATGTATATGACAAACTTAAAGCAAACAAGGACGATAAGATTTCCCTAAAATTCGTCGTAGAGAAAAAAGATGGGAAAAGCTCGACAGTTTGTTATGACGGAAAAGTTGAAGACGTAGAAAAAGCCCTCAATGCAGTAAAAGAATTCAGCAATGATGATTGAACTTACAAACATCGAAGACACTCGTAAGCCAGTTATTGGTCAAATACTAGAAGAGCTTGAAAGGAAGAAAAAAGAAGCAGCATCGTCTGGAAATGAGAAATTAGCTAACGATTGCTGGAGAGAATCTGAGGCTATCAAAGCAAATGTTCTATTCATAAAAGCGTTTGACAAAATCAAGTCAAAAAAGTACCGAGGCGCTTGGAATGACCTTGAACGCTGCGAAGCTTATGCTGCCTCGATAGAAAGAAACTCAGATTCAGATTTTTACACCAAATCGAGATGTCACTTCATAGCGAAACAAACAGCCAAGTGGCAGGCTCTTTTTCCTTATTGTCTGTTTGCAAGTCCTGGATTTACAGTTGGGCATTACACATGCAGCATTTGTGATCACAAGGTAAGACCGAGATCGAGGTGTTCTCACATAAAGGGGAAAATATACAATGGAGAACTGTGTTTACATGTTGCACATGATATAGAATTTCTTGAGATTTCAATAGTTACTAAGCCAGTACAAAAATATTCAGTTGTGCACAATGATGAAACTTTGGACTTTTCATTGATAAACTACTTATCCGATTTTCTTGATAATGCATTTGAAAATTGGGAAGCACATTGGACACGCAAGAGCTTCCCAATTAAAAGATTTTCGAAAGTTGCCCGTAACTCTGGTTGCCCATGCAAGAGTGGAAGGAAATTTAAGGAGTGCTGCTTTAACGAAAAAGAAATCTCGATACCACATGTCGACTTTCAGTTTTTCAAAGAATTATCGGATGTAAAAGCTAAAGCTCGTTTTCCATACTAATCCGTAACACAAAAAGCTCCACGCTATTGTCACTGCAGTCGCTTAATCACTAAAACCTGCAAAAAAAAGGCGAACCACCCGGTTCGCCTTCCAAATCAATCAAGCTTTAACAGCAACGCCGCTAAACAAACACCCTACTCCTCAACATAGCTCTCAATACTAGGGCAAGAACAAATTAGGTTACGGTCACCGTATACGTCATCAATACGGTTTACCGTTGGCCAGAATTTGTTTCTGTGCACTTCTGGTGCTGGGTACGCCGCTAGCATGCGGTCGTAGCTGCGGTTCCAGTCGCTATCACAAATGTCTGCTAGCGTGTGTGGCGCATTGTGTAATGGGTTGTCAGTGGCATCCCACTCGCCGCTTTCTACTTTCGCAATTTCTTGGCGAATGCTAATCATGGCGTTCACAAAACGGTCTAGCTCGTACTTCGCTTCCGACTCGGTTGGCTCAATCATAAGCGTTCCCGCTACTGGGAAGCTCATGGTTGGCGCGTGGAAGCCGTAGTCGTTTAAGCGTTTTGCAATGTCTACTTCGGTTACACCGCTTGCTTCTTTAAGCGGGCGAAGGTCAACAATACATTCGTGCGCTACGCGGCCATTGTTGCCTTTGTAAAGCACCTTGTAGTGCCCTTCTAGCTTCTTGGCTACGTAGTTGGCGTTTAGAATAGCCACTTCGGTTGCACGGCGAAGGCCAGCGCTACCCATCATTTTGATGTACATGTAGCTAATAGGCAGAATAGACGCACTACCCCATGGCGCTGCCGAAACCGCACCACAGTCTTTACCTGCTGTCGCTACGTCTACCACTGTGTGGTTTGGTAGGAATGGTGCAAGGTGCGACTTAACACCAATGGGTCCCATACCTGGGCCGCCACCACCGTGTGGAATGCAGAAGGTTTTGTGTAGGTTAAGGTGCGACACGTCTGAACCAATGAAACCAGGCGACGTAATGCCCACCTGCGCGTTCATGTTTGCGCCGTCCATGTAAACCTGGCCGCCATACTGGTGAACAATGTCACAAATTTCGCGTACGGTTTCTTCGTATACACCGTGGGTAGACGGGTATGTGATCATAGCACAAGACAGGTTTTCACCCACTTCTTCCGCTTTCTTGCGAAGGTCGTTAAGGTCTACGTTACCTTTACTGTCACACGCTACTACTACCACTTTTAGGCTAACCATTTGCGCAGACGCAGGGTTAGTACCGTGAGCAGAGCTTGGAATTAGGCACACGTTTCTGTGACCTTCGCCACGGCTTTCGTGGTATCGCTGAATAGCCAATAGGCCTGCGTATTCACCTTGCGCACCTGAGTTAGGCTGCATTGAAAGCGCGTCGTAGCCTGTTACGTTAATTAGCCACTCGCTAAGCTCAGCAATCATTTCTTGATAGCCTGTTGCTTGGTCCAGTGGTGCAAACGGGTGAAGTTGGCCGAACTCAGCCCACGTTACTGGAATCATCTCAGCCGTTGCGTTTAGCTTCATGGTACAAGAACCCAATGAAATCATTGAGTGGTTAAGCGCCAAGTCTTTGTTTTCAAGGCTCTTGATGTAGCGAAGCATCTCGGTTTCAGAGTGGTACTTGTTGAACACTTCGTGAGTAAGAATGTCGCTGGTGCGCACCAAGCTTTCAGGAATAGACTTCACGTCTTGCGTGGTTACTTCTGCGTCTAAGCCTTCAACAGTTAGTCCGTGGTCGTCGCCTAGCATAACGTCAAATAGCGCTGCTACGTCTTCACGTGTAGTGGTTTCGTCTAGCGATACACCTACCGCGCCTTCAAGGTCTGCACGTAGGTTCATGCCTTTTGCGTAGGCGCTTGCAAGTACGTCTTCTTTGTTGTCTACCATTACGGTTAGCGTGTCGAAGTACGTGCTGTGCTTAAGGGCTACCCCCTTCTCTGCGCCTTTTTGTGTTAGGCCAGTAGCCAAAATGTCGGCAAAGCGGTGAATGCGCTCAGCAATGGTTTTAAGGCCTTGCGGGCCATGGTATACCGCGTAGAAACTTGCCATGTTGGCTAGCAGCACCTGTGCAGTACAAATGTTCGAATTCGCTTTTTCACGGCGAATGTGTTGTTCACGGGTTTGTAGCGCCATACGAAGTGCTGGGCGACCGCGGGTGTCTTTACTTACCCCAATAATACGGCCAGGCAGTGAACGCTTGTAGCTGTCGCGTGTTGCGAAGAACGCCGCGTGCGGGCCGCCGTAACCCATAGGTACACCAAAGCGCTGTGCACTACCTAGTGCAACGTCGGCACCTAGTTCGCCTGGCGACTTAAGCATTACTAAGCTCATTAGGTCTGCCGCTACTGCCACAATACCTTTTTTCGCTTGTACCGCAGCAATAATGTCGCTTATGTCTTTTACTTCACCGGTAGTCGTTGGGTACTGAAGTAGCGCACCAAATACATCGTGCTCTGCCGCTTCTTCTGCTGCACCTTTGATGATTTCAAAACCAAACATTTCAGCGCGGGTTTCAACCACGTCAATGGTTTGCGGGTGAACGTCATTTGCAATGAAGAAAGCGTTTGATTTTTTGTTCTTAGATACGCGCTTAGCAAGGCCCATGGCTTCTGCTGCCGCTGTACCTTCATCAAGTAACGATGCTGATGCTAGCTCTAGGCCTGTTAGGTCAATGGTTACTTGTTGGAAGTTAAGAATAGCTTCCAAACGACCTTGCGCAATTTCTGGCTGGTAAGGCGTGTACGCTGTGTACCAACCTGGGTTTTCTAGCACGTTGCGAAGAATTACATTAGGTACGTGAGTATCGTAGTAACCCATACCAATGAAAGAACGGTTAATTTTGTTCTTTTGCGCAACGGCTTTAAGTTCACTTAATGCTTCAACTTCTGTCGCCCCTTCACCACATTTAAGTGCTTCTGGTAGCGCAATACCTGCCGGTACAGTTTGCTCAATTAAATCATCTAATGAGCTTGCACCAATGGCAGACAGCA
This sequence comes from Alteromonas gracilis, assembly GCF_043642145.1. Taxonomy (GTDB): domain Bacteria; phylum Pseudomonadota; class Gammaproteobacteria; order Enterobacterales; family Alteromonadaceae; genus Alteromonas; species Alteromonas gracilis_B. The sequence goes on from NZ_JBHZRZ010000002.1 coordinate 355,817, forward strand.
TTTCTTCAATTTCACCTTTACCCGGGCCAATGTGACGGCGGATAAACGTATCTTTTTGCTCTAGTTGAGCTAGTGTAGGGGAAGTATTCGACATAACGTTGTTAAGCACTCGTAATGGTTGCCGCAAGGGCGCGTTAAATCTTCAAGTTAAAAAGGGGCTGAATTGCCTTCATGCCCCTTTTTAAACTATTTATCTTTAAATCAGCGTAACGAATTACTCTTCGTCAATGCTGTTTTCGTAACCTTCAGCGTCTAGTAGACCTTCTACTTCTGCTGCGTCGTCGGCTTTAATTTTGAATAACCAACCGTCGCCGTATGGGTCAGAGTTCACAAGCTCTGGTGAATCTTCTAGGTCTTCGTTAACTGCAACAATTTCACCAGAAATAGGTGCGTATACGTCAGACGCTGCTTTTACAGATTCAGCAACACAAATGTCGTCGCCAGTACTAACTGCGTCGCCAACATCTGGTAGTTCAACGAATACCATGTCGCCTAGTAGGCCTTGGGCGTGCTCAGAAATACCTACAGTGAAAACACCGTCACCTTCAGGGCGAACCCATTCGTGCGTAGCGGCATAGCGTAAATCAGTTGGGATGTTGCTCATAATCGTTCCTGTTATTCTCTGTTAACTTTTGGGGCCTAGTAGCTATCGGCCTTATAAAACACTTTTTCCATTGCGTACAAAGGAGGGCTTAACCACTTTTACTGTAACCCACTTTTTGCGCATTTCCACTTCAACTGTCTCACCAACATCACTCGGTACTCGTGCCATGGCAATTGAGTGGCCTAATGTTGGAGAAAACGTACCTGAAGTAATAACACCTTCGCCGCTTTCTGTTTTCACTTTAAGGCCGTGACGAAGCACGCCTTTTTCAGTCATTACCAAGCCTACTAGCTTGTCGGTACCCGCTTCGCGCTGTGCTTCTAGTGCTTTACGCCCTACGAAGTCACGCTCTGCCGGTTCCCAAGTAATTGTCCAGCCCATGTTAGCGGCTAGTGGCGATACAGTTTCATCCATATCTTGGCCATACAGGTTCATGCCCGCTTCAAGGCGTAGTGTGTCACGAGCACCTAGGCCGCATGGCTTAACGCCCGCGTCTAGTAATGCTTGCCAGAAGCTTTCCGCTTGCTCGGCAGGCACCATAATTTCGTAGCCTGCTTCACCGGTGTAACCCGTGGTAGCGATGAACAAGTCTTCTGCTTGTACGCCGAAGAAAGGCTTCATGCCTGATACCGCTTCTTTTTGCGCTGCGCTAAATAGCGTTGCTGCTTTTTCTTTTGCGTTAGGGCCTTGTACGGCAATCATGGCAAACTCAGGGCGCTCGGTAATGGTTACGTCAAAGCCTTCTGCTTTGCTCATTAACCAGTTCATGTCTTTTTCGCGCGTTGCCGAGTTCACTACTAAGCGGTAGTTTGTTTCTTCAAAGTGATAAACAATAAGGTCGTCTACAACACCGCCTTCTTCGTTAAGCATGCCGCTATATAACGCCTTGCCTTTATCTTTTAATTTCGCAACGTCGTTTGCCAAAAGGTACTGAAGATACGCTTTCGCTTGTGCGCCTTTTACATCAACAATGGTCATGTGAGATACATCAAACATGCCTGCGTCTTGACGCACAGCGTGATGCTCTTCAATTTGTGAACCGTAGTTAATAGGCATATCCCAGCCGAAGAAATCGACCATTTTCGCACCCGCTTCTAGGTGCTTTGCGTGTAGGGCGGTGGTATTAGACATTCCACTTACTCTTTTTGAATTGAAAGGTAGAAAACGGTATTGAGTATAGTGAGGCAACGTTTTGGTAACAAATTGGAAATTTTAATCAATACATTTAAAAAGCAAATGTACAAGCGCAGTAATATCAGAAAATCAAATATTGAGCAGCATTTTAATAATGTTACTAGCCGCTAATAGCTGCGTTTTAACTGCATTGCTTTGAACGCCAGAAAAGCACACCTAAATTTTGCTATTTGACTATTTGCCTCACTGGTGTATTTTTGAACTGTTGTTAACGTTTCGTTAGCAGCAATAACCTTCATAAAATCAGATCCACACAATCAGGAGAAAGCAATGACACAGCGCATTTGTACTTATACTCCTAGTGGCCTGCATTCATGTTCTACCGATTACCACTTAAGTGAGTGGTTCGACGAATAGTCACACCTGAATAACCTGCTTTAAAATTTTCCAGTGCTAAGCGCTGGCTGTATGTATTTGTTATTCAGGAACTATCTCATGAAAAAAATAATAATGAACATGGTGGCAACACTAGTAACAACCCTTTTTTTAACAACAAACACGCACGCATGTATTACCAGTGAATCAGAATCTAACGATACTGAATCGCAGGCGAATACTGGTATGTGCAGCGGTACAACCGTAGAAGGAAACCTTAGCCGAAGCGACGTCGATTGGTTTGAATTCGATGTAGTACAGGCTGGCAATATCGACATTAGCCTTAATCATAATTCCCGTGACGATTTTGATTGGGCTCTTTATAAAACCTCTGGCGGCGCAGTTGACACTGGTGAAACCGGCAGCACACCAGAAACAGGTAGCTACCAAGCAAACGCGGCAGAAACCTACGTCTTAAAACTTACTCGCTATTCGGGGAGTGGTTGGTACGACTTAAACGTATCGTTTCCTAGCAGTACAGGCGGTGGCGGAGGTGGCAACGACTGTGGCTATGGCCCACGTCCCTCTGCTCCCAATACCCTTACCAGTTACATTACCGGCAATGAAAACGACAGCTGCGCAGGCTTAACGGCAGGTGATGGCGCGGTATTGTTGATGGGTGGTGGTTCGGATGTTGATAGCGCATTCAGTAACCGCGTTGTTGGGCACGTTGACAGTAACGCAGATGTGGTAGTGCTTAGAACATCAGGCAGCGACGGCTACAACAGTTATTTGCAAGGCCTAATGGCTGCCGACTCGGTAACAACGCTTATTGTTGATACCCGTAACAAAGCCAATGAAGACTACGTTGACTGGGTTATCCGCAGCGCAGAGTTCGTGTTTGTGGCTGGCGGTGATCAGTCTGATTATTTGAACCAGTGGAGTGGTACAAAAGTGCAAAGCGCGATGCAACATGTGTTTGATAAAGGTGGCGTAATTGGCGGAACGTCCGCAGGCATGGCCCTTATGGCCGACAACGTGTACGACCCCGACGGCATACTTGGCGCAATTTCAGAGGAAGTCGTTACAGACTTCTGCCACGAAACGTTGAATTTTAGCAACGGTATACTTTCAATTCCCATGTTAAACAGTGCGCTTACCGACACGCATTTTGCTGAGCGCGATCGCATGGGAAGAACCGTGGTATCATTGGCACAGCACTCAACAAACCACTTTGCTATTGCGGCTGATGAAAACACATCACTCTTCATAACAAGCAATAATAGCGGTGTTGCAGATGGTTCTGGCAGTATTTATGTGTTTCGAGAAACTGCGTTAACACAGCGTCAGGTACTGACCTGCGGCTCGCCAGTGCGCTATAACGATGTACAGCGAATTCGACTAAATTCAGGTAACACCATTAACCTTAATTCATTTAGTCATAACGGCGTTGCCACCAACATTTCCATTAACGGCAACAACGCTAATTTTTATTCGCCACTTAACCCTTATTAATTTGGCTTTTAAAGGCACTGCATTGCGCAGAGCCTTTTTTACACTTTCACGTACTACCAATTTTCCTTTTTACAGCCCCACAGCGCGTAATATGCGATAAAGCAATAGCACGGTAGCATAATGACGTAAGCACTTTGCCCGCCAATGGTCTCGCTAGTGAAGCCATACACCATAGGTAAAACAGCACCACCCGCTATTCCCATGATAAGGAGCGCAGAACCTTGCGCAGTGTATTTACCCAATTTATTAAGAGCCAACGGCCATATTGCAGGCCAAACCATTGCGTTCGCCAACCCCAGTAAGGCAATGAAAGTTACCGTATTTGGTAAAGCCTGAACGCCTAACCAACCCCACAACAAGTTCGAAATGCCTGTGTCTGTGTTGGAACTGAGCAGTATGCAAACTGTTAGTAATAAACCAAATATTGCAGAGCTTAACAACGCTGTTTGTTGTGAAATAAAACGCGGAATACATACTAAGCCTACTGCGTAACCAATCACCATTGCCACCATGGTGAACGACGTTAGTGTGGTCGCGTTCTCGACGCCAATAGACGAACCGTATAACCCAATCGTATCGCCTGCCACCACTTCAACACCTACGTAGAAAAACAAGCTTATTGCTCCAAGTACCAGGTGAGGGAACTGCAAAATTTGCTTAGTGCTCGCTGGTGTATCGTCATTGTGTTGGCCTGATTGCTCGCATTTTGGCTCAATGTCATTCTCGCTATGGATAGATGGAAGCGAAATACGCATAAAAAACATCGCTAAAATGCCAAGAGCAATGGCCATGCCTACGTAGGGTTGGATAAGCGATACAGACATATCGTTTATTAGCGCAGTGCGTGTATCTGCGGACATAGCGTCGAGCAACTCTTGATTAACATCGGGCAAACCACTTAGTACCAAGCTCGTAAATACGATTGGCGCTAATACCCCCGCGGCTTTGTTTAATAACCCCATAAAGGCAATGCGGGCAGCAGCACTGTCTTCATTGCCTAAACGCACAATGAAAGGGTTTGATGCAGTTTGTAAAATGGTAAGCCCGCTGCCCACCACGAATTGTGCTAGCAAAAAAATTGGAAATATTGCCGTTAGCGCAGCAGGTACAAACAGTAAACACCCTACTGCAATAATACCAAGACCTAAACTCATCCCCTTTTGATAGCCAGTTTTTTCTAGTATTTTCGCCATGGGTAAAGCCATTACCACATAGGCAATGTAGAAACAAAAAGCTATTAGTAAGGCCTGAATTTCTGTGAGCTCGCATACCATTTGCAAAAAAGGTATAAGTGCGCCGTTAAGCCACGTGATAAACCCAAAAATGAAAAACAATAGACCAATACTTAAAATCGGAACGAAACGACTTAAGCCTTGAGAGTGGGGTACATTCGGTTGAGCTTGTGTTGTCATGTCAAAAGTCTCTTAATTATTATTATTTGCTTATTTCACTTAAAAGCGACTTATTATCGTTGATAGAATTTGTAATACGCTGTTTTCCTTGCAACCACACTTGGCAAAGCGTATTCGCGCTGTCTAAAACAACAAAGTTAGCTGCTTTTCCAATAGCTATATCACCTACCCTATCATGCATTTTCGTAAATACAGCAGGTGTCGTACTTGCCATTACACTGGCATTGGCAAGGGTAACTTTTGTATCGCTAACACTATTGATTAGGGCGCTATGCATGTCTAAACAACTTCCCGCCAACGTGCCATCAGGCGTTGTCAGTTTGTTGCCCTCGCGGGTTATATGGGTATCAAAAAACGCGATGCGATCCTCGCTAGCCCCAACATGCGCCATGGCGTCGGTGACCAGCATAAGCTCTTTGGGCCCTTTCACTTTATAAGCCAATTCAACGGTTTTTGAGTGTACATGCTGATGGTCAATAATAATGCCGCTGATACTGCTGTTAAGCATGGCGGCGCCCACCATACCAGGCTCTCGCGAGGTCAACGGCGACATGGCGTTAAATAAATGCGTAAAACCAGTCGCGCCCGCCTCTAGCGCTTGCTGTACAACGTCATAAGGCGCGTTAGAGTGCCCTAAAGCTACAATTACACCGCTGTTAACCAAATCACGAATTATGTCATTCGACACATTTTCTGGTGCTACGGTAAGCAATACTTGGCCAATGTCTTTTCGCGTATAGGTTGCCATCTCACGGTCTGTAAGGCGGCGAATATAACGGGGCAAATGCACCCCCTTCTTTTCAACCGACAAATGCGGCCCTTCGAAGTGAATACCGGCAATACTTGAATGCTTGTCAGCGAGTGCTTCACTAATGGCATCAGCTGCGCGCTCAATGGTGTGAATATCGTCGGTTATAAGTGTAGGGAATAGTGTTGTCGTGCCGTACTTAAGATGTGCGTCGGCTATCACTTTTAAACTTTCATAGGTAGGGGCATGATTGAACATTACCCCGCCTCCACCGTTAACCTGAGTATCAATGTAGCCAGGTATCACAGTGCCTTTGATAGTCTGTGAAATGCTCGCCTTTACCTCGTTGCTTGCAAACGGGTAATCGGCAATACCTTTAATGATGCCGTGTTCAACACTAAGCACTTGGTTTGGTAACCAAGCGCCGTCCACCAGCACCTTTTCAAAAAGAACATGTGTGATCATTGGGTTTTGGTTACCTTATTTAGCCCTGGCGGAGTATCAGGGTTTAAGCCCCACTCAATGGCAACGTGTTCTACATCCAGATAAAAACGCTGCATTAACAACATTGCCGAAAGGCGCGGATGCACATTGCTAACAAACGCATCGGCGTTAAAGCCTAAGTCAAGGCACTCTGCTCCTCTCGCCCTTACGTTGTCCACCATATCGGTATGAAATGGTGCACTCTCGTCTTCTATATTAAGCGCGATAAGCTTTAACTTTTTCTCAACCAGTGTTACCGGGCCATGAATAAACTCAGCGCTGCTGAAAGCCTCAGCATGAATGCCCAGCACTTCTTTCAATTTAAGCGCAACTTCTCTGCCCACCGCGTAGCCAAATCCGCGACCTAGCACCACGGTATTTCGCATGTCTTCTAGGTAACTGGCGCTAAGCTGATTGGGCGACTCAATAACCTTTTGTAACAATGCAGGCACCGCGTTTAACCCGTCAAACAAGGCATTGTTGTCACTCCAACGTGCACACAAATGAAGCAGTGCAGATAATGTGGCTATAAAACTTTTTGTTGCTGCTACCGCTTTTTCTTCACCGGCACAAAGCGGTATCACCGCATCTGCAAGCTCGGCTAACGGCGACGTTTCATCATTCACGAAGGCAACCGTAAACGCGCCGCCCTTTTTTGCCGACTCGGTTTGTTTAAGAATATCGGGGCTTCTTCCCGATTGAGAAATAACAAACGCTACGGCACCATTCAAATTGAGCTGCTTGCCAAATATGCCCGCAATAGAGAGTGCAGCACTGCACACGGGAATACCCATTTCGGTTTCAAACAAGTATTTTCCAAATACCCCAGCGTGATCTGATGAGCCACGGCCAATGATATAAATAAGACGAGGATTTAACTGTTTTAATGAAGCAACAAGCGCTTGCATTGCATCTTCATTTTTCTTCAATTGTTGTGCAATTACCCCTGGTACTTCTCTTGCCTCTTCGGCCATTATTGATAATTTCATTTCTCACCTTTTAATTGATAATAAGCCGCTTTGGCGCAATAGATAGCACCTTCTTGAGGTGTGGTCTTACACGCTACTAAACGCGCTTTCACTGAATCGGAAAAATATGTGGAATAAACGTTGCTCAACCCACCAATCATAGCTAGCCCGTGGCTGTGCTCGGTCAATAGCTTACCCGCCATGCGTTCAATGTACTGCGCCCCTTCTTGAAATAATGCCAAAACACGCGCGTGCTTGGTGTAAAGCAAAGGCAGCATGTGCTCAACAAGCGCAGCATAATGATGAGTATTAAAGGTGGCACATTGACTGACGATAGAGTCGGTGTCGCTTGACTGAAGCGCTGCGCAAATTTGCGTAGCAAGACTGTCCATAGGTTCAAGACCATCTAAACATAGCAAGGTGTGCTGAACGGCTTTTAGCCCCAACCATGCGCCACTGGCTTTGTCACCAATTGGGAAGCCATGTCCACCCACATCGTTAAACGCGTTGTTTTTCCACAGCGTACCGGTTGAACCTGTACCGATAATAATTGCCGCCCCTTCTTTGCCGTCGTGTGCGCCAAGGCAAGCAGCGTGCAAATCGCTTATCACATGCATTGAATGAAAAGGGTGAGACCAAGCTTCAAATTCTTGCTTAGCGCTAGCAATATTCGCCCCCGCGACACCGGCGCCTACTACACATTGCGACAAGCTTATTGCGCCAACGCCTTTTGTAGCTACTCTCTTTGTAGCTTGGCTTGCACCTGACTTAGCCTTGTGTCCATCACCGCACTCACAGGATGAAGCCACGCCCACACTTGCGTTAGCGGCATTAATAGCAATGGAAATCGCCTCTAGTGTTGACGCTTTTGCTAACTCGCAATCGCGCATGATGTTGGCGGGGCCGCTTATACCTTCACCCAGCAGCTTACCGTTGCTGTCTTCTAGCCTTGCGCGACATTTAGTTCCACCGCCATCAATGCCAATAAAAAATAAATCAGAACTCATTGAAACTTCTCGTTTTGAATAATTAGGTCAAGCACGGTAAAAATATGACAACGCTGTCATTTTTAGCTATAAAAAACAGGCACTTACAAGTGAGCCTGTCTACTTACTTTTTGCGTACCCTCAAGCCTTGCACGTACTTTTATTTGTGCTTCTGCGCTTACTGCAACAGGCTTAACGTAATGCTGCCAACTGCCCTTCGACACTTGATACTCTGCTTGCAAACCTGGTTGAACATGCATGTGTAACACGCCGTCACGCACCACCGCAGCAGGCATTGGCACACGTACGTTGATACCTTGCTCCACAAGTACCGGCATATGTTGGGTTAACATCGCATTCTCAAATGATTGCCAGTCTTGATATCGCGTTTGTTGCAATTGGCTTTCTTTATCTAGCTCGCGCGCGTTTTGCTGCCATGGGGCTTCATGCCAAGCACGCTCTGCCAGCGCGAGTAAGCGTGGAAATACCATGTACTCTACCGCATTTTGATTTACGGTGACTTCGCTCCATAGTTGCCCTTGAATACCCACTACTGACGAAGTATTCACGTTGTCGTTGCTGGTATAAGCTTGCCCCATACGATCGGTCCACTCGTGACTGTGTAAAGACAAATGGTTTGGCATCAGTGAAAACACTTTTTGGGTACTGGTTGCCCTTGAGCCCCAGTAGTAGCCCGGCTCATATGGGTTACTTTGATATGGGAAGTCAAAATAAAGCACATCAGGGAACGACAGCACGACCGGAATATCGGTTTTTGCGAAATGCGATACAGTATTTTCACCACCCGCCGCAAGCAAATGCCAAACATTGGTATACGCTTTAGTGTTATCCAGTGTCGCTGCAGCTTTTTCCATGCCGTCACTCCAACCGCCAATCGCAATATCATGTTGTTTTGCAATTTGCTGTACGCGTGTAACAAAGGTAGAAAGGATACGTTCTACGTCTTGCCCTTTGGCTTTGCACTGTGGCGATTCCACCCACGCGCCAGCAGTTTCATCAGCACCTACATGAAAATACTGAAGAGGAACGTTAGCTTGCTCGTGTAGTTTTTTTACCGAGCCCATTATGGTGTTGATAAAGTGATAGGTGCTATCTAAGCACGGGTTAATCGTGTTATCACTGTAAAACTGCACACTTTCATACTGAGTGGTATCTTGTGCATCAACCAGTAGAAATTCACTGGCCGCTTCATGTTGGCCCGCATCTGATAGGTGTTTGAAACGTGCGTTCATCGAGATAATGGCAGCGCGAGCGTGACCGGGCATGTCTAACGACGGAATAACTTCAATGCCGCGCTGATTAGCTATGTGAAGAATGTCGATGTAGTCTTGTTGCGTCAGAAAGCCATTGCCTTTAGCTTGCTTAAACGGCCCACTGCCAAGCTGCGGTAGCAAGCAGGTTTGCTCTGACAAATCATGGCAACGATAGGCGCCAATTTCGGTCAACTCTGGCAGGGCATCTATAGCTAAACGCCAGCCTTCATCATCACTTAAATGCAGGTGAAGTTTGTTGAGCTTGTAGGTAAACATTTGCTCGATTACCGTAACAATAGCGTCTTTTCCTGGAAAGTGGCGGGCAATATCTAAATGCATACCGCGGAACGCAAACCGCGGTTTGTCATGAATACGAGTAATGGGCAATGCGCGCGTGGCACCATTGTACAATTGAGCTAGTGTAAGTACGGCGTAATTCGCACCTTGGGTGTCTTTTGCGTTAATTTCAATGCCAGCCTCACTTACGCGCAGTTCGTATTCACCCTTTTCAAACTTGGTGGGTTCAAGGGCAATGGCAACACTCACCCCATCGTCTTGCTGAGTTAAGCTGAAGTGCGCTGCTTGGGCTAATGCTGGCTCGAGAGCGTTGATTACCCCTTGTGCGACACTGTCATCAAACGCTATTCCCGTAATAGCAACAGTGTCACCTGTGTCATTTCGTTCGCTGACTTGTGGAATGACTCGGCGTTTGTTGACTTCGCTCAAACTCGTATTAGAAACGTGAGCTTTGCTATTTTTGTCTGTGCCTTTTTTATTTACATTGGGCGTATTGCTCGTTTGCATGCGAGAAAACTTCGATGCCAAATACACGCTATTCATCAATGGCATGCTGTCTTCAATAACGCGCTTATATTGTGCTTCACTGTTCCATGGCGTGGTATGTTGGTTTACCAACAAGTTACTGCCTTCTTCTTTCACACGCGTTGTTGAATCAACCAGCACTGGCGTAAGACTCGGGTAAGTAAGGTAGTAGTTCGGCATGGCATCTGAGCGTGATGCGTGCCAAAACGGAGCCGATAAAGTAATGGTTACTTTAGTATTTGCTGCGATGGCCTTATCGAAGGTTATGCGGTGTAAATCGCCATTAATATGTTCCATCGAAATAGGATGTGGCGTGTCAAAACCGCGCACGGGCGCAATATGACTAAAAAACAACGAGGTAGACGCAGGTATTTCAGTATCGCTACTTTGCAATGTGATCTGAGAAGAGAAGCAGTCACCGTTCGGAATATGAACACGGCACATTGTATCATCGGTATTGCTCAGTACCGCATATTGTACAGTCAGTTTTTTGCCTAGGCTGTCTAACTGTGGTTGCTTAACGCCTGCATTAGTCTCTTGTAACGGCGAACAAGCCACAAGCAACAGCGATAATCCCAAAATGCTTCTCACTACATATATCCTTCGGTGGTTATTAACAAAAATTGGTGCGCAAAAACAAGGGCAAAGCTTGTGCTCTGCCCTTAAGCAACGTAAAAATAGCGAACACACAAGCTATTTTTACAACCTAGCAAATTAGAACCTCATGCTAGCACCGATGAAGAATCGACGACCATTCGCGCTTTGTGTCCCACCAAGACGCTTACCATCGCTACTGCGAACGTAGTAGTTTTCCCAAATTTCATCGGTTAAGTTCAGTGCTTCTGCTTTGAGCGTTATCGTTTCTGTCACGTTCCAGCTAAGTTGTGCATCTAGCTGCGATTGTTCGTCACGGAACTGGTCGCCAATTTCTGCTTGCGCAATAAAGTACTCAGAACGATAGTTATAATTCAAACGTGCACTATAAAGGTCAGTTTCGTAGAACACGCCAACGTTAAACGAGTCTTTTGACGTGTTCGGAAAGCTTACTAGGCGTGAGGCCAATGTTGCTCCGATAATATTACCGTCTGCATCTGTGACAGGTACCGCTTCATCAACACTTGCGTCAGCAACATCGGTATAAGTGTAGTTAGCATAACCACCGAAACCATTCTCAAAGACATGCTGAATTTGCATTTCAACACCATCAATTGACGTAGAGCCACCATTTTCAGGCGTTCTCAGCTGGTTAATTTGCTGTCCGTCAATTTCTCTCGACACGGTTTTTGTAAAGATGAAATCGTTGATGTCTTTCTTAAATACCGTAATAGCGGCAACTGAAGACTCAGCAAAATACCACTCTGCACCTACTTCGAACTGGTTCGCAGTTAACGGGTTAAGCTGTGGGTTACCCGCTGAGCCTGAGCTAGTTTCAGGCGTTAGGTTTACCGCAGGCGCAAGCTGGAACGGTGCTGGACGAGTTAACACGCGAGATGCAGCCATACGCAGTAATACATCGTCGGCTAAGTCGTAAGACAAGTTAATGCTTGGTAGCCATTCGTTATAACCGCCATCAAAGGCAACGGCTTCGCCTGTATTTAAGTCAAAACCATTAGACGTTGAGTCAGTTTCAACGTAGCGCAGACCCACATTACCTCTGAAACCGTCTCCGCTGAATTTGGCCATTACGTATGCTGCGGTAATGTCTTCTTCTATTTCAAACGAAGACTCGTCTAGGAACTGATCAGTACGACGACATAGTGTGGTTGCATCGCCTGCACATTCAGCCACGTTATAAAGCGCGCTATACATACTGTCTTTGTCTGGGAAGAAATAGCTTGCTGCCACGCCATTGGTATTTGAATGCGATACATTTATCATGTCGCCATTCCAAAACGCTGAGGCTGGGCCGAGGCTGCCTTCGCCAGTTGGCGCAAGGTTTGCCAAATCGGTTCTATAACGTGATTGTGAAAAACTTCTATCGCGGCGCTTGAAGCCAGTTTTTATTTCCGTAACTGCGCCCCATTCCACACTGTGCTCATAATCAAGCTGCAAATAGTCCTCTGTATCTTCAGTCCCGTTGAACTGATCGAAAATACCGCCTAACCACATTTCGTCGGTTGGGTTAGCTAGCCATGGGCTTGCTGTGGTGAAATCGATGTAAGGTGATTCACCACCTGGATTATAAAAATCAAAAGCAGCGCGCGGGTCATTCGCATCAGCCCAGAACTCTGTAAAGAAATCTCGGTTTTCACCCTCACCGGTTGTTGTACCTAATTGAAAGTGAAGCTTACCATCACCTATTAGATAGTTACCTTCAATGTCGATTATTTCTGTAGACATTTCAGAACCATCACGGAATATATTGTCGTAAGCAATAAATCTTGCCCAAGCAGGACGTTGGTCAACACCTACAACATTTAGTGACTCGACCACGTTGTCGCCGCTTACTGTGCCCGTATTAGTATCGGTTCCCATGTAAGCAATACCGCGAAATGGAATACCAATAAGGTTAGAGTTAACGTTGTCAGCTTTTAGCGTAGAAGACAAATAATGAACAGACATATCAAAGTTGTCTGTGGGTGCCCACTGTGCGGTAACATCGAAACCAATACGCTCGCGGTCTTGTTTAAACAGTGCTGAACCCATCCCCCAAGGCAACGCGCCTTTTCTATCAGCACCTGCTGGCGCTTCAATAAGAGGATCAATACGCGGAATACTTGGGCCAAACCAACCGAAGTCTTCGTTGGTTTCGCGCTCTACGGTCCGTTCTTGATAAGAGCCTGAAAAGAGAATACCGAACGTTTCGTCGTCATTCTTCCAGCTGTATAAGCCAGACAACGCTGGGTCTAGTGCATCGGCAATATCGCCATACTGCCCTTCAATTGAAATCTGACCAGAGTTAGCCTCAAGCTCAAACGGCTTGCGCGTTCTAAGGATTACCGTACCACCTAATGCACCTTCATCAATATCGGCCTGTGAAGATTTGTACACTTCAAGACCTGCAATCATTTCTGATGCCAAAATTTCAAAGTTAAAATTACGCGTTGCATCTGACAAAACAAACCACTGACCTGTACCTACCGCTTGGCCGTTCACCAACGTTAAGTTTTGATCTGGTTGAACACCCCGAATAGTCACCCCTTGACCTTCACCAAAGTCACGGTCAATGGTGATGCCTGGAACGCGTGCTAACGTTTCTGCGACATTCTTATCAGGAAATTTACCAATGTCTTCTGCTGTAATGGCATCGACAATAGCGTTAGAAAAGCGCTTTGCATTGATGTTGGCCTTCTGACTACCACGGATCCCCCTTACTTCGATGACTTCCGTTTCGTTGGCACCGTTTGCTTCTTGCGTTTCTTGCGCTAAAGCTAGCGGCGCAGAAACGCTTGTTAATGCGCTCATTGCTATGGCAAGGCGAACACTTCTTGTAAGTTTGTTTTGTTGGTTTTTAAGCATTGGTTTAACCTTTCTCAGCAAAAATGACAACGCTGTCATTTATTGAAATAATAAAATGACAGGCGTTGATTTAGGGTACAGTTTTTAGATGACAACGCTGTCATTGAGTGTTAAGTTACATGACAGATTGTAAAGCTGCAAATATTTTTTTAACAAAAATATAATAAAAAACGTTAATTGTTGAAAACTAGACCCATTTTTTAAGTGAGAACAAATTTGGCTGCTACTATCAAAAGTGTTGCTGACATGGCAGGCGTGTCTATTAAAACCGTTTCACGTGTTATCAACAAAGAGGGCACCGTAAAGCCCGACACGCTGAAGCGCGTAGAAGATGCAATCGCCACATTGAAATATACGCCGAACAAAGCCGCCCGCGATCTCGCAAGTAAGGGAGCATCAGTATTAGGCTATGTTTACGATAACCCAAACGCTTACTATATTATCGATATGCAAAAAGGCATATTAGATGTGTGCAGAAAAAATAATTATGAACTATTAATACACCCATGTGATGCTAGCTCTAGCAATATTGCTAAAGAACTAGTTAGCATGGTTGAAACAGCGAAACTCGCCGGGCTTATCTTGTCACCACCACTATCTGAGATGCCTGATGTGTTAAGCGAATTAGATGCTAAAAATATTAACTATGTGCGCATTTTGTCGGGAGACGCGGCATTAAGCTCCAATCTTCCTTACGTGCTGGTCAACGACTTTAAGGCTGCGTATGACATTACGCAGCACTTGATTCAGCAAGGTCACACACATATCGCTTTTATTGCTGGTGAAGAAATTCACAAATCGACCACTGAGCGTTTGAATGGTTATAAGGCAGCGCTTAAAGAAGCAAACATTGAACTGGACGAGTCGTTAATTATAAAAGGCACGTACTCGTTTGAAACTGGGGTCAAAAGCGCCGAGATCTTACTTGGTATGTCGCCCCACCCTTCTGCTGTTTTTGCCTGTAACGATGAGATTGCCGCGGGAACGCTTTTTGGTGCGCGTATGAAAGGGGTTGATGTTCCCTCTGACTTGGCCATAGCGGGGTTTGAAAATAGCCCCTTCTCGCGCCAGACCTTTCCACCGCTGACCACGGCATCTCAGCCCACCAATGAAATAGCCCAACATGCAGCGGCATCGCTTATCCAGTTTTTACGCGCTAGAAAAACCAAGTTAACGGCAGACAATTTAAATTATACTTTTGTGCCCGAGTTAGTGGTACGAGCATCAACAGAGAAAGCCTGATGAGAGCATTGCCTCAAGATATTGTCATTGTAGGTGGCGGTACAGCCGGTTGGATGAGTGCGTGTTACCTAGCCCGCGTAATTGAATTGAGCCAAGTCAGTGCGAAAGCCCCTCCGGCTCGAATAACGCTTCTTGAGTCGGCCGATATCAGTACAGTAGGAGTAGGCGAAGGCTCTACGCCTTATTTACGGTATTTCTTTGACTATCTTGGCGTGAATGAAAGCGCGTGGATGCTACACTGCAATGCCACCTATAAAATGGGAATAAGCTTCGAAAAGTGGACGTCATTAGGCGACAGCTATTTTCATCCGTTTTTTTCAGGGCTAGACATACCTACTGCCGATATGTATTTCAGCGCGGTTAACAAGCGGCGCCAGGGGCATGCAGAAGACGTAAACCCTTCCCATTATTTTACTGCTGCCCATATGGTTGAAAGAGGAATATCACCGCTCGCCATTTCATCGTCAGCTAACCTTGATTATGCCTATCACTTTGATGCGGGTTTACTTGGTGACTTTTTAAAGCATTACGCCAAGCAAAAAGGAGTGTGTCATAAAATTGGAACCGTTCAAGACGTGGTTGCTGAGGGGCAAAACATCAACCATATTGTGCTTAATGACGGTGAAGTTCTTAATGCCGAATTATTTGTAGATTGTTCAGGTTTTAGAGGGCTATTAGGTAAGCAAACGCTTGCTCGCACATTTACGAGTTACGCCGATACCTTATTTAACGATGCCGCTGTGGCTATTCCAAGTGCCGCCGCAGTAGAACCAACTAAGGCACTTCAAACCCGTTCCATCGCACTACAACACGGTTGGCAATGGCATATTCCGCTTACTAATCGCACAGGCAATGGCTATGTATACAGCAGTGCGTTTTGCAGTGCAGCGCAGGCTGAAGATGAGCTGCGACAACACATCGCGCTAGACCACTTAAGTGCGCAACAAGACGCGCGCCATTTAACCATGCAGGTGGGTCGACTAAGCGAGCATTGGCAAGGCAACTGCTTATGTATTGGTCTGTCACAAGGCTTTATTGAACCACTAGAGGCAACTGCTCTTATGCTTGTACAGTATGCTTTGCACCATTTTGTTGACTGCTGGCAAAGTGAAAGCGCGCATCGCATGCTACATTACAATATTGAAATGAATCGAATGTTTGACGGTATTCGTGATTACATCGCCGCTCATTATTACCTAACTACACGAGCTGACACGCCTTACTGGAGAGCCTGCCAGAATGATCTTAAAGTACCCGAAACTCTCACCCATCTATTGGATGCTTGGGATAAAGGCGCTGACTTTGAACAAGCTCTTAATGAGGTTGATAACAAGCTAGTATATTTGCGCCCGTCGTGGTATTGCATTTTTGCCGGTATGCAGC
Source organism: Alteromonas gracilis (assembly GCF_043642145.1). Lineage (GTDB taxonomy): Bacteria > Pseudomonadota > Gammaproteobacteria > Enterobacterales > Alteromonadaceae > Alteromonas > Alteromonas gracilis_B. Next base: position 372,222 of record NZ_JBHZRZ010000002.1, read on the forward strand.
GCTTTTCATCAAAAGGCGGATCCATTGTTCACCGCATCACGAATAAAAACTTTCACGCTATAAAAGCTATGGCAAAGTCGGTAGACACGGTATTAGTAACTCACTAAAAAGCGCACAAAGACTCGATTCTCTAAATGAATAAACACGTTGCGCACGGGAAAGCACAATGATGTTTACACCAATTCATTTGTATTTATAATAAACACACCTTCATACATTAAAAAGACTAATAGATATGAAACAGCTCTCGTTAGATACCTTACGTACCTTCGTAAGCGTAATTGAGCTTGGTGGCTATGCAAAAGCGGGCGACTTTCTTGGCCGCTCTCAGCCCGCTATTAGTCTGCAAATTAAGAAACTAGAATCGCAGTTAAACAGAAAGCTTTTTACCAAAGTTGGGCAACGCCACGTACCCAGCGCAGACGGTAACTGGTTATACCCAAAAGCCAAAGAACTGCTAGAACTTAACGATAATATCTTTCGAAGCTTAACCCCTGCGCCGCTAAGCGGTCGATTGCGCTTAGGTATTCCCAACGAATTTGCCTCTACGCTTTTACCTGGGCTTATTGGTGAGTTTTCAAAACGCTACCCTGATGTTTCATTGGAAGTAACGTCTGCTTTAAGTCGCGATTTACTTCACCCAACGCAACGTGATCATTTCGATTTGATTTTGGCTTTGGTTAACCCTGATGAAGAAACGGAAGGCGAAGTGGTTCTGGAAGATGACGTAGTATGGGTTGGAGATACAGCTCATCCGCTGGTAGGTAATAATATTCCTTTAGTGCTTGCGCCAGATGGCTGCATGTATCGCAGCCGGGTTATAGAGCAGTTAAAACAGCAAACTTTCGCATGGAAAATTAGCTATACCAATGCTGATTTAGGGGGGTTGGTTGCAGCTATTCAACAGGGCTTAGGCGTAACGGCGCTGGCAAAATCAAGCTTACCGGCAAACTTGGTGGTATTAAACCACCCGCATTTACCTAAACTGGGTAAGGTGAATATTTGCCTATTTAACCAAGACACGCAGCACCCCGTTATAAGTAAAACCTTGGCAGAGTTTTTTAAGGTGAGGTTAAGGGGGTAACTTTTCATTTTCTTAAAACAGCTGTCGGCATCTTGTTAAAACAGCTATCGACACCGCTTTTTATTTTTCGGCAAACTACAAGCATTTACAGAATAACTTCCACTTAACTTGTTTTCCGTCAAATCCCCCCTTATTTCCAGCAAACCACTATTCAAGGAGAAAAAATTTAATGCTATAAATATGAGCAAATAGAGTATTGGTTTTAATGGAATGCACGAACTTATTGCCCAATCATCTTTTTTTGAAATTACCTTGTTGCTCTGTTTGGCCTCAGCAATAGGTATAGTAGGGCTTCTATTCAGACAGCCACTTATTGTAGCGTTTATTGCAATTGGTATTGTATCTGGCCCTACTGCTCTCGACTTGGTGCACTCTCAGGAAAAAATAAACCTGTTATCTGAACTAGGCATTGCCCTTTTGCTTTTCTTAGTTGGGATCAAACTTGATTTAAAGCTTATTAAAGATATTGGCGTGGTGTCGCTAGCAACGGGGCTTGGCCAAGTCTTTTTCACCTCAGTCATTGGCTATGCTATCGGCTTAATGCTGGGTTTCGATTCAATCAGCAGTCTTTACTTGGGTATTGCCCTCACCTTTTCATCAACCATCATTATTGTAAAGCTGTTGTCTGACAAACGGGAAATCGACACCCTTCACGGCAAAATCGCCTTAGGCTTTTTGATAGTTCAAGATTTAGTGGTTATTCTTGCCATGATAGTGCTTGCCAGCATGGCTGTGGGTGATGCGAATGTCACGAGTAAAGGCATGCTTTCACCCATGCACTCGCTTTATGCGGTTATTGGGCTGTTGGTGACGCTTGCGATATTCATTCGCTTCTTTGCCAACCCGCTTACCAAAATGATGGCGCGAGCCCCTGAGCTTCTGCTTATTTTTTCAATTGCTATTGCCACCCTTCTTGCCTCGCTTGGAAAAATCATTGGTTTGGGGATGGAAGTAGGTGGTCTACTGGCTGGGTTTGCTCTGGCGTCTACCCCGTTTAGAGAAACTATCGCCACCCGATTAGCGCCGTTACGCGACTTTCTGTTGTTATTTTTCTTTATCGGTTTGGGTGCACAGCTTCATCTGTCTGACTTAGGGGCAAACCTTACTGCCTCGCTTATTTTCTCTTTATTCGTGCTTATTGGTAACCCTCTTATCGTGCTTATCATTATGGCAAAAATAAATTATCGCGCTAAAACGGGTTTCTTAGCGGGTTTGACCGTGGCGCAAATCAGTGAGTTTTCGCTTATTTTCATTGCTATGGGCGTTGCCATGGGGCATATAGCGCCCTCTGTGATGGGGCTTGTTACGTTAGTGGGTATTATTACTATCGCCTTTTCTACCTACATGATTTCGTACTCTCACGAGCTTTATCGATATTTTGAGCCCGCGCTGCTATGGATAGAGTCTCGCATGGTAAAGCACCCGTCACATATAGACGCAAGCCAATTCGATGCAAGCTCACCATCAACGGTTATTTTTGGTCTTGGCCGAGTTGGCGGGTACTTACTTAGCCAATTAAAAGAACAGGGAATTTCAGGCTTGGGTGTCGACCTAAACCCTGACGAGGTGCACAACGCACGAGCACAGGGTTTAAGGGCAATATATGGAGATGTGACCGACGCCGAATTCCTTAACGAATTATCACTTGAACAAACTCAGTGGATAGTTTGTACCTTTCCTTGGCTTTATACCGGTGTTTCTTTTGAAGATGGGCGCAATGCATTGATACAGCACCTTAGGCAACAAGGATACCGAGGTAAAACTATTGCCGTAGCAAGTTCGCAAGCCGATTTACAGCGTCTGAAAAAAGCCGGCTTTGATTTAGTCATTCAACCTCATGTGCAATCGGCAGGTCAGATTTACGATATCGTGACACAAATTAAGGAGTGAGAACAATGAGCGCAGAACAATCAGAATGCTTGGTGTGTGTATTCAATGAAGTAAACGATACTACAGCATCTTTAATTCGCAAAAGTCAGCATTTAGCTTCAATGCAGAACATACCATTAAAGCTTTTATGGGTAATCAGCGATAAATTGTTTTCGTTCGAGCTTTTGGAAACGCCAGAACTTAAAGCTGAAGAAAGGGTTCAACGTGAATTCAGTGACTTTGCGGCGAAAAATGGATTTGGCGATATTGGTAATTGCGACATTAGATTTGGCAAACCTTTTGTCGAAATTATTCTTTACCAGCAAGCCGTTAATGCAAAATTAGTGGTTAAACAAATGGAAGAGAAAAGCTGGTTGTCTGGCAGCATTGCCAGCGACGACTTTAAGCTACTTAGAAAATGCCCCACTTCCGTTTTATTAACGCGTTCTGAATCTGATGCATTGCCAAAAAATATTTTAGTTGCTGTGGACTTCGACAGAGACGACAGCGCTTCTCATGCCGATCAATTGAACAAGAAGATGCTCGACACCGTAGTGCGTTTTTTTGACAACCCCGAAACGCACTGCACTTTATTTAATGCTTTTAACGCGCCGCAAGCTGGGTTTGTTAGCTTGTTTGCCGATCATCCAGACAAGATGGTGGACGATTTGCTAGCCAGCGAGAAACGCTTTAAAGGCGGTGAACTTAATTTGCTAAGTCACTATTTCAGCAAAGAGTTACAGCCTAAGCATTTGCTTAGCAATTTCCAAAAGCTGTTGGTACAAGGCGATGCTGAACATCTGATCCCTCTGCAAGTTGAAAAAGCCGAAGCCGATCTTTTGGTGATTGGTTCGGTGGCAAGAACAGGCATTCAGGGCTTTCTGATGGGAAATACCGCCGAAGAAGTGTTAAGCAATGTGAACTGCGATGTACTTACGCTTAAACCTGATGGCTTTGTTTCTCCCGTTTTAGAGGCCGACTAAAACCTTTGTAAGTTGAAAAAGTAAAGTCGAGACGTTGAATGGTAGCCATGAATTCGCTAATCGCAGCTTATGCCCCCTTGGCTTTGCTCATTTACTTAATGGTGAAGCCAAAGGGCATGGCATCAAGTAAAGCGCTACCGTTATGCGCTTTCGTCACCTATATTATCGTTGTATTTCAGGGCAGCTCTTCGTTCACGGTTGTGCATGCAAGTGTTATTCAGGGCGCTTTACTTGCATTAACACCGTTATCCATTATAGCGGGCGCTATTTTCTTGTTTCTGTGCATGGAGAAAACAGGGTCAATAACCGTCTTAAAAAATGCGTTAAATAGCATTAGTAAAAACAGTGTTGCCCAGTTAATGATTGTAGGCTGGGCGTTTGCTTTTCTTATTGAAGGTGCCAGTGGCTTTGGTACGCCAGCGGCGATAGCTGCGCCCATACTTTTCAGCCTAGGCTTTGCGCCAGTGAAAGTTGCCTTATTTTGTTTAGTCACCAATTCCATTCCGGTCATTTTTGGCGCCATGGGTACGCCGGTATGGTTTGGCATGTCGCTATTATCATTGTCAGACGATACCATTATAGATATCGCCACACATGCTGCATTAATGAGTACACTCGTTGCTCCAGCTGTTGTGTTTATGGCATTGCGATTAATTCTCCCGTCGTGGAAAATTATATTCAGACATTCGCTATTTATCGTTGCCTCAACATGCGCATGCACCCTTCCTTTTTTCGCATTAAGCTTTTTCAGTGTTGAATTTCCCTCTTTGTTGGGCGGAGGCATTGGCCTTGTTTTAACGGTTTTAATGGCTAAATTTGGCTTTGGGCTTTCATCTACGGCCAATGTTAAAGATACGAAGCCCAAAACGCAGGAAGAAAATAACGAACAGGAAGCAAATTACGCACATGAATCAGTTGGCGCACAAGGCTCAGCTGGCTTGGAAAAAGAAGCCGCGCCCCCCAGCCGCAGCGCGCTTTTGAAAGCCTCATTTCCATTATGGGGCACCGTATTTATACTTTTACTGACTCGATTGCCAGAACTCGGGCTAAGAAGCTTTTTGCAAGACGGAGAGCCTAATATAGCAGCATCACTAGGCATGTTAGGCGACGTATCGGTGAGCGCGAGTTTAGTGGTATCTTTAAAAAGTATTTTAGGCACCAGCATTGAGTGGAAGCACAGCGTACTTTACATTCCTTCATTAATCCCTTTCATTATTGTTGCGTTAGCCAGCGTGTATAGTTTTGGTACTGATGAATTTGGAGCAAGAGTGAAATCGGTGTCAGCCCAAACTGCCATACGCTTGAAAAGCCCACTTTTCGCGCTGTTAGGCGCCCTTGTATTTGTGAACTTAATGATGCTTGGAGGCGAACACTCGGCCGTGTCGCTTATTGGCAAGCACATGGCAGAACTATCGGGTAGTAATTGGCCTTTTTTTGCCCCGCTTCTTGGTGCGCTGGGTAGCTTTTTTTCTGGCTCGGCAACAATATCAAACCTTACCTTTGCAGGCATTCAGCACGCCATTGCCGAACAGCTGTCTTTGCCCCTTTCGGTAGTGCTTGCGCTTCAAAGCGTGGGGGCAGCAATGGGCAATATGGTATGTATTAATAATATTGTTGCAGTAACGGCTATTTTGGGGCTTAAGGGTCAAGACGAGGGTCAAGACGGCTTTATATTAAAGAAGGTAGCCGTTGTGCTGCTTGTGTATGCGGTGATGATTGGCAGTTTGGGCGTTAGCTTGGTAAATGCCTATCGCTAACAAAACATAAACGATGATTTAAATAAAAAAAGCAAGGTCATGTTGTAAGCCTTGCTTTCTTTATGCGTTATCTCGCGCGGCGTTCTTTTATACGGCTAGCGCTCTTTTATACAGTTAGCGTTCTTTTCTAAAGTTAGCGCGCTTGTCTATAGTTCACGTTATTTTTTAAAGTTAGCGCTTTTACCTGCTGTAAGCGCTACTTTCTGCTAGACCGTCACCGTTTAACCATCGTTGATAATGGTATTGATAAGCTCGTCTAACACCGTGTCTGCTTTACTAGTTTCCACCTGGCAAGTACCCGCGTTCATGTGACCTCCGCCACCATACTTTAAGCAAAGTTCACCCACGTTGGTGTTCGACGTGCGGTTAGTAATAGACTTGCCTATAGCAAACACAACGTTTTGTTTTTTCAGCCCCCACATTTTGTGAATAGAAATATTGCAGTCTGGGAACATGGCATAAATAACGAATCGGTTTGTTGCGTAAATGGTTTCTTGGTCTGTTAGGTCTAATACCACTAAGTTGTTGTATACGGTCGAGCACTTGGCAATTTGCGCCTTCGCCATTTCATTGTGTTCATGGTAAAGGCTCACTCGCTCGGCCACATCTTCCATTTCCAGTATTTCTTCAATACTGTGATCTTTACAGGCATCTATCAGCTTCATCATTAGCTGATAGTTAGAGATATTAAAGTCTCTAAATCGGCCAAGCCCGGTACGCGCATCCATAATAAAATTCATTAAAACCCAGTCGGTGGGCTCAAGGATCTCTTCTTCAGTAAACTGAGCAGAGTCGCCTTTATCTACAGCGTCCATCATATCTACTGAAATATTAGGAAATTTGTCGGCACCGCCATAATAGTCGTAAACCACCCTAGCCGCCGAAGGCGCTTTTGGGTCGATGATATGATTTTCTATGTCACCTGCGTTGCGCACAGTTTCGCTTAGGTGATGGTCGAAGGCGATATGACACCCTGCTACGTACGGTAAATTGGTTGTTATGTCATTTTCAGTAATGTCAATTTTACCGTCTTGCATGTCTTTGGGATGCACAAACAATATATCGTCAATTAAATCTAAGTCTTTCAATAAAACGGCACACACAAGTCCATCAAAATCGCTTCGCGTCACCAATCTAAATTTTCTGTCAGGCATAGTTAATCCGTCATCCACTTGGGTAAGACTGTTAAGTGTAACAGCTAATAAAAATTTTGAGACACGGTGGCAGCACTTTGTGCCTAGGTGATCAAAGTGACTAGCTTACCTAACGGTTTATCTAAACTTTCAGGGGGCTCTGTGAAGTAGGCAGGGCCAGTTTGTGTCATATACAAACAGTCTTCTAAGCGCACGCCAAATTCACCGGGTAAATAAATACCGGGCTCGTTTGAAAAGCACATGCCCTTACGTAGCGGCGTATTTTCACCGCGCACAAAGTTCACGCTTTCATGGCCTTCCATACCAATGCCATGCCCGGTTCTGTGGCTCAACCCTGGTAGTTCGTAGTCTTTGCTGTAACCTTTGCTGGCATAATACTGGCGCACGGCATCATCAACATTCCCTGCTGGTTCGCTAATTTTAGCAGCCGCAAATGCTACGTTTTGCCCTTCTCGTACGGTGTGCCACACGTCTTGCACTTTCTGAGATGCCTTACCAAACACAAGGGTACGACTGATATCGCTTTGATAACCGTGAACACTACAGCCGCTGTCTAACAGAATGACCGAACCTTCTCTAATCACTTGGGTGGCGTTTGTACCATGGGGGTATGCGCTAGCCTCATTAAAGAGCGCTAAACACCATGCGCTGCTTCCCCCTAACTTTTGCTGCGCTTTGTTCATTAATGCTTTCACGTCTTGCTGGCTCATACCTAGCTTCAAGTTGTTAAATACAAACTCGTAAGCACGCAATGTGACCTCATTAGCCTTGTGCATAAGCGCCAGTTCGCTAGAGGTTTTATACATGCGACACCCAAGGGTGACTGGTTCGGCGGGCACAATAGTCATATTGGGAAGTGCGCGGCTAACGCCTGTTACCACAAAGTAACGCACGCTGCTTTCAAAGCCGATGTTACCGTTACTTATTCCCCGCGACTTTAAAATACTGGCCACAACCTCAAACGGGCTTTCATGTTCTTGCCACACTCTTACATCGTCGCCAATAGCCAGCGATTCAAGCACACTGGGCTTTTCAAAAAACGGTGTAACCACCGCCATTTCGCCTTTTTGAGGGATAATCAAAGCGGTTAAGCGCTCGCTGCGCCACCACTGAATACCAGAAAAATAGTCCATGGCGGCGCCGGGCTCTATTAAAATAGCCGCGATATCTTGCGCTTTCATCAGCGACTGGGCTTTTTCAATTCGCGCTTTGCGCTCTTCAGCGGTAATAGGTTTGGCAGAGCCCGTTATATTGTTTAGGTACGAGAGATTATTGAGGTGGGAAATATCGTTTTGATTGGCGCTGTTCGAGGTGCCTAATGCAGCAATAGACACAGCGGGTACCACCGCAAAGCCCGCTCCAGCTAACTTCAAAAAGTGTCGCTTGTTCATAGTCCTTTCCTGTCACTGTAGTTGATACTTACAAAGCGTTAGTATTCATGACAAACAACCGCTCTTGTCATCCTCTAATAGAAACGCATTTTTTAATACATTTTTTGAGTTTCTTTAGGCCCACATTACAAAAATTGCGGCAATACCAATAAGCAGGAGCCCTGCTATTTCTCGGCGAGTAACAGCGCTTTTTAACCAGTAATGCGACAATATCAGCGTTAGTAATACTTCAAGCTGCCCCAAGGTTTTCACCAGCGCAACGTGCTGCAACGCCATTGCGGTAAACCAGCAAATAGAGCCCAAACAGCTTACTGTACTAATGGCGAAAACCTGAGACTTAGCCGCAGCTAACTGCTTAAACACAATGGGTTTGGCTAGCGCTATATACGCACTTAAGCTAATTGCTTGTATGCACAACACCCACAAAAGCACCCACGCTGCTGCAATAGCATGCGTTATGTTGAGCATATGACTGGCTTCTCGCACAAGTAACGATGTAAGTGCAAAGCATGTACCGCAAGCTAAACCGATTACCAAGGTTTTTACACTAACACCTTGAAGCCGATTGCCGCTACTTAATATAAAAACAGCCACACCACCAATAACAATGCCAGCCCAACCAAGCAGGCTTAAATAGCTGCCAAAAAACAGCATGCCCAGAACACCTGCAACCAGGGCTTCACTTTTGGCAAGCCCTGCCCCTATGGCAAAGTTTTTTTGTTTAAACAGAATAACCATTAGTGAGGTAGCGGCTATTTGAAAAAGCGAGGCGCACAGCACCACAGCAATAAATCGGTGTGAAAACTGAGAAAAATGAGGCAGTGGCGTAGCGCTGTTTGCATAAAGTAGCAGTAAATAGACAAGTGCAATGGGCGGCGCCAGAAGAAAGCGTGACAGCGTCACGCCAGAGGTATTAACCGACGCGCTTAACTTACTTTGCAGTGCATTGCGCACGGTTTGTAGAATAACTGCGCCCAACGTACATAAAATCCATGTCATATTAGGAGTGTTTTATAGTCCCATAGCTTGGCTTACGAAAGCATTTTTTACCGCACCAAGTTTGTCGGTTACCGATAACCCTACACCTCTGACCAACTTTTTAAGCGGATCATCGCCGTCAAACAAAAACTTAAATCCGTCCATTGCAGCAATCATCTTCATAGCTTCGGTTTTACGGCTTCGCTCGTAGCTGCGAAGGTGTTTGTACAACCCTATATCTTTACCTTCCGTGTGAAGCTTTTGCAGCGCGTTGGCTAATGCAAGTGCGTCTTGCATGCCTAAGTTAGCACCTTGCCCCGCTAAAGGGTGAATAGTATGCGCCGCATCCCCCACCAGCACTACGCCATCTTTTGCCCACTGACGAGCGTAACGCATTGTTAAAGGAAACGCGCTGCGCTGCGTTTCAAGGGTAACAGTACCAAGTGCGCTATTACTTGCCGCGGCCAAAGCATGACAAAACGCGTTATCATCAAGCGCCATTAGCGAGCTGGCTTGCTCAGGGGTTTGCGACCATACAATAGAACAAACATGGGCATTGGCCATAGGCAACAGCGCCAGCGGCCCCGTTGGTGTGAACACTTGGCGTGCAACGTTATTGTGCGGCGCTTCGGTTCTAATATTAGCCACAATAGCGGTATGCTCATAATCTTTAAAAGTGATGGGCAGACCAGCTTGTTTTCTTACAAACGAGTTAGCACCATCAGCGCCCACTAACAATCGACAACTTACCACTGAATCGTTGTCTAGCATCAGCATGGTTTGCTGCTGCCCGGCAAGCACCCTATCGATACCCGCAGTGATCATGTGCACATTCGACTGCGTGCTCGTCTCAACATCGTTTGTTTCTAACGACTTGGCAAGCGCATTAACTAAAGCCTGGTTTTCTACAATAACACCCAGGGTGTCGCTGCCCATTTCATCACATGAAAAATGAATATCGCCAAAGCTATCTTTGTCCCATACATGCATATCGGTATAAGGGTTGGCGCGGTCTTGCTGTAAATGGGGCCACACATTGAACGCTTGTAGTGCCTTTATGTTCGCTTGATTTATTGCACTTACTCTTGCGGTGGGCTTATCAGACAACTCCTGATAACAATCAGACTTATCAATAATGGCTATGGTCAACTCACTGTTTTTAAGCGCGGCTGCAAGGGTTAACCCCACAATTCCACCGCCTACTATCGCTATATCAACATGCTGCATTGTTATCTCTGTTTTTGTGTTGTGTATCGCCATAGCCCGTTGTGTGTTTAACAAAGGCTTTTTTTGCCTCTGGCATCATACTAAGCGCCAGTAACGACAAATTTCGACCAATCACTGTTGGGAAATACTGGTTAGAAAAGGTGCGTACCAGCGTATCGGTTAGGGCCACCGTGTTGTCTCTGTCGGTTTTACGTAAGTTGGCGTATTGCTGGGTAATGCTAAAACCGCCTGCGTCGAAAAGGCTAACCTCGTCTTGTGCGCCTTTTTCGCTTACTTGAACTGCATGGCTTGAATCGGCGTAACTGGAAGCGGCTGTTTGTAACACCGACACCAACGTAGTTAAGTCTCGTAAGCCTAAGTTAAACCCTTGCCCAGCTATAGGGTGAAGCGCTTGTGCTGCGTTACCCACCACCACCGTTCTATGGCTTGTTACTTGGTCTGCTTTAGTTAGCGCAAGTGGGTAACTGGCCAACTCACTTACCCGAGTAATTTTACCCTGACGATAACCAAAGGCTTGTTGCAATGCATGAATAAACGCATCTGAATTTAATGCCATCAGAGCTTTGGCAGCTTCTGTTTCTACTGTCCACACAACAGAGAAGCCATTGCCGTTTGCCTTCACGCCATCAATTTCACTATCAAAAGGCAGGAATGCCAGCGGGCCGTTTTCAGTAAAGCGCTCATACGCTTTATTTTCGTGAGCCAATTGGGTGTGCACGTTAAATACAATGGCGGTTTGGTGATAGTTGCTTACGGTTTTACTAATACCGACTTGTTCAGCTAATCCTGAGCGACCACCATCGGCAAGTACTAACAGCTTGGTTGTTAATGTTTCGCCACTGTCTAACGCTACTGATACACAATCACGCTGCTGTTTCACATTAGTGACTTTTGCTGGCGCAATATGCTGGTAGCCCTTACTGGAACTTGCGGCAAGGCGAGTAAGCGCACTTAAGCTTACCACTTGCCCAAAGGCATCAATGTGGTAGTCGCTGTAATCAAGATTTACCAGCCCCACGTGCCCTTTATCACTTACTTCTATGTGCTTTATTTGTGGTGGCAACTCGCCATTGTGTTGCTTGGCTAGGTCGTTTAATTGAAGCCCTAATTCAGAAAGTTCATTTACGGTGCGTCGTGCAAGAGCAATAACGCGGGTATCGGTAAACGGGTTGAAGTCATCAAGGTTTTTACTGGTTTGGGTGGGGTCTGCCGCATCAACAAGCGCAACCGAAAGCCCTGCGCTAGCGTTTGGTGAAACCTTTTCTGCCAGCGCTCTGGCCAGCACGGTACCCACAATGCCCCCGCCAATAATAACTACATCAACCGCTTCTGCCGATTCCACTGTATTTGTTTTCCTGTTATTCGTTTTCAGCCATTAGCGCTTCAATTGCGTCTATTTCTTTTGGCACATCAGAGGTTAAGATGTCTACGCCTGTTGCAGTTATCACCACATCATCTTCTATGCGTACACCAATGCCTTTGTACTTATCAGGCGCATTACTGTCTTGGCTGATGTAAATACCAGGCTCTACTGTAATTACCATACCTGGCTTTAACGGGCGATCTTCACCGTCAATTTTATAGTTGCCCACATCGTGCACATCTAGCCCTATAAAGTGCCCTAAACCGTGCATGTAAAACTGTCGCCAGGTTTCATTGTCTAGGTTTTCTGCAACACTACCTTCAAGTACACCAAGGTCAACTAAACCCTGCGTAATAATTTCCGCACTGTGCAACATAGCTTCTGATAATGTAACGCCTGGGGCTAGCATGTCTAATACACTTTGCTGTGCCTTAAGTACAATGTTGTAAATCTCGCGCTGCGGATGACTAAACTTCCCATTTGCCGGAAACGTTCGCGTAATGTCCGCAGCATAACCTTGATATTCAGCACCGGCATCGATCAAGATCAAGTCACCGTCACTTATCTGCGCGTTGTTCTGCGTGTAGTGCAAAATGCAGGCGTTGTCGCCACTTCCAACAATGGTACTGTACGCAGGTGAACGTGCCCCCGCCATTGCGAATTCGTGGTGAACTTCTGCCTCTAACTGATATTCGTAGCAGCCTGGCGAAGTAAACTGCATGGCCCGTTTGTGCGCGCTAGCACTTATTTCAGCGGCCGCCTTCATCATTGCCACTTCGCAAGCAGACTTAAACAAACGCATTTCATGTAAAATAGGGCTTAAGTCGTACACAGCATGCGGTGCAAGTGATTCTTTAGGCGCTTCACGAAGTGTAGTTAAGGCTTCTGTAAACAGTTTATCGTGGCTTTTGTTGTGGCCCAGTGAAAAATACACGTTGTCTTGACCTTGAAGCGATGCCAATAAGGCTTCTTCAAGCTCTTGCAGTTCAAAGGCTTCATCTAAGCTAAATCGTGATAACGCGGCTTCAGCACCTAACCGTTTGCCATGCCAAATCTCGGCGCTCTTGTCTTTTTCTTGTACCACCATTGCGCGATAGCTTTCACCATAACGAGGGTGATTCGACAATATCAGCCACGCATTGGGTTCTTCAAATCCCGTTAAATACCAAAAGTCACTGTTTTGCCTAAACGTGTATTCGGTATCGCGGCTTCGCGTTACTAGTCCCGCAGCAGGAACAATACAAACACTGTTTGGTCCGCACTGTGCAAGCAGTCGGTCTTGTCTGGCAATAAACTCTTGCGCACTAATCATAAATGAGAAAACCCTAAATAAGTCACTTTAAAACAAAGAAGCCCACATTGGGCACTTTATCTATCAATTATTAGTGTACGGATGGCGTATCTTGTTGATCATCAAGAAGCGACTGACCCAGCTCGCTGAAACACAAAATGGCTGAAATTTTCACATACTCTTCAACTTCAAACAGTGCTTTTTCTGATTCTTCATCATCATCCATAGGTTCTTCCATGCGAGAAATATCAGAAAAATCTTCCAGCGCTTCTTTTACGTCATCTGAACACTGCATTAGGTCTTGTTGATGTAGTCCGAAACCAAGCATAAACCCTTGTACCCAATTAATCAGCGCGGCTCCACGGTCGTTAATGGGGGCTTGGTCTTCAGGAAGAAGTAAATTAAGCGCAAACTCTGGCTCAAGAAGCTGTTGGCAGGTTTGATTGAACAGCGATGTGAGTAAATGATGCGTTTGGTCGCTAAACGCATCGCCCTGATTGATGGTTTCGCTGAGTGCTTCTAACCACTTTTGGTCGGTAAGAGACATACCACCACAAAGCATTCCGCATAAAATGCCATGAACCTCTGCCGCGTCTACAATGATGCCTTGCTGTGACAGTTTATTACTTACGCTATCGTAATCGAGCTGTTTTTCCACGAATCGTTCTCTTAGTTTTAAGTGAGTTGAGATTTTGCGCCATTAATACTTGGCTTTGACCTCTCTTGATGGAGTTAATACTAGCAAAATTCAATGTACAAAGCCTACTATTGCCCAAGTTCCAATATAAAGTAAATGAAAGTTATGAACAGTTCGCGGTCGAGTTAGTACACACTTTACTCAGGTGAAATTATATGTTGTTTACTCACTGTTCAAACAGCACGTATTTTTAACGCTAAGCGTAATTTTCCATGTACTACGGCTAGCAACATAGCCGTATTTCAACTAAGATCATTTTCGTCGGATACGGAATTCCTCTCGCAACAGCACAGAAATGTTTATCAGCGTAGTAATACTTGAATAAGCTGCTTGGTTATTATTGAGCTTCTTTAATATGCGTGTATAATTGCTGACCAATTGGTCAAGAAAATAGTATTTTTCTACCGCTTTTATATTCACTACGCACAATAAATATAAAGCGCATTAGGTGATCCTCTTCAAGAGATCTCGCGTTTGTTATACCCTGTTGCGTTAATACAACAACAATGTTTCCTGGGATGTTTGCTAGTTCATTCATGTCCCTGGCCGATGCTATAAACCAAGGAAGTTGAAACAGCTGCTATTGCGCAAGCTCGACTCGTATCGAGAAGCCTACGGCAATTGTGATACTTCCGCCCTGAACTTTTCGGTTCACGGGCGAAACATGGACAGCGGCATTCTGGGAAGCGCCCTCTTTCGACGGAAGAAGAAATGGCAATAATAAATTTTGGCTCTATAAATATTGACCACGTTTATCAGGTAGACCACTTTGTGCAACCTGGTGAAACGTTGGCCTCTACCCATTACCAAACCTTATTAGGCGGTAAGGGTGCAAACCAGTCTATTGCTTTAGCGCAAGCAGGTGCAGACGTACGCCACGTTGGCAGCATTCACGAAAACGACGCCTCATTCAAACAAGACCTAATCAAAAAAGGTGTTGATTGCCGTGGTGTGAAGTGTTCAGAAGTTCCTTCAGGTCACGCTATCATTCAAGTTACGCCAAGCGGCGAGAATGCCATTGTGCTTTTTGGTGGTGCTAATCAAACCATTACCGCAAAAACGGTTATGCAAGCGCTAGATGATACTCGCCCTTCAGATTGGGTGCTCACTCAAAACGAAACCAGCAGCATTGAAGAAGTGCTTCGTCAAGCGAAGGAAAAGCATTTAAAAGTTGCGTTTAATCCAGCGCCTATGAGCGAGTCGGTAAAACAGCTTCCTTTAGACTGTGTAGATTTACTGATTGTAAACGAAACCGAAGCTGCAGCCATTACAGGTAAAGAAGAGCTTGAAGATATTGTGACTGTGTTCAAAGAACAGTGGTCACATTGCGAAGTCATTATTACATTGGGTAAGGCTGGTGTAATGATGTTGCGCAAAAACGATGTTATTGAAGTAAACGCATTCTCTGTAGATGCCGTTGACACAACAGCTGCAGGTGACACCTTTATCGGTTACTTCCTGTCTGCCTACTGCAACCACACTGACGCGAAGCAAGCATTGCGTCGCGGCTGTGCAGCTTCGGCTATTGCTGTTACTCGCGAAGGTGCAGCGCAGAGTATTCCTACACAAAAAGAAGTGGATCGTTTCTTAGCGAAACACGCCAACTAGCAAGACGCATAGAGACAATTTGATGGCACATAAAATCATATTAGATACAGATCCGGGGATTGATGATGCAATGGCGATTTTTTTCGCTTTCCAGTCTCCAGACATTGAAGTACTTGGCTTAACGACTGTTTACGGTAATGTTCCAGTTACAATGGCAGCGCAAAATGCCCTAACCCTTTGTGAAATTGCCGGAAAAGATATTCCTGTAACCAAAGGCGTAGGTATGCCTTGGGTAGGTCCAGAGTCAACTTACGCACACTTCGTGCACGGTGAACATGGCTTTGGTGATATTAAACCTGAAGCACCTAAAACTGAGCTAGACCCACGCAGTTCAGCACAGTTTATCGTAGACATGGCGCGTAAATACCCTGGCGAAATCACCATTGTGGCTATTGGACCACTAGGTAATTTGGCCCTTGCGCTTCGCCTTGAGCCAGAACTGCCTAAATTGGTGAAAGGTGTGAGCATTATGGGTGGCGCAGCATTTGTACCGGGTAATGTAACGCCAGTAGCCGAAGCGAATATTTGGAACGACGCCCACGCCGCGGAAATCGTCTTTGCAGCAGATTGGGACCTAACTATGTTTGGTCTAGACGTGACTAACTTCACGCCGTTCTCGCCTGCTTTTGTTGAAAAACTGGAAGAGAAAAACAACACGCTTGGCGGCTTCGTGAAAGAAAGCGCCCAGTTCTACATGGATTTCTACTCGCAAAACCGTGAAGACCGCGTGTGCTTCTTCCACGATGCATTCCCGATTGCGCATCTTCGTCACCCAGAACTCTTCGAACTAACAGAAGGTCATGTTCGCGTTGGTACAGGTGCGTTAGATAGAGGCCAAACCGTGGTTGCTCCTAAAGGCACAACGCCTAGCCCACTTTGGAATGAAGCTAACACCATTAAGGTAGCGACTAAAGTTGACCACAAAAAGCTGGAACAACTATTCATAGACACCTACGCTTTATGATAGTGTTAAGGGATTGTTTCAAAACAATCCCTTTTTTTCTAAAGTGTTAGGTTTAAATAAAAGCATATGATAGCTGCTCCACTCCACGAAAATGAAGATGAACGTCTTGCTGAACTTCTTAGCTACGACGTACTCGATACAGAAGCAGAACAGCTTTTTGATGACCTCACTGCGTTAGCCTCACAAATATGTGAAACGCCTATCGCACTTATCAGCTTGGTAGACCCTGATCGCCAGTGGTTTAAGTCTCGCGTAGGCCTTGATGCCGAAGAAACATCGCGAGAAATTGCTTTCTGCTCTCACGCCATACTGCAAGAAGATGTATTCGAAATTCCTAACGCGTGCGAAGACCCGCGCTTTTTCGATAACCCGTTAGTGACTGGCGCGCCAGATATTCGCTTTTATGCAGGTGCACCGCTAATTACGCCTTCAGGCCATGCCATTGGTACGCTTTGCGCAATAGACCGCAAACCACGTAAGTTGAGCGAATCGCAAAAAGCATCGCTACAAACGCTAAGTAAGTCGGTTGTGGCACACTTAGAGCTTAAGCGCAAAAACCGAGAGCTAGAGCGCACCAGCCAATTTAAGTCTGACTTTTTATCTTACGTTAGTCATGAAATTCGCACTCCGCTTAATGCCATTAATACATTTAGCCGGCTATTGGAAGGCGAAGCGCAAAAACTTAACTTACCTGAGTCTTTTACAACCCCACTGTCGCATGTGACTCAAAGCGGTGAAAGACTTTTAGAAATTGTTAATTCCGTTTTAGATATTAAGCAAATTGAAGCGGGTAAAATGCGGGTTATGCCTCGCGCAGTAAATACAAACGACTTCTTCACACATTTATTTTCTCTTACCAAAATTCGTGCAGAAGATAGTGGAATTACGTTCAGCACAATCATTGAACCTTCTGTTCCAGAATCCCTCTTTTTTGATGACACAAAATTTGGTCAAATTGCACTGAACTTGCTTTCAAACGCTATTAAATTTACCAACCATGGTAAAGCCGTGAAGGCACAAGTCAAATATAAAAACGGCAACGTTATATTTAATATCGTTGACGAAGGTATTGGTATGAGTGAAGAGGATCAAAAACGGCTTTTCACTCCCTTTGAGCGTATGGAAAATGCCCAAAAGATTAGCGGAACTGGCTTAGGACTAAATATTTCAAAGCGTTTGATTGAGCTGATGGATGGTTCCATAAAAGTGAGCAGCAAATTGAACCAGGGCACCCGAGTTAGTGTCACTTTGCCCGCAGATGCACTAAGCGCGAACCAGTTTGTTGAAGCACAACCTAAAAGCTTTGTAGCACAGGTCAATATTGATACGTCGGTTAATGTGCTTGTAGTTGAAGACCACTACATTAATCAGGTTGTTATTCAAACTCTGTTTGAAAAGTTAGGCATTCCACTTTCCATCGTCAGCACCGGGGAAGAAGGCGTAGAGTATGCAAAGTCAAACCCTGTAGACTTGGTACTTATGGATTTGAATTTGCCGGGTATTCAAGGCGACGAAGCAGCAGCGCAAATTAAGAGTACAAAGCCACATCTTCCCGTTGTAGCTTTGACCGCCGATGTTATTACTCAGCCTGAGTACTTGCGTGAAATAGGGCTAAACGACGTTCTCACAAAGCCTATTGATAGCACAGAGCTAATTCGAGTTTTGAACCATTACTTAGCCAAAGAGAAGTAATCACTCGCTCAAATCGCACTACAAGGTAGGGAGCGTATATCTTAAATGCCAACATTTTCTAAAAAAGGCACGACTTCAAAGCAAACGACACAAGGCCAGATAAACCTAATCGCCCCCTCTTCAAAGCACGCTGGTCTAAAAACGACGGCTGCAGCACAAGCTGGTTTAGAAGGGCTGATGCAATCACGCGCTCAGCTAAGAAAAACACTTCGTGAAGCGCGGCGCAACTTAAGCGCTCAGCAACACGAAGCAGCAGCGCTTGGCGTAGCAAAGCAGCTTGCCACACTGTCATTATTAAATGACGCCCGCGTTGTGGCAGGGTATTTAGTTAACGACGGCGAGGTAAACTTAAAGCATTACATCAACACCGTATGGCAAGCACCCCATGCTTCGCAGTTTGCGTTGCCAGTACTTCACCCTATTTGTAAAGGGCATTTATTATTTTTGTCTTACGCGCCCGATACAAAGTTAGTAAAGAACAAATACAGCATTGAAGAACCTGAATTGTCTTGCGCTAACGTGGTTCCAGTATCGCAGTGCAACGTTATTCTGATGCCGCTTGTAGGCTTTGACCTTGCTGGTAACCGCTTGGGTATGGGAGGCGGTTATTACGATCGCACACTAAGCTTTACCCAGCATCATTCAAACACAAACTCCCCTATCTGTCCGCGCAAACCTAAGCTGGTAGGTATTGCCCACGATATTCAACAGGTCGATACACTTCCTATTGCATCATGGGACGTACCTCTTGATGCCATTGTTACCCCTACCCGCACATTGCAATTCACTAAATAAGATTTTAATGAGCCAGCTCGCTTTAATAAATTGAACTCATGAACTAGTGGGTTCAGTTCAGTATATAAGTTACACTGCGAACAAAACAATTCGGAGAGTAATCATGGATCAGAACGCAAAAAAACAAGCTGTTGCCAAAGCCGCTATCGACTATGTAGAAGCAGACAGCGTTGTTGGTGTAGGCACAGGCTCTACCGTAAACTTCTTTATTGAAGAGCTCGGTAAAATTAAGCACAAAATTGAAGGTGCAGTTTCAAGTTCAGAGGCATCTACTGAGCGCCTTAAAGCGTTGGGCATTGAAGTATTTGAACTGAATGAAGTAAGTAACCTTTCGGTTTACATCGACGGTGCAGACGAAGTTACCGAACATAAACACATGATTAAAGGTGGTGGTGCAGCGCTTACTCGCGAAAAAATAGTGGCCGGTGCCGCCACGACCTTTGTTTGTATTGTAGATGAAAGCAAACGCGTTCCTGTACTTGGCTCGTTTCCGCTTCCAGTGGAAGTCATTCCCATGGCCCGCTCATTTGTAGCGCGTGAGCTTGTTAAGCTGGGCGGCGACCCTGCATATCGACAAGGCGTAGTTACAGACAATGGCAACGTTATTCTAGATGTTCACAACCTAGAAATACTTAATCCACGTGAACTTGAGCAGAAAATAAATAACATTCCAGGCGTTGTGACCAACGGAATATTTGCGCTAAGAGGCGCTGACATTGTGTTAAGTGCAACTGACGAAGGCGTTGAAACCTTTAAGTAATACATGTGATTTTTGTCACCAGGTTTTCGTCATGGTTTCTTTTGCCTCAGGTTTTTACCACGAGCAATTAACTGAAACGGCGAAAAGCTATACAAAATTCTGCTTTTAACTTAACGTGTTTTCTGTTAATTTCCGTTTAGACGTCTAGATGTCCTTTATTTAATACCTCTAGACGTCGCTATTACTAAGCGTGTTGAGGCTTAAAACTTGACGATAAAAATAAACAGCGTGCTTTTTGTGCAAGATGCACACTAGCCAAAAGCTGAGAATATAGACGTTGTTGCCAGTGAACCAGCGGTAGGGTTTTGCGCTTAAATCTTGCAAAACCAGTGATAGTTACTGCTAGTTTTGGCTGTACAAACGACCCCAATTACACCAGTGAGAGATAGCGAGTTCATGAGCAAAGTTTCATTAGAGAAGGATAAAATCCGCATTTTGTTGTTAGAGGGTGTTCACCAAAGCGCTTTGGAAACACTGAAGAGTAATGGGTATAGCAACATTGAATTTCTTAAGACTTCTCTTCCTGAAGATGAATTAATTGAGAAAATTAAAGATGCCCACTTTGTAGGTATTCGCTCGCGCACTCAAATTACAGAGAAAGTGGTTGAAGCAGCGCAGAAGCTGGTAGCCATTGGTTGTTTTTGCATTGGTACGAACCAAGTTGACCTTGAAGCAACACAGCGCCGCGGTATTCCAGTTTTTAATGCACCGTTTTCTAACACCCGCTCTGTGGCCGAGCTTGTCCTTGGACAAATTATTCTTCTTCTTCGCCAAGTGCCTAGTAAAAATGCTAAAGCCCATCGCGGTGAATGGGAAAAAACAGCCGTTGGTTCATACGAAGCCCGTGGAAAAACGCTTGGCATTATTGGCTACGGCCACATTGGCACTCAGCTAAGTATTCTGGCTGAACACTTAGGTATGCGCGTTCAGTTTTTCGACATTGAAGATAAACTCGTGCTTGGTAACTCTGCACAGGTTAAGTCGCTTGAAAAGCTGCTTAATACGTCTGATGTGGTTTCTCTTCATGTTCCAGAAACACAACAAACACAAGATATGATTGGCGAGAAAGAACTGTCTCAAATGAAAAAAGGCAGTATTTTGATCAACGCCTCTCGCGGTACGGTTGTTGACATCGACGCCCTTGCTGGCGCTTTGGAAAGCGGTCACCTTAACGGCGCAGCTATCGACGTATTCCCTGTTGAGCCTAAGTCAAATACCGAAGAATTCGAGTCGCCGCTTCGCGCGTTCGACAATGTTATTCTTACGCCACATGTGGGTGGAAGCACGCAAGAAGCACAGGAAAACATTGGCATTGAAGTGGCTGGTAAATTGGCGAAGTACAGCGACAACGGCTCGACGTTGTCAGCAGTAAACTTCCCTGAAGTATCGTTACCAGAGCACACTGGCCGCTCGCGCTTGCTGCATGTGCATAAAAACCAGCCGGGAATACTCACTCAAATTAACCAAGCGTTTGCCGAAAAAGGCATTAACATTGAAGCGCAATACCTTCAAACCAACGCTGAAATTGGTTATGTAGTTGTAGATGTTAAAGAAGACCGTGGTTACGAGGCCCTAGCTGAACTTCAGCAAATTGATGGTACGATTAAAACCCGTATTCTTCATTAAGAAGTAAAAAACTCGGCGTTTATCACGCGTTGTTTTTAGGCTTTTTAAGGCGAACCTGCGGTGAAAGGCGCTGGCTTGTTTTTGATAACCGTTAGATAAACGTCTTATAAACGCATAGTTGGTAACCTAAAAACTAAAAAAGCTGCACTTTTTAAAGCGCAGCTTTTTTTATTTTGGCTTCCCCCCAACTTTACACCGTTTTATCGCGGTGATAGCCTAAAGGCCCTGCTCTTGAGCCTTTAGTGGGAATGTATTGCTAAGGCTTAGAAAAAGTTATAAACCAAGCTTACAGCCGTTTCTGTATCGAGTTTCTCGATGTCTTCATCAACATTGGTGTTGTGATCAAGTTTGAATGACAAACGCATAGACAGGTTTCCACTAATTGTAGCGGTAAGCGCTGTTTCAGCACGAGACTTCGTGTTGTCAGAACCCATTTCCGTACTCACGGTTTGGGTAAACCTTGCGGTATCTGAAATCTTCCAAGAGTAAACCGATGACGCACGAACAATTACGCTATCAAGATCTTCTTCGTCTTGCGTTTCAATGAATGAGTAACCCGGACCGATTGAGTATTCAAGGGTGTGGCGTTTGTTTTCAAGCACTTTTTGGTTCCAACCCACCGCTAATGTCGCTTGATAGTTAAAGTTACTAAAGCGGTCGTCTTCGTATGATGCGAAGCCGAATAGTCGATTATCTGGGTTAGCAAGTTTGTAGTTACCCTGCGCTGATGCGAAGAACTTCTGTGCAGAAGTTACGTCTTCATCTTCACCTTCGTCATTTTCAATGGTTTCTTGACGATACAAGCCTTCAATCAGGTAGTCGTTGCTCCAGTCTTCTAGCTCTTGGTGCGCGGTAATGCCAGCATTGATAGAAGTCGTATCGGTGTTACCTGTTGTAGAGATAAAACCTAACTCACCTTCCATTGTAAAAGGCTTAACTTCATCGTCTTGAGCGAAGACGGCAGGTGAAAGAGAAATTGCAACCAGCGATGCAAGCACTTGCTTTTTCATTAAACAATCCTATTGATTATCGGTCCATATGTTGTACCTGATAGCCTTGATAAAACAAAGCAGTACAACGCGAAATTTAAAGAAGTACATTGAAGACACTTCAACTGAAAGCGCCTATGTATTGTGTTGCGCAGTGTACATTTTCACAGCAATCAGTCAATGAGAACCCGGCGAAACTGCAAAGATTGACCGTTAATTTACACTAATTGATTAAAAAAACTGATAAACCAACGCTACAGAGGTTTCTGTACTAAGCGCTTCGGCATCTTCAGCGGTGTCAGTTTCATGATTTAAAATGAATGAAAGCTTCATTGCTAACGAGCCAAACACGTTGGCTGACAACGAGGTTTCTGAGCGAGACTTGGTGTTTTCTTCACCTGCTTCTGTGCTTACAAACTGTCGTAACTTAGCGCCAGAGCTCCAGCGGTATTTGTACTCAGCAGAGGCGCGCACAATAATGCCGTCGTTTACAAGGTTGTTATTATCTTCTTCGGCTTCAATGAAGGTATAACCCGGCCCTATGCTATAACGAAACTCACTGTCTTCGTTGCGCCAAACTCGCTGCGACCAGCCTGCCGCAAACGAGGCTCGATGTTCATAACCGGTAAACTTGTCGTCCTCGTAGTCGCCGTACATGAATACACGCCGTCCAGGGGTAAGAAGTTTGTAATCGAACTGAGCACTGGTATAGAAGCGTTGAGCACTTATGTCTCTTTCTGTGGTAGCCGTACCACTTTCTTTGTAAAGCAGTTCAGCAAAATAAAGACTGCTCCAATTTTCTGTTTCGTGGTCAGCATTAACGGCAGCTTTAACGCTAGCTGCAGATGTATTCCCCGTATTGAGTAATACACCCAGCTCACCGTCTAGCGTAAATCGGGGAATTTCATCATCGGTGTCAGGGGTGAAATCGGCGTGATACAAAGTTTCGATGAGGTCCCTTGCATTGGCAGATACACAGACAATAGAACAAACAATGCCAACAACAATGCTTGGACGGAAGATTTTTTTGAACATAACCTGATTTACGTTGAGCTTTTAATTTTTAGATTACGTCATAGTACGACGCTTGTAATACCCATCCTCTGGTGAAGTTTACTGCGATTTACGCAATCGCAGTAAAGTGACAAAGTTGATACACTGAAGCTCAGTGAATAAGCGATACAATTTTCGCCGTTTCTAATTCGGCGTATTCAATTGAATTGCTTATCACTTCCATGTCTAGATTTAATGTATTGGCTATCTCTGGAGTAAAAAGTTCAATGTCAGCATAGTTTTCTTGGTCAAGTTGGCTAACAGTAATACGGTTTGCCAGTGCTAGAACGCAAATATCGACATCTGACGAATGCTTTTCTTCATCATTCATGAACGTTACCGGATAGTACAAACCCATCGGTAAGTGCCAATTTTCGAGTATGATACCGCTGCATTGAGCAAACGTAAAACCGAATTGGTTCAACTGGTTAATATGTGGCAAATCTTTTTTGTCTGCATTTAAGTATGACTGGTAACGCTTAGGCTCACGTTTAACCACCACTAACTCACTTAAGTTTTGCAATATTCCCATTACGAAGAAGCGCTCTGCGCCGCGCACGTTCAGCCTCATCGCTACACTCTTCGCCACCATGCCGCAGTAGACCGACGAGTACCAATGCTTATCTATATTAAGGTCGTCCGTACTGAAGCGTTTAAAAGCAGTACTGGCTGTTTCTGCAATCACTAAGTTGTAAAGGGCTTCCCCTCCAATCACACTGACTGCTTTAGCGACTGACTCAATTTGAGAAGGAAAGCGAAACAACGAGCTGTTTGCAAGTCTGAGAACTTTTGCAGTAAGCGACGGATCGGCACTGATCAACTCCCCGATGTCTTGCGAACTGGAACGGGGATTATCTAAGGTTGAGCGTAAACGCACACAAAGATCAGGTAACGTGAATGATTTCGCGGCATACGAAACATACTTATCTAACGACATTTAATAACTCTCAGTCTATTCTTTTTTTACTTTTAAGGCCGCTCAATCTGAGCTTGGCGGGTCATCAAGGAAGAGCGTAAATTGCTCGTTCGACGCACTGTGCTCTTTTTGCTCTTGCTTGCGAGCGCGCGTAAGCACCGCTTTTTTGCGCCGCACACAAGCACTGATTATTTTGCGCTTTGTTGCGTCGTCGACTTTAAGCCAGTACAAACGCTCATCGCGACTTCGGTAACACCCTTTGCAAAAACCTCTAGGACCAGATTCACATACACCAATACAAGGACTTGGAATTTCGAAAAACTCCAGTTGTTGAGATGATGTCTTCTGTTCCGTCATATCAGTCGCGAAACCTATTTATGGGTGAAACCAGTAATTAGAACCTATGTCACTAGCAAGATAACACGCGTTTTCATTAGGTACCTTGTCGCATAGGTCTAGCGGTAGGTTTTAAAAAGCCACTTAAATTTAAACGCATGCAAACAGATTAAGCTACTAGCCTTTAGCCTTTAGCCTTATACACGCTTCATTAACCCAGATGGCGGCGCCTTTTAACCCTTATTATAAAACAAAGCGGCTAAGGTAAACAGGCACCAAGACAATGCAATTGTTAAAACATAAAAAAGTGTGAGTTGATACCTAATAATTACGGTGACATTTAGTCTACAAGCGTATACTCAATCGTTGATACCACTCGTACTTTTTTAATGTGAGGATGGTGACTGTCACGGCTTGATATACTGAACTGCCCTTGGTTAGCACGTTTAATTTTGCCCAAAGTGCTGTTTGAGTCTTTCGCGAATTTTTCAGCCACTTCACGTGCATTTAACGTGGCCTCTTCAACCATGGCGGGCTTAACATCGTTTAAACGCGTGAACACGTAATCTGGTTGAGCGCGATAGCTTTGCTCTGAAAGCACTATGCCGGTTTTAATAAGCTCACCAATTTGCTGCATTAATTCTCGCACCATTTCTACATCGTCAGAGAAAACGGTTACGGTTTGTACAGCACTATAGCGAAATGGCGCTTTTTCATTGCCACCGTATTGCTGCGCAAGCTTGTCATTAATTTCAGGCTTTCCAATCGTAATGCTTTCTGCATCAATGCCTTTTTCTTCTAAAAAATTTGCAACGTTTAAGCTGTTTTTCTCGATGTGCTCGTAAAGCTGAGGTAAATCATTACCCGCATCAACAAATTGAATAGGCCAAATAACTTGATCAGCGAGGTACTCTCTTTCAGATAACCCTTTTACAGTGACAACCCTGTCCCACGTTTGCATGTCGTTCATGGCTGAGGATACTTGAACACCAAGTAAAGACACCGCAACCACCATGCCCAATGCCATTACTACCGCTGCACCTATTTTCATTTGACTCTCCGTTTGTATGCTGAGCTGATTCTGACTTGGCTCACATGATAAAAGGGAATGTAAGCTTTTAAGTATCAGAAAACGAGACAAAAGTAGACCAATAGTGGCAAAAAAAAGGCCACTCAGATGAGTGGCCTAAAGAGCCCCTTAAGAGGGCAACGCTTGGGTAGACGGGAGAGTTAACCGTTGCGCTTTAGCAAGTAGTAAAAAACAGGTGTTAGAATTAACCCAAAGAAAGTGACACCAATCATGCCTGAGAATACTGCAACCCCCATGGCTTGACGCATTTCTGCACCAGCACCACTAGAGATAACCATTGGCAATACGCCCATAATGAAGGCTATTGATGTCATCAAAATAGGGCGCAAACGCAAGCGGCTCGCTTCTTTAATGGCTGATAGCGCGTCCATTCCTTTATCTTGTAGCTCTTTTGCGAACTCAACAATAAGAATGGCGTTTTTCGTAGCAAGACCCACCAAAACAATCAGACCAATTTGGGTAAAGATATTGTTGTCACCACCGTAAACTTGTACGCCAATTAATGCACTTAGTAACGTCATTGGAACAATGAGAATTATCGCCAATGGCAAACGTAAGCTTTCATACTGCGCAGCAAGTACTAGGAATACCAACAACACAACCAGTGGGAATACAAAGGCAGATGCATTACCGGCAAGAATTTGCTGATAAGTTAACTCAGTCCATTCGTAGGTCATGCCTAGCGGTAGTGTTTCTGCCAGAATCTCTTCAATCGCCGCTTTAGCTTGGTCAGAAGAATAGCCCGGCGCTGGCGCACCATTAATTTCTGCAGTAATATACCCGTTGTAGTGCATAACACGGTCTGGACCAGCGCTGTGCTCAATATTCAAGAACGAACCCAACGGAATCATCTCGCCCTGCGCATTTCGAATTTTAAACTGCGTGATGTCTTCAATATCTTGGCGATATTGCGCATCAGCCTGCACATTGACCTGATAAGTACGGCCAAACAGGTTGAAGTCATTCACGTATAGTGAGCCCAAGTAAGCCTGCATAGTGGTAAACAAGGTATCAATATCCACACCTTGGCTAACGGCTTTCTCGCGGTCTACATCAACGTCTAACTGAGGTACAGCAACGGTAAAGCTGGTAAAGGCATCGGTAAGTGCTGGGTGCGCCCATGCTTTACCTATCACCTCTTGCGTTACGCGCTCAAGCTCTTCAAAACCTAGGTTTCCTCTGTCTTCAACCTGTAAACGGAAGCCACCAATGGTGCCCAACCCCATTACAGGAGGCGGTGGGAAGATGGCTACAAATGCACCTTTTATTGAACCAAAGTTTTGGTTTAGTTGCGCAGCTATTGCACCACCTGACAGTTCTGGGCTTTTACGCTTTTCGAAGTCAGTAAGCGTGGCAAACAGCACCCCCGAACTAGGACTATTCGTAAAACCGTTTATGTTAAGGCCAGGGAATGCAATGGCATCTTCAACACCCGGGTGCTCCATGGCTATGCGCGACATTTCACGAACAACTTCTTCGGTTCTGTCTAAGCTTGCAGCGTTAGGCAACTGAGCAAAAGCAACCAAGTACTGTTTGTCTTGCGGCGGTACATAGCCAGTTGGCGTATTGGCAAACTGGAAATAAGTTAAGCCAAGCAATCCAGCGTAAAGCACCATAATAATACTGCTTTTGCGAATAAGGCCGCCCACAGCACCGGTGTACTTTTTAGAGCCACGGTCGAAGAAGCGGTTGAAAGGCGCAAACACGAAACGTCCAAACACTTTGTCCATACCGCGCGTTAGCCAGTCGTTTGCTTTGCCGTGAGGCTTAAGCAGTAAGGCTGATAGTGCAGGGCTCAGCGTTAACGAGTTAATTGCCGAGATTACTGTAGAAATAGTGATAGTAAGTGCAAACTGCTTATAAAACTGACCGGTTAAGCCGCTCATAAACGCGGTAGGTACAAACACCGCAGCAAGTACTAATGTTGTTGCAATAATAGGCCCAGTTACTTCTTTCATTGCTTGCACAGTGGCATCGAAAGGCGTTTTGCCCTCAGAGATGTTTCGCTCTACGTTCTCTACAACAACAATGGCGTCGTCGACAACAATACCAATTGCCAGTACCAAGCCGAACAATGACAATGCATTTAATGAGAAACCCATTAGCTGCATAAAGGCAAATGTACCAACCAATGAAATAGGCACCGCTACCAGTGGAATAATAGATGCGCGCCACGTTTGAAGGAAAAGCACGACAACAAGCACAACCAATAGTACGGCTTCTAGCAATGTACTAATTACTGCTTCAATAGAGCCACGTACGAACACCGTTGGGTCGTAGGCAATTTCATACTCCAAGCCTTCAGGGAAAAGCTGCGACAGTTCTGACATACGTGCACGCACATCATCTGAAATTTGAATGGCGTTTGAACCTGGTGCTTGGAATATAGGCAGCGCTGCTGCTGGGTTATTATTAATAAGTGAGCGAAGTGCGTAGAACTCAGAGCCTAGCTCAATACGAGCAACATCTTTCAGGCGTGTAATTTCGCCGTTTTCACCCGTTTTAACAATAATATTTTCAAACTCAGTTTCGTCTTTAAGGCGACCGCGCACATTAATTAATAGTTGAAATTCACTTGTACCAGTAGGCTGCGCACCAAGACTACCCGCTGCCGCTTGCTGGTTTTGATCGGCTATTGCAGCCACTACATCACCAGGGTTCATTTGCAGCGCGGCGAGTTTATTTGGGTCTAGCCATACACGCATACTGAATTCACCTGCGCCGAACAAACGTACCTGCCCAACACCATCAATACGCGCTAGCTCGTCTTTTACAAACTGGTCGGCATAGTTAGACAGATACAGCATGTCATAGCGGTTATCTGGCGACGTTAAGTGAACTACCATGGTTAAGTCGGGCGACGATTTTTCAGTAACAACACCTAAACGCTGTACTTCTTGAGGTAAGCGTGGCGTTGCACGGTTAACACGATTTTGAACCAGTGTAGTTGCTTCGTCTGGGTCAGTACCTATGGCAAACGTAATGGTAAGCGTCATGCGACCATCGCTGGTTGCTTGCGAAGACATGTACAACATGTTTTCTACGCCATTAATTTCTTGCTCAAGCGGTGTTGCCACCGTTTCCGCGATAACTTCAGGGTTTGCGCCCGGGTAATTGGCTGTGACCACCACTGTTGGGGGCACTACTTCTGGGTATTCTGTGATAGGAAGCTGCCATACTGCTATGGCGCCTCCAATGAAGATGAGTAGTGATAGCACGCCCGCAAAGATGGGGCGGCTAATAAAGAATTGCGAAATATTCATTACTTAAGACCTACTGTTACAGAGCCAGTTGCTACTGAACTACCTGATGCCGACCCACTAACGAGTACGTCTTCATAATGCGCCATGTTGGTTATTTCAGTTACGTTATCTACCTGTGACTGCCAGTTTTCTAGGCTTGCTAGTGCGTCTTGGTCACCCATAGGCACTTCGTTCGCCGCCACTTGCGCGCCTGGACGTACACGCTGTAAGCCGTCTACAACTATTGTGTCGCTTGGTGTTAGACCACTTTTAATGATGCGCATACTGCCTACTTTGTCACCTAGGGTAACGGCACGGTATTCAACCTTGTTTTCATCATTAACCACCAGTACAAATTTGTTGTTCAAGTCGGTACCAATGGCTTTTTCTTTAATAAGAATGCCCTGTTCGTCTGTGCCACCAGCCAATTTAAGGTGAGCAAACAAGCCTGGAATTAAATGATCATCTTCGTTATTAAAAACCGCACGAACGCGTAATGTTCCCGTATTACCATTCACTTGGTTGTCGATAAAATCGATTTGGCCCCAGTGCTGATAATCAGACTCATTAGCTAGGCGCAATGCGACAGGTTTGTCATTCACAGATGTCGCTTTGCTGCTTGATACATAATTAAGGTAGGTTTGTTCGTCAATGTCAAAGTACGCATATAAACGTTCAGTTGAAACAATGCGCGTTAGCTCAGTTTGACCAGCAGTAACAAAGTTACCTTCGGTAATATTTGCACGTGAAATTCGGCCAGAGATTGGTGCTTCAACACGCGCGAAGCCTCGGTTCAAGCGTGCTACTTCAAGTGCAGCTTGTGTTTGGTTAAAGCTGGCCAGCGCTTGGTTTTTCTCGGCTAAGCGAGCATCAAGCGTTTCTTCCGACACCGCTTGTGTTTTGCGAAGTTTGTTTGCGCGCTTGTAGTTTTGTTCTGCAAGCTCTAGTCGACTTTTCGCTTCATCAAGCTGCGCAGTTAAACGCGCTACTTCGGCTTTAAAAGTGCGGTTGTCGATAAGGAACAAGGTTTGTCCTTGCTCTACATATTCGCCTTCTTTAAAAGCGACAAAATCGATGTAACCTGAAACGCGAGGGCGAAGTGCCACAATTTGAGGCGATTCTAAACGACCAGTGAAGTTGTCCCATTCAGTTAAACGCTGCGATACAACTGCCGCGACATCTACAGGAACACCAGCGTTCGCCTGCATAGATTGACTAGGATCCTGCTCGTCACTACCGCATGCAGCGACTAGCGCAGTTAGGCTAATAATTGCTAATAAACGGGTAAAAGTTTTCATTGCAAGATTCTCTCTTAAGTTCGACTAAAGTTTGATGAGATGCATTATGGACCACCACAAACAATAAAAATAATTATCTTTTTATATGCAATGCATCACATTTTTCAATGTATAGAAAAAATACATACGATGAGTAGCGAGAGCTTCGATGATGTTCAAAGGAAACGAGCGCACCTGTGAAGAAATAATGCAACACTATTAACAACTTAGATAAAACGTGGGCTACAGCCACGTTTCATTACCAAAACAAAGTACAGTTATTCGTCGCATTCATTTTGTATGTGAATATATTTAGAGTTAACCTATAAAAAAAGTATGTCATTACGTTGACACGAGCGAAAAAAGCAAAAAGAAATTGGAAATACTTGTTTAAAGAAATGAAATGGCGCGTGCTGGTAATACGGAGTGAACCCTCTACCGCAGGGATGCGGTAGCGGAGCCCCCATGGATGGGTTTACGGCGTGTTTACGTAGTATTAGCACCACGCGCCATAAATGCTCAAAACACCGGAGACGATGATGCGTCCACATGATTTAAACTTACTGATGATATTTGATGCCATAATGACCGAAGGGGCGATTACGCGTGCCGCTGATAGGTTATCAATGACACAGCCAGCCGTTTCGAATGCGCTATCGCGCATGCGCACCGCATGGAAAGACGAGTTGTTTGTTAAGGATGGACGCGGCATTCAACCCACTTCGTTTGCTAAAAATTTGTGGAGCCAAATTCAAGGGCCGTTAGGTGAGCTTGAGGTGGCAGTTAATCCTACTGATTTTAACCCAGCTACCGCAAAGCGAACTTTCAGAATAGCCGCCACCGAT
Source organism: Alteromonas gracilis (assembly GCF_043642145.1). GTDB lineage: Bacteria > Pseudomonadota > Gammaproteobacteria > Enterobacterales > Alteromonadaceae > Alteromonas > Alteromonas gracilis_B. Next base: position 403,209 of record NZ_JBHZRZ010000002.1, read on the forward strand.
AGTATCGTTTCTATTGTGTGGGGCCCGCTTCGCAAGGTTATTGAGAATGAAGCGCCAGGCATCAATATTCATGCAATTCCTAATTACGATATGGAAACCAACAAGATATTGAAAGATGCCGAGGCAGAGCTTACGTTTTCAAAGCTGCAAGAACCCGACTCGGTAATTCGCGCGGAACATGTGCTAGACCCCAGTTGGGTTGTCTTGATGCGCCCAGACCACCCCTTGGCAAAAACGCAGATGACGCTAGAAGACTTTGTTGCGGCCGATCATCTTTTAGTATCTGTTACGGGCGATGTAACTGGCCCTACCGATCAGGTATTGGCTAATCTAGGGCTTAAACGCCGCGTTGCAATGTCGGTAAATCAGTTTTACAACGCCGCACCACTATTGAAAGAAAGCGATCTAATTTGTGTTGCCCCTTCCTTGGTGATGGAGCGTGAAATATTCTCGGGCGAGCTTGCGGTATTTGAAACACCTATAGAAATTATTAGCTCGCCGCTATCTGTTATGTGGCATAAGCGCCAAGACCAAGATGCTGGATTGCAATGGCTTAGAGGGCTAGTCGTTAAGTTTATCCGTGAACGCGTTCAGCGCCATGAAATGCTGCTGTCACAGTGTTGCCGTAAAGCCTACTGTGCTGAAACTGTAAAACGATTTATGGACCAACGTAATATGGACTGTGAAGAGTTCACTCCTGCACATTTAAAACAAGGCGAACAAGAAGCTGAAATTACCGTTGAGCAAGCGGTCAATGATGCCAAATCTAAAGTGATCGCCTAACCCTTCGTATTAAAACGCATTCACGGAGCCGGCAATCACGGCTCCATTATTCGCCATTAACCTTTAGCTTTACCCTGCTCCTTGAGCCATGCTATACCCTCTTCTTTAGTGCTACAGAAGGCATAAGATACATCGCTAGCCTTGTAAATACGCGCAAACTGCTGTTGAACTAAGGCTGGAATTTCAGTATCGGCAGCAACAATAACGCTTGCATACATGCCCATAGACTTTCTTCTCAACACGCCTTTTATCAACATGCCCTCAGCCTCTGGCGTAACAATACCTGTACCGTGAATATTGGCTAGAAACCCCCAAGGCTTTCCTTCAAGTTGTAAAATAATTTTTTCGATTTCCTTGTCGTATTCTCTAAGCGCTTCAGGCGTTGCTAGCCCTGACAATTCGGAACAAATAATCGTATCAATTAATGTGATTGAGTAATGGCCAAATTTAAACTGGGTACCTTTTTTTGAAGTCGCTGTATCATTGTTTTTAAATGATGAAGTCATAATGTATTGCTCGTGTAGATATCTTGCAAAAGCATTAAGAAAAGGCTACTGGTATTTTCTCGAATATTTAGCGCAAGTTTACATCGTTGTAGCATTTGCAGATATTGGCTCTTGGTATAATTTTTTGCTGCAATTGGTGGCGTTTAAAATAACTTTAATGTGAGTGGCTGTTTAATACGTGCTCAATAAAAATTCACGTTTCCTTCATTCTTGATCCTATCTATAGCTTAGCTAACCACACTCTACAAAGTAGACCAGTTCAATTAATGGCGTAAATAGCCGTGAATTTTCGTTTCCAGTACCGTGCTCGCGCATTAGCAATGTAAAGGAACCACCATGGTGAAAAGCCGTGAACGTGCTGGGTAATAATTAATATTCAGACTATTCTTCACCCATAAAAAAACCCGCTCAATGAGCGGGTTTTCAATTTATAAAAAGAAGCTAATTTACTTCTTTTTCTTTGCCTTCGGGTTTGGAAGGTCAGTAATGCTTCCTTCGAAGATTTCAGACGCTAGGCCAATAGACTCGTTAAGCGTTGGGTGAGCATGGATAGTTAGTGCAACATCCTCTGCGTCAGCACCCATCTCCAATGCTAGACCAATTTCACCAAGCATTTCGCCAGCGTTGGTACCTACCATTGCACCACCAATTACTCGACCTGTTTCTTTGTCGAAGATCATCTTGGTCATACCGTTAGTGGCATCAGACGCAATTGCGCGGCCAGATGCAGCCCACGGGAACGTAGCGGTTTCGTAGCTTAGACCTTGCTCTTTTGCTTCTTTCTCAGTAACACCAACCCAAGCAACTTCTGGCTCAGTGTAAGCAACTGAAGGAATACCGCGTGGGTCGAAGTAATGCTTCTGTCCAGCAATCACTTCTGCTGCAACGTGACCTTCGTGAACCGCTTTGTGCGCAAGCATAGGCTGACCTACAAGGTCGCCGATTGCGAAGATGTGCTCAACGTTAGTACGCATTTGTTTGTCAACATTGATGAAGCCACGGTCGTCAACGTTAACGCCAGCGGCGTCAGCACCAACAAGCTTACCGTTTGGCTTACGGCCAACAGCAACAAGTACTTTGTCGTAACGTACTTGCTCTGAAGGTGCATTCTTACCTTCAAACGTTACATACAGGCCATCGTCTTTTGCTTCAACTGCAGTAACTTTGGTTTCTAGCATGATGTTGAATTTTTCTTTGTAGTCTTTCATGAATACTTTCATGATGTCTTTGTCAGCCGCTGGAATAAGCTGGTCTAAGAATTCAACTACATCAATTTTTGAGCCAAGTGCTTCGTACACAGTACCCATTTCTAGACCGATGATACCACCGCCTAGTACTAGCATTTTCTCTGGAATGTCTTTCATTTCCAGCGCGCCAGTTGAGTCGATTACGCGGTCATCTTCTGGGATGAACGGTAGGCTTACTGGCTCAGAGCCTGCAGCAATAATCGCTTTTTCGAAAGTAATGGTAGTAACGTCGTCACCATTTTTTACTTCTAGGGTGTTTGCGCCTGTGAACTTACCAAAGCCTTGAACATGCTTGGTTTTACGCATTTTAGACATACCGCTGAGGCCGTTTGTTAATTGCTTAACAACGCCGTCTTTGTACTCGCGGATTTTATCTAAATCGATGGTAGGCTCGCCAAACGATACACCGTGGCTAGCAAGGTGCTTCGCTTCTTTCATCACTTTAGCAACGTGAAGAAGGGCTTTTGAAGGGATACAGCCAACGTTAAGACAAACACCACCAAGCGTGTCGCGTGAGTCTACGATAACTGTTTCAATGCCTAAGTCAGCAGCGCGGAATGCTGCTGAATAACCGCCAGGGCCGCCGCCCAGTACCACCAATTGCGTTTTAATTTCGCTCATTGTGAACCTCAATTCTGTTCTTGTAGGGTTTAGCTAAAAATTTTGCGCCATAGCATAACCTAAATGCCACCAAATGGACTTATAAAATCGCCGAAAAAGTCTTTAATATTGTAAACTTTTTCGGCCTTTTATTTAAAGTATGATCCTGCGTAAGTCAGTAAGGTTTGCTGCAACCTCGGTAGAGAATCTTGCACCTACCGCACCATCGATTACTCGGTGGTCGTAAGACAAGCTTAGCGGCACCATTAGGCGCGGCTCAAACTCTTTACCATTCCACTTAGGCTTCATCTCAGACTTAGAAACACCTAATATGGCGACTTCTGGTGCATTTACAATAGGCGTAAACGCTGTGCCACCAATACCGCCTAGGCTAGAGATAGTAAATGTACCACCCTGCATGTCAGCCGCTTTAAGCTTGCCTTCACGGGCTTTCTTCGAGGTGTCGATAAGTTCTTGAGATAGCTGCTCAATACCTTTCTTATTCACGTCACGAATAACAGGAACAACAAGGCCTCCCGGTGTTTCAACCGCAATACCAATGTTGATGAACTTCTTAATGATCAAGCTCTCGCCGTCGTCAGACAGTGATGAGTTAAATACTTCGTATTTCTCAAGCGCTTTCGCTACCGCTTTCATTACGAAAACTAGTGGCGTGATCTTAAGACCAGACTTAATTTTCGCGTGGTAGGCGTTTTGCTCTTTACGGAACTCTTCAACTTCAGTGATATCAGCTTCATCGAACTGCGTAACGTGCGGGATCGTTGCCCAGTTACGGTGTAAGAAGGGTCCAGAAATCTTTTGAATACGAGAAAGCTTCTGTTCTTCAATCTCACCAAACTTGCTGTGATCAACAGGTTTAACTGGCACAATTTGAAGTACGTTGTCTCCTGCTGGCGCGCTGCCAGAGGCTGCTGCTGTGCGAGGCTTCGCAAGCTCAGCTTTAACGTAGGCTTGAACGTCTTCTTTCAAGATACGGTTTTTAGGGCCAGAACCATTAACCTGTGTAAGATCTACACCAAACTCACGAGCAATACGGCGCACAGATGGTGAAGCGTGCGCTTTGCCCGTGCCCTTCGATTCTGGTGCTGGAGGCACAGGAGAGCGGCCTTGCGAGGCTTCTTGCTGTGACTCTTGTTTAGTCTCTTCTTGCTTAGGCGCTTCAGCAGGCTTTTCAGCTGCACTTGAAGACGAACCGCCGCTGGTCTCTAGCTTAACAACCAAGGTGCCTTGCTTAACTTTATCGCCTGTTTTGATAAAGACTTCTTTGATAGAACCTGCATGCGTTGAAGGTACATCCATTGTGGCTTTATCAGTTTCTAGCGTAATTAGGCCGTCTTCTTTTTCAACGGTATCGCCAACCGATACAAGCACGTCGATAACGTCAACTTCACCGTCTTCACCAATATCAGGTACAGCAACTTCAATGGTTTCGCTGCTTGCAGACGCTGATTCTTGCTCTGCACTTTTCTTCTCAGAAGAGGCATTTGAAGAAGACTCGCTTGCACTTGATTCGCTAGAAGCCGATTCACTTGAAGACGAGCCAGAACCCGCTACTTCAAGCTTAATCACTACCGTACCTTCTTTCACTTTATCGCCAGTACTGATGAATACTTCTTTCACCGTACCTGCGTGCGTTGAAGGCACGTCCATGGTTGCTTTATCGGTTTCAAGGGTAATAAGACCATCTTCTTTTTCAATGGTGTCGCCCACTGAAACCAAAACGTCGATTACGTCTACTTCGTCATCAGAACCAATGTCCGGTACTGCAACTTCAATGACTTCGCTGCTGCCAGACGCAGCTGGCGCTGCCTCTGACTTGCTTTCTTCTTTTGGTGCTTCTTCTTGCTTAGGCGCTTCTTTTTGTGACGCGTCGTCTGAAGATGATTCTTCAGCAGCGCTATCATCGTCACTTTCACCGCCTGCAACCTTCATCTCACCAATCACATCGCCTTCTTTGATTTTATCGCCTACTGATACAGACAGGCTCACAATCTCACCTTCAAACGGTGCTGGGATGTCCATTGACGCCTTGTCACTTTCAACAGTAACAACGCCTTCATCAGCCTCAATGTTGTCGCCTACGGCAACACATAGCTCGATAACTTCAACTTCGTCGCCGCCTACATCGGGTACGATAATCTTTTGAATATCTGACATATGTAAAATACCTTATCTGGCTTACGCGTAAAGTGGGTTAAGTTTTTCAGCGTTAATATCAAAACGCTTAATGGCTTCTGCTACCACTTTCTTCTCAACGTCACCGCGTTGAGCCAATTCGTAAAGTGATGCAACCACAATGTACGACGCATTAACTTCAAAGTGAGTACGCAAGTTTTCACGACTATCGCTTCGACCGAAACCGTCTGTACCAAGACAGCGATAATCAGTTTCGATAAACGCACGTACTTGGTCTGAGTAGTTCTTCACATAGTCAGTGGCAGAAATCGCAGGGCCTGCGTCTTTCGTAATAACCTGACCAATGTAAGGCACTTTTTGCTCAGCTTCTGGGTTTAGCATGTTCCAGCGTGCTACGTCTTGACCTTCACGCGCTAGTTCATTGAACGAGGTCACTGAGTAAACGTCAGAAGACACTTTGTAGTCGTCACACAGAATTTGTGCCGCTTTACGTACTTCATTCAAGATAGTACCTGAGCCCATTAGCTGAACGTTAAGCTTAGACTTATCGTTTTCTACGCGCTCAAGCTTATAAATACCTTTAATGATTTGCTCAGCAATATCATCACCTTCTGGCATAGCCGGGTGCTGATAGTTCTCGTTCATCAACGTTAGGTAGTAGAAAATGTTTTCGTTGTTACCGTACATGCGACGTAGACCGTCTTGAACGATAACTGCTACTTCGTAACCATACGTTGGGTCGTAAGTAATACAGTTAGGAATTAGGTTCGCCTGAACATGTGAGTGACCGTCTTGGTGCTGTAGGCCTTCACCGTTAAGGGTTGTTCTACCTGCTGTTGCGCCCAATAGGAAACCACGTGCTTGGCTGTCGCCTGCTGCCCATGCTAGGTCGCCAACACGTTGGAAACCAAACATTGAGTAGTAAATGTAGAACGGAATAGTGGTAGCGTTACAGGTTGAGTATGACGTACCTGATGCTACCCACGATGCCATTGCACCTAGTTCGTTAATACCTTCTTGTAGTACCTGACCTTTCTTATCTTCGCGATAGTAAGCTACTTGGTCGGCATCTTGAGGTACGTATTTCTGGCCTTCGTTGGCGTAAATACCTACCTGACGGAACAAGCCTTCCATACCGAATGTACGGGCTTCATCAGGAATAATTGGCACAATACGCTTACCAATTTTCTTGTCTTTCAATAGTGCATTAAGTACACGTACGAACGTCATGGTTGACGATACTTGACGGTCACCAGAACCTTTTAAGATTGCGTCAAAGGCACCTAGCTCAGGAATTTCAAGCTGCTCGTCAGCTTGCTCGCGACGAGAAGGCAGGTAACCACCGAGTGCTTCACGACGCTCGCGAAGGTACTTCATTTCTTCGCTGTCTTCGTCGAACTTGAAGTAAGGCAGGTCAGCAATTTTTTCGTCTGCTACTGGAATATTGAAACGGTCGCGGAACGCTTTAATTGAATCAACGTCCATTTTCTTAACGTTGTGCGCTACGTTTTGTGCTTCACCTGATGCACCTAGACCGAAACCTTTAACCGTTTTAGCAAGGATTACCGTTGGACGACCTTTGGTATCAATGGCTTTTTGATAAGCAGCGAATACTTTAACTGGATCGTGACCACCACGGTTCAAGCGCCAAATGTCATCATCAGACATGTTCGCCACAAGTGCCGCTGTTTCAGGGTACTTGTTAAAGAAGTTTTCACGGGTGTACTTACCGCCTTTGGCTTTACAGTTTTGGTATTCACCGTCAACGGTCTCGCCCATAAGCTGGATTAGTTTGCCAGATTTATCGCGAGCAAGAAGCTCGTCCCAGTAGCTACCCCAGATTACTTTCACTACTTCCCAGCCTGCGCCACGGAACGTACCTTCAAGTTCTTGGATGATTTTACCATTACCACGTACCGGGCCGTCTAGACGCTGCAGGTTACAGTTGATAACGAACGTTAGGTTATCAAGGCCTTCGCGAGATGCTAGACCAATTGCACCCAAGCTCTCTGGCTCATCACACTCACCGTCACCCATGTAGCAGTAAACGCGCTGACCTGAACAGTCTTTAATACCACGGTTAGTTAGGTATTTAAGGAAACGTGCTGTGTAGATAGCTTGAAGCGGACCAAGACCCATGGATACCGTTGGGAACTGCCAGTAGTCTTTCATCAAGTGAGGGTGTGGGTAAGACGATAGACCGTCGCCCGCACACTCTTGACGGAAGTTATTTAACTGTTCTTCAGTTAAGTTGCCTTCCATGTAAGAACGCGCATAAATGCCCGGAGAAATATGGCCCTGCGCGAAAATAAAGTCGCCACCTTGATTTTCATTTGGCGCTTTGAAGAAATGGTTAAAGCCCACATCGTAAAGCATAGCCGATGATGCGAAGCTACCAATGTGGCCACCAAGCTCTAGGTCTTTTTTAGATGCACGCAATACAATCATCAATGCGTTCCAGCGAATAGCGGCACGGATACGCGCTTCGATGGTCAAGTCGCCAGGCATTTTTGGCTCTTGCGCTGCTGGGATAGTATTGATGTAGGCAGTAGTTGCGTCATACGGTAGATGCGCTCCGCTGCGACGGGCTTTATCAATAAGTTTTTCGAGTAAATAGTGGGCGCGTTCTACGCCTTCCTCTTCTAAAACCGACTCAAGCGCATCAATCCACTCTTTAGTTTCTTGAGGATCTACATCTTGGTGCATCATATCAGACATGGTGCCATCCTATTTTTTGCTTATATAGAAAATCCTCCTTTAGCATTGCCCTTAATCTTAAAGGCGCTAAAAGAAGGAAAACTAAATTACGTTGTACTCACAGTGACCCAATCTGGCTCACCTGCTTTTGCAGTGGCACAGGAAAAAACCTGACCGGCCTCTGCGAATGAATAGTTACTTACCCTTTGCGTTATGCGCGTTAGTCAAGTAACTAAATTTCTAATCGTCGCAAAGCGCGCTGTACACGGCTATCGCGTTGATTAATGGTTAAAAGCGTTTTTTCAATAAACGCCAAATGCGTATTACATGCTTGGCGTGCAGACTCAGGGTCGCGGGCGGCAATCGCCTCTACTATTTCACGACGTTGCTTAGCAATGTCTTCCACTGCTTCCGGGTGCGCCGCCAACATGTCAAAATTTCGTTCAATGTTGTCCACCAGCATGCTTTGCATGGTGCTCATTACATGCAGTAACACCATATTGTGCGATGCTCTTGCCATAATGATATAAAACTGCCCTAGCGCCTCGGCTTGAGCACGCTTGCTTTCGTGTGCTTTAGGCGTAGGCACATCATTTAATGCTTGCTTCAACGCCTCGTAGTCTTCTGGTTGCCCGCGAAGCGCTGCATAGTATGCCGCCATTCCTTCAAGGGCATGGCGAAACTCAAGTAAATCAAACTGGGTTTCAGGGCGTTGGCTGACTAAATCCATTAACGGATCTGTCATGGCTGAATTCAGGTTACGGTTCACGAATGTGCCGCCCCCCTGCTTACGCTCTACCAATCCGCGCGCCTGTAAATTACCAATGGCTTCTCGTAGCGAAGGACGTGACACGTCAAATTCAAGCGCAAGCTCTCGTTCTGGCGGTAACTTTTGGCCAGCCAGTAACGTACCGTCGAGTATCATCGACTCAAGTTGCTCGGTAATTACATCAGAGAGTTTTTTTCGCTGCTGACGCATGCGCGATTCGTATCCTTTTAATTAAACCAGTGCCGTTATAACAGCAGTGAATGTAAAAAATAATCGTTGAGAATTTAGTCACACCCAAAATTGGTAATACCATTTTACCTATCTAGTTTAAGGCAGATCGATTTAGAGGTAAATACTTCCAAGCATAGCAAAGCCAGAGCAATTTGCTTCGTGTTAAGCTTTATTATTGAATTTGTTAAGAAAACTAAGAAACTTCAAACTGGTCTGATGAGGAGAGAAATAAGCCAATCAATAGGCGAAATGCCTGATCTATATACATTTAATATATAAACCAAACCCGCCTATTGTATAAAATGTTAAAAATAATGATTATGCCAAGCTTCCAATTAAGGTAAGCGCCGACGTTATAACAAGCAGAAAAATAACATTACGTTTTGCTAACTTTACAAGCACCTTAGGCTCAACTGCCGCATTTTCAGTCTGTCTTTGCTGTTCATCTGGGGTAAGAACTTCTGCTTTTGCAGAAATGCGCGTAAGTACGTCATAGGCAGATACATCAAATTTTAGCGCATGTTTTATCCATTCTGGCAACGCACGTGAGAAATGTCCCATCATTAACATGCCAAAAGCAGTAACACGCACTGGGATATAATCTAGCGCAAACATAAGCCTGCCTGCCGCCGCTCGCAGCGGATGATTTGCGTCGCATAACGCTTCAGTTGCGCTTCTGCTAATGCTATAAAACAATGCTCCTGGTGCACCAAATGCAATAAACCACAGCATCACCGCTGCGTAATGTTGATAATTTAGCCACGTAAGATGCTGACCGAAGCTTTTACCTTCTGCACCCGCACTGCCATCGCTGTCTGTTTGGCTTGCACAGTGCCCTAGTTGGTCGGTATACATACTGCATGCCTGCAAATCGCCCCGCTCTGCTGCATTCAAAAAGCTTTTATAGGTAGCTCTTAATACAGGACAACCAATGCAGATAAACAGAACAATACTCTGTTCGATAAAAGTCAGGAATGCCCCAAGTAACCAATATTCAATTAAACCAAGCAATACGGCGGGCAGCAGAAGATAGAAGTAGAGAGTTGCCGATGAAGCGTCGTCGTTCAGCCACTTTTTTTCTCGCAGAAAACCAAGATATTGGCTGGCATACTTTTCTATATGCCAATTTGATTCTTTTGTGATCAGCCGCTCTAAGCTGAGAACTAATAACAAGCTCATTAACATCATAAGTGTTGAGTTTCCTTATTTAGCGACGCGAATTCTTTAGCGACCATGTTTAAACTTGGGTTATTGAGCCGCAGCTTCTTAAATGTAAGCGGCAACTTGTTGGGTTTGCTACGTGCCGACTATTTCCCAATAGAAATGCTCATTCTATATTTTGCCCAATCAAACGCTTCCCCAGGATCGGTTTTACGCCCTGGAGCAATATCATTATGACCTACAATTCGCCCTAAAGTGATCCGAGGATAGCACTTTGTAATAAAATCGGTTACTTCAACCAGTGCTTTGTACTGAGCGTCAGTAAAAGGTAGCGTGTCAGTTCCCTCAAGTTCAATACCAATTGAATAATCGTTACAACGGCTTTGCCCTTGAAATACCGACAAACCAGCATGCCATGCACGTTGATCAAATGGGACAAACTGCTCTATTTCACCTGTTCGATAAATAACACAGTGGGCAGACACGCGTAAGCCAGCAATCTCTTTATAAAATGGATGTTCATCAGGGTCGAGCGTTCCAGTAAACAATTGGCGAATTCCAGGCGTACCAAACTGAGATGGCGGCAGCGATATATTGTGTATCACTAAAAGACTGACATCTGTTCCGACGGGCCTGGCATCAAAATGCGGACTTTGGGTGTAGCTTGCTTGACTAAAAAGCACCATGGTGTTTGCTCAAATAATTGATTTCTGCATAAATGCCTACATTGTAATGGTTATTGAGTGTGACATTTCAACACTTTGAAAATCAAGCTGCCTGTCAATGTTACCGATTTTTCGGCACTGCAAGCGCAAAAGCTTTGCGCGTTGTAAAAATCGACAGCGAGTCACTATGAGAATTAAGAAGGTTTATGCATGAATGAACAACAAGACCCGACCACGTCAACGGGTAGATGGATGGTTGCACTCGCATGGATCTGCGGCTTTGGCCTCTTAGTTTTTGTTTTCTCAGACTTGCTAGAAAAGCAGATTAATCCAAACAGTGCGCCCAGTTCAGAGCGAATTGGCTCACAAACCGAAGTTCGCCTTAAACAGAATCGACAGGGCCATTATGTAACAACGGGCTATATAAATGGCGAAGAGGTTGTGTTTTTAGTAGACACGGGCGCCACCGATGTTGCCGTTCCAGCGCACCTTGCAAATAGACTTCAGCTAAAAGCAGGCCGTACAGGATTAGCCAGTACCGCTAACGGCGTTGTTAGAGTAGCTGAATCGACCATTGACACTCTGCGCATAGGAGAAATAGTCGTGCGCAATGTGAAAGCAAACTTAAACCCCGGTATGCAAGATGACCATATACTCCTTGGAATGAGTGTTCTTCGTCAATTAGAGTTTACTCAGCGCGGAGATTGGTTAATATTGCGTACCCTCTAAATAGACCATAGCGATGAAGATGACATCACCAGATATGCAAGCGATACGAGAACAAGTATCTAACGCGCTTATTGAAGATCTTGGCGGCGAATTAAGTGCCGCAAACGATATTACGGCCAACCTAATAGATGAAAGCGTTAATGCAAAAGCCACAATAATTACACGCGAGCCTTGCGTTGTTTGCGGTATTGCGTGGGCGAATCAGGCATTTGCCCTTATCGACGAGTCGGTGTCGCTAAAGTGGCATGTAAAAGATGGCGATAAAGTTGACGCTGACACTATACTTGTGAGTTTAGAAGGTTCAGCTCGCGCCATCTTAACCGCAGAGCGCACCGCTCTTAACTTTTTGCAGACACTATCAGCAACGGCAACAGTTACCGCATTTTACGCCAAGTTTTTAGACGGCTCGAACACCAAAATTCTAGATACTCGCAAGACATTGCCCGGTTTACGCTATGCTCAAAAATATGCTGTTCGTTGTGGCGGCGGTCAGAATCACCGCGTAGGCCTTTTCGACGCCTTCCTAATTAAAGAAAACCACATCTTTTCCTGCGGCAACATTGAAAAAGCAGTAAGTCGAGCTAAATCTACGATGCCAGGTAAACCTGTTGAAGTAGAAGTAGAAAACTTATCTGAACTTGAACAAGCGCTTTCGGCTGGTGCGGACATTGTGATGCTGGACAATTTTTCCAACGAACAGATCCAACAGGCAGTAGCGCTTAATAAAGGGCAATGTAAACTGGAAGTATCAGGAAACATTACTGACGAAAGGCTGACATCGCTTGCGAAACTGGGTGTAGATTACATTTCATCTGGCGCATTAACCAAACACGTTCAAGCCATTGACTTGTCATTGCGCATTACATTGTCGTAGTAAAGCGAAATAAAAAATTAATGGTGATACCTACACAATAGCTACACAACGATGTTCTTAGCTATTGCGTTATCACTATTTTTTAAGGTGAAGTTACAAGGCTTTATTGATGTTCAACTACATTGACAATCAATAAAGCCCTAGGTAGAAATCTTATGCACTACGCCCTTGTTTCTTAAGGTTGCGTAGTAACGCTTAAGCGCAGAGTAGATGTATGATTTGCAATACGGTTACTCGCCCTTCTGTTCAGTCATTTCTCAATAATGCTTCTTGTGTATAGATAGGAATACGCACTTAAGTCTTTAACTTTTATACGAAAGTTTAAATAGCTAAGACTGCTAAGGTTCAGCTAACCATGTCATACTGAAAAAGCTAGACATAGGTATATCTGCCTATACTTGTCAGTAACAAATAAAATTCTATACTGAGTATCAAGTACCAGGGGCGTTAAACGAACGACTCGGGTATAAACGTCAATTTGAATTAGATTTAAACTTTACGTGTTATACACGTCCCGGAGAAAAACCATGATGAACATGAATTCTAAAAACCAAAAAGGTTTCACCCTAATCGAACTAATGATTGTTGTTGCAATCATCGGTATCCTTGCAGCAATCGCACTTCCTGCTTACCAAAACTACACGCAAAAAGCGAAGTTCACGGAAGTAACGAACGCAACTGCGGCAGCGAAAACTGCGGTAGAGATTTGTGCACAGACTGTTGACGCGACGCTTGCAGAGTGTGACGGTGGCAAAAATGGTATCCCTTCTGATATTGATAGCACTTCTGACTCATCACTAGTTGGTTTAACAACTTTAAACGGCAAAATTACCGCTACAGCATCGACTGATTCAGGTGTGAAAGACGGTACTTCTGCAGCTACATACGAGCTAGCTCCAGCCGTAAGCGGCGGAAAGGTAACTTGGACTGCGACGTGTAAGCCTTCGACACTTTGCTAAGTCAACAAATCGCGATGGAAGCCCAGCTCTGTCTGGGCTTTTTTGCTTTCAAAGAAAATTAGAGGCAGATAGATGGCAAAGGCAGCGACAGTATTCACTTGGCAAGGGAAAGATCGCCATGGCCAAGCTCGAAAAGGCGAAATTTCTGCAACCTCACTTTCAGAAGCTAAGAACCTTCTTCGTCGCCAAGGTATTTCAGCAAACAAAGTAAAAAAACTGGCTAAACCACTTTTCGGTGGTGCTCAAAAAATAACACCCGCTGATATATCTGTTATTTCTCGACAAATCGCTACCATGCTCGCTGCAGGTGTTACCCTTATCCAGTCACTGGATATGATTGCTCAGGGTCATGCCAAACAAACCATGCGCAAGCTTCTTGGGGAAATCACCGATGAAGTGAAAGCTGGTAACCCACTGTCATCTGCTTTAAGAAAACACCCTCTTTATTTTGACGATTTATACTGCGATTTGGTTTACACCGGCGAACAGTCTGGTGCGCTTGAAACCATTTATGATCGCATAGCGACCTACAAAGAAAAGGCCGAAGCACTAAAATCAAAAATCAAAAAAGCGATGTTTTACCCAATCGCGGTTTTGGTCGTTGCTTTTATTGTTACGACTATTCTTCTTATATTTGTTGTACCCCAGTTTGAAGAAATTTTCAGTAGCTTTGGCGCAGAGCTACCTGCTTTCACTCAGTTCGTTTTGGCAATTTCGCGGTTTGTGCAAGATTACGGTATTTTTATTGCGATAGGCGTTGGCGTTGCAGGCTTTATGTTCATGCGTACGTACAAGCGAAGCCAGAAACTGAGAGACAATGTTGACCGCAATGTATTAAAAATTCCTGTGGTTGGTGAAATTCTAAAAAAAGCCAGTATTGCACGCTTCACTCGAACTTTAGCAACCACGTTTGCAGCGGGCGTTCCACTTATCGGTGCACTTGAATCTGCGGCCGGTGCTTCAGGCAACGCCGTGTATCGGGATGCTATCTTATATATGCGTAAAGAAGTGGCGGGCGGTATGCCTATGCACGTTGCTATGCGCGCAACACAAGTCTTTCCTGACATGGTTACTCAAATGATTGCTATTGGTGAAGAGTCGGGTGCCGTTGATGAAATGCTAAGTAAAATTGCGACCATTTACGAAGCCGAAGTTGACGATATGGTAGACGGTCTAACCAGCCTACTTGAACCAATGATCATGGCTGTACTTGGTGTAGTAATTGGTGGCCTTATTGTGGCTATGTATCTGCCTATATTCCAGATGGGTAACGTGGTATAACGTGCCCATCACTTAAAAAGAACCGCTACATAAAAATTAAAAGAACCACACCTCATGGACGCTATTATTACGCTTAGCCAGCTGTACCCCGCTGCTTTTTATTCCCTGGTTTTTCTTGTTAGCTTGATGATAGGCAGCTTTTTGAACGTTGTGATTTACCGTTTACCTATTATGATGGAGCGCAGCTGGCAGCAGGAGTATCAGAGCTATTTTAATGACAGCAGTGTCGAAACCACGCAAGCTCACAACGATTCAGCTGCGACAAATGAGGTGTTTAATCTAGTAAAACCAGATAGCACCTGCCCTAGCTGTGGTCACAAAATTCGCGCCTGGGAAAACATTCCCGTTATCAGCTACCTATTTCTTAAAGGTAAGTGCGCCAAGTGTAAAGTAGGTATTTCACTTCGCTATCCTCTGGTAGAGCTTTTCACCGCTATTGCCTGTACATTCGCAGCCTATCAATTTGGCGTAACACCACAAGCACTGTGGGCTGTGTTTTTTACCTATGTGTTAGTTGCCCTGCTTTTTATTGATTTAGACAAAATGTTATTACCCGACCAGCTAACGCTACCACTGCTTTGGCTAGGTTTGCTGTTAAGCACTCAGCACGTTTTCGTAGGTACTACAGACGCCATTATTGGCGCAGCGGCAGGATACTTAAGTTTATGGTCGGTATACTGGCTATTTAAACTAGCAACGGGCAAAGAAGGCATGGGCTATGGCGATTTTAAACTACTCGCAGCGCTTGGTACATACACAGGATGGCAAGGCCTGCCCATCATTATATTGCTATCCTCTTTCGTTGGTGCGTTAGCTGGCGTGTTAATTATGGTAATTCAAAACAAAGGGAAGTCGCTGGCTATACCTTTTGGCCCTTACCTTGCCGTAGCAGGGTGGCTAACGCTTCTCTTCAAAGATGAAATTATTGCCACCTATCTTGGGTATGTTTTGTAATGAACAAGAAATGTGCAAACATGAATAAGCAACGACAAACGTTTGTAGTAGGTTTAACAGGTGGTATTGGCAGTGGAAAATCTGCTGCCACTTCAATGTTTGAACGCCATGGAATAGATATTGTTGATGCAGATGTAGTTGCAAGAGATGTTGTCGCTGTTGGGTCTGAAGGACTAAATCAAATACAAGCGCACTTTGGAAGCGACATCTTACTTGAAGACGGCAGCTTAAACCGCGCAGCCTTACGCGAAAAAGTCTTCGCCAATAATGAAGAAAAAAACTGGCTTAACGAATTGCTACACCCACTTATTCGCAAGCGCATGCAGAACCTTCTTGCCAAATCTACCAGTGAATACACTATCTTGTCTGTGCCCCTTTTGGTAGAAAACAAGCTTACTGAAATGTGTGATCACATAGTGGTAGTAGATTGCCCTGAAAGCTTGCAGCTTGAGCGCGCGCTAAAACGCGATGGCAGTACAGAAACGACAATAAAAAGTATCATGGCTTCACAGGCTTCCCGTAAGGAGCGCACAAGTGCCGCTGACGATATTTTGGATAACAGCACCAGCTTAGATGCATTGTCTTCACAAATTTCTTCCCTGCACGAGAAGTTGCTAGCACTGTCTAGCGCATCAACCTCCCCCTAAAAACAGATTCTGTATAGGCTACTGTGTTAGAAGCCGAGGCTTTGTAAAACCTCGGCTTTTAGAGCCCTACACGTGTTTTTTGAAACTTTTTTAACCAATTAACGTCAAAGTGTAAATTTGTCGAACAAGTATACTTGGCTTAAACGCTTCTATGCTTTAGGCTTATTGCCATTCGCTGGTCTATAATAGACCTAGCGCAATTTCTTTAAGTCTATGTGTTTTAAGGGGTTCCATGGGTAACGCTGTTTTCGAATTTCCACTTAAGGAAAAAGTACGTAATTATTTACGTGTAGAGCAGCTGCTTGGGCAACTTAAAATTACGGCCAAATCAGAACACACTCACCTTCAGCTTGTTTTCTTTGAACAACTCTTTGAACTTCTTGACCTTATTGAACGGTTAGATCTTCGCTCTGACTTAACCAAAGATCTCGATGCCCACGAAAAGAACTTAGTGTATTGGTCGAAGCATCCCAAAATTGATAGTACGGCTTTAGAGCAAGCTTTAAAAACCGTGCTTACGTTAAAGCAAAAGCTTAAGACCGATCGGCGATTCGGCAGCGCATTAAAAGACGACAAATTGCTTAGCGCTATTCGCCAACGCTTTGCCATTCCTGGCGGCGCATGTAGTTTTGATTTGCCTAATTTGCATTTCTGGTTACAACAGCCGTTGGAGCAACGCCAACAAGAAATAGCACAGTGGCTCGAGACACTAGGACTACTTGACGATGCCATCGCGGTCAGTCTTTCATTTATTCGTGAACGTGGGCAATTTGTTGACGTTGTAGCCGACAACGGGTTTTATCAAGGCGCGGCCGAAGATAAAAATGAGCTTATTCGCGTTAAGTGTAGTGTAGATGAAGGTTACTATCCTACGCTAAGCGGCAACAAATACCGCTACGCGCTCCGGTTTATGCAGTTCACGCCCAAAGAAGGTCAATCGGGCTCTGTTGAATGTAGTATTCAGTTTCGTTTAGCCGCCTGCTAAACTGCGCGCTTAGATTCTATTTCCCGTCTGAAATAAGGGTAACGTGATACCTTATTCGACGTATTTCACTGGAGAAAACAATGGAAGTGAAATGTCCAATATGCGCCAAGCAAGTTATTTGGTCACCAACAAGCGAATTTCGCCCTTTTTGCAGCAAGAAATGTCAGCTTATCGACTTAGGTGAGTGGGCCGCAGAAGATAGAAAAATCGCCGGCAAGCCAGCTGAAGACGCTACGCCAAAACATATAGATGTAGAAGAAATTGAGGCCATGTTAGCGCAGCAGACAGATGACTTTTTTAAGCACTAGCGCTTCAATTGCTAATCAGTTCATTACCCATTATCGGATAACACGTCATAAATTTCATTTCTTAGCCATTTTCTCATAGGGTCTTGGTGAGTGCGCTCATGCCAAGTTTGACTAATTTTCACTACGGGTAGTTCGATTGGGCATTTACTTATTCAAAGCCAAGTTGTTCAACATAAAAACGCTGTATCTCATCTGCAATGGGTGGGTCGTAGTTACTTAACACAATAACTATGTAGCCACTATTGGGGTATGTTGATAACCATGAACTCATTCCGGGCGCACCGCCGTTGTGGCCATAAAAGAATGCGTCACCTTGCCTAAAAATTCCAAATCCATAGCCATAACCCGCATCCCCCATGGCGATGTGTTTGGTCGTTGCTAAATCCAATGTTTCCCTGCTTATTATCTTTTCATTTTGTAGAGCAACTGCAAACTTGAAAAGATCGGCGGTAGTCGAATACGCCCCTCCCGCTGCAGTTCCTCGCCAAGGAAGTGTGTCTTTATTATCGACCCATTTATTCTCTAAACGCATGTAGCCTTTCGTTAAGTTCTTCGAAACTCGCACTTCGGGCTCAAAGCCAGTGGCATTCATACCAAGCTTTTTAAATAGATTTTCCTTCAAGAAGGCATAGTAATCTTGGCCCGATACATTTTCGATTATCTTTCCAAGTAAAATAAAGCCGAAGTTCGAGTATTGGAAAGTGTTCCCGGGTGGCATAGTGGCTTCTCGACCTTCAAAGAGCCGCACATAATCATCATGGCTTTTCAGTGAGAGTTTGTTTTTATCAAACATCGGACCAAAAATATCACCTGTGCCCCCTGTGTGAGTAAGAAGGTGATGCACCGTCACAGATTCAGAGAGCGATTTATTTTTAAAATTGGGAAGGTATGTACCAATGGTCTCATCTAAATCAACGCTCCCCTCTTCCACAAGCATCAAGATACCTATAGAGGTGAACATCTTGTTTAAAGAACCTAGGCGAAACTGTGCATCTGTATCTAAGGTCTTCTTCTCGGCTCTATTAAAATAACCGATAGCTTCATGCAGCAGCACTTCCTCATTTTTAGCGATAAGGATTGAACCGGAAAATTTATCATCATTGTGAAGATTAGAAACATGTTGTTTGAGCGCATCTATGGGCTTTATCGTGCTTGATGTTGATGCTTTTTCGCACCCCAAAATACTAAATAAAAACGTCAGGATGACCGTGATTTTTATAATTATATTAGCCAACTTTAAAGTCCCTTTTGAAATCAGATGCAAAACACACCGTTCGTGTGGAATGTTTAAGCTAGCAAATAAAGCACATATTTAAAACCATACGTTTACCTAGGTCTGATTCGGACAGGTTTTGCCTTAACACCAAAGCACGTCGTAACCTCGTCGTGTTGGGGCTTTCATCTTTGCTTCCTGAAACAAAAAACACAGAGTAAGCGAGCCTAAACACTAAACCACTGAGTTTAAGCATAATTTAAGCTCAGTGGGTGTTTTAGATAAAAAAATAGGTATTGATGAGCCTTAGCGCTTTCTAAGTAAACCGGCCGTACCCAAAAGCAACAACCAGAATGCAGCTCCACCACCGCCATTTTCACTACTGCCGTCATCGCCACCATTATCGTTGCCGGGCTGCTGATCAATCAGGGTATTGGGTGTTTTATTCAGCTCACTGTCTGTTACTTCATTACTATCAATAATATTGATTGCGTAGACGGTAACAAAGTTCTCGTACCCCGGCACAGCGCCACTTGTGCACTGCCCGCTGGTAAAGTTAACCATGGGCGTCCTACCAAAGTCGTTTAGACAGCGCGGCAACGCTTGCATGTCCTCCAAAATAGCCATGTCTTCTGTAAACACTTGCCCAAAAACAGTGAAGCCACCGTTTTGAACGTCGAGATTGGCGCTGTTGTCGTTGATATTGAAAAACCATTGATTGGTAGCACTATCGGGGTTACCACCAACCTTAGCCATGGCAATTGTCCCTCTGACATTTGACAGTTCCGGTTCATTTTCTACCGCTGGCTCTGATTCAACAGCAATATGGCTAAAACCGTTCTCGTATTTGAAGCCACCACCTTGCACAACAAAGTCGGTTTCTAGACGGTGAATAATAGTGTCTGTATACGCACCCTCGTTAACGTAGCTAAGAAAGTTTTCGACTGTTTTTGGTGTAGTGGTGTCATGCAAGTTAACGCGTATATTGCCTTGCGAGGTAACAAACTCGACGATGGTAGCCTGCGCACAAAAAGAAAAAAGTGTTGTACATGATGCAATTGTTATTAGCTTTTTTATTGGGAATTTCATAGTGTCACTTCGTTATTTGATAATCACAAAGCGCAACATAATAGAGTGGTAAATATAGTAATTCTAGTTACTTTGCACAAATAACATGCGTTACATTGTGGTTTAACTGATTACACCTAGAACTTGGAACGCCTGCTTTTTGTCTCAAGCAGATTAAAGCCGCTACATTGAGAGTAATCCAGGCATGTAACAAAGCCAGCCTTTAGGTGCGTTAAACGCCAGCGTGTAAACACACGCTGGCCATGACTGGCATAGCGTGGTTACGCTTTTGCCGTGGATAATGCGTTGGCTTCCCAGGCAGCCAGCTCTTTTTCTACTTCTGCCATCTTGCTGCGCATGCCTCCCATTGCATCACCACCCAATGCTGCATGAACTGGGGGGGTATCAGTTTCAATTAGTGCCACAATGGCGTCGGCCCCTTTTACTGGGTCATTCGGCTGCTTGCCCTGCAGGTTGCCTATAAACGCACGAAATTGGCCTGCCGGTGTTGGCGCATAGTCGTCAATTATCGCGTCTGTGTAGTTTAGCGAGCCGCCTGCAAATTCAGTATGAAATACGCCTATCGTTAATACCGTTGTGTGAATGTTAAATGGCTGCAGCTCTTTCGCCAGCGTTTCACCTAAAATGTCGGTAGCTGCTTTAGCAGCGGTGTAAACGCCTAAACCGGGAACGCCAATAAACCCGCCTATGGCTGAGAATTGAAGAATGCGACCCGAGCGCTGTTTTCGCATGTGTGGTAACACCGCACGAATAAGGCTTAAACCACCAAAAAAGTTTACGTCGAATACCTTTCTTGCCTCGTCGTCAGAGGTTTCTTCTATGGCGCCAACTGTGCCAACCCCGGCATTATTTGCCAATACGTCAATACGGCCAAACTCTGCTACCACTTTATCTACGCCCGTTTGAATTCCGGCATTATTGGTAATGTCCATCACAATGCCCAGCGCCTTACCAGGGTACGTTTTTTCAAAGTCAGCAGCCTGTTGCGGCTTTCTGAATGTGCCTGCAACACGTGCACCCGCATTTAATAAACGCTCGGCCAACACCTTACCTAAACCTGAAGATACGCCCGTTAACAGTACCACTTTGTCTTGAATTGAATATGTCATCATTATTTCCTCATGTCGTTTCTGAAGCGGCGTGCTTCGCTGCTTCGCTAAGTTCATATTCAGTGTATGTGTTGCAAATAACTTTATGCAGATGTAAAAATAACCAATTAGTGTTGCAAGATGAGCAACATCAATATTTAAGGTTAGAGGCGCAAAGATGAGTAGTCACAATCCGTTCGGTGATATCGCATTGTTTCTTCGGGTAGTCGAGCTGGGGTCAATTCGCGCCGCTGCTCGTGAGGCAGGGATTGAGCCGTCTAGCGTATCGCGTAAAGTTGCTGCACTGGAGCGCCGACTTAAAAGCCAGCTTTTAGATCGCACACAGGCTAAAAGCCACCCTACCGACGCAGGCGAGCGTTATTACCAACAAATGCGGCTGCTATTGCCGCAAATCGAAGCTGTTGAATTGGGGGTGTCTGGCGAAGCGGCTATACCTAAGGGCTTACTGCGTGTGAACGCGCCTATCGACTTTGGCCAGCGGTACGTCACTCAATGGTTATTGGAATTTCGCAAACGTTACCCCAAAGTTGATGTTCAGCTTACGCTGTCTAGTCAATTTGTTGACCTTATTACAGAAGGCATTGATGTAGCAATTCGTGTGGGGCAATTGAAAGACTCTGCTTTAAAGGCGAGGAAGTTGGCAGATGTGCCTCGCGTGCTGGTAGCCTCACCGGCCTATCTTGCTTCTCGCGGCGCCCCCATGAGCCCCTCTGAGCTGTCGCAACACGAGCATATCTTCTTTTCGCCAGCCAATCGCCAGCAGCCATTACAGTTAACGGGGCCAGATGGCAGCACTCATCAAATTGAACGCCATGGAGGCGTTACTATCAATGCTGTGAATTCTGTGGTTCGCGCAGTTGAAGATGGATTTGGTATTCACGCGGGACCGCGCTGGGCCTTTTACGATGCATTGCAACGCGGTTCCGTGATTGAGCTGTTGCCCGATTATCAGCAACCTGTTATGCCAATGAACGCGCTGTGGAGCCCGGCAGTAATGCAGCCCGCACGGGTGCGGGCATTCATTGATTTCATAAAAAAAGCGGCGCTTGATGTTAAGGGACTGTCGTTTCAATAAGTCGCGGTTTAATCTTATCTGTTACTAAGCTTTTAATGAAAGCTCTGAGAGTAAACCATCTAATTCACAAGCATTCATACAATGCCCTTGCTCCCACAGCTCACCTAGACGCTGCATTAAATGCTCCATCTGCGCTTTTTGGCGCGACAATGTTTTAAGCAAGTGATTGATTTCAGACGCACGATCTCGCAAATGAGACATGACTTGCTGATGATCTAACCCTTCGCCACTGGCAAACAAACCAGGCAAATCATCAAGTGAAAAGCCAAGGCTTGTTGCAAACTTAATCATCTTCAGGCGCTCTACTGATTGGGAATCGTATTTGCGGTACCCTTTCGCCGTTCTATCAGCCGCCGGCATAAGCCCTTTTTGCTCGTAAAACCGAATGGTACTTGTTGGAAGACCGACCGATTCAGCTAGCTCTCCAATTCTCATATCAACTTTTCCTAAAATTTATGCTTGACCTTAAAGTTAACTTAAAGCTTAAAGTAAGGTCAACTTCACCTTCAACAAGAGAATGTAAAATGTCATCGAATGTCTTTACTCCGTTTACGTTACCCAACGGCAATACTATAAAAAACCGCCTTGCCAAAGCTGCAATGGAAGAAAACATGGCGCAAGCTAACCAGCTGCCAGGGCAGACATTGCGCACCCTATATCGCACTTGGGCTGAAGGTGGCGTGGGTTTAATCATTACTGGCAACGTGATGGTCGACCACATGGCCATGACCGGCCCAGGCGGCCTTGCATTAGAATCATCTACGCCATTGGCACCTTTTGCGGAATTAGCGAAAGAGGCTAAAAGGAACAACACTCGCTTATGGATGCAAATAAACCATCCGGGACGCCAAGTGTTTAAAAAAATGGGTGGAAAAGTACTTTCGCCGTCGGATGTTCCTTTGGATATGGGTAAACACTCAGGCTTATTCGGACAACCTAAATCGATGACCGACGATGAAATTAACGATGTGATAACACGCTTTGTAACAACTGCCAGGTTAGCTAAAAAAGCGGGTTACGATGGCGTGCAAATACACGCAGCTCACGGGTATTTATTGGCTCAGTTTTTATCACCACTTACCAATAAACGAAACGACAAATGGGGCGGCACGTTAGAAAACAGAGCGCGCCTTCTGCTTGAAATTGCGGAAAAAATACAACAACACTGTGGTAAAGACTTCGATATTGCTGTGAAACTCAATTCGGCTGATTTTCAACGAGGCGGATTCGATGTGCAAGACGCGCTTCAGGTAGTTAAGTTACTCGAAACACTGCAAATTGATATGATAGAGCTGTCTGGAGGAAGCTATGAATCTCCAGCAATGCAGGGGCGAACCGCAGACAATAGAACACTTTCTCGTGAGGCATATTTTCTTGAATTTGCCGCGCAAATAGCAAATGCGACAACACTTCCAATAATGACAACAGGCGGCATACGACGACTTCCCATTGCCGAAAGTGTAATTAACAGCGGCGTGCAAATGGTCGGTATCGCAAGTGCTTTGGCGATAACACCAAACCTTCCCAACCTTTGGCAAAGCGCGCCACTTCTAGAAGGTATAATTCCCATAGTAAGTTGGAAAGATAAAACGCTAGCAGGTTTGGCAACAATGGCGCAGGTGAAACGCCAGCTGCGCAGAATAGGCAGAGGAAAAAAGCCTGTTTCTAGCACCAGTCCAATGATCTCGTTGGTATTAGAGCAATTTAGGTCTGCCAAACTGACCAAACGTTACCGCCAGCAATATTCAAGCGAAGTTTCTGACAAATAGTGTGAAATACCCTTTGTCGCTATTTGCGCCAGTCACCGTCTAATGTAGTATTTCATCATAATTCGATGGCTGCTGCGCATTAACCATACCTTTGCACGTATGAGCAATGTGTTTGATAAGCGATTTTATTTTTAGTGCATATCTATATTGATATGCACCTGCTTCGAAGGGAAACTCAATGTTTGAATCAATCGCGCTTTTTGGTGGTACTCACGGTAATGAAACCAGTGGCATTCAGCTAATCAGAAATTGGCAACAATATGGAATGCCTGCGCGATTTAACACTTTAAATGTATCGCTAAATATTGCAAACGAAGCGGCACTCGCTGCCAATGTTCGTTTTGTTGAAGAAGACTTAAACCGACAGTTTACATTAGAACGCCTAGAAAGTTCAGCGTCTTCCAAAGAAGCAGTGCTCGCTAAATCAATAAACGAGACGTTCGGACCAAAAGGCCACTCACAGACAGACTTTGTCATTGATATCCATAACACTACTAGCGAAATGGGCGCTACCCTTATCATTCTTGAAGCCGATGAATTTCATACCCAATTGGCTCGATACGTTAAGCAGCAAATGCCAGAAGCGAATATTTTGGTGGAAGATGAGAAGCCTTATCTTGATCACGGCTATCTTTGCACAATAGGAAAAAAAGGTGTGATGATAGAAGTGGGTGGCCAGCCACAAGGCGTGTTGCGAGAAGATGTTTATCTGTTAACCCAGACTATGGCTGAAGCCATTTTGGATTTCTGTATGGCCTATAATAACGGTCAAATCGACGCTGAAACATTACCAAAGTGTGAAGCGTTTCGCTTAGGCGACAATGTGTCTTTTCCATTAAATGAAAATGGTCATCGCACCGCAATGATTCACCACGCATTGCAAGACAACGACTTCAAACCACTATTGCCAGGAATGCCTGTTTTTAGAACGTTTGAGGGTAAAGATATTTTGTGGGAAGGGAAGAAAGAGACTTACCCTCATTTCATCAATGAAGCTGCCTATTTCAAGCTGGATGTGGCATTTGCAACGTCTGAGCGCATTGAACTGTAGCCTGGGGGCACCAGACTCTGCTGATGAGCGGCCTAGGGTCTAAATAAGCACCTCCTCCTAATCGTGAGAAGTGGGAAAAGTATGAATAAACGCGACGCTGCTCTTTAGAGGTAGCGCATTTAATTCGACGCTTTAGCTAGACCCATGACGCGGCAAAGCATAAATAAAAAAAATGGCCACATTCAATGTGGCCATTTTTTATTGCTGTAATGCTTTAATAATTGGGACATTTGCCTCTGGAAAATCTGACGCTTTAAGTGCATCAACATTTACCCAGCGAGATTGCTGGCCCTCTTTGCCATGGGGTTCGCCAGTAAAATCATTCACGCGATGAACGTCTAGCTTAACTTGCTTATCGCCATAGTCGTGAGTAATCACTATCACAGGCTCACTATGGTTGACGTTAATGCCCACTTCTTCAGCAAGCTCTCGCTTTAATGCTTGAAGAACGGTTTCACCGCTTTCAACCTTCCCACCTGGAAATTCCCACTTCCCGCCTTGATGAACGTCATCAGGGCGAAGGGTTATGAAAATTTCATTGCCGCGGGCGATAACACCCACAGCTACATGTACTATTTTCATTACTTAAGCTTACCGTGGCATTGCTTATACTTTTTACCCGAACCACAAGGGCATGGGTCGTTACGGCCTACTTTAGCACCTTCGCGAACCTGTGGGCGTACCGCATCGCTCGCTGTTTCTGGCGCTGCATTTGCCTTTTCGTGTTCAAAGTTTTTAGGCACGTCATCGGCTTGACGACGCTGCTCTTCTACTTTTTGAACATCTTCTTCGGCTTGTACTTTAACGCGTGCAAGAATAGTAATTACTTCAACCTTTAAGGCTTCAAGCATTTGAGAGAACAACGCAAATGACTCTCGCTTATACTCTTGCTTAGGGTTTTTCTGAGCATAACCACGTAAGTGAATACCTTGGCGTAGGTGATCCATTGCCGCCAAGTGCTCTTTCCAATGGCTGTCCAGGTTTTGAAGCATCACTGCTTTTTCGAACTGACGTAATACCTGCTCGCCTACTACTGCCTCTTTTGCTTTATAAGCGTCGATCACTTCATTTAGAATTCGTTCACGAAGCTTTTCTTCATACAGTTTGTCGTCGTTTTCAAGCCACGTTTTAATAGGCATGTCTACCGCAAAGTCAGCACGCATACGCTCCTCTAAACCACTAACGTCCCACATTTCTTCAAGAGACTGTGGCGGAATGTATTCGTCAACAACGCTTGAAATAACGTCTTCACGAATAGCGGCAATAGTTTCGCTAATATCACCTTCATCTAGAAGCTCGTTACGCTGTTCGTAAATAACTTTACGCTGATCGTTAGCTACATCATCGTATTCAAGCAATTGCTTACGAATGTCGAAGTTGCGGCCTTCCACTTTGCGCTGCGCGTTTTCAATGGCGCGAGTAACCCATGGATGCTCAATGGCTTCACCACGCTCCATCCCCAAACGCTTCATCATGTTGCCCATTTTTTCAGAGGCAAAAATGCGCATAAGTGCATCGTCTAGCGACAGATAGAAACGGCTGGAACCCGGGTCACCTTGACGACCAGAACGGCCGCGAAGCTGGTTATCAATACGGCGAGACTCGTGACGCTCAGTACCAATGATATGTAGACCACCTGATGCAAGCACAGCGTCATGGCTTTCTTTCCATGCGGCTTTAATTTTTTCAATTTGTGCTTCTGTCGGATTTTCAACTTTTTCAACTTCAGCTTGCCAGTTACCACCTAGTACAATATCGGTACCACGACCGGCCATGTTAGTTGCAATGGTTACCGCTCCTGGCTTACCTGCCTGAGCAACGATATCTGCTTCGTGTTCGTGGAACTTAGCGTTAAGCACTTTATGAGGAATTTTCGACTTCTTAAGAATACGAGAAATTAGTTCTGAGTTCTCGATAGAAACCGTGCCCACAAGCGTAGGCTGACCGCGTTTAACGCATTCTTTGATGTCTTCAACAATGGCTTCGTATTTTTCCTCTGCCGTTAGGTAGATAAGGTCAGCCATGTCTTTACGTTGCATAGGACGGTTAGTTGGAATAACTACCGTTTCTAGGCCGTAAATGTGGTTAAATTCAAAGGCTTCTGTATCAGCAGTACCTGTCATACCCGCAAGTTTATTGTACAGACGGAAGTAATTCTGGAAGGTAATAGACGCTAGGGTTTGGTTTTCGTTTTGAATACGAACGCCTTCTTTCGCTTCTACAGCTTGGTGTAGACCTTCAGACCAGCGACGGCCTTCCATAGTACGACCTGTATGCTCATCAACAATAACAATTTGGTCTTCTTTAACAATGTAGTCTACGTCTTTAGCAAACAGCTTGTGAGCACGAAGCGCTGCATTAATGTGATGAAGTAATGAAATATTGCCCGCAGCAAACAGCGACTCACCTTCTGGCAACATGCCTTCTTGCTGAAGAATTTCTTCAACATGAATTTGGCCGCGCTCGGTTAAGTGAATTTGCTTGGCTTTAAGGTCAATAGTGTAATCGCCGTCACCTTCTTGGCCTTCTTCATCTTCTTTTTCTTGCTGAACAAGCTTAGGAATAATGGTGTTAATGCGGCGATAAAGCTCTGAACTATCTTCAGCTTGGCCAGAGATGATAAGAGGTGTACGGGCTTCATCGATAAGAATTGAGTCAACTTCATCCACCACCGCATAGTTAAGAGGACGTTGAACGCGATCTTGTGGGCTGAACGCCATGTTGTCGCGAAGATAGTCAAAACCAAACTCGTTGTTGGTACCGTAGGTTACGTCTGCTTGATAAGCTTCGCGTTTCTGCTGCGGCGACATGCCAGGCACGTTACAACCAACGCGCATGCCTAAGAAAGTAAATAACTGATTACTCCACTCTGCGTCACGGCGAGCAAGGTAGTCGTTTACGGTAACAACGTGAACACCTTTGCCTGATAAGGCATTAAGATAAGTTGGCAAGGTAGCAGTAAGAGTTTTACCTTCACCCGTACGCATTTCAGAAATTTTGCCTTGGTGAAGTACTTGCCCACCAAGCATCTGAACGTCGAAGTGACGCATGCCATATACGCGTTTACTTGCTTCACGTACCGTAGCGAACGCTTCAATAAGAATATTGTCTAGCGTTTCACCTTTTTCGATACGCGCTTTGAATTCGTCGGTTTTAGCCTTTAGCGCCTCATCAGAAAGCTTTTCAAATTCTGCTTCCAGTGCATTAATGGCATCTACGTTTTTACTTAATTTTTTTAATAATCGGTCGTTTCTACTTCCGAATACTTTTCGAAGGATGCTTGAAAACATTAGCTTTTTTATTCCACTACTTGTCGAGACGCCGCACAAAGTGCACAGCTAAATTAAACGTATAAAACACAATCGTAAACACGTTGCGTTTTGCGATGTTCTAAAATTATGCTTCAGCGCTTTTGATTGCCCTATATTGATAAGGCACCTTAAACGCGAATTACCTGGCTGCTACCTTTGCTACTTTCTGTAGACAAAAGGCAGAGGATCGACTTGTCTTCCGTTTCTTATTACTTCGTAGTGAACATGAGCACCCGTAGAGCGCCCGGTATTGCCCATTTTAGCGATTGTCTCTCCTTTCGTGACCACATCGCCTATTGAAACAGTGAGGGTGTCGTTGTGCCCGTAGCGGGTAACAAAGCCATCACCATGATCAATTTCTACTAGTTGGCCATAACCGTAGCGGTCACCTGCCCAGGTAACAATACCCGCGGCTGTTGCCACTACGTTCTCTCCTGCTTTACCTGCGAAATCTAGGCCTTTGTGCATAGTAGGTTCGCCAGTAAACGGATCGGCCCGCATACCATAATAAGAAGACAACCACCCTGACTCTATCGGACGACCAGATAATTGGCTCTGTTCGTGGATATGGTGACCCCTGACTAAACTTTCAAGCATAGACAGCTGTTGAGACTTCAAATCGAGTGACTGCTCAAGCTTGGCTATTTCATGAAGAATGGGATCGTCTTGGAGGTTATCCGGTATCGATACCGGTACGAAAGCGTCCAGGTCAGCCGCTGACATACCTAATTCTGTTGCGATTTGCTTACCTTTTTCATCAAGTAGCGACGCTTGCGCTGACAATTCTGCTACGTGAGAGAGTAAGGCTTGTAATTTTATTGTTGTTTGTTGTTTTAGCGCTTCAACGTCTTTTTGACGTTCATTAACTTCGGTTTGCGCTAGACGAACGCGCGCAATATCTTCTGACACCGACTCGGTTGAGCGGCTCGACACTAACATAAAAATAGACGAGAGCACCGTAGCGCTCACAAGCGTACGGACACTAATGCTATGCCTGTAGCGTTTATTTTTACCTGCTAGTGTAATTGTTAGTTTCATACCACGAAGAATGTTGCTTTTTCACGCCATTGCGAATGCGTTGTAAACCAGAGGCGATTACCTTTGGCCGTTTGTTTTTGTGTCACACGGGTGAAATTTATATTAATTATCCGGCTACTGTATCATTTATTTCAGTAATTGCCATACGAAAAAAAGCCGCCCGTAAGGCGGCTTTTTGAAAATCTTACGCTAATGCGGGCTGAGCATAACGAATAGGTGCTGTTTCCTGCGAGTCGTAGGTTACGAACTCCCAACACTCTTTTTGCGCTAACACAGCATTTAATAACTTGTTATTAAGGCCATGACCCGTTTTATAGGCGCGTAATTCACCAATTAAACTGTGACCGCCAAGGTATAAATCACCAATAGCATCCAAAATTTTATGCTTGAGGAATTCGTCATCGTAACGTAGCCCTTCTGGGTTTAGCACGCGGAACTCGTCAAGCGCAACGGCGTTTTCCATGCTGCCACCTAACGCTAAATTATTGGCATTCATGTACTCTAAGTCACGCATAAAACCGAAGGTACGTGCACGACTTACTTCGCTAACATACGAACATGAATCAAAATCCATTACCATATGCTGACGCGTTTGACTGATCACTGGGTGTTCAAAGTCAATTTGGAAGTCAACGCGGAAACCGTCATAAGGCACTAACTCGGCCCACTTGTCGCCATCTTCTACACGAACTGGCTTTTTAATACGAATAAACTGCTTAGGCGCGTTTAGCTCTTCGATACCGGCTGATTGAAGTAAGAATACGAACGGGCTAGCACTTCCGTCCATAATTGGCAGCTCGTTACTGTCCACTTCAACAATAATATTGTCGATACCTAAACCTGCAAGCGCAGACGCTAAATGTTCTACCGTTTGGATAGTTACACCGTCTTCGTTATTTAGGCACGTACACAGCATGGTATTACCTACGGCGTTTGCACGCGAAGGTATGTCAACATGTGGTTCAAGGTCAACACGCCTAAACACGATACCCGTGTTTGCTGGCGCAGGTCGGAGAGTCATTGTGACCTTTTCCCCTTTATGAAGCCCAATTCCGGTTTCTTGAACCGATTGCTTGATTGTACGTTGTCTAATCATCTGCTTAAGCTTTTACCTATTAAAAAAAGCGGGCGCGAATTATAGTGAGTTATTACTCACATGTCAAAAAACACCCTATCTGACCGATTTTACTCTGTCAGATTACGCATTTTTACCTATCGCTTCCCTCTCTGAGCGAATTTTTCACGTAGTATTTCTACTCCGATAAAAGTGAGACATCACAAACGCAAAATAATTCCCTTCGATTTCAGGCAGCTAAATTAGTCTGCCTGCTTGCGAAGAAACGCTGGAATATCCAGATATTCCAAATCGTTTTCTGGCTGTGCACTGTCGTCAGCTTTTAGCGCTTGGTTGCCTTCTGTACCACCTACCGCAGAACGAGGCTCACTTGACTGAGTGCTGCCGTATTCTTTCGCAGGTTGCGTCAGACGAGAACCTTCAGAGCTTACTAGTGAAATGTCAGGCTTACGCTCTGCGCCAATACCAGTTGCAACAACCGTCACGCGAAGCTCATCAGTCATTTCCATATCAATAACCGTACCAACAACCACTGTCGCGTTTTCTGATGCAAACGCTTTAACTGCGTTACCCACAGTTTCAAACTCATCAATGGCGAAGTCTGGGCCTGCTGTAATATTCACAAGAATACCGCGTGCGCCTGACAGATCGATATCTTCTAGTAACGGGCTAGCAATCGCAGACTCCGCAGCTTCTTCCGCACGGTCTGGACCACTTGCTGCGCCGCTTCCCATCATCGCTTTACCCATTTCAGACATAACGGTACGTACGTCTGCAAAGTCAACGTTGATAAGACCAGGGCGAGTAATTAGCTCGGCAATCCCCTGCACTGCGCCGCGTAATACGTCGTTGGCAGCACTAAAGGCTTGAAGAAGCGGTGTGCCTGGGCCCATTACTTTCAATAGTTTTTCGTTTGGAATAGTAATTAACGAGTCTACGTTGTTGGCTAGCTCGACAATACCTTGTTCAGCAAAAGAGGTACGCTTTTTACCTTCAAATGGGAATGGCTTAGTCACCACTGCTACTGTAAGAATACCCATTTCACGCGCAATTTTTGCAACTTCTGGCGCTGCGCCCGTACCTGTTCCACCGCCCATACCGGCTGTGATGAAAACCATGTCAGCACCGTCTAATGCTTGGCGAATGGTTTCTCTGTCTTCTTGCGCTGCCTCACGACCAATATTCGGATCAGCACCTGCACCTAACCCTTTCGTTACACTTGAGCCAATTTGAAGTGTAACGTCTGCACTTGAGCTACGAAGCACCTGTGCATCAGTGTTAACTGCGATAAATTCTACGCCTTCAATGCTTTGAGACACCATGTGCTCAACTGCATTGCCGCCGCCGCCACCGACACCGATGACTTTGATTACGGCTTCTTCGCCGTGACTATCCATTAATTCGAACATACTTACTCTCCGGTTGTACGTCTTTTAAACACTACGCCAGGTCATCCTGTTAGGCTAATTGCTTCCTGCTAGCCTTAATGCCGTAGCTATAGCGCCCCCAAATAAAATTAAAATTCACCTTTAAACCAGCTTTGCACCCGGTGAAATAAGCTTTCACCTGGTTTTTGCGTACTGGATTTCTTATTATCAGATTGTACTTTGCCATATTGCAGCAGCCCTACAACTGTCGCAAATCCGGCGTCATCAACGTATTCAGATAACCCTTTTACCTTGATGGGTTTGCCCACGCGCACGGGCATCTGGAAAAGTTCTTCGGCAAATTCTACTGCGCCTTCCATCTTAGCGGTTCCACCTGTAAGCACAAGGCCTGCAGCGATTTGCTCTTCCAGACCGCTGGCACGAATTTCATCATGTACCAGCTCAAAAAGCTCTTGATAGCGAGGCTCAATTACCTCAGCTAACGTATGGCGCGACATCACTCTGGCAGGGCGTCCACCCACGCTAGGTACTTCAATGCTGTCTTCCATACTTACCATATCTTTCAATGCACAGGCGTAATTCACCTTAATCTCTTCTGCATTGCTGATAGGTGTTCTAAATATTTTGGCAATATCACTGGTAATTTGATTACCCGCAACCGGTATCACCGCAGTATGACGAATGGCGCCATCCGTGAAGATCACCATATCCATGGTGCCGCCACCAATATCTACCACGCATACACCAAGCTCTCGCTCGTCGTCGGTTAACACCGCATAACTTGACGCCAACGCTGAAAAAATCAGTTGATCGGCATTAAGTTCGCAACGCTCTACACACTTCACCATGTTTTTTGCCATATCGTCGGCGCAGGTAATAATGTGAGCGTCTGCCTCCATTCTTACTCCTGACATGCCAATTGGATTTTTAATTCCCTCTTGCACATCAATAGTAAATTCTTGTGGTAACACATGAAGCAAACGACGCTCTGCTGCAATTGGCACACTACGCGCCGCATGAATAACGTTATCTACGTCTTCTTGTGTTACTTCTTGGTTGTTAATCGGCACCATGCCATTCTCATTTTGGCATTTTACGTGACGTCCCGAGATAGACATGAAAACTGAAGACACACGGCAATCTGCCATTAGCTCCATCTCGTTCACTGCACTTTGTACCGATTTAACTACCAAGTTCAAATCGTTAACGCCGCCCTTATCCATGCCTTTCGACGCATGGGTGCCCACGCCAACAATACTGATCTGATCATCTTCTAGTAATTCACCCACAACCGCCTTCACTTGGCTGGTGCCGATATCTAGCCCTACAATCAAATTGCGTTCAGCAGGTTTTGACATGGTTTCCTTAACTCTCTTCATCTGTGGTGCTGTCGTCTTTCCATCCAACGGCAACACCCGTGTCATAGCGAAGGTCGACGTATTTCACCGCCTTCTCTTGTTGCGCCAATAGCGGATATACATCAATAAAGCGCTGTAGCCTATCGATAAACTCTTGGCGTCCTAAATTCAATTTTATGCCGTTTTGCAACTGCACTTGCCACGCAAAACGTTCGCTTAACGACAACTCACTAAGCTTCATGTCGGTCGTAGCCATTAGCGCATGCATAGCGTTGTAACCTTCAAGGGCCGTTTTTTCGCTGCCGCCCGGGCCGTATAAGCGCGGTAAATCAAGCTTTATGCCTTCGTCGTTAAACGTATCCCCATAATGGTTTAACAATAAATCGTCATTCCACTGTGCAACGGGCTGTTGCTCAACCAAATAAATCTTTAACGTATTCGGCCACTTTTTTCTTACCGACGCGCGATAAACCCAAGGTTGCGCTTCAACAAGCTCAAACACTTCGTTGACATCAAGGGCAAAAAAGCTGCCAGGCTGCGCTTTGCGTATAAGCCGCTCTAGTTTTGTAATATCGACATGCTGATAATCACCAGAAAAATCGATAACCTGAACCGGCATCTGCTGTTCGTCCTGCAAATACTGGTTTGCTTTAAACCCGCCGAACACTAACCCAGCAATAACGAAAACTAAGAAGGCTACACCGCCCCATACTTCCGCTTTGCTTTTGCCGCCTCCTTTAGAGATGCGGTTGTTTTGGTTAGCATTAGTTTCAGCCACAATTACGCCTTGTTTGCAACGTCGTCAAAACTGGTAGAAAGAATACTCAATACCAGTTCATCAAATGTTAAGCCTGCAACTTTGGCCGCCTTTGGCACCAAACTCTTTTCAGTCATGCCAGGTACGGTGTTCGCCTCTAGCAAATAAAATTGCCTTTGGTTGTCCTGCATAACGTCAATTCTGCCCCAGCCGCTACCTGAAATAGCGTCAAAAGCACGCGATGCTAGTTTTGCTAGCTGTGCTTCTTGCTCTTCAGACAAACCGCTTGGGCAATAATATTCCGTTGTATTATCCTGATATTTCGCAGCATAATCGTAGAACGTATGTGGAGTAGACATGCGAATAGACGGCAACGCCTGTCCCTGCAATACAGAAACAGTGAATTCAGGGCCATCTATATACTGCTCTAACAGGACTTGATTATCGTATTTAAAGGCGTCCTGAATGGCAGTTTCGAGCTGTTTAGCGCTTGTCACTCTTGCCATGCCAATACTCGACCCTTCTCGGGCCGGTTTTACCATGACTTCATTCCCCAATTTATCCATTATAGCGCTGCACTTACCAGCTTCAAAGTGCCTTTTATCAGCAATTTCATATTTTGCAGTGGGTAGACCCAAACTTTGCCACACTTGCTTAGTATGAATTTTGTCCATTGCCAGTGCTGAACCTAAAACACGGCTTCCTGAATAAGGAATTTTCAACAGCTGAAGCGCACCCTGCATAGAGCCATCTTCACCGCCACGACCGTGCAGCATAATTAACGCTCGGTCAACGTTTAGCTCAAGAAGGTCTGTGAGTGGTCGCTCTGCTGGATCAAACGCAAAGGCATCTACGCCTTGTCTTATCAATGCATTCATTACAGCAGTACCAGAGTTAAGCGACACCTCACGTTCAGCTGAGTCACCGCCCAATAGCACCGCAACCTTGCCATATTCTTCAGGAGAATGCGTTTTTTGTGAGTGAATACTTACTGAAGGTTTATCCATCTTACTCCCCTTCCTTTGCAAGTGTGGTCGGTTCTAACTCGTGTCGAGCAAGTAGTTTGGCAATTTGTCCAATATTACCTGCGCCTTGGGTCATCACAATGTCGCCGTCTTGCATGATATTCGCCAATATAGCCGGCAGCGCGTCTTTATCACCCACATACACAGGCTCTAGCTGTCCACGTTGGCGAATTGAACGACAAAGCGATTTACTGTCAGCGCCCTCGATGGGTTGCTCACTGGCTGCGTACACATCAAGTAACAGTAATGCGTCAACGCTGGAAAGCACTTCAACGAAGTCTTCATACAGGTCGCGAGTTCGCGTAAAGCGATGAGGTTGGTACACCATAACCAAACGTTTATCTGGCCAGTTTGCGCGCGCAGCGGCAATAGTAGCTCTTACTTCTGTAGGGTGATGACCGTAATCATCAACTAAGCACACCTCACCTTTACTGGTGTTAAATGTACCTAATTGCTCAAATCGACGGCCAATACCACCAAAGCTGGCTAATGCACGAATAATGGCATCATCATCTACGCCTTCGTCGGTCGCCACTGCAATAGCAGCAAGCGCATTAAGAACATTGTGGTTACCGGTGAGGTTCAGCGTGATATCTAGCGGCTCTCGCTCTGGGCGAATAACGGTAAAATTCGCTTTACCGAATGACAGAGAAACATTCTCTGCGCGATAGTCGTTGTGAGATTCAAAGCCGTAGGTAAGAATACTGCGACCTATGCGCGGGCGAATTTCTTGAATATTCGCGTCGTCGCCACACACTATTGCCTGGCCATAAAAAGGTAGGTTAGACAGAAAATCGACAAAGGTATCTTTTACCTTTGAGAAATCACCACCGTAGGTGTCCATATGGTCGGCTTCAATGTTTGTCACCACCGACACCATTGGCTGCAGGTGAAGGAAGGACGCATCGCTCTCATCTGCCTCAGCAATAAGATAGCGGCTTTTTCCCAAACGAGCGTTGGTGCCAGCGCTATTTAGCAAGCCACCGATAACAAACGTAGGGTCGTATTCCGCTTCAGCGAAAATGGTCGAAATTAAACTGGTTGTGGTCGTTTTGCCGTGCGTACCTGCTACCGCTATGCCGTGACGGAATCGCATTAGTTCTGCCAACATTTCTGCGCGGCGAATAATCGGAATGCGTTTTTCACGGGCAACAATAATCTCTGGGTTTTGCTCGTTAATAGCACTAGACACAACAATAACGTCCATGCCCTCAACATTTTCGGCGCGATGACCAATTTTCACATCAGCACCTAATTCGCTTAAACGCTGAGTCATTGGCCCTTCTTGAATATCAGAGCCAGCAATTGCATAACCTTCGTTTAGCAGCACTTCTGCAATGCCGCCCATACCG
Source organism: Alteromonas gracilis (assembly GCF_043642145.1). Taxonomy (GTDB): domain Bacteria; phylum Pseudomonadota; class Gammaproteobacteria; order Enterobacterales; family Alteromonadaceae; genus Alteromonas; species Alteromonas gracilis_B. Next base: position 439,372 of record NZ_JBHZRZ010000002.1, read on the forward strand.
GCTCCGCCGATACCGATAAAGAATATATTTTTCACCCTGCGCATTTGCGGGCTTTCAAATGGGGTTTTAAAAACCATTAGTCCCCTACTCCTACCACGCTTTTCACGTGGCTTACTACATTTTCCGTGGCATGAGTGCTTGCACATGTTTTGGCAAGAACACCCATTTTTAAGCAGTCTTCAGGGTGTTGTAACCACTGACGTACTGCCTGCCCCAAATTTTCTTTTAATACTGACTGTGCAATCATTAGCGCTGCATTTTGCTTCACTAACGATTGCGCATTTTTAGTTTGGTGATCGTCTACAGCAAACGGTAGCGGCACGAAAATTGCCGCACGTCCAGAGGCAGCAACTTCACTTACCGTAAGCGCGCCTGCTCTACATACAATGAAGTCAGCCCATTCATAAGCTGCGGCCATGTCATCAATAAAATCACTAACGTTAATTTTTGACATGTCAGCGCCCACAGATTCATAAGCCCTAACAACACCTTCACTGTTACCTTTTCCGCATTGGTGTTTTATCGATAGACCTTCCAGTACGCCACAAGTTACTGGCACGGTTTCATTTAGAATCTGTGCCCCTAAGCTGCCACCTACCACAAGCATGTTTAGCCCATGCTTATGCTCTGTGGTATTTTCAAGAGCGTTTTCACTAGCGTCTGTGTTAATGTCTATAGACTTAGGCTTTACCTGCCAAATATCATCGCGAACAGGGTTACCAACAGTATGCACTTTGCCAGCTGCCCCTGAAAATTGTTCTTTCGCATCGTCGAAGCCAAGCAGTATTCGGCTTGCAATTTTGCTAAGAAGTTTATTGGTCATTCCTGCCGCAGCATTTTGCTCGTGTACAATAACGGGAATACCTAAGCTTTTTGCTGCAACGCCACCTGGGCCGCTCGCATAGCCACCAAACCCAACAACAATGTCGGGTTGAAGCCGTTTAATAATTCGTCTTGCCGAGAACAAGCTTTTTGCTAAAGCAACGGCGCCTTGAAGACGTGCCGATACACCTTTACCACGCAAACCTTTCACTTCAATAAAGTGAATAGGAATATTGTGTTTGGGAACAACTTGCGCTTCCATTCGCTCGGCAGTGCCCAACCAATGGATGTCCCAACCTTCACTTCTAAGAGCATTAGCCACAGCAAGACCAGGGAATACGTGACCACCAGTGCCACCAGCCATAATTAAGCAACGCTTAGCCATTGTCTGCCTCCTGCGCTACGCGAGCGAGTATGGCTTTAATGCCAGCTTTACCTTCATCTTCTGCACTTGATGTTTTGGCGGCAGGCTTAGCTGCAACGGTGGCTGTTGCGAAGTCTTCTTCATCGGCCTGTTCGTGCGGTTTAGCTGCGCCATTAGACTGACCTGAGCTTGAAGCAATAGGCTTTTTGAGGCGCGGTTTTTTCTTACCGTCTTTGCTATCACCTCGGCCAATGGCCTGCACACCATCAACACGTAGCTCAAAGTCGATACGAAGCAGTATGGCCACAGCAACAGACATAATAATAAGCGACGAACCGCCGTAGCTAACTAGCGGCAGTGTTAGTCCTTTAGTTGGCAAGATACCAGCGCTTGCGCCAATATTTACCGCCGTTTGGAAACTAAACCAAATACCGATGCTGTAGGCCAGATAGCCGTCAAACGCCCGCCCTTTTTCAAGCGCCTTGTTTCCAATGCTAAGTGCGCGCAACACCATCCATAAAATAAGACCTAAGACGGCAAGTACACCAACAAAGCCAAGCTCTTCAGCCAAGATAGCCATAACAAAGTCGGTATGAGCTTCAGGCAAAAATTCCAATTTCTGCAAACTATTACCTAGGCCTTGCCCAAACCAGTTACCACGACCATAAGCCATTAACGACTGCGTTAACTGATAACCTGCGCCAAATGGGTCGGCCCACGGGTCTAGAAATGAGGTTACCCGTTTAAGGCGATATTCTTCGAAAACGATCAGCGCCACCACGGCCAATATGCCAACAAATACCAACGCAAAAAATTGCCAAAGGCGCGCGCCTGCCAAAAACAGCAAGCCGATGGTGGTTGCGAACATCACGACCACTGTACCCAAATCAGGCTGAAGTAGGAGTAACATTGCTAGAACAAAGAACACGACTAGGGGCTTTATAAAACCCTTCAAGTTTTCGGTAACTTCTTCGTAACGGCGAACCAAATAGCCAGCCAAATACGCAAAGAAAAAGAGCTTTGCTGGCTCGGCAGCTTGAATGGTAATAGGGCCAATTGCCAGCCAGCGGGTACTGCCATTTACCGTCCTCCCCACTACCAGTACAGCAAGAAGCAGGGCTATTGCAGCAAGCAGCAGATAAGGGTTAGTCATACGCCAAAATTGCATAGGCAAGTTAAGGACAACCATAGCCGCAATAATTGCCCCGACTATGTAGATACCATGGCGAATAGCAAAATAGAAAGGATTGTCGTGCAGCCTATCAGCCACAGGCATAGAAGCCGAGGTTACAATAACAACGCCGATGCTCATAAGCGCCAACGCAATTAAAATAAGCGTTACATCATAGGGGTGCGTTGTCGACGGCTGACCGTCGTGTTTTGCAGCAAATAACGCGCTTAGCTTTGTAGAGGCAGCCATCATGATGCAGCCTCCACATTTATGTTATGAAAATCGTATACATCTTGTTTGAACACGTCACCGCGATGCATATAGTTTTTAAACATATCTAAGCTTGCACATGCCGGTGAAAGTAATACGGTATCACCAGAGGCCGCGAGCCTTGTTGCCGCTTTTACTGCATCTTTCATGGTTGCGACACGGGTTGTATGCGCAAAATTCTTTTCGAAAAGATGTGCATCTTTGCCCAAAGCAAACAAGTGCGATACATATCGATTTAGGTAAGGTGTAAGGCTGGCCATATCAGCACCTTTGGCGTCACCACCCGCAATAAGAATAAGCTTTCCTTCTATGGTGGGGGCTAATCCTTCAAGGGCTGCTACGGTGGCACCAATATTGGTTGCTTTTGAATCGTCGATATAGCGAACATTGTTTACACGAGCAATTTCCACACAGCGATGAGGCGCGGCTTTAAAACTGTGTAGATGCTTAACCGCCAAATCAGGCGCTACACCTAATTTAAAGCAAATACCAAGCGCAGCCATGACGTTTAGCACGTTATGCATGCCAGCTAAATGTATGTCGCTAAGTGCTATAAGCTTCTGGCCGTTAAACACTATGCACTGGCCACCGTCATCTACGCTAGACGAAAGCGCAAAACCGGTAGACGACTCGCCTAGTCCATACTCAATAATATTTTGTGAAGCCAGCGACTGTGAGCTTGATTTAGACGTTATTGACGCATCAGTTTCAGCAATACGCTGTTCTTCTGGCATAACGAACTCACCATCTCGCCATACCACAGCGCATTTAGCATTAACAAAAATGCGATGCTTGGCATCGATATATGCCTCAAGCGTGCCGTGGCGGTCTAAGTGATCATCGGAAATATTAAGTACAGTGGCGGCTTCAAGCACAAGGCTTGAAGTGGTTTCCAGCTGAAAGCTTGATAGCTCCATTACTACCACTTCTGCGTTGCTTTCAAACGCTTCAAGTACAGGCCTGCCTACATTGCCTGCTTCAATACTTTTTACACCGCAAGCATTAAGTAAATGGTTCACTAACAAAGTGACCGTGGTTTTACCGTTTGAACCGGTTATGCCTACTACACGTTTGGCTGGCGTATCACCGCTCATTGAGGCGTTTAAACGCGCAAACAACTCTACGTCGCCAATTACCTCCACGCCGCATTTTCGCGCTAGGGCTACTTGTTCAATATTCAGCGCAAGACCTGGACTTAGCACCAAGGTGTCAACACCATCAAAGTAGTCTGCGCTAAGCGCATTACAAGTAACTTTATTTGCAAAGAAAGCTTGCAAGTTAGAGTCAAGCGTATCGGGCGCGGTAAAATTAGCACGTGTATCAAACGCTTTAACAGTTGCTTGGTTTTGCAACAAAAAGCGCACGCAAGCCTGACCTGTAACACCTAGGCCACCGACTACATAACTATGCTCACGTACGTTATACAACATTAATGTTTATCTCTTAAGCGCTTATCTAAGCTTGAGGGTAGCGAGACCCACTAAAACCAAAATGATAGAAATGATCCAAAAGCGCACGATAACACGCGGCTCTGGCCAGCCTTTCAATTCATAATGATGGTGAATGGGCGCCATGCGGAAAATACGCTGGCCACGCAATTTGTAAGAGCCCACCTGAAGAATGACCGACAGGGTTTCCATTACAAAAACACCACCCATAATGATTAACACCAACTCTTGGCGCACTAAAACAGCAAGCACACCCAAGGTGCCACCTAGCGCTAGCGAGCCTACATCGCCCATAAATACTTGCGCTGGATAGGTGTTGAACCAAAGAAAGCCTAACCCCGCCCCCACCATGGCAGTGCACACAATCACAAGCTCACTGGTAAGTGGTATGTGCGGAATATTCAGGTATTCAGCAAAGTTCGCGTTCCCCGTCACATAAGCAAAAATAGCGAACGCCGCAGCTACCAAAATAGTAGGAACAATTGCTAGGCCATCTAAGCCATCGGTTAGGTTCACCGCGTTACTTGTACCTACAATGGCAAAGTAAGTAATAATGATGAAAAAGGCACCTAGCTGCGGAAATACTTCTTTAAAGAAAGGCACCAGTAGCGAGGTTTCAGCGCTGATTGTGGCGCTGCTATATAGATAGAAAGCAACGCCCAACGCCACCACTGACTGCCAGAAATATTTCCAGCGCGCGATGAGCCCTTTTGAGTCTTTGCGTATTACCTTTCGGTAGTCGTCAACAAACCCAATAATACCGTAAGCCACAACCACTGTAAGGGTCACCAACACATAGCGATTTGTAAGGTCGGCCCATAGCAGGCCACTTATTACAATTGCCGCGAGTATCAGCAAACCACCCATAGTTGGCGTGCCTGATTTTGACAAGTGGCTTTGCGGGCCATCGTCTCTCACCGTTTGTCCTATTTGCATGCGCTGCAAATAACGGATCATTTTAGGGCCAATAAGAATGGCAATTAGCAAGGCCGTTAACGTACTTAAAATTGCACGTAACGTAAGGTATGAAAATACGTTAAACCCTGACTCGAATTGCGTAAGCCAGTCGGCAAGCCAAATTAACATGCTATGCGCTCCCGACGGCTATCGTGCTTTCCCAGCGCAGAGGCCTCGATCGCCTCTACCACGCGCTCCATTTTGGAACTGCGTGAACCTTTAACTAAAATTGAAATATCGCGCTGCTGCACTAACAAATCACTCTCCATTGCGGCCAACAAACTTTCAACATCGCTGAAATGACCACTATTTTTATTAAACACAGCACTGGCTGACTGACTCAACACCCCCATAGTGTATAGGTAGTTTATTCCTTTCTGTTTAGCGTACTCTCCCACCTGTTCGTGGTAGTAACGGGCTTTTTCACCAAGCTCTTTCATGTCGCCAAGTACAAGTACTCGAATACCCGAGAAACTACTTAACGTATCGATGGCCGCATTTACTGATGCCACGTTAGCGTTGTAAGTGTCGTCTAACAGGCGAACTTGCGCGGTCAGCTGTTTCACGTTTAAGCGTCCGCTAACCTGCTTCATTGCAAGCAAACCATCGCGTACGTTTTCAAGCGTTGCGCCAACCTGAAGCGTTAACGCTGCAGCGACTAACGCGTTGCCTACATTGTGTACACCGGGAATGGTTAGCTGAATCGCAATATCGCCTTGAGGGCAAACGAGGTGGAATGCGGCGCATCCGTCTAGGCCAATGGTGATATCTTGCGCTTTAAAATCGGCGTCGTTTTTCTGCTGGGGCGCGAACGTCAGCGTTTTAGTATGCTTAAGCTTGCCTTGCCAAAACTCAGCAAATTGGCTATCAATATTCACTACGGCAACGCCGTCGCTACCTAAGCCTTTAAAAATTTCGCTTTTTGCACGCGCTACACCCAACAAGCTGCCAAACCCTTCTAGGTGCGACGCCGCTGCGTTAACAACGGTTGCAACATCTGGCTTTACTAAATTGGTGGTATAGGCAATTTCACCTAAGTGGTTAGCACCTAGCTCCATCACTGCGTATTCGTGATGAGGCTCTAAACGAAGTAGTGTCAGCGGTACACCAATATCGTTGTTGAAATTACCCTTTGTGGCTAGCACATTGCCTCTGCGCGCTAGTATGGCAGAACACATTTCCTTCACTGTGGTTTTGCCACTGCTGCCCGTTATAGCTATAGTCTTCGGTGCAACATGTGCTTTCACTGCAGCACCTAAAAGCCCCAGGGCGTCTTTGGTATCTTCAACCAAAATCACAGGAAGCGACGTGGAAACGCCCTCGCTTGCAATAACTGCGCTTGCGCCTGCTTTTTCAGCGTTTGCTATAAAATCGTGGCCATTAAAATTTGGCCCTTTTAGTGCCAGATACACTGCACCAGCTTCAAGGGTGCGTGTGTCTGTACTTACCGCAGACACTTCTTTGTCTGAGGCTTCATTGAGTAGTTTTCCATTAACCTTTTCGGCTATCCATGACAGCGTTGTTGTTATCATTTGCTGTACTCCTGTTGCAGTCGCGCCACTACTGCACGTTCGTTATAGTTAGTCTTTTTGTCACCGATAATTTGGTAATCTTCATGGCCTTTTCCGGCCACAATGATGATGTCGCTTTGCGTTGCATGCTCAAGGCAATGACGAATAGCTTGTTCGCGGTCGGGAATTGAAATTGCCAGTTTACTGTCCTTCAAGCCCGCGACAATATCCTTCGCTATAGCCTCTGGGCTTTCGCTTCGGCTGTTGTCTGTAGTGATCACTATGGCATCAGCACCTGACTCGGCAGCTTGTCCCATTAACGGGCGCTTTCCTTTGTCTCTGTCGCCACCGCATCCAAACACACACCACACTTTTCCAGTGGTATGAAACTTTGCGCTCATCAGCACTTTTTCCAAAGCGTCGGGTGTGTGGGCATAGTCCACAACCACATTAGCCGCACCTTCAATTGGAAATACTTCCATTCGACCTGGCACTGGCGTAATGGCATTCACCGCTTTTACTACGTCTGCAAAGCGCTCGCCTTCGGACAACAGCGTTCCAATTGCACTAAGCACATTGCTAATATTGAACTTCCCGAATAACGGTAAAGAAATGGCTGCACTTCCCCATGAACTAATAAGTTCAAAGCTACATCCACCTGCATGATAAGACGCATTTGTGGCGAAACAATGGCGACTTTGAGGATTGTTATAGGCGTTCAATAATGCGCCGTCCTCGCTGTCATCTATTCCGGTCCAAACACGTGTAATAGCGGTATCTGCTGCCCCATCCCATTTTCTACTTTCATCATCGTTTGCGTTTAGTACCACTGCTTTTAACCCTGGCTGTTGGAGCAGCAAACGCTTGGCTTTGCCATATGCTTCCATTGTGCCGTGATAATCAAGGTGATCTCGCGTGAGGTTGGTGAAAACGGCGATATCGGTTTTAACGGTGCCAAGTCGTCCTTGAACCAAAGCATGAGAACTGGCTTCAAAGGCGGTATGGCGTACTTCGCTTTGCACAAAGTCTGCCAACAAATATTGCATACGTATGGCGTCGGGCGTTGTGTTAGCTGCTGGCGTGTTTGTCCACTGAGTGTCATCACCTTCAAATACGCTACTACCCAAGGTTCCAATGCTTGCACTGCGCGTACCCAACGCATCTTTAAGCTGGGTAAGCAATTGAACTGTCGAGGTTTTTCCATTAGTCCCTGTAACTGCAACCGTTGTCATTTTTTGTGCAGGGTAATCGTAAAATGCAGCGGCTAGCGCAGACAGCATTTGCGGAAGCTCATACAGAGATATAATGACGCTGTGGTCACGCATTTCCATTTGACCATGGGCACTACTGTCTTCAGTTTGCGCCAGAATTACACGGGCCCCTAAACTTATTGCCTGTGGAATAAAATCTCGACCATCGCGTTCATGGCCTTTAATTGCCAAAAACGCTAATCGTGTATTCACCTCACGGCTATCTAGCGTAAGCCCTTCAATGCGAATGTCAGGTGCATCTACACCAAATTTCGCTAGAAGCGCTTTAATACTTTGAATAAAGGCACTAACTACCACTTTGACCTCCTTTCAATAAACGACTTGATGTAACCTGCTTGTCATCTGGCGTAACGTTTAGCATGTGTAATGCGCCGCTCATAATTGATGAAAAGACAGGTGCCGCAGTATCTCCTGCGTGATACAAGTCGCCGCCGGGTTCGTTGATAAGAACAATGGTAACAAGGCGCGGATCTGACACTGGCGCAATGCCCGCAAATATATTCACGTACTCTTCACCATAGCCTCCAGCAACGGCTTTACGGCTAGTTCCCGTTTTACCTGCAACACGATAACCGGGTACCGATGCTTTTGTTGCTGTGCCGCCGCGCTGGGTCACGCTTTCCATCATCTGAACAATAGCCTTTGCGTTTTCTTCGCTTATTACGCGTTCAGACTGCGCTTGCCAAGAAGGCTGCTCTGGCGACTTAATAATATTAAGTGGTGTTTTAACTCCACCGTTTGCCAAGGTGGCGTATAGTCTGCCCAACTGAGCTGTTGTTACTGAGATGCCGTAACCAAATGACAATGTGGCCAACTCAAATTCTGACCACCGGCTACGCTCGTGGAAAATACCGCTGCTTTCGCCCGCCATATTTAGCCCGGTATCGCTCATTAACCCCATGTTATAGTACGTATCTAGCAAGAACTGCTTAGGAACAGATAGCGCTAGTTTTGACGTACCCATATTCGAAGAATGCTGAATAATCTCTTCTAGCGTTAGCTCGCCATAGTTGCGCGTGTCTTTTACTAAGCTTCCACCCAATCGCATCCAACCAGGGTAAGTGTTCACTGAGTCTTCAGGCTCAACTTCACCGAACTCAAGCGCGGTAAGCACAGCAAGTGGCTTAAGCGCAGAGCCAGGCTCAAAGGCATCGGTAATAACGCGGTTACGCATTCTGTGCGCAGATATGTTACTTCTGTCGTTCGGATTAAACGAAGGGGCATTTACCATCGCTAAAACGTCACCGCTTTTCACGTCGATAACAATGGCTGAAGCCGAGCTTGATTGATAATAAATCATGGCTTCTTTAATTTCTTTGTAAGCGAGCGCTTGAATACGTTGGTCGATAGTAAGCTGAAGGTCACCTGCTTTTTCGCCTGACGTGGTCTCTAGAATTTCAACCTGACGACCTTTTGCATCGCGGCGTATTTTACGGGAGCCCGGCGTGCCTGTTAGCCACTCGTTATACATGCGCTCTAAGCCCTCTACGCCCGTATCATCCACGTCGGTAACACCGATTAACTGCGCTGACACTTCTCCAGTTGGGTAGTAGCGACGACTTTCGCGGCGAAGATAAATGCCTGGAATATCTAGCTTATCAACATACTCTGCCATAGCAGGAGAAACCTGACGCTGCAAATACACAAAGCGGCGTTTCGGGTTTGCCACTTTGTCTTTTAGCTCATCTACGTCTTGGCGCAGTACATCGGCAAGCGCTTCCCAGCGGCGCGCTTCTTCAAAGCCATTGTTCTCGTGAATAATTTTGGGGTCGGCGTAGATAGCTCGAACCGGCACACTCACCGCCAGTTCAACACCGTTTCTATCGGTAATAAGGCCGCGATATGTAGGCATATTACGCGTTCTTAACGTGCGACTATCGCCCTGCTGAATAAGTTCGTCTGGTTCAATGACTTGAATGTAGGCGGCGCGAGCGGCCAGCACGCTAAATACAAGCATGATCACAGCAAGCACAACCACAAAGCGCCATTGCATCAAACTTGGCGTGACATTGTGCTTTGCGCCCGACTTTTTACGTTGACGAGAAAGTGCTGACGTACTCATTTCAACCTCACTACAACTTCATCGTCGGCAGTTGGACGGTACATTTCTAATTGTTTTTCAACGAGATTCTCAATTCGATTGTGCTCGGTTAGCGCACGCTGTTCTAGCACCAGATTACGCCATTCTACGTCAAGCTCGTCTTTTTCCTGCATGAGGTCTTCAAGAGCAATAACCTGCTGTCTATTGTGATGACTGCTAAGCGTAACCGCCATGGCACTTGTGATAACCATTAAATACAACAAAACCCGCAACTTGTTGCGGGTCAAATCTGAAACAATAATTAGCAGTAATTTGAAATTAGTGCTGGCCTTGTCTGGCGTGGCTTTCGTCATAGCTTTTCTGCCACACGTAATACCGAACTGCGAGAGCGAACGTTGTTCGCAATCTCCTGTTCCGAAGGTTTTATCGCTTTGCCGAGGGCTTTCAATACTTTGTCTGCATCTATCTCAGCCTGCGTTATCGGTAAATTGTGTGGTACTGATTTCCCTTTACTTTGATCCTTAATGAACCGCTTAACTAAGCGGTCTTCAAGAGAGTGAAATGAAATAACAGCTAGACGCCCTTCTTTTGCCAACACTTGCGTTGCCGCTTTAAGCCCCACACGAAGCTGTTCAAGCTCTGCATTAATGTAAATACGAATACCTTGAAATGCACGGGTTGCCGGATGCTTGAACTTATCTTTTACAGGTACGGCTTCATCGATGATTTTTGCAAGCTGAGCGGTGCGCGTAATCGGCGTATCTTTACGTGTGTTTACAATGGCATGCGCAATACGCTTGCCAAACTTCTCTTCACCGAACTCTTTAATCACTTGCGTGATGTCTTGTTCTTCTGCGCTAGCTAACCAGTCAGCGGCGCTTTGACCGCGAGACGTGTCCATGCGCATATCAAGCGGACCGTCACGCAAAAAGCTGAAGCCACGTTCGGCATCATCTAGCTGAGGAGAAGAAACGCCCAAGTCCATAAGCACACCGTCAATTTTGCCAGTAAGTCCTAGCGCTTCAATTTCCTCAGCCATGTCACCGAAAGGTGAATGGATAATGCTGAATCGCTTGTCATCGGCAAAGCGCTCCGCGGCTTTTATAGCTTGAGGATCGCGGTCAAAAGCAATAAGGCGGCCATTGTCACCTAGCGACTGTAAAATGTGTGCAGAGTGCCCACCACGACCAAACGTGGCATCGATGTATGTACCATCAGGTTTAATCGCCAATGCCTCAATACATTCGTCAAGCAGTACTGAAATATGTTTAAATTCGCTAGGCTGTGTCATAGAGAGAAGTCCTGTAATCGTTCGGTAAGTTCAAATTCGCCTTTGCGTTCGGTGTCTATATCAGCTTCAACTTGTTGTGCCCAAATATCGGCATCCCAAATTTCGAATTTGTTTAACTGACCAACTAACATGACTTCTTTTGAGAGTTTTGCGAAACTTCGCAGTGGAGTAGGAACAAGAATTCGTCCGCTTTTGTCCATCTCACCTTCAGAGGCATACCCAAGTAGCAAACGCTGTAAGCGACGCTCAGCTGGGATCATACTTGAAAGTTTAGAGAGTTTAAGCTCAATCTCTTCCCATTCGGGAAGTGGGTAAAGCAGCAAACAACTTTGTTGTGTATCGACTGTGCAGACTAGTTGTCCCTGACAATCATCCAGCAGCGACTGACGATACTTCGTCGGTATAGCCAGTCTGCCTTTTGTATCCAGATTGATTGCGTTAGCGCCGCGGAACATTCCCCTAGCCTTTTATTATTTGCTCTTGATTTTCTTGTTTTTTGAGTACTAATCTGCAAAGTGATGATGATTTGATCCACAATTCGCCACATTTACCCACTGAGATACAGTTTAGGTATCAATGATCCCCACTGTCAAGTAGAAAAAAGCCGTGAAAGCCGCATAAATACTGGGTTGGAACTGGTTAGATATACAGTGTTTTTAGGAAGTCTATGATTAGGCGTGTAAAAAAGATTAAGAAATATTCAGACTTGATAAATTAAACATGAAAATAATCGATGAACTGCTGTTTTTAGCGTAAATTGATGGTGACTGTAAAATGTACACAATACCATATTCAGGTGCGCACAATGTAATAGGCTGAGTACTGTGACACGGGGTTAAAAAGTGAGTTAACAATTTTAACTGCTAACTCACTACTCTCTATTTTTTACGTGTTAACGCATGGAAGAAATTTGGAAAAGTCTGCGTTTAGAAACGATATGAAGCTGAAAGTGAAGCCACCTTATTGTCTGCATCGCTGTCGATATTTGTTTCATAGCTTGCTGATATTGAAAACTGCTCATTTACCCAGTAATCAAGCGCCACTCCTGCATTTTTTACATTGTCGAAACCACGTGGCACATCTGTGTAGCTATAGCTCCCTTCGATGCTCAAACCTGGAGTGAAAAAGTATCTGGCACTGCCCGATAAAACGTCAACATCGTCGGTTATATACTGGGCGGTAAAGTCCCAGCCAGTTCCCGCATTCCCAACGGTGGTATATCGGGTGAATACAAGAGGTGAAGTATTATTCTCACTTCCGCTGAAACTCTCTCCATTAACATTGTAGTCGTAGCTTGAATGCTCATAGATTACACCTGCACCAATTTGCCATTCACGCGATAAGTTGTACCCTGCCTTTAAGTTAATATTGGTGTAGTCATCGTCACCGAACTCATCGTCAGATTTACTGTGCCCGCCTTCAACGGCAATCATCCATGTATTGTCTAAGTAAAACGTACTACCCAGATTAAATACGTCGATTCCATCTACTGTGGCATAACCGCCAGACAAACTGGATACGCGCAGTAAATAGGGGTTAATTAGATAAGCACCGCTGTTACCGCTGAGTTCATCAAGATAACGAACGTATGTAACACCATAAAGGTTGTCATCAATTCCTTCAAAGTCGACAGCCATTACTTTTACTTCGTTTTGTGTGGCTGCATGAGCGGCAGAGATTGAAAAAACAGTGGCAGTTGCTAAAGAAAGGGCGGTTAGTGTTGTGCTTAATTTTTTTGCGCGGTTGTTCATGTCTTTTGTCCTTAAAAAATTGTGTTGGGAACGACATGAAAGATAAAGCATTCAAACTTAACGCTTTCTGAACGAAAAATGACGAAAACTGAATATAAAGCTGAATAAAATGTTCAGATACAAAAAAGCCTGCAATTAAGCAGGCTTTTGAATCTGAAATAGATAAAGCAATTACGCGCTTGGCGCTGCTTCAGCTGGCGCTTGCTCTTCTGCTTTTACAGTAGAAACTTGCATGCTGCGAATTGGGTTTTCAGTGTCGTTTGATAGCTCAACAAGACGGTTAAGCTGGCCAATAGACATCATTACAGCGTAAATTGCACCTAGGAAACCTTGCTTGTGAAGGTCAAGTACTTCAGCTTCTGGCAACTCAAGAAGTTTCTTCTCGTTGATGCTCATCATGCCAGTTACGTTGCGCTGTTTACCATCTTGATAGTTCAGGTGAATCTGAATTTGGTCAAGCAAATCTAGATCAACAACTTTTGCAACAAAACGCTGTGTTAGCATTTCGCTATTCGCTAAGTCAGCTAAGAACTTTTGGCGACTTGCAAGAAATTCAGTCACTTCACCAGCTTCGGTAAATAACGCTTGACCTTCATCAGAAATAAGATCTGAATTCTCATCAATGTAAACATTTAGATTGTCACCATCACGGCGTACGTCGAACGGGTAGCGAAGGATGTTCATTGGCACGTGAGGGCCTTTCCATTTATCACCCGTAAGGAAAAGGTTTTGACCTAGATCCATACCTAGCATAGTTACAACGTGATGACGGTTGGTATTAGGATCTTTAATAAACACTAGCGGCATAGTTGCTGCTAGCTGAGCGAATTCACGAATTGACGCCGCTGCAAGGTGTGTAGTCTTTGCAAAGCTGAAAGATGTATTTACCGCAACCTTAAGGTCTTTATGCTTTTCTTTATCTAGCGGTACAAAATTGATAGCCATATTTATTTCTCATACTTGTTAGCTGTGGCCCCGGCTTAATTATGTGAGAGGAGCGGGTGCCACTAAAAAATTTACGTCGGCCGTGTTGATGTATTTATGCCATCGATTACTGGCCCAGCGCTTGGGAGTATCCCGTATTCGCGCAATGAAGTCACGCAGTCTTCACCATAACAAGTTTTAAATTTTTATTGCAATGTAAACTTGAAGTAAAGAAGCACAAGCGCTCTAAAAATGAGCAATTGTGCGAATTTTTTGCGTTGACCAGTAGTATTAGAGCCTATTGTAGCGACGCAAAATATCCATTAGTCTCCTAACTGCCAGCAGTAAAGGAATGCCGTAGAGACTAAAATTCGCTATTCGGCAACGTTATCGGTTACTTAATTTCATTTTTCTAATTTCTGAAAACGCTGGTGCCTGCAATTTATTAGCGATAAAAACAATATAAGGATTTACTATGAAGGGGCGCTTCCCACTTTCATCATGCGCATTAATCATCTCTGCGCTTTTTGCTTCACACCATGTAGCAGCAGACACACCTACTTATTCAGCGTCTGAAGAAGCCATTAGCATCGCCAATGAAACCATAATTGTAGATGGCCACATTGATGTGCCTTACCGTGTGAAAGAAAAATGGGTTGATGTAACAAAGGCGACTAAAGATGGTGATTTTGATTATCCGCGCGCCGTATCCGGCGGTTTGAACGCGCCTTTCATGAGTATTTATGTTCCAGCAAGTTTAGACAATTCCCCCGAGTCTACACAGCTTGCCCACGAACTCATTGATTCAGTTGAAGCGATAGTCGCTCGTGCGCCTGATAAATTTGCCATTGCAAAAAGCCCGTCAGAGGTCAAAGCCCACTTTGAAAAAGGCATTATTTCCTTACCTATGGGCATGGAAAACGGCTCGCCAATTCAGGGGGACCTAGCTAATTTAACGGCATTCTACGAACGAGGCATCCGCTATATTACGCTTGCTCATAGTCAAGCGAACCACATTTCAGACTCGTCGTATGATCTGCGTCGAAAATGGAAGGGCCTAAGCCCCTTTGGTAAAACGCTGGTTGGCGAAATGAATAATATTGGCATTATGCTAGATATTTCTCACGTGTCTGACGATGCTTTTTATCAAGTTATTGAGTTAACCAAGGCACCAGTTATTGCGTCGCACTCTTCACTACGCCGTTTTACGCCCGGCTTCGAGCGCAACATGGACGACGACATGATCAAAAAGCTTGGAGAGAATGGTGGTGTTATCATGATTAACTTTGGCTCTAGCTTTGTATCAAAAGAAGCTGGAGCATGGCGCCGTGGTTTGAACGCCGCCCGCAAAGCGCTAATCAAGAAAGAAGGCGAAGACAGCCCGAAACTAGAAGATTTCGAGGACAACTATCGCAAAGAAGTGCCCTACCCTTATTCAACGCTAGATGAAGTTCTTGACCACATTGACCATGTGGTAAAGCTTATTGGTGTGGAACATGTTGGAATTGGTTCAGACTATGACGGCGTGGGCGATTCGCTGCCAATTGGACTGAAAGACGTTGCTAGTTTTCCTAACTTGGTTCAAGGGTTATTGGATAGAGACTACAGCCGCGCTGATATTGAAAAGATTTTAAGTGGTAATCTTCTTCGTGTATGGCAGCAAGTAGAAGACTACGCAGCAGCACACTAATTGCACGGTGCTTCTAAAATAGTGGCTTATAAGAATAGCGGCTTCTTAAACATAACTGTTTCAAGTAACCGGCTAAAGAGTGAGTAATAGGCTCATTGTTCTAACGAATCGTGGGGAAGTATGTCATTGCTTCCCCACGCTCTATTTGGTCTAGGACGTTTTGTAAGACCGACACGCTAACAAATAAAACGCGCTTGGTAGTACGAATAATGTCAACACAAGCGCACTTGCCATTCCACCGACCATAGGCGCAGCAATGCGCTGCATAACCTCGCTTCCGGTTCCCGTGGCGTATAGCACGGGCAACAAGCCAACAATGATTGAAAGCGATGTCATCATGACAGGGCGAAGTCTTGCTGTTGCAGCATGAACAATAGCGCTTTTAATTAAATCATCTTGCTGCATCAAATGGTTTTCGCTTTGGGTAACGCGTTCATTAACGTTGTCTTCGCTAGCGCTTAATTCATTACTAGTATTTGTACTTGCACTGTGTTTGGTGAGCGCTTCAGACACATACTGGTTTAAATAAACCAGCATGATAACGCCAATCTCTACCGCTACACCTGCCAGCGCAATAAAACCCACGCCAACCGCAACTGATAAATTAAACTTTAAGAAATAAAGCAACCAAACACTGCCCACAAGTGCCAGAGGAAGGGTAACAAGTATAAGTGCCACATCGCGCAAACGTTTGAATGCCATGTATAGCAGTAAGCAGATAATGGCTAACGTAAGTGGTATTACAACCGATAGTTTTGCTTTTGCTCGCTCTAAATAAGCAAATTGCCCCGCCCATGAAATTGAGTAACCAGCAGGCAAATCAAGATGCTGCGCCAAATGGGCTTTAGCGTTTTCAACATAACCACCTAAGTCTATTCCTGCGGCTGAGTCAGACGACACATCAATGTACACCCAACCGTTTAGGCGTGCGTTTTCACTTTTAATGGCCGCAGGGCCATCGTCAATACGCACCTTTGCTACATCGCCTAGCGTAACGTGGGCGCCGCTTGGCGTAACAAAAGGAATAGAGGAAATGGCTTGTGGTGTATCGCGATAATGTTGAGAGACACGCATGCTGACGGGAAAGCGCTCTCGCCCTTCCACCGACTGGGTCACTACTTTGCCGCCAATGGCCGTTCCAACAATGCTGTGTACATCATCGATGGTCATGCCATAGCGCGCCGCAAGTTGTCTATTTATATCAACATAAACATAGCGCCCACCAACAACGCGCTCGGCATATACCGACGCCGTATTCGGAACGTCTTTTAAAAGCCGCTCAATGTCTTTGCCAATGGCTTCAATTCCAGCAAGTTCTGGCCCCGCTATTTTAATTCCAACTGGCGTTTTAATACCCGTGGCAAGCATATCGATACGGGTTTTAATGGGCATAACCCACGCATTGGTAAGCCCTGGAAACTGCACTAGGCCATTTAACTCTTCTTTCAGCTTCCCTAACGTCATCCCATCTCTCCACTGCGCCTTAGGCTTAAGCTGAATGAAGGTCTCAATCATTGTGAGTGGAGCAGGATCAGTAGCTGTGTCTGCGCGACCTATCTTGCCAAATACGGTTTTTACTTCGGGAACAGTCGCAATAAGCTTGTCGGTTTGCTGAAGAATTTCTCTGGCTTTCCCTACCGATATACTAGGATACGTAGTAGGCATGTACATCAAGTCACCTTCATCTAATTCAGGCATAAACTCACTGCCTAACTGACTTAAGGGCCAATACATCGACAAGATAAAACCTAGCGCACCAAATAACGTTACTACCGGGTAATTAAGCAAACGCATAAGCACTGGCTTGTAAATATTTTCCAGCACGCGGTTCACTGGGTTTTCCTTTTCCGAGCGAATTCGACCGCGAACGAAATAACCGGCAAGCACTGGCACTAACGTAATTGCTAATGCAGCTGCCGCTGCCATGGCATAGGTTTTGGTAAAGGCGAGCGGCGCAAAAAGACGCCCTTCTTGGGCTTCCAAGGCAAAAACAGGTATAAACGATACGGTAATAATCAGCAGTGCGAAAAATAATGCTGGACCAACTTCTGTGGTTGACTTTTTTACTAATTCCCACCGCTTCGCGCTGTTTATCGGCATGTTAGATGGCTCGCCCTCAGCCGCGGTTGCCGCATGCTGATGCAAATGCTTGTGCAAGTTTTCAACCACCACAATAGCGCCATCCACCATAGCACCGATGGCAATAGCAATGCCGCCCAAAGACATGATATTGGCATTCAGGCCCTGTAGTTTCATTACAATGAATGCGGCCAAAATGCCCATTGGCAAACTGATTAACGCAACCATAGAAGAGCGCAGGTGAAACAAGAAAATGGCACAAACTAAACCAACCACTAATAGCTCTTCCACCAACTTATGAGAAAGTGTATCTACCGCATTGTCGATAAGCGTGGAGCGGTCGTAAACCGGTACAATGTTTACACCTTTAGGCAGACTTGCTTTTAAGGCGTCTAGCTTCTCTTTAACAGCATCGATGGTCGCTTTTGCATTTTCGCCATAACGCATTACCACAATGCCGCCCACGGTTTCACCTTTACCGTTAAGTTCGGCAACGCCTCTGCGCATTAAGGGGCTTTCTACTACTTGTGCCACATCGCTAATGGTTATGTTCACACCATCTTGAATAACACCTGTGGGCAACACTTTTATATCTTCTATGCCTTGAATGTAGCTTTGCGCCGTAACCATGTATTCAGCCTCGGCCATTTCAATTACCGATGCGCCCGTTGCGCGGTTTCCTCGCTTAAGGGCAACTTCGATCATAGAAGGCACAATGTTGTAGGCACGCAACTTTTCAGGGTCGACAATAACTTGGTATTGCTTAACCATGCCTCCCACAGAAGCCACCTCAGACACACCTTCAACCGACTGAAGCTCATACTTTAAAAACCAATCTTGCAACGCTCTTAGCTCGCCAGCATCAAGCGCGTTGGGTTGGTTAATATCATTTTCTAGCGCATAAATGTACACCCAGCCCACGCCTGTCGCATCTGGCCCCAACTGAGGGGTTATACCCTCTGGAAGCTGAGTAGCCGCTTGGCTTAAGTATTCTAAAACACGGCTTCGTGCCCAATACATGTCAGTATCATCGTTGAAAATGATATACACATAAGCATCGCCAAAAAATGAATAGCCGCGCACGGTTTGTGCACCTGGCACCGACATCAACGCCGAGGTAAGTGGAAACGTAACCTGGTCTTCAACCACTTGCGGTGACTGACCGGGGTAGTTTACTTTCACAATAACTTGCACATCAGATAGGTCGGGAATAGCGTCGACAGGGGTATTTTTTACCGCCCAAATACCAGCAATACTAAGCATGACAGCACTTAGCAGCACCATAACTCTATTGGTTACTGACCAGCGAATTACCGATTCAATCATGGTGCATGTGCTCCTTGTGATTCATCGACTCGTGGCCATTTTCCTTGTTATCCGATGTGTGGTGTTCAGTGTGGTGATCAGCATCCTTTTCTGCGTGACGCATATCAATTACGGTAAATGCATCGCCAGTGACGAAAGTAAATACAATGCTGTCCCCTTCTTTAAATGTTGAAACATCGATGTGTTTCGACAGAGCAAATGTCATCTCCGCAGGACCACGTCCCCACTTTTCTATTGCTCCTCGGTCAATCGTTATTTCAGCGTTTTGAAGAGCATGTGTATTATGAACGGCGTGCCCATTATTAGAGACATGATCATTATCGTGGGTGCTGTCATCGGGTAACGCAATCGCTTTAATAACGCCTGTAGTTGTCGCTTGATGATCTGGCGCTGCCATTCGCTTAAAGTCACTGCTTTTCGATGACTCTGAATCAATTAGGAATTGCGCTGAGACAACAACTTCATCACCTGGCAATAAGCCATCGACTACCTCAAAGTACTCGTTATTACTGTGTCCAAGCTCTACATTTACCGATTTAAAGTTTCCTTCGCCGTCGCTTAACACTACCTTTGCCCCTTGGGCCGTGCGTATCACTGCACTGCGTGACACAAGTAAAGCCGCTGCGCGCAGTTCAGGTTTAAGTGAAACATGAGTAAACATATTAGGTTTCAAGACGTGACGTTCGTTGCTAAGTGGAATACGCACTTTCAGTGTTCGCGTTACCTCCGTTAACGAAGGGTAAATGTATTCGACGTGACTTTCCCATGTTTCCTCAGGGGAATAGGCTAACTCATCCAATGTCACAACCGCGTTATTGTGAAGGGTTATCGATTGCGCATACTTTTCGGGCACTTCTGCAATAACCCACACCGTGTCTAACTGAGCAATGCTCATTAACGTGTTGCCTGGCTCAATATAAAAACCTTCGCGGATGTTGAGCGCTTCTACCACACCGTCTTGTGGCGCATTAAAGGTGACCGTTTGAGAGATACGTCTGCTTTTTTCTAGGTTTGTAATAACCTCTTTCGACAAGCCTAACGTTTTAAGGCGCGCGGCAGCACCCTCTATTAAACGTGCGTCTCCTCGTCTTAGCGCCAGAACATACTCTTCTTGGGCATTAACCAACTCAGGAGAATACAAGGTATACAGCGCCTGCCCTTTTTTAACTTGCTCGCCTTGCGACTTAATAAACAGCGTATCGACCCAACCCGATACTCGTGGATGAATGTGAACAATGCTGTCTTCGTCGTAAGCAACGTTACCCAAGGTCGTTATCGTTTGCTGTAGGGTACCAATGCGGACAGGTTCAACCTTAACTCCCATATTATGTTGCACATTTGGGGGAATCATAACCGTACCGGGCGTGCGCTTGTTGCTTACGCCCGAGTTTGTACTATCTGATGGGTATACTGGCACCAAGTCCATGCCCATAGGAGACTTTCCTGGTTTGTCCCGTCGATAGCTATCATCCATGGGCGCGACCCAATAAAGAGGTTTATTTTCATCGCTAACGGTACTGCTTGAATTTTTGGAATCTTTTGAAGACGAATAGTCTATCTGCGTTGTCAAACCAAAGGCGAGAAGCGCCCCTACTAGCACGCCGACGATTAAACCTTTGGTGGTAGGGCTTATATTAATTGAAGATGGCATAGTCACTACTCTTTGTTTGAATTGAACGCATGCGATGGCAGGTATAGATAAACGAGATCAGCCAAGGTTTTAGCACGCTCTACGTCAATTTTTAGCACGTCGTCTTGTATCTGAACTAGCTTAAGGTTGGCATTGACTACGTCGCTGATGTCGCCAGTGTCATTGGTATAAGCGGTAAGCTCTGCTTCTGATAATTGTTCAATTTCACTAATTAGCTCCGTATCAAAAAGGGCCTTTCTTTCACTTAATCCCAGAAGACGCGTTTTTAGTACATCGGCATTGGCGGCAAGCTCATTCACCTTTAATCGAAAGTCTGTTTCAGATGCACTCTTTTTAGCGGCTGCTGCTGCTATAGTTGCATCTTGGCGAGACTGCGTAAAAAACGGTAAGTCCACTTGAACACCTAGCGACACAAAATCTGCGCGGCTCATTCCATTTGGTTCGTCTTGCCTGTACCCGTAACTTGCTTCAAATGCCCATTGTGATTTGGTTTGTTCACGAGCTATTTTTAAATTCTGTGTTTCTATCTGCGTTTGAAATTGCAGCAATAACGCTTCTGGGTGGTGCTGTAGTACAGAAAATGGCTCACTGCTCTCAACCGCCGCTACAAATGAAGCAAGGCTAACGTCACTGCTTTGCAAAATAGCGTTAAGTTCCATTGACGAAGGCGCAGTAAATGATTCATCTAACGGCGCGCCGTACCACCTTGAAAAAGCGGCTTTTGCTTCGTTTTGGCGCTGGTAAGCCTGCACATACTTATCATCTAAAGTCAGTAATGCTAAGCGAACTTGTAAAACATCCTGTTGCGCTGTGGTGCCAACGCCTTTGCTATATTTCGAGCTTGTAAAATCAAGCAGTTGCGAAAGCAAAGCCTTTTCTTTATCTAGCAATGCGATGCGGCGTGTAGAGTAAAACCAATTCAGCCAAGCAAGTGTAATCTCGCGCTTTAGCCACGCTTTTCTAGCTTGGTTTTCTACCGACATTTTATCTGCCATAACCTGATATTTTTGCTGGTTATAGCGGTTTTCATCCCCCCTTGGTAGCTGCTGTTTAAGGCCCACTTTGAACTGAGTCATAGGCTCTTGGTCAAGGGCAAAACCATCAGTTGGTAAATTTTGTACCGACACAGACATTTGAGGATTAGCCCAAGACAACGCCGCTTCGGCTTGTGCTTCAAAACCATGCTCGCGGTGTACGTTCCCTTCAAGTACAGGGTCGTGTTGAATGGCCAATTGAAACGCTTGTTCAAGGCTTAGAGTTTGGCCTTTGGCTGAGTTGGCATACAGAAAAAACAAAGAAAATAAACAGAGCAACACGCTTATTCTGCAAGTCGCGTTAACGTGCCGTAAAGGGTTATTCGTTAGAAAATAATAACTCATGTCTTACATCACTTTTTAGATGTGATACGTGATAAAAGGTCGGCTTTTCGCTTTAGAAAACAATTAAAGAAAGCAACAACATCACGGATCACATAAATATTCGGGTTTGAAAGCGCCTAAAATTGAAGTTTAAACATCATCTTGATAGGTCAGTTTCAAATTCAATACAGGCTCGCGAGATAGATCTATGCTGCTAAACGTGATTTAGGTGGGCGAAATTGCCCGAAATGAAGGGTTGAACATTGCCCCACAATAAGGCTTGCGGCCGCTGTCCTTGCAACCAAAATTTCTGTTTCAATTGAAGGCTGTAGTAGTGCGGTGGAACTGAAGTTAAAACAAAGGTCTGCAGGGCAACTGCATTCCTCTTCACAGCAATCCATATCATCTTCAAGCGCCACGTCCTCTACTTCGACATGCGCTGTGTTTTGCGGTGTCTGCACGCTGCGCGAGGACATACCTTGATGCTGGCAGTGGGAACCAACAGATTCAGAGGTTGATGCTATTTCTGCAACAGCATCGCTTTTTCTTTCGAAAGCGCTATCGTTAGCATGAGTACTGCCCCCCATACTATCAGTGCGGTGAACCGCGTAAGAAGAGGAGGCTGACGCTATACCGAAAGCCATATCAGACATTGAATGGCCACGTTCATGAGCGTGTGTAATAGATACAGCATTGCCTGACGACACAAGGGCCATCATCAACATAACAATGAGCACTAACGAATTAGCGCTTTTAAGCTTTTGACGCTTAGGCGTTAAGCGAAGCTGAAACTTGTTCAAGTCACACCACTCAATGGGTTTAGGGTATCTTTTACATTATTTGTACAAAATAATAGCGTGTTGTATTTAAGCAGTAAAGCCAGCTGCCCTCCAACTGTTAAAACTGAGACACATAATCGCGCAACATTAGGCTCATTGTAGAAAACAGTGGGTTAGCTTTGGGTATCGCACATTCTTCTTGTTGATTCACCATAGTAGCGTTGAAATTCATGTCGTTGAGTAGGTCTGTATTCACTACTAAATCGGCGTGGCAAAGCGAGTATGATTCATCAACAACAAAAAACGTGTTAGGACCTTTGCTGGCCTCCATCAGCTGTTCTACGCCTTGAATAGGGGTGGTGACATCAGCTTGAGAGTGAGCAGCAAAAAGCGGCACGTCAATTTGCTGGCCTTCTGCTACTTTTTCGCGAATGGTGTTGATTAAGTCCATCAACTCCAAACCGGCGAAGCCCGCAACGTTTGGATACTTATAGGGATTTGGGCCATGAGTTTCATAGTTGCCATCGATGATTCTAGCTAGAAGCTTAATGCCCCAAATTCGAGACATACCTTCGGCATTATCAGAAAGCGCCATGGCGCCAGAGAACAGCATTAGCCCATCGATACTTTCAGCACCGTCTAGGTAGTGCTCTACCGCTAATGCCCCACCTGTGGAAAATCCGCCAACAATCAAGGTATCCCCCATGCCGTCGGCTAACTTGATAACCTCGTCAACATGTTGCTGCCATCGTTCAGCTAAATCCCAATCAGACATATCATCTTCAGCGTCTCGCTTACCATGCCCTGGAAGAAGAGGCACAACTACCGAAAAGCCTTGCTCAAATAGAATATTCGCGATTTCCCGCATGAAAAAAGGAGAATCACTGAGCCCGTGAATAAGCACTGCTACTTTGTCACTTGATTTGTTAGTGAGCATGAAAGGAGCATTACCTTCATTGCGAAGTACATTGCTACATACAGCAAAGCGATTAAGCGATGTTTCTCGACAGGGTTGCGTTTGGCCCCATTCTTGTTCGTAAAATGCTTTAAACTGCTTCTGCTGTTCTTTAACACTGCTGCCATCGGCAACAGCTACACTTGTACCTAAGAGTGCAACAACACCTGTGAGCATTTTTACAAAAGACTTCAATGACACCAATCTTCTCCGCTTTGGGTTTTCAATAAAAAACGGGAGCGCTAGATTTAAGACCATGCTCCCGTTCAAACAGACGATTCAACATCGCCCAATCATATCATTTTATTAACTAAAGTAGGCTTCTAAATCATCAGAGCCACCAATGTGCTTACCACCAATGAAAACTTGCGGTACCGTTTCGCGGCCACTGATAGCGGTTAGGCTAGTTAACGACGCATCTTTACCTAGTACAATCTCTTCAAACTCGTAACCTTTCTCATCTAGAAGCTTTTTAGCTTTAGCACAGAACGGACAGCCAGGTTTGGTAATTATTGAAACGGGCGCATTAGTTTGTTCTTGTGGCGCAATATAGGCAAGCATGGTGTCTGCATCAGACACTTCAAACGGGTCGCCTTCAACATCTGGCTCAATAAACATTTTATCTACAACACCGTCTTTAACCAGCATGGAGTAACGCCAGCTTCTTTTGCCGAAGCCCAAATCAGCTTTATCAACCAGCATTCCCATGCCGTCGGTAAACTCGCCGTTACCGTCAGGAATTACCGTAATATTTGCAGCTTCTTGATCCGCTGCCCACGCGTTCATAACGAAGGTATCGTTTACCGACATGCATACAATGTCGTCAATACCGTGTTTAGCGAACTTCTTCGCCAAAGCATTGTAACGAGGCAAATGCGTAGAAGAACAGGTAGGCGTAAACGCGCCTGGAAGGGAAAAGACAACGACATTTTTGCCAGAAAATATCTCATCGGTCGTTTTCGTTACCCATGCTTCACCTTCTCTACATGGAAATGACACGCTAGGAACTTTTTGGCCTTCTTTGGAAGTGAAGCGACTTTCTGACATAAAAACCTCTTATCAATGATTTCATGAATAATCTTGGAATTACACCAAGGGTTTGCAGACTTTAGAAGACTAGAATGAGTTTTGGCACAAATCAATAGGTATTGCCTTACATTCGTTAATATTGATTTTGATGCTGAATCTAGCTCACTCCCTGCCTATGCTTTTATTTAACAACTTGTACGTCCGTACAGCAATTAACGGCTTACTCAATACTCATAATTTTAACGTAAAGCGATATTCGAGGGTAAACACCATGATTATTCTAGTTGGTGGAGAAAAGGGCGGTAGCGGGAAAAGCTGCTTGGCACAAAATATAGCGGTGTATCTTCGCACTGAAAAAGGCGCCAAGGTTTTGATGGTAGACTGCGACCCACAGCGAACGACCTCTGACTGGATTCAAGAGCGCAAAGCTAACCCTCGTCTTGCTGAAATCAACTGTGTTCAGTTATACGGAAAAATACGTAATGAATTACTCAGCCTAAGACAATATTATGACTATGTAGTCATTGACTGTGGTGGGCAAGACAACTTAGCCCTGCGCTCGTCCATGGCTGTTGCCGACCATATCCTCATACCGCTAAGGCCGAAACGTCGGGACCTCAAAACGGTACCACACATGGAAGATATTTTATCTACCTGTAAAATGGTCAACCCCAAAATGAATGCTGCATTTGTAATTACCCAGTGTCCTTCCCTTCCAAGCCTTGCTAGCCGTATTTTGGAAGCAAAAGAAGTGTGTCGTTCTTTCGGCATTCCAGTTCTTAACTCGGTCACCTTTAGCCGAAACATGTATGACGATTCAGAAGAATCTGGGCAATCGGTCATTGAAAGCGAACCAGAAGGCAAAGCTGCGACCGAAATAAGGACCCTGTTTGAAGAGCTACTAGCTGGCAAAGTGGAGGATGCTTATGAGTTTGCTCAACCTCAAAAAGTCGAAGCCATTAGCTAGACCAAACCTTCGCTCAATAGAAGATTTTATTGATGACGCGCTTCTGTATGCTCAGGGTAAAGTAGAGCTAAGAGGGGCTTCTACAGCTAAGCAAGCAGCCACACACGTCAACGCCAAAAGCGTAGTACCGATAAGAAAGCCGGTAAAAACGGAAGGTATGCGACATGCTACTTTTACCCTTACTCCAGTATGCATAGAAAAGTTGGCTGAAATCGCTAGAAAGTCAGGAAAGGCTAAGTCTGCGTTGATACGCGAATGGATTGAACAAAACAGCAAAAATTTAGACTAAAGTATAAATCCAAATACATACTTAATTCGTTTTATCCTTCACAATAACAGAGCCTGTTGTTCTTGATTGTACGACAAAGAACAACAGGCAATGTTGTTGCCCTGGCATTAGCCAACTGAGATACTCATTAACTGCAAATTCAGATAGCGTATAGGAGATACAATCGAATGGGCCGTGGAGGATTTAGCACTGTTCGCGTGCTGTTGTGTGCCCTGATACTTGCAGTGCCTTTCGCACACGCAAAAGCATTTGAGCTTTATGATTCTGAAATTGCTGATGTTGAGAGTTTATTAAAAGCAAAGCAGTACTCCGATGCTGATAGCAGAGCTCTTTTACTGCTAGAACAAGCGCTACAGCAGCAAAAACTACCCGCAGACACCTTCTCTACATTGGGACTGTTACTTCAAAATGCGTCGCGTTTCGAAGTATCGAAGGCCATTTTCAATGCCGCCTTAGAACGATACACCAGCAACGGTGAACTTAATAAAATGGCTTTAACGCTACTGCAGTTAGCCATATCAGAAAGACATTTATCTAATTACAGCATTGCACTGACGTATGTTCGTCGTGCCATGTCTATCGCACAAATTGAGCATAATGAACTACTTAAAGCTCGGTTACACCTTGAGCTTGGTATTATTCAGCAAGAACATGGTGAAATAGAAACTGCGCTTGAACCTTTAAAACAGGCAATGAGCTACTTTCGTGAAAACAACATGGCAAACGAAATGAGTTTGTCGTTACTTCACATTGGCGAAATCTACAGCTTGTTAAATCAGGCAACGCTGGCTCACACATATTTCCAAGATGCATTTGACAGTTTAGAAGGGGCAAATGAACCTCGGCTGCTTGGCATTATTAAAACGCGCATTGGCGCACTGTCTTTAAAAGCAGGCGCTGTCGACAACGCAATAAAAGCAATAAATGATGGACTAGAGCTTCTGCTCACAACCAATGATGTTGGGGCCATCGCCCAAGCAAAAATGCTGATGGGCAAAGCGCTTGTTGAAAATGGCGACACAATGGTTGGCAGAGAGCTGTTACAGGAAGCAATGCAGTTTGCCAGCTCATCAGGTCAAGCAAGACTAATGAAAGAGGGACGTCTGGCTCTTGCTCAAGCGTACATGAAGGAGCAGAACTTTGAGCGAGCCTTGGCAGAAGCTCGCACGGGAACGATTGACGCGAGAAAGAACAGAGATGTGCGAGGGCAGCTTAGTTTCTTGTCTATACAACTCAGCGCTTTTGTGTCGTTGGGTGAGTTTAAAAAAGCCTTGGACATCCAATCGGTTATTCAGCAACTTCGCGAAGTATTACTCGACTCGGAAAACAAATCTGCAATAGAGGGCCTTCAAGCCGAAATTGAACTTGTAAGGCAGTCTCGCACATTAGAAAAACTTGAAGAATCTAAACAATTAGCGCTTGCTCAGGCTGAGCGTGAAAACTTGCAAGCCACCCTGTTTTGGAGTGTGTCATTAGCTGTACTTTTATTGACGTTTTTAGTTTGGAGCAGATACAAACAACGTCAGCAAACGATTATTTTGCGTCGTGAAGTTCGGCAACAAACCCTCAACCTGCAAGAAAAAAATCAAGAACTAGAGAGAGCCTACAAAACCCTTGAAGAGGTGAGCCTACGTGACCCTCTTACAGGGTTGTACAATCGCCACTATCTTGAATCCCAGCTTCCAGGTGAAATCAGGCGAAGCCAGTTTTCTGCAAAACAGAACCAAAACTCTGGGTTAGGCAAGCAAGATCTATTGTGCTTACTTATCGATATTGATCATTTTAAACGTATTAATGACGACTATGGGCACATTGCTGGTGACAAAGTCTTATCGTCTTTCGCCCGGGTTTTGCAAGAGGTATTTAGACAGACCGACTTAATCATTCGTTGGGGAGGCGAAGAGTTTCTAGTAGTATGTAGGCAGTCTAATCGCGAGGAGCTTCCTGAACTTGCTGAGCGATGTCGGGAGTTGGTTTCTAGCACGCCATTCGATATAGGCTTAGAAAAACCCATTAATATTACTTGTAGTATCGGGTTTTCACTGCTTCCGCCTAATAAAGAAGATAATTTTGATGTGGCGTGGGAACGAACCTTTGCGGTGATCGATTACGCGCTTTACGCCACTAAATTGTCAGGCAGAGATGGCTGGGTAGGCGTCATCGAAACATTGAGCAAACCTAGCGAATACCTGACTCCACTCGACACCAAGTTTAATTTCACTGGTTCACGAATAGCGACGTCATTTAACAACGTTGCAAGCATAAAGTGGCCAGACACCCTCGATAATGAGCAGTAGAGGAATAGCGTTATGTATAGAGGAAGCTGCAGTTGCCACACCATTCAGTTTGAGATAGACCACATTGGAGAACTTGATGCTGACGACGAAACACTCACGCATTCAGACACCAGTAAGTTTAGTGTTACGGTTGAAAAAGAGAAGCTTGTTATAGACGGCGCTCCATCATCACTGGCAGCCCTTCACCAAGCCAATGGTGAAACACACCATGTGTGTAATGTGTGCGGAAGCGTAATATTTGTTGAGCATAGCCCACGTAAGGTGGTGGTAGAAGTAACATTTAGCGGGCACGACGCGCTTGCTGAGCCTCACCGTCAATTTATGCTTTAAAAGGCATAAACAAAAAGCTCAGCCATTTATCGAGCACGTTAAGCGAGGTGAAAGCTATGCCTCTCCTTTCTAGAATGAGCACGTAACGTTGAAGGCTTCCATGCCTACATTCGGGCAGCGACTAGTCGCTGCTCTTAATATCTTCCATATGGTATTTATCAATCAGTGAATACAGTGTGGGTCGAGTCACTCCCAATAGCTCTGCCGTTTTTGACATATTAGTTTCTGCCTTTTGGTAAGCTCTTCGAATGGCGCGACTTTCTGCAATTTCTCGCACTTCACGTAAGTTAAGGGTTTCCGGCTCATCCTGTGCATCCACTGGCATCAAACCAAGATCATCGGGCTGAATAACAGAGCCTTCTGCCATGATCACTGCAGATTTCAACTTGTTTTGCATCTCACGGATATTACCGGGCCATTTGTGGGCCAACATAGCGTTAACTGCCGCCTCGGAAAAACTCTTCGCCTTGGCTTTGAACTCTTCGCGATAAATGTTTAAAAAGGTACGGGCCAGCAAAATAATATCTTGGTCGCGTTCTCGAAGTGGCGGAATCATTATTGGCATTTCCCCCACTCGGTAATACAAATCTTCCCTGAACGTTTCCTGCGCGACCATGGCTTGCAAGTCACGGTGGGTTGCGCAAATTACGCGAATATCAACGGGTATTTCGTTTCGCCCACCTACACGCTCTATCACCCGTTCTTGCAAGAAACGAAGCATTTTTGCTTGAAGGCCAATGGGCATATCTCCAATTTCGTCTAGAAAAAGGGTGCCGTCTTGCGCCGTCTCTATTTTACCTAACGTTGTTTTGTTAGCCCCTGTAAACGCACCTTTCTCATAACCGAACAATTCACTTTCAAGTAAGTTTTCAGGAATAGACGCACAGTTAATTGCCACAAAAGGCTTGTCTTTTCTAGGGCTATGTTCGTGAATACTACGAGCAAAGACTTCTTTACCCGTACCACTTTCGCCAAGTAATAAAGTACTAATGTCAGTATTGGCAATTTTTTCAGCGCGACGCACCACTTTCTGAATAGCTTCGCTATTACCGACAATTCGTGACATACCCGAGCGTGTGCGCGCTAAAATACTGTTCTCATGTTCCAACTTGGCTAAGTTAAGGGCACGATGGACAAGTAGCTTTATAGTGTCTGAGTCGATAGGTTTTTGATAGAAGTCGTAGGCCCCAAAGTCGATCGCTTTGAGTGCATTTTGTTTGTCGTTATTGCCAGTGACAACAATAACTTTAGTTCGTGGCGCTAGTGCGATTATGTCGTGCAGTATGCGCAAACCCTCTGAAGCATTAGCGGGGTCAGGCGGCAACCCTAAATCGAGAGTCACCACCTTAGGCTCAAAACGACGAAGCTGTGCTATTGCAGATGTGTGGTCGTCAGCGAATACAACATTGTAATCTGTAAGACTCCATTTAAGTTGCTTTTGGATACCTAAATCATCATCTACTACCAAAATGGTATCTGTCATTTCATCATCCTATTATTTTACTTCATCCATATAAGGAGCGTGGATTTGAGGGTGCGAATATCCACCTCTTTGTTATATACCTTATCCTATCGGAAAATACAGTGTAAAACAGCTGCCGCGACCTGGCTCACTTTGAACGGTGAGTTTGCCGCCAATAGATTCAATATAGGTTTTAGCGTCATAGGCGCCAATTCCCATACCTGCATTGCCTTTGGTAGTGTCAAACGGTTTGAACAAACGCTCCTCAATAAAAGCTTTATCCATACCCGTTCCCGTATCTTCAATCATCACAAGCTGCGTTTTACTATCTGAATTAGCGGTAATCACCACGTCTACTTCGCCGTCATCAGACGTTGCTTGTTGTGCATTACTGATTAGATGATAAAGCACATTGGCAACTTTTTCTCTATCAACCAATACCGCGCTTTCCTTTACCACATGCACTGATGGCAAAGGGCGAAGTCCAGAACAGCGGTGGCTCACAACGTCGTTGGCAATTTCTGAAAGTAGAAATTCTGAATTAATACCTTCTTCAACGGCTTTTTTATCGGTGAGTTGTTTAAGCATCTTTTCCATTCTTGCCTTAGTATGCTCCAAGGTTTCGAAGGTGTCTTCAATAAATTCAGGGTTGTGCTTATGTTGCTGGGCATTGGCTAAAATAAGATCGACCTGCGCGAGCACGTTTTTCAAATCGTGGAGAACGAACGCAGACATGCGATTAAAAGCCGCGAATTGGGCATTTTCAGCAACCACTTGAGCCGCTTCGTGATGCTGCATGTACGTACCCACCTGTTCAGAAACTGCAGTTAAATAGTCTTTAACTTCCCAATTCAGACTGATTTTTTCTTTATCGCCAGAAGCAAGAACTGCAAACCCCCACAAGCCACCGTCTTTCAAAAAAGGAACAAAAAGTTGATAGCCCCACTGCTTTAAAGCATTTCTATCTAGCTTTAGCCCTTCATAATCGAAGGGTTTAACTTGGTATGCATCGGTATCAATGATCCAACCGTTTTTATCGCTGTATCGGGCCAATACTTCAAGCGTAGAACAGGTATCGTCGTTTTCTTTTGCTATGGGTGATGCTTCAGCCACACATTCATAACCATTTTGCGTAACTTTAAACAGCATGCCAGACTCATACTGAACTGCATTGAGCATTCCTGTAAGCCCCGCGTGATATACATCAGAAGATGCATCACCCGCACGCGTTAGCCACTTCGTTAACTTTACCCATTCAACGCGATAGTCAAACTGATTGGCAAAAAAGTGTTTCGTAATGAAGACTTTTATTTTTGTTCTAAAGGCGTTTGACAAGAACACGGTTGCCAACAAGGCAAACGACATGACGACCAATATAATTTGAACCGTCGCCCCCCAGTTTCCCCCCATATAGTTAATGGCATAGCCCACCACAGCCATTACAAAGAGATATCCGCCAGCAACCAATAGCAACGAGCTATGCAGCACAACGTCACGGGAGATAAAGATATCAATTCCCCAATGGTGAATGCGTCGTATAGAAATCACTAACAGTGGCATTAATAGGAAATAGATGTAGCCACGCGCGGCGATATAGCCCACCTCAACTTGGTTTATCATAGTTGCATTGGCGTACGTAACAAATTCAAACAAGTTGGTTGCGCCAAGGTAAATAATAATAGGTTTAAAAGCCCATTGCTCTCTGCCAGCCTGACGATAGACAACTTCAAGAAGAACAAGAACTTCTAAAGAAAGTACAATGAGAACTAAGAAACTCCAAGCGGGATTAACCACCAACAGGTAGGGCGCGAAAAGCGCAATAGCAGCAGGCGCAAGGATTATAAGGGTAACAGGGCGCCTAAGAACATCAAAAATAGAATTGAAACTGGTATGTATACAACCCGCTAAGAAAAGTAACCACGCCAATTGTTTTAGTACGTCTACACTCAGCAGCCAGCTAAGAGAAATGGGACCGAAAAGCGACGTGATTAAACTTGAGGACCACAAGAAAGTAGCGGCAGTGGCCAACACCAGTAAATGTTTGGCCACGCCAGGTTTTCGCACCGTTAATAACAATAATAAAAGGGCTAAGTGCGCCAGACTATTTAACGCATAGCCTATATCTGAAATCATCCTTTTTACTGCCCCTTACTATCATTGTTATAGAGAATACAATGAGGGGCGCGCACTATAGCAACGTCCCTATTCTAACGGTGTCTTAGTGAGCGCAGCGCACGCTTGCGCTTCGTTCCTATCTTTTACGAATAACCAATGAACCTATAGAGTAACCTGCTCCAAACGAGCACAGTACGCCAATATCACCAGCTACAAGATCTTCATGATTTAACCCAAAGGCAATGATCGAGCCAGCCGACGCAGTATTAGCAAATTCGTCTAATACAATAGGCGCCTCTGTTCGGTCTGCATCACGCCCTAAAAGTCGTTTACAAATTAAGGTATTCATATTGATATTCGCTTGGTGTAACCACCAGCGTTTAACACCTTCTGGCGTAATATCGTGACTTGCCAAATGAGCTTCAATGTGTGCGGCTGCCAAAGGACATACCTCTTTAAATACCTTTCGACCTGCTTGGTGGAACAGCTTGTCTGGACCATAGGGGTCAACATCTTCAGCGCGGGTCATGTAACCGAAATTTGAACGGATGTTGTTAGAAAACTTTGTCAGCGCCTTAGTACTGAGCACGTCATAAACGTGGTCACTTTTGGCGGTTTCTGCTAATTCAAGCACTGTTGCTGTTGCCACGTCACCAAAAATAAAGTGACTGTCGCGATCAGCGTAGTTAATCTGCGGTGAAACTAACTCTGGGTTTATTACCAATACGCGAGTCGCGTTCTTTGCGCATAGCATTTCGTACGCGCGGTGCATACCAAAAGTAGCCGCCGAGCAAGCCACTAACATATCAAAGCCAAAACCTTCAATATTCAGTGCTTCTTGTACCTCAATGGCAATAGCGGGGTACGCTCGCTGCGTGTAAGCACACGACACAATGACGGCATCAATATCTTGAGCATTTAAATTAGCAGATGCTAATGCTAATTTCGCAGCTTCAACGGCAATTTCAGCCTGATGAGAAAGTTCATCATCACCGCGCGGATCAATTTTTGGCTTCATCCGAGCGATGTCTAACGCGCCTTCCTTTTGGTAGATATAGCGGCTTTTTATCCCAGACGCTTTTTCGATAAATTCTGCACTTGAATAAGGCATGGCAGCAACTTCACCGATTTCAATTTGCGCTTTATTTTCTTCGTTAAACGCATCAACGTAAGCATTGTAGCTATTTACTAGTTCTTCGTTCGTAATACTGTCTTGAGGGTGCCATACACCTACACCACTAATCACAACTTGTTGAGACATAAGCATTCTCTATTATTTGTTTAGACCACACGCTGTATTAAGCATTGCGTTACTTTGTGTCCTGAACGCATTAATACCAGTGCAATTAAGCTTCGCCGTCACATTACACTATTAAATAGACCGCGATTTATGACCTATAGCTTACCTCAATCCTCTTTCGGTGTAACCATAGTGAGTGAATCGGGAGTACCTTTCATTAGTTTGGCTGTAAGAAATGGGAAGAATTACGATGAAACCCTTTCGTTATCAGATAAAAAAACCCGCTTGTAAAAGCGGGTTTTTAGAACTGAGTTAAAGGTTTTCGTTACAGTTGATTAATTTGCCACACTGTTACTGTACCGCTTACCTCGTTGCCAACAACAAGAAGTGGAACACCGCTTGGGCTATCTTCTGCGCTAACGAATACTAGGCTTTCAGGAGCAAGATCGCCTATCACATTCTGTGCTGTTAACCCTTCGGTAAGATCACGGTTAATAACGTATTCTGCAAACTGTACGTCGTACGGATTGGTAACGTCATAAACGAAAATGCCGCCCATACGCTCTGTTCCAATAAACGCATAAGTACGATCGCCAACTTGACCAACTGTTAAAGCTTCTGGCTCTGGCCCCTTATTTTCTGAGCGCGAATCGCCTTCGTTTTCGTCGTCGCCATTATTAAATTGTGCACCGTGGACTGACGCCGTAATACGTTCAAAATCATCTCCAGAATCGTATACAACCAGCCCGTTCTGATCCCAAATAGTAAATGAACGTGCGCCATATGCATAAGCTGCATCGAACTGGCCGTTGCCGTCGGCATCACCCATCGCCGTTGTCACTCGAAGACCGTCAGCTTCTCCTGTCGCTTGAAGCGTCGCTAATTCGGAATTTGCCTCTGCGGTAAGCGCTGCAACCGTCGTCTCGTCTGTATATGCTAAACATCCGTCATCTTCATCAAATGACACGCCCCCAGCTGCGGTACACGCCGCTGCATCGGCAGCGTCAAAGAAATACTCCCGTGCATCACCTTCGTTAGCAGTTACAATAAAGGTCGCGTCTTTCCATGTGAAGTTAGCGATGGTATCAGGCTGATAAACACCATATAGACCGGTATACTGACCAAAGCTAACCGCATTATTCTCTTGAATATCGATGTTAAGGCCAGCCCAAGACTTGGTGCCTAAACCAACGACGTCTACTGTCAGCTCTTCTAAGTCGACAATAGCAAGACCGTTATTTTCTTGAAGACTCACGTAAGCTACGCTGTTTGTTGTCGAGATATATTCTGGCTCAAGGTCTTTTGCTACCGAAGAGGTTATAGCGGTGCCGTTGATCGTGCGCCCTGCAGGATTAGGGAACATCATTCCTTGCGCCATTAAGGTTGCTTCGCTTCCGTTTAGCGCACTGAAACCAATAGTAGTGCCTGTTTCTTCAGGTTCTCCACTGGCAAGGATATTGATAACAGTAATCGAGCCTTCAGGGTCAATGGTGTAGTCGTCAGAAGGTTCACCTTCGTTCGCTACCAGCACTCTTCCGCCATCTGGAGTAAAGGTAACCATATCAGGCAGTGCGCCAACTTCGATAGAATCTAAGAATGCAGGAGATGAGCTATCTAACCCGTTGTAAAACAGTACATAACCATTGTCTGTCTTAACACTTGCTGGAACGGTAACTGCCATAAGATCACCACTAATGGCAATGCTGGTGACACTGCCAAGCGCAACGCCGTCGATATCGGCAGGTATGGCGATACTGGTAGCAACAAGCGATATGGTATTGATTGGATCGGGCATAACGGTGGTCGAGACACTCGAGGCATCAATCACCGCGATTGTGTTGTCGACACCATTTGTAGCGTAAATCGTATTAGTTTCAGCGTGGAACTGAACAATTTCAGCCGCATTTCGGTCTTCCAAGAAAGCGCGGCCAACGATATCCATTGCAATTCCGACTGACGCGTCTGTACCATCACTTCCATCAGCGCCTGGCTCGCCTTGTTCGCCTTGAGGTCCCTGAGCCCCCGTTTCTCCTTGCTCACCGTCGTCACCATCTAGACCACAACCAGTAAGCGCAGCTGAAACTAAAAATGCGATTAACCCATATCTAAACTTATTACGCACTGCCATTTGATTTCCTTTTTATTTATATTTTTGTCGCACGTCACAAGGCTTTAGAAATCAGAAAATTTTCCGCTACTTCCTGAAAAGCGCGAGGGAAAACGGTGATTTCAAACCTAAGGGTCTGTTGACCTTTTTTGGTTAACTACAAAGATCGACTAAACCTAGTACACCAGAAAATTTATGTAACTTCTATGTATAAATTAGAACCAGATTATGACACAAATATTAAATAGGCAAAGGCATAAGTTTTTTCTCTAATAAAGACAAACATTTATGCCGAAATTAATGCTGCCAAGATGCTTTACATTTTGTTAACGCACATATTTCTAGTTTTCTATTCAGACGAAGCTATTTTTTGTCGACAATTCGCAAGGCTATAGTTTTTTTTATAAGTACTATCTGATACTAATATTGGTTAATAGATGTATAAACCGAACTATCGATTGTTTTGATGCACTTAAGTGCGTTAATGCACTACGCTCGGCTATTGAAAGGATTAACCATGAAATTGAAATTCAAATTGTCGGCAGCTATTGTGGCAGCGCTCACTTTAACCGCTTGTGCCACCTCGCCTACTGGAAGAAACCAAGTACTTCTTTATTCTGAAAGTCAACTTGCACAAATGGGTGACCAAGCTTTCACAGGAATGAAAGAAGAATTAAAGATTTCGAGAAAAGCGGTGCAAAACTCCTATGTAGAATGCGTTGCAAATGCGATTACTGCCCAAGTACCAGCAAGTGTCTTTAATGGTCAATGGGAAGTTGTTGTGTTTGATGACGAGCAAGTTAACGCGTTTGCGCTGCCCGGTGGTAAAATTGGTGTGTACACTGGCCTGTTAAATGTTGCTGAAAATCAACATCAACTTGCAGCTGTTATTGGCCATGAAGTTGGCCACGTCATTGCAGAGCACGGCAACGAGCGTATGTCTCAATCTACGCTAATTAACATGGGCAACCAAGCTGTAGGTCAAGTACTTGCCGCCAATGAAGTGCCGCAGTCTGGGCCGATTATGGCCGCAATCGGTTTGGGCTTACAAGTTGGGGTACAACTGCCGTTTAGCAGAACCCATGAATCTGAAGCTGATGTCATTGGTCTTCAGCTGATGGCAAAATCAGGCTTTGACCCCAGGCAATCAGTAAATTTATGGCAAAATATGGATGCAGCAAGTGGAGGCAATCGCCCGATGGAGCTGCTGTCAACTCACCCAGCGTCACAGTCTCGCATAAACAACCTTCAAGCGAATATGCCCGCTGCGTATGCAGACTACCAAGCCACGGCCTATCGTCCGAATTGTCGATAAATCGCAATGAGTAAAATTCGATAATTCGAATAAGACCTATTTAGTCACAAAAAAACGCTGCAGATTGTGCAGCGTTTTTTGTGTAAAACAGAAACTATTATTCGCTGTCTGTTTTGTGCAGGTGTACATCCATTTGAGGGAATGGAATTGAAATACCTTCTTCATCGAAACGCAACTTAACATTTTCAGTGAAGTCGAACTTTACATCCCAAAAGTCAACGGCATTAACCCACGGGCGAACAACAAAGTTAACACTGCTATCTGCTAATTCAGACACGGCAATCTTAGGGGCTGGTTCAGCGAGTATGCGTTCATCGGCGGCAACCATTTCTTCAAGAATTCTTTTCGCCTTTAACAGATCAGCGTCATAGCCAATGCCCACAACCATATCAACGCGGCGAGTATCTCTTGCTGAATAATTCGTTATGTTACCGCTATAAATATTGCCATTTGGTACAATAATTTCTTTGTTATCAGGCGTATTCATGGTTGTTGTAAAAATACCTATTTTTACAATTGAGCCCGCTGTACCTGCTGCCTCAACAAAATCACCTGCTTTAAATGGCTTAAATACTAAAAGCATCACACCCGCAGCAAAGTTCTTTAGGGAATCTTGTAAGGAAAGACCAATTGCTAAACCTGCTGCACCTAAAATGGCAACTAATGAGGTGGTATCTACGCCTAATTGGTCAAGAGATGCCACGATAACAAACAGCATTAAAATAGCGCTGAGAATTGATTCTAAGAAATCGACAAGCATTGTGTCGTACTTAGATTTAGCCATTAAGCTTTTAAACACTGATAATAGAAGCCCAACTACAATCCTACCGATGACATATATTGCAATTGCCATGGCAATGTTGATACCCCAAGGAATTGCGTAATCGTTTATGTACCTTTCAACATCGCTTGCAGAAAAAAGCGTAAGTTTCTCTTCCATAAAATGGTCCTTGTTATAATGAGTTGTATTTCACTCAATTACGGTAGCAGCTATTTTAATCAAGACCAATACAATGTGGCTTCAAACGCAGCAAATTTGCGCTAAAGTCTAAGGCACCTAGATAAAATGTATTAAGATACTTGAGAGCGTTAGTGTTTTTAGCAGTCGCGCTTGCCCAATTTCCTCTTCTCACTTTTCATAGTCTGAAAATGATTTTTTTATATCATGTCACACGATTGTCACTCTAAAAATGCATCATGTTCTTGTGAAGCCGCAATGCGCTTTTTGTTTTCCAATTAATTTGGAAGTTACCGAGTTTTAAGACATTTTTTTTGATGCTTTTTTAGCCACAAAGTTTTAGACTAAAGTCTCATGTATACATCATTCTTTACTCAGTTTTATTAAGTTGCGTAAAGAGAGATGTAGCGCATGAAAAAGCTTTAGCAAACTATGTTACTTAAAGGATTAACGCATGTTGCTTCTTATAACCTTGTTTTCGGTTGTTCTTTGTTTATTTTTATATTCACTGCGCACCGATAAAGGAAAACATACTAAGTATGCAAGAGCGGAGCACCGCCCAGCACCTCAGTCGAAGCCATCAACCTCTACGTTGAAGTCAACTTCGAACAACTCTTCGCCTTTTGCAGCGTAGGAAAAGCGAGTCAAGTGATCTTTATATAGGCAGCATGCTGCCGATCGTGTGGATTTTTATTCAATTATTCACGCGATGTGGTCGGCAGCATTGCAACCTGTATTTACACACGTATTATACGCGTTAAAGCCATACACCTAATCTACTAATGCGTATACCAAGAGTTTACTACCCCAACCCAATTCCGTTAGAACAAGAGTTCGAGTTAACCGAAGACGCAGGGCATCACATTGCGACTGTTTTGCGCATAAAACCTAATCGTCCAATTGTATTATTCAACGGCGACGGTAATGAATACAGCGCACAAATTATCAGCGTGCAACGAAAAAAGGTCACGGTTGAAGCCGATGCTTGTCTTTCTTTGGCAAAGGAGTCACCGCTTCACCTGCACTTAGGTCAAGGCGTTTCAAAGGGTGATAGAATGGATACGGTGTTACAAAAAAGCGTGGAGCTTGGCGTAACCGAGATAACACCAGTGATTACCGAGCGCTGTACAGTAAAACTCGACGAGTCTCGTTGGGAGAAAAAAATTCAGCAATGGCAGAAAATTATCATTGGTGCCTGTGAGCAAAGCGGTCGCAATATCATTCCTTCCCTAAATGCCCCAGTAAACCTGAATCAATGGCTATCGTCCTCGACGAACACTACACGATTGGTGCTAGCACCAGGGGCTGAACAAAGCTTGGCAAAACAGCCCTACAATACGCAAGGGTTTCGCTTATTAATAGGCCCAGAAGGCGGATTATCTGAAGCAGAAATTCACCAAGCTAACGAAAATGGTTATCAGTCTGTAAGTTTAGGCCCACGTATTTTGCGCACCGAAACGGCCGCAATTACCAGCTTAAGCATACTTCAAGCTCAACACGGTGATTTCTAACTCGGCATATTGAAATCGAAAGGTGAAGCAGCGCTGCTAACTTGAAGTATTTAGCTACGCCCCAATATACAGAGCAACCAGTAAGGCTTTTGTGCCGGCATTTTTAACTATTCAAGGTGAGAACATTATGCAATATACCGTTGGCGTAATTATGGACCCCATCGCAAGTATTAAGCCTCATAAAGACACAAGCTTTGCGATGATGCTTGAAGCTCAGCGCCGCGGTGCAAAAATCGTTTATTTTGAATTGAAAGACTTGTATCTAGATAACGGCAAGCCCATGGGGCTGGGTAAAACCGTGTCGGTAAAAGACCAAGCAACCGATTTCTACGCATTTGAAGACGAATCTACCTTTAACCTGGGTGATATTGATGTATTGCTAATGCGCAAAGATCCCCCCTTTGATAGCGAGTTCCTGTACGCCACTCAGGTTCTATCATTAGCACAAGATGCTGGCGCACTAGTGGTAAACAACCCGCAAGCACTTCGTGACTACAACGAGAAACTCTTCACTTCATACTTCCCAGAGCATATTCCCAATACATTAGTAACGAATAACCAAGCGTTAATTCGCGAATTTCACGCTAAACACCAAGACATCATTTGTAAGCCCCTTGATGGCATGGGTGGTGCCTCAATTTTCAGGGTGAAGCCCGATGGCAATAACTTAGGCGTTATCATTGAAACGCTAACTAAGTTAGGAACGCGCTATATGATGGTTCAAGAGTATTTACCCGAGATTAAAGACGGAGATAAGCGCGTTCTGATTGTTGATGGTGAGGTTATGCCTTACTGCCTAGCACGATTACCGACGAAAGGCGAAACCAGAGGCAACCTAGCTGCTGGAGGAACAGGACGTCCGCAGCCAATATCTGAGTCTGACCGCGCGTTAGCTGAAGCTATTGCGCCTAAGCTCAAAGAAAACAATATTCTGTTTGTTGGTCTCGACGTGATTGGCAGCAAAATTACAGAAATAAACATTACCAGCCCCACATGTGTAAGAGAAATAGAAGCCGCTTATGATATTAATATTATGAGTAAGCTGTTCGATGCCATTGAAGCGCGGTTAGCTAAGTAATTGTTCGGCAAACTCTCTTTTTTGCTTGAACAACGCTTTGCCATGATAGCTTAATACTTGCTGCTTAGGACTTGTTGCTTAAGCATTGCAGCTTAACACAAGCTGCTCTTTGGTTTATATGTTGGCCCTGCTTGTACAGGGCCAATATTAAAATGGTATGCCTAAAATCAACATCCACTTTAAACGGCAAAACAAAAAGCTAATTTGCAATTATATATAAACAATTTTGTTGCGCCCCTGTGACTTAGCGCTATACAAAGCTTCATCTGCTTTTTTCAACGCATCGGTTAAGGCCGTATCTGAAGTAATAGATTCACAGCCGCCACTGAAAGTAAGCTGTATCTGCTCTTCGCCGTAGTAAAAATCCATATTTTGAACTTTAGAACGAATACCCTCAGCAAGAGACTTAAAGTTTTCTTTCTCGTCGGTAAGCACCAGCAAGAACTCTTCGCCCCCAATACGAAAAACCGACTTCTCGCCCAGTTCTTTAGTAAATAAATTTGATAATGCCTTTAACACTTCATCACCAGCCTCGTGGCCGTAGCAATCGTTAACGCGTTTAAAATGATCTATATCCACTAATAATATAGCCGTAGGTTGCTTAGCAGACTGTAAAGATGAATAGATAGACTTCAACGCTAGCCTGTTATAACAGCTAGTTAAAGGGTCGGTTAACGCAAACTCACTTAACTCCCATTCATTCTGTAAACGCACGTTTTCATAAGCATTAGCTAACGCCATTATGATGCCATATGGCGGCACAATGTTTATCAAAGTACTCTGCCACACTTCACTTGCGTCATAGAGGTTGTAGTCAATACGCAAGTAGATGAAAAGAGCAAGAACTAATAAAGAAATGATAAAGCCATGAAGACGGGAGAATATAAAATAGCTAACAACAGGAACTGAGAAGAACCACATGGAAACACTTTTCTCGACACCAAAGGATAATACAGCGAACGCAATTAAACCAATATAGGCATAAACTATCGACCAATTAAACCACGGTCTTTCTTTGCCTCGTTGTAAACTAATGCTGGTAAACGCAAAGAATCCCCCAAGCAAAAACTGCGAAGCCGCCACCCACTTTGCGGAAATTTCATTAGAAGTAATGTTGTGAATGCCTGTGGCAAAACACGAGCACAATATGACGACGCTTAACGTCAACAGAACTCTGTTTTTTAATTGATGATTACCTAGATCTATTTCTGGTTTGATTACTGACATTGCCCGTATCTATCAGCTAAATTTTGGGTTGCAATGCTACCATTATTTTTGCTAAATCATAAATTTAAAGTAGAAGCACCTCTTTATGGCGACTTTTAGTTTCATCACTACAAGCCTATTCAAAAAGTGCAGGAAAGGAAAAGGTGAATGTGTTTATTGCTCTTCAAACTGCCTATTCAACGTTAGCGAATAAAAAGCGCTATCGTTTACCAACCCCAAAAAGGAACAACCCCGTTGTTTTTCATAAGAAA
Source organism: Alteromonas gracilis (assembly GCF_043642145.1). Taxonomy (GTDB): domain Bacteria; phylum Pseudomonadota; class Gammaproteobacteria; order Enterobacterales; family Alteromonadaceae; genus Alteromonas; species Alteromonas gracilis_B. The sequence continues at coordinate 481,207 of NZ_JBHZRZ010000002.1, forward strand.
GCCCCAACTATTATGTAAGAATTAGGGGTAGCGAAGATATCGACCGTCAACATCAGTAAAGTAGATTAAATTTAAGAATCCCCAACTATGTACTTGTGGATTTACCAAAGATAAAAACGTTTACTCGTAGCCCTTTGCTAAATTAAACCTGAACGTAAAAAGAACGTATCAATAGTACGTCGATCAGCTTACGCCCTATTTAAAGTCGCATGTTATAAATTTAGTGTGGTTACAATGAGTAAAACGATGGCAATGACCTTGTCTCGTCCATTGACTAAATAAACAAGCAAAAAGTTTAAGAAAAATGACAAACAAACTATGACGGAATTAAAAAGCCTACAAAATCACTTTCTAATCGCCATGCCGAGCTTGGACGATCCGTACTTTTCTCGTTCACTTATCTATGTTTGTGAACACAACGCTGAAGGCGCGATGGGCATTGTGGTAAATCAGCCTTCTACCATGAACGTGAAACAGCTGCTTGAGCAAACTGATAAAGAGCTAAAAGTGTCTGATGACAAAGCAGAACAAATTGTTTTAGCTGGTGGCCCCGTAAGTCAAGAACGTGGTTTTGTACTGCATTCGTCGCAAAAAGAGTGGGCCTCTAGCCTGAAGCTTGCGCCTGGAATTATGGTTACAACATCAAAAGACATTTTGACTGCTATTGCCAATAATGAAGGCCCTGAAGATGTATTGATTGCTTTGGGGTACGCGGGCTGGACTGCTGGGCAGCTTGAAAAAGAAATGCAGGAAAATGCATGGCTGACCATTGAGGCCGACGAAGAAATATTATTCAACACGCCTATGCATAAAAAATGGCAAGCCACGGTGAATAAACTGGGTGTGGATGTATGGCAACTTGCGCCCGGGGCCGGTCATGCCTGATGTAGGAAATCGCACTGTACTTGCGTTTGATTTTGGTACTAAAAGTATTGGTGTGGCGGTTGGGCAAGAAATCACTGGCACAGCCTCACCTCTTCCCGCACTTAAAGCACGTGACGGTATTCCAGATTGGACCTTGATTGAAAAGCTCTACGATGAGTGGCAACCGCATGTGGTTGTTGTTGGCTTGCCGCTTAATATGGACGGTACAGAGCAAGAAATGACCCAACGCGCCCGCAAGTTTGCAAACCGACTTCATGGGCGTTTTCGTGTTGCAGTAGAAACCTGTGATGAGCGCCTTACCACCACCGACGCCAAATCTATGTTATTTGAGTTGGGTGGTTATAAGAAACTGACTAAAGATAAAGTAGATAGCGTGTCGGCGTGTGTTATTTTTGCCAGCTGGAGCGAAAGTCAGTACGAATAAAGCGACTGGGCCACTTGCCGCTTTTACTTCCCTTCACCACATTGCCAGCACACCTCAAACGCGCTACCGTTTTCTTCACCGCAGTTATTGCAGCGCCAGTCTTCACTGGCAACTGGCGCATCATTGGCTTTTTGAATAAACGCATTAACGACCTTAGACGCTCTGGCGTACCAGCTATCATCAACAAGCCACACTTCTTGTTGAGAATCTTGCCAGGGCAGTTCGCCAATTGCGCCACCGGCAAACTCATTTTTCACCATGTAAGGAATAGACAGCGCGTCTAGCTCGCTACGTATGGCTTGAAGTTCAAAAGCATCTTGTGACGAGAATAGTTTTTTCAACGTTTACCCTGCTCAGTTGGTATAAAAGCGTAACGATTTAAGCATAAACACAAAAGCAGCCTATCGGCTGCTTGTCGTCCAAAAAACGTGAAAATGCTTCCTGCTTACTTCAGTATTGCTTCTTCACGCAAAGCTTCAACCGTTGACGAAAGCGTCTAGTCATCCATATCAATTGATACGTTGGATAATGTACCTAAGCTAGAGCCGTCACTGGTATCAAGCTTAATCATTAAACGCAGATCATTCGGCGAGTCGGCGTGATGCAGCGCTTGGTCCATGTCAATTTTGCCTGCTTTATACAGGTCATAAAGTGCCATATCGAAACTCTGCATGCCCTGCTCTTTTCCTTTTTTCATTGCTTCTTTCAACGCACCAATTTCATTGCGCTGAATAAGGTCGCGGACTAACGGCGAGTTAAGCAAGATTTCGATGGCCGCTACCCTACCCTTGCCATCTGGCGTAGGTACTAGCTGCTGGGCGACGATGGCGCGAATGTTTAAGCTTAAGTCAAAGCGCAGCTTGTCGTGCTGATCTTTAGGCGCTAAATGCATAATACGTTCAATAGCTTGGTTCGCGTTGTTTGCGTGCAACGTTGCTACACACAAGTGCCCCGTATCGGCAAACGACATGGCATACTCCATGGTTTCCATTGAGCGAATTTCACCAATAAGAATGACGTCAGGCGCCTGACGTAGCGAGCTTTTAAGTGCATCGTCAAATGATTGGGTATCAATACCCACTTCGCGTTGTGTAACCACACAGTTTTTATGCTCGTGCACAAATTCAATGGGGTCTTCAATAGTTAGAATATGCCCATGCGAATTCTCATTTCTGTGCCCGATAAGCGCAGCCAATGATGTCGACTTACCCGTGCCTGTTCCACCGACAAATAGAACAAGACCGCGTTTAGCCATAATAATTTCTTTTAATACCCGCGGAAGCCCCAAATCATCGGCCTTTGGAATTTGCGTTACAATGCGGCGAATAACCATACCCGCCTGATCGCGCTGCCAAAACGCCGAGCAACGGAAGCGCCCAATGCCCTCTCGAACAATCGCAAAGTTACACTCTTTCGATGTATGAAACTCATTTTGCTGCTTTTCGGTCATCGCTTCGTGAACAAGCGCTAACGAAGCCTCTTCTGATGTGGTGCTTTCGGTAACAAGGGTAAGTTTGCCGTTAATTTTGGCGCTTACCGGAAACCCTGCCGTTACAAATAAATCCGACGCATTGGTATCGACCATTTTTTGAAGTAATGAATCTAACATGACGGCCTCTAGAAACTGTTCATCGACTGTTTATCAACTGACTTTGCTGCCGCGTCTTGTTTGGTGATCACGCCCATTGCCACTAATCGCTGAAGACACTGATCCATGGTTTGCATTCCGTGCGCCTGACCGGTTTGAATTACCGAGTACATTTGTGGCACTTTGTCTTCGCGAATAAGGTTACGAATAGCAGGAATGCCTACCATGATTTCATGGGCAGCAACACGCCCGCCTCCCACTTTCTTAAGCAAGGTTTGTGAAATAACTGCGCGCAATGATTCAGACAACATAGAGCGCACCATGGCTTTTTCTTCAGCAGGAAAAACATCGATAATACGGTCAATGGTTTTAGGTGCCGAGTTGGTGTGAAGCGTACCAAACACTAAGTGGCCGGTTTCGGCAGCTGAAATGGCAAGACGTATGGTTTCTAGGTCACGCAGCTCACCTACTAGAATAACGTCGGGGTCTTCACGAAGCGCTGAGCGCAGTGCGTTGTTAAACGAGTGGGTATCGCGGTGTACTTCCCTCTGGTTTACCAAGCTAAGCTTGTTGTCGTGAACGAATTCGATAGGGTCTTCAATGGTAAGAATGTGTTCGCGTTTATGCGTATTGATATGGTCGACCATGGCCGCGAGCGTGGTACTCTTACCCGAACCTGTAGCACCTGTAACCAACACAATTCCCGTTGGCTGGTTTATGATCTCTTTGAATATTTCAGGCGCGCCCAGGTCGTCTAATGTTAACACCTTGCTAGGAATGGTACGTAATACGGCCGCGGCGCCTCGATTTTGAACGAATGCATTCACACGAAAACGCGACAAGCCATTTACTTCAAAAGAAAAATCGGTTTCCAGGTTTTCTTCGTATTCTTTGCGCTGCATGTCATTCATAATCTCATACACGAGACTATGTACTTGCTTGTGATCGAGGGCAGGAACGTTCAGTTTACGCATTTCGCCATCTACACGAATAATGGGGGGCAGGCCCGCCGATAAGTGTAAATCTGAGGCGTTATTCTTAACACTGAAAGCCAAAAGTTCGGTAATATCCACAACCACTTCTCCAAAACAAGGTGAATAATGCAAACAATAGCAGAAAGACTACATTCCGCACGAAAAGGAATAGACCAAGCCGCTACCAGTGCACATCGTCCACCAAATTCCGTTAAATTGCTAGCGGTTAGCAAAACAAAACCCGTATCAGATATCATGGAAGCGTATGAAGCGGGACAACGTATGTTCGGTGAAAACTACGTTCAGGAAGGTGTTGAAAAGGTTCAGGAACTTTCGCATCTTAACGATATAGAGTGGCATATGATTGGCCCTATTCAGTCGAACAAAACTAAAGTGGTGGCTGAACATTTTACTTGGGTTCAATCGATAGACAGAGAAAAGATTGCCCGCAGGTTAAACGAGCAACGACCTGGTTCACTGCCGCCTTTAAATGTATGTATTCAGGTCAATATTGATGACGAAGACAGTAAATCAGGAGTAGCGCTAAGTGAATTAGATGCCCTTGTAGCATTTATTGAATCGCAAGAACGCCTGATTTTACGAGGGTTGATGGCGATTCCTAAAGCTAACCCAAGTGAACAGCAGCAGCGTGAAACGCTGACTAAACTCAAAGAATTATTCGACCACTACCATACATCGCTGAGCAATTTTGATACCCTATCCGTAGGAATGAGTGGTGATATGGCAGAAGCAATTCAAAATGGCTCTACTATGGTGCGAATCGGTACCGCTATTTTCGGTAAACGAGACTATCCTAACGGATAGAACATCGCTTCACTACACAGACTTAAACGCAACCAACGAATAGGATTTACATGCAACAGAAAAAATTAGCATTTATTGGCGCGGGCAACATGAGCCGCAGCATCATCAGTGGTCTTATCAAATCAGGGTACGCGAAAGAAAACATTCTTGCAGCAAACCCTTCAACACCCAAGTTAGACGGTTTGAAAGCCGAATTTGGAATTCATACCACGCAGTCTAATGATGAAGCTTGCCAATTTGCTGATGCCATAGTGCTTGCGGTAAAACCACAAATAATGGGCGACATGTGTGGCGAACTGCAAAAAAACAACGACCTGTCGGGTAAATTGTTTATGAGCATTGCTGCTGGTTTGCCTGTTTCTCGACTACAAGAAATGCTAGGCGGCGAATACCCTGTTGTTCGCATTATGCCAAATACCCCAAGCTTATTGGGTAAGGGCATGTCAGGCATGTACGCCGACGACACTGTGTCTGAATCTGACAGACAATACGTTGACGATGTGATGAACAGCGTGGGCGAAACAGTATGGGTTGAAAAAGAAGATGGCATTAACGGTGTTATTGCCGCAGCTGGCAGCAGCCCAGCGTATTTCTTCTTGTTCCTACAAAACATGCAAGAAGAAGCCATGAGCATGGGATTTGACAAAGCACAGTCACGCTTAATGGTTCAACAAGCCATGTTAGGCGCGGCCGAAATGGTTTGTAACAACCCTGAACTTGAATTAAGCGAGCTTCGCGCCCAAGTTACGTCTAAGGGCGGCACTACCGCAGAAGCCGTAAACACTTTCATTAATGAAGGTTTAAAAGATATTGTCAGTAAATCAATGCGCGCAGCAGTGGCGCGTGCTGAAGAAATGGCAAAACAGCTATAACGATTTAGGAAAAGCACAACATGAATGCAACGGTATTTTTGGTTGATACCTTATTTAGCCTTTATTTGATGGTGGTCATTCTGCGCCTTTGGTTACAAATGGTTCAGGCAGATTTCTATAACCCACTCAGTCAATTTGTAGTAAAAGCAACCCACCCAATTGTGGGGCCGTTGCGCCGTGTTATCCCATCCATTGGCAGATTCGATACCGCCACCTTTGTACTGGCCGTGGCTGTATGCGCACTAAAACTGGTTACGCTTGGGCTTATGTTTGGTGGCAACCTAAACCCAATTGGTATTGCTATTTTGTCAGTGATTGGCGTTGTGAAAGAAACCCTCTCTCTCATGTTTTGGGTATTGCTACTTCGCGCAATTTTAAGTTGGGTGTCGCAAGGCCAGTCTCCAATAGACTATGTACTGCACCAACTAACAGAACCGTTTTTAGCACCTATTCGTAAAGTCATCCCTCCGTTAGGAGGCCTCGACTTGTCAGTGCTCGTTGCTATTATCGCATTACAGTTTCTACAGCTTCTGATCCAAGACACCTTACCTATCTAATTAATGGCAATAGATGGTGAACCTTGAATCGGGCAGTGAAGTTCGCTGAGGCGTTAAAGGTAAACACAAACATTAAGATGAAAGCAAAGGTTAGGTTTATCATGAAGAAAATAAAATTAAGCTACATGGCACTTATAGCATTGGTTATCTCGTGTTTAAGCTTTTCTGCTTTTGCAGAGCAAAAACAGACGCTGGGTGACTGGGACGTGCATTACATAGTGTTCAGCACGCCGTTTTTAACCCCGGAAGTGGCAGCAAGTTATGGCATTGTCCGAAGCAAGTTTAACGCACTAGTCAATATTTCTGTGCTAGACAAAACGTCGGGAAAAGCGCAGCGCGTTGACGTATCTGGCACGGCAAAGAACCTGCTAGGTAATTCGCGAAAGCTCACCTTCAAAAAGGTAGAGGATGGCGATGCTATTTACTATTTAGCCGCTTTGCCTTTTCGCGATCAAGAAACATTTAGGTTCGAGATTGACGTTCAAAAAGGAGCGGACAAACAAACATTGAAGTTCCAACAGAAGATGTATGTGGACGAGTAACATCATTTCTACTTAACACAGTTTGTGCAGATAAGACTGATAGTCTTATCTGCATTTACAAAACTACCTACTAGCATCGAAATTGAATAAGGTGCCATTAACATCACCCGATTCTAAAGACACTGTACTTCCGTCAGCAGTGTAATGATAAGCCGTGTACTTCCCTTCTAACTCATCAAAACGATTAAATGAAACAGAGTAAGAGTGAATGGAATAAGCTACGCCACTTTTACCGGTATTGTCACAACCACACATTGTGACTGTATTTATGGTGTAGGTGTCTTTCTTCACATTTTTTAGTACGCCCAGTTGCTTACTGCCATCTTGAGCGATTACATCAATCTGTGCACTGTCAAATACACGCATCATTAGTAATACATCCGAGTTTTGATTATATGGCTGAACGTTTAGCATCCAGGTACCTTTATAGGCTGATGGCCATGTACCCTTGTTCGTGCCTTGCTTGGGTAAATTAACTACGGGGACATCTTGAATAGGTGGTGGTGTTTCAGGTTTTACAGGCTTCTTCGGTATTACAGGACCTGGCAACACTGGCCTTATGGGTGATGGTTCAATTGGATATGTATTGAAAGAGAATCGACGCATCGGCGACTTAACCGTGTAGTAGCGTTCTTGAAGGTGTTCATAATAGTCATCTATGTAAGTAGTAGAGAGCGGGGCTGATAGAACCTTTAAAGACCCCATCATAAGCACAGTCAAAAGTGCTATTTTAATCGTCAACTGTTTCATAACCTTTCCTTTATATTGTGGGCAGTAGCGTTGCCAACTAAAGCGATGCAACGTAGAAAAGAATGAAACAGAACGTTGTTTTTATCTGGAAAAAAATAAGAAATTTATATGAGTTTTTTCTCTTTTTCCTTGTATTAAAATTGCCATTCGAGTGACTTGTAAGTTGAAGCTAGGTTACGGTTGTACTGCATCTTTAAATCAAGAAAACGCCTTTCTTCTTTCAGCAAAGAAAAAGCAGGACTATCAAAATAAGCATATTTTCGTCCAACCGGTATCACTTCATCACCGTCGACCAATGACTGCAATAACATCAATGCACGTTCACTGTCTCCTATCTGTGCTGAGTATTCGGCTTTGAAAGAGTCAGGCATTTCTTTTTCGCTGTAAATTAATGCGACATTTGCATTGATCTCGTCTATCGAAAATATCTCGCTCCCCTGCTGAGCAAAATGAAGAGCTGTTAGTAAATTAAGCGACTCTAAGTTCGATAACCCCCCACCGTTCAATTCACCAGAAATAAGATTCCCAAATAATTCTTTGTGGTCGTCTAAAAGGTGGCCGGGCAGCATATATAGTGCTTGCCCAATCATTGATCTAATGTAAGGGGAACTAAGATCTGTATTTTCTGCATCTCTTAGGTGTAGTAACAGTGCGGAGATGTCTTTATTATAAATCGCTTGAGCGAATGTGATGTGAAAACAATCCGCTTCGGTTAACTTAGTTGACCCCGCGCCGTCTTCACATAGCGCCCATAAACGTGCTAGAGAATCTTCGTTTTTTGCAGCAATCAGAACGCTTAAATCAAGCATTAAGGTTTGTACTAGCGGATTGTCTTCTCGTGTTTGGCTGGTCCAATCTAGTGTATGTTGATACTGCCCTGACACAGTAGCCGCTAGCGCTTCCATCCACCTTGTTGTCGGGTCTTGAGGCGCTATTTCATTCATTTTTTCGAAGACTAAACCTGCTACTTGGTCATTTCCCATCAGTAAGTTAACGAAGGCGAGCCCTCCATAAAGTCGGTAGGAAAGTGGGTGAGAAACAATCCCCTCTTCAGCTATTGCAAGCGCCATCTTATATTTGTGATGAATTGTGAGTAAGTAGGTGTAGTTAAAATAAAAGTTAAAGCTCTTCTCACCCAACTTCTTGGCTTTGGCAAAATGCTCTAGCGCTTTTTGTGTGTTCCCTCTGGTTGGATCACTGATTAACGGCATGTGAAGCATACCTTCGAAAAAAGACAATGTGCCACTTGAAATTCCAAGCTCATGACTTTGCTCAAGAAAGGCCTGAGCTGAGTTAATTACCACTTTTTGCTCTTCACCCGATGTTAGATTCATCATCTCTAGATAATTACTTGTTATCGCTTCGACAATTAACGGGTCTGCAGGCGATTGAGCATTGGCCCTAATAAGGTAAGCTTGAGCATTTTGAAGCGCTTCAAGATTATAATTTCGATTAAGAATATCCATGGCTAACAAATAAAGGCGGTAGGCTTCATTAGACTGAGGACTAGGCGCTATTAGCTTATGTTCAATTCCTAAGTGTGCAGTTGTACTGATAACTAGGTTGCTAACTGCATCTTGCATATTTAACAATGCTACGTCTTGGCTATCAGAAAATAGAGTAAACCCCGAATCAACCTCTATGAGCCTGTAAGTAACAATATGGGTGTTTCCGTCACGCCTTACAGCCCCTTCAACAACTAGGTCGACGGGCAGCAACGATTGAATTTCTTTTAAACTGTGCTTGTGAGTTTTAAAGTAAGCACTCGACGTTCTACTCGCTACTTTAAAGTTATCAACTTGAGACAATTGTGTCAGAGACAGCTCAAGTAGGCCATTCGCTAGTGTACGTTCGTCGTTATCATCACTGTCTGTAACGTCGAAAGGGATAACCAGCACTCGATATGCCTTGTGCGAGTTGTCACTCATGTTACTAAATATCGCGGTGACAAATATAATGAAAACCGCTGTAAAAATTAGCGAGTAGATGATTAGCGAACGATGTTTCGTTCTCTGAGCTGGCTCAGAGAACGACATTACAGGCACTTCTGGAACAAGGGGACTTTCTAGCTGACAAAGTTCTGTCAGAAGTGACAGCTCAAGGCGATAACCTCTTTTAGGAATTGTTGTAATTAACTTTTTATTTGTATCGAGCAATCGAGATAGCGACTTTCGAAGTTCTGAAATAGCACGAGAGAGTGATTCGTCGCCTCCAAACCGGTTTGCCCAAACCGAGTTAAGCAACTGTTCTCTCGTCACCACAACGCCATTACCTTGATACAAGGTGCAGAATACTTCCATTACTTTTGGAGAGAGTTTTTCAGTTTGAGAATTGAAATTTAGTGTATTGGCTAATGGGTCGATGAGTAATGCACCAATACTAAATTGTCGGTTTGAAGTATTCATCCCTGAGCGTAGCGTCTTGATTTTATTAATACTAAAGTAGCAAGTGTTCTGGAGTTAAACAACTACACAAAAGTATAAATAGTTTAAGGCGAAAGCAAATGAAGGAGAGAATGGGTGATAATTTCTCACTTAAGCATTTTCATGACCGTATTTTAGAACATGGCGCTCTGCCGTAAATCAATTATTAACAGAAATTCCTGACAAGTAGTGTCTTATTTGCTGCGGGCTTAACCTAGCTTAAAGGTTGGCTTGTGAAGCACCCATACAAAATTGATGCTTTGTTAAAACACACATTCATCCTTCGTAAAACACTCACACTTTGCTCGCAAAACAGTCTAAAAAGGCGGAATTCAACTTTTTTTCATGTTTTTTTCAATTCTTAACTGCCAATTCGCACTAAATTTTTCGGTGTAAAAGAACACAGCCAAAGGAAAAATCATGAAAAAGTTTGCGACATTTTGCGGTATCACAATTTTATTAAGTGTGTTTAGCACATGCCTATATTCACAAGAAGAAACCAAGGAAAACGAATTATCGAGCGATGAATGGAAAGCCTACCTAGACAACCTTGCGCCAGAAAAAAACGATATTACCGACTTTTCAATGGTGTACTTTTTTGACGTAGAAACTGGGCAAGAAGAGAAATTTGAAAGCTTAGTTACTGAATATTTTATTGAAGGGTCAAAGCTAGCCGAGGTGCCAGTACCCACGCTTTACTCAATGACGACTGGTGAATATGGCTACATGGTTATTTACCCTGCCACCAACCCAGGGGAGCAGTTTGAATTTTCCAGAACGAAAGATGATGTCAAATTCTTACGAGCACTCGGTAAAAAATATTCAAAAGACGAAATAAATGGTGCCTTCGACACCGTTTATTCTCTGATCAAACGCAGCAAAAGAATAATCATCGGCAAGGTCGCCCCTTACTGATTGAACCAGTTAAGGGAGGCCGTTCCCTGGCTCCCTTTTTCGGTTGCCAGACTATCTCGTGGGTCTGGCAACTTTTTTATTTAGTGTTAGCATCAAGTAAAACAAACCAAAGAATGCTAACAATAATGACAACACCTTACCCTCACTTACTCGCCCCTCTTGATTTAGGGTTCACTACACTGAGAAATCGAACGCTGATGGGCTCCATGCATCTCGGCCTTGAAGAAGAGAAAGGCGGCTTTGATAAACTAGCCGCATTCTATGCAGAACGTGCCAAAGGTGGCGCTGGACTTATCGTAACGGGGGGCATAAGCCCAAACATTTCTGGATGGGTAGCGCCGTTTGCTGGCAGAATGACTCGTTCCCGTCATGCCAAGAAACACCGCGTGATAACTGATGCCGTTCACAAAGAGAATGGCAAAATTTGCATGCAGATACTGCACTCGGGCCGCTATGGTTACCACCCTCTTGCGGTATCAGCCTCACCGATGAAATCTCCTATTACGCCTTTTAAGCCGCGAGAACTTTCTTCTCGTGGCGTAAGAAGCACTATTAAAGACTATGTTAAGTGTGCAAGCCTGGCGCAGGATGCTGGCTATGACGGCGTTGAGATAATGGGTTCTGAAGGCTACCTCATCAACCAGTTTTTCTGCGAACGCACCAATCATAGAAGCGATGAATGGGGTGGTAGCTTAGAAAATCGAGCGCGCCTAGCTATCGAGATAGTTAAAGGCGTTCGTGAGAAAGTGGGTACTAACTTTATCATTATATATCGACTGTCTATGCTGGACTTGGTTGAAGGCGGCGCCAAATGGGACGAAGTGGTGTACCTTGCCAAAGAAATTGAAAAGGCTGGCGCTACGCTAATTAATACAGGTATTGGATGGCATGAAGCCCGCGTGCCGACCATATCTACATCAGTACCGCGTGCAGCATTTACGTGGATAACTCAGCGCATGAAAAAGGAAGTGTCGATTCCATTAGTGACAACTAACCGAATAAATACGCCTGAGGTTGCAGAGTCGGTACTAGCAGATGGTCATGCAGACATGGTGTCGATGGCGCGCCCTTTTCTTGCCGATGCACATTTTGTTGCGAAAGCCATGCGCGACGAATCAAACCTTATCAATACCTGTATTGCATGTAATCAGGCGTGTCTTGACCACGCATTTGAACAAAAGCGCGCAAGCTGCTTGGTTAACCCTCAAGCCTGTTATGAAACCGAACTCACATTCACCCCTGCACAACACAAGAAGAAACTGGCTGTTGTCGGAGCAGGCCCTGCTGGACTCGCGTTTTCCATGTATGCAGCCGAACGTGGGCACGACGTACATTTATACGATAAAGCCGCAGAAATTGGTGGCCAATTTAACTATGCCAAGCAGGTTCCCGGCAAAGAGGAGTTTTACGAAACCTTGCGCTTTTACAGCAATCAGCTGGCGCGCTATGGCGTTAACATTCACCTTAATGCTGAAGTAAGTGTAGACAGCCTATCGGGGAATGACTTCGATGAAGTTATATTAGCAACTGGCATTCGCCCACGTAGTCTTTCGATTGAAGGCCATGACCATCCTAAGGTGATGGGGTATTTAGACGTGCTTCGAGATCATAAACCCGTTGGGAAGAAAGTGGCTATTGTTGGTGCCGGAGGTATAGGCTTTGATGTAGCAGAATTCTTAGTTGAGCATGAACACTTAGCTGAAAATAAAGAGAAGTGGCTAGCGCATTGGGGCATAGATAAGGAATACTCAGCGCCAGGCGCTCTTAAAGAAAAAGCAATTGAACCTTCTGAGCGTGAAGTCTATTTACTTCAGCGTAAAACATCGAAAGTGGGCAAAGGACTAGGCAAAACAACAGGCTGGATCCACCGACAATCGTTGAAACATCACAACGTACAAATGATAAACGGCGTGAGCTATGAAAAAGTTGACGACGAGGGCCTTCACGTACTGATAAACGACACGCCAAAATTGTTACCCGTAGATAATGTGATTGTTTGCGCAGGCCAAGAGCCATTTAAGCCATTACAGCAGCCACTTGAAGAGGCAGGTTTTACCGTGCACATTATTGGGGGAGCAGATGTCGCGGCAGAACTTGATGCTAAGCGCGCAATTCGCCAAGGGGCAGAGCTGGCAGCACGTATTTAATACGTGCTGACTGGCAAAACCTACCTAAGCACTACCTGCTATTTTGAATAGCGTTCAATGTAGCAGTGTAGAGCTCTCGATTTTCAGACGGTAACGTAAGCGACACAGCCTTCTCCATCATACTTTCTGCGTGCACCATCTTACCTTGCATAAAGTAAACTTTCGCTAACCCAGAATAACCCTCGCCTTAGTACGGCAAGCGAAATGCAGTTACCGTAGCGATTATCAACTACATCTTGCGCTTTACTAAACTAAATCCGCTAATCAACAGCGACACATTGCAAAAAATGAAAACTATTCATCAAAACTGGTCGAACATAATCGCGTTTCCATCAGGGTCTTTAACAATTAAATGCCCAGGTCCACTATCCCCTTTTACTGGTACTTCTAAAGCAATACCCTGTTCAACTAGCTGAGCTTGAAGCGCCCTAACGTCGCTAGGGTTAAATGTCATAATGTTGTCGTCGAACATGCCTTCAAACAACCCAATCATGGTATTGCCGTTTTTCATCATAAGCCACTTATCTTCAACCGAACCACAAGACGGCATTGCTTCAAAGCCTAATGCTTCATAAAACGCTTTCGACTTACTAATATCCTTCACAGTTAAACTTAACGAAAATAGCCCAAGTTCCACGGTTAAACTCCCTATTTCATGCTGAAACCACAGCAAATACTGTATGTTTATTACTCTAATAAAGCAGCACAACAAGATCACTGCTATTGGTCGCAAATACAAAAAAGCCAGCAATGCTGAACACTTACTGGCTTTAATATGCTTGCATGCTGAAGACTTCTTTGTCGGAAAATAGAAAGAATGTTATCTGCCCATCTATCGAGATAAGCAGCTAACTCTATGATTTCCTAAGACGTCCACAGATAGCTAATAAATTTATTCTTATTTCTTGCTCTTTAGCTTTTTTGACTTGCAATCCAGCGGTCAATTTTCTGTTCAAGAATAGCCAATGGAATACCGCCTGTATTTAACACCTGAGCGTGGAATTCGCGAATATCGAAGTTTTCACCCAATGCTTTTTCAGCGCGTGCACGCAGCTCTTGAATTTTAAGCGCACCAACTTTGTAAGACAGCGCTTGCGAAGGAATTGCAATGTAGCGTTCTACTTCTGCCACCACTTCTGTGCGTGTCATACCTGAATTATCAAGCATAAAGTCGATTGCTTGTTCACGTGTCCAGCCCTTCGCATGAATACCCGTATCTACAACCAAACGCATGGCGCGAAGCTGTTCATCTTGAAGCGTGCCGTAACGGTTCCATGGGTCCTCAAAGAAGCCCATTTCATAGCCCAATGTTTCAGAATACAGCGCCCAGCCTTCACCAAACGCAGGTAAGAAATTGAAGCGCATGAATGAAGGTAACGCTTCATTTTCTTGAGCAAGGCTAACTTGGAAATGGTGACCTGGTGCCCCTTCGTGAAGGTACAAGGTTACGTTACCCGTGGTTAAACGACTTGGCAGGTCGTAGGCATTAAAATAAAACGTTCCAGGGCGTGAACCATCTGGTGTACCCGGCTGATAAGAACCGCCAGCACTAAACTGCTCAATAGCGGGGTCGTAAGGTTTTATTCTTAGTTCTGACTTAGGTAGAAGCGAAAAGTACTGTTCGATCTTTTCATCCACTTCACGGCCAATATCATAGTAGCTCTGCGTGAGTGCTTCACGGCTTTCCGGCTTAAATTTCGGATCGGTACGCACATAGTCGAAGAACTCGTTTAAGGTACCCTCAAAATTCACTTCGTCTTTAATCTCAAGCATATCGTTTTTAATACGCTTTACTTCTTTTAAACCAAGCTTGTGAAGTTCATCTGGCGTCATCGGCAGCGTGGTAGAGCCTTCAACCATAAGCTGATACAACTTTTCGCCACCTTTCATGTCACTCAAGCCAATACTTTCGCGAGCAACAGGCAAGTATTGATCGCGAAGAAAATTACGCATGCGAGTTGTTGCGTTGTAAATCTCTTGTATTGCGACTTCATACTCTTCGGTTAAACGCGCCTTATCTTCATCAGAGAAGCTGTCTGGGAACATGGTGATAGGTCCCCAGAATTGCGACTCTTTAATTGGAATTGCCAGCTGCGTGTCAAATTGTTTAATTACAAGGTCAATAGTAAGCTTTGTTTCAAGGACACCGCTTTCCATGCCCTCGCGAAACTTACCAATAGCGCGGTCAGATATCGCAATGTAATCTTTATGACGTGACAGGTTGTTTTCGTAGTCTTCTACCGTGTTAAATGGTGCAGCCCCTTTGCCACTAGAGAATGTTGGGTAGAATGTGTGAAAACCACTGAAATGATTTATAGGTCGCACATCGGTTAACGCTTCAATCTCGTCTGACGACATTTTTAATGAGCGCTCTTCGTTATATTTGAACACATCATAAGCTAGCTTATCGGTATCGCTTAGTTTGCTGCGGTCAATTTGCTTAAGCTCTGATAAATTTAACAGCGTCGCCGTTTTACTTGCTATCCGGCGTGCATCTGTATGGAAGTCGCCCAACCTGTCAGCATTGCTCATATCACCGCGAAAGATAGCCGAAATAGGGCTTAGTTCGATATCACGTTGATCTGCCGCTGCAAACAATGCGAATAGTTTGTCGTGCTCAGACACTTCTTTTGCAACCGACGACGCTGTTTTAGCGTTATTCGCATTTGTGTGATTATGTTCGTGCGCCATAGCACTGCTAAGGCCTAAAGCCATGGTAACTGCGCTACTTACCAGTAGGGTTTTAAATACTTTCATTTACATACCTATTTTATTGCCCTTCGGGCCTGTCGTTTTCGTAATAAATTTTAATGGGGACCATGTTAAGTCAGTCGCCTAACTTTTTTCTTATGCGCACTTTTTTTGCCACGGTACTTACATTTTTTACTCGGACAAATGGGCCATTTCATTTCGCCATGCCCTCTCATATGCCTCTCTACCCAACACTCGCTGTGCATAAGCAGCAACATTTTCTGCTTTTCCGTTTAGGGATAAGTTGAGTTTACTGCCTTTTGCCCATGCTAAAATGTGGCCTGCGATAACATCAGCCATGGTGAACATATTGCCGCACACAAATTCTTTGTCAGCTAGCATGGAAGAAAACACGAGTAGCGCGCGATTAAATTCCCACGCAGCGACTTCGCGCATTTTCTCAAGTCGATGTTCTTTGGGAAGGGCAAACGTGTGCTTGGCCATATTCCAAATTGGTTGCTCTAACTCGCTGGTAAGAAACAACATCATTTCTTCGTACTTTGCACGAGCAAAGCTACTAGGCTCAGGGATAAATTCATGCATACCGTGACGCTCGGCTAAAAAGGTCACAATTGCAGCAGATTCGGTTAACGTACCTTCAGGTGTTGCCAATGCTGGAACTTTTGCAGCTGGGCTTATCGCCTTGTATTCATCAGATAAGTGCTGCCCCTGTTTTAAATCGACCAGCTTATAATCGAAAGGTAAGCCAAGCTCTTCCAATGCCCACGCTACGCGTACTGAGCGAGTTTTAGGATAACCGTAAAGTGTGTACATGCCCTTTCCTTAACTGACTAAAAGTGAGCTAACTGTAAGTCGAATAGGAAAAAAGTGCCACCACGATATTGTTACTGAGTTTTAACGCTGCTTAGTCAATCTGTGTTTTTTTGATTTACACACCTTTATTTTCACAGACCTGTGCAAAGCATGCGAAGACTACAGGGTAAGATGAAATTTTTACGCAGCACTTCAAATAATGCCTAACTGAGTGATTGTGGTTGCTGAATTCACACACTAAATATCAATGCGAAGCACAATGATGAAATCATCTTTACGCTAAACCGTTCTTTATTAGGTAACCGTATATGTGTTGTGAAACCGTCCCGTTGCTACTAGTAGCAAAATATAAAGGTAAAAAATGAAATCTATTGTCTCTGCATTTTTAATGAGTGCCTGTGTAGGCGCTGCCACTATCACTCCATTAGCCAACGCTGACGAAGCCATTTTGGCAGGCGGGTGCTTTTGGTGTATGGAGTCTGATTTTGAGAAATTAGACGGCGTTACCGATGTCGTGTCGGGCTTCACTGGTGGAAGTGCTCCAAACCCAACTTACAACGGCAATCACAAAGGGCATTATGAAGCCGTAAGAATCACCTATGATGAAAACAAACTTTCGTACAAGGATATTCTCGACCATTTTTGGGTCAACATTGACCCCTTTGACGACCGCGGTCAATTCTGTGACAAAGGGCCAAGCTATTTAAGCGCAATTTTTGTTGCAAACGACGAAGAACGCGCCATTGCTGAAGAAACAAAAGCTGCAGTTGTCGCTCAGTTTCCAAATCAGAAAGTGGTAACCCCTATTTTAGATGCCTCTACTTTTTACCCGATTAAGGGTGATGAAATTGGCCACCAAGACTTTTATAAGAAAAGCCCCGTTCGTTACAAATTCTACAGATGGAACTGTGGCCGTGACCAACGATTAGAAGAGATTTGGGGCGACAGGGCTATGGGTAAATCAAAAAGCTGATATAGCCAATATACTGAAAAAATATTTCCCCTAACGCGAATTAATAGTAGGCTGATGAAAACAAAAAGGAAAAAAGAGCAGGCTTCTGCATAGAGAACCTAGCAAGCGTTATGGAAAACACCCCGAACAATTTGCCAGGCCTCCATTGCTAAGTTCCTGCAATAACAAGTGGTGGAAGTCATGTGGTATGTACGACGAGTTATTGTAGTACTTGTTATCAGCCTACTCAGTTTCAGTCAGCAAGCATTCAGTACCCCCGTATTCAGCAATGACGCGCTGGACACAGAATATTATCAAACACTTATGGCCAAAGCGCCTACTGAGTTAATTGAACAACTCACGCCTCTTCTAAGTGATGCTCCCAGTGAAGACCAGCTCATGCTGCAGCTTCAAACCCGCTATCTTCTTGCGAGCGCTTATTACCACTTGTCTCAGCGAGACAATATAGCGCCGTTGGCCGAATTGGGCTTACAGCTTGCCAAAGAAAATGACAACGCTGAGTATGAATCTCGCTTCTTGGGTGTTCTAGCGGTTGCTGCGGTGGGAGAAGGTCTTGCAGACAAAGCGACCTCTTATACTAAAACGTCGTTGTATTTGGCGCAGACTAAAGCGCCCGACACCGCTTTACATGGCGAAATGTTGCTTCTCGCTGCCCAGGTTTATTATGAGTCTGGGGCCATTCAAAACGCCTTGAAAGTGATGGTTAAAGCTAACGATGTATTTACCCGTTTGAACGACAATAAGAATCGCTCTGAGGCACTTGCCAGTATTGCGCTAATGTATGATGAATTAGGGCAACAACAGCAAGCACTAGACTACCATTTTCGCTCGCTCGAACTTATCGACATAAATGAAAACCGCGTCGAAGCCTCCATCACTTATTACAATATTGCACTTACCTATCGCAACATGAAAAAGACCCAGAAAGCGCGGGAGTTTGCCGAGCTTTCTTTACAGCTTGCTAACCAAGCGAATGACGTTGTTGGTGCAGCCTTCGCACGCTATGAATTAGCGTATATAGATGAAGAAGCCAGTAAATTCGACCTAGCGCTTGCCCAAGTAAATGACATCATTCCCATTTTTGAGCGTCACAACATAACCAGCATGCTGATTTTGAATCACTTATTACGAGCAAGGGTAAAAGCTCAATTGAAGATATCAGGGTGGGAAGAAGATATAGCCGTAGCTTCGTCATTGTTAACCAAAAACCCCACATTAAAACGCAGAATTGCGCTGGTAAGAACACAAGCCCAAGTTTATGAAAGTACAGATCAGCCAGACTTATCGATAAAGTACTACAAAGAGCTGGTCAAACTTAATGACGAACAGCTAACAGCAACGCAAGAACAGTCGACAAGACGTTATCAGGCAATGTTTGAATTAACCGAAGCAGAGGCAGAAAATCAGCTTCTCAGCACCCAGAAAAAACTGGCAGAGTCAGAGCTTGCGGCGCGTGAGTTTCGCCAGTGGCTGTTAATTATCGTGTCTCTTCTTTTGCTGTGCTTACTTGCAGCGGTGATCACTGGCCTATTTTTACAAATTAAAACTAAGAAAAAATTTAAAGAACTCGCCTTACTAGACGAACTTACTCGCACTCGAAATCGCCGCAGCATTAGCGTTTTTGCGCAAAAAGCCATGGATACTGCTCGCGAGAAAAATAGCCCCCTGTGCTTTGCCATGATAGATGTTGATCACTTCAAACAGTTTAATGACCGATTTGGTCATGATATGGGCGATGAAGTACTGGTTTTAGTTGCCAGTGAATTGTCAAAAGAACTGCGTCAAACGGATGCATTAGGACGCTGGGGCGGCGAAGAATGGTTAATAGTGCTGCCGAATAGCAGTAGTGGTGTGATGAATAATGTATTTGAACGTATTCAAGCGCGATTACGTTCTCTTAAATTGAGCATGGAAGGAGCGCCTCCAATAAGCGTAAGCATGGGCTGTACAGACTTTCACCCTTCCGATACGTCTTTAGAGGCTGTTATTAAAAGAGCGGATGAAGCGCTTTACAGCGCTAAAGAGCTAGGGCGAAACCGCTGCGAAGTAAAACGACTTTCTTAGCCCAAAAATGGCGTTTAAGCGATAAAAGCAAACGCCAAGCCGAATGACAGCACGCCGCAAAACACTGGCAACCCTAATGTTTTGTATTTGCGCCATATAAGCGCAGTAACAAGCGTACCTACTAGGGTTGCTACCCAACTGGCCATTGACGGCGATTTAGGGATTAGCGATGCGCCTAACATTGCGGCTATCATAAGCGGCCCTAAAACACTTAGCCATGTGGGTAAGCGCGCCTCGGTATTGTTTGCTTCGTGTTTATTAAAATGTCGTTGTGTCCAGAGTAACGGCCCAACACGCAGGGCGTAAGTACCCACCGCTGCAACAATAATAGCTATCCAGATATCAGTTTGCATGAGACTGCTTCCTTTCAACGTGCGATGTAAGTGCATAAAATGTCAAAGCGCCACACAACGCCGCTAACGGAATGGCCGCATTTTTGAATGAGCCCTGCGCAATGAAAAGTGCAACGGCCATGGTTACTAGCAATGTAAAGCTCCACAGTTTGCTTGAAAACTTGGGGGCTAATAAAACAAGAAATAAGGCGGGCAAAGCAAAAGGCATTACGCTATCAAGCACAGGCCACTTCTGTGTAAGTGAGTTACCTGCAATACCACCCAACGCGGTTCCTGCTATCCAGCTTAACCACGCCACCATTGATACGCCTTTAAACCAGCTTACTTTGCTATCATCTTCCATTGTTGGCAGTCGCGTATGTGCTAGCGCAAAAATTTGGTCGGTTAGACCATGCATCAAATAAGGCCATGCTCTGCTTTTTGGTAAATACGGTACTAGATTTGGCGCATAAACCACGTGGCGCACGTTAACCAGTAAGGTCATGCTTACTGCTAACCACAATGGAGAACCTGATGCCACCATGGCAACTAATAAGAACTGTGACGCTCCGGCATAAATAAATACCGATATTAGGGTAGCTTCTAACGTTGTAAACCCTGCTTGAATTGCAATTACGCCAAACGAGATTGCTACTGGAATATAACCGCCAAGCAGAGGTAAGCCATCAATGATCCCTTGCTTCCATCCACTGCTTTGCTTAGAAGTGCTCATTCCTTTGCCTCTTTGTGATAAACAATGCTAATAAGACAAGTTGCCCATTCATCTTGTGTTTTATAAATGTGGGGTAAATCGGCGTTAAACGTCACGCTTTGGCCAGGGCGCAAAACCCGAGTAGTGCCAACATTACCAGCTTCTAGCGTACCGCTTACCACGGTTATGGTTTCTTGCGTGCCTGTGGCATGCGCCTCGGCTTCGCGAAATGTTTCTGGTGCTACAGACATCCAGTACGCATCCACATTGGGTGTTCCTTTGCCCTGCTCAATCAAACGAACCTCAACACCATTTTCGCCAACGCTTGCGCTTAAAGGCTGCACCAGTTCGCCAAATGGCACATCAAGCTGTTTAGCCAGTCGCCAAATAGTGTCTAACGTTGGGTTGCCGTTGCCTTGCTCTAGTCTTGAAAGATTAGATTTAGCAATACCCGCACCTGCTGCCAATTGAGACAGAGAGACACCTTTGTCTTGTCTTAATTTCTGTAGATGTCTGCCAAGGGTATTTAGCGTTGATTGATTCAAACTCGGCTCGCTTCAAAATGTTCCATTTAAAGAACGTTCTATATATTGAACAGTTTAAAGTCAAGAAAATTGTTTATTTTTTAATTAAAGAAATGGCATAGGGCCAGTAATGTCGGCCCTAAGATTTGCATCAATTGGCGGTTATGGGAACTCGCTTGCTGGGTGCCATTTTTCGTATGGCAAGTGCTATAGGTTTTTCGAAGAACCGATATGATAGATAAGCTGCAATCACACTTAAGCCGAAAGAAAGTAACAATTTAATCTCAACGGGTAACTGCCACTGATTCACTTTCGTGATTATTGGCAGATGTAATAAGTATAACGAATACGATATCTTCCCGATAAAATCACCAAATCGATTAGCTAACAATACATTGTGATCTGGAACCAAAAACACTGTACAAAAGAAAACCGTACTCATGACCAAAAGCACTTCATAGCTCAACCACATTCTTGACTTATCGGCCGTGGCTACTGGACTAAACTCTGGGTACATCAAAGGTATTAAAAAAAGCGTAAGTAAGAACCCATGTTTTTGCAGGTACGCTGGTATATTTAGACTGCGATATTGCATGCCCAAAATAGCGCCGACAAAAAAGAATGGTAGTGTTCTTAAAACACTGAACTCATTGAATGGGATACCGTTAATATCTCCATAAATTCTGGGGAAATTAGTTAGAAACAACAGAATCATTACGGCCACTATAGAAAGGTAGATGTATCCTGCTCTGTTCTTCGCAAGCGCCCAAAAAATAGTGAAAATAAAATAGAACTGAATCTCAGGTGGAATCGACCACAACACGCTCTCACCGTAAATAAAAAATAAGTGGCCTAGCAGGGTATTTGTATCAGGAATGTTGTAAAGACTGTCATTCCCAGAAGAAGACAATAAATATGAGCTAAACACCACCAGCAAGTACAGCGGTAATACTCTTCCTACCCTTGCCAAAAAATAATGCATAACGGTGGTTTGATTGAAGTCTTTATGCAAATAAAGGTAAGACATCAAAAAACCACTTAACAAGAAAAACAGCATGACACCGTATGCCCCAGCGCCACCCCCCAAAGTCCCTCCAAGCCAATTCGTTACATCGCTAAAATGAGTGAAGAAAACGATGAGCGCCGCTAATGCTCTGAGTGAATTAAGTTTCCTAATTTCCAAAAACTGATGTTCCTTGTATTGTCAGGCACAAACGCCCGTGGTCATTCCCGGGGGCAAATTGCAGTAGTGCTGAGTTAGCGTCAAGCTATTGAATACAAGGAATAATACCAATATGGCAATGAATTTGGGAATTGCTTTAAGGGCTGTTTCGTTTTATAAGGCACACTAACGCCTATTAGCTATTCCCTAAAAGGCGTTATGTAGTGGTATACGAGGGTGAGCACTTTACTGTGCTAATACTCCCACTTTGAAGGTGTACAGCGGTAGCGCGAATGCGCTTCGGCGGTACGCTCGCCACCTTGTTGATCTATCACCTCGCAAATCTCGGTGGTTTGCACATTGTCACGCGCAGTAGTTCGCCCCCACACCGACACCATACCAGACACGACGTCGCTACAGCCTTTAGCTACTTCAAACGCATGAATGGTATTGCGCTCAAAATAGGTAAAATTATTGCCATTAGGCGATTTTTGAATAAACCAGCTGGGCAGATCGGTATCTTCGTGAGCATCAACAATAAATGAGTTGTCTTCGTGATTATGTTCGAACAAAGCACTATCGGTGTGCGCAGCAAAAAAGCGATTTTCCGTTCCACAAGACGGCGCCGTTAATGGCAAATAAAACTCTTGAGGGTGATGGTAGTGATAAGGGTAGAAGGTATCTTGAAGCTGTATAGTCATACCAATTTCTGCGCCCACCGTTTCGCCGTCAATTGACTTAATACGCAGCAGCCCCCACGGCCCCATAACCTCGGCGTAAGTGTAACCACCACGAAAACGAGCATTGTGAGCTTTTTCTGCATCGGCGTAGAAAGGCAGCCACCCAACAGCGGCCCATAATTCCGGCAATGCGTTAGCGGTAATGTCGGCACTTAAATAATCTGGCATCTGGCTGTTTGTTACAATTGGCCAGAACTCATTGGCTAGGGTTAACCCCGCCTCTTTCAAGTCACCAGTCTTCTTATTGTAGAATTCTGTTAAGGTAGGTCTGTCGAGCCAGCCTGCCACTTTTGAGGTTGTTTTTATCTGCTCATTGGCGGTATATAAATCTAGCGCGTCATAATTTTTTTGGCTGTCGAAGCAGGCTTTTGCAGCTTCGGGATGGGCCAATACCAGGCTCACATGCTTAATCACTTTTTGTATATCGTGATAGTCGGCAGTGCAGTCTCTGGCAATGTTATCGCTGCCGTTATTCGTTTCAGTAATTGCCAATGGGCCCACCTCACACCCTTGATTTTTGGTGAGGATCTCTTTTACTCCTTCCAAATAACTCAGAGTCTGTTGCCATAACACTTGCGATTGTTTTGCTGCTCGCGTGCTGGTATCGATGTTGTCATCGCATACAAAATTTGCTGCAGCACTTAATGATGAAAACAGCAGCAAATGCGCTCCCACTGCATAGCGTTTAACGTATTTATTCATGGCAATTCCCGTCGCAAGTTCACATGCAATTACTGTGATATCAATACGGGGAAGCGATTGGTAGGATCAAGCCAAAGACGAACGCTACCCGCCTTGGCAGCGCGTTTAAATTCAAATGTTAAAATTCAAACAATAGCGTTTACAAAATCGAGCGATGGCTAACGCTCATCGGCCTCGATTAAAATCTTCCGATTCAATTTCTAAAATGCTCGAGCGCCGGTAAATGGGTTGTAGTTGCTCAAAGTACTCTTCGTGCACTTGCGAATCACTCAATGAATATATGCCATCTTGACAGTAAATCCCTTGCGCTAAAAGGCTGATGCACTCTTGCCTACTAAGCTCCCCAAAAGACTCTGGATCAGAACTTGTACAACCAGTAAGCATCAACGCAAGCGAGCTAAACATAGATACAAGAGTTAGCCTATTCTTTATAGTTTTCTTTTTACTCTGCATAAACGCCCAATCCTTTTTTGCTTACTAATTACTCTAGACATAAACTAATCATTTTAGTTTCGACACTGTTTTGGAATTAAACCTTTTCATTTGTCATTTCTTAATAAGCCTGCGAGACATTAATAGAGCAAAAGCGATTAAACCTACACCAGCAGGTTCAGGGACTGAAATAGCAGCTAGGCTCGATGAGGTAAAGCAAGCGCAAACGTAAAAAACTCCCCCCCCAGAGCTCCACAAATAACTATTCTATTTAGAAGTGTTACTTAAGGTTTGCACAAAAATAGCACCTGAATCCTCGCCTGAGCCATCGTGATGTGGTGAAGCAATCACTGCCAAGTCTCCAGACAAATCCACATTCCAGCCAAACCTATCATTAGGAAGGCTCAATTTTGCAGTAATTTTCGAATTAAAACTCCAGCCCTCGGCCGTATTCTTGAAAACATAAATTGCCCCAGTATCGGCACCATTAGCATCATGGTTCATGGCGCTTATAATGGCCATATTTCCATCTAAGGCTACACCTCGCCCAAATCGGTCGTCAGCTTTGCCATCTGGCGATGTCAATTTGGCTTTTTGCGCCCATGTCGTGCCACTGCGCTCAAAAATATAGGCGGAACCCGCATCAACACCAATCCCTTCAACATCATCTCGTCGCGCCGACACTATCGCGATGTCTTCAGAGATAGCAACTCTCACACCAAATATATCGGTCTTTCCACCATCGGCTGCCACCAGCTTAGCTTCTTGCTTCCATTGACTGTCGCTTAATCTAAAAACATAAACAGCTCCAGCATTTTCCGCTATCTCGTCATGCAAATCAGCACCGACAATAATAGTGTCATCGTCAATGGCCACACTAACACCAAATAAATCCCCCGCTAAGCCATCGCTGGCAACAATTTTAGCCTGATAACGCCACGCATTTTGCTCTCGTTTAAATATGTAAGCAGCCCCAGCGTCGTTACCAAGCGTGTCGTTTTTAGGAGCCCCAACAACAAGATATTTATCTGTAAGCGATATACTTTGGCCAAACGCATCCCCAGCATTTGCGTCAGGTGCTGTAATTATCTGTGTTTGGGCCCAAACCTTTTTATCACGTTCAAACGCAATAACTGCCCCTGAGTCCTTCCCCTTGTCATCCCTCATCATCACACCCAACATTGCAGTATCTTTGCTCAGTGCTACGTTTCCACCCAATGTATCTTCTGCGAAATGTGGGTTTGCTACCAGTTTAGCTTCTTGCGTCCAGCCATGGTCACCAAGTACGTAAACGTATGCTGCACCAGCATCTGCCACCCCTTCAATATCAGCTTTATAAGCCCCTACCAGTAACGTATTTCCATCTACCACAGCGCTGTAACCAAAATTATCGAACGCTTCGCTATCCTTCGCTAAAATAATTGTCTGACTAGCAAAACATTTGATAGTCACAACCGTTAAGGCCAAGTTGATACAAATTTTACGAATTAAACTTAATCTCATCTGTTTCCTTCCATACTAAAAACCTTAACAGATATTTTTTCTTTCAATTAGGAGGGAGCATTGCCACGCTTGATCATTTTTCCCTAATAGCAATCTACATTAATTTTTCATACAGTATGTAGGGCAACGTCAGATTACAGTTAAAAAAAGACAGATGAAGGTAAACATGTTTCATCTCAAATAAACATTCTGCAGGAATGGTTTTCAAAATACCTTGATAAGAGTTTATCGCTCCATCTTCGTTATCAGCTAAGTTATGGAGTGCCTGTCTCTGAAAAGCGGCGTCAGCTGACCGATATGATTGAATACTTGCCTGCGTGTCATAGGCAATAATGCGTTTGACTTAAGTTCACTAGCTAGTGCTTTCAACGCTTCTACATCTGCTAGCTCTTTGAAAATAGGGTGTCTCGCTTCCATAGTATCAATCAAGTAGTAATTACCTCTGCAACCTGTTGAGGAGTGAACGTTCGTTGCACGAACTCTTGATCAACATCTTCATGAATCCATCCTCCAATTTCACCGCATCCGTTAAGTATAAATAGCACGTCTAACAAGGATATCTTTTTCATAGCACATTCTCTGACAGTTTGATGCGTGAAACATAATCCAATAGATGTGAAAAAGAGGTGAAAGAATAAGTTGCAAACCTTCTTCAACTAAAAAGTTTTTTAGCAAACTCTTTATTTAGTGAGAAAAAAGAAAAATATTCGCACCGCATGATAATACTGGGGCCAACGTAATAAATTACGCCTAATTTTTTTGATAAATATTGGTTGAAAACTAATAAAGCTTTTTTCAAAAAAGTAGTGTTAGTATGAGACATAATTGAAAAAAAATGACAGCGGAACGTCAGCCACATGACTGGAATTTCAGCTTTAATTACAGCCCTATTTTTTCCATATGTCCTTTGGCAACCAGTAAAGAAATTGATGGTAATGGAAAGTGTGTATTACCGAGCACGCTGCATTGAAGTTTTTAGCACTTAAAGTGAGCTTGTATTTCGATAAACTATTTCAGTCTTCTGATTTGGATAACGTTGTTTTTCAGCCGTAAAAAGCCAGATATAAAATTTAAGGAAAAAAATGAAAAAGGCTGCAATATTCTTTTCTCTGTTGACTACTTTAGTGTCAACTTCATCGATGGCAAATTCATTTAGTGAAGTAGATGACTACATTCGCAAAAACAAAGAAATAATCCAGCTCAATTCTGGTACTGCTGTTGCGGTGATAAAAGATGATGAAATTGTTTACGAAGGCTATTTTGGCTATGCAGACATTCAACAGCAAACTCCTGTTGATCAAAATACGGTGTTTTACATTGCATCCATCACTAAAGCTTTCTTTGCGTTGAACACTTTACTTTTAGAGCATAAAGGTAAAGTTGATACCCAAAGAACACTTCACAGTATGTTCCCAGCTGTTCCATTTCAGCCAGCACTTCAAAGCGACCGAGTAACTATTAAAGATCTGCTTCGCCATACCAGTGGAATAGACAATTGGCCTCTTGTTCAAGTTACTGCGTATACCGGGCAGCATGACAACGATTTGCTCTCAAGAATTATTCAAGAGTCATACATCAACCCTAATGCTCCCCTGGGCACATTCCACTACACCAATGTAGGTTACAATATTGTCAGCCACTGGATGGACAATACATTTGAAACTAACTGGCAAACTCAACTCGCAGACAATATTTTCTCACCGCTTAATATGTTTCGCACATCAGCCAGAATAAGCGATGCAAAGAAAAACGATTGGTTACTTGCTCGCGGTTACTCGGTGAAATCACACGAACCAACCGAACCTGTATATTTGACTAAGACTGACGACAGTATGCAGTCAGCAGGCGGCATAATCACAACAGCCAAAGATCTAGCAAATTTTGTGCGCATGCAGGTCAACAAAGGCAAGTTCAATGGAAAACAAGTCTTTCCAGAAGCGGTAATAGAGAAATCTCATCAGTCTTTAGTCAGCCACACAATGTTTGGGTCTAAACAAGAGTATGGATGGGGGTGGTTTTTACGCGACATTTTTGGCGAACGTATTTTAGAGCACCGAGGAGGTTATGCAGGGGCAAGTACCTATGTGTCTTTTATACCCAATCAAAAAGTTGGCTTAGTAGTATTGAGCAACCAAGATAAATGGGGAGGTGACTTGGCATATGCACTTGAGAAAATTGTATACGCAATTGCATTAAACAAGCCGGAAGAAGAGATTAGAAGCTTAGTTGAAAAGCGTCAATTGTATGCACAAGATGCCGCCAAAAAGTTTTACGAAAATAAAACCCTCATTGCGCCAGTTAAAAACAATAATTTAGATACGCAATTTGCCGGCAACTTTGTTCACGATACTTTGGGAAAGATTGCCGTAAGCCAAAAAGAAGACGGAAGTTTTCACTTAGCTTGGGGTAATTTACGAAGTACGTTGTTAAACGGAGAGCAACCAAACGAGCTTAGCATTGAATTTGTACCCGGCCGTAATGAAGAAATTGTGTTTATGGAAGCCTCCAACAAACAGCAATATCTTAAATATCGAGAGTATTACTTTAGGAAGGCCAACTAACAGGTTTTGAGCTAGTAACCTAGAAAGTGCGTCATATGGTCTTTCTTCAATTTGACCTAGAAGCCCACATCAGCTAAAAATAACTCAATACTTATCTAGTTGATTATTCTTTTCGGCTCGTTTTCGCAATTCATGCATCTTTACGCCTATCCTGATGAGAGCAAGGCTACCAGGTTCAGGTATAGCCGTTCTAAGTCTAAAAACATTAACCTCATAGGTAATGTCATCTACTTCCCAATCACTATAGACCTCTTTCATGCAATTTTGATTGTTAGCCAGTGACCTTTCCCTCAAAAGTAACACCATGACTTTGAAAAGATTTCCAATAAACTGGAGACGATAAAAATCTCAACATGACAAAACGTTACAGCGAAGAGCAAATCATCAAGGCAATTAAGCAGCATGAAGCTGGTGCCAAGGTAGACGACATATGCCGTGAAATGGGTATATCGTCCGGTACGTTTTATAACTGGCGAAGCAAATATGCGGGCATGGAAGTCAACGAGGCTAAGCGGCTCAAAGAATTAGAGTTGGAGAACAATAAGCTGAAAAAGATGCTGGCAGACAAAATTTTGGAAGTTGAAGCAATGAAGGGTTTGCTTTCAAAAAAGTGGTGACGCCAGCAGCAAGAAAGCCTGTAGCGCGCTTTTTCCTGCTGAAACCGATAAACCGAGTCACTGATGCCAACTTCGCGACACTCCATCCGCAAACTGGCACCATGCTGCTCTCGCGCATAATTCACAAGTGACGTATGATCGCTGCCTTTACAGCTTTTTTTCAACGATATCTTTGAGTATCCGGTGTTTCAGGCTGAGATCGGCAAACATCGACTTCAGCCGCCCTTTCTCGTCCTCAAGCTCTTTGAGGCGCTTGATGTCCGACGCCTCCACACCACCGTATTAGCTTTCCAGTTGTAGTAGGTGGCATCAGAAATGCCGTATTCACTGCAGACTTCTTTGACCAACCTACCGGCTTCCACTTCCTTCTAGATCTTTACGATCTGCGTTTCTGTGTATCGGGACTTTTCCATAAGGAGTTCTCCTTCTTGGCTCAGTGTGCGACGGAGAATTCTAAAAAGGTATGCCACTAGTTTTTTGGGGTTTACACTCCCTAAAATACAAAATACTATTTTAGTGGGCATTGAGTGCTCAATTTAATTTTACGTAGGGAAACATAATGACATTTTTTAGATTGGTAATATTAACCTTCTTTGTAACACTCTCGTGCAACGCAAACGCAAATCGTATTCAAGATACCCTTTACTTTGAGCTCTCTACCGGGCAAGAAATTAGAGTTGACATCACAGGGGAAACTGGGTTTCCACGCTTTTTGATATATAACGACTCAGGCCACTCTGACACCTATGTTTTTAAAGAATACATTAGAGCGGCGCGTGATAAACAAGGCTATCGTTATGTAGATATAGCTCCCTGTGAGGACTGTTATACCAGCCTTAGTTTAATTCGCAGCGCCTCCTTGCAATTAGCACAGGAATCTGATGAAGCAATTCAGCCATTGGGCAGCGATAGCATAGTGAAAGCGAGTAAATCTGGCGCGGGCAAAGCAAAAGTTAGAGAAGATCGAGAAAGTGATTACTTCAATACCTTTGTAAACTCCGCAATAGTACAGACCGGATCAAGGGTTATTGACACTATTTTCGACTTTATTTCAGATAATAAAAACGCACAAAACTCACCTTACCAAATACTGCGTTCAGAAAATGGATACCCCGTATCATTTCAAGTTGTTGTGGAAGATAAAATAGTGGAAGAGGTAAAAGGCGTAACTTTCACTCGCATTGATGGTGGTTGGGCGGTAGAGTACCCCGCTACTGCTGATACAACTGACCCTAATGAATATAGTAAAAGAGCAGCAATCGAAACCGCAATTACGGCGTTTATTGTAGACTACTCTCAGTCCGTACCCACAACAACTTGTACATCTGGCTATACTGGACCAATTGGATATACAAGGGTGCAAAGAATCTGCTATATTGCTAGATAGTCACTTTTAGACTATCCAATTTTAAAGCTCCATTATTTTTGGGGCTTTCTGTCACCTCACATCCACCATTAAATTTGCATAAACAAGCGTTCCCTCGTTCACCCGACGCGAACACCACCCATAATTGACTAACCTCTCAAAACCATTCAAAGTAAAAGAATTTTTTGTGACATTATTACTCTTTAATTGAGTGCTGATTCGATAACTTTAAACAGTAAGTTGAAAGTGGAAGAGCAAAGGAGACGCAAAGTTGGAAGCACTTTGAGCAATATTAGGGATGGCGGTGGTATTCGGTACTATTGGCGACATAGTTTTATCCGAGTATAAAAAACATTAACGCTGAAGGCTAGGCATAATGGCAGCTGTATTTGAGTCTGGTTGTACGTCTTCCTGATAGGTGTTTTGAAAATATGAAATGAGTTGTCGTCAAGATAAGTAAGTGAACTGAACTGTGGTACTGAAATTCGAAATGAGATTTGTGGAAGTTCTTGCCTCCACATATTGCATGCTCAAGCTCTCGCATGTTTTGTAATTTATGCACCTAAGTCAAAATCTCGTTGGATGGTGTAGTCGTCAATCATAGAGGTTTGTACGGGTTCGAAAACTGGCGGGGCTCGACAATTATTGGAGAGTCTAATTTGTATAAATGCATTATTATCTTGTAGATGATCGTTGGGTCGGTAATACAAGCGATAATTTTGACGTTGGTCTTTCACAAGACTCACACTCGGTAATATCGATGTTGAATACACGGTTGAGCCTCTGCGCCCACGACATACTGCGAGCGTGGTAGGGTTTATCTGAATCTTTGAGATGTTCTGCTAAACTAGGGCTGTTCTTACCACGCTTTGAAGCCGTGACCTCCACACGTAAATTGCTGTTTGGCGCAAACACCCCATACTGCGCCGGTCACCAGAACCGAGTAAGGTTGAGTCTAGGCGGTGGCACCAATGCTGCTAGTTTACTTATGAAATCAATCGGTGAAAAAATACATGTGAAGTTCCGTCTGTATAGGGTTTCTTAAGTTCATACCTCACGTTGCCAGCTCTATGCCCTGCTCACGCTAAGACAGCCAACGCCACCTAAAGAAAATGCGCTTCTTAAGGGAATATTAACTAACCTGCCCCAAAATCCCAAAACCATCAACAAACACGATTAATCGCTATCGTTTTTGCTGTCTACTTCACTGCGATTTACAGTTCCCCACACATCGTCTGGAATCTCTCGGCGAGGCGCTGGTGTTTGCTCGAAGGCAACAGCTTGTTTCTTTTCTTGGTTTGACCACTTCACGCGAATTTTCTTACCGTCTACGACTTTCGCATTGAGTGTTTTAATAGCGTTGTCGGTTTCGTCTTGCATGCTCATTTCAACGAAGCCGAAGCCTTTCGATAAGCCCGTGGCATCATCCATTACAAGGTCACATGATGCTATGGTGCCAAATTCAAAAAACAAGTCTTCAAGGTCTTCTTTTGTGAATGTCTTTGGTAAGTTTCGAACTAATATACTCAAGGTTTTGGCTCTGCTTTAAGGTGGTTTGCACTGTACCTATTGTAGCACGCAGCAGCATGTTTAATAGGGGTATTAACCGCTCACCGGTTATTGCTGAACAAGCGCCCTGAACTACATTAACGCCTAGTCGTTGTTTGCTGATAAGTATCTCGCCAGCATGAAACATTCATCCCAAAAGTTCGTTTAAAAAGCCGATTAAAATGCCCGGGGTCTTGATAGCCCACTGCCCATGCAATTTCTTCTGCACTCTTATCGCTGTGTTTAAGAAACTCTTTCCCCTGCTCTATTCTAAGTTGTTGAATGTAGCCAAGAGGAGTTTCCCCCGTAGCCTCTTTAAACCTGCGTTTAAAAGTGCGTTCGGTCATATTGATGCGCGCCGCCATTTCACCTATCGTCACTTTTTCTGCAAAGTGTATCTCTAACCACTGCTGAATATTTAAAATATCGTCGTCTTGATGATAGGTTTGGTGGTTGAGCGACGTTGCTTCTGACGTAACACCACGGCGAAAGTCTACCAGAAACGCCTGCTCTATAGCCTCCCCCACCGCTTTGCACGACAAACGCGATATTAGAAAGACAATTATTTCTAACGCAGCATTTAGCCCTGCAGAACAATACAGCTCACCCGTGGCAGTAATGAATCTGTCAGACCTAAGGTTTACTTTGGGAAAAGCTCGCGCAAAGTGTGATTGTTTATGCCAGTGAGTGGTGCCCATTCTCTCGTTTAGCAGCCCTGCCTGTGCGAGAAAAAAAGCGCCGGTGGCTGCCGCCATTATTGGAATACCTTTGCCATGCCACTGCCGTAGCTTTGGGTATAGAGCGGCTTGTTGTGCCAGTAATGGTTCCATGTCACCCCACACACTGTGCAGTATTACCAAGTCAGTCTCATCAATATCTGCCAACGCACAGTCTGGGGTAATCGCAAGGCCACTAAACGTTGTCGTAGGATTACCGTCTATTGTCACTAGCTTTACCGTTATCGCGTTTCCTAGCAGTTTATGCTGAAGGTCTGACGCAAATTTCAGCACGTCATGGGTTAAGCCCATGCTAAGCCCCATGGTGTTTTCGCTGGCATATAAGGTTACGTGTTTAAGCATGGTCTTTCCCTGTTCAAGCTCGCTATTTTGATCTCGCCACTTTGGCCCGATTGGCCAATCAAATGTCCCAACTCACACTGTTAACATTATTTTCACAAAATTACTATGAAGTTAGTCACAATTTCGTAGAGATAGAAAAATGCAATTTACTGAAGAGCACAACGCGCTTAGAAAAACCGTTCACGATTTTGTAAATCAAGAGATGGACCCTTTCATTGATGAATGGGAGCACGAAGGCATTGCTCCCCTTCATAGCCTGTTTAAAAAAATGGGGAATTTAGGCCTATTAGGTATACAAAAGCCAGAGACCTACGGCGGCGCGGGTTTAGATTACAGTTACAATCTGGTATTTGCTGAAGAAATAGGTCGAGCGTATGGCGGCTCTATTCCTATGGCTATCGGCGTTCAAACCGATATGGCCACCCCTGCCCTAGCGCGCTTTGGCAGTGATGAACTAAAACGTGAATTTTTAGCGCCCGCTATTGCCGGTGACATGGTTGCATGTATTGGAGTGAGTGAACCTGGAGCGGGGTCAGATGTTGCAGGCTTAAAAACCACAGCCCGTACAGATGGTGACGACTTCATTATTAACGGCACAAAAATGTGGATCACGAATGCCACCCAAGCAGACTGGGTTTGCTTGTTAGCGAACACAAGCGACGGGCAAGTGCACGCTAATAAATCATTAATTATTGTACCACTTAACACCCCAGGCATAACCATTTCAAAGCCGTTAAACAAACTGGGTATGCGCGCCAGCGACACTGGCCAAATTTTCTTCGATGACGTACGCGTTCCAAAGCGCTTTTTAATTGGAGATGAAAACAAAGGCTTCACTATGCAAATGATGCAATTCCAAGAAGAGCGCATGTATGCAGCAGCCAGTGCGCTGAAAGGAATGGAACGCATTATAAGCGACACTATCGAGTGGGCAAAAGACCGACACACATTTGGTCAGCCTGTTATCAACAACCAAACCGTCCATTTCAAATTAGCTGAATTGCAAAGTGAAATTGAGGCTCTACGCGCTTTAACGTGGCAGGCTTGTCAGGATCATATTGAAGGAAAAGATGCTACTTACTTGGCGTCAATTGCAAAACTGAAAAGCGGCCGATTATGGCGACAGGTTACCGATGGCTGCCTTCAGTATTGGGGCGGTATGGGGTTTATGTGGGACAACCCTGTTGCGCGTGCATATCGCGATACCCGAATCCTATCTATTGCAGGCGGAAGCGACGAAATGATGCTCGGGATTATTGCAAAGTACATGGACATTTTCCCAAAACGTAGATAGCGACGTATTTTTATGATGAAAACAGTTCAAGATATGCTGAACAAAAATATGCGGCTACCCGTAATTTGCGCCCCCATGTTTTTAGTTTCTAGCCCAAACTTAGTGATTAACGCGTGTAAAAATGGCGTTGTAGGTAGTTTTCCCGCCTTTAATACTCGCACTCAAGCAGCGTTAGATGAATGGTTGACCACCATCACCGCAGCCTTAGATGAAGAAAAACGAACTAACCCAGCAGCAAAAGTGGCGCCGTACGCTGTGAATCTGGTGGTGCACGCCTCGAACAAGCGCCTTCATGCCGACTTCGAGATAGTCAAAAAGCATAAAGTGCCGTTTGTTATTACCAGCCAAGGTAACCCTAAACCTGTTATTGATGCAGTCCATCAGTGGGGGGGTATTGTCTTTCACGACGTAATAACTGTAGCCCACGCGAGAAAAGCCATTGAAGCTGGCGCAGACGGCCTAATCTTAGTTGCCGCTGGTGCTGGCGGGCACGCAGGAGAGGTAAACCCTTTCGCGCTTCTGCGTGAAGTGAGAGAGTTTTGGCAAGGCCCACTGGTACTTGCTGGCGCTATTAATGATGGTTACGGAATTAGAGCCGCAGAGATTTTAGGCGCTAATTACAGCTATATGGGCACACGCTTTATAGCAACGAACGAAGCCGAAGTTGACCCTGATTACAAAACCATGTTGGTCAACGCCAACG
Source organism: Alteromonas gracilis (assembly GCF_043642145.1). Lineage (GTDB taxonomy): Bacteria > Pseudomonadota > Gammaproteobacteria > Enterobacterales > Alteromonadaceae > Alteromonas > Alteromonas gracilis_B. The sequence continues at coordinate 515,946 of NZ_JBHZRZ010000002.1, forward strand.
TAAACGACCTTGTGTTTACTGACACCTTCACTGGCGTCAAATGCCACTTCTTAAAACCCTCTGTAACTCGAGCTGGCGTAGACTTAGCGTCGATTGAGGGTAAAGATAATGTCGACTTAGACTTAGGCGGCAGTAACGCGTGGAAAGATATGTGGAGCGCAGGGCATGGCGTAAGTGGTATTCGCTCAGTGATATCAGTACATAGCCTGATAGAACAACTTGAAGGTGAATACAATAAAGCGGCCACAACGCCATTGTTTAATCACGTTGCGGAATATCAATCCGCGCAAGCAGGAAGCTAAGTCATGGCCATTCTTCACTCTACTGTTGACGTTAAAAGTACATCGTTTAGTAACAATTACGCCGCTATGGAAGACGCCGTTGCCGAATTTCGCACTATCGAGCAAAACGTCATTCGAAACGCGCAAGAAAAAGCACCGCGTTACGAAGAAAAAGGGCTACTGTCACCACGCAATCGACTGGCCTTACTGCTTGACCCCAACATGCCGTTTCTTCCCCTTTCAACATTATGTGGATATCTGCAAGAAGGCGACAAAGACGGCAGTGCTGCCGGTGGTGGAGTAATAGCCGGCATTGGTTATGTCGCTAACACTCGCTGTATTGTTATGGTTGATGACTACCTCACTAAAGGTGGCAGCATAACCGAACTTGGTAGCAAAAAGCGGCTGCGCTTGTATCACGTTGCACTTCAGCAAAAATTACCGGTGATAGCGTTATCGCAAAGCGGTGGCGGCGACCTTACTTCGCTGGGTGATTGGTTTGGGTTCTCTGCAGCAGGTTTCGCTATGCAGGCCCGCTTGTCGGCCGCAGGTATTCCGCAAATAACGGTTGTTCATGGCAGTGCCACAGCAGGCGGTGCGTATCAGCCTGGACTGTCAGACTACGTGATTATGATACGCAATCAATCTACAGTGTACCTTGCAGGCCCGCCTTTACTAAAAGCCGCAACAGGGGAAATAGCCACTGACGAAGAAATAGGTGGCGCAGAGATGCACAGTGAGGTTTCTGGCGTAGCAGATTTCATTGCTCAGAGCGATGCCGATGGTATTCGCATTGCCCGTGAAGTTACGGAGATGTTGAACTGGAATAAAGATTTTTCCGAAGCAACAACACCTTGCGATGTTGCCCCTGTTTATACTTCAGATGAATTGCTTGGCATCGTTCCTAAAGACGCCAAGACCCCTTTTAATGTGCGCGAAGTCATTGCCCGTATCGCTGATAAATCGGATTTTGTTGACGTTAAACCCGAGTTTGATATGGGCACCGTGTGCGGATACATGGCCATTGAAGGGCAACCGTGTGGCGTTATAGGCAACAATGCGCCTATTACTGCGAAAGGCGCAGCGAAAGCAGCACAATTTATCCAGTTGTGTGAGCAAGCTGGCACTCCTTTGTTGTTTTTACACAACACCACCGGCTTCTTGGTGGGCACCGAGTCTGAACGCGCAGGCATTATTAAGCACGGCGCAAAACTCATTCAAGCAGTTACCAATGCTACCGTTCCCAAGATAAGCATCGTACTAGCGGGTTCATTTGGCGCAGGGAACTACGCCATGGCTGGACGGGGCATCGAGCCTGACTTTATGTTTTCATGGCCCCGCTCAGTGGTCGCCGTGATGGGCCCTGCCCAAGCTGGTAGCGTGCTGCGCTCCGTTGCTCACGCCAAAATGATGCGAAGCGGTAGCGTAGATGAGGCAAAGCTCACCGCACTAGAGCAACATACCGTCACGGTAATGGAAGCTAAATCACGTGCCCTCGCTAATTCTGCTCGCTTGTGGGATGACGGCATTATAGATCCAAGAGATACCCGCTCTATTGTTGCTTTCGTTCTTTCTATTTGCCAGCACGCTAAAACGAAGCAACTTCACCCTACTAGCTTTGGCGTAGGCAGGCTATAAGCCTCAATTTGACTAAAGAGGACAACAGGATGCCCCACTTAGAATCAATGGTATTCAAAGAAATTACCGCACGACTTACTAACAACGTATTACACATTCAGTTTAACCGTCCGCATAAAAAAAATGCCATGAATTTAACGTTGGTTGAAGAGATTATGCAGTGCTTTGAACGCGTTGAAGATATGAATAATTTACGGGTCGTCGTAATACAAGGAAGCCATGGCAACTTTTGCGCTGGCGGCGATATTTCTGACATGCATTTATCGTCGTTAAGTGAATCTGAACGAGACGACACTATTTGGCACTTCAATCGTAGTTTCGGTCGCATGATTACTCAAGTAAAACACTCTCCCACGCCAGTCATTGCTGCTGTTGAAGGCGCGGTACTTGGCGGCGGTTTTGGCCTAGCTTGTGTAGCAGATATTACCATTGCCTGTGACAGCGCCTTTTTCGCACTTCCTGAAACAGGGTTAGGTGTTATTCCCGCACAAATAGCGCCATTTGTCGCTAGCCGCATTGGGATTGAGCAAACGAAAAGATTGGCACTTACTGGTGAAAAGCTAAATGCCGAACAAGCATTGCGCTTGGGTTTAGTGCATGGCGTTTGTCAAACAAACGCCATTTCCGAACAGGTAAACAAAGAGATTACCCGAATAAAACAATGCGCACCGCAAGCAAACTCAAATACCAAGCGGTTGTTATTGGGATTAACTAACACGCCACTTGAACAGATCCTTGACGGCGCTGCTACGGCGTTTGTTAAGTCGCTGACGTCTGAAGAAGGGGTAGAAGGAACCCAAGCCTTCATTCAAAAACGCAAACCTTCTTGGTGTGAGTGAACACATTATGACGAAAAACATTCAAAAAATACTCATTGCTAATCGCGGCGAAATAGCCTGTCGCATTATTCGAACCGCTCACAAACTAGGCTTTTTTACCGTTGCTATTTATAGCGAGGCAGACCGCAACGCGCTACACGTTCAGCAAGCTGATGAAGCTGTTTTCGTTGGCCCTGCCGATCCTACATCGTCGTATCTTCACAGTGAAAAAGTGATAAACGCTGCAATTCAAACACAGGCAGACGCTATCCACCCTGGGTATGGCTTTTTATCAGAAAATGCTGACTTCGCACGTGCATGTGAAAAAGCTGGCTTAACCTTTATTGGCCCTAACGCAGACGCTATAGCCTTAATGGGTAGCAAGCGCTTGTCAAAAATAGCCATGCTGCAAGCTAATGTTCCCTGTATTCCAGGTTATGAAGGTAGCGACCAAAGTGATGCGGCACTCATAGAAAATGCCAAAAACATTGGCTTTCCTTTAATGGTGAAAGCCAGCGCTGGTGGTGGCGGCAAAGGTATGCGTTTAGTGCATGAAGCCAGTGATTTGGCAGCTCATATTTCTACGGCTCGATCTGAGGCCTTGAACGCATTTGGAAATGACGAACTTATTTTAGAGCGCGCGTTAATTGCGCCTCGGCATATAGAAATTCAAATTTTTGCAGACGGCTGCGGCAACACGCTTTATTTAGGTGAAAGAGATTGCTCAATTCAACGCCGGCATCAAAAAGTGATTGAAGAAGCCCCGTCCCCGTTCGTGGATGAGCAATTGCGCAAACGCATGGGAGAGGCGGCTGTGGCTGCTGCAAAGGCTTGTAACTACTGTGGTGCAGGCACGGTAGAATTTCTAGTTGATAGCGACAAGCAATTTTACTTTTTAGAAATGAACACACGCTTACAGGTAGAACACCCGGTTACAGAGTTAGTGACGGGGCTAGATTTAGTTGAATGGCAACTGCGAGTAGCCTGTGAAGAATCGCTTTCCTTCACACAGCAAGACATTCAAATAAGCGGTCACGCCATTGAAGTGCGCCTGTACGCTGAAGAACCGCGCCAAAACTTCATGCCGCAAACTGGGAAGGTAAAAGTATGGAAACCTGCCACGAACGCTAGAACCGACCACGGCGTTTATCAGAACATGGAAGTAAGCAGTCATTACGACCCCATGCTTGCCAAGATAATTGTTAAAGCTGAAAGCAGGGCGAGCGCGGTTAGAAAAATGGCGAGAGCGCTTCGCGAAACACAGATAATTGGAATAAATACCAATAAACACTTTTTACAAAACCTTGTGCAAAGCCCTGCGTTCTTGGGAAGCAATGTAACAACGGCATTTATTGAGCAACACGCACAAAACGACAACATGAAAGGCAGCCTTTCGCCATCGTTTTCGTTATTAGCGAAAGCTGCGCTGCTGTTTGCGTTAACGCAAAACAAACATGCCAGTACATTGGTTTATGGTAATGCATTAAATAAGCTCACACCCACTTGGCAACATACCATGGGCTTTGCTTACCCCATCATTATTACTTGCAACGATGTCACCGCATCAATGACTGTTACGCCTTTCACTAATCACTATCGAATCTGCGATACAGGTACTAAAACAGAAGTAACACTTACGTTATTAGACTTAACGCCACAAAGCCTAGTAGTAGAAGCAGATAAGTTGCGAAGCACAGCCTCATACTCTGCGAACGGTAATACGCTATTTATTGACGATGGCACAGGTCACTTCACGTTTAGCTGCGTAACGCACAGTAAAGTAGATAGCCAAAAAACACAGGGTACAGCGCAAGTGAATGCAGTGATGGACGGTGTCATCGTTGCTCTTATTGCAGAGCAAGGTGATACCGTTAATGCAGGCGATACGGTGGCCATTATGGAAGCGATGAAAATGGAACACCCCCTTAAAGCAGCCATAAAAGGTACGGTTCACCTTTCTTCAATTACACCTGGCGATCAGGTTAAATCTAAACAAACCATAGCCACCATACTTCAAGCCGATGAGGTTAACCATGAACAAAAATAAGGTTCGTATAGGCGGTGCGTCAGCGTTTTATGGTGACAGTCAGCTTTCTGCAAGGCAGCTGGTTGAAAAAGGTGACATCGATTACCTTGTTTTTGATTACTTAGCCGAAGTGACAATGGCCATTTTAACGCAAGCCAAAGCAAAGAATGAAAAGCTAGGCTATGCCGTCGACTTTGTAACCGTGGCCATGAAAGACGTACTGCAAGACTGTGCACAAAAAGGCATAAAAGTAATTGCAAATGCGGGGGGAGTCAATGTGCCAGCCTGCATAGAATCGCTTAATGCGCTGTGTGCACAGCTCAACCTAAATTTGAATATTGTGGGCGTGTACGGTGATAACTTGCTTAACGAGACGCACCGCGAAACTTTAGCTGAAACTAACACCCATGACCTTGATAATGGCAATGAATTACCTAATACCCTTGCGTCGATGAATGCGTATTTAGGCGCCCAGCCAATTGCCGATGCGTTAGCTGCCGGTGCTGATATTGTGATTACAGGTAGAGTGGTAGACAGCGCGCTCGTGCTTGGGCCCTTAATGCATGAGTTCTCATGGAGCCATGACGATTACAACGCGCTCTCGCAAGGTTCGCTTGCAGGACATTTGCTCGAGTGCGGCGCTCAGTGCACCGGGGGAAACTTTACCGATTGGGAGCAAGTGCCTGACTTTTCAGACATGAGCTACCCCATTGCCGAGGTTGAACCAAGCGGCGAGTTTACTATTGTGATCCCGCCAAACACAGGTGGTCTGGTAACAACCTTCACAGTGGCCGAGCAGCTGTTGTACGAAATTGGCGACCCTGCAAATTATCTTCTACCCGATGTTTGTTGCGACTTTACCCACGTATCTTTAGAGCAAACGCATAGCAACGCCGTGCGTGTGTTTGGTGCAAAAGGCTCAGCGCCTAGTAATTACTATAAAGTCTGCGCAACATACATAGACGGCTATAAACTTACTGGCGCTTTTTTTATTGCAGGCTCTAACGCAAAACAAAAAGCGCTTACCAATATTCATGCGCTGGTTGCACGAACCGAACGCGCGCTCAAAGAGAGAGGTATGCCGCCCTTTAAAGACACCTGTATTGAAATATTAGGCAGCGAAGCAACCTTCGGCCCCCATGCCAATGCAGAGCATACACGAGAGGTCATTGCCAAATTCACACTTCATCACAGTAATAGTAAAGCCCTTTATTTTTGTGCCAGTGAAATGGCGTATTTGGCTACATCGGCTGCGCCTGGAATGGCGGGATTTGGCGCTGGTCGACCTAAGCCGCAACCTCTTATTCGGGTGCACTCGTTTTTCATCAACAAGAATAAGGTTTCGGTTAGTATTCAAAAAAATGACGTCATTGTGGCGCACACTACTTACCAAACTGACGCTGCTCCCATTCAATCGCAGAAAGAAGAATGCCGTTCTGAACCGACTCAAGAAGTACAGCTTGAAAATGAACACTCAGTCTCTCTTCCACTAGTTGAGTTGGTTTGTGCCCGAAGCGGCGACAAAGGTAACAACTTAAACATTGGGGTGATCGCGCGACATCCAAAGCTCTTTCCCTTTTTAAATCGGGCTCTAACTGCTGATGTGGTGAAGCATTTTTTTGCTTATTCAGTAAAAGGAAGTGTTTCTCGGTATGCCCTACCTGGCATTAACAGCTTTAATTTTTTACTCACTGACGCATTAGGAGGCGGCGGCACCGCATCTCTTCGCACTGATAGCCAGGGCAAATCAGCCGCGCAAACGTTATTAACCATGCCTATTAGCGTGCCAGTGTCGTTGATCCCTTTTACCAAACACAAAGGTGAGTGAATGCCCTATCAATCAACCTTAGCAGCAGGAAGCTTTTTAAAACAAACGATTGTTATCACCGGAGGAGGCAGCGGCATAGGACGATGTACTGCCCATGAACTTGCCTCATTAGGTGCAACAGTTATTTTGATTGGCCGAAGTGAAGATAAGCTTATAAACACCACTGCTGAAATCAAAAGCGATGGGGGCACTGCATGTTACTACACGCTTGATATACGTAATGAAGAAGACGTAACACACACCGTAAACGCATTGCTTGAGAAGCATAAACGCGTGCACGGGTTAGTAAACATGGCGGGCGGCCAGTTTCGCGCCCCACTCTCGCACATATCCCAAAACGGCTTTGAACGCGTTATTCAGACTAATTTAATTGGTGGCTTTCTAATGGCGAAAGCCCTATTCAATAAGCACTTCAAGACCCATGGCGGCAATATTGTCAACATTACCGCTGACAACAAAAATGGCATGCCGGGTATGGGACATTCTGGTGCCGCCCGAGCAGGCGTTGAAAACCTCACTAAAACCGCGGCGTGGGAATGGGGTTCATTTGGCGTTAGGGTCAATGCTATTGCGCCTGGGTGGGTAGCATCGTCAGGGCTAGACACCTACCCCGAAGAGATGAAACACGCTATTCAAAACCTGAAACACGCGGTTCCGCTAGGACGAATTGCCAGCGAAGCTGAAATCGCTTCTACGGTGTGCTTTCTACTAAGCAAAGGAGCGAACTTCATCACTGGGCAAACACTATTTGTAGACGGTGGTGCCAGCATGGGGTCGGCTCCAGCACTCTTCCCTTTGCAGAAACTTAATCAGCCTGCCAGCGAAACATGGGATGGCTTCCACAGAAGCATTACACCTGAGGTTTTGCGTTAACGACAAGGATAAAAACATGAGTACACAACAATTAGAAAAAAACTTGGTAGAACGCGTAGCCATGGGAGATTTGTTGCGCAGGCGCGCACGAGACAGCGGTAGCCTGCCTGCACTAGTCGACTTTTATCACAATGAACGCCGCAGCGTAACCTATAACGAGCTCAACAAAAAGGTTAATAAATTGGCCAATGCGCTGATGCACGAAGGCATTAAGCAAGGCGATAAGTTGGCGATATTAGCGGTAAACCAGATAGATGTTGTTGTTACTTACTTTGCCTGCTACAAACTAGGCGTTATTGCAGTGCCTATTAACTTTATGCAAAGCGTTGCCGATGTGACCTTTAATCTTGAACACAGCGGTTCAAAAGTAGTCGTTTTCGACCCCCAACTCTCAGATCTCGTGCTTGCCAGCACAAGTAATAATGACGACATACGTTTTACTATTCAATTAGGCCAAGATAAGGGCAAGGCTACGTTCGCATTTGAGCCCTTTATCAAAGAGCGTAGCGACGCAGAAATTGAAGACAGGATAATAAACGACAGAGACACAGCCCATATGATTTACACGTCTGGGACCACCTCGAAACCCAAAGCGGTTGAAACATCTCACCTTTCATTAACCATTGCAGCACTTACTGCGGCAATAGAACTAGAACTAAGCGCACAGTGCAGAATGTTACTCGTTCTTCCGCTATTTCACTGTACCGCCCTTTCAATACTCTACCCAACGTTTTTAAGAAGTGGATGCTGTACGCTTCACGCTACATTCGATCCTATTCAAATAGCGAACAGCTTAGAAAGTGAAAAAATAGAAACGTCGGTGCTTTTACCTATGATGTGGAATGCATTAATGGCAACAGATAACTTTCACGAACGAAATCTCAGCCACTTTACATTAGCCATTTACGGAATGGCGCCAATGAGTGAACAGAATCGTCAGCAAATTCGCGATGCTTTTGGCTGCAAAGTCCACTTAGGCAGCGGGCAAACAGAATTTAGCCCTGTTTCTAGTTTGTTTAAAGACGGTTGTGAAACTGAATTTGCAGAGGGTAATTACTGGGGGGTTCCCCTGTGTTTTAACGAGCAAGCAGTGATAAATGAGGAAGGTGTTGAAGTGGAACAGGGCGAAACAGGTGAAATAGTTTGGCGAGGCCCGCAAGTCATGAATGGATATTATAAAAATGAAGACGCTAGCAAAGCCGCTTATAAATTTGGTTGGCACCACACGGGAGACTTAGGATTTATTGATAGTAAAGGCCAACTAATGTTTATCGATAGGGTAAAAGATACCATTAAGTCTGGCGGAGAAAATGTGTCGTCTCAAAAAGTGGAGCAAACGCTTTGTTTAATGAAAGAAATAGAAGCTGCAGCTGCGATAGGCGTGCCTCATCCTCACTGGGGTGAAGCGGTTTGCGCATGCATAGTGGGTAATAATGTTACACATGAGATGTTGCCAGCCATCAATGCATTTTGTAAGGAGAAGCTTGGCAAGTTTGAAGTACCCAAGCATATCTTTATTTGCGAGGCATTACCGATGACAAGTACTGGGAAAATTCGCAAAGTAGAGCTAAGAGAGCAATATAAAAGCTTTTTTATGCAGTGAGTAAACTAAAAGTGGGTAAGCTTGCTTGAAAAGACCACGTTGTTACCAAGCCGATACGGATAATTGGGTCTGATATCTAAACTCACACCGTAAAGCCTTACAGGAAACTGTAAGGCTTTTGTATTTTCACCTACATTTATTCTTTATGATAAAGTTAGAAAGTATGCTGAGTCAGAGATTTCTAATTCAGAATACGAAAATGAACAAATGGTGTTGAGATGACTTATAGCCCTCATATGAACACCCTCATATGAATAAGTCTTAAATTGATCTTTCAGATTCGATTAGTAGAACTCAATCAAATCTGACAGCGGCAACTGAAGAAACGGGTAACTGTCAGATCAAGTCTGAGCTAGTACATATATCTGTTATTTCACTGTTTATGTTCAGGCGCATTTGTTTCACGCAATAATATTTCATAAAAAGTCTTGGCTGCGAGTCCTGTTTTACTCCTCTTAGGTAAAGTAATATGTAAAGGCACTTGGTATTTTTCGCTTTGCTCTATCTTGATAATTTTCAGCTTCTCATCATTTCTTTGCCTTATTATATGTTCAGGCAAACGGCAGAATCCTAACCCTTGTTCAGTGGCTCTAACTGCATGATCAAAGTTATCAACAGTAATTCTTTGATTTGCTTTTAACCAGCCTACATTTTTTCCCTCGACAGTAGATGTAACGTTACCTAAATCTCGGATAACGATTTGGCTATGCACTGCTAAATCTTGGGTACGTATATTGTCTTGCTCGGCAAGTGGGTGGGCAATAGATACCACCGGAATCATTGCGGTAAGAGAGAACACCTGTGCGGGATAATTCGTCACTGGCAAAGTTATAATCGCTATATCAGCCTCCTCGTTGATAACCATTTCAGAGGTTTTCGACAGCGATGTTTCGACAACTTGAATAGATGTAGTTGTGTTAGCTTTTAGAAACTCTTTCATTGGCTTATAAAGCAACGTAGGGTCACATAAATGATCCATAGCTACAGTTATTTCTGATTCAACACCAACGGACAGTTGTTGGCTCATTTCCTCTAAGTCTCTAGCTTGCTCTATCATGCTTTCAGCCCTTCTGAGTAAGGACTTAGCGTGTTTGGTAAGTATTGCTCTACGTCCACTTATCTCCAACAGCTTTGTGTCCAATTGAGCCTCTAGCTTCTTTATTGAGTAGATTAAAGTAGTGTGGCTTTTATTCAGTGATACAGCAGCAGCTTGGATGCTGCCAGATTTGTCTACTTCTTGGAGTGTAATCCATTGCTCCAGTGTACTTTTCAATCTCAATGTATTACCTGTCAGTTTTTTACACAGTTACTGGCAACATTATGAACTTTAATGTGTAAATTTTGTAGTGAATAATGAGTTTAGTATATAACACAGCGCTTAAAGCGTTATATTTGGAGATTATACGATGAAACTATTACAAGTTGATTTTGAATATCAAGGTGCAATGGGTGATGAAATGTCAAAGGCCCTTGTTGGTCTAGCAGAGTCAATTAATCAGGAAGAAGGCTTAATATGGAAAATTTGGACTGAAAATGAATCAGATAAGCTTGGAGGAGGCATTTACCTCTTTGAAAATGAAGCCAGTGCGAAGTCATATCTAGAAATGCATACAGCTCGCTTAAAGGGCATGGGAGTACCTAACGTTAGGGGAATAATCTTTGACATAAACTTACCATTGACCAAAATTAATCAAGGTCCTGTATTTAAAGGAGAAACTGTATGAATAGTAAAACATTCTTAACATTACATGCCGGTATTTACTTTGTTTTTGCTTTGGTATTGTACTTTTTACCTACACAGGTTTGGCCTATGTATGGCGTTGAGATAAACGATAAGTATTCTTATTTTTTATCACAACATACGAGTATATTTTTAGGCGGATTAGGTGCGGTTAGTTTACTATTTAGAAATATTAAGGATGGCGAAGCGGTTGAACAAATACTTAAAGCCCTGATTATCACTAACTTTCTTGGGATGATAATTACAAGCTACGCGGGGTTAACAGGGATATTTGTTGGATTTGGTTGGAGCGATCCTGCTTTCTTCACGATATTGACAGTATTAAGCTATTGGCAACTCAAGAAATATAAAAGTTAGATTTTATCACTTAAACTAAGCGTGAGTTTTTCAGCTCTCGCTTATGAATAGTTCAATAAATAAAAATGAAGGACCGCTATTCGCTCAAAGCTTTCGTGCCTTTTTTGCCCCATCAATGGCTGGAATACGTCTTGAGTTCAATAGGTGAGTGCAACGCTATCCTCAGTTAAGGAGGAATGTTGCCATGAAACAAAGAAAACGCATCTATTACTCATCTAAACTGTAAGATCAGATATGAGCTACTACACTTCATATCTATTTATAACGATCAAAGTAAATAATCTTCTCAACTTTTACTGACCCTTTTGCAAGGCCCAGTTTCATAGCAGGAAGCTTTTTGTTTTTTTCATCAGGTAAACAGTAGTTATAAAAGACACGAAATATATCCCCCAACTTAACGAATAACTCAGGGTTATAGGGTTGATAACCTTACCAAATACCAGCATTCCGGTTGCCAGTTTTCTTTGGTCTTTCAAAGACGCTGACCTTTCTCCGAATTTGCATAAAACCTGCCTATCAGTACACAGATACATTCTTTCGTACTGTTACTTAGACAAGCGACGCTCCCGCTCACCAACGAAGGCCAGACACTGCTTATGAATATCTTCTGGCGTTAGCCCGATGTTCCTACATTTCGCAAACTTACAACAATTGACCTGAACTCCTCTGAAAGCAAGCGGAATCCATTTTGATTTTTCTTGGAAAAATTTCTTTCTCATAAAAAAGCGCCACACCTGTATAAAAACACAGCAAATATAGCACTTTATTTGCCTAACCCAAATCCTTAGACCCAATTATCCGTATCGACTTGCCTTGTTACTGGGCTTTCTCTTAGCTTTCCTGATTGCGAAGAAACACAAGTTCAGTTGAGGAGCTTTGCTCTTCGCTAAATTGATAGCCATCTACATCAAAGTTTTTCAACCCTTCCACGTCTTCTACGCGATTTTCAAGAATGTAGCGTGCCATAAGCCCGCGCGCTTTCTTTGCAAAAAAGCTGATTATTTTGTACTGGCCGTTTTTACAATCTTTAAAAGTTGGTGTGATGATCATGCCGTCTAGCGACTTTTTCTTCACTGCCTTAAAGTATTCGTTAGAAGCAAGGTTTATCAACACATTATCGCCTTGCGCCTCTAGCGCCTTATTAAGCACGTAAGTAATGCGGTCGTCCCAAAACGCGTACAAGTCTTTGCCCTTGGGATTAGCCAGTTTTGTCCCCATTTCTAAGCGATAAGCTTGCATTAAATCGAGCGGACGAAGCAAACCATAAAGGCCAGATAAAATACGTAGGTGTTTTTGAGCGTATTCTACCGTGTCGGTATCAAGCGAATAAGCATCAAGCCCTGTGTATACGTCGCCGTTAAAGGTGTACATAGCTTGGCGAGCGTTATCTGTAGTAAACGGCGTTGAAAACTCAGCAAAGCGGTTAGCGTTAAGTGTGGCTAATTTATCGCTGATTTTCATTAACGATGAAAGGTCAGCCGGCGATAAAGTTCGGCACACTTCCATTAGCTTTTCAGTATCTTCTAGCATTTCTGGCTGGGTGAACTGATTAACTGGAATTTCGCTTTCAAAATCTAAATTTTTTGCTGGGGATACTACAACTAACATTTCGACTCCTTAGGTTTCACGCGCTTATTGTACCACCTGATACGCTTTAAAAAGCAAAATGGCATAAGAAAGACGCAAATTGGCTTAACAGAGAAATCCGATTAGCCATTTTGTCATTATTCTATGTATGAATTGTCACACGGGTTTGATATAAATAGGGTTACAAATAATTATTCAAACAAATATTCCGATGCCCCCTTCAAAGGTGTGTCTGAATAACCAAAGCGCTGTATTTTTCTTTGCTCATTTCTTTTGAAATAGTGAAAAAGCAAAGAACTCAACCGTAGGCGCTCAACTCAATATACGCGCAAGCGAATCGTTTTATTCAACTGGCTCTTTCAGCGAGTTGTACAAACTTATTTTGATAAAGAACAGAGAGAATTATGAGCAATCAGTTAGCTTCATTACGTGATATCACTACCGTAGTTGCCGATACGGGCGACATCGATGCCATTAAAAAGTATCAGCCAGTTGATGCCACTACTAACCCTTCGTTACTTTTAAAAGCAGCTGGTCTTCCTCAATACGCTAGCCTAATTGATGATGCTGTTGCGTGGGCAAAGCTTCAGTCTAACGACGCTGAACAGCAACTTACCGATGCAGCCGACAAACTTGCAGTGGCAATTGGTAAAGAAATTTCAGCGACTATCCCTGGTCGCATTTCTACCGAAGTAGATGCACGCCTATCGTTCGACACAGCAGCAACTATTGAAAAAGCAGAACGTTTAGTGCAACTGTACGAAGATGCTGGCATTGATAAGTCACGCATTCTTATAAAAATTGCTTCAACATGGGAAGGCATTCAGGCAGCGGAAGCACTAGAGAAGAAAGGTATTCAGTGTAACCTTACCTTGCTATTTAGTTTCGCCCAAGCCCAAGCATGTGCTGAAGCTGGCGTTTACCTAATTTCTCCTTTCGTGGGTCGCATTCTAGATTGGTACAAAAAAGCAACTGGCACTGAGTCTTATGCCCCTGATGAAGATCCAGGCGTTGTATCAGTCACTAAAATTTACAACTTCTACAAAGAGCACGGCTATAACACGGTAGTTATGGGCGCAAGCTTCCGCAACATTGGCGAAATTCAGGCGCTAGCAGGCTGTGATCGCCTAACTATTAGCCCTGCGCTATTAGAAGAACTTGCCAACGAGCCTGGTGACCTAGAAGTTAAACTAAAAGACAACGGCGCAACAAAAACGCCAGGTGCTCGTTTAACTGAAAACGAATTCCGCTGGGCAATGAACGAAGATGCAATGGCGACTGAAAAACTTTCTGAAGGTATTCGCAACTTCGCTGCAGACCAAGTGAAACTTGAAACCCTGCTTCGCGAAAAACTTAGCGCATAAAGGCAATTACAACCATGAGTGTTTTAACGTCTCTTCCAGAATGGAAAAAGCTGTCTGAGCTGGCCGCATCGGTTAAACAAGCGCACATGCGCGAGTGGTTTGCACAAGATGCAAATCGCGCGGAAAACATGAAGCTTGAAGCGTGTGGTATTTTTTTAGATTACTCGAAAAACCGCGTAAACGAAGACGCCCTTAAAAGCCTTTTCGACCTTGCCCGTGCGTGCAAACTAGAAACCGTTCGCGACGCCATGTTTTCTGGCGAGCCCATTAACTCGACAGAGGGGCGCGCAGTGCTTCACACCGCACTTCGCAACTTTTCAGACCGCCAAGTGATGGTAGATGGCAAAGACGTAATGCCAGAGGTTCACGCTACGCTAGATAAAATTGAAGCCTTCACCGCTTCAGTTCACAGCGGTGAACACAAAGGCTATACTGGCAAGCCTATCAAACACATTGTGGCTATCGGAATTGGTGGCTCGTTCCTTGGCCCTAAAATTATGACCGAGGCGCTTAAGCCACATACCGTTGATGCCGTTAAAGTACATTTTGTTGCCAACGTAGACGGTTGTCACATTCACGATGTGCTGTCTGGCGTTGATTTTGAAGAAACTCTCGTGGTTATGTCGTCGAAGTCATTTTCTACTCAGGAAACGCTTCAAAATACGCTAACGGCTAAAGAGTGGTTCTTAAAGTCTGGCGGCACGCAAGATGATATTGCCAAGCACTTCGTTGCGGTGTCTTCAAACGTAAAAGCAGCCACTGAATTTGGTATTAGCGCCGACAACATCTTCCCAATGTGGGATTGGGTAGGCGGTCGATATTCACTGTGGTCTGCTATTGGGCTGCCAATTTCACTGGCCCTAGGCTTTGAAAACTTTAAAGGCTTGCTTGAAGGTGCATTTGAAATGGATACCCATTTCACAACCGCACCACTTGAAGAAAACATGCCTGTATTGCTTGCGCTTTTAGGCGTTTGGTACAGAAACTTCTTCGATGCACAGTCTCATGTGCTGCTGCCTTACTACCACTACCTTCGCGGTTTGCCTGCCTACGTACAGCAGCTAGACATGGAAAGTAATGGTAAAGAAGTAACCCAAGAAGGTGAAAACGTTGACTATCCTACTGGCCCAATTATTTGGGGCAGTGAAGGTACAAACGGTCAACACAGCTTCCACCAGCTTATTCACCAAGGTTCTGGCGTTATCCCTGCTGATTTCATGCTACCGTTAAATGTACCGAATCAAGACGATACGCATCACGCTATGTTAGCGTCTAATTGCTTTGGTCAAACGCAGGCATTGATGCAGGGGAAAACCTTTGAAGAGTGTTATGCAGACCTTGACGGTAAAGGCCTAGACGATGCAGAACGCAAGCGTTTAGCCGCTCACAAAACCATGCCGGGTAACAAGCCAAGCAATACTTTCTTGTTCGATAGCCTTACGCCGAAAACTCTTGGCGCGTTGGTTGCAATGTATGAGCATAAGGTATTCGTTCAGGGTGTTATCTGGAACCTAAACTCATTCGACCAATGGGGCGTAGAGTTAGGTAAAGTACTAGGAAACCAAGCACTTGCAGGCATTCAAGGTGAAGCTAACAAAGACAGCTTCGACGCTTCAACACAGCAATTGATTGCCAAATTCAGAGCAGCGAATGCACCAAAATAAGGAATGCGAGGTGATTTAAAATCACCCACTTGGTGCAAATAACAAACTGAACGGCCAGCTTTTCGTAAAAGCTGGCCGTTTTTTGTTGCGGTATTCATCAACTATACGACAGACACTTTTGATAACCGTAGCACTGTTCAATTGATCACTAATAATACAAATAGGATCAATGATATACAGATATTGTTTACGCTTTAAACACACTGGACATTTCCTTACCGTTGTCATCATATCGTCACAATTTGTTAATAAAAGGTAAATTTAAGTATTTTATTTTAGTGGCGGCTGTGATACAAAATTGTACAGAGGGAATTAAAAACAAAAACTCTGTATTAGTTGTAGTGGTATAAAAAGGAGATCCCAGTGGATAAATCAGATCTATTTGCCATGTTAGACATCGAAGCAAGCCCAGCAAAAACCAAAAGCAAAAAACGTAAGTGGAGAGAAATCGAAGCGCTACAAGATCGCTACAAATTAGAAAAAGAACTTGCTGAACTCGATTGTGGTTTCGAGTACGAGCTAGAAACACTGGAAAGATAAAAGAAAGGCCGCCTGTTACACAGGCGGCCTTTTTACTTTCTAGCGTGCGGTAAATGCTTCACGTGCAAGCATGATGAATGTTTGTTAGCTTTTTTTGGTGAGATCTGTGCACGCACAGGTCGCGCCCTAATAGCTAAACGTAACAATTATGCTTGTTGTATAGCTAACTTTATACCTGCCAGTTGATCGGGGTTTTACCCTTCTCAACTAGGTATTCATTAGTTTGGCTGAAGTGTTTACAACCTAAAAAGCCTCGATGCGCTGACAGCGGCGATGGGTGTGGCGCATGCAAGACTTTGTGTTTTTCACGGTCAATGTGCTTACCTTTCTTTTGTGCATGGCTACCCCACAAAAGAAACACAACGTTGTGACAGTGCTCATTTATCACATCGATAACTTTGTCGGTGAAGGTTTCCCACCCCCACTTAGCGTGGCTATGCGCTTTCCCCTGCTCTACAGTAAGCACAGTATTAAGCAATAAAACGCCTTGTTCAGCCCACGAGGTAAGTGTACCGTGGTTTGGCTCGTTAAAACCCTCAATATCGCTAGTTAACTCTTTGTACATGTTCTTAAGCGAAGGTGGCGTTTTCACCCCTTCTTTTACAGAGAAGCATAAGCCGTGAGCTTGATTAGGCCCGTGGTATGGGTCTTGTCCAAGCAGCACCACTTTAACCTGATCTAGGGGCGTGTATTTAAGTGCGTTAAACACGTCTGGCTGAGGCGGATAAACAACACTACCCGCTTCGCGAGCCTGACTCACGCGCTCAAGCAACTCAACAAAATAGTCTTTTTGCTTTTCATCACTAAGCGCGCTTTTCCACGTTAAGCTTGATAACGGCATTACTTAAGTAATTCCATCATGTGTTGTTTAAGTGCATCGTAAGATGCTGGTAAATCTACCGCTAGGCTGTCTTCGCCCGCTACATCAGCCAAGGCTTTTGGTAAGCTTATTGGGTTACCTAATACATTTTCTACGGTTTCTCTGAATTTAGCCGGGTGAGCCGTGCCCAAGAACAAACCGATTTCGCCCTCTTCTAAGTCGTGACTCACCGCACGATAGGCAATGGCGGCATGTGGCTCACTGGTGTAGCCCTGCTGAGCTAACTGACGCATGGCAAGCTGAGTGTATTCTTCGTCTACCATTTCACCTTTTAAACACGCTTTGTCGATGTAGCCACGCTCAATAAGCGCCTCTATACGTGGCCAGTTATTTGGCTGGCTCACATCCATAGCGTTAGACATGGTTGCAACGGTCGCTTTAGGGTTCCATTCGCCTGTTTTAAGATAACGAGGTACGGTGTCATTTAAGTTGGTAGCCGCAATAAAACGCTTAATAGGCAGGCCGAGTGCTTTGGCTATCATGCCTGCAGTTAAGTTGCCAAAATTACCGCTAGGCACTGAAATAACAAGCTGATCGCGTTTCTCTTTCGGCAATTGGCTTACAGCTTCAAAGTAATAGCAAACCTGCGCTAACAATCGGCTGATATTAATCGAGTTGGCTGAATTAAGATGCAGGCCCTCGCGAACGTCTGGATCGTCGAACGCAGTTTTAACTAGCGATTGGCACGCATCAAAATCAGACTCTACTGCTACCGTATGGATGTTGCCGCCTAGCGTAGTAAATAGCTTTTCCTGTAGCGCACTAATTTTGCCTTTTGGAAATAAAATAACCACGTTGATGTTGTCAATTCCGTGGAAAGCGTGTGCAACCGCTGCGCCCGTATCACCTGAAGTCGCGGTTAAAATGGTTACTGGCTTACCTTCGCTAATGCGCGAAAGCGTTTGCGCCATAAAACGACCACCAAAGTCTTTAAATGCCAGCGTTGGGCCATGAAAAAGCTCTAGGCTATATACCTTGTCGTTAACCTGCTCAACCGGTGCACCAAACGCAAAGGCAGTTTGAACAATCTCTTCTAGCTCGCCATTATTTAGCTCATCACCAATAAGCGCGCGAAGCACGTCAATGCTGCGTTCTACAAACGGTTTTTCTAGCAATTCGTTAATATTATTTAGCGTAGGAATGTGTTCAGGAAAGTAAAGCCCTTGGTTTTTACCTAAGCCACGCTTTACGGCTTCAGAAAAACTTGCTGTGTCCGATGAATCTTTTAAATTTACCAATTCCACTTGCTGTTACCTTTTTTACTGGGCGAATTCGCTGCCCTTATTATCTTTTAAGAAACTATTGTGCCCTTACGCGGTATTTGGCACACATGGCTAAAGCCATCTTCATTTTGAATGTAGTTCTGTGTTAAATATGTTGCGACTTGCTCTGCTTGTGCTTGGCTCGGGCACACCGCAAATACTGTAGGCCCTGAACCTGAAATACCAAAGGCGAGTGCGCCTGCTTTTTCACTGAATGCGCGCGCTTCATCAAAGCCAGGCAATAGCGATTTTCGGTAAGGTTCGGCAATAACATCGTTCATTACCGACGCCGCCAAGTCAAAATTACCTGCGTGTAAAGCATGAACAAACACGCCCAACTGTCGACCAAAGGTAAGCGCCGTCGCCATATCTACCTGTTTAGGCAATATGTCGCGTGCAGCTGCGGTAGATACACTAATCCCCGAATAGCAAACGGCGTAGTACCAGTCATCGTTAAGCGGCAATGACAAGGTCACGGGCGCATCGCTTCCCGTCATTAATGTCATACCACCTAAATAACAAGGTGCAACATTGTCATAATGTATGCTGCCGCTTATTTGACCTTCAAGTTCTCCCATCATAATAAGCAGCGTATCTTCATCAAACGGATTGTCGAAATAAGCATTGAGCGCTGCAAATGCCGCTACAATTGAACTTGCGCTTGAGCCCAAGCCACTGCCGATGGGGAGGTTTTTATGTAGTGTAAGCGCAACGGGAGAAACAGGCTTTCCTGTCTTCTCCAATTGTTTGCAAAAATAGTGATAGCATTGGGTCACAATGTTGCTATCTGCATCGCCTGGAAGCTTATGAGCGAAACGGCCCACGGTGTCTAGCGAGAATGAGTCAGCCTGCTTAATTTCAACTTCATCACCTAGCTTGGTGCCATCAACAGGCGCTAACGCTGCACCTAAAACGTCAAACCCCAAACTTACATTTCCAATTGATGCCGGCGCAAAGGCCTTCAATGCTTTCATAATATTTCTCTTACTTCTTACACCCCAGCTTATATGTAAGCCAGTTGTGTAGCCATAGAATGACTGCTTAAGCGCCTCTTAGTGGGCCATTTGTTTCCACGGCATGGTTCGCAGTATATCTGCAAACACACCTGCTGCTGTTACCGTACCGCCAGCGCCGTAGCCTCTAATCACATAAGGAATGGGGCTGTAGTAATCACTGTTTATAGCCAACGCATTTTCACCGTCTTTTACCTGTGAAAGCGGGTTGCTTGCTGGCACGGCTTGAACACTTACCTTGCACTTGCCGTCTTCAATACTGCCAATATAGCGAAGTACTTTGCCTTCTGCTTTAGCCATTTCTACTTTTTCACTAAAAGATGCGTCAAGTTCAGGCAGCTGCTGCATAAATTCATCTATCGAACAGTCTTCAGCAAACCCTTCAGGCAATACTGACTCTATTTCAATATCTGATAGCTCAAGCGCTAAGTCTGCTTCACGGGCCATAATAAGGAGTTTACGTGCCACGTCCATGCCGTTTAAATCATCGCGTGGATCTGGCTCGGTAAAACCGTTGTCTTTTGCTGTTTGTGTAGCTTGCGACAGGCTCATGCCCTCTTCAAGTTTTCCAAATACATAAGACAAACTGCCAGACAATATACCTTCAAAGCGATGCAGAACATCGCCTGCACTAAATAGCTTTTGCAAATTATCGATAACCGGAAGACCTGCCCCAACAGTAGTCTCATAAAGGTACTGACGGTTAGTGGTTTGCGCTGTCTTACGAAGCTTACGGTAGTAAGACATGGCGCTGGTATTCGCCTTTTTATTTGGCGTTACCACGTGAAAACCGCTTTCCATCATGTCTACATATTGCTCGGCAATGGCTTCGTGGCTGGTGCAGTCAACAATAACAGGGTTTACTAAACTGTTGTCGTTCGCAAACTGATGCAAGCGTTCAACACTTAGGCCTTCACTTGCAGATTCAAGTGCAGCCTTCCAGTCGCCAGCTAGGTCAATGCCTTGGCTGTTAAGAAGTAGCTTTCTGCTATTTGCAACACCGTAAACTCGCAGCTGTACATTGCGCTTAAGCAAGGCTGGCTGTTGCTTTTCAATTTGACCTAGCAGTTCAGTGCCCACATTGCCACACCCTACTAGGAATACATCAATGGTATGGCGGTCAGAGAAAAAATTCTGATGAATAACCTTTACCGCTTTCTTAGCACGCTTGCTTTCAATAACGGTGGAAATAGAACGCTCTGAAGACCCCTGAGCAATTGCCACATTATTAACGCGCGCTTGTGCTAACGAGTTGAAGAAACGCGCCGCCAAACCTTTGGTTTGACGCATACCGTCACCCACCAAGGTCACAATGGCTAAATCGTTACGCACTTCAATAGGGTCAAGCAGCTGGTTTTGTAGCTCTAGCGCGAAAGCATCTTCAAGTAGCGTTAGCGCACGGCTAGCATCTTTACTTTGTATACAGAAACTAATTGAGTATTCAGAAGAAGACTGTGTGATAAGGCTGATAGAGATGTTGGCGTTCGACATAACCTCAAACACACGGCTTGCCATGCCAACCATGCCTTTAAGACCCGGGCCTGCAACGTTAAACATCGTTACATTATCAAGCTGTGAAATACCTTTAACCGACGTCCAAACTTCGCTTTTTTCATTGCTAATTAGCGTACCCGGCGCTGCTGGATTAAGTGTGTTTCTGATTAAACAAGGAATGTGGTGCTGAGCAATGGGGCCAATGGTTTTAGGATGCAGCACTTTCGCACCAAAGTACGACAGTTCCATCGCTTCTTGATAAGTTAGCTTATCAAGTAGCACAGCTCCTTCAACTTGGTTCGGGTCGGCGTTATAAACACCGTCTACGTCTGTCCATATTTCGCAACAGCTTGCGTCTATACACGCCGCTAGAATTGCCGCTGAATAGTCTGAGCCGTTGCGTCCTAGGGTTACTTTCTCGCCCGCTTCATTTGCAGCAACGAAACCAGGCATAACAAGAAACTCGCTGCCATCGCTTGGTACATCAGAAAAACGCGCCTTACTTAACGACACGTCGGCAATGCTGTCTAAATAGTCACCTTCGGCTAGTACATATTTAACGGGGTCGATAACCCTATTGGCAATACCTTTAGCAGATAACATTGCGCTGAAAAGCGTAACTGAAATGTACTCACCGATACTTAGAATGCCAGCAGCAACATTATCAGGTGCAACGCCTAGTAGCTTTATACCTTGAAGGTGTTGTTTTAATACCGATAAGTGGCTATCGATGAAATCTACCACGCTGGCGTGGGCAAATCCGTCGAGCTTTTCATTTAGCTCATTAGCAATGCCGGTAACCGTGTCGTTCAACTTGTTGAATAATGGCTGGAAATCTTCACCCGCGGCTGCTTGTTCACATAGAAGTGAAAGCGCGTTCGTTACCCCCTTTGGGGCAGAGAGCACAACCGCAGCACCTTCGGTTTGGTGGGTTGCCGTGCTTATTTCCATTACGCGCATGTATCGCGGTGCATCGGCTAAAGAAGAACCCCCAAACTTTAAGACTTTCATATGCTGCTCCTTAAGGTTACGCCTGCTAAAACGTGAGTAAAAAAAAGCCCGCTCTTTGTTAGGCGGGCTTTCGTTGTCTTTTGCTTACTTGCACTAGCCACCGACCGCCCTATTTAAGGTGGTAATTAACATCATGGTGGTGCCGATAAGTAGAATCTTTTTCATACAAGCAATTTGCCGTATAGACGTCTATATGTCAACCGCAGTTTTCACTACACTGTATTGCAATATATGAAACACTCTTTAGAAAATATTTCTTTTTAAGGTACAAACTTGAGAGGTGAAATGAAATTAGCTCTATTTTAACTGCGCACTCTTCTGCTTTTAGCACTTTAAGGCGCTTCTGGTCTTCGTTCACTTTTTTAGGCGCGTTGCAACGCTTGCTTTAAAAAAGGAGCGGTTGCACTTTTCTTATGCTTCGCTACCTCTTCTGGTGTGCCCTGAGCGACTATCTGGCCACCGTCTTCACCGGCACCAGGCCCAAGATCAATGATGTGATCGCATAAAGCGGCCACTTGCATATTATGCTCAACCATTAGTACTGTGTTACCGCTATCTACCAGCGCACTTAAATGCTTCATAAGTAGCGAGGTGTCTGCAAGGTGCAAGCCCGTGGTGGGCTCGTCCAGTACATATAAAGTGTTACCATTTTGTGCACGCTTTAGCTCTGAAGCCAGCTTAATTCGCTGCGCTTCTCCACCGGATACCTCAGTAGCGCTTTGCCCCAAAGTAAGATAGCCAAGTCCTACTTTGATCAATGTTTCAAGCCCGCGCATTATCACCTTGTGGTCTTTAAAGACCTGCTGAGCGTCTTCCACAGTAAGCGACAAAACGTCAGCTATTGAATGTTGTTCGTAATGAACAGCCAATACATCATCGTTATATCGCTTTCCATTGCATACCGAGCACGGTGAATACACGCTCGGCATAAATAACAATTCTACCGATACTACGCCTAACCCTTCGCAGTTGGAACAGCGACCTTTAGTTACGTTAAAAGAAAAGTGGCCCGCATCGTAACCTTGGGCTTTAGCTTTATCGGTAGACGCAAAAATTGTTCTAATTTGGTCGAAGAGCCCCGTATACGTTGCCAGTGTCGAGCGCGGTGTTCTGCCAATAGGAGATTGGTCGACAACCACAATACGACTTATCTGCTCTAATCCTTCATCGATGTAACCCGTTTGCGAGCCACTATCCGTTTCAGCATCAAGTAATGATGTTTCGCTTACATTCTCTTTAGAGTGCCCCTTACCACCGCCTAGTTCTTCTTTTACTAAATCGACAAGCGCTTGGCTTATCAAACTAGATTTCCCAGAACCTGAAACCCCGGTTACGACTGTCATCACGCCAAGTGGTATCGCTAAATCAACGCTTTTTACGTTATTTCTTGTCATGTTTTTCAAGCTCAACGTACGTGACGACAAACGCTTTTCTCGAGAAATTAACGACTTATTTTGGAAAACAAATTCAGCTGTTGGCGAGTTTTCTGCGTTAACAAGCTCATTCACAGGGCCATTGAACATAAGCTGCCCACCATTTCTCCCCGCTTTAGGACCAACATCTACTACCCAACTCGCGCCATTAATGACAAAAGGGTTATGCTCAACCACTAAAAGCGAATTCCCCGCCTCTGTAATTTCATGAAGGGCCTGAACCAACGACTCAACATCACGAGGGTGAAGCCCAGATGAGGGTTCATCCATAACAAAGACAACACCAAACAAGTTGGACTTAAGCTGGGTTGCCAACCGTAAACGCTGAAGCTCACCTACCGAAATGGTTGTAGTGCTTCTATCTAGTGAAAGGTAATGCAGACCCAATGCAAGAATTGGTTTTATCCTATCTAGAACGTCGTTTGAAATACTCTTTATGACTTGTGCACGTTCTGTAGAATGCTCGGCCACAGACGCTTGTAGCTGTCGCAATTTCTTCTCGACTTCATGTAAAGGAAGCCGAGAAAAATCAATGATATCCAGTCCGTCTATAGTGACATTTAGCGCCTTTCTCTTTAGCTTTTTACCACCACATTGTGGGCACAAAGTCACTGATAGAAAACGTGCTATTCGCTGCTTTACCTTTTCTTTTTGAGTAGATTTGAAAGTATCTAAAACATGGCGCTTAGCACTTATAAACTTTCCCTTGTAGCTAGCGGGTTCGTTTTCTTTTAATGCCTTGCGAGTTTGCTCAAGATTGTAATTCCTGTAAACAGGCACTTGGGGCGTTTCATCCGTGTATAAAATCCAATCTTTTGTTTTCTTAGGCAAATCACGCCATGGAATATCAACATCAATATCAAGAGACAATAAAACACGCACCAAATTTTTGCCCTGCCACGCTCCCGGCCAGGCTGCAACAGCGCCTTCTCTTATCGATAATTTGTTATCAGGTACTAAAAGCCTTTCTTGTGTGTCGAAAATTTTTCCTATTCCGTCACATTGCTCGCACGCTCCCTCTGGCGTATTTGGCGAGAAACCATCCGCATAAATAATTGATTGGCCTGCGCCGTAGTCGCCCGCTCGCGAGTACAGCATACGTAAGCTGTTCGAGAGCGTGGTTATACTTCCTACCGTTGAACGCATTGAAGGTGCGCCACGACGTTGATGTAAACCAACTGCAGGGGGCAGCCCTTCAATGGCATCAACGTCTGGCATTTCAACTTGTTCAATTAACCGTCGTGCGTAGGGAGAAATAGAGTCTAGGTAGCGGTGCTGTGCTTCTGCGTACAAGGTGCCAAAAGCCAAAGAGGACTTACCCGAGCCCGAAACGCCAGTAAAAACCACAACCTCGTTGCGTGGTATATCAACATTGATATTCTTTAGATTGTGTACGCGGGCGCCACGCACTGTAATTCGACCTTCATCGCTATGCACCAAATCACCTGTAGTTTGATTTCATTACAAGTTGTTTAAATGCCAAACCACAATTTCGATCACTAACATTGGTAAGTTGGCGTTAGCTATCAGAAACAATGTGTTGTGCTAGAAAATCTACCAGAAGCCTTATTTTAGGGGCTACATTACGATTTGACGGAAACACCGCCCATATTGCCTCTTGCTTGTCTTTAAATTGAGGCAATACTTCAACAAGCTCGCCTGTCGACAACGCTTCGCGCACATAGAAACCGGGCAGTTGGGTCAAACCTAAACCTGCGATGGCAGCGTTACACAATGCATTGCCACTGTTATAACGAACGCGCCCCTGCACTGGAATAGTTTGAATTTTATTATTTACTGAAAAGCGCCAATTGGGCTTAGAGCCAACAAGCAGCGATTGATGTTTTAAATCTTCTAGGCTTTCTGGCTCGCCTTGTTCTTGAAGGTATTGTTTGCTGCCACACACATATAAATGACGTGTCGCCAGCTTTTTGGCCACAAGCGTTGAGTCTTCCAGCTTTCCTATGCGAATGGCAAGATCGAGCCCAAGCTCTACAATATCGAGCTTTTCATTAGAAAATGTGCACTGTACGCTTATACCTGAATACTTTTGCATAAAGGTATTAAGCAGCGGTGCAATAAAGGCCTCACCAAAAGCCACAGGCGCGGTAAGCTTAATTAGCCCTTGTGGTGAGTCTTGTAATGCGCTGACTGAAAGCTGTGCATCTTCCAATGCTTTTAACGCGGGTAACGTTTGTTGAAAATACAAACTGCCCGCTTCCGTAAGCGATACACTGCGCGTGGTACGTTGCAGCAACTTTACGCCTAACTGTTTTTCTAGCGACACCACTTTCCGGCTTACTTGCGCCACTGATGTATCGAGTTTGTTGGCGGCCCCTGTGAAATTTCCCACCTCAGCCACAGCACAAAATTCTGCAATACCCTCTAAATATTTCATAAGCGCTACTTTTGACCTTGTCACTTATTGTCGAAACCGTACTGTGTCAGGAGATTATCTTAAATACTCTCCACAATTATTACAAATATGCAAAAGTGATTTACTAAAATCGTATTTATCATTGGTAATCCGTCTCCTATACTTTGGCTTATAAAACATCATCGTTATTGTGATTAAGGAGTCATTTCATGGCGTCATTTAAAGATTCGTTGCAAGAAGGTCAAACGCACATTAAGTCGAAAGCGGCAGTTGCGTGGGGCCCGGGTGAGCCGCTGAAGATGGAAGAAGTTGATGTAGAGCTTCCTAAAAAAGGCGAAGTGTTGGTTCGTATTGTGGCAACGGGCGTGTGCCACACCGATGCCTTTACCATGTCAGGTGACGATCCAGAAGGCGTCTTCCCTTCCATTTTAGGTCATGAAGGTGGCGGCATTGTGGAAATGGTGGGTGAAGGGGTGACCAGCGTAGAGGTTGGCGACCACGTGATCCCGCTTTATACCGCAGAGTGTGGCGAGTGTAAGTTTTGTAAATCAGGAAAGACTAACCTTTGCCAAGCGGTTCGCGAAACTCAAGGCAAAGGCCTTATGCCAGACGGCACAAGCCGTTTTTCTAAAGACGGTGAGCCAATTTATCATTACATGGGTTGCTCAACGTTCTCTGAGTACACGGTACTGCCCGAAATCTCTCTAGCAAAAGTAAATAAATCGGCGCCGCTAGAAGAAGTGTGCTTACTTGGTTGTGGTGTAACTACAGGTATGGGCGCAGTACTTAAAACGGCAAAAGTACAAGAAGGCGATACGGTTGCCATTTTCGGTTTAGGCGGCATTGGATTATCTGCCATTATTGGTGCGCGAATGGCAGGTGCTGGTCGCATAATCGGTATCGACATTAATGAAAGCAAGTTCGACCTAGCAAAGCAGCTTGGTGCAACCGACGTTGTTAACCCTCAGAATTTTGACAAGCCAATTCAAGAAGTCATTGTTGAAATGACTGATGGCGGTGTCGACTACTCATTTGAATGCATTGGTAACGTGAACGTTATGCGTTCTGCCCTTGAATGCTGCCACAAAGGATGGGGCGAATCGGTAATTATCGGTGTAGCAGGTGCAGGTCAGGAGATCTCAACGCGTCCATTCCAACTAGTAACTGGTCGTGTATGGCGCGGCTCGGCATTTGGTGGCGTGAAAGGTCGCTCAGAACTTCCAGGCATTGTCGAACAGTACCTTAACGGTGACTTTGGTCTTCAAGAGTTTATTACTCACACCATGGGGCTAAACGACATTAACAACGCATTTGATTTAATGCACAAGGGTGAAAGCATTCGCTCTGTTGTTCATATGGACAGGTAACAAAAAGTATCAATAAGAAGAATAAGGAGAAGCCATGCTTCTCCTTTTTTATTGGTTTAGACTAGATTACGCCCTGCTCCAAGGCTTTCAGTACCGCTCTGGTTCTGTCTCTCACACCAAGCTTTGCCATTACTGACGAAACTTGGTTTTTAATGGTGCCCGTTGATTTAAACATGGCATCGGCAATTTCTTTATTGCTGTAACCCGCTGCAATTAAGCGAAGAATATCGACTTCTTTTTCGGTAAGCGGCTCTGGGTTTTCAAATGATTCAAACTCAACGTTTAAGCCCTGCAAGCCTTGAAGCACTTTTTGGGTTACCGCTGGTTGAATAAGCGTTTTACCGCTTTTAATTTGCGCAATGGTTTCTACCAAGGTTTCTAGCGACACATCTTTAAGCAAGTAGCCTTTTGCACCAGCACGCATGGCGCTGTTTACGAGTTCGTGATCATCGAAGGTAGTTAACATTAGCACTGGCGTATTAATGCCCTTTTCACTTAGTGCGTGCAGCGTATCTATGCCAGACAATATGGGCATGCGTATATCCATCAATATCACATCGCAACTTGCTGCTTTTTCGCTGTCTATCAGCTGCTGCCCGTTTTCATACTCACCAATCACTTCTAAGCCATCGTCTAAGCTAAGAAGCGATTTTATGCCTTCGCGCACCAGCATTTGATCTTCAACTAAAATGAGGCGTGTTTTCATTCGCCCTCCGGAATTTCAATTTCAATACAAAACCCCTCGGCACTTCTCTGCCAATGAATTGTTCCATTCAACTCGTTCACACGTTCTGTCATTCCTTGAAGGCCATTTCCCGCAACAACAGGGTTTGAGCTATCGACGTTAGTTTGCTGTACTTTGGCGTGTTCTATGATGTGGTGCAATGATTTATTCGCTCCCTCGTTCTGGCGAACATTACTATCTTGCAGCAGCAGGTAATACTTCCCTTCTCGCTGCGCTAGCACCATCAAAAAGTACGGTGATTGCGTATGGCGAATCACATTAGTCAGCGCTTCTTGCATACTTCGCAACAAACAGTCAGCAATGCGAACGTTGGTTAATGACAAGTTTTTATCGATATGTAAATCCACATGTGGCCTTGGCAAGTCTTTAATAAGTGCATTTACTGCTAAATTAAAATCAATAGCGGCGTTCTCTCGTATATCGGAAATGGCTTCTCGCACATCAGAAAGCAACAATTTGGCGATACCGTGCGACCTGTCAACGTGTTGTTTAATGCCCTGCGATTCACTGTCATTCAGCAAGCCAGCCTTACGCGAGGCTACTTGTAAGTTAATAGTAAGCGCCGTTAAGTGGTGCCCCAATACATCGTGAATATTTCTCGCAATTCGAAGGCGCTCGTCTTGGGTTAAGGCTTGCTTCATCAATTGCTGAGTACTCAGCAATTGACGATTTAACGCATCGGCCTCTTCCCGCGCTTTCGCTTCTTTAATGGCGGTGTTCGACATGATCATAGCGAACAAGTTAAACGTCCAAAACAAAGCGCCTGTTAGTAGTGCCTGATTCTCGTGCCAAACCCATGATTGAATGAACACGGTGGGAAACGCCAAAGGAATAGACAGCGCAATACACGTCTTCCACGATAAGTAGTACGGCAGCATTGCTGACCAAATGACAACAAAAATAGCAAGGTATACATAGGGAACCACCAGCTGGCTGGCAAGTGCTAGTAAGTACATGACACATAGCGTGGGCATGCGCCATGTTGGCAGGTCGTGCTCGTGTCGACTCACAATTACAAAGCTTACCGCTAGCGCTATGAAGATGATTGCTGCCGTTAGCGTGCGCCAATGCATAAACGTGTAGTGATTCGATAGGAAGTAAAGTGCAGAACCACTAACAAACATCCATGTTATGCATGCTGATGCACGCTCTATATCCATTGTTGCCAACCAATTTGCTGGCGAGGAATCTGGTTCAGAAACCTTCATTCGCTTTTTACTACCTTTATCACTGTTATTCTCGTTCCCTCTACTGTGACAAAAAAGTTACCACTATGCATAGGCCAAAAGTCACTTTTTATTTAATGACCTTTGGCACTTATGCAAAAAAAGCAGAAGCATCAAACTAGCTCCACATTCATTTTTATGGCTTAAGGAAAACAAGATGCAATCAATTCACGGTTTAATTGTGGCGTTTCACATCGTAGCCGGCGCTTTGTCTTTGTTACTTTTTTGGGTACCCACCCTCACTAAAAAAGGCGGTAAAATACACAGACAATATGGCGACTACTACATTAAAGCCATGCTGTTCACTTCGATTAGTGGTGTTATTAGTTCTTCAATGGCGTTAATCAACCCACTCGTTATTTACCCAACCATTCCAGAAGGTTTCGAATCTGCTGAGCACTTCACCGCGTTCCTTCGAGGTCAATATACCTTCTTATTAATGCTTAGCTTCTTAGTTTGGAATAATGTCAGACACTCGGTGGCGGTCTTAGAAGTAAAAAAACACCTTAGTAAACTGCGCACTGTAAGCTATTTGTGGCTGCCCGTAACGCTGCTAGTTGTGGCTTCAATTGCGCTATATCAAGGCATAACGTACGGTATTACCCTTACTTGCATATTCGCGCCTATCGCCCTCTTTAATGCCATTGGCATTTTGCGCTACGTGTTTCAAAAAGACATGGTTGCTGGAAAATGGGTTACCGAGCACATTGGTCACATTATTGGCTCTGGTATTGGTGCTTATACTGCATTCTTTGCTTTTGGTGGTCGCACACTGTTTGAAGGCATTCCCTCACTGCAAATTGCCAGCTGGGTATTGCCAAGCTTAATAGGTGTTCCTTTCTCAATTTGGCTTAGCTGTAAATACAAACCAAAGGCAGCGATTAAAAGACGTCAAACAGAACGCGATTTAATCAAAGAGCACTCTTGAACAAAAAGCGGTCAAACGTGTAACTTAGAAGCTCGCAACAAATAGATTTGTACAGATATGACGAATATCAGCGCAAGGAACCTAGGTGATGATCATGAAAACCGTTAAAAAAAGTGCAATAGCCATTTGTGAAGCTTTAAAGATGAAGACGCAGCCTAAAACACTTCTTAGCACAATCAGCCTGCGGGCACTACGAAAGGCGTTGGAAAAGGCGTTGGGAATAGGAACATTAGTTTTAGGAATAAGCGCTCCAGCGTGGGCGCTTGACTTAACAACATCGCCCCATAGCGAAGCAGGCAATAAGGAAAATAAAACAATGCCGCAATCGAGTGACGACGCACACAAAAATCACCACGCTCAGACAAATCCGCCATCAAGCCTGGCGACGCTGACAAACTTTCAGCAAAACGCGTCGTTTATGTTTTCATCTGGTTTGCCTGACGCCGAGCAATTGGCGCAACTAAAAGGTAAAGGTGTGACTCATGTAATCGATCTCATTCCTGGAAATCGCGCTGATGAAATTATCACTACCTCAGAGCTAGGCCTTGACTACTTTAATGTACCCGTTGATTGGGAAGGCCCTACTCTTGCAAACTTTTTAAATTACGCAGCATTTATGAAAAGCGTTGATTCCAAAGAAGACAAGGTACTCACTCATTGCAAATTGAATTGGCGCGGTGCAGCTTTTACCTACCTTTACAGGGTGAATGTGCTTGGTGAAAGCGAGAAAACTGCCAAAAAGGACTTAATGGCCATTTGGCACCCTAACCCAACATGGTATGCCTTTATGAACGACGTAATTAGCCATTATAACGCAGTAAATAACACACAAGTGGCGATGTCTTTTGAAGCAGCGCTTCCTGAAAACCACTAGGCTTTCAGAAACCCAAGCATAAATTGCTTCGAAAATTCGATCGCACTTTAAAATACACATATGAAATTTCACATATATTATTGACACATACGAAATTTCATATACGATACATCACATACGAATTTCCATATATGATGTACTTATGTCTACGTGTTCACTTTCGCCATTAACATTTTTCAAGTGTCTGTCTGAAGACACCCGCCTAAAAACCTTACTTATGCTAAGCGTAAAAGGCGAGCTGTGCGTGTGTGACTTAACCGATGCACTGCAACTAAGCCAACCCAAAATTTCCCGTCACCTTGCAGATTTAAGAAAATGCGGTTTGGTGCTTGATACACGCAAAGGTAAATGGGTGTATTACCAACTTCACCCTCAGCTTCCCACATGGGCACTTGATGTCATCAATAACACCGCCAAAAGCAATGATGAATACATCAGCGAAGCGCTGGCTAATCTGTCATGCGCTGATTGTTAACAACCATTTTTAACGCGTTAGTAGGCCGTTCTAAATGGTAGTAAGGGCACACTAACAGTCTCGTTTTTATCAGGGTTTCATTTTTCTGTTGGCTACGTTGGTAGCATCAACACAATCAACAAGGATCTTTATGAAGATTTTATATATTTGCACTCATAACCGATGCCGCAGCATTCTTTGCGAAGCCATCACGAATGCATCAAAAGGTAACCTGGAAGCACGTAGCGCTGGCAGTCAGCCTGTCGGTGAAGTGCACCCGCTGTCTCTAAAATATTTAGCGGAACGTGGGTTTGACACTGAAGGCCTTAAAAGCCAGTCGTGGGATGAATTTGAAGACTACAATGCCGATTTGGTCGTAACGGTTTGCGACTCTGCCGCTGGCGAATCATGCCCAGTGTATTTCGGCAAATCTCTTAAAGTACATTGGGGATTGGAAGATCCATCCAAAATTGAAGGCTCGGAACAAGAAAAGGCCGATGCATTCAACAAAACCATCGACATTATCGAAAAGCGTGTGGCCGCCATCGCTGAACTAGCCGAAAAAGATTTAGATAAAGCAGCGCTTAAAGAAGCACTATCAGAGTTAGGGGCGCACTAATGAGCCAAGATGTATCACCAGACAAAGAAACATCAATGAACCAATACGTTTCGTCAGCCGAGGCGCCGTCTGACAACGCAGTAATGGAACAAATGCACAAGCCAATTATGGCTAACTTCGCCTCATCGTTTTCACAGCATAAGCCGCGCATATTGTTACTTTACGGGTCGTTACGTGAACGCTCTTACAGTCGACTTGTAATAGAAGAGTCAGCTCGCTTACTAGAATACTTCGGAGCTGAGGCGAAAATCTTTGACCCTCGCGATTTACCTCAACCTGACACAGAAGATGCCTCGCACCCAAAGGTTCAAGAGCTTCGCGAACTTATGATGTGGTCTGAAGGCCAGATTTGGTGCTCGCCAGAACGACATGGAAGCATGACGGGTATTATGAAAAGCATGATAGATTGGGTGCCTCTTAGCTTAGGTAGCGTGCGCCCAACACAGGGCAAAACCTTAGCTGTTATGCAGGTTTCAGGTGGCTCACAGTCTTTCAATGCGGTAAACCAAATGCGTATTTTGGGCCGTTGGATGCGCATGCTCACCATTCCCAATCAGTCGTCTGTGGCCAAAGCTTTTCTTGAATTTGAAGAAGACGGTCGAATGAAACCTTCGCCCTACTACAACCGCATTGTGGATGTAGTTGAAGAATTAGTGAAATTTACGTTGCTAACCAGAGACAACAAAGCGTTTTTAGTTGACCGTTATTCTGAACGCGTTGAAAGCGCTGAAGAAGTAAGTAAGCGCGTTAACCAAAAATCGATATAAGGCTTGATGTAATGGGATTTTTTGAACGTTATTTATCGGTGTGGGTTGGCCTGTGTATTGTTGCTGGAGTTGGCTTAGGTTATGCGGTGCCCGGCGTATTCGAGTCTATCGCAGCACTTGAATATGCCCATGTAAATCTTGTGGTGGCATTGCTTATTTGGCTCATGATTTACCCAATGATGGTGCAGATTGACTTTGGTTCCATTAAGGATGTGGGTAAAAAGCCAAAGGGGCTTGTGCTAACGCTTGTGGTGAACTGGCTTATTAAGCCCTTTACTATGGCGCTATTAGGCTGGTTTTTCTTTAAAGGTATTTTTGCCGATTGGGTAGACCCACAAACCGCTACCGAATACATAGCAGGTATGATTTTGCTTGGTGTAGCGCCATGTACGGCAATGGTTTTCGTGTGGAGTCATCTTACTAAAGGCGATGCCAATTACACCCTAGTACAAGTATCGATAAACGACCTTATCATGGTAGTGGCTTTTGCACCGCTTACCGCAATGCTACTTGGCGTAACTGATATCACTGTACCTTGGGATACGCTATTACTGTCTGTTGCGCTTTATGTGGTTTTGCCACTAATTGCGGGTTACATCACCCGCCGAGCGTTAGAAAACAAGAAAACGGCAGCTGATGAATTGGGCACTGGGGCAATTGATGCGCTTGTAAGCAAATTTAAACCGTTCTCGGTAGTTGGATTACTGCTAACTATTGTAATTTTGTTCGGCCTTCAAGCCGAAACCATTTTGGCGCAGCCTCAAGATATTGTGCTTATTGCAATACCATTGCTTATACAAACTTACGGTATTTTCGCCATTGCTTATTTTGCAGCAAAACGCATGAAGTTGCCGCACAATATTGCCGCACCAGCATGTATGATAGGTACTTCGAACTTTTTCGAACTGGCTGTTGCCGTGGCAATTTCACTTTTTGGCTTACATAGTGGAGCAGCACTTGCCACTGTAGTAGGCGTATTAGTGGAAGTGCCTGTTATGCTGTCGTTAGTATGGTTTGCGAATAAAACTCGTCATTGGTTTGACTAATTCGCGAGAAGGTTTGAAAAAAGCCAATTGAACAGACCACAACAAGAAAGGGCGCACCATGGTGCGCCCTTTCTAATAAATCTCTTGTGCTAAACCGCGATGGCCGCTTTGTAGGTATCTGGCAGAATAAAACCGAAGCGGCGTAAAACCGTTTTAAGAAGCTCTCGGTTAATTGGCTTTTCGATAAAACCCAGAGCGCCTAAAGACATAACTTTTTCCTGCATCATGGGCTGAATATCGCCAGAAACAACAATTACAAACGTTTCTAACTGACGACGTTTTATTTCACTTAACACATCAATACCGCCCATTACAGGCATGGTTAGGTCAAGTAAAACTAAATCAATCGTGTGATGTGCTAATACCTCTAAAGCGTCCATACCATTAGACACTTCATAAATAGTTTCAGCAAATCCGTCAGGCAAATTATTTTTTGCCATCTTTCGCGCAAGCGCCGAGTCATCACATATCAGAATATTAAAACCCATCAAATACAAACTTATAATTGGTTATTAATCGGTCAACAGAATACCGTAAACAAAAGTATAAGAAAACAAAAAAGTAGCTGATTATTGGTAACTTATTAACCATCTGCACCAAACTTCGCTCTTCAAGCGGTTCTTTTTGTGATAGATATAACGTGTATTCAAAGAAGGAACCGTTACCCATGCAAGAGTTAACCGCTAGCCAAAATAAGAGCTTGGTGAGAAAAGTTGCTTACCAAATTTTATCTCATTTCGATAAAAGCTATCGGTGGTTCACACGCATAACACGCGGGGCGCAAGAAAGGTTTGAAAAGGGAAACTGGAAAGAAACCCAGCTGGCATCTAAAGAGCGCATTACTATTTATGAGCAAAGCTTGTCTGATGCGGTAGCCGAAATTTACCAGTTAACCGAGGTACATCAACAAGAAGACGTTTTCTGGCAAGAACTTAAAAAAGTGTTTGCTTTACAACTTGAAGGCCACCCGCAATTCGAATTAGCCGAAACCTTTTACAATTCAGTTATTGGGCGCTTTTTTAAGCACAGAAAAATCGACAACGACATGATGTTTGTTCTACCCAGCCGCTGTTTCCTGCCGGGGCAAGACAGGCACAAAGTGCTCAATAGTTTCGACACCACGACCACGGTGCGTGAAATGTATGAGTCGATCTTCAAAATATATCGATACAATATTCCGTTTGAAAACTTCGAGCGCGACCTTCAAAACCTTGAAAACGCTCTTCGCGCACGCTTGAACAAAGAACAATTGGCAAGCGTTCAAGCCGTAGAAATACTTAAGCCTACGTTTTTTAGAGGCAAAGCCGCTTATTTAATTGGGCGAATCTGCATGCCTGACGAAACCCTGCCCTTTGTGATTGCCATGCGACGCTACAACAAGCCCCATATGTTCGTCGACGCTCTGCTTACCGACCGCAAAGACCTAAGCGTTATTTTTGGCTTTGCGCGCAGCTATTTTATGGCCGATACCCAAAACCCAGCCGAGGTGGCCGCGTTCCTTCAAGAGCTTCTACCGAATAAAAAGCATTTCGAGCTTTATATGTCGATGGGGCATTACAAACACGGTAAAACCGTTTTCTACCGTAATTTCCTACAGCATATGGACGAGTCTGACGACAAATTCGAGGCGGCACCAGGTATTCGGGGCTTGGTGATGATGGTATTCCATCTGCCCTCTTACGGCGTGGTGTTTAAAATAATTAAAGATGAATTTGCAGAAAGTAAGAAAATTACTCGTGACCACGTTAAAGAATGCTACAAACTGGTAAAAATGTCAGACCGGGTTGGGCGCATGGCTGATACTCACGAATACGTTAATTTCAGATTTCCGTTAGACAGAATAGAGCCAGAGCTTATTGAAGAGCTAAAACAAACCTGTGCTTCAAGTTTAGAGTTTACAGAAACCGAACTTATCATTAAACACATGTATATAGAGCGAAAAATGACACCGCTCAATTTGTATCTTCAAGAAGAAACAGACGAAGATAAAATTACGCGCGCGCTAGATGAATTGGGCCTTTGCATAAAGCAAATTGCGATGGCCAATATTTTCCCTGGAGATATGCTTCACAAAAACTTCGGTATTACACGTCATGGCCGCGTTATTTTTTACGACTACGACGAAATCTGTTTAATGAATGAGCGTAACTTCAGAGCACTTCCAAAATCTGACGACCCTTACGCCATTGACACGCTTTCTGTTGCACCAAACGATGTATTCCCAGAACAATTCGAACATTTCATTGTTGGTAAACGTAAATTCAAAGACATTCTTAAGTCGCTGCACGGCGACTTGATGACGCCCGAATACTGGCACGAAGTACAAAGAAAGTGTGAGCGAGGTGACGTACAACACTTTACGCCCTACAACGCCAGTATAAGTTTTGATAGAGGCTGATAAAGATAGCTACTTAGCGCTTGTAGAGCGCTTTTTTCGAGGATACTTTCTAAACTAAATGCATTGTGTAAAAACGCGTAAAAGTGATCGTTTCATTACATAACACTCGTAAAAGCATGTGAAAGCGATAATGCTTTTCGACTGCTTGATTTCGCCTGCTGACAATGTATCGCCACATAACGGCTACGGCAACGCCAAACAAGCGTGTTATTGTTGATGAACAAAAGAAGCGTAATAATGAAAGTGCTACTTGTAGAAGATGATCCAAAGGTTGCCTCGCACATCGCTAACGGACTATTGGGTGAAGGGCATGAATGTATTACTGTAGGCGATGGAGCATCGGGCTACCAAGAGGCGTCTAATAGTGAGTTAGATGCTGTGATATTAGATGTCATGCTTCCTGAACTCGACGGTTTCTCGGTGTTAGAAAAACTTCGCGAAGAAGGAAATACAACCCCCGTATTATTACTTAGCGCTAAAAGCCAAGTGGAAGATAAAGTAAAGGGCTTACGCACAGGGGCAAATGACTACCTTACCAAACCTTTTGCGTTTGAAGAGTTGCTGGCGCGCGTTGAAGGCCTTGCTGGTCGCAATAAAGAAAGTGAAGATAAAACGCTGATTAAGGTTGGCGACCTCACCCTTGATTTGGTGAATCGCAAAGTATTGCGTGGCGATCAAGAAATCGACTTACAATCAAAAGAATTCCAACTTTTAGAATGCTTGTTGCGCCACAAGGGCAAAGTTGTGACCCGCAGTATGCTGTTAGAACAAGTGTGGAATTATCATTTCGACCCTCAAACGAACGTAATTGATGTACATATTAGTCGTTTACGTCAGAAAGTGGACAAAGCGTTTAACGTTCCGCTTATCGAGACTGTAAGAGGCACGGGGTACCGCATAGCGGATGGGCTTGCATGATAGCAATACGCGACTTTACGCGTAGCTCCAGTTTTCGCGTAGGCGTATTGCTCACCACCCTAGCTAGCATTGCCATTGTTCTTATTGTTTATTTTTGGCGATTAACGAGCAGCGATTTATTCATATCTGAATCGAATGCCGCCGTTAACGCCAAAACCAATGCCCTCATCACCCTGTATGAGAATTTAGGTATTGAAGCCGTTAAAGCGGCTATTGAAACGGGTAAAGTCTCCCCGACTTCCACTGCTCCTACCACATCAACAAACGATCAGGCCAAGTCTGACGCGTTCAGCCAGCTGCGTTCTTTTGTCGTATTAAGTAAAAATGAACAAGTTGTGGCAGGTAACCTTTCATCTATTCCTTTAGTACTTGAACGCCATAAAGGCGCTAGGTTTGATACCGCCGAAATTGTCATTCTTCGCCCCAACAGCACAGAGCGTAAAACACTGCGCCAAGCGCTTATGCGAGAAGCTGTACTTGGTGAATTTGTTTTGTATGTAGGACGAGGCATTGACGACCTATACAGCGCCCAATGGTTTGGCAAAACCTTTAGCTGGATTATTGTTGTTTTGCTTTGCACATTGAGCGTTTTAAGCTTTGCCATTGCTGTTTATGTTGTTAACCGCATTAATCGCATGTCTCAGACGGCAGATAAAATAATCAAAACGGGCAGCCTTCAAGAGCGGCTTCACATTGACAGCAACTGGGATGATTTGAGCAGCTTGTCTTTTGTGTTTAATCAAATGCTGGATACCATTGAAAATTCAGTAAACAACATTAAGTCGGTCACCGACAGTATTGCCCACGATTTGCGTACTCCCCTTTCTAGACTGCGAAATACACTAGAAAAAATAGAAAATGACCAGCTTCGTGAGGAAACTACCCAAGAAGCCGACAACCTGCTTAACATGTTTAATAGTTTGCTGCGTATAAGTGGCCTTGAAACCACAAATAAAAAAGAAGGGTTTTGTTCAACGGATGTACGCGCCATTGTGGAAGACGTAGTAGATTTGTATCACCCTTTAGCGGAAGAGCGTCACATCACATTATCAAGCCACCTAGCGCCTATTAGCATGACTGCCGACCCCAATTTGCTGTTTCAAGCAGTAGCAAACGTACTGGATAACGCAATTAAGTATTCAAACGAAGGTAGTAATGTAACCGTTCAGCTTACCACCACGTCTAAACATATTGTTATTGCAGTGAACGATGCAGGCATTGGTGTGGGCGAGCACGAAATAGTAAATTTAGAACGTCGATTTTATCGAGCCGATGGCAGCAGAACCAGCAAAGGGAACGGGCTGGGATTGTCCCTGGTATCGGCGATAGTCAAACTGCACGATGGTCAAACTTGGTTCGTACATGACCCCTTGATGAAAGGCCATGGATTAGGCGTGGTCTTCTGCTTTCCGTTTAAATCGTGATGCTGACGAGATTTAATGGATTGTTCGTCGCTTTAACTTGGTACTTTCAGGGATAGGGCTGGACCTAATCTGATAGTGCCTTTTGTACGTTTTGCTGACCTTCACCTTTATGCTCAACTGACATTTTCGGAATAGTTAACGTTATTTTGCTTCGTTTTCTCTTTACTTTAATGGTCTAGCAGCTAGGATTCCCAGACTAAAAAAAAACAAGGAATTGTTAGAGTGCGCTTTACCTTATTGTTCTTCCTTATTTTTTTCGCCTTTTGCGATGCATTCGCCAGCTCAATTTTCGATAAAATACCTGACGAAATTAATCCGAACGCAAAGTATATTTTCTACTCTCATGGCTACATTGTCGAAGGCGAGAACCCGACGCCTGTTCATCCGAGCTTGGGCATGTACGACTATCCGGCGATACTAGAAAAACTGACTGATTTTGGCGCTGTAGTTATATCCGAACATCGAAAAGCAAAAAGTAGCCCTACCGAACATGCTGAAAAATTAAAGAACCAAGTAAGCTCGCTTTTAGAAATGGGAGTTCCTCAACGCAATATCACTTTGATAGGGTTTTCACGTGGTGGCTACATTACTGCTTTGGCGTCAAATGCCATTCAAAAAACGGACATCAATTACGTGATCCTTGCTGCCTGTACTACGAGTTTGAGTCGAGATGAAGATATTGTGTTAACTGGTCATGTATTGTCTATTCACGAAAGCTCAGACTCTGTTGGCTCTTGTCATAAGGTCGTTAAACGAAATCCAAAGGCAGTAAGCTCATTCAAGGAAATAGAAATCTCTACGGGTTTGGAGCACGGCGCTTTTTATCGCCCCATTGAGGCTTGGATATCGCCCATTAAGTCATGGCTTGAGACACATGTTTCATCGGTACCATATAGACCGCAAAGAAGTTCTATCATCGAGCTAGAGGAATCGGCTACTGGACGAATTTATCCGATATATGTTCAGCTGCCTCGCACTTATAGCACCTCGCCAAACAAAAAGTACCCTGTAATATACACAACCGATGCCCCATATAGCTTTCCCACACTTGTTGGAGCTACTCGAAATCCAATGTATTCGGGTGTTATGGAAGAAGCAATCATTGTCAGTGTTGCATATTCAACTGACTCAAGAGGTGTTCAAAGTCGAGTAAGAGACTATACGCCCGTAAAAGCTGATAGCTGGAAGTTGGAAACGGGAAATGCAGATATTCATATAGAGTTTTTTAATACTGATATCTTTCCTTTCATTGAATCGAAATACAGAACGGACACGAATAGTCGCATTTTTATAGGCCATTCACTTGGTGGCCTTCTCGGCGCATATATTCTATTTGAATACCCAGATACATTCTCATCCTACATTTTGGGTAGTCCTTCAGTTTGGTTTAATGACAATTATTTGCTACAAATGACTCCTCAAAAAACAACATCAGTATCAAAAGTTTACTTATCTGTCGGTTCCTTGGAAACACCTGAGTTTGGAGAGAGAGAAAATATGGTTAAAGGGAGTAACATGCTTGCAGAAAAGATCTCAACACAATCAGACGGTAACGTCGAAATAAAGTATGTCGTTGTCGATGGAGCTACGCACGCAACCGTTTTTCCGACCATAGCTATACAAGGTTTGGACTGGATACTTGGTAAAGGTGAGCGACAATAAATATCTTTTTCATAGCACACGTTATTTGTCTCATCGTACCGTTTAGAGAATTGTGTACGACGGCAAAGTACGTCAAGCAAACGGTCGCCCTAACTCATTTTTGGATAATTCAGTGTTAGAGACTTCCCTATATTAGTAATTCATGAATAACTAAAGGTATGGAAAATCTCGACAAATCAGGGTTTTGGCAATTATCTTTGGTTGATATTATATTCACTCTAATTTTTCTTATTCTTGTGGTTTGGATGATTTGGGTTCAACACTTGGAACCCAATAGACTCAAGGCTTTTAACAATGTCATCGTGGTTGTATTTATTGCCAAGTAAATCCATGTCCACTGCAACAACAAGCTCTGACTCAGCCCTCGTTAATGCAACGTAAACTATATTCCAAGTCTTGTTGAACTTGGTTACAGCATCCTGCATTAGGCATTTGAAAATCGCTGGTGTTAAGACTAATACACAGACCTTAGACTCTAAGCCCTTAGTGCGCTGGATGCTGCTTATTGTGTACTTAGCCGAGTTGTCCTTGGATGAACTATATTGCTCAGCAGTTCGGCAAAGACTTTTAAATAACTCTTTTTCATACGGAATTTCGAGCTTGGAAAGAAATTTACGTATGGAACCGTTGTTGTCATTTTTGGACAACAAAGATGCAAAGAAACGCTGTAATGAATATATGACCACCCCTTCTTCATATTCGAGAAATTTTACTGTAAGTAGTTCTTCTACCTCAGGGTCAAACTCGGGTAGTGTTCCCGCTTGTTTAGTTGAGTAGTTACCTTCTTTTCTGAAAATGCTAACTAAGCTTCCATTCTCAATGTGATGGCTAAGTACAGCGTCATAATGGTCATCTTCTGTAGTGATGTATGTGAGGCGTCCTTCAACTTCAGACAAGCTGATCTGCTCTTGCCCTTTGGGGCAGAACGTATTTGATAGATCGAGAATCTTCTGTGGAACCCTACGAGATGTCGTGATATTCGGCAGCACTTTTACTTTTTTGTTGTGTTTGTTTATTGCTAACCAACCTTTGAAATCTTTTGGATAGTCAATTGCTTGCTTGGGATCGCCTACCATGTAGATATCAGCAGAATTCTCGCCGATTTTTTGAAAAGTTTTAAGAGCGGTTTCGTCAAGATCCTGAGCTTCATCAAGGAAAATCTTGTCGATCGCACTGCTTAGAAGTTTATGAACTTTCCTAACTTTAGATTTTTTCTTCTGGCTGTTGTGTTTTGAATAGTTTTCATCGACAACTCTCCACGCCGCAGAATATGTTTCATCGACATGTATTACCCCAATTTTCTTTAGCCTTGAAATGGTACTCTTGGCTTCTCTTTGTTTTTTTTCAGCAGACTTTCCAGCAGGAAAGTTTGAGAACGTTTTGCATTGTGAAGAGGTAGTGTGTACTTCATTTAAAACAAAAGGAGAATAAGGGTAAATGACCTCATTCAATAGAAACGTGTGAACTGTACAAACTACGATATTGTCTGGCAAGTATCCTAATTGTCTGATAATCGCCTGAGAGATGTTCTGCGTGGCATTGTTGGTATAAGTAATCGCAAAGATTTTCTTAGGCGATGTTGAGTCGTAGTGCGCGATGATCTTCTCAGCCAGACTATGAGTTTTACCTGCGCCAGCTCCAGCTATCTGAATTTCAATCATTTCATGAAATCCAAGGCTTCTTGAATGTGTTTGGGTAACGAGATCGGATCGTTGTTCTCTTCATCTAAGATGGAATCAGCTATCCTGAGCATCCTTTCAGCTTTGCTTTTCTTCAGGTACTCAGCCATATCACCAGAGGTTTTGCACTCCTTGTTGAAAAGTATGTTCAAGCGGCCAAGGTTTCCATCAGCCTCCGCAAGATCATCTTCGAGCGTATATTTAGAAGTGGTTCTTACTCGAATATTGTCGTTATCAGTATCGTACTTTTGATGCTTGTTTTTGGTTGAGTTATTGTCATCATAATCTCGAATTATGCTTAACTTCTTCTTAGCATTGCCTTTGTTGACTTGTAGCCAAATGTCTATGAAAGTTGTAAAGCCCGTTTGCTCGATAGAAATAACTTCAAGACTGCTAACATTTTCGTTATTGCGATATAGGATAGCGTTAATCAGCATCTCTTCAGTAGTGCCTTCAACGAGAATAGTCTTGTTGCTCAGCAGTAATTTTAGAATGTCGAAGTTTGGGCGCTTACGAAGGTAATTAGTAAGATGTTTCTTACTATCAATTAGGTGGATCGCATTATTTCCAGATAGAACGATCACGTTGGTTAGCTCAAGTTTATTGATGACCAGTGGACTATGGGAGCTAATTAGCGTTTGTAGAGACGAGCCGCCTTTTTGTGTGCTTTTGTATATAAAGTCAGTTGCGAAGCGGAGGTTGTTGACGCTGAGGTGTGCTTCAGGTTCTTCGATACAGCATAGGTTGAGTGCATTTTTGTTGCCCCTAAAGAACTCAAATAATAGATAGATGTACACGAGGTTACGATATCCAAGACCACGCTGATACAGATAGCTTTCACCAGACTTCAGAGTAATGTTGGATAGGATGCTTTTTAAATTAGGCAGGTTCGGGATACATTCAAGCTTATCAACAATCTCGTCGAAGAAGTTCTCGAAGTCTGGATCAGGTTTAACGATTTTTGTGAAGGTCTCGGTGTTTTCGATTGC
Source organism: Alteromonas gracilis (assembly GCF_043642145.1). Classification (GTDB taxonomy): domain Bacteria; phylum Pseudomonadota; class Gammaproteobacteria; order Enterobacterales; family Alteromonadaceae; genus Alteromonas; species Alteromonas gracilis_B. The sequence continues at coordinate 558,832 of NZ_JBHZRZ010000002.1, forward strand.
ATCGAAAAAAGAAGTGTATGCGCTGTTAATCTTAGCTTTGTCTGAGTCTTCGAGAGCGGAAATCAACATCTTGGTCAGAATGTCGTTTGATTTCTGAGTGTTACTTTCGGCAAAGTCATCACGCTCAGCGTTGAACGAGTTGATGCCTATAAGTCTTAAATCAGAATAGCTAACCCTCAACCCATTGTTACTTTGTGTTATGTCGTAATCGTACAGCTCAATTGGCAGGTTAAACCAGCGTGTATCTTTTATGTCCCCGATACCGTCAAGGAGCTCCTTGGCTGCCTTAACAAATTGCTCTGTATCTTTGGGCTTGAAGTCGTAACGAATCTTGTAACTATCGTCGGCTTCTTCTCCGATTACCCATTTACCAATAACGCCTTCCTCAATAATGTTCTGTGGCTCAGTAAACTCGACTTCAACTCGAACCTTGGGAATCAGAAGCTTTATCTCATCATCGTCCTTACCGTTGATGATCGCTTGGTAAAACTCTTTGATTGCTTCGCGGTTGATATCCGATACTGAAAGACGTTTCTTATTGAAGCTAATGTCGTTGTTGTTAAGTGGCAAGGCAAGAGCATCGAATAGGTTAGTTTTACCTGCTTCGTTTTCACCAATAATGACACTTAGTGGTGAAAATTTGATCTCGAAGTTTTTGAAGGCTCGATAGTTTTCAATTTCAACTGTACGAATGTACATTTATCTTCCATGTAGTTATTGTTTGTTCTCATTTTCATAAAGTTAGCATCAAACAATGTAGGCTGAAACAGACTTAGACGAAAAAATAGCCCCTCATCAAGGCCATTGTGAACTTCAAAATTTCCTAGTAACTTGAATCTCACTCCGTTGAGATGTATCGGTGATCCATTCTAAGTCATCCGTTGGGGGCGGTTAATGCCAATGTAGGTGCACAAAAAAGCATTACACCAAGTAAGTCAGATTGGATTGTTGTGAAGTGGGCAACTAATGGCTTTAGCTCATTTTGGGGGCAGAAACGAGCTATATCTGAACGTCCGTTCTTTGTCTCAAGATGCCCCTCACGCTGAAGGACTGAAACGTACGTGTTGCTGCCGTTCAATACTTATGTGAGTGATGATCATTTAAGTGTCTGGTGTGCTAGGGTGTAGCCAACTTGTTTAGATCACTATTGTTCATGTTTAAATAACAATGGGTATGGGTAATAAAAACCGAACAACTCAGACTCGATCCTTGCCAGCTCTTCTAGAGGGTCAAACGAACTTGTTACCACGGGACCATAATAGTGGACCAACTTAAATGGCATGCCCATGTCGAACTGTGCTCGACACGTAGATATTTTCATATCAACTTCCTGGCATGCAATGTTAGGTTTTCGGGTCGATGGTACTAGTTTGATATATTTGAATTTTTTCAGTTTAGCTCGCCACTCCCACTCCATATAGACATAGGTTTCATTGTTATATTCTTTTATATATGACGTTACTGTGTCGGAAAAGTATGTCTCACCACTGGAATCGAATGCGTTAAATTCAATAGAAAAATCGACATTATTCTTACTTGTCCATTTTGTAAACTGCGGATCATTTTCATTAAAATTAAAAATCTTAAATCCATGTACTTGATAAACATTCCCATACGGAATTAAATACCTAATCATGCTTACACGAGAAAAAACGAAAATATTGATAATCGTTAATACGCACAAAATCAAAATAGCTTTCTTGTTTCGAGATATCATTTTTCGCCTTTTCCTTGTTACTTCCCAAAGTCCGGCAACGATTGAGAGAATAATACAGTGTAGAAACTGATTTAGTTGTGCAGAACACAAATATGCCCGTGAGATTTAGGCACGTCAATTAATAAAAAAGACTATATACATCGTTCGTCAAGTGGTTTGAATATTCACCACCTCTCCTAAACTAATCTCGCAGAACCGCTTTCCAGATCTTAAACTTTGAAGTTCAGCTCACTGTCTTCTGATGCCAGCTCAATGCTGCCTGTGGAGCTGAAAAGTACGTAAACTGGACACTCGACTGTATAAGCTCAAATTGGAAGAAAGCACCGACATTCGACTGAAAAGAAACTAGAATGAAATCTTTGACTGAAATTCACGTGACTTTTTTGTTGGAATCGTGTTCTATAGTAATAGCTAAGTTGCACTGCAAATCAGCTCATGAATAAAGGGATTTTCGTATGTCTAAAGACGAAGAAGCAGCAGCGAAAGAGGTTGGTATTGAGTGGTTGAATAATCGGCTTGATATATTATCTGCCGAAACGCTCAAAAATATTAAGGATAAGACTGAAGGTTTAAATGCAGAGCAAGATCCAAACTCCAAACATGCTTACACAGACTCTGAAAAAACCATACTTACTTATTGGATTGAACTAAACAAGCAACGCTACGCCAATACTAGTTATCACATTCATTTTTCTCTTGATAAAGTCCACGATTCATTCAAAGTGTTCATGCAGTTGTTTATCGCTCTAGCGGCATTTATTGTGGCGGTTTTCAGCGGCAAATTTGGTACATGGATAATGCCTAATCAGATAATTGATGCTAAATATAGTATGTACATTTTTTTGGGTGCGATGTTTCTAGCTTTTTCCGCTTATCTCTTTTTTTGGTCAAACAAATGGGGACAGTTTCGCAATCTCGAACATGAAATTTTCGGCGGTTTTCTAAAGGATTACGATAAGCTTGATGCTGGAGACAAGTCTTCTTACCCACTAATTTTGATTGTTATCATTTTTTCGTGCTGTGTAGCTATGGCGCTAGGATTGAACCAACTCGTTGATGAATCTAAAACAGAGGATGTGGAAGGTTTAGTTTGTTTAAGAAACTATTATGAATGCGGTCTGGATAATGAAAGCATGTGTAGAGACCAACTAAAAATCTGTTTGAAAGATGAAGTAGCTAAATTTGATACACGATAGGCTGATTAAACTTCGTATATTGGAACTCTCGCCACCACCTTAATCGTTGCAGCAGCTTCTATAAAAATGTGTAACGGGTCCTATCCTACACATAGAATGCGAACGTCCGTTGTTTGTCTTTTGCTGTCAGCCAAGTCACGCCGGGGCTTTCGGCAATATACATCAAATCAGATATAAGCAACTACCATGTAAAAACAGCCAATTAAGGCTGCTTTTGCATGAAGATAGTGACTTCCGCCATAACAATGCCGAACTTGCGGATATAAGAACGGTTCATCATGGTGCTGTCATCAAATGCCCAAAACCAATCGTCGAAGGTTACTGAATAGGTGGTGTCGTCAACGGGCAAGTCCATCTCGTAATGAAAATTAAAGGCATTGCCATAACTTGTGCCTTTAGCTGGCCCTTCAATATCAGTTGCGCGCCCTACAAACGTGTTATCGCTTTGTTTTACAATGGTCCAAGTGCGCGACGTTGGCCCCTCGCCCACACCATATTCAAAGGTTTCATCTAGCGTTAACGTATCGCCATTTACCGAACCGTCAATATCAACAATGAATCGTTGAATTACTTCACCTGAGCGGTTTTGAACAATACCCCATGCTTTAACGTCGCCGTTAAAAAACTGCGCTATGTTAAAAGCCGGCTTAACTGACGTATAGTCTTCGCCTTCTACGGAAACGGAACATCCAGAGAGGCCCGCCACACTTAAAGCAGCAATCCCTAATCCAAAAGCAAGTTTCATCGCACTTTTTATCATTTCAAAATATCCCGAATAAGTAATAGATTTGTTGGTCCGAATCGGCAAGAAAGGGCGCTTAGTCTTTCCCTAGTAGCTTCTTCCTAAACTTTGGCTCTGAAGTGTCTTCACTTAGCCAAATATCGAAAAACTTTTGCGTAAAGGCTTCATCTTCAATTTCGTCAACCTTTTCACCGTTAACATAAAAAACGCTGGTTCCCTTTTCTGTTGCTATTCCTGTTATCACGTCCCCTTCGCTCACATCAGGAAATATATCTTCCATCAGCGCTAACCATTCACTTTCGTTGTCGCCTGAAACGTCGCCCTGCTTTTTCATTTCATCAATAGAGCGCTTGGCGATTTTCTTGCCTTTTAAATCTCGCTCATAAGTGAGTCGCAGAGCAAAAGGTGGTTCGTTGTTGTATGAACCTTCGGGCGCAAAAAGCTCGCCTGTATACACATCCCAAAAGTAATATGAAAACATTCCCTTACCGACAAGCTTTGCGTTGGGTACGAATTCAGCAATGTGCTGCGAATCTGGCGCTTGGGCCATTGCTTTGCTAGACATAAGAAGCCCACTTACTGACAGTGACGCGATAGTGATGAATGCAACGGCATTCGCTTTGTAAGTAGCTCGCGATGTAGCCGAACTTCCCGAATTGATTAGCGCAATAAACAGGGATTTTAAAAAGTAAACCGGCGCCTTAAGGCAACGAACGCAGTCTGTATTGATAACCATAGTTAGCTCTTGTTAAGCGTAATAAAAATTACAGGTCTTTTAATGAATTTCTATCTGGTTATACTCTTGCTACTTCGCATTTGATCAACAAACACTAGGCTCTCGCAGTGCAATCTCTTGAAGCATTCAAATCGTCACTTACACTTCCCTCTCCCTTAGAACCGTTTCATCCAAATTGGGAAGGGGCTAGCAAAGTATCGCTTTTTGTTAAACGCGATGACGCTATACACCCAGTGATATCAGGCAATAAATGGCGCAAGCTTACCAACGCGTTAATCGCGCCGTTACCGCGCGAAATACTAAGCTTTGGCGGCGGCTTTTCTAACCATATTCACGCGTTAGGGTTTGCTTGTTTCAAACTTGGCATTCCGTTTACCGCCGTTGTTCGCGGAGACTATCGCAATAACCCTACACCAATGCTTCAGGACTTAATGCAGTGGAGTGCAAACATTGAATATGTTGACCGCATCACCTACAAAAAAAGAGATGATAAGGCCTACTTGAACCAGCTTCAGCAGCAACATAATAATGCGATGATCATTCCTGAAGGAGGCAGTCAAACTCAGGCGCTGCAAGGCATTCAACACATGGTTGAAGAAATTGATGTCGACTTTGATGTTATGGTGACGCCAGTAGCCAGCGGTGCCACGCTAGCGGGTATTGCTAGTGCGTTAAATAGTTTTAATGAAAAAACCATGGCAATCAACGAACATGATGTTGTTCGCAAAGCAATTGGCATTGGCGTGCTTAAAGGTGAAGGCTACTTAGAAGGCCTAGTTGAGAAGCTTCTTCCAGCTTCTATAAGCCAAAACGATGGGCAAAAGTCAGAAAATGAAACCTTACCAACACAACCCCAATGTTGGCACATTGACCACAATTACCATTTTGGCGGATATGCAAAAGCGCCCGACGAGCTTAAAGCATTCTGTAACAACTTTAACCAAACCATGCCGTTTGAAATAGAGCCCGTTTATTCAGGAAAGGCTTTTTGGGCAGTTAAAGATATGCTTGCCAAAGGTAAGTTTGAAGATGGCACACGCATAGTGATATTGCACACAGGTGGCCTGCAAGGCGCTAGGTAGCCCTTGTATAACAGAGCGTTGCGTTTGCTACATTTCAGTGTTACAACTGCAAATGGCGCTCGCTCTTTGCGATTGCGCAATAAAAAACAACGATAACAACAGGAAGTTTGTCGCAGGATGCGGCATAAAAAGTAAAAGCGTGCTACCTGCAAACTTCATCATGGAATGATTATGAAAAATATATTCTTCTTCGACTCAATGTTAACCCCTAAAATCATTACTATTGTGTATTGGTTATTGCTTTTAGGGTCAGTGGTTGGTGGCTTGTCGGCAATGTTTGTCGGGTACAACGCCAATTTCATAGTAGGCCTTTTTGCCATGGTGGGTGGCTGTATTGGTGCTCGAATCTGGTGCGAACTGCTTATTGTACTGTTTAAGATTAACAGTAACCTTCAAAAAATTGCTGACAAAGAGTGATATAAAACCAAGGGCTAGCGCTTTCACATTTGGCGCTAGCCCGGGAATGTTTTTATTTACATAAATCCTTGCTAGCAATGGGGTATCCAAACAGTCGCTGTAGCTTTGCTTTTGCTCCCTTCGCTTCTTTTAACTGCTCGAATAATACGCCCAATTGGCTGAAGTTGGCGCTCAGTGGATTGTCATCTGGTGTCTTCCCGATAATGCCGTATTTTATCGTTATGGTTTTATCTTCTTCTGCGAAGGTCCCAAAAAGCTTGTCCCAAATAATCAGCACGCCAGCGTAATTTTTGTCGATGTAAGGTTTGTTTGTAGCGTGGTGAATACGATGATGTGTAGGCGTATTAAAAATACGTTCTACCCAGCCTAAGTTGCCGATAGTTTGGGTATGCACAAAGAACTGATACGCAAGATTAATGGCAACAATGGCAAAAACAAGACTGGGTGAAAACCCGATTAAAATCATAGGAACCCAAAAGAGCCACATCCCCACAAATGGGTACAAAATACTTTGTCTAAATGCGGTGGTGAAGTTCATTCGTGTTGAGCTGTGGTGCACCACGTGCGCCAACCAAAACCAGTGAATATTGTGTGACGCACGATGAAACCAGTAGTACAGAAAATCTTGCAATACAAAGCCTACCACTAGCGTAAATAGAGTAAGCTCGATGTTGAACAGCGAGAACTGATGCAACCACACAAAAAAAGGCATTAATAACAGCAGAATTAACGCGTCTGAGCCCTGATGCAAAAGCGCCAACAATGCGTTATTTATACTATCTTTGACATTGTAAAACTGTCGCGCCTTTTTAAATTCAACAAACACGCACAACAGAAAAACGGGGCTTAGCCCTAATAAAATTAGCTCAACGGGAATCAAAGCGTGCTCCTAACTTATTCAAACACTGTTCAATATCGTTTTGTAAAAGACGTTGAAGCAGCCAACTGGGTAAATACCAAGGTGCAGCGCAGGTAATGCGATAAGAAACGGTTGTGGTATTTTGGTGAGGCGTAAATTCAATAAGCCCCGTGTGTTGTTTAACCGGAAAGTTGTTAACTACGCGGTATTCAATTCGCGTTAAATCAGCATGAACTATCTCTTCTTTAAAGCGAACACCTAGAATCGTTACCTCTCTCACGCAGCCCTTTCCGCCGGTTATTTCACCACTATTTTCTTTTTTAAGCACACGAAACGATGCATTGAAAAAGTCGCTTAAATGTTGATGGTTTAGCAGCGTGTCTCGCAACTGTATGGAAGTTGCTGCAATGTTTCTCTTGTAGTGAACATTTACCATGTCTTGTCAGCCCTGTTTTCACGCCTTCTAGCATAATTTGACATTTTCTTTTTATCTTGCGCTAATACGTCAGTGTTTTTGTTATTTTGCGACAGCATATGCCAACCGTTTCATCTGCTTATTTACAAAGCATTATTAGTTTTTTAGCTAGCTTAGGGGTAAGTACCAACCACAATGCCTTGCAATCCCATATGCACAGCCCAGAAGGTAACTCGACCCGAGTGCCTATGGATGTATATGTAGCATTACTTAACCATGGGGTAGCAGCAACCAACAACACGCTGTTTGGCTTTGAATTGGGCAAGCACATTCAGGCTAAAGACTACGGTGTGTTGGGCTATCTTGTAGAAAGCTGCGAGAATTTAGCGCAAGCTATCAATGCGCTTACGCGTTTTGATGCGTTAGTGGCCGACATTGGCACCACTTCTGTTATTTTTGATGAAGACAACACACAAATAAACTGGTCTCCCAAAAGCCAAGACTGCAAGCAAATGGTGCTGCGCAATACAACAGCATGGGTAGCAACCGTTTATAAAATTTTAGGCTCTGCTTGTCAGTTAACTGCGGTCACTTTTACTTTTTCTTTAAATAAGTGGGAAAAAAGTACCTTAGAAAATTGGTTTAACTGCGACGTTGAAAGCGGTGCCAGTGCCAATTCAATAGTGTTTCCCACCCACCTACTTCACGTTCCTTTTACCAGTGAAAACAAAGCAATGTTTAGCGCCTTAGTAAAGGTAACCGAAACTGAGTTACTTGAGCGCAATGAGAAATCGCGCGCGCACGCCGCGACTAACGAGGATGTGAAACACAAGGTTGTGGCGCTTTTAAAAGCGAAGCCCACATTAAAAGGGTGCGATCAGCAGCGTGTTGCCGACGCATTATTTATTAGCCCTCGTACGTTACAAAGAAAGCTAAAGCAAAGCGGCACCAGCTATCAACAGATCCTTAGCAATGAACGCAAAGCTCGGTTAAACGACTTGCTTTTGCACCACACTATTGCTGATACGGCAGATTTGTTGGGGTTTCAGGAACAATCATCGTTCACTCACGCCTTTAAAAGCTGGTTTTCAACCACGCCATTGAAATACCAAAAAGATTTGAAGGGCCAGGAATAAAAAAATACGCACCTCCAAAAGTGACGGTAACTGTTGCCAAACACACGATAAGCCTAGTCATTTAGTATTAAATAGCGGGTTTTAACTATCGTAATGTTATTTATTAAACTAATGTGTCAATGAAAGCGTAGGTATTAGCAAGTGTCCAGCAACGCTAACTTTCAGGAGATACGCTATGATCGACCGTCCAGTTACATTGCCAGCGCCGCTAAACGTACTTGTATCAAAATCACTGAGCTTATGTGAGCTCATGTTACCCGTATGTGATGTGTTTTACCCTTTCGCTGCCATTTATGAAAACGGCCGTATTGGCTGCATCTTTAGCGACGAAACTCAGGGTAAAAAGCGCGAATCGCAGCTTATCGAACAGCTTCAATGGCGAATTATCGACACTACAACCGACACGAATAGCTACAGCGTGCTTGTGTATGCCGCCGCTGTGAATACTCAAGACAGCAAAACGTTAGACGCTATCGCCATTGCCACCTCAACACCAAACCATGAAGAGCGTCTTATTCTTTATCCGTACTACAAAGTTGATGATAAGGTAGTCATCTCACCACCTATTGATACCGTTACCCGCTAAAGTTGTAATAAATTTTTATCAACGATTTATTGTCAAACAGCGAAACGGTTTACGCATTGAATTAATCAAAAACTAGGTTGTGGTCGTATCATTGCACAGTTTGATTAATAGCGTGGCCTCTAGTGTCCTTCGATGTTAGCACTATAGTCTTTTGAAGGTAGTTTCACTTATCGTGTGTGCTACCTTTTACATTCGTTGTTACGATTAAAATTTTTTGTACTGTCATGGGCGGTCTATGCTTGCCAAATCCCGTTGGTCTGCTAGCATTCAGCCCAAAATTCATTAGCAAAATTAGGGATTATTATTATGTCTCGCGTTTTAATTATTGGTGCTGGCGGTGTTGCGTCGGTAACTGTGAAAAAATGTGCACGTTTACCGCAACATTTCGACGAAATTTACTTAGCAAGCCGCACGGTATCTAAGTGTGAAGCACTGCAAGAAGAAGTAGGTGCAGACCGCGTTAAAGGTGTTTTCGCTGTTGATGCAGACAACGCAAAAGAAGTTGAAGCACTTATTAACGAAGTAAAACCAGACCTAGTAATCAACCTAGCGTTGCCGTACCAAGACCTTCCAATTATGGATGCGTGTCTTGCAACTAATACTGATTACCTAGACACCGCCAACTACGAACCGAAAGACGAAGCAAAATTCGAATACTCGTGGCAGTGGGCGTACCAAGACAAGTTTAAAAACGCAGGTATTATGGCGCTTCTTGGTAGCGGCTTCGATCCGGGTGTAACTAACGTTTACACGGCATACGCAGCGAAGCACTATTTCGACGAAATTCACTACCTTGATATCGTTGACTGTAACGGTGGTGATCACGGTCAGGCTTTCGCGACAAACTTCAACCCAGAAATTAATATTCGTGAAATTACACAGCGCGGTCGTTACTGGGAAAATGGCGAGTGGAAAGAGACAGATCCACTAAGCGTACGTGAAGACCTTGATTACCAAAACATTGGTGTTCGCGCGTCATACCTTATGTTCCACGAAGAGTTGGAGTCTATCGTTAAGCACTTCCCTACTCTCAAGCGTGCGCGCTTCTGGATGACGTTTGGCGATGCTTACCTTAATCACCTGCGTGTGCTTGAAGGTATTGGTATGACTAGCATTGAGCCAGTTGAATTCCAAGGCCAAAAAATTGTACCACTAGAGTTCCTGAAAGCAGTACTGCCTAACCCAGGCTCACTTGCCGAAGGTTACAGCGGTATGACGTGTATTGGTACGTACATCACAGGTATTAAAGATGGTAAAGAGAAGACTATCTTTATTTATAACAACTGTGACCACGCGAAGTGTAACGAAGAAGTGGGCGCACAAGCGGTTTCTTACACCACAGGTGTTCCAGCTATGATTGGTGCAGCACTTATGCTTAATGGCACGTGGAAAGAAGCGGGCGTATGGAACATGGAACAATTCGATCCAGACCCATTCATGGACATGCTTAACGAGCACGGCCTTCCATGGCACGTTCTTGAATGTGAAGGTAGCCCTTTCACCAAATAATCAATACTCAAGGGCGCTTACTTTAAGCGCCCTTTTTGTTAACGCCGCTATTTGCATACAACCTAATTGCCAAAATCGTGCTTTTGAGACCGATTTTGAGCTATGGCTAGATATGTAATACATTGGGCGTTTAGTAGATATTAAAGCAGTTTTATTTTTTGGAGCTTTATCCCATTGACCGATTTAACTCAACGCACTGATATTCCCTCTCCTTGCTATGTGCTGGAAGAAGCTAAATTAATACGAAACCTTGAGCTGATGAAGCGTGTTCAAGACGAGTCTGGCGCGCGAATTATTCTTGCGCTTAAAGGCTTCTCTATGTGGTCGTGCTTCGACATCATCAAACAGTATTTGCATGGCGCGACGGCCAGTTCAGTTTGGGAAGCGAAACTCGCTGCGGAAATGGGTAAAGAAGTGCACGCGTATTCGCCGGCATACAAGGTGAACGACGCAAAAGAATTGGCAGGCCTAGTTAACCATTTGTCTTTCAATAGCCTGACTCAGTGGCATGCCCATAAAGAAGCCCTAGCTAATGTGTCTTTGGGCCTTCGTATCAATCCTGAGCATCAAGAGGCCAATACACCACTTTACGACCCCGCAGCGCCAGGTTCACGCTTAGGCATACGTGCCAGTGAATTAGAAAGTGTTGACTTGTCAGGTATTGAAGGCTTCCACTGTCATAATCTTTGCGAGTGCGACTCTTTCGCAACAGCACGTACACTTGAAGCCATTGAAAAACGCTTTGGGAAGTGGCTTGGCCAGCTAAAATGGTTGAACTTAGGCGGCGGGCACCTTATGACCAGCGAAGGTTACGATGTTGAGCACCTTATTAAAACGCTCAAAGACTTTAAAGCACGTTACCCACACCTAGACGTAATTTTAGAGCCAGGTTCTGCGGTTGCATGGCAAACAGGCCCACTAATTTGTGAAGTGGTAGATATGGTAGAAAACGAGGGTGACATTGCCATTTTAGATATCTCGGCTACCGCTCACATGCCTGACGTTTTGGAAATGCCTTACCGCCCTGCCATTTTAGGCGCAGGTATGCCAGATGAAAAAGCGCATAACGTGAAGCTAGGCGGTAATTCTTGCCTTGCAGGTGACGTGATTGATACTTACTCGTTCGACGCACCGCTTAAGGCAGGCGATCGTTTGCAGTTTGAAGATATGATGCATTACACCATGGTTAAAACTACCTTCTTCAATGGTGTTGAGCATCCCGGCATTGGCATTTTGCGTTCGAACGGTGAATTCGAGTTAGTGCGTGAATTTAGCTATGAAGACTTTAAAGGCCGCTTGTCTTAAGATGCCCTTTACTGTTGTTTTCTTGTAAAACAACGGTTGCTTTTTCACACGTGTCAGAATGACTAAGCAACGATTTTTGAACGCTTTGATGCGGCATGTCATGATGTTGCATCAAAGCTTTAATGGCTTTTCACCCACCTATCTCGCCGACGCCTTCCACTCATTGACTTTTTCGTATCTCGTCGCCAAGACGCTAAAGGCTAGGCACAGCCTCTGCATTAAAATCTGATCTTACACAAGACCTTAACGTAACCATCTATGGCAATCAACATTCGCCTTCTCTGCAGCCAACAAGGAATTTCGGATGCTTCTTCAGTTCAGTGGTTCGTTAAATTACTTTCAATCAGACTCGCAGCCTAGCGGCGGCGACACTTCAACCACCATTGAAGATTTGTCACCACTGGATACGCTGGAAAGCACGCTGGTGAGTATAACGCAGGGCTTTATCGAGCACTTGCCTTACATGGCTGTTGGGTTTACCGTTATTTTGCTGACTTGGGCGCTGTCTTCTACAATTGGGCGTTTTATCGAAAAGTTAACGGCGTCGCGGGTCAAACGCGACTCGGTACGTGAACTTGTTATACGATTTACAAGTGTAGCCGTGTGGACACTCGGACTTTTGTTAGCTGCACTTATCATGTTTCCTGGGTTAACTCCTGCAAAAGCACTTGGCGGTTTAGGTTTACTTTCTGTCGCTGTCGGTTTTGCCTTTAAAGAAATTTTCGAAAACTTTTTTGCTGGCATTTTACTGCTTTGGAAGTACCCATTCGAAAGAGGCGACTTTGTCGAATGTGAGTCGATTATGGGCAAGGTCGAAAAAATTTCTGTACGCATGACAACAATTCGCAAGACGAATGGCGAATTAGTAGTAACCCCTAACTCGTACTTATTTAAAAATCCCATTCGAGTATTAACAGACTTAGATCTGCGTAGGATCACCATCATGACTGGCGTAGCTTATGATGAAGACGCCGATGCAGCGGTGTCTGTGATTGAAAGCGCCCTAGAGAAATGTGAAACGGTAGATAAGTCTAAAAATATTGAAGTGTTTTTAGCAGGGTTCGGGTCGAGCAGTATAGATATTGAGGTTACGTGGTGGACCGATCCAACTCCCTTAGATCATCGCAAGTCTCGGGGTGAGGTTGTCAGTTCAGTTAAGCGCGCTCTAGATGAAGCAGGTATTGAGATACCTTTCCCTTACCGCACAATGACATTTAAAGAGCCTTTGGTTATTGACCAACGCCAATAACCGCTCTTCGGTGTTAACGCAATTAAGATGGGGTTGTTCAACTTACCTTAAAGGAGGTTTACCGCTAAACCACACCACGACCAGAGGCCGCTTCGGTCTTATCTATTTCGCCCTCGGCTAACACCTTGTCGTCTAGTTCAATCTTAAATGATGTACCGGCTTTGCCTTGTAGGCTATAACGAAAGCCGTACATTTCGCCTTCGTTCAAATCAACTTCAGTGGTGTCATTGGGGTGAATAAGGTCATAAACGCCAGAGTCGTTCGCTTGAGAAAATATATCCACCAGCCATTTTCCGTCTGACATAGTTATCTTAAGTGATTGTGTCATTTGCGCCTCCGTTAGCCGTCAGCGACTTGCCTGTAGCCGACGTGAATATCATTTCTTTGTATTCATAGCCAAGCACTTAAGATCAACTCATCTATGCTTTTGCATCAAGCCCTGCTTGATAAAGCGCGTTCTTTTTTAAACCGTAATGGCTCGCTACAACAGCCGCAGCTTTCTTAAGCGGCATGTGTTCGCATAATGCGTTTAGCAACGACATCGCTTCACTGGGAATGGCTTGCTCGCTTACTCGCGCTGGGCCAATCATTACAACAAACTCGCCTTTTTGATGCGCAGTGTCAGCGGTTAAATAATTAATGACATCTTGTGCGCTGCCGCTTACGTAGGTTTCAAATGTTTTAGTTAGCTCTTTCGCTACCACAATTGAGCGTTCGCCTAACATGCGCTGAATATCAGTAACTGTGTCTAATATTCGACGCGGAGCTTCGTAATAAACGGTGGTGAAAGTTCTATCTGAAAGGGCAGAAAGCACGCCCTCTCGTGCCTGCGTTTTAACAGGTAGAAAGCCTTCAAAGATGAACTTGTCAGTGGGAAGTCCTGACGCACTTAGTGCAGTGATGGCTGCGCACGGACCTGGCAGCGCGCTTACCGGAATACCTTGCTCACGGCATTTGCGAACAAGAATAAAGCCTGGGTCACTTATCAAAGGTGTGCCCGCATCGCTAATCAGTGCTACCGATTCGCCGTTTTTTAAGCGTTCGCATAACATAGCCGTTCGCTTATCTTCATTGTGTTCATGCAATGAAAGCGTTTTCGTTCCAATACTAAAATGCTGTAGTAACCGTGCACTGTGGCGCGTGTCTTCGGCCGCAATCCAGCTAACTTCACTCAATACACTGACGGCCCTAGCGCTCATGTCGTCTAAATTACCAATAGGTGTAGGAACAATATATAAGGTGGCGGTGTCTGTCATAACAGTACTTAAGTTTTTCGTTAAATATAAAGATAATGCGGCAAGTGTATCACGCCATTAGTCCAGATTATGCTGGCAAGCGTAGATTTTCACACTGGTTCAGATAAACTTGACCTATAACGATGTAAAAGGAATGTAGCTGTGCGTCATATTGGACAAACTGGAAAATTTTTTACTCTGTCAGCCATTGCGTGTGTAATGGTTTTATCTGGCTGTGGAAGCACGCCTTCGCCTCAAACTAGACCTACAGCAGTAACATCAGCGCCAGTCGAAACCGCGAAAATTGAAGAGAACGTCACACCAGAACATAAACTGCTTGAAGCTAAGAAAGTATGGGAGCGTACTCTCAATAAAGAACAGCGCAATACACTACTGCTTCAAGCGGCCGATCTGTATATTCAAAATCAACAGCCTGTTCTTGCTCAGCAAGTACTTTACGAAGTAAAAGAAGACGGCATCGCAGCAGCTAATCAACCGTATTACTCCTTGTTGGTGGCGAAAATCTATGCGGGTATGCCTAATGCGTCACCAGACGAATTACTGGCTATGCTCGAAAATGTTGCTGGCACCGGCGAAACAGCATTTCAAAAAGCAGAACTTCAAACCCAACTTTACAGTCAACAGGGCAATTTTGCGGCGGCAGCAAACAGCATATTGAAAACAAAGTTGCCAGACGACGAAAAAGTCGAACAAGTTTGGCGCTGGGTTACTTCACTACCCAGTGAATCGCTATCATCAATTGGAAGTGAATACCCGGCTTTATCACCTTTTGTCACTTTACGTGAGCTAACAGAAGAAAACGCCGCTTCTCCAGTAAAACTCGCCAGAAGCCTTCAGCAATTCAAGCAAGTTTATCGCGGCCACATACTTGAAAAGGCGATGCCTGAAAACATCGTGCAAGCAGCGCAGCTGCTTGATACAGGCGCCAATGACATTGCCGTTTTATTACCTCTATCAGGCAGACTGGAAAGAACAGGTAAGGTGGTGAAAAACGGCATAATGGCCGCCTATTACACTGACGTTGAAAAACGCCAAAACGAGCGCCGGCTACCGACATTGCGCTTTATCGATACAAATGACGCAGACACACAGCAGTTAATTGAACAAATTGGCGACACCAAATTCATTATTGGCCCGCTTCTAAAAGACACGGTTGAAAGCTTAATTCCAAATTTACCCTTTGGTGTAAATGTGCTGGCGCTAAACAGGCCAGAAGAGCCTATCGATGCCTCTTTAACCAGCACGAATAGCATTGTGTTAACAGACAGTAAATCAGTGACTACTGATAGCGCTATGGAAACAGGTTTAGCTAATGAAGGTGCGCAAGGCGAGCTTGAAGCAATTGGATTGCCAACCTCTCTGAACTACTACGGTCTTGCACCAGAAGATGAAGCTAAACAGCTTGCGGAATTTATTTTTAATAAAGGTTTTCGGGCGCCAATTGTAATTGCCGCGCAAAGCAGCTTGTATCAAAGAATGGACGCTACATTTAAAAGGCACTGGAAAAACCTTAACAACGCAGAAAATAAACAACGAACAAACATTACGTCGGTAACATTTAACGACAGTAACTCTTTAAGAGAAGGTATCACGCAAGCGCTGGACGTAGCGCAGAGCAATCAGCGCATTAATCAAATTGAGTACATGACAAACGATGAAGTGTACAACATGCCGCGAAGCAGACGAGACATCGACGCAATCGTTGCATTTGCTTCACCACAAGACACTGAACTGCTTAACCCAATTATTGAAGCGAGCCTGAATCCTTTCGATGGTAAGCAAGTGCCTGTATATGCCACGTCTCGCTCAATGGATTACGACAGCGGTAAAAACCAATGGCGTGACCTACAAAACGTTCACTTTATCGATATGCCTTGGTTAATGCCATATCATAAGTGGCAGCCCTTGCAACAAGAAGTAGATAAGGCATGGGAAAACCAAAACACCATGCAAAAACGCTTGTTCGCGTTCGGGTTCGATGCTTACCAGCTGCTTCCACAGCTAGGCATGCTTAACACGTTGAACTACCTTACTTATGAAGGTTTAACAGGCACACTGTCGTTAAACCAGCAAGGTGAAGTGATACGCAAGCAGCCACAAGCCATTATTCGTAACGAAAAAGTACAAATGCTTTCGGAGTAAACCTATGTCAACACTGCAAGGGAGTGCAGCAGAAGACAAGGCCTGTAATTATTTGATGGAACAAGGCCTTACTCTTCTATGTCGTAATTATCGAACACGGCGCGGCGAATTAGATATTGTGATGCAAGACGGTAATACCGTGGTGTGCATTGAAGTTAAATACCGTAAAAGAAATCAGTTTGGCAGCGCTCTGGAATTTGTAACCGCGAAAAAACTACAACGAATTCAGGCTGCGTTTGATTTCTATTTGTTAGATAATGGAATTAACCCGGCATCTACGTCACTGCGAATAGATGTAATTGCGATAGACGGAAGCGAGCTTCAATGGCTCAAAAACGTTGGCTAGCTATTACGAAAAATAGAAAAAACGGTGACAGTATTAGTCCTGTTTTAAAGTGATAATTGCTCACAGAGATACGCAAAAAATAACAACGACTGTATTTGAAAATGCGTTGAGTACTATAGAAAAACAGTAACCGGTATCAATGTAGTGCTCCGTACGTTTTATCTTATGATTTACAACCCTTCATCGGTTTGATGATAGTTTCTTAGGTTCCCACACATAATGAGTCATCCTAACAACAACAGTTTACCCAGCAGCGACGAAATAGAATTAATCGTAGGAAATTCAAGCTCTAATTTTTCTGGTGTTACTTCTACCATGCTGCAAGTCACATCCATTCAAAAAGAAATGATTAATTTGCGAATAATGGGTAAGCATTTTGTTCCAGACCCTTCATTAACCATTTCCTTTTGGGAGGTGGCTAAAATGTGCAGACGACCATTAAGCAACGGTAAATGGAGAATTTTTCACGCACGCCGTGTGGATGAAATGATTCAAGGTGTCATTCTTAAATACCTGTTTCGCGCCAAAATAAAGCTAGTATTTAGTTCTGCTGCCCAACGAAAACGCTCAGCGTCTACCGTGTGGTTAAGCAACAAAATGGACGCGGTTATTGCCATGAGCAATCGCTCAGCTAAGTATTTAAACAAGCCCCCAGCAAAAATTAACCTTCATGGTGTGCAAATTGATAACTATATGCCAGCTGAAAATAAGCAAGAAGCTTGGCAAAACTTGGGGTTCGGCGGTAAATACGGCATAGGCATTTTAGGCAGAGTAAGAGAACAAAAAGGGGTACACCTTTTTGTTCAAGCCTGTATTGAAGTATTACCAAAATATCCCGAAGTAAATGCTGTTGTGGTGGGTGCTATTTCATCTAGCAACCAAGAGTTTGTTAATCAACTGAAAGAAAAGGTCTCTAAGGCTGGGCTAACCGAGCGCATTGTATTTACTGGTGAGCTTCCCTTTGAACAAATTCCCAATATATTTAGTGCACTGTCACTAGTAAGTGCATTGAGTTATAACGAAGGGTTTGGACTGACAGTACCCGAGGCCATGAGCGCAGGCGCAGCAGTGTTAGCAACTCAAGCTGGCGCGTGGGAAGATATTATTAGGCCAGGAGTTGACGGGTATATTATACCGACGAAAGATCAACAATCGGTAACCGAGAAAATGGATTTACTGCTATCGGATATGGATAAATTGGCCGAAATGGGGAAAGCTGGCAGAGAGCATGTTGTGAAGAATTTTAAAGCAGAAGACGAAGCACGAAACCTTGTAGAGTTCTTTCGCACACTTCAATAGAAAGCGGCTCGACCTAGCGCAAGTTATTTAAGAAAAAAAGCATAGCCTGCTATGTATACCATAAGTAGGCACTATCGCAGTTTCGCCTAAATGCTGGTCTTCGAAATGATAAAATGGACTGTAGTTTCGCGCTGCAACGCTTATGACTTGACCAGCTTTCAAGTGAAAACCAAGAGATAACACATGATAGAACAAATTAAAGCGAATTTTACCGAGAGTATTCAAACCAAAATAGCAGCGTCAGAGATTCTGCCTGAATACATAGAAAAAGCGGCTTACATGATAGTTGAAGCGCTAATCAGAGGGAACAAAGTACTAAGCTGTGGGAATGGTGGCTCTGCTAGCGTTGCACAACACCTTGCATCAAATATGCTTAACCGTTACGAGCGTGATCGCCCAAGCCTTCCTGCCATAGCGTTAAGTACAGATACCTCAACGCTAACATCTATTGCTAACGACTATAGCTTTGATGAAGTATTTGCCAAACAAGTGCGCGCCCTAGGGCAGCCAGGCGACATACTTTTAGCCACTTCAACCAGCGGCAACTCTCGAAATGTGATTGCAGCAATGGAAGCCGCACTTTCTCGCGACATGACGATTGTTGCACTTACGGGAAAAGATGGCGGTGAAATGGCCGGTTTTTTAAGTGAACACGATGTAGAAATTCGCATTCCATCTAACCGCACGGCACGCATTCAAGAAGTGCATTTATTGGTGGTTCACAATTTATGTGAATGCATTGACGATAGCTTATTCCCCGCTGACCACGGCGACGAGTGATAAATTAATTTATGAGTAAAAAAGTGAAAAATCTTGGAGTTTTGGGTGCTATTTTTGCCCTTATATTTACCTTACAAGGCTGCGTTGTTGCGGTAGGCGCTGCGGGAGCTATGGCCGCAAAAGTGGCCAACGACCGCAGAACAGTAGGCACGCAGCTTGACGATCAAAATGCGGATGCTGCGGTGTCGTATCAGTGGTCGAAAAGTGATGCGCTTAAAGAGCGAGCCAACCTACAGGTTGATGTTTACAATGGCGTTGCCCTATTAACGGGCCAAGCGCCTGATCAGGCGCTAATTGACGAGGCCGTTCGCCGTACGCAAGAAGTCAGCTACATCAAAAAAATACATAACCAAATTCGTATTGGTGAATCTATTGGGGCAGGAACCCAAGCAAACGACATATGGCTAGCATCTAAAGTGCGTACCAAGATTGTTGCCGATGAGCGCGTTCCAGCTTTACAAGTAAAAGTGGTAGTGCAAGATTCTGAAGTGTTTCTTATGGGCCGCTTAACAAATTTAGAGGCCACAGCGGCGGTTGATATCGCTCGCAATATCACGGGAGTAGCCCGCGTGGTAAGGGCGTTCGAAATTGCTCAATAAAGAGCTTGCCACTGCCCTTTTGGTAGCAGGGGCACTCTTTATGGAAATTTTAGACGCCACGGTAATAACCACGGCGTTACCTGTCATTGCTGCCGACTTCAATGTACCGGCAGCCCACTTATCTATTGGCGTATCAGCGTATCTGGTCGCTGTCACCCTGTTTATCCCCTTAAGTGGATTTGTTGCTGATAAGTTTGGTGCTCAAACCATTTTTATTGCGGCCATTACCATTTTCACTATAACGTCTGTACTTTGTGGGTTAAGTACCACCTTGTTAGAATTCACCCTCTCACGCATTCTGCAAGGCTTAGGCGGAGCAATGATGGTTCCTGTTGGACGACTTGTCGTACTACGTGATTTGCCCAAAGAGAAGCTAGTGAAAACGGTGGCTATCATCACATGGCCTGCCTTGAGCGCTCCATTGCTGGGCCCTGTGCTAGGTGGCTATATTGCCACTCACTTCAGCTGGCAGTGGATTTTCTATATGAATATTCCGCTAGGCGTTATCGCTATTATTGCGTCGCTCTATCTGCTTAAAAATACCAAAGGCGACGTAGGAAAGTTCGACATTAAAGGCTTTTTACTGACAGGTATTGGCTTTGCGCTTTTTATGGCGGGGATAGAATTTCTAGCCAGTACCAGCGACAAACTATTTCAGTCTCTTGGCGTTATCGCACTTGGCATGGTGCTTATGATGTTCGCAATACGGCACGTAAAAAAGGCCAAAAACCCGCTGTTTTCTTTTGATGCCATGCAGTACAAAACCTTCAGGCTTTCTGTATATGGCGGTTCTGTAGTACGGATTGCACTTGGCAGTGCGCCTTTTTTACTACCGCTAATGTTGCAGCTTGGACTAGGCTATTCGCCCGTTGAAGCAGGCACGTTGTTGTTGTGGCTTTTTGCCGGCAATTTAGCGATAAAGCCCTTAACCACATGGATTATGAATACGTTCGGGTTTAAGCGCGTATTGGTGTGCAATGGCGTACTTGTCGCACTGGGGTTTGCTGCTCTTGCACTTGTAAATCACACAACTTCGTCGTTTACCATTGCAACAATTCTGTTTATCAATGGCGTAACTCGCTCTATGCACTTAACGCTACTTAACACTATTGCTTTCGCTGACGTACCGCCTAATAAAATGCGAGACGCCAACACCCTTGGCGCTATTCTAATGCAAATGAATCGAGGGCTTGGCATTACGCTATCTGCGCTTGCTATCGCTACTGCGGCGCTCATACTTGACCAAAGTGCTAGCACACCAAACTTGCAAACATTTACCCTTGCTATGCTTTTCATGGGCGCGGTAGCCCTTGTCAGTATTTACGACAGCCTCATGCTCTCAAAAGAAGATGGCCATGCGGTATTAAATAAGCGAAAAGCAAAAAAAGCATAGTCTATTCGCCCTCTATTCATTATTAAACATTATCGCGTCATTTACACTTACACCGCTTTTAACTTTCATTAATCACACTGCTCACAAGAACTTATGACAAATGTCATATTGTATTGATGACGTTTGTGACTAACGCAATGCAGTGCGCTCTTGCATACTTTACCTATAGACAAAACAACATCAGGTAAAGCAAATGGCACAGGTATCACTAAATAATTTACGTTTCAGCAAAGAAAGCAGTGAAGTTTCTCTTGATCAGCAACGCGAAAGCTTTAAACAAAAAAGATTTATCGCCATGCCCATGGCAGGCACAATTGTATGGTCACTCATAGGCATAAGCGCTGCATTTTTATCTGAGCAAGCTATCACTTGGATGCTCTATTTAGGTACCGGGGCCATCTTTTATTTAGGCGCGGGTCTCTCCTACGTAACGGGTGAACGCTTCTTTGATAAGAAGGCACAGAAGAATAGTTTTGATGGCCTTTTCTACATTGGGTTGCTTATGAGTCTACTCGTTTTCGCAATTGCCCTTCCCGTTGCCGCAATTGACCACACCACGGTGCCGCTAAGTATTGGTATTCTTACAGGCTTAATGTGGATGCCATGGTCATGGATAGTTCAGCACTGGGTTGGCTACTTCCACACTGTTACAAGAACATTAGGTATTGTAATGGCATGGTACTTGTTCCCCGAAGCACGTGTTGAAGCCATCTCTGCAGTTATAGTGGCAGTTTACATCGTGTCCTTAATAACCCTAGAACGTCGTTTTCAAGCAATTAACGCTCAATAATTTAATAAGGGAAACAGCATGACTTATCTACTTTTAGCCATTGCCATCGTTACAGAAGTCACCGCCACGCTGCTACTTAAAATGTCGAATGGTTGGGAAAAATGGGCCTTTGGATACGGCGCTATATTTTTCTACGCTGTGTCTGGAATGTTGTTTGCCATGGTACTAAAAAACATGGGAATAGGCGTTGCTTACGCAATCTGGTCTGGAATGGGAATCGCACTTATCACCGCCGCTTCAGTTGTTTTTTGGAAACAAAATTTCGACATTTATGCGGTGCTGGGTATTATGTTAATTATTTCGGGCACGCTGCTAATTACCAGCAAGTCTGCCGTTGTATTTCAATAGGGAAGAAGTACTTACAATGCAAAGTAATAACAGTGTGGTGTCGCACACTAGCCCAGAAAACGAGCACACTGCGCCTGTCATGCCTCTTTTGGCCAGCGGGCGCAAAAAGCGCTGGTCTTACGGGAGCTTGTTTTTTTCTTTATTTTTCTTTGTGCCACTTATTGTATCTCGCCCACTTCCAATTGAAACATGGCTGCTACAAAGCGCCGGTTATCTATGCTTTGTCACCCTTTATATAAAAGCAATCAACCAACCGGCTAAAGCACTCCCTTCTTATTTGCTACTCATGTTTTTACTCTCTGTGGCATTTAGCTTTCAAAACCCTGGTAGTGCCACAATTATTGGCTTCATTGCTTTTATTATAGGTTATTACAACCCCATAAAAACGGGCTTAACTAGCGTTGGCGCAATGATGCTGATACTTGTCTCACTGCATTTAGCCATGTTTGACAATACCAGTTTCCTGCTGAGCGCTTCGCTAATAAATAGCATCGTTTTATTCGGGTTTGGTGTGATGGAGAGAAGAGAAACCCTGCATAGCTTGAAAGAGAGCAAACAAGCTGAAGCGCTAAGGGTGTTGTCTGCTATTGCTGAACGTGAACGCATAGGCCGCGACTTACACGACGTGGCTGGTCACGCGCTAAGCTCCATTTCATTAAAAGCACAACTAGCCGACAAACTTATTACCAAAAACAAAATTGACGAAGCCCATCGCGAAATTAAAGCCCTTGCTCAGCTTTCTCAGTTTTTATTGGGAGATATTCGCCAAGCGGTATCTAACATTAAGCAACTTTCATTAAGCGACGAAATTGCAAAAGATAAAGCGCTGCTGGAAGATAATGGATTTTCAGTTTCAGTCACAATGATGAAGAACATTGAAAAGCTACTTACTGCCAAACAAGAAGGTCAGCTAGCGCTTATTCTAAAAGAGCTAACCACAAATACGTTGCGCTATTCGAAAGGCCACGCTGTTTCTCTTACCTTTGAGTTAAACGAACAATCATTGAAAATAGCCTACAAAGACCATGGTATTGTTGAAAACCTTACGTTAATAAAAGAAGGTAACGGGTTAACCGGCATTAGAGAGCGAGCCGCATTAATAAATGCTGATGTGAGTATTACTTTCACTCCCACCCCTTTGATTAAGGTTCGACTTCCGGTTAACAACGCGCATTTAAATGAGGCGGTAAAATGAATTCTAGCGCAGTAACTAGCGTACTAGTTGTTGAAGATCAGTCATTAGTTCGCGATGCAATTGCAATGCTTCTATCACTTGAAGACGACCTGAACATTGTTGCCAAATGCAGCAACGGACAAGAGGCCATTGAATACTTAAACAGTGCAGAGGCCCCCAATATTATTTTAAGCGATATAGAAATGCCTTTGGTGTCTGGGTTAGATTTAGCGGCCCATGTTGCCAAGCAGAACCTTGATACTAGCCTTGTACTTATGACCACTTTTTCAAAACCTGGTTATATAAAACGCGCATTAGGGTTGGGCGTAAAAGGCTTTATTTTAAAAGAGTCGGACAGTGACTACTTAATAGACGCTATTCAAAAAGTCTCTGCTGGCGAAAAGGTGATATCTGCTGAACTTGCGATCATGGCATTAGACGATAACAACCCACTGTCGCAAAAAGAGATGTCAGCACTAAAACTCGCCTCAGATGGGCTAAAGACACAAGATATTGCCCATTCACTATTCTTATCTGAAGGTACAGTAAGGAATTACCTTTCTGAGGCTATTTCAAAATTAGACGCGACCAATCGCGTAGATGCTGCTCGTATTGCAAAACAAAAGGGTTGGCTGTAACAGCCACTAAAACCAAGTTGTCGCTATAGCAGTTGAAGTAGGAAGGTTGAGTTTTTCAGACAAACTGGAAAGAACGCGTTCAGGGCCATATACAATGCCTTCCTGCTTAGCAGTCCAAACACAAGTCAGAATGCTTGTACCCTTACGCAACTCACACTGCCATTTTTTAGTGACTTCAGCTAGCCGCTCATAGTCATCTTCAATTTCCCAACCACCATCAACGTAATCAACGATAAGCTGCTCAAACTTGGCAAAAGGAATGGACTGAATGATAACCCATTCATTTTTCTTAAACTTATTTTCTAAACGTGATTTCTTAAAACTGGTAAACAATCCCACGCTCCATCTCCGTATGATTGAAAGGCCCGACAACAAGCATCTTTTAGCTATTTCGACACAATTCGATGATGTGTCTAGAAGGCGTAGGGCATGAGCACTTGGCGTCAACCTAGAAGGAAGGTAGCAGGTTTCGCTACACAGATGCCAGAGCGCGCGCTCACTTTCATTATTCTTTATATGCGTATTTTTAGAACAGCTTTAAAACTATGCTAATAATGAAGATAACACAAGAAAAAATAGGCAAAAAAAAGCCAGTCTGTAGACTGGCTTTTACAATGTAACTGTTTGTCGCTATTAGAATTCGGTAGAGAATCTCACGCCGAATTCACTCGCGTCATTGCTTAGAATTTGCAGGATGTAGTCACCTGTATTTAAGCGTGCGTTGTCATAACGCTCGTCAAAAATGTTACGGCCGTAAAGTGCCACAGTGTACGCATCGTCAGCAGGCGTGTAAGCAATGTCAAAGTTAACTAGTTCACGACTGTCAAGCTCGGTCATGCGCTCTGGTGCAGAAGTAGGCTCACCATACATTTCTGAGCGGTAAGAGTAGTCTGCACGCACTCGAATTGATGCGCCGCCTTCAAGGTCGAACGTGTACTGTGGACCAATAGCCAAAGTAAGGTCAGGCGTTAATGGCGCTACTGGGCTAAAGCCAGCTTGCTCTTCCACGTCAACGTCCATGTAACCTACACTGGTCATTACACTGAAGTTTTCGTATGTAAAAGTGGCGTCTAATTCAACACCGCGTGAGGTTTGTTCAACAACCAAGTTTGCTGTGTCAAAACCGCCTTCACTTACACGACTAACCTGATATGGCAGGTCTTCAAACTCTGTATTAAATACCGCGATGCTCATATCAAAGTAGTCATTCACACGACCTTTGATACCCACTTCGTAGTTAGTCGCTGTGATGTTATCTGATGCGGTGAAGCAATTGTTCGCTCGAACTGCTGCTTGCGCGCCTTCGATATCATCGAAACCGCCAGCACCGAAGAACTGGCCAATTAGGCAGTAAGGGCGCGCAGGGTATTGGCCTGACTGATAACCAGACTGAATAGTAGCATAACCTGTCATGCCATTTTCAAACGTATAGTTTGTCGCAAGTTCCCAGGTTACTTCGTCCCAGTCATTCGAATCGAAAATAGTACCAAGCGGGCCAAACACATTAGCAGATGCATCTTTCTCATCTTCCGTATAACGAAGACCACCTGACACGCTTAGCTCGTCAGTTAAATCATGACGGACGTTTACGTAGGCCGCTTTCGACGTAGTTTCTTGGTCAAGTTGAAGTAGATTTGGACCACCGTCGAAGTTAGAGTCTGCACCTTGTCGGTTGCTACCTTCTTCGTTGAAGTAGTAAAGACCAGCTACAAAGTCAGTGTACTCGTTGATGTAGCCATTAAGCTGAAGTTCAACAGAGGTTTGGTCTGCTTCTCCACGCTCTGGGAATTGGTCAAGAGAGAAAACCGTACCGTCATCATCTAGGCCTGCTTTGTACTTAGAGGTACGTTGGCTTGCCACAACTTTTGCCGTGTAGTCTTCGTTGATATCCCACTCTGTAGTTAGTGAAAGACCACGCGCTTCGTTTGACACGCTGGTTACGGCTTCTGTACCCGTTGCGTTGTCGTAACGATCGAAACCATCGGGGATAACGTCAGAGTTACGAAGCTCAACACCTAAACCATTGCCGCCACCAAAGTAGCGATCTGAGCCTACTTCATCAATTAGTACAGTGTAAGGGCGTAGGCCACCGTCACCGTTGTTAGCGTCTGCTGTTAGTACCATACGGAAATCGTTTGAAGGCTCCCATTTAACCGAGATACGGCCTGAGATGTCTTCTGTTTCACCCACATCGTACTCTGCATTTGGTACGTTAAAGAATTCACCAAGACCATCACGCTTGTTGAATGACAGGTTCATGTTAAACGCAAGTTCATCTGATAAACCGTGGTTTACAAAAAGATCAGCTTTAACACGACCACGTGTACCAAACTCGGTATTTACCTTTGTTACATCGCCTTGATCAGGCTCTTTAGTGATGATGTTAATTGCACCACCAATTGAGTTACGACCATAAAGCGTACCTTGTGGACCACGAAGTACCTCAATACGCTCGATATTGTTCAAGCTCCAGTTTTGACCAACCTGGCGGCCTAGGTATACGCCGTCAACGTAAACGCTCACACCTGGATCAGTAGTAATAAGGTGATCTTGAAGGCCGATACCACGAATGAAAGGGTTAACAGATGAAGTGTGGCCAGCAGAGAAACCCGTTACGTTTAGGTTTGGTACAAATTTACCTACGTCTGTTAGGTCAGTAATACCTTGGTCTGCCAGTTTGTCGCCGTCGAAAGCACTGATGGCAATTGGAACTTCATAAATTACTTGAGGGCGTTTTGTTGCAGTAACCGTAATGGCTTCAAATTTTTGCTCTTCAGTTGCTTCGGCTTCTTGAGCAACGGCAATGTTAGAAAGAGCTGGAACGGTCATCGCGACTGCAAGTGCGACAGGTGAAAGCTTACTGGCGAGTGCCTTAGACACGTCAGTATTGGTTTTCATGGTATAACCCCTTTGCGTGAGTGTTAGGTGTAAAAAATGTTTTTTATGTATCGCTTCAAGTTCTTCTTTGGAACTTTTAAAGGCTAAACTCACGGATTCAAGAGGGGCACTTAACCTTGTGCTCATACTGGATTATAGGCAATAAAAAAGTAAGTCGTAATTAAACATTACAAACTTACTTTCAATATAACTCTGCTCTAAAAGTAGAAACTACTTTCCCAGCCCTCTAAAATTCAAGATAAGAATTTAGGCTTGAAGACTGGAACGATATGTTACCGTTACTTTGTGATCTTGCAAAGTAAAATATTACACTTTTACTAAAATAAGTATGCAAAATTAGACTAATTGGTTAAGTGGCATATTAGCATCAATCGATGATAAGCCATCAAATAATCCCTTTATTATCAGACCACTATAAAAACAAAACGCGCATAATGGATGTTTTAGGCAATATCTTTTCGCCCTTGACCAAACGGACAAATATTAACCAGCGCATTTTTCCTCCCAACACCACATACCAATTTTCAATATGAGCATACATTAGCTGAAAAATTTTCTGTCTAATTAAAGCAGTAATAAATTCCAGTCTCCACGGATATCAAAAACCTTCTGCATTTCACGCCACTTTGAGCACATTCATACGACTAATATCTTAGCCATGTTGTCGACAATCCAACCCATGAAAGGTTGAAAACAAAGCTAAAGAGGCATATATTGTCGACATTAGTTTTAAAAAGACCAAATATAGTGCTAGCAAAAAGCGAACAAGCCATAACGAATGCCGACCGTACATTCTTTCAATTACGAAAGGATATTGTTGAAGGCATTATTCCCGCTGGCAGCAAGCTTAGCGAAATGGAATTGTCGACAAAGTACGAAGTCAGCCGTGCAGTTATTCGTGAAGCCATTAATCGATTAGCTACTTGCCATCTTGTTGAACGTAAAGCCAATGTGGGCGCGCGCGTGGTGGCGCTGTCACCTGAGGGCCTTATTCAGCTATATCAAGTGCGCGAAGCATTAGAAGGCATGGCCGCCCGCTTAGCCGCACGCTACATGAGCGATGAAGAGATTGCGGATATGCAGGCGTTGCTCGATAGCCACTTTGATAAAGTGAAAGATGGCCAAAGCTATTACCAAGAAGCCGGCGATGTAGACTTTCACTACAGAATTGTAACTGGCAGTAAAAATGATCATCTTATCAGTGTACTTGTTGATGGGCTGTATCACCTGGTGCGTATGTACCGCGTACAGCTGGGCATGGCTGGCCCACGCGTTAGTACCGCATTTGACGAGCATAGACACATTGTAAATGCCATTGCCAATCGCGACGAAGAACTGGCAGAAATGCTAATGCGCCGCCATATTCTTTATTCAAAAAATAATATAGAGAAGAAGCTTAATCATGGTTAATACCACCTGGCCTTCTTCATACCAAATTCACCTCTACCCTACTTTCAAATAAGCGAGTGACTATCATGAGTGCAGGAAAGAAATTCAGAACCGCATTAGAGAACAACAAACCGCTACAAATTGTCGGTACCATTAACGCCTATACCGCCATGATGGCAAAGGCTATTGGGCACCAAGCTATTTATCTATCAGGTGGCGGCGTAGCGAATGCATCTTATGGACTACCCGATTTAGGCATGACGTCACTTAACGACGTAATTGCAGACGTTCAGCGTATTACCAGCGCATGTGACCTACCGCTGATGGTTGACATCGACACCGGTTGGGGCGGTGCGTTTAATATTGCCAAAACCATTCGCGATATGGAAAAAGCGGGTGCAGCAGCGGTTCATATGGAAGACCAGGTTGCGCAAAAGCGATGCGGTCACCGCCCTAACAAGGAAATTGTTAGCACAGAAGAAATGGTTGACCGCATCAAAGCTGCGGTAGATGCTAGAACCGACCCCGACTTTTTCATCATGGCCCGCACTGACGCATTCGCACAAGAAGGTTTAGAGAAAGCCATTGAACGTGCAAAAGCCTATGTTGCAGCGGGTGCTGACGGCATATTTGCAGAAGCCGTACAAACTGAAGAGCACTACCGTGCATTTTCAGAGGCATTAGACGTACCTATTCTTGCCAATATCACAGAGTTCGGCAAAACCGAACTGTGGAATAAAGAAGAACTTGGTGAATGGGGTGCAGACATGGTGCTTTACCCACTAAGTGCATTCCGTGCCATGAATAAAGCAGCAGAAATGGTGTACAAATCTATACTTGAAAATGGTGATCAAAAAGCTGTTGTCGACAGCATGCAAACACGCATGGAGCTTTACGATTATCTTGGCTACCACGAATACGAGCAGAAGTTAGATGCTCTATTCGCCGAAGGTAAGAACTAATTAAAACACGAATTTAGCTTGAAGTTGGCGGGCACGAAGGTGCAGGGGTGAAGTACAGTTCCCTGCCCCTCCTTGCGAGCGGGAACGATACACAGGGCGTTACCACGCCGTGAACCCATCCATGGGGGCTCCGCCTCGGCATCCATGCCTCAAAGGGGTAACGCACTGTGCACCGCCCCACTTTATCGGAGCCTCGAGCTAACTCTAAGCTGTGATTTTCACCAATTATTATTAAACAGACTTTTAAGTACCTTACAAATTTTACAAGACCGGAGACAACAAGATGGCTAAACAGTTAAGTGGCGCGGGTTTACGCGGCCAAGTTGCAGGTAAAACAGCACTATCAACCGTAGGTAAATCAGGTTCTGGTTTAACGTATCGTGGTTACGACGTAAAAGACTTAGCGCAAAACTGCCAATTTGAAGAAGTGGCGTATCTTATTCTTAAGGGCAAGCTACCTAATCAGTCTGAGCTAGACGTTTATAAAACAAAACTTCGCGGCATGCGCGGCCTTCCAACAGCACTCAAAGAAGTGCTAGAGCGCATTCCAAAAAATGCCCACCCAATGGACGTACTTCGCACAGGCTGCTCAATGCTGGGTAACCTTGAAATGGAAACCAGCTTCGACCAACAACAAGACGTTACCGACCGTATGTTAGCGTGTTTCCCAAGTATTATTTGTTACTGGTACCGCTTCTCGCACGATGGCGTGCGCGTAGATGTTGAAACCGATGACGATTCAATTGGTGGTCACTTCCTACATATGCTTCACGGCGAAAAGCCACGTGAACTGCACGAGCAAGTAATGCACGTTTCGCTAATTCTGTATGCAGAGCACGAATTTAATGCCTCTACTTTTACTGCGCGTGTTTGTGCATCAACCCTATCTGATATGCATTCTTGCGTAACTGGTGCCATCGGCTCACTTCGCGGCCCACTTCACGGTGGTGCGAACGAAGCAGCAATGGAAATGATTGAAGGCTTTGCCTCTGCCGATGATGCTGAAGAAAAAATGATGGGCATGCTTGAGCGTAAAGAGAAAATCATGGGCTTTGGTCACGCGATTTACTCAGAGTCTGATCCGCGTAATGAAATCATCAAGCAATGGTCTGAAAAACTGGCTGCCGATGTGGGCGACGATGTGCTTTATCCTGTGTCAGTTCGCTGTGAAGAAGTGATGTGGCGCGAGAAGAAGCTTTTCTGTAACGCCGATTTCTTCCATGCCTCTGCGTACAACTTTATGGGCATTCCAACGCCATTATTTACGCCAATCTTCGTAATGTCTCGTCTAACTGGTTGGGCAGCACACGTTATGGAACAGCGCGCTGACAACCGTATTATTCGTCCATCAGCAGAATACACAGGCGAAGAGCTTCGCCCAGTACCTGCTATTAGCGAACGTGCTTAAGGCCAAGGTTAACGTTTATGAATATTGATTACCGTAAACCGCTTCCTAACGCGGGTATCGATTTTTTCGATACCCGTGAAGCAGTGGATGCTATTGAACCAGGTGCCTATGCCAAACTGCCTTACACGTCGCGTGTATTGGCTGAAAACTTAGTGCGCAAATGCGCGCCTGAGATGCTAACCGATTCGCTTAAACAGCTTATTTATCGCAAGCGCGACTTAGACTTTCCATGGTTCCCTGCTCGCGTGGTGTGCCACGATATCTTAGGCCAAACGGCACTTGTAGACTTAGCAGGTCTTCGCGATGCCATTGCAGCAAAAGGCGGCGACCCAGCTAAAGTAAACCCGGTTGTGCCAACCCAGCTCATTGTTGACCACTCGCTAGCCGTTGAACACGCAGGTTTTGAAAAAGACGCATTTGAGAAAAACCGCGCTATTGAAGACAGACGTAACGACGACCGTTTTCATTTTATCAACTGGACAAAAACCGCGTTTAAAAACGTGGATGTTATCCCGCCGGGTAACGGCATTATGCACCAAATCAACTTGGAACGTATGTCACCCGTTATTCAAGCCCGAGATGGTGTAGCCTTCCCAGACACTCTGGTAGGTACCGACAGCCACACGCCACATGTTGATGCGCTTGGTGTAATTGCCGTAGGCGTTGGCGGTCTTGAGGCCGAAAGCGTGATGCTAGGCCGTGCGTCTTACATGCGCTTGCCTGACATTGTAGGTGTAGAGCTTACCGGCAAACCACAGCCAGGCATTACCGCAACCGATATCGTATTAGCGTTAACCGAATTCTTGCGTAAAGAGCGTGTTGTATCAGCTTACCTTGAGTTCTACGGTGAGGGTGCATCGCACCTAACGCTAGGTGACCGAGCCACCATTTCGAACATGACACCGGAATACGGCGCCACTGCGGCCATGTTCTATATCGACCAGCAAACTATAGATTACTTGCGCTTAACAGGGCGTGAAGAAAAGCAAATTGCGCTAGTCGAGCAATATGCTAAGCACACAGGTTTATGGGCAGATGATTTAGAAACCGCCGAATACGAGCGCGTACTTACGTTCGACCTGTCTTCTGTAGGTCGTAACATGGCTGGCCCCTCTAACCCTCACGCGCGTTTGCCTACCTGCGACTTGGAAAGTCGAGGTATCGCAGGAAAATGGACAGAAGAAGAAGGCAAAATGCCTGATGGCGCGGTTATTATCGCGGCTATCACCAGCTGTACTAATACATCAAACCCACGCAATGTAATTGCAGCAGGTTTGCTTGCCCGAAATGCCAACGAGCGCGGTTTAACCCGCAAGCCGTGGGTTAAAAGCTCACTAGCACCAGGTTCTAAAGCCGTTAAATTGTACCTTGAAGAAGCTAACTTAATGAGCGAGTTGGAAGATTTAGGCTTTGGCGTAGTAGCATTTGCTTGTACTACCTGTAACGGCATGAGCGGCGCGCTAGACCCTAAAATTCAGCAAGAAATTATCGACCGCGACCTTTACTCAACAGCAGTGTTGTCGGGTAACCGTAACTTCGACGGCCGTATTCACCCTTATGCTAAACAAGCATTCTTGGCATCGCCGCCACTAGTTGTAGCATACGCTATTGCCGGTACCATTCGCTTTGATATTGAAAAAGACGTTTTAGGCACTGACAAAGACGGCAACCCGGTAACGCTTAAAGACATTTGGCCAAGCGACGAAGAAATTGATGCCATTGTCGCGAAGTCAGTGAAGCCGGAGCATTTCAGAAAAGTATATGAGCCTATGTTCGATTTAAGCGTTGACTACGGCAAAGACATTAACCCGCTATACAACTGGCGTGAAATGAGCACCTACATTCGTCGACCGCCCTATTGGGAAGGTGCAATGGATGCCGAGCGCACCATGAAAGGTATGCGTCCGCTTGCTATTTTGGGTGACAACATCACTACCGATCACTTGTCGCCATCAAACGCTATTTTAGCCAGCAGTGCAGCGGGTGAGTACCTTCATAAAATGGGCTTACCAGAAGAAGACTTTAACTCGTATGCTACACACCGCGGTGACCACTTAACCGCGCAGCGCGCGACCCTTGCGAACCCGAAAGTGTTCAACGAGATGGTGCTTGAAAACGGTGAAGTGAAGCAAGGCTCTTTGGCGCGCGTTGAGCCAGAAGGCCAAGTTATGCGCATGTGGGAGGCCATTGAAACCTACATGAACCGCAGACAAGCGCTAATTATTGTTGCTGGCGCTGACTATGGTCAGGGCTCATCGCGAGACTGGGCGGCTAAGGGCGTTCGTCTTGCAGGCGTTGAAGTGATTGTAGCCGAGGGCTTCGAGCGTATTCACCGAACTAACCTTATTGGTATGGGTGTTCTACCGCTAGAGTTTAAACCTGGTACAACACGTAAAACCCTAGAGCTAGACGGTACGGAAACCTACGACGTTAACGGCGAACCGTCACCGGGCGCAACGCTAACGCTAGTAGTAAACCGCAAAAACGGTGAGCAGCTAGAAGTGCCCGTAACCTGCCGCTTAGATACTGGCGAAGAAGTCTCTATTTACAGCGCAGGCGGTGTACTACAACGCTTCGCCAAAGACTTCTTGGAAGCTGAAGCTAGCTGAGGGGAAAAACATGACAAAGTATGCGCCACAACTTCGAGTACCGGCTACCTATATGCGAGGCGGTACTAGTAAGGGTGTTTTTTTTAATTTAACCGACTTACCAGAAGCCGCGCAAAAGCCGGGGCCTGCGCGTGATGCCCTGCTTCTGCGCGTTATTGGCAGCCCCGACCCTTACGGTAAGCAAACCGACGGGATGGGCGGTGCCACTTCAAGCACTAGCAAAACCGTGATCTTGAGCACGAGCGAGCGTGATGGCTACGACGTAGACTATTTATTTGGTCAGGTTGCTATCGACAAACCCTTTGTAGATTGGAGTGGTAACTGCGGCAACTTAACCGCAGCGGTTGGCGCGTTTGCCATTAGCAATGGGCTAGTAGATAAAAGCAAGGTTCCTGACAACGGCATGGCTACCGTTAATATTTGGCAAGCCAATATCAATAAAGCCATTATTGCCAAGGTGCCAATCACTAACGGCGAAGTGCAGGAGACCGGAGACTTCGAGCTTGACGGTGTCACCTTCCCGGCTGCAGAAGTGGAAGTGGCATTTGTCGACCCAGCTGATGGCGAAGGCGCTATTTTCCCTACAGGGCGCTTGGTCGACACACTTGAAGTACCGGGGGTTGGCTCTCTTCAGGCGACGATGATAAACGCAGGTATCCCTACTATTTTCATCAACGCAGAAGATGTTGGCTACACCGGCACTGAGCTACAAGACGATATTAACAGTGATGCAGAGGCGCTCTCTAAGTTCGAAGCCATTCGCGCCCATGGTGCAGTGCAAATGGGTTTGATTAAAGATGTGGGGGAAGCCGCGAATAGGCAGCACACACCAAAGGTCGCTTTTGTTGCTCCTCCGCAAGGATACAAAGCATCGAGCGGTAAAGATGTTTTAGGCTCTGACATTGATGTACTTGTTCGGGCTTTATCAATGGGCAAACTGCATCACGCAATGATGGGCACAGCTGCGGTAGCTATTGCAGCCGCTGCCGCTATTCCTGGAACGCTGGTAAATATAGCTGCTGGTGGAAAAGACAGAGAGTCGGTGACCTTTGGACACCCATCAGGCACGCTGAGAGTAGGTGCAAAAGCAACGTTTGAACACGAAAAGTGGTTTATTCAACAAGCGGTTATGAGTAGAAGTGCCCGTGTTCTAATGGAAGGTTTAGTTAGGGTTCCCGTTGAGCAAAGTTGATATTAGGTTAGTTGCTGACGCACAAAATATAAGAGTTATACTATTTAGACAAAGGTCTAAAAAGCCCTCAATTTGAGGGCTTTTTTGTCGAAAGTTAGGTATCATCGACGCTTAAGTATAAAGAGTAGTTCACATGTACAAAGTTCTTGTTGTTGAAGACAGCCTAACTGTCCGAAAGATTGTAAATAAACTTATTGAGGATAATCCTCACTTTACGTGTGATCTTTGTGAAGATCTTGCGGAAGCCAAAAGCGCGCTTGCAAGCGACAACGAATACTTGGCCGCCATCGTCGATTTGAATCTTCCAGACGCCCCCAACGGCGAAAGCGTTGAACTGGCGTTATCTTATAACCTGCCAACCATTGTACTTACGGGCAATTTCGATGAATTCACTCGCGCTCAGTTACTTGATCAGGGCGTTTTAGACTACATCACTAAAGAGTCGCGCTACTCCTATCTTCAAGTATCTAAGCTTGTTGACCGTTTAAGAAAGAACTTAACAACAAAAGTACTTGTGGTAGAAGACTCTAAAACAAGTCGTAATCACATTTGCTCATTGCTTCGCAAGTTCCAATTTCAGGTGCACGAAGCAAGCGATGGCCTAGAGGCGCTAGAGGAATTAGATAAGCATCGTGATATAAAAATGGTTATCGCTGACCACCGCATGCCAAATATGGATGGCTATGAGCTGGTAAAAGCCGTTCGTCACGAAAAGCGCATGCAAGACTTAGTATTTATTGGGCTCTCTGCAACTGGCGACAGTGTTTTAACGTCTAAGTTTATCAAAAGCGGCGCCAACGATTTTCTTTCTAAGCCCTTTTATCATGAAGAGTTTTACTGTCGTATAATGCAAAACCTTGAATCACAGGAAATGATTCAAACTATACGCAATTCGGCAAACCTCGATCCGCTTACCAAGGTATATAATCGTCGCTTTCTTTATGAAAAAGCTGAAGAGCTTTTCGCGAACAAAGCGTCAAGAAAGAATGTCATTGTGTCTATGATTGACGCAGATAACTTTAAAAGTGTTAACGATACCTACGGACATAAAACCGGTGACATGCTGCTGCAAGAGTTCGCCGCGCTATTAAAAGACTACTTCCCAGACGATTTAATTGTTCGCTATGGTGGAGAAGAATTTACTGTCGTATCTGTGCGGCCGCCCAAGGTATATTTATCGGCCCTTTCTGCGTTTATGGATGCCGTGCGCTCTACCGTATTCACCACCCACAAATTCAAGATTACGTGCAGTATTGGCGTATGTGCCGAAGAGCACAAATGCTTAGAATCTCAGTTGGAAGTCGCAGACGCGCGCTTGTATGAAGCTAAACACGCGGGCAAAGATCAAATTATTTTAAGAGACTCAGCAGTACAGAGCTTACAGGCATAAATTTTCTTACCTACGTTAACCATGTTGGTAGTAGGTAGCAAAACACTATCAGTAAGCAGAAATAGCTAATTAACACGGCGGCAACTTGCTTATCAACAAGCAGGTTGCCCTGTTTTAAGCTGGCAATGTCTGACGTTTCTACTGTATCGGCAGGTTTGAGCAAAGAGAGCGCTATTGCCGGCGCTACGGTGCTTACGAAGCCCGTCACATTCCACCAAAACCAAAATACCTGATCGATAAAGAATGCGAAGATCATATTTGTTGAAACACCGCATACTAGTGCAATATTAACCTGCGTTGCACTTACCTTCTTCGTTAATATTCCTAGTAGAAAGACAGCCAATACGGGACCAAAGAAGACAGATCCCACCTTATTAACCGCTTCAATTACAGTTGGCGCGATGTCATCAGCATTAAGCGAAAGCAAAAGAATAATGACGCCCCATATCAGCCCTGCAAATTTAGCTGAGTTAAGGTAATTATCAGGTTTTTTACCTTTACGCATTAGTTTGAAATAGTCTTCAGTTGATACCGCAGCCAACGAATTAATTGCCGAACTCAATGAAGACATGGCGGCTGCAAGAATGGCGACAACCAGTAACCCTATCAGCCCATGGGGCAAGTAATTAAGAATAAAGATAGGCATGAGCCAATCTGGGTTATCTTTGGGGATTTGAGTTGAAAATTGTAGTTCGTTGAACGCTAGCGTTCCTACAACTAACCCAGCTAAACAGTAAAGCAACGTAATTGGGAACCTGAAAACACCATTTGCCAGCATCATCTTTTTTAAGTCGCTTTCAGACTGCGCTGATAACGCCCTTTGCGCCTCAGACTGATCGCACCCATAGTACGAGGCATAAAGGATAACGCCGCCCAGTACCATAGGAAAAAAGCCAAACCCGTCACCATTAAAACCCAGTGACGAAAAGTTGATGGTAGACACACGCTCGCTAGGCAGCAGCTGTGTGAAAGTTTCCCAACCGCCGAGCGCATGCAGCCCAAAGCCGATACAAATAACGGTTCCCATCACAATAACAATCATTTGTACGGCATCACCATATACCACCGCCTTCATGCCACCTTGCAACGAATATAAGACGGTTATAACGCCTATAAGTAATATTGCCTGCGTTGATGATATTTGCATGGTGCCTTGTAAAATAATAGACAACGCATACACCATTATTCCGGTGGCGAACGCCCGGCTAAACTGAAAGACAATGCTTATACATATTCGCGTTGAGG
Source organism: Alteromonas gracilis (assembly GCF_043642145.1). Taxonomy (GTDB): domain Bacteria; phylum Pseudomonadota; class Gammaproteobacteria; order Enterobacterales; family Alteromonadaceae; genus Alteromonas; species Alteromonas gracilis_B. The sequence continues at coordinate 595,639 of NZ_JBHZRZ010000002.1, forward strand.
TGGAAAAACGACGCTCAAGGTAGTCATAAATACTTACCACACCGCTTCGATACAGTGTGGGTAGCACAATGGTAATGAGTAAAAGCATGGCAAGAGGGATGGCAAGTTCGTAAGAGAGCCAAATTAGTCCTCCACCCTCGCGAAACCCGACAAACGCAGGGGCAGATATAAAACTTACAGCCGAGAGCTGCGTAGCCATGATGGAGAGCAAAAGCGGCTTCCAACCTAAACTTCTGCCAGCTAAGAAATAATCTTTCTTGGAATGCTGCCCCCTTAAACAAAAACCTAAGATAAGTAAGGTGGCAAGGTAAATCGCAATAACACTGTAATCAAGAATATCCATATAAACGCAAGGCTGAGCAATTAAACACCTACCTTTACATAAACTCAGCTCATTTGCACAAAAAAACAGCGTACAAAAAAGCGTATGTTACATCCAAGACTTTCGCGTTGACTCTACGTCGAACAACGCTTTATCTGCTAGCCGCTGTGCGTAATCTTCAGGTAAAAACGGCACGGTAACAGCGCCTGAAGCCAGCACAAATTTAATAGTCGCAAGCTTCTTTTTCTTCATAAAGACGCTTTGTTTAACAATCACTTGCTGTGCTTTATAGGGCTCGAAACACTGGTAATCGAAACCAATTCGACCTTGCCTAATGTAAATATAACGGCTGTCGTAGGCTATGCCCCAGCGCCACCATCTAAGCGTAAGTAAAAGCGCGATGGCACTAAATAAAGCAAGAGCACCAAGCATGATATCTAGGTGAGACGATATCACGCCAATAGTGAAAAACACGGTAAATGGCAACGTCCAACCAGCAAGCAACCAAAACGTAATGAAACGCTTGCTGATGGTTTGGTAATGCTGACCTCGCAAGTCGCATGCAGGCATCACCTCTTGACTAAGCGCAAAGGCTTCGTCTTCAGTTACCGATGGCACAATAAGCTTGTTTGGCGACATCAGTTCTTGCATTTGCTGACCTGCCGTGGAGTTTTGCTCAAAATACAAATTCACTCGCTTAAGTATTTTATCTAGCCAATCTTGTTTCGCGGTAATCATTTGTATACGTGACGCTCTCATACTAACTTCCAGCTTATTGAGCAAACCACTGCGGCGAATGTATCGGTCTCCCGCTCTTGAGAGGGTGTAGCCATAAAACGTGAAAAGCGCGCCACCCACGCTAAGCAAAGCTACCAACGCCATAACCACCATCACAATGACAAAGGCGTACAGCCCTAATTGCCACCATGCTACGGTTTGTTCTCCAACTAGCTGATTTAGCTGTAAACCTTTATCTGCTAGCCATTCTGACACTACGCCAAACACGTCGTCATAAAACGGTGCGGCGGCACCCAGTATTATCCAAACTCGGTTATTAGTTATGCCGTGTATAATAATGTCTTTCACGGAACGACGGTTTAATACTTCTTCGTTCGTGTAAGCATCACTTGTTGCCTTTGTACTCACTGTCTGCGCAAGCAAAGACGAACTATGCTCACCAGTAGAATCGGCACAAGTCGCATCATCAAGATCGTTCTCATCGTGCTGAGCCCTTTCATACAGCACTTGTTTCTTTAAGGCTTCGGCATAATCTTCGGGCACAGCAACTATTTTAGCTTCTTCTTTGCCGCTCCCTGCCGTATCGAGCACCACAAGCGCGTAACCAAACGGACGATAATAGAAAGGTCGCTCTATCTTAACGTTTTGAATTCGCCACAAAGGCAGGTTGGTATATCTACGTTGAAAGACGCCATGATGAATTTCAACGTGTTGATTGTGCACGCGAAATTTATACATTAAATAGCTTATAACGCCGCTTCCACTAGTCGTTAGAAAAAGAACGCCTGCTCCTATTAACACTTCTGGCGATAGCAAGTTATCCCAAACATTGAACGAAATTGCTAAAGCAGGGATAGCGTAGATAAGCCCCTGGGCCATGTTGGCAAAATTGCGAATAGTAAAATACAAAATAGATATAAGAGAAAGGCGCTGCCACTCACCGCCCGTTTCTACTTTTAACTTTGGCTCACTCAAATCTCTATCTGAACTGTGCGACGAAAGCGCAGCTTCTTCTTTTAGCTCTTTTGACTGTGTGATTTGCCCCCCTTGACTTGAAGGCGTTTCAGACACGGTCATTAGCGAGCCCCAATATCTTTGTGAGCAAGAATGAACTCTCTTAATTGCTCCGCACGCTCAATGCCTAACCCTGGTATATCAAAAGTATGCATTTCCCCTCCGGCAGAAAAAACTTGAAGCGATGCCAAACCCGCCGCTCTTTCCAAGGGGCCTCGATTTACTTCAACATGCTGCACGCGCAATATTGGTTGGCATGAGAGTTTTCTAAAAATAAGCCCCGACTGTTTGCTAATATCTTGCTCGCGAACAGCATAGAATATTCGCACGTCAGCAAAAAAGTGATACAACGCCCATACGCTACCAAGCCCCATGATACCGGATACTACATAGGGATAAGCTTTTAGCAAACCTTCAGGGAATGAAAAGAATGTTTGATACTTTAACGCGGTTGCTATACCTATTAACACCAAAGCGATCATCGCTATAGCAAGCATGTTAAGAGCACGGTACTTTCTCGATATAGGCTGCAGTGTTAACGATTGAAGCGTGGGAATATCGTCTATGTTAAGCTGATCGTTTGTAAATACCGTGTCTTGCGCGCTACTTGTCATCACAATTATTCCTTTTGTCACTTTTAAGCCAAGTTCGCTGTGTATTAACCCCAAACAGGTTCGAAAAAAAAGAGGGCAAGCCCTCTTTCTATAATTACGTTGAACGTACGCTTATGGCAACTTAATCATCAACCTGCTGCTCATTCAACCAGTCGTGTAGTGCTTTCATATCGTGTTGAACCGCCATTTGCAGCTCTTCCACCCAATCATGCACGTTCTCCCACCATGTTGGGTGGTCACCTTGTTGAATTTGATTAGCAATACGCTGAACACGAGCCAGCCCCACAGAGCCTGCAGCCCCCTTAATTTTATGCGCCTGAGAGCATACTTCTGATTTTTCATCCGCACTTAAGCTAAGCTGAAGTATCTCCATATATTCGGGCATTTTTTCTTGGAATACTTTTACGCTAGTGCGCACCATTTCGTCGCCTATGGTATCAACCAACATCTGCAATAAGTCCATATCTAAAATGTTACTTAATGTTTTGTTGGGTTCAGGACGTTCTATTTCACCGTCCACTTCTAATGGAGCTGGCGGCGCATGGAACAATTCATTGAAGACCTCGATAACCCGAGACTTTTTAATTGGCTTAGCGATAACATCGTCCATGCCGTTTTCAAGATACTCATCACGCTTTTTAATGACGTTCGCAGTCAACGCCACTATTGGCGTTTGCATCACCAAGTCTTCTTCAATTAAGGTACTGGCTACGTCAAACCCTGTCATGTCTGGCAGCTGAATATCTAACAAGATAAGGTCGTATTGGTTTGCTCGCGCCTTATCAATCGCTTCTTGCCCTGTCATAGCCACGTCAACTTTCTGGCCAAGCTTTTCAAGCAAGGCTTTTGCTACCATGACGTTCAGCTCAATATCTTCAACCAACAAGATATTTAGCCCCGTCACTTGAAGCTGCGCGACTTTCATTGGGCTGTTAGAAATTTGAACCGGCAACACAATTTCAAAACGGGTGCCCTTACCCACTTTACTTGAAACGTGAATTTCACCTTTCATCAAGTCGACCATTTGCTTACAAATAGCAAGGCCTATACCAGTGCCAGTAGCCGATTGATGATCGGGATGGTCTACCTGGTAATACATAGCAAAAATCTTGTCGATTTCACTTTCAGGAATACCCACACCCGTGTCTTCAATTACAAAAGTCACGTAGGCCTTATCGCCGTCTGGTTTGGTAGACGACACCGTTAAGCTTACGTGCCCTTTTTGCGTGAATTTCACTGCATTAAACAGAATATTCCACAGTATTTGACGAAGGCGCGTGCCGTCTATTTCAACAAGACGCGGTAGCGGCTCGTTTATTGTGGTTTTTAGCTCTAGCTGTTTGTCGGCAGCAAGTAAGCGAATAATACTGCTTAGCTCTTCCGTGAAGTCTTTCAGAGATATGGTTTTAAGGCTTAATTCAAGCTTGTCTCTGTCGAGCTTATCAAGGTCGATAATATCGTTAAAAATATTACCTAACGTAATGGCACTGGCGTATATCGTACTCACCCAATTAAACTGTTCTTCGCTAAGGTCGGTGTCGCGCAACATACGGCTTAAGCCCACAATACCGTTTAAAGGCGTGCGAAGCTCGTGGCTAATAGTGGCAATAAAGCGCGTTTTATCCGTGCTTGCTTTTGCTGCTGCGTTTTCAGCTTGTTTACGCTCTGTCATGTCTCGACCGAACGACAACAACCCTAGGCGATTTCCGTCTTTATCGAAAAATGGAACGCGCTTCATTTCAAAGTAACGACGACGTCCGTCTGCAAAGCGAAGCCACAATTCTTCTGTAATACTGGCGTTAGTTTCTAAGACTTCGTGGTCGCTTGCTACAATTTGTCGGGCAAGATCTTCTTCATACACATCTTTAGGCGTTAAGCCTAATAACTCTTGCTCAGTTTTACCCGTCATAAGCTCCGCAATACGATTACAGCCTGCAAAGCGACCTTCTTCATTGCGGTAATAAATTAAGTCTGGTGAAGCATCAATTATTGAGCGCAACAATGTAGATAATCGACGGGCCTGTGCTTCTTGCTCTGACTTATCTTGAATTTCTTTTTCTAAGTCTTTGAATAACGCTTCACGCTCTTCTTGGGCCTGCTTACGCTGCTCTATCTCGTGATTAAGCTGTCTGATGTTGCTTTGTAGCTCACGGTTTAAAAACACATCTTCTTCACGAAGGCTTTCTAATTGGCTTACCACCTCTTTTAAGTTGGTGCGAGAGTTCTCTAGCTGCTTAATTAATTCACTAAAGAAATAAAGAACCCAAGGCGCGGACAACATGGTTAGTACCACAGCACTTATGAAATCGTCAGGCTGAACTTGGCTTCCCATGCTTACGCGTATTACGTAAGAACCGCCAAGCGTAAACACAAGCGAAAGAACAACAAATAATATGCTGAGCTTTAGAGTGCCAAAACGCTGAACAAATTGAGCAAAGCGAATTGCCCAAGAATCGTTTGGTGAATCTGAATGCATGTACGTCTAGTTTTTAGCTTATTTTTCCTAATCCTATCAGGCTTTCACTTCTTCGGGAATGCGGTTTGTCACGGCGTTTTCTAAATGACTTAACAGAATCAAGATTTAAAACGCGACTTTTCGGTGATTTCATTGATATGTTTGGCATTCACCCACCCTACCTTGGTGTACGAGACTTTTGCCCAATCGCCTCGCTTTTCTAGCACGTTTAATACTTCACCTTTTTGCAAATTATTTTCGACAACCGGGGAACAAACATCAGGCCCTTTTCGCACATTCAGCGAGTTAGCACGTACATTAGCTACGCGCTTCACAATGACTCTCTCCTGCATCGCAAGTTATTTAGTTGATAGAAGACTCCTGTATGAGGTGTACCGTTCCACTCAACCGCGACATGCGCAGAGACGTGACTTTTGGTGTTAGTTAATATATTCAACGATAAATCAAAGTTATTGCCTGCTGTAAAATGGATTACCATGGTGTCGGGAGAGCCAACTTGAAAACATCCCGATATATTAGGGGAAGGCACAATGCTAATGTTTTCGCCGCTTAGTATATGCTCGTTTATTAAAAAGCCTTGGTTGGGCGCTGCGTGTAGGGGGGGCATACAATAATCCTTATTGTTTTAAATGCACGCAAAGGCCGTGAATTTTTATTCTTCTCTTTTCACTAAAGCGTACTCTCTATTCACGTATAAGTATTCCAATAACACTTTCGCAGAAGCACGCGAACCTTACATCTGGTTATTTTGCAATCAATATAGCAAACTGCTAATATCAGTGGAACTGTAGCTTTACAATTTAATAAAAATACACCTCAAACCTCTATTGACAACATAAAACCACAATATACAAGCATATTTATTCACAAGAAAAATATAAATGAGAACCAATGTCATTTAAAAGAGGTGAGTGTTTTATAATTTCAATTTGATAACATTTTCGTTACAAACGCAAGCACCCACACTTAACCCACTGAATAAAAAGAAATTAAATGCACATATGCTAAATCTCTATAACGCTTATATTTTTAGCGTTTGATTTTAGTTTTTAATGTGGGTATTTTGTACGGCCCGCATCGCAATAATGCATAAAAATGCGGAAACGACTGGAATCCTCTAATAATAAATAACGACAAGAAAGGCGCACGCTGCAAGCAATACCGCTCGCAGGCATAAAAGACGTCTAATAATGTTGTGATACGCAAACCTAGGCGCATCTACACGCAACGCATACCTTGCCCAGTCAAAAGGTTGAAGGAGTTAAGAGATGAGTTTATATAATCCCAATGATTCCCGGGACAACTGTGGGTTTGGCTTAATCGCTCACACTCATGGGGAAGCCAGTCATGAATTGGTAACGACTGCAATACACGGCCTTGACCGTATGCAGCATCGTGGCGGCATCGCTGCCGACGGGAAAACCGGTGACGGCTGTGGTTTATTACTACAGAAACCGGATGCGTTCTTCCATGCAATCGCCGAAGAAAATGGCTGGAAACTCAGCAAAAAATACGGCGTGGGCATGATTTTTTTAAGTCAGGACCCTGTACTTGCGCAAACTGCGCGTGAAGTACTTAATGAAGAACTAGAGAAAGAAACGCTTTCAGTAGTGGGTTGGCGCGAAGTGCCTGTCGACCGCTCAGTACTGGGTGAATTAGCGCTTACAGGCGTTCCGCAAATTGAACAAGTATTTGTGAACGCACCCGCAGGATGGAGAAAACGCGACTTAGAGCGTCGTTTGTATATGATCCGCCGCCGTGCTGAAAAGCGTCTAGAAAACGATCCCGATTTTTACGTAGCATGTTTGTCAGGCTTAGTAACAATCTATAAAGGCTTGGTAATGCCAAAAGACTTACCCGCCTTTTATCACGATCTTGCCGATGAGCGTATGCAAAGCGCAATCTGCGTTTTCCACCAGCGCTTCTCAACAAACACACTACCACGCTGGCCTCTTGCTCAGCCTTTCCGCTTCCTTGCTCACAATGGTGAAATTAACACCATTAAAGGAAACCGCGACTGGGCCATGGCACGTGCTGCTAAATTTGCAACGCCGCTCATTCCAGATCTAAAAGATGCAGCACCTTTTGTTAATACTGAAGGTTCCGACTCATCATCGCTGGATAACATGCTAGAGCTATTCTTAGCTGGCGGTATGGATTTATTCCGCGCCATGCGTTTGCTCGTTCCACCAGCCTATCAAAATAACAAAACCATGGACGATGACCTACGTGCATTCTACGAGTTTAACTCAATGCATATGGAACCATGGGACGGCCCTGCAGGTATCGTTTTAACAAACGGTCGTCACGTTGCATGTAACCTAGATAGAAATGGCTTACGTCCTGCACGTTACGTTATTACTAAAAATGGCTTCATCACGCTTGCTTCGGAAGTAGGTATTTGGGATTACGAGCAAGCCGACGTTATCGAAAAAGGTCGTGTAGGCCCGGGTGAAATGCTTGCGGTAGATACCTACACCGGCAAAATTTGGCGCTCAAATGAAATTGATGACGACTTAAAAGAACGTCACCCTTACAAAGAGTGGCTAGACAAGCATATTCGTCGCCTAACCCCAATCGAAAAGCTTGATGCTTCATTAATTGGTAAGCGTGTGTTTGACGACGATGCCATGGCGGTGTACCACAAGCTACACGCCTACAGCTATGAAGAAATTCAACAAGTTGTAAAAGTACTGGCGAAAGACGGTCAAGAAGCCGTTGGTTCAATGGGTGACGACACGCCAATGGCGGTCATGTCATCACGTCAACGTACGGTTTACGACTATTTCCGTCAGCAGTTTGCCCAGGTTACTAACCCGCCTATCGACCCGCTACGTGAAAACCACGTTATGTCGTTGGCAACTTGTATAGGCCGCGAGCAAAACGTATTTAGCGAAACCTCAGGTTACGCTGACCGCGTATTGTTCGATTCGCCAATTTTAATGTATACCGACCTGAAACAGCTTCGCGAATTCAACCCAGAGAACTATTACTCTGAGGTGGTTGAATTGCAATACGCACCGCAAGAAGGGCTAAAGAAAGCCATTGAGCGCGTGTGCAACGAAGTAGAAATGCTGGTTAAAAACAAGCGTGCTGCGTTTGTAATTCTGTCAGACAGAAATATTAAACAAAACCGTTTGGTTATTCCTGCTGCGATGGCCGTTGGTGCGGTACAGCGTCGATTAGTTGAAAAATCACTGCGCTGCGACGCTAACGTTGTTGTTGAAACAGCAAGTGCCCGCGATCCGCACCATTTTGCTGTGTTGATTGGCTTAGGTGCCACTGCGGTTTACCCATTCCTTGCTTACGAAACTATCGAACAGCTTTGTGAAAAAGGCGAACTGGATATTTCTCCAATGCAGGCCACGTTGAATTACCGTAAAGGTATCAATAAAGGCTTGTATAAGATCATGTCTAAAATGGGAATTAGTACCGTTGCCAGCTACCGAAGTTCTAAGCTTTTCGAAGCGGTTGGAATTAACAACGAAATCATGAAGCTATGCTTTAATGGTGTGACTTCACGTATTCAAGGTGCGGGCTTCGATGATTTCCATCAAGATCTGATTAACCTAAACCGTATTGCTTGGCTTAAGCGTAAGTCTGTCGATCACGGTGGCTTGCTTAAATACGTTCACGGTGGCGAATACCACGCTTACAACCCAGATGTAGTAAGCACACTTCAAAAGGCTGTGGTGTCTGGTAACTACGACGACTACCAGCAGTATGCCAAGCTTGTTAACGAGCGTGCGCCTGCGCACATCCGCGACTTACTCGCCATTAATCCTGACTGCGATCCTATTGATATAAGCGAAGTTGAAGCGCCGGAAAACTTGTTCCCTCGCTTTGATACTGCAGCCATGTCTATTGGTGCACTTAGCCCTGAAGCGCACGAAGCGCTTGCCATTGCGATGAACCGTTTGGGCGGTCAGTCTAACTCGGGCGAAGGTGGCGAACACCCTTCTCGCTTTGGTACTGAAAAGAACTCTAAAATTAAGCAGGTTGCCTCAGGTCGCTTTGGTGTAACACCGCACTATTTGGTTAACGCCAACGTTATTCAAATTAAAGTGGCGCAAGGTGCAAAACCAGGTGAAGGTGGTCAGCTTCCAGGCGACAAAGTGAATAAGTACATTGCACAGCTACGTTTCTCTGTGCCGGGTGTAACCCTTATTTCACCACCTCCGCACCACGATATTTACTCAATTGAAGATTTAGCACAGCTAATTTTCGATTTAAAACAGGTTAATCCAACGGCGCTTATATCAGTAAAACTGGTATCTGAACCGGGTGTTGGCACCATTGCCACGGGTGTAGCAAAAGCCTATGCCGACCTTATCACCGTTTCAGGTTACGACGGTGGTACAGGTGCAAGCCCGTTAACGTCAGTTAAATATGCGGGTAGCCCGTTTGAGCTTGGTTTGTCTGAAACGCAACAAGCCCTTATTGAGAACGGCTTGCGCCATAAAGTACGCGTTCAAACCGACGGTGGTTTGAAAACGGGCTTAGACGTGGTGAAAGCCGGTATCTTAGGTGCTGAGAGCTTTGGTTTTGGTACAGGCCCAATGGTTGCGTTAGGCTGTAAATACTTGCGTATTTGCCACTTAAACAACTGTGCGACCGGCGTTGCAACGCAGGATCAAAAACTGCGTGACGACCACTTCATTGGCTTACCTGACATGGTAATGAACTACTTCAAGTTTATTGCTCAGGAAGTGCGTGAAATTATGGCGTCTATGGGTGTTGCTAAGTTCGACGACCTTGTAGGTCGCACAGAGCTTTTGAAAGTGTTAGATGGCATTACCGCTAAGCAAAACCGTTTAGATTTGTCTCCGTTGCTAGCGCAGCCTAAAGCGGGCGACCATACGCGCTTGTTCTGCTCGCAAACAACAAACGCGCCTATCGATAAAGGCGAGTTGAACGCGCAGATGCTTAAAGACGGGCAACAAGCGGTTGTTGACGGTAATTCGATTACTGTTAAGTACCCTATTCGCAATACAGACCGCTCTGTCGGTGCGTTGCTATCAGGTGAAATTGCTAAGCATCACGGTAATCACGACTTTGAAGATACACCAATTAAAGTTGAGCTTACCGGTACCGCAGGTCAGAGCTTCGGCGTGTGGAACGCTGGCGGTCTACACATGCACCTTGAAGGCGATGCCAACGATTATGTAGGTAAAGGAATGACTGGCGGTAAGCTTGTTATCTATCCTCCACGCAATATCTCTTATGACGCACACGACAGTGCCATTATGGGTAACACCTGCCTTTACGGTGCAACAGGCGGGAAGCTGTTTGCAGCTGGCCGTGCTGGTGAGCGCTTTGGCGTACGTAATTCTGGTGCTATTGCGGTAGTTGAAGGCATTGGCGATAACGGCTGCGAATATATGACAGGCGGTATCGTGGCTGTGCTTGGTCCAGTGGGTGTTAACTTCGGTGCCGGTATGACAGGTGGTTTTGCTTATCTTATGGATGATGGCGACGACCTTGATAACCGTGTAAACGCCGAACTGGTCGACGTAATGCCAATTGAAGATAAAGCGATTCTTGCTGAGCACTTACGTGGCTTAATTAATCAGCATTACGAAGAAACAGGAAGTGAACACTCGTTGTCGTTGCTTACTGATTTCGCCGCAACGCTGAAACGCTTCAAGCTTATTAAGCCAAAAACCAGTGATGTGAAAAACTTGCTTGGTCACATCAGTCGTTCAAGTGCTGAATTACGCATTCAGGCTCAGTAGGAGGATTTAGTTTATGGCAAAGAACGTATATCAATTTGTCGATGTTGAACGTATCGATCCGCCTAAAAAGCCGATCATGGTGCGTAAACAAGAGTTCGCGGAAATTTATCAACCGCTGAGCCAATCTCAAACCGAAGGCCAAGCAGACCGCTGCTTGGACTGCGGTAACCCATACTGCGAATGGAAGTGCCCAGTGCACAACTACATTCCCCAATGGTTAAGCTTGGCAAACGAAGGCCGTATTCTAGAAGCTGCGGAACTTTCTCATAAAACCAACAGCTTGCCGGAAGTCTGTGGTCGCGTTTGTCCACAAGACAGACTGTGCGAAGGTGCATGTACACTAAATGACGATTTTGGTGCAGTAACTATCGGTAGTATTGAAAAGTACATCACCGATACGGCATTCAAAATGGGCTGGCGCCCAGATATGTCTGACGTAGTATGGACCGACAAAAAAGTAGCAATTGTAGGTGCTGGCCCTGCTGGTCTTGCATGTGCTGATATTCTGGTTCGTAACGGCGTTAGACCTGTTGTTTACGACAAATACGAAGAAATTGGCGGCCTACTTACGTTTGGTATCCCATCTTTCAAGTTGGAAAAAGACGTAATCAAACTACGCCGCCAAATCTTTACCGAAATGGGCGTTGAGTTTGTGCTTAACACTGAAATTGGTAAAGACATTCAGTTCCAAGAGCTGCTTGACCAATACGATGCGGTTTTCCTAGGCATGGGCACATACAAGTCGATGCAAGGTGGTTTTGACAACGAACAAGTAGAGGGCGTTCACGAAGCACTACCTTTCCTAATTGCCAACACCAATCGCGTGATGGGCCTTGAGAAAGACCCTGCCGATTACATTGATATGAAAGGCAAGCGCGTAGTAGTGCTAGGTGGCGGTGACACCACCATGGACTGCGTTCGTACGTCAATCCGCCAAGGCGCGGCGCAAGTGACCTGCGCGTACCGTCGTGACGAACAGAGCATGCCTGGTTCACGCCGCGAAGTGGTTAACGCTAGAGAGGAAGGGGTAGAGTTTAAATTCAACCTTCAACCTTTAGACATTGCCGTTGACGAAAATGGCAAAGCCTGTGGCGTTAAGCTGGTGAAAACTGAAATGGGGCCACCCGATGCCAACGGCCGCCGTCGCCCTGTTGAGGTGGAAGGTTCAGAGCATGTGCTAGAAGCTGACGCGGTTATTATTGCCTTCGGTTTTCAGCCTAGTCCTGCCTCATGGTTTGGCGATTTCGGCATTATGCTTGACGAAAAAGGTCGCGTACGCGCGCCATCTGCTGGCAAATTTGCTTATCAGACCTCTCACCCGCAAGTTTTCGCTGGTGGCGATATGGTGCGTGGTAGTGATCTGGTTGTTACTGCTATCGACGAAGGCCGTAAAGCAGCAGAAGGAATTATGGATTACATAGGCGTTTAAGCTGCCCAGGTAAGTAATTTAATCAAAAGCTCGATAGTCTTGCTATCGAGCTTTTTTGTTCATGTACGCTAGGAAGATACGAAAAAATATAATGACATACGTTAATAGACCAAGGTTTAGTTGAAGCGCTGGTTTAACCGCTCTACTATCGTAGACGATGAAAAATATTGTTGAATTAATCAAGAGCCTACCCATGAAGAACTTAGACATCAAGAAACTCGTACTTTGCTTAGCTTTAGGCTCGCTAGCCAGTGGTAATTGTTTTGCCGATGCCATTACGGTAGGCACTTCAGATAGTACAAATACTAATGAAAAAAGCGCAACTCAGTTAGTAAATAAGCCAAGTATTACGTCTTGCCCTACCGAGTTTCAAAAAGTCAAAATTTCTGATGATGCTAGCCAATGCCAAGCATTTGACGAAAGCTTGACGGCCGTCATGGTTTATCATTCTCCCAAAACACCCAATGAAATGCTTAACGTCTACCTGTCGGCTCACCCTGCTCTTAAAGCCCACGAGCCAATAAGCGGCCGCACGCTGCTATCGTCTGAAGACAGAAATATTCGTGTGATTATTAGCCCTGACAATACAGGGTCACAGGTCGATATTCTTATAACCTCGGCACAAAACTAAACGTTGCCTGCCTAGTTGCCCATGTTGGCACTTGCTTTGCAATTTCGAAAGTAACTACACCATAAACGGCACTAAGCGTCATTTTTCTGACGCAAAGTATAAAGCGTAGAAGTTCGCTAGCTACTCACCTAATACTAGGTGCTCACTTCTCGCCTTCGCCGTTTGTGGGCTTTCACTATTGATTTTTGCGAGGGTTACAATGGAATTGGCAATTATTCTAATGATGTTACTTATTGTCGTTGCACTAGGTGCCATAAAGTTGTCAGACGGTGGTGTCGCATTTCCATTTAGGCGAAAACCACAATTGTTTACGCCAGTCGAACACACATTTTTGAACTTGATAGAACAAGCGATGGGAAGAGAGTTTCGAATTGTGTGCCGCGTACGCCTTAACGATTTGGTGTCAATTCGTCAATCAGCGAAAAAGAAAACTGCCAGCCAAGCCATTAGCCGAGCATCAAGCCGACAGCTCGACTTTGTCTTGGTCGACAAGCAGGATATGAGCCCAGTACTTGCCATTGACTTAGTTCACAGTCAGGGAAAAGACGGCTACAAAACGCAAAAAGATTGGTTTGTTACCGGAGCCCTAGATGCCGCTGGCCTTCCCCATGCAAGAATTAAAGTAAAGTCGGGCTATTCTGTAGACGATATTCGCGAATGTTTGGAAAACAAGCTTATTCCATACCGTCGTTTACAGCAAAAGATGGCACAGCTGCCAACGCATAACCCAGAGCCGCCAAAGCGCCCTACTCGCCCTATACGCTCTAGTCGACCTGCAGCGGCTTAATCTACTAAAGTAACGCTTCCCCTAGCCTTTGTTGCTTTGCTATTTTCTTACTCTCAAATAGCGGTAACAAAGGCATTTTTCTGTCAGTTTATCTTTTTTCCTTATACAATTAGTGCATTCAACTGCGTGTTCACGCATTACACTCCCTTAACACCGTCGGTATAGTTATGAAAAAAATTGGTATTTTAGGTGCAATGGACGAAGAAGTTGCGCTACTTAAAGCCTCGCTTTGGAACGTAAAAGAAACCAAGTGGAAGCACCTTACATTTTATGAAGGCACACTTAATGACATGGAAGTAGTGTTAGTGAAGTGCGGCATAGGTAAAGTTGCCGCCGCTATTGCCACCACTGTGCTTATTGAGCAGTACGCGCCAGATGCCGTAGTGAATACGGGTTCGGCAGGCGGTTTCGATAAAGCGCTAAATATTGGTGATCTGGTGATTGCCAGTCACGTTATTCACCATGACGCTAACCTTACCCATTTTGGTTATAAGTTAGGTCAGTGTGCTGGCATGCCTGAAGACTTCCGCTGTGATACTACATTAATGGAAGCTGCTCGCAGTGCCGCATCAAGCATTAGTTCGTTGCAATCAACGACAGGCTTAATTTGTACTGGCGACGCATTTATCGGTAGCGATGAAGCAGTGGCTGAGCTACGTGAAAACTTCCCTGATATGAAAGCGGTTGAGATGGAAGGTGCTGCCATTGGGCAAACTTGTCACATGCTCGACACACCATTTCTTGTCATCCGTTCATTGTCAGATATTGCTGGCAAAACATCATCTGTTAGCTTTAAAGAGTATTTAGATACCGCTGCCAAAAACTCGGCACAACTTGTGATGGCAATGATCAAGGATCTCGCAAACTAACATGACAGAGGTAATTAGCGACCCGCAAAACCAGTCGCTATTGGTACTTTGGCTGGCTATCGCCGTTGATGCACTGTGGCGCTGGCCCCAAAGTACGCATCCGTTAACACTTATGCGCTACCTCGTACAGCAAATGGGGCGCAAAGTTGTCCCTTCTCGCGAATACGGTCCCTCTCAGCATTATATTTCAGGCTCTCTTGCCGCGTTGGTGCTTCTCACTCCACTTGTCATCTGCATCGCCATTTTAGTTTATATGGCGCAGTACCCGATATTTTTTGAAGCCATTATTCTTGTTGCCTTACTGGATTTCGGTTACCAGCGTAAACAGTATAAAAAAGTATTGGCGAGTGTTGGCAGAAATAAAAAATCACTTGCTCGAGAAATGGTACAAACCATTACTGCTAGACAGTGTGACTCGCTAACCGATATTGGCATTGCTAAAGCAGCCATCGAGTCGTTGTGGCTGAAGTTTCTTTATCTTTACTGTGGCGTAATCTTTTACTTTATTGTCGCAGGTCCCATAGGCGCGCTAGTCTATCGATTGCTTTTACTCACTTCGTGGCAGTGGCATTATCGCACTCCGAGCATGGTGTATTTTGCACTTCCAGTACGAAAAATCGTTGCTTTACTTGTTTTACCACCTGCAATCATCGGCGGCTTCGTTACGTTGATGGTGAGTAGTCCTGTAAAAGGCGTTCGCGCTATGAAGCGTTCGCCTGTAAAAGATAAAACGTCAATGTTGCTTGCACTGTTAGGTGGCGCACTCGACATCAAACTTGGTGGCCCAGCAATTTACGCAAACAAAAAGTATCGATTTCCACGGGTAGGAGGCGCAAACGATGTTAGGTATTCGCATATGTTGGCGGCGAAAAGCATTGTCACGCATGCAATGATAGCCATTGCCGCCATTGCGTCGTTATTAATGATTATTGTGGCGCGTGTCTAGCGCGCTTTAACCGCACCTGCAACCCAAGGCTGAAAAACGCTTGTCTTCAAAAGAGTAAAACACTTATGCCACGTCACTTAATACTGCAATTAAACATAGCACTGGCCTTCGCTTTTTTATGCTTATTACTCATGATGATTTCGGCTTACTCACACGCTCAAGAAGAAACAAAAAACGAGGTCACTGCCACGCTTCACCCAACAACCTTATCTTCCTTGAATTCTTCAGGTACTTCTCGTTCAACATCTACTTTGAAAATAGTAAGTTTAGCCCCTCATTTAACTGAATGGGCCTTTAGTTTAGGGTTAGGCGATAATTTGGTGGGCGTAAGCGACTACAGCGACTTTCCAGAAAAAGCTAAAGACATCAGAAGAGTTGCTGATTTTCAGGGCGCTGACATTGCCACAATCATTACCCTTGAGCCCGATTTAATTCTTGCTTGGGACGGCGGAAACAAACCCCAAGATATACATAAACTGACTTCAATGGGCCTTAATGTTTTTAGTAGCAAGGTCGAAAACATAACGGACATTGCCAGCGAGATTAAACGATTGGGCGCACTTACTGACACCGAAAAACAAGCAACTCAGCTCTCCAATCATTTTCTTAACGAACTAAGTGTATTAAGACGCGAGCATGCCAATCCAAAGCCGTCACCGGTTTTTTACTATTCGTGGACTTCGCCGTTGATGACCATTGGCCCTGATGCATGGGCCAATCAGCTGCTTAATATTTGTGGCGCACAAACGCTTTTTCCCGATAGCCCAGTAGACTACCCTCAAGTAGCGTTAAAAGACGTACTTACACGTCAGCCTAGAGCACTAGTCGCCGCCTCAAAAAGCACGCGTGCAGAGCTTGAGGTTTTTTGGCGTGAGCACCGCTCTTTCTTAAAAGCACCTTTGATTATAGTGAACCCTGACGTCACTAGCCGCTTCTCACTGCGATTAATAAATGAACTAAAATTGCTGTGTAAAGGTATTAAAAAAAACGCATAAGCGCTATACTTAAGTCTAAAACTTGGTGACTTTTGCTGGAAAATTTTGTTGTGATTTATTTATTGGTCAAACAAGGTAAATATCTAAAAGTCTGATCTACCTATTTTTCTTCGTTAAAAGGTAAGTGTTTCTGCTCATGCGATTTGTTGTTGCGGGTTTTCTTGTTCTTGTCAGTGTTGCACTTTTCGTGTCGCTTCAGTGTACGGCAAAAGCGACCGCGCATGACTCTGTGGCGGCTTCTCCTTACCTTATTGAACGTGTAGCTAATAACGACTGGCTTCTAATTGATGTTCGCTCTCCAAAAGAGTTTGCAGAAGGTCATATCCCTGGTGCAGTGAATATGCCTCACGAAAACATAAACGACTATTTGAACGAGTTGGAAGACCACAAAAACAAACCCATTATTATTTATTGCCGCTCAGGCAGAAGAGCCAAACTCGCAATGAAGGCGCTTGAAGACCTCGACTTCTCTGAGGTTATGCACTTGGAAGGTGATATGTTGGGTTGGAGTGCAGCCGGCATTACTGTTGATAGTATGTAATCGCCTTTTTTACTTAACCATAAAGCCCTAGGTTCAATTTATTCCACATGGCGCTTTCTGTGTAACCTACCCCCTGTGATACACTCTTTTTAATCAACGATTGTATGAACTACTTATGAAAATAGATATCGCTACGCCAGCCATGTTGTTTCCAGCAATTTCCTTATTGCTATTAGCTTATACAAATCGTTTTTTAACGCTTGCGACTATTATCAGAAATTTCTCAAAAGAAGAACGAGATGAAAATACTCAAGCGCAGATAAAGAACCTTCGCCTGCGAATTCAGCTAATTAAACGTATGCAAATAGCGGGGGTTGGCAGCTTTTTTCTGTGTGTTGTATCTATGTTGGCAATTTACCTTACCTACCAAAAAGTGGGGAACTGGGTTTTCGCGGCAAGCTTGGTCTCTTTACTTTATTCGCTATGGATGTCGGTAAGAGAGATATTGATATCAGTTGAGGCGCTAGATGTGCACCTTGATGGAATGAAAAACACCCAATACAGTGATAAGCCATGACACCACCCGCTCACAACACCGACTCAACTCAACGCAATATTATTTATGAGCTACTTGCTCCTCAGTATTTTTCTGGGGTGATTACGCTTGGCAATGACGTGCACGGTGACAACTACCTTACCGATGACTTGCTAAATGACTACTACACCAAAAGCTTTGTCGATAATATCAATGCAAGCTGGGTGGCACTTTATAAAAACAAAGTAGTAGGTTTTCGCCTGACCTTTGCCCATACGCAATGGCAACCCGATCAGTGGTGCACTCCTTCTCTTTGGCCTGTTAACCCCGATAAGGTTTGTTATTTCAAATGCAATACTGTCGACCCCACCATGCAGGGCTGCGGTATTGGAAGCAAGCTATTAAATAAATCTATTGCCTGCGCGAAAGCGCAGGGTGCAGAAGCTGGATTAGCGCACATTTGGTTAGCCAGCCCGGGTAACAGTGCGTTTAAGTACTTTTCAAAAAATGGTGGCCAATTAATAAAGAAACACCCTAACAAATGGCGCTATGCTTCTGTGCATGAAGGCTACGACTGCCCTGTTTGTGAAGGTTACTGCGAATGCGAAGGCGCGGAAATGCTTCTCCAATTTTAAACACTCTTTTTTGTTCAGCGCGTTAATTTTATGACTTACGACCCTCTTATCTCCCGTGGTGTTTCATCATCACTTCCGGTTGCTAACAGCTATTGGCATGCAACATACGCCCCCGCTACGCTTTCTCCACTTAACAAAAAACTGAGCACTGATTACTTAGTGATTGGTGGCGGTTACACAGGGCTATCTGCCGCGATTACCCTTGCGCAAGCGAAACAGCAGGTCACCCTTGTTGATGCTAATTCATTGGGGTTTGGATGTGCCGGACGCAACGGTGGATTTGTTCTTTCTGGAAGCGGAAGGTTGTCGTTAAGCGCGATAGAAAGCAAATGGGGTAACAATATTGCCCAAGGCATGCAGGCCGAATTCGATGGCGCGGTAAATCTACTTAAAAAGCGTATTTCTGACTTCAACATGCAGGTTGATTTTGTTGAAGGCCCTTATTTCAAGCTTGCGCACAATGAAAAGCAAGCCACACTATTACACGATAGCGCCAAACACCTTAAAACCGCGTTTAATGTACCAAGCACGCCTCTTAGTCAGGACGCAATTACCTCTCGTTTTGGTATTGAAGGCGTGCATGGAGGTGTTAAGGTCGATGGCGCTTGTTTACACCCGTTAAAACTCGTAAGCGAATATGCAAGGGTTGCGAAAGAGCTAGGCGCAAGCTTGTATTTTGACTCTCCGGCATTACGAATTGAAAAACATAGAAATGGCTTTGTGGTTACAACGCCAAATGGAACCATTACTGCTAAGCATTTACTTATTGCAACCAATGCCTACACCCCAAAACGCTTTCACAGCAGTGTGGACAATAAGCAGTTTCCAGTGCAGTCGAGTATTTTTGTAACAGCACCGTTAAATGAACAGCAAAGAACGCAAACAGGGCTCACTGAGTCTATGAGCTTTATGGATACACGAATGATGAAATACTATTATCGTGTATTGCCAGATGGCCGTTTATTGTTCGGCGGTCGCGGTGCAGTTAAAGGCAGAGATGCGAATAATGACTCAGAGAAACAACGTCTTTACCGTGCTATGACTAAGAGTTTTCCTGCCCTTGCCGGAATTGCAATGGACTACTTCTGGAGCGGTTGGGTAAGCGTGTCGCTAGACAGCATGCCTCGTATTTTTATTGATGGCGACAACGACATTGGCCCAACTAGCCGTTCCTACCAATGCGGCTATGCTATGGGATATTGTGGCTCCGGTGTTTCATTTGCTGCGTTTGCGGGGCAACGCTTAGCTCAACGAATGATGAACATTAACAGTGCAGATTGGTCGCTACCGCTATATCAATCGCCACTGAAAGCCTATCCATTTGCTAAAGCCAGAAGACTGGCGTTACACGGGCTATACCAGTGGGCCAAAGTAGCTGAACGATAATTACCGTAATTCTCATCTAATGTTGACTATGCGCACAGCCAAACTATTGCGCACTGTATACAAATTAAGCTATGGTGGTTTTTTCTTCACCAACGGAACTATCTCATGTCCTATATCGATGCGTTTACTGTTGCAGTCCCCAATGAAAATAAAGACTTATACATTGAACACGCCAAACTTGCTGGCGAAATTTTTAAAGAATATGGCGCCATAAAGGTGCTTGAAGCGTGGGGTGACGACGTACCCGATGGGGAACTCACTTCTTTTCCACTCGCCGTTAAGGCAGAAAAAAACGAAACCGTTGTTTTTTCAATTGCGTTTTGGCCATCAAAAGAAGTACGCGACACTGCGTGGCAAAAAGTGATGGAAGACCCTCGAATGCAAGAGAGTGAAAACCCCATGCCTTTCGATGGTAAGCGCCTTATTTACGGGGGCTTTGCTCCTATACTTGAACTATAAGCCTTTATCGCTCACGCAAATTATTCTGCGCCTCTTCCTCCATACCTGCACTTATGAAGTTAAGGGCAAAAAAAAGCCCACTGAAATTTCAGTGGGCTTTCTAAGTAAAATACAGTGACTCGATTACGCTAGCGTAATACGAGCAAACTTACGTTTACCTACCTGATATACGTTTTCACCTTTTTCGGTAATAACTAAACGAGTATCTTCGACTTTGTCGCCGTTAATTTTAACCGCACCTTGCTTAATCATGCGCATGGCGTCTGACGTTGAACCCACAAGACTTGCTTCTTTTAACAGGTTACCAATGGCAATACCTTCGTCGCTTAAGGCAATTTCAAGCTCTGGCATATCATCTGGAATAGCATTTTTTTGGAAGCGCTGAATAAAGTCTTGGTGCGCCCCTTCAGCCGCTGCGTCGTCATGGAAACGTGCAATGATTTCTTTCGCCAACATAATTTTAATATCACGTGGGTTTTCGCCATTAGCAACGCGCGTTTTAAGCTCAGCAATCTCTTCTAACGGACGGAAGCTTAATAGGTCGTAATAACGCCACATCAAATCATCAGAGATAGACATCACTTTACCGAACATGTCGTTTGGCGCGTCTGTTATGCCTATATAATTGTTCAACGACTTAGACATTTTCTGAACGCCGTCTAAACCTTCAAGTAGCGGAACCATCACAATAGATTGCTGCTTTTGGCCTTGCTCTTTTTGAAGCTCACGACCCATTAGCAAGTTAAAGCGCTGATCAGTACCACCTAATTCAACGTCTGACTCTAGCGCTACAGAATCCCAACCTTGTACCAATGGGTAAAGGAACTCATGTATAGCAATAGGTTGGCCGTTGTTATAGCGCTTTTTAAAATCGTCGCGTTCTAGCATACGAGCAACCGTTTGGCTTGCCGCAAGCTTGATCATGCCAGCCGCACCAAGTCCATCCATCCATTCAGAGTTAAAACGTATTTCCGTCTTCTCTTCATCTAGAATTTTGAACACCTGTTCTTGATACGTTTTTGCGTTCTCTAATACTTGTTCTTTGCTTAAAGGCTTGCGTGTTACGTTTTTACCTGTAGGATCGCCGATAAGGCCAGTAAAATCGCCAATAAGAAAAACAACTTTGTGGCCCAGTTGCTGAAATGTACGCAACTTGTTGATTAGTACAGTGTGACCAAGATGCAAGTCAGGCGCAGTTGGATCAAAACCCGCTTTAATGGTTAGGGTTTTGCCGGATTTTAGTTTTTCAATTAAATCCTCTTCGGGGAGTATTTCATCAACACCCCGTTTAATCTCAGCTAGCGCTGTTTGCCAATCTTTCATTTGTACGTCACACTCTTAAAAAAACTGTATATTCAATATTGGCGGGCATTTTACGCGTACAACGGAACCATTAAAAGGTTTGGACGTCAAAAAACGCATTACAAACAGTCATGTTGTTAAACCCAACAGCTTTTAACGTAGCGTTAGAGTACTGTATTCAGTAAACGCAAGAGTTAATCTCGATGATAAGAGCTATTGGGTGTAACAATTTGCGCTAACAATATAATGAGAAAAGTTGCATTTTTGAGCAACGTATGTGAAATAGTGTTGTGCACATAACATTTCTCAGGTGGGCAGTAGTATGAGAAAGAAATTAGACGCGTCAAAAGCGCTCAATTTTTATAGAAAATTACCAAAACAACACAGAACTGGGTTAGCGGTAGCTAGCTTATTTCTGGGTGGACTTATTCTTTTTCCAAGCGAAAAGGTAGAAGCCAGTCGTCATCATGAAGCACATATTCTGGATACAGGTGTACGTTACCCAGTTGAGCTTCACATTACGCCTTCAACCGATGTGTTTTCAGGTGAAGAAGAGTCGACGTGGCAAACGTATAAAGTGCGTAGCGGCGATACACTTGCGAAATTGTTTAAGCGCGCAGGCTTCACCGCACGCGACGTTTACAACGTAACCCAAGCTGGTGAGTTAAGCAAAACATTAGTCACCTTGCTTCCAGGTGACGAGTTGTCATTTAAAGCGAACAAAGATGGCAGCTTCGGCGAGTTGAAATATAAACTGTCTTCAACTGAAACCTTGTTTGTGCGCCCTGAGACGTCAGATGAGAGCAGCACACTAACGGCACAGCTTGAAAAGCGAGATGTAGATATTCGCTACAACTTCGCACAAGGTGAAATTCACTCAAGCTTTTGGAATGCAGCCAGCGATGCAGGGTTAACCAGCAACCAAATTATGAATTTGGCAGGAATTTTTGGCTGGGATATCGACTTTGCTATTGAAATACGCTCTGGTGACACGTTTAACGTGGTATTTGAAGAACAGTATATTGACGGTGAATTTGTTGGTTATGGTGATATTGTTGCTGCAGAATTCACTAACCAAGGCGAACATTTTAGCGCCATTCTTCACGAAGATGGCACCTATTACACGCCTGAAGGCCGCAGCATGCGCAAAAGCTTCTTGCGTGCACCGGTTAACTTCAGATACGTAAGCAGTAACTTTACAAAGGCGCGCTTTCACCCAGTACAGAAGCGCTGGAAAGCGCACCGCGGGACAGACTATGTTGCCGCCGTTGGCACGCCTATTATGGCGGCAGGTGATGGCAAGGTTATTAAAGCCGCGTACGACAAGTACAATGGTCATCATGTATTTATTCAACATGGTGAGAAGTACACAACTAAGTATCTACACTTTAAAAAACGTGCGGTAAAAGTGGGAGATACCGTTAAACAGGGCCAAACTGTGGGTTACTTAGGTAGTTCAGGTATGGTTACTGGCGCACATTTGCATTATGAGTTTTTAGTTGATGGCGTTCATCGAAACCCGCGCACAGTAGAATTACCCAAAGCCCTTCCTATCGCTAAAGAGGAGAAAGAAAGGTTTATGGAAATTGCGGCAACACGTCAAGAGCAGCTAGATAACAACAAGCGTATTATGCTTGCGATGAAATAGTAGGCTTATGGCAAAGTATATTGGCCTGATGTCTGGTACGAGCATGGACGGCGTTGACGCCGTTCTGTGCGACATCACGCAAACCTGTTGCACCACCCTTGCCTCCCACGCTATTCCCTATCCTACCGAATTATTATCTGCTCTTAATGCGCTTTGCAGTGAAGGTCCAGATGAGCTCAATAGCTTGGCAATAGCCGACAGGCTGGTCGCAGAAACCTTTGCCAAAGTCGCGTTAGAGTTACTTGAGCAAGAGGGTCTTTGTCCTTCTGACATTACCGCCATTGGCTCACACGGCCAAACTGTGCGCCACCACCCTAATTCCGATGTGTTTTCTGTGCATTTTTCGGCGTCTTCTGTGCGTAGCTTCACCTGTCAAATAGGCGACCCCAACACAATTGCCGTACTCACGGGTATTGACGTTGTTGCTGATTTTAGGCGTAAAGATATTGCTTTAGGAGGCCAAGGAGCCCCACTGGTTCCAGCTTTCCACAACGCGGTATTTGCAAGCAATGAAAAACACCGCGCCTTAGTCAACGTGGGTGGTATCGCGAATGTTTCGTTACTTGCACCCACATTAGATAACCAGCCACCTCGCGGCTTCGACACTGGGCCAGGCAACACGTTAATGGATCAGTGGATCAGTCTCCATCTTAATGAAAGCTTTGATAAAGACGGGGCGTGGGCAGCTACTGGGCAGCCCCATTCCGGCTTGCTTAGGCAGCTTTTGCTGGACGATTATTTCGCTTTACCCGCACCCAAAAGCACAGGAAGAGAACATTTCAACATTGACTGGTTAAGTAATACACTTGCTGATTATTTTCCTTCAAGCGCACATTTAGAAAGTGAAGAAACCAGCAATAACCTGTCGCCTAAAGACGTACAAGCAACGCTTTTGGCATTAACAGGTAGCACCATTGCTGAAAATGTGGCCGCGAATTTACCGAAAACAAATGAAGTAGGCCTGCAAAGCGAGGTCATTGTGTGTGGCGGTGGGGCATTTAATAAAGCGCTGATGCGTTACCTCGCCAGTAATTTAAGTGATTATACAGTGTGTGATAGCTACACAATTGGTATACATCCACAGCATGTGGAAGGTGCCGCTTTTGCATGGTTTGCGCACGCTTTCATCAATAATATTCCGGGGAATGTACCCGAAGTAACAGGTGCATCTAAAGCGACCGTCTTGGGCGCGCTCTACAAGAAAGGCTAAAAACACCGTAATACTCACTTTCTTATTCACATTTATACGCGCAGAAAATGCGTGCTTAATCAATCCAACCACGTGCTATTTCTGTATTCACTACTATCTAAAGGGCAGTAAAGAGCAAGCGCGCTTCCTACATGTAACGCACGTGCCTTTACCAAGTTAAAATGTGAATAAGGATTAGGAATGACAGATTCGGTACTTTTTAGCACTTTCGATTGGGCTGGCAACACACTGCAAAATCGAATGGTGTTAGCGCCTATGACAAGAGGTCGTGCGGGAACAGGTCGTATCCCTAACAAAATTATGGGCGATCACTATGTTCAGCGCTCTGACGCAGGACTACTTATCACTGAGGCAACCACCATTTCACAAGAAGGAAATGGCTGGGTGGACTCTCCTGGCATTTACACAGATGAAATGGTGGAAGGCTGGCGTTCTATAGTCAACCGTGTCCACGAAGCGGGCGGAAAAATCCTTCTTCAGCTTTGGCACACTGGTCGTGCATCTCACAGTGACTTCCACAATGGTAACTTACCGCTTTCAGCTTCTGCAGTAAAAATAGAAGGCGATGAAATTCACACTCCAAAAGGCAAAAAGCCTTATGAAGTGCCCAGGCCAATGACGTTAGATGATATTACGCGCACGGTAGAAGATTACAAAAAAGCCGCCGTTAATGCTAAAGCGGCGGGTTTTGACGGTGTGGAAGTGCATGCCGCCAATGGTTATCTTATTAACCAATTTTTAGATAGCCGCAGCAATCAGCGAGATGATAACTACGGGGGCAGTTTAGAGAATCGCTATCGTTTTCTGGCTCAGGTGATGGACGCCGTGTTAAGCGTTTGGCCAAGTGAGCAAGTAGGCGTTAGATTATCGCCAAATGGTGCCTTTAACGATATGGGTGCCGATGATTTCCGCGAAACGTTTACTTTTGTGGCTCAGCAGTTAAATAAACTAAAAGTTGGCTATCTTCACGTTATGGACGGTTTAGCGTTTGGCTTCCATGAACGCGGCGAAGCCATGACCCTAGCCGAATTTAGAGCATTATTTGACGGCATGCTAATTGGAAACTGCGGCTATACAAAGGAAGAAGCCGAGAAACGCTTGGCTGATGGCGACGGAGATATGATTGCCTTTGGCCGTCCTTGGATCACAAACCCCGACCTTCCTACGCGGTACAAACACGATTATCCGTTGACTTCCTTTGACGATCCTTCTTCTTGGTATGGAGGTGGAGAAGAGGGATATAGCGATTATGAAACCTACAAAGAAAAAAGCGGAAAAGATGCGTTAGAAGCGTTTAGTTAGGCCTTCAATTAATGGTCGAGATAGAGAGCCTTTTCTCTATCTCTTTTCCGCCTACATGCGGTGAATAGCTACATTCATAGAATACAGTATTCATTTGAAAACCTTTTTAGAACTTTGGCCGTTCAGTTTGTTCAATCTCAAGCTTTGTAATAGGCCTCACAGGCAAGAACGTCAGTAACGGCACATCTTCGCCTAACGCAAAATCTGCAAGCGTATTGACGGCTAACTCAGCTTCTTCCAAGGGCGATTGCCATACAGAACCCCATATTTTTCCTTGTTTTATAGCGTCATAACCGTCGCCAAAGAGCGTAGCAGAGGTTACCTTAAAATCTAGCGGTCTTTTTGCGTCCCAAAGCGCCTGCATAGCACCTATCGCCATATTGTCGTCTGCGGCATATAAACCATCAAACTGGCTGTGACGCCTCATTAATCTTTGCATCGCTGTATATGCCCTTTCTCGAGACCAATAGCCAGACACCACGTCAATGACCTCGATATCAAAATTACTGTCTTGCAGCCGCCTTTGCTGTAGATAATGATGAAAGCCTAAGCTTCTTAGCACTGCGGTTTTATAACCTGGAAAGCCTTGAATCTCGACAACGCGTCCTTTCCCGTCTAGAGCGGCTTCCATCATCTGTGCCGCTAACTGTCCTTCTTTGTAGTTATCTGGCCCGATATAGCCTCGCACATACACCCACAACTCTTCCGCTACCGGTGTATTAATTATAAAAACGGGCACGCTTGCAGCTTCAGCATACTCTAGCCCTGGACGTACTTTCTCACCGTGAACAGGCCACAAAGCAATGACATCTGGTTTACTATCAACGGCCGTTTTCATAAGGACATTTTGTTGTTCAATACTTCCTCTTGCATCATGAAACGTAATATTGATACCTAATTTGGCACCTATTTTTTCAAAATGCTGTTTGTAGGTTCTTTGATAAGTGTCTGTGCCCCAGTCAAAGCCAACTATGGCCATTTTTACCTCTGCGGCACTAGACTTCTTTACAAGGGGTAACAGTCCGCTTCCCTTTAACAACCGTAAGCGGCTAGGCTCTAAGAATACTTTTGACTGCCGCTGATCTTTTAATAACTGCACATTGTCATTAATTTTGTATTGCGCCAATATTTCTTGGTACTTACCAGATTGTTTTAAATAGGCCAAACCATCTTCAAAACCCAGACGGATATCTTCTCGATTCTTGGTTATTGAGCTAATTCCTAGATACAATTCAGATGAAGCAATATGGGGTGGAGAAACTACCACAAGGTCTTTGAATGCTTTTCTTTCAAGCATATACTTTGCTGTGAGCCAGTCGGTGATCGCAAAGTCAACTCGTCGCAATTGAACTAACTTAAATAATTGTTCTGTAGAGGCAACCTCGAATTTTTCTGCAGCTGAGAATTCATTGAATTCTCGAGAGATCAACATGCCTCTGTGCGAGGCAATACTTTTACCCTCTAAACTTTTAAGGCTACCGTTCCAACGGTCGTCCATTTGTGCATGCTTAACCAACACAATAGGTAAGGTATTGTGCAGCAGCACGCGCTCGCCGTTGATATCAATAACATCTTCATAGCTAGCTGGAAAAATGACGTCAGCTTCGCCCGAGATTATCTGCAGCTTTGCCCGTGCCCATGGCAAATTATGACGCTTTACTTCGTAGCCTGCATGTTCAAACGATGCTTCGACAATTTCACTAAGAAATCCTTTGCGATTTTTTTCATCGCTGGTGTAAGGAGGACGTTCAACCGTGACAATAGTTACCTGATTTGAAGCCTGTTCCGCTGAAGCAAAGGCAGAATAACACAGGCAAAAAATAGCCAGTACAATCAGAAAAATGTAGTTGGAAGTTTTGATATGACAGTGCTCATCGAAAAGTTCACTTGCTAATAAAAGTAGTAAGACTGTTCAATAAATGCCAATGAAACAACGCCTAATTAGAAGTTAGCTGAATGCCTTTTTCTGACTGGCGAATATTGCCAGCTTTTCTAAACATGACATCCATGCAAAGTGATGCTGATCGCACTCTTGTTTATTCAAGAAACCCTGCTGGATTAATACCAATCTAACGTGTTTATCTTCAGTCTCTTCAAAGTGAATGTCGACGGATGTCATCACCGACTCTTCCATGTTGTCTTCCCACGCCCAAGAGAAAGACAGCTGCTCATTTGCCAAAATAGTGATGTATTGCCCTGTCAACGACATCTCAACACCGCTGGGGTCCATCATTTTCACACGATATCGCCCGCCTTCTTTGAAATCACTCATAACTTGCGTTACTGAGCAATCTCCAGGAGCAAACCATTGTGAAAGGTATTCAGGTTCATGAAATGCCGCAAATATAAAGGGCAATGATGCATCTAGCGTGACATCAATTTTAAACTCGTGCATAAAGCCGCCTCAGTTAGTCTGAAATGTTTTAGAACAGGTAATATTAACTGTACACCAAAGGCCTAAAAGCACTAGCGCAAATTTACCTTTGTCCATAATAAAAAAATCCCGAGCCCGCGTAAGGAAAGGCTCAGGAGAAGGAGAACATCCTCAATTTTCTTATCGACCACTCAGCGCAACTTCTTGAGCTATAAAGTAAACCTATGCACCTTTCATCAACGAATCCATACTGGCTTTGCTGCCAAAATGTTGTGAACTCACTCTTTCGCTAACCGTTAAATACAGCTCGTCAATATCAGCGTTCGCCATAAACTTATCGCAAAACCCCGGAACGTGCGGCTCGATAAAATGCTTAGCTGCTAGCATAAAGTGGGCAATCAATTGTTTAACGTTGTCAGTGCCCATGGCAATACGCATTGTAGTAAGCTCAATACCTGCCTTTTTCTGCTCGTCAGTACTTAGCTCTGAGTGAGATGTTAGTGCCGGACATAGAACTATTGTGTTGTTTTGACCAATGCTTACCTGATGGCTGAACGCAGGTTCAAGCGCATCGAAAAATCTTACAAACACGTCGCGAGGTAAGTTTGCTGGCGCCATATCAACAGTGAACAAGGTGCAAGGCCAGCCATGAGCATGCTGCTTTTCGCGTAATCCCGCGTTTTCGTGTTCAGGTAACGCATGACAGTTAACACGAATTTGGTTGTGTGCGTTGAGGAAAGCGGTAAACACCTGCGTATTTATAACTTTCGTCATCATGCGCTGTTCTAGCGTTTTCATGCCGTTTAGTACGTCAAACGCCTTTTCAGAATCCAAGAACGCGCCTTTGATGTAGTACACATCCCAGAACATGGTTTCTGACCAATCTACACCATTTGCTGAACTGCCTTTTGGCTGGAACATGCGATGCCCCTCGCCTATTACAACGCCTGCTGTCGTTGCGCCACTACCACATAAATCTTTGGTGTAGCTGTGAATTACATAGTCAGGTCTTGCAGCCTTGCTTTTGTGCTGTAATGGCTGATGCAACACAGGCGTTGCAAGAGTGGAATCAAGCATTACCAACGCGTTTTGCGCATGCGCTAGTTCACATATTCCTGGCACATCCAAAACGTAACCGTGAGGGTTACAAGGCGACTCTAAATACACATGCATTTTTGCGCCATTTTCTAAACGGGAAGCATGCTCTGCCTTGGTTTGTTGCATAAATTCTGCAAAGCTTTGCTTATCGTACCCGTCGAACCATGCAATTTGAATATCCATTCTATTACTGCGGGCAAAATAGTCGTGAAGCAGTTGATAAACGCCGCCGTAAACGTTCCTAGAAACGATAAGTACGTCACCGTGACTAAGCACATTTGATAAGCAAGCGTCAATTGCTGCCATACCTGAGTTAAAGTTCCACGCCAAGTATTCTGCGGCATAGGGGCCTGCTTCCATATCAACAATGGCATTAGCAAGCGAGATATTGGTGGGGTTCAGCAAACGCGAATAAATTTGATGAGTAAATTCTTTGCCCTGAAATGCATCATCTACCCATTCTGTGCACGCATACACGTACGTTGCTGTTCGCACAACAACTGGGGTAGCTGAAAAAAGCGCAGTCACATTGTCAAAAAGTGGGTAATGACCTTGCGAGCCATTGCCGCTTGATAAGCTTTGATACGTTGCACGAAAGGGGTTTTGCAGCGTATCCAAAATTTTAGCAATTTGAAAAGACAGAAACTTTTTAGCGTTGAAATAAGCCACCCTATCTTCTTTATCAAGCCCTTGCAGCGTATTGCTGGTAATGTCCCACAACTGCATTACGCTTGCTTGAGCGCCGTAAAGATGATGCGCAGTGTTGGCAAGTGCTTTACCGTAGTCACTCGAGGCATCAATGCCAAAATGGGACAACTGTTCGTCTACCAAAGCCTGCGTGGTTTCAGCTTGGGTCGTGTTACGCTTAGGCGAAAGTACTTTAGCGTGCGTTACATCAACATCTGTTGATACTGGGTTTTGGTATTTATTTTCTGACTGCATAGCGATTCCATTGCAATTTAACTTCAGGTGTATGTAAATCACACCAACACTGTTTACAAAAATGTAAAACTTAAATCACACTTTTAGAACAACCAGCATGACGATTTTGCCCGCATGCATAGGAAAGAAAAGTTTACTTAAGGAGCGTTAGACGAATGATAGCAAGGGGTTCGACGACAATTGAACTAACTATATTAAGCGATGAAGCCAATGAAATTGCCGACGCGCTGCGCCAGAAAATAGCAAACCATAGTGCATTCACAGGCTTTGAAGGGCAGCCCACGATAGAACTCGTTCAAGTGGCTAGCCGTCCAGAAGATATAAACGCAGAAAGCGTTACCGTGATGTTGGCTGACCCCGACCTTGCTTCGGTTATCATAAGTCGTTGTTCCTCACTAACATGGTGCCAATCAACTTGGGCAGGTAATGCCCCACTATTAAATTCAAACAAAACTGACTATATCCTTACCGGATTAAAAGGAATTTTCGGCAAACTTATGCGTGAGTATGTTTTCGCCTATTTACTTAGTCATGCCAGAAACGTTAAAGCTTTTGAACGAAACCAGCGGGGCTCTCAGCCAAAGTGGGAAGCCGCTAAGCGACTGCCGTTACATGGTCAAACATTGGGCATTGTAGGGCTTGGTAGTATAGGACAAGCCCTTATTCCCGTTGCACATGCCTTTGGTATGAACGTAGTGGGTTTAACAAGAAGTGGAAAAGAGGTTGAGGGTGCAAAAGCCGTGTTCACACCCGACAACATAAGTACATTTGCTGATGCAAGTGATCATGTGGTGAATTTGATGCCTGACACGCCTTCTACTCAAAACATGCTGTCTTACGATTTTTTCAATGCACTTAAACCCCACAGCCTATTTTTAAACGCTGGCCGTGGCAGCGCCGTTAACGACGACGCGCTGTTGCAAGCTTTAAATGGCGGTGTATTTGCTCATGCAGTATTGGACGTATTTCGACAGGAACCGCTAGATAAGGCCCACCCGTTTTGGCACCACCCGAATATTTCAGTGACAGCCCATACGGCGGCTGAGTCTCAGCCAAGTGACGTAGCAGACGTGTTTTTAGAAAACGCCCTACGCTACATCAATGGCGAATCGCTTATTTACCAGTTCGATTTTAAGAAAGGCTATTAGTTTTTTAATGGAGCTCGCCCAATTTCAATCGAGGCCTTATTACGATGTAGTTGCTCAGATGCGTGGGTCGGTAGCCGTTATTTCGATACGATCATGATGCTTTTCGTGAAACGCTAGCAACTGCGGGTAGTCCTTCATGTTGTGGAGTTCGCGAAACAGCACCCAATCTATCAGGGTAAACAAACAAATTTCTGGATACGTCCAGCCGCTAAAACCACCCGCATCAAGCTGGCTCGCCAACGTGCTAAGTACCGCTTCAATTCGCTCATTTTGCAGCCTGAAATACATCTTGTCTTGGTTGATATCAAAATCGGAGCGCTTAAGCAGCAACAGCTGAACGAATGAGTCATTCGCTGCATCAATAAGGGTTAACTGATTTTCCTCTTCCCAACTCAGACCATCATGGTCTAGCTTATCGGCGAGATAGCTGTAAATAATACGAGAGTCAAAAATCATTTGCCCGGCATCTTCAAGGCAAGGCACTTTAAGCGTTGGATTGCGAGAAGCTAGTAATGCTCTGTCCTCTCCTGAAAAAATTTGGAGATTTAAAAACTCATGCTCTGTAGAAGCTAATACAATACGAACACGACGGACGTAAGGGGAAGTCGATGAGCCATACAATTTCATAAATACTGTCCTGAATCGAGGTCATTTATGAAATTAGTGTAGCTGGAAATTTAAAATAAAAGAAAGGAATAAAAACAATACAGCAGACAAGCATACACAACCTTGCGATGTATGCCTATCATCTAATGCGCAATGAGCCCAAACGCTTAATTTCAGCTACGCTTAATTCGCAATACCTTAAAGCGCCTAAGCCTCTTGGCAGTTACACGCTAAAGCTTGCACCGCAACCACAAGTTGTTGTGGCATTTGGATTTTGAACTAAAAACCTTGAGCCTTCCAAGCCATCAACGTAATCGACTATGCCACCTACAAGATATTGCAGGCTCATTGGATCAACCACCATTGTGACGCTGTCTTTTTCAATGGTCATATCGCCTTCATTCACTTTTTCATCGAACGTGAATCCGTACTGAAAGCCAGAACAACCACCACCTGTTACGTACACACGTAATTTCAAATCAGGATTTTCTTCTTCTGAAACAAGGGCTTTCACTTTCGCTGCTGCAGCGTCTGAAAACTCAATTGGCAACGCCGTTTCTACAGACATACCCACCTCTACGTTAACCTCGTGCTTACGCACTTTGCACTTGCGCGCAATTATCTAATACTTGCGCATAGTTGGCAATTATTGGGGCAAAACTTAACGATTCAAGGCAATTACACATTTCACAGAAACTACAACGTAAACTTCCCAATCGTGTCATTAAGAGCTTTCGCTTCGTCATCCAATTTGTTGACCAACGTGAAGCTCTTTTTCATGCTACGAGACGTTTCCTGTGCGGTTTGTGAAATTACAGAAATGTTTTCACTAATTTCACCCGTTGCAGCCGATTGCTCACGGGTAGCGGATGCTACGTGCGTATTAACTTCAGTAAGTTTACTCACCTCTGCCGATATGTTCGAGAGTGCCTTTACGCATGACGATAGAAACTCTGACGTTGCACGCGTGCTGTCGTTCCCTCTCATTATGTCTTCCACAGTGCCCGAGGTACGCTTGTTAAGTTCGTCCATTAGCTGACTTATCTCAGAGGTTGACTCATTTGTACGACTCGCTAAGTTCCTCACTTCATCTGCAACAACTGCAAACCCTCTGCCTTGCTCACCAGCTCTTGCAGCTTCAATAGCAGCATTTAAAGCTAACAAATTTGTTTGCTCAGAAATTCCCCTAATTTCGTCAAGAATTGAAGTAATTGAGTGAATGCTATTTGAAAGCTCATCTACTGATTTGACCGACTTGGTCATGATATTGCTCAATTCACTCATGTTTTGCATGGCTTTATTGATAGTTACTGCACTTTCACTCACGTTCTCTTCTGTGGCATTCGCTACATCGGACGCGCCTTGTGCACTATTTGAAATTTCGCGTACCGTCAAATCCATCTGTTCAATGGCAGCTGCCACTGAGTTTGTGCTATCACTTTGTCTTGATGAGTAGCTTTGAGACAACTCAATTTGCTCATAGACTTGTGCAGCAATCGTTTTTACGTGGTCAGCGCTTTCAGATACTTGGATGAACATTGCATGCAGCGTTTCAAGGAAAAGATTTATTTGAGCGGCTAACTCGCCAATTTCATTCTTTTCTTCAATATGAAGTCGCGCTGTTAGGTCGCCATCTCGCTCGTTTAAAGACGTTACAGCTAAGGTAATGGTATCAATTGGCTCGAATATTTTGTTTGAAAGAAGCTTCAACCCAATAAGCCCTACCAATATGATGATAATAGCTATTGCGATGTTTATCATGACTGCTGAATTGATTGCACCGTAAAGCTCTTCAGTAGGCACGTCGGTTACAAGATACCAATCTATGGAATCTAATTTTAACGCCAAGCGAGTTGTATCGACCCCATCCACCGTAATACTTTGCGCGTTATTTAAAAACGCGGACGTATCCAATTTCATGCCGCGTTTTGACATATCAGGATGCAATGCAACTTCATTATTACCGTTTACTAAAAAAACAATGCCCGTATTGGCAACTTTATAAGAGGAAATCAGCTCAGACACTGCTTGAAGCGATAAGCCAACCCCGGCTAACGCCACTCTTTGACCATCAACTCTCATTGCGTAATTGATAAACGCAGAGGCAACACCGGTAGATTTGTTGACATCGATGGCTACTTCAAAAGGCACATTACTATCGATAAAAATATCGAACCACGCATCGCCATCTTTAGTGACTTTGCGCTCAATACCATTATGGGTGTAGTAGTTTTGTGTATTACTGGAAACGACATAAGACGTGATTGCGTTACTTTCTCTTTTTATCGCACCAAGGTGCTCGGTTAGCAATGCAACACCGGATGCAGGCTCACCCTCTGCCATCCAACGTTTTATGTAGGCATTATTGGCCAAAGACTGACTAGGCAAAATAGTGCGCTGCAAGTCTAACTCTACAGCGTTCTTTACCTCGCCCAGTGCTGTAGGAAGGTCGGACGACTCTACTTTTTCAGTTAGAAAGTTTAGTATTGAAACCGCAAACACCGTGGTAGTCACTGCCACTGGGATGATTAATGCGGTAATGAGGGCTACAAAAAGCAAACGCTTTAACTGCATATTTAACTCCGACATGTACTCAACAGCACTAGGCGTTTAACCTAAATGGCTATCTCAAATTAAAAACGCCACACTGCCAAGGCTTGTACTGCGTTATCGTCTTCTCGCGTCCCTAACTTGTTCTTCCAATACTGATATTCGATGCCAACAAACAGTCGATCTTTTGCGTTAAATAGAACGTTACCTGCATCCCATCTTACTTGAACTTGCGCTAGCACCCAAGATCTTACATTTAACCCCGCTATCTCAGAGCCACGCTCGTCAATGTACTCTGCGTGCCCTTCTATATAAAACTGTTGGGAGCCCACGGCCAATGGGTATCGCCATGCGACATCAATCATCCAACTATCGTCTTCCTTCGGTGCGCCCCCCGCATCAATGCCTTCACTATCGTCTAAATACGCAGTTAAAAGTACATTCAAAAATTGAAAGCCTTCAACATCTAAATGTAGCTGAACCCCTGGCAAATATTTGAGAACATCAGACTCTGGTGCCATGTTGATCCCCATGACGAAACTCACATTTTTTAATACGCCACCATAAGAAGCATTCAGTAAAGAGGCTGTGCTAAAAGAGGGATACCATTCTGCGTATAGCGAATCTTCATCATCTGCGCTTGCATAATCGACGAAGAAGAAATTTTCACCATGCTCCCAACCACTGGCATGCTGGAAAGTAAATATTGTTGTATCCGACTCGGTTCCGGGTATATCAGCAAAAGGCTGATTCAAATCACCGTACTGGATGTGAAGCTCATTTTCACTCCACACCGACGCGAATAAAGAGGGTGAAACTAACAGTAGTGCTGTTAAAAAAGACGTATAAACGTAAAACTGCATGTCTTTAACCTAAAAGCATATTTTGACAAATAAGTGTAGACGTTCTTTTTGATTGTGCACGGAGATGCAAAAAAAATATATTTGTGCGCTATCATCTGATTTGTAGGAACCTAATAACGAGTACTATGACTAACGCGACATGTAAACATTCAGCGCCAACCCTCTTTGACAGCTTTGGGCAGTCTCGCTTTTCTTGTAAAGATGAGTACAAAAGTGCGTTAACCCAGCAACAAGAACAACTTTTTCATGTTCAGCAGTCTTATTTTCATCAAAAAAAGCGAGCGTTAATTATATTTGAGGGGTGGGATGCTTCTGGCAAAGGCGGAGCGATTAGGCGCATAACTGAGAAGCTAGATCCGCGAGGAGTCAGCGTATTTCCTGTCTCAAAACCGTCTAAAGAGGAACAAGACAAACATTTTCTCTACCGATTTTGGAAACAAATACCTTCCCCTGGCACACTTAAAATATTTGACCGTTCTCACTATGGAAGAGTGCTGGTAGAACGCGTAGACAAGCTTGTAGATGAAGAAGTTTGGCAGCGTGGCTTTGATGAAATCAACGCCTTTGAAAAAACACTTCACGACGACGGTGTTCGCATTGTAAAACTTTTTATGCATATCTCGTCTCAAGAGCAGCGCGAGCGATTTGAAGAGCGACTGCACAACCCATTTAAACGCTGGAAACTTACCGAAGAAGACTTGCACAATCGTAAAATGCGAGAAGCTTACATTGCAGCGACTAATGATATGTTTAAACATACCCACACCAGCTACGCGCCATGGCATGTTATAAACGGGGAATACAAGTGGCAGGCGCGCGTTAATGTGTTAGATATCATCATTGAAAAATTAAGTGAAGGTGTTGATATTTCTCCTCCACCACTTGATGAGCGATTAATTGCGCTAGCCTCTAAGCAACTCGATGTTGACGAAAACCTACTGGATGACCAATAGGTTTTCGCGTTCAGTGCAATGCGGGTAGAACACAGGCTGTACGCAATTAAGAGCTTGCTATGCTTTTTGGAATACTGGCAACGAGCATATTTTTACCTGCACACTTTGCTTTGTACATGGCCTTGTCAGCCTTCTTCAACAAATCAATAAAGTTAATTTTCTCTCCTTGATATGAAGCAGCAGCGCCAATACTTACAGTAACTCTGCCATACGATGATTTAGCATTCTTTATAAAAAGCCCTCTTACAGTTGAAGATATGCGATTCGCCACTACTTTTGCGTTTGGTAATGACACTTTAGGAAGTATCACAACAAACTCCTCTCCACCGAACCTAAAGAGCAAATCTAACGGCCTTTGCGCCCCCTTGGCAATAGCCCCTGCAACCCGCTTTATCACCTCGTCTCCTTTCAAATGCCCATAGGTATCGTTGTACTTTTTAAAGTCATCAATATCTATCATTAACACAGATAGCGCTGCTCTCTCTCGGTTCATTTGGCGAATAAGTCTTGGGACACTTTGTACGAAGAACTGCCTGTTATAAAGAGAGGTAAGTGCGTCTTTGCATGCGAGTTCTTCTAAATGACACTCTCTTCTTTTCACCTGAATTTGATGCTCAAGCCTCATTCGAATATCTTGTGCTCTGACGGGCTTCGATATGAAGTCAGCAGCCCCAACTTTCCAACATTGGCGCTGAATCTCCTCATTTTCTATTCCAGTTAGAAAGACAACCGGAACATGCCTGAAATCTGCGTATTTTTTTAACATCTGCATGGTTTCAATACCATTACAACCTGGCATGTGATAGTCCATAACAACAGCATCTGGCGGACTGAATTTTTTAATATAGCTTATTGCTCTCAAGCCACTATCAACTGAGGCGCAGTCAAAGTCTTGGCATAGCATTCCTTCAACCGTTGAGCGAGATAATTTATCGTCGTCCACAATTAACAGGCGGCTTTTTTGCTTAATAATTTGATTCTTCATAATGTGATCTCGCTTGTAAACACGACCTAAACAGAAACGTTAAAAGTGAAATACGACAATTTCTTTTGCAGCCCTTTTAATTTCCAATGGCATGCGAAATAAAGCTGTTTGTAGGCATAGCGTATCTTTTGCGTTAAACGAATAGTAAACCGTCCATCACTGGTGACTTTATCTAACGACTTGGCTTTCGGATAGCTGATGGCTGGCGCGCTTTTTATGTGGGCAAAGCCGTGCTGAGTTTTCAGCCGCAATGCCACGCGAGCCTCAATTTGCTCTGGTGTACGCAGCGCGTAATGGCGACAGATAGGCGTATATTTCGCCATAGAATTACACCAAGCAGGAATACGGCCCGACATTGATTCAGGCCATGCCCGTGCGCTGCTGTTCTTGAAGAAACGCTGCTCTTTCCAGTTTACTAAATAGTGTTTGCGTCTTTGGGTAATAGAAAGCGATGTGTCTTCGTCTTTGTACTGCGCCATATCTTCATCAGTAAAATAGAACTGCGCCTGCCACACACACATTGCGCTGTTTCCTTTTGATGCAGCTTTGGTAAGCGCTTTTTTCGGTGATTCAGTTAACAGCTCGTCTGAATCTAGAATGTACCACCAATCGTCGTCACCGTATTCTGCATGGTGTGCGTTGTACACGCGGTTACGCAGCTGATTTTTGTAAGGCTCAGCCGTTTGTCCGAAAATAACCAGCTCATGAAAGCGCGATGCCATTTCGTTCACTAATTCCCAAGTACCGTCGGTAGAATTATTATCAAACACATAAATTCTATGGCAGAACTTCATGGCGTTAAGCAGCGTTTCTTCAACAATATCGACTTCATTTTTTACCAGCATAATTGCATTGATTTTCATGACTGATATTCCTTCTTAAATACTGAAAACATATTGGTCAGTGTGCTTTTGGTATTAAGCACATGCGCAAGCGCTTTAAGCACTGCGTAGCGTGAGAATCGATGCTTGCATGCCGGCATACGTAATATAGACAGTGCCGTTGCATATTTGCCGCGCAAAATATTTTGCTTCGCAATAAATAGCCCATGGGTTGCACAATATTTCTGAATACTGGCTTTTAGCGTAGGCGATACCGAGGCATTACCTAATGCATCGTGTAAGCGCATAGCAAATGGACATACCTGCACTGGGATTAGGCGGTCCATTGCACGGTTACACGCATCGCGATGGTAATGAACATGAATATTGGGGCTGTACGCAATAGCGTTATGTAGTGCAGCGCGTGCAAAGAAGTCCTGATCTTCGCCCATCGGCTCATTAGCCGGAAAACCGTTTAACTGATTGAAGAACGCTTTCTTAACTACCGTTGAAGACACCATGAAAGGCAGGTCACCCCGCGAAGCAATATCAAAATAGTTAGTAAGCTGATAGCCTTCAGGCGCAACACTGTCTAGGACTATTTTTGCGTCAACTACGCGCCCGCCTTCTTCAACGCATTGGTAGCGTGTTGCGAACAAGCCACAATTTCCAAACTGCTGAATTAGCGTATAAATTTCTGTGGTAAAAAAGGGAAGCCATTCATCATCGGCGTCTAAAAACGCAACATAGTCTGTTGTTGCTGCCGCTACGCCATTATTTCTGGCTACTGAAACCCCCTGATTGGCCTGCTCTATAATTACAAGGTTCTCTATACCAAGCCCGCGTACTACGTTAGCACCACCATCGTTTGAACCATCATCAACAACGATTATTTCATCAACCTTGGTGTACTGATTTAGAACGCTTTGAAGCGTGCGCTCTATATGCTGAGCCTTGTTATAAAGTGGAATTACCACTGACAATGTTGGTGTTTTCATAATGCAAACTCCCAATTTAGCTGTGCTTTTTGAACCGCTGATTCAACCGGCATAGACGCTGTTTTCTCGTCTAAATCGACTATAGATAAGATGGCGTCAAGAATTGACTGCGCGCTACAGGAAAAAGCATTAAGTTGATACTTTTCCGGCACGCCAATTTGGTTACTCCACGCTTCGCTTTTTGGGTGATAATGCAAAGACACGGATGGCGTGTTTGCAAGATAGGCAAACACATTGCAGTGTAGTCTCATTCCCACCACCACTTTAAATTCACGCATCAGAGATAGCGCATTAAACGGATTGGGGTTGTACCCTACGAAGCGAACGGGTATACGATGGCCAATGGCTTGTTGAAGACGCACTAATAAACCATCATCGCCGTGAACATTGTGCCCATTGAAGCTAATTAACGTTACGTCTTCTTTGGTTTGGTACCATAAAAGCTGAACCGCTCGCGCTAGTGAATCAATTAGCTTTTGTTCACAAGCAACGTCGCGACTTCCCATAGCATCGATAACGAGTGGGCATAAGTTAATTGCTAAGCCTTTGCGCGGTACTGAAGTAGTAAGCGAACTATTTGCAGCAATCATTGGTGCAAGGTCGAACGCTTCTATAATGTTTGCGCTTGGCGCAATTGAGGTTGCAAGGTCATAGCTTGCTTTGTCTCGTGTTGCTACCAATTCACAGGCATTTAAAAAGCGTGTGCAGGCTTTTTCATCTTGAAGGGTTCTGAACGCTTCAATACCTACACCTAATGCATAGCCTTTTTTCTCTGAACTTAGCGCAATAAGATGACGTTTTAAATCAAGATCTCGCGCGCTGTGAAGCACAGAGCCACCACCAAATACTACCCGCTTACTGCGCACGGCATTTGCGTAATGAATAAGTCTATTTTGACCGGGAAAGCGCGGCGTTGAATGTAAACGCGCAACGTCGATACTGCTGTCGAAAGTAACGGCTTTAGCATTTGACGATACCAACACACGCTTGTGACCAAAATACGATTTAACACCTTGGATGGTCGCAGCTAACAGTGCGTCATCCCCGGTATTCTGCATACCGTAATAACCAACAATATATGATTCGTACTTACTCATTTCTTTCACCATTACTTGCGTAAGTTAACTTAGTGCGAAACAGCAACTCGCTTTCGTACTCATACAACAGCAAAGCCTGTACCAAACCAACATTAACCATAAAAATCAGAAAGTTAACCCAATTCAAAGATATTCCAAGGGAGGTTTAATGCAGTTTAAGAGTAGGGATTTTCATTTTGCATATTTAGAAATATGCAGATTGCAAATGAGGCTATACAGCCTCACGACGTCGAGGATTCAATGCTGCGCCAATCATAAATAGCGCAGGCCAAATAAGATTGGCGAGAATTTCAAGATTTTCAAAGAAGCTGTAGCCTATAATCACCACAATCATGCCAAGGGCAAGGTAGGCGCTCTTGTCTGTTAAGCTATTAATTGCAAGGGCGATAACGGTAGTAATAAGAGGAATGGCTAAACACAATAGTCCGATAAACCCTTTCACAAAAAGTAGGCCATACCAGGTGTGATGCGAACCAATAGGCATACCTTCTACTGTTATCGGGCCAGGTTCAACAATGCCATGCCCAAAGAACCACGCTTCCGCCTGCCAGCGCTGAAGCGCAATGTTGGCTAGCGTTTGGCGAACCTGAGTAGAGGCAGGCCGTGACGCTTTAACTTCTTCATAAGTATTTAAAACTAACTCAATAAGCGGTAAACCAAGTGTCAGCACCATTGGAATAACAACACCTAATACAATAAAAAACCAAGGCTGCTGTACAAAACGCTTCGCCATAATGAAGGGAATAAGGAACAAAAAAACTGCCCAGCCCGCACGAGACTGACACAAAAGGCACATAACAGCGCATCCGATTATGCCTTTTAATCGCCAAGAGGGGTCATCCTCTTGCACACAGACTAACAATAAGAGGCATGAGAATAACCCAGCTGCCGGTGCCCATGGCGTGAAAAACGCCCAGCGTCCACCACCGGTTTCCGGATTCATACCGTATAGCGCAACAGTGAAAAAGCTATCGCCCGGGCCCCCTACGGCTTTAAAGGGTGAAAGAAACAGCTCGCCTGAAAAGCCAGTAAGATAAACAATAAAGGTTAGCGCGCCAAAAATGGCAGAGTGGTAACCCACAATACAAGCACCGCGTATTAATACGGCTTTTTTCACTTCGGTAACCGCGCCTAGCCAAATGAAAAGTGGAATAAGCGCCCAACCTTTCATCCAACCAATGCTCGATTTAATGGTTTTTGGGATACCCAAATGCCAATCGGCATGACCTATCCAAAGCACCACCAGCATGCCGAGCATGGCAATAGTCCAGATGTAGCTAACTATTGGCGTGCTCTTATTTTCTCTTTGCCCTTCAACAAACCAGCGCAGTACAAAGGTTGCAAATATAACCCAGCCAAGAAGCGAGCCGACAACATAAGTTGTTCCTAGTAAATAGATTGGATAGGTGAATACCAGCGCCCACCAAACTATTTTCTCTTCAGCAAGGCTGATAGAAGTGCTTCGCGCTTCCATACAATCACCAAACCTATAGTAAGAAAAATTGCGCCCATAACACCGCCAACAATGGCTAAAAGCGCTTTAGGACTTGAAGGGTCAACCGGAACATCGGGCTGTGTCAGCATTTGTATAACAGGGTAAGAGGCAAATACGTCAGATTTATTAGCTTCTAATCTTGCCGCTGCCGAGGTAAATACTGCGTCAGCCATATCGAACTCTCGCTGAAGACGCGACAACTCTGCCACTTCACGGGCGTATATTTTTAATCGGCCTTCCATTTCTTCAATGGACAAACGCAGCTCGTTACTTTTGGCTTTAAGCCCTTCTCGTTGCGCTTGCGCCTCCACAAAGTCAGAAAACAACTGTGCACGGCGTGGGTTATTCTCAAGGTTAATTGCCATAAACTGTTCAACGGTTTGCATACCTGTAAGCTCAGTGCCACG
This sequence comes from Alteromonas gracilis, assembly GCF_043642145.1. Lineage (GTDB taxonomy): Bacteria > Pseudomonadota > Gammaproteobacteria > Enterobacterales > Alteromonadaceae > Alteromonas > Alteromonas gracilis_B. The sequence goes on from NZ_JBHZRZ010000002.1 coordinate 637,490, forward strand.
TGCATATAGCTTTTCTCTGGCTGAAACATTCCGTTTTTGTGCTGCAATTACCTTAGGATGCTGCGAGCCCCACTTTGATGAGTAATCTGAAAAAGCGGCGGCGCTTAAGCGTAACTCTTCATAAAAGCCCAAAAACTCAGGGTCTGATTGAAGCGTAAGTGCACGAGCGGCCATTGAAGAAGTAATGCCCAAGTCAGTCCCCATTTGACGTATAAAGTCATTCATTTCTTGCAACTCAGATTGAACGTAAATGTGCTTTTCACGCACCGTGGCTAGCGTTAACGTTAACTGCGTCATTTGCTCAGGCGATATCAAAAATGAACGTTCTTGAAAGTCTAAAATGTTAGCTCTGCTTTTATTGGTTTTTTGACGATAGTCTTCAAGTACGCTTTCAATGCTCTCATCTCTTTTGGCCACTTCGTCAGCACGCAACGCATTTAACTCGTCTTGCAGCGCTTTATAAAGTGCCTCTAGTTTTGCAGAAGCCACTTCAGGCGTATCGGCAGAGATAGTAACTTCAAGAATAGAAGTTTGCTCGGTTAGTGTTACTTTTGGCTCACCGAACTGTTGTATGCTTAGCCCAAGCTGGGCGGCTGCATTGGCAATAATACGTCTGCTTGAAAGCATAACCTTGTAGTTAACGCGCGGGTTAAACCCTCGCGTGCCAAAGGGAGTAGCAGTTTGAGAAACAACTTGGCCAACATCGTTAAGGCTAACATTGCTTGAGTTCCCCGTACCTGGTAAGACAAGTTCCATGTTACTTGTATAGCGACTAGGGCTCGCAATGTAAGTAGAAACAAGCAGCGCAATAAACACATATGCACAAAGAATGATGGCCAAATAAGGTTTCTTAGTTACGCGATACACTTTGCTTCTAAATCGTCCGTAAGCGTTTTGAACAACAAGCGATTGACACATAACGCCTCCTTATAAAATCGCGAAGGGCAAGAAAATATCGGCAACCGTCTTCACTACATCTTTAACATTGGTAACGGTTGAGTCGTAGCACGCAATGGCATCGTTAGGCATCAAATAGGGATTAATGTCCTCTCGCTCTGAGCTTCGCATTAAGTCCTCTATCGAGCGTTGGATTACTTGCGTTTCTTCGGTGATAGGGTGCTTACTCACCAGAAGTACAGAACGTGGAGCGTTCGTCCATACTTTTCCGCCAACGCAGTTCGCTGATATTGCCGCCTGTAACAAGCGTGTGCCGTAGGGAATATTGGTTGAATATCGGCCTACTGCCGCAGCTGCGTTGCTTTTTGCAGAATCGATAAGGTTAGACATAAATACACGAAATCCCTTTGGTGTTATTTGACTGGGCCTGACTAGGTATGGCTGGAAGCAGCCCGTACTAGGTACAATTACGCGATCGCCAGAAATTAATGGGTAATCGATGACCGAACGACCTGTAAGTACACCGGTCATATCTACTTCAACCTGCCAACCATTTCGAATAAGAATAACTTGGTCGAGCTTTGCATCTGGGCGTATGCCTGACGCCGCGCGAAGTGCTTCAGACAACAAGCGCTTGGTAGCAAAATCGCCGCTGGCTTCAAATTGCTTATCTAATGTGTTGTGTCTATTTCTTGCGTTAATTTCAACGCGCCCTGGTTGGAAAACCGCGCCTGTTACGTGCACGTCGATGCCTGACAAGTGCACAACATTCACCACGGTTGTGGCAGTAGCTGGTTGAAAAATATTCGCTTTAATTAGGGCTAGCTCAATGTCTTTAGCTACAGCATGCGTTGCTCTGCCTGCCGCCATAATCGGTGCAATTAGCGGTAAAGACACATAGCCGTGTAGGTCAAGAACGTACTGCCCGTTAAACCCTTCACCATCTTCAATGGCTACATTGATAATATCGCCAGGGCTTAATGGAATTACCTGCGCCTTGCTATCGGTGGTTAACCACTGCGCAGGCAGAATGCTATTGTTTAACGCCAGTGGTTGATCTACGCGATAATTTAGCGGCGCAGCAAAATTTTTGCGATCGCTGCACGAAATGTCAGTAGAGAAAGTTGGTGTTGGCGCTGCAGCGTGAACAACATTAACGCCTCGGTCGTCTGGCTGGCCATAAAAGTTGTTTGGTTCATCATCTTGGCTGCTGCGCTCAGGCGTGCTGCCGCATGCTGTTAAGCCAATTGTTATCAATATACTTAATGAACTTACTGCAATACGTTTGATCATTACCCTCTCCTGTAGCCAACAACTTTCGTGTTTAAAGCGTTGTCGTGACAACTTCCACGTTAGGTACTAACTTCTCTTGGAACGCTTCATTGCAGTAATATTGCAGCAACCATTCCAACTTTTAAGCTTATGATTTATATATATTTATTTTTTTAACGACAATGTTTTTGCTGATTTGCAAAATGCATATTCGCATTTTAAAAACCGCATGATTTAGCGTAAATTCGTTGAGAAAGAGAAAGGCGGAGCAAAAGAAAATGCGCTACGCAGCGCATTTTCACTCTTGGTTTAGTAAGAAATGTTTGAGGCTTCATTTGGCAATAGTTAGTAAATGCCTAAATATGAAACGCACCTTTGATTAATATGCGCCTCTTGCAAAAATAACCGCAGGTACTGTGGCAAACAGTATTTTTACATCAAATAACCAGCTTTGACGTTCGATATAGGTGTTGTCTAGCATCATTTGTTCTTCAAAGGTGGTATCTGCACGTCCAGACACTTGCCACAAACCCGTTAGCCCCGGCTTGCGGTGTAACCGCGAGAGCGTGCTCTTTTCATACTGAACATATTCTGTTGTTAAGTGCGGTCGAGGTCCAACCAACGCCATATCGCCAAGAAGCACATTAATTAACTGCGGCAGCTCATCGACAGAGAACTTTCTAATAATGCGCCCCACACGCGTAATTCTTGGGTCGCTGTAGCGCTTTTGGCATATGCCTTCTCTATCGCTTTTCATTTTAGCGGCTATCGCCCATTGATAAGCGTCTGGCGTATACATAGAACGAAATTTAAAGCACCTGAATTGTCGCCCTTGCTCACCAACGCGAAGCTGAGAAAATATAAGTGGCCCTCGGCTTTCTGTTTTTATTGCAATGCAAACAACTAAAACAAGCGGCGCTAATACAATAAGAACGCCAAGTGCCATTAATTTTTGGAACCACATAGGCAAGCCTTTGTGATTCGAAGGCGTTGTGTTGATGAATGGTATGAATTTATTCATTATCTTGCTCCTGAAAAACGTTTGTTTTGCACAAATACGTGATAAAGAAATTCAGGTATGCCCATGACATAGCGTTCAAATTTGGTCACAGGCTCTTGAGTTAATCGAAAAAGCCACTCTAAGCCGTGTTTTCGCATTAAAAGTGGCGCGCGTGGAATTGCACCAGAGAAAAAATCGAACAGGCCGCCCACGGCCATTACAGCCTGACAGTCAAGCGCACTGGCGTATTGGTCTACCCAACATTCCTGTATAGGAGTACCCATAGCTACCATCACAATATTGGCCTTCGATTTATTAATTTTGTTAATTAAAGCTGGCATGTCTTTATCACTGACAAATCCATGGTGGGTTCCCGCAATCTTCAACCCCTTAAATTGCTTTTTAAGGTTTTTGGCAGCTTTCTCTGCCACCCCAGGCTTTGCGCCAAACAAAAATAACCGCTTACCTTTTTGTGCCGACTTTTGACAGAGCACGGGAAGTAAATCCGTACCGTTTACATTATCGATAAGCTCGGTTCCGCACTTCTTTGCAGCTATTCGCATTCCTATACCATCAGCGAAAAGGCTATCGGCGCGCATTAGTATGTCGCTAAGTTCAGCGTATTTGCAGCAAGAGTTTACGGAATGCGCATTGACAAAGTAATAAATGTGAGGACGAGAAGACGCTGATAGATTGGTAGCGTTAACCACCTTTTCTGCCGCCTCATTCAAGGTGGTATTTTCTATCGGCAAACCAAGAACATCAATTTTGTTATCATTTAGGTGTAGCGTTAAATCATTCATATTGAGTACCTCTTTGAAGATAAGAGACACTCAGCAATTAACTGACCAACTGATTTAAGCCATAAAAATCATAACCTTATAGAAATCTCATTGAATTTGTAAATTTGCAATTTTCAAAATGATTTGCAAAATAAAAATTCATTCAGCGAAATTGAGGGTAGTATTTTAGAATTTTTTGAAGCGTTTTTTGTGTTGCGCGGTTCAGCATTTTTTCACGGCGCTTACGAGGTAAAAGTTTTGCTCCCCACCATAAGGCTCGCGTAAATCTACTCATAAATTTGTGGATTACATTGCGTTTTTTACTGGTTCTAAGCGGGCCAAAGTTAATGTGCCTTATGTAATCGTTCAGGCCTTCGTCAGCCGTATTGTTCCAGCGCCTAGACAAGGTTTCGATGTAGTTAGCATTTTCTGCAACGGTAATTACGCTGTCGTTTTCCCCCCACCCCACGCTTTCTTTCTTATCCAAAAAGCGATGTTGAATAACACTTTGAATAAACAACTTTGCGTTATTGTCATTTCTGACCAGTATCACGCCACTGTTATAGTCGCCAGAATATCCACGTGCTAAATACACGCTATTTTGACTATTAAACGCGGTGCGTATATCGGGAGCATCGGGTTGTACTAAAGCATCTGCATCTAAAAAAAGTACGTGCTGATAACCGGCATTTAATGCCTGTTGCAGTAGGTATATTTTCAGCCAGCAGCATTCTACGCCTAAGCTAGAAAAATGAGGTTTTACAACCGATACATAGTCGCACTGCAAGCGCGAGGCGTAAGCACGATGACTTTCTAAATAAGATTTATACAGCAGCTCGTAACCGTTTAGCGCAAGGCTGAATATCAGCATTGATGCTTTAGCGTTTTTGTCTTGCTTGTTACTGCTCGAACTCTTTGACTGCATTTACTTGCCTATATTACTAATACCTAATTCATTGCTAGCCCGTGCCTAATGATCAAACACGACATTCGCTGCACTTTTGAAGCCAACACGCGCACTTTTATTCATACCCTTCCCTATGTTTGAATGCTTTTTTACTTTTGCAACTTGCTAATAAAAACCCATTGCAACTTGCTAACCAATTTATAAAAAGTAGCATCAAAACACAAAATAACAATTAAAAACAACAACATAAAAAATGGCATATTAATCGCTACGTGAGGTTACTCAATGTTTACGAGTGAAAACTGAGGACCGTGTTATGAATCGAAATAAGCTAATTCCTATCCTAATGAGTATTGCGTGCTGTGGTGCAATAGGCGCAAATAATGCAGCGGCCGTTGAACAAGTGAATGGCAAATATCAATGGCAATTCTTTACTGAGAAACCGTGGCCAGAAGGCTATAACCAAGCTACGGGGAAACCTGAAGGGCTTACCTATGCGCGCAATGAGTATCCCAAGGACTTTTTTAAGCGTATTAAAAACGCACTGCCCGAGTCTGAAGTAAACGAAGCATTTATGACAGACAGCGACGGCGCAACTATTCACCTTACCGAAGAAGCTGAAGTGTTTATTACCTTCATTCATGAAGGCGCTGGCTATAAAAATAGCTTTGGTTATTTTACGTTCGACAGAAATAATCCACCGCAAAGCAAAGAAGAAATTCAAGAAACCATTGTTTTTCCGAACCTTTCATATCCACATCTAACGAATGGTCACCGCGTTAGTATAGGTACGTTTCCAGCTGACACCAGCATAGGTTTCTTTATCGCTGCAAACGGCTTTTGGTATTGGACAGGTGTAAAAGACTTCGCTATTCCTTACTACTACTCGCTAAGCCACTTAAATCCAGAGAAAGATGAGTCGCTGAAGCAGCATATGGTATTACTGTTCGATGAGGAAACCGACGAGGCAGTGCTAGGTTTTGAGGATCTACCTCGTACGTGGGGTGACAATGACTTTAACGATGCACTATTCAGCGTAAAGGCAACGCCTGAAACAGCAATTGAAACAGCTGATTTAGTGGCAATGCCAAGTGCTAATGACAGCGACGCCGACGGCATCGATGACGGGCAAGACGAGTACCCGAACGACTACCGCCGTGCAAGCACTAGCTTCTATCCATCTTCGTCAGAATACGTGACGCTGGCATTCGAAGACAACTGGCCTTACAAAGGCGATTATGACATGAATGACCTTGTTATTCGTGAACAGCTGCAGCTTATCTACAATGCCGATAACAAGATAACTGGCTTCATTATTAACGGCTTTATTGATGCCAGAGGCGGTTCACATGCCAATGGTTTCGGTCTTCGTTTACTTAATTCTTCACCCAATTACTTAGACTCAGCAACGCTTACTATCAATGGCAAGACCTACAACAAAAGCGCCGAGAAGTGGCAAGACGACTTGGTTATGCAGGTGTGGGGAAACAGTAAAGCCTTCACAAACACAGGCGCATCTGGCAAGTGTTCTCACTTTAATACGGTGCCAACGTGTAATCGCTTTGATGCCGTTCCTTTTACGTTTGATGTGCGTCTTGCGGTAGACCTAGACACCCTTTATCACTCTGAGTTGGACTTCTTTATCTTCAGAAGTAACAACCGAGGTCACGAGGTGCACTTTGCAAACTACCCCCCCACTAACCTTGCTAACAAGCACTACTTTAACCGCGGTGAAGACGATAGCGACTCAACTGCTGGCCGCTACTACGTTAACGAGCAAAATCTACCGTGGGCGCTGAAGCTTAACGACACCTGGACATACCCAAGAGAATATATTGATGTTCTGTGGGCATATCCAAGCTACGAGCAATGGGTTGAGTCATCAGGCGTCGACCAGAACCAGTGGTACAAAACAGTTGTTAGACCACACCATGTATTTAATAAGTAAGGAGCCAGTTATGAAAAACGCAAAAATTGTATCGGTTATGGGTTTATCGCTACTTCTTGCCACCAGTATGTCGGCAGCGGCCAACCAAAAAGCAGGTCGTTCGACAGAGCTAACCGTAAGCCCAACATTTGACTTTAGCAGTCACAAACAAATGGTGTTAGACGTTAGCGTTGCTAATAGTACAGAAAGAACTGACATTACCGTTTACCTGCAGCCAGAGCACAAACGCTCACGTGTTTTAGCCAGCAGTATTTTGTTTTCGGGTAAAACAGATAAAAGCGGCTATCTATCTCGAGGCGTAGAAGTACCCGCTCACATAGAAACTTTATACGTTGAAGCTAAAAGTGACGGTACACCAAAGGAACAGACGGTAGAAGTGGTTCATGACTCCAGAGTGTCGGTGAATTTTTAAGGTTCACTTACAGGGTAGCTGAACTCCTTTTGCCCCTGTTTTGGCGCCACACATTTCTGTGTGGCGCCTTTTGAGTTTCCGTCGTTGCGATCTTGTCAGAACGCGCTTTCAAAAAGTACCATTATGCAAACCTAATGCGGCCTTAACCGTTAAGCGGAGCTAGGTTGCATATACTTGCCCTTGAGAAGCGTTTAGGCGTTAAGTTGATAGAAAGGTCTAAGGTACAGTCTTTCCCCACCGATATTGGCAAAACGTATTATGAGCGTTTGCGCCATATTACGGCACAAATGGATAAGCTAGAAAACGAGATAGCACAAAGCAGCAGTGCGCCAACAGGGCTTCTTCGAGTAAGCTGCCCCGTAGACTTTGGGTCTTGTTATGTTGCTCCGTGGTTACATGAGTTTCAGCAAGCCCATAGCGCGCTTCGTATTGAGTTAATGTTAAACGATCAGAAAGTAAACCTGACCGAAGAAGGTATAGACGTAGCCATTCGCGTTGGCACCCTTCCCGACTCATCATTGCGAGCCCGACATTTAGGTGACATGGGCGTGTCAATTGTAGGCTCAAAAGACTATCTTGAAAAATTTGGAACGCCTACCACACCTGACGATTTAAGCGACCACCAATTTGTGCTGTACCAATGGTTACAAAAACCTACATCGCTTGTATTAAAACAAGGAAAGCGCGCACAGCAAGTTCAAATGAAAAGCGTATTTTCGGTAAATAATGTGGGAGCCATTATGCAAGTAGTAAAGCAAGGTGGCGGCTTACATTACGCGCCAACATGGTTTTTAAACCACGGCAACAATGCAGAAGGTCTCGAGGAAGTACTCACCGACTGGGAGAAGCCGTCTTTTCCTGTACACGCGCTTTACGCCTCGCCTTCTACACAGTTAGTACCTGCAAAAGTGTCAGCGTTTATTAATATGCTCAAACAGAAAATGGCCCAACTTACGCTCTCCTAATTACCTTGTATCTTCGTGCAACGCATTTTTACCAACACGCCTTTCCATTGTGTTAAAACGACGCGCCAACCCGTGTGCCTTAGCGCAATCACGCAAGCTATAACCTTGCCATCAGCGAAGCGAATCAACCCACGCAATTAACCCCAGTGAAAAGTTTTCAAATAGGTTTATACCTAGCCACGACTTTAGCAGATACAACACGAGCATTACTGCGACGGTAAACAGCATACAAAAGCATGTGATAAGCAGTAGCAGCATTCCTGTAGCGGCAGACTTTTCGCTATTTGATAAAGAACGTCTGTTTTTACCCGCAAGAAATACCAGATAAAACGTCCAGGGCAAAAATGGCAGTTTTACTGTTGTGCGGGCATCCACGCTATGAAGGCGGCCGTTGCGCAACCCAACCACTCGGCTAAGGGCGTGCAGCTGCTCTAGGCTAAAACTTTGTGCTATATGAGGCTCCATGCGCTGTAGCAAATTTTTTACCGCCGGATCGTTTAATGGGTGCGCTTGTTTTACTTTCTTTTTCATAGCACAGCCTTTAGTAGGCGCTGCTTACGTCGCTCAAGCATATGTAGTACTGCACCTTCACATGCGCTATACAAACGCCCTGGCAATGCGCTAAGCAACGCACTTGCAACGGTGATGAAGGTTTTTTTAGGTTCTTCAGTAACGATAGAAGCGTCAGATTTAAACGCTTTGTACAAATAGCAGATAGCATCACTTGTACTTCTGCTTTGTACAGCACGGCGCGCTAAATAGCGATATTGATATGCTCGCGCTTTTTTATACAAAGGTGCCACTTTAAAAGGCGCTGACGCTAAATGCTTCTGCATACAGTACTCCCATGCGCGAAACTGTTTAGCTAAGTTCGCAGAAAGCCCGTTGGCATTAATCCGATACAGCGTTAAAGGCTTAGCAATGCCTTCAATCTTGTAATTCGCATTTAGCGCGCAGTAGATCCAAAAATCAATGTCTTCAGACTGGCGCATTGCTTCATCGAAAAAGCATGTGCGTCCAGAATGATGACGAGGTAAAGCAATGGATAACTCATCTAGCATTGCCTTGCGAATAACAGGCGCTGAACCATTACCTATAGGATTTCTGCACATTACCGTCTTAAGTGAAATATCTTCAAGCTTAGGAAATTGACCTAATCCGTTGCGTTTTCCCTCTTCGGTGATAAACAATGAAGGGCAATAACTAATGCCTACCTCTGGGGAACGTTCTAAATGCGCCACATGCTGAGCAATCTTTTCTGGCAGCCACAGATCGTCTGGATCAAGAAGCGCAATGTACTTTCCTGACGCATGTGACATTCCAGTATTACGCGCGGCAGACAAACCCTGATTAGCTTGATTTACAAGCTTGATCCGAGGGTCGTCAAATTGCTCGACAATATCAACAGAGTTATCCGTACTACCATCGTTCACGCAAATAATTTCTAAGTTTGAATAGGTTTGTTGCTTAACCGAAAGCAGCGCAAGTTCTACGTATTTCTGCATGTTGAAAATGGGCATAACAACAGAGACCAGTGGGGTATTCATAATACGCTCCTTAAAGCTGACTAAAGCGGCTATCGCCTGTGTTCAGACGAGGTTTATATTGATAGAAAAAAATCAGTAGTACGGTAACGGCATTGCTAAGCAACATGCAGCTCGCCAGCTGCATTGGCGATTGCGGAGCTATGCCAAAGAGCACCGCGGCAGTGGTGAGTAAAAGCAACAGTCGAGCAGCGCTTTCTTGTTTATATAGCCCGAGTGCCCTTACCGCCGTATTTTGTATTTCAAATAAAAGGAAAGGCGCTGCAGCAAAACACAAAACCGATACCACAGGGATAGCAAGCGCCCATTTGTCACTGAAAAACATAGGAATATATACGGGTGCAAGTACCCCCTGAATAACAAATGCGCTTGCAATCACAACGCAGGCTAACACTAGCTTTGCCGATAGCAGTGAACTATGATTTTCGCGCACTTTTTTACATAAGAACGGAAACAGCGCACTTGAAAAAGCGGTGCTTAGCGACTGCGTAAGCCCTACACCAGCACTTCGCGCAAACGCATACAAACCGGCAGTTTCAGGCGTAAAGACTTTGCTTGCGATAAATAGGTCTGCGTGCTGACGACTGGCTTTAAGCAGTTCTGAAACAAATAGCTGTATAGAGGTTGAAACCAAGTAGCTCAATGCATTGAAATTAACTTTGCAAGCGTACTGAGAAACTGGCGCGCGGTAGAATAAACACACCCAAAGCGCAGCAAAAACAAACTTGCCCGCCACCACAGACCATAACTCTAAAGGAGAGAAAACCAACGCGGCAACTGCAGCATTTTCCGCGATAATACATACCGCATTTCGCACGCTGAAATACTTAAACTTACCTTCTCGTTGAAGCAGAAAAACATTCACACTTACTACAGGAAATAGTAAGTAGGTAATACCCATGCATAGAATAAGCGATGTTAGCTGAGCGTTTTCATACAAAATGCCTACGATGCAGGCTACTCCGCACTGCACAGCCAACAGCAATAGTGCCAGCATCCACTGCAGTGCTTTAGCAGTTTCTGCAAACACCGTTAACTTATTCTCTGCACACTGAACTAATTGTGTTCCAGCGCCGCACCGCATGATGGTGCGAATAATTTCGTGACTTGCGAGTGCCAACATGACAACGCCAAACATGGCAGACGTCAGCTGCGAAGACAGTGCGATGATAGTGAAAAGGCGAGAAACTTTAGCAATTAGCTCTGCGCTAAGCAGCCAAGAGCTGTTACGTGCTACACCTCCTTGCGGAAACGCGCGTTTTAATTGCTGGAAGAGCTTTACAGGAACATTCATGTTTAACACCAACTGCGTTACATGAATATACTCCTCTCAACATCTGTTCCAATTTTCATCGAAAATTTAGACCTTGCAATTCAACAGGTTACAAACCAATCTAAAAGTGAGCTTAAAAGCATTCCTAAAATGCATCGCATTTTGAAAACGCGCATTTACCACTGTTGGATTTTTCGATACAAGGTTGAAGGGCTTACACCAAGCGCGTTTGCCGCTTTCACCACATTTTCTTCATAAAAGGCAATGGCATCTTGAATGGCTTTTCGTTCAATATCGGCCAATGACTGAATATCTGACTCTGAATTTATAGCAATTGGCATTTCAACCGATGGCGCTATGACTACTCCGCCAGCATCTTGCTGAATCTGCTGCCTGTTAGCAGCTTGCGATATGCCCGCATGGGAGGAAGTGACTACCTGAGAAATCTGGGCCTGCTCTACAGGTAGCTGCGAAGACAGCATGCTCGCTGTAAGCAAAGGTCCATCGTTCATCACCACACAGCTGTGTATAAGGTTTTGCAACTGGCGAACATTGCCAGGCCACGAGAACTGTCGTAATAAGGTTTTTGCGTCGTCTGAAAAGCCTGAAAACATCTTACTTTCCTCAGACATATAGCAACGCATAAAATGATTGGCGAGTAACAGTACATCGTCGCCTCTTTCCCGTAGTGGTGGTAAATGAAGCGCTATTACATTCAGTCTATAAAATAAATCTTCTCGTAAGTGGCCGTCTTCAATGGCCTTTAATGGCGCTCGATTCGTAGCAGCTATAAACCTTACGTTTACTTTTTCTAATTTTCCCGAGCCCACTCGCTGGAAGGTGCCAGTTTGAATAAAGCGCAAGATTTTCGCTTGCAAGCCCATGTCCATCTCACCGAGTTCATCGAGAAACAAGGTGCCGTTGTCAGCTTGGGTTGCTGCGCCATCTCTATTAGAAACCGCACCAGAAAAGGCACCTTTTACATGCCCAAATATCTCTGACTCCATCAATTCAGATGGAATTGCCGCGCAATTAAGAGCAATAAAATTATCATGCTTTCGCTTACTTAAATTATGTATTGCTTGGGCTGCTACTTCTTTACCAACGCCACTTTCACCAGTAATAAACACCGAAGCACTGCTAGGCGCTGCTTTCTCTATGATGGAGTAAACGTCTTTTAGCGCCTTTGACTCACCTATAAACCCTTCTACCGCTCTTTTTCTGCGCGACTCCGCTTTTACAAGCGCCGTTTTTAACATACTTCTTTCAACCAGCACTCTGCGCATGGTTACCGCTTGTTCTAAAACAAGCTCAAGACGCTTGTCATTCCAAGGTTTTTTCAAGTAACTCCAAACGCGCGCTTCGTTAACAGCCTCAAGTACTTGGTCGGCATCGCTGTGCGCGGTAAGCATTATGCGAATGGTCTCTGGTGCAAACTGCATAAGTTGCTTCAAAAACTCTGTACCACTCATGCCTGGCATCGATAAGTCACTGATAACAATGTCGTACGTTTTATCTTTGCATTTCTCTAAGCCTTCCATGCCGCTGCTTGCCGTATCAATTTCTGCGGTAAGTAAACATTCAAGGGTACGTTTCAATGCGCGTTGTACCGCACCGTCATCATCAACTAATAAAATGTCTAGTTTATCTGGCATTCAGCTAACTGCTCCATGGAATTCGTGTTTACTTTGGGCATGGTGATGGTAAAGCACGTCCCCACATTCTCCGTAGACTCAACAGCGAGTGTACCGTTGTGGGCATCTATAATATTTTTAGATATTGCTAAACCTAGTCCCGTTCCTTCGCCAACTGGCTTTGTTGTAAAAAAAGGTGAAAATATTTTTTCTAAATTCTCTTCACTAATTCCCACCCCACTGTCTTTTATTGACACAAAAAAAGAGCCGTCAGACGCACCTACCGACACCACAACGCTGCCATTATTTTTTGAAGTAGCGTGCAGAGCATTAATAATAATATTCAACACAACTTGCTCAAGTTCGCCTCGATTGGCATTAACCATCGCCTTACCTTCAAAAAGTTCAAGACGTAACGTGTGTTTGTATTGTTTGCTATATGATGCAATTTTAGCTGCGTGAGAGGCGAGCTCATTTAAATCGACCGGCGTTAACTCAGTTTCACCACGATATACAAACGTACGCAGGCTATCGCTGATATTACTCAGTCGCTCGATACCTTCTAAATTATCCTGCAGTACTTCGTTAACGTTTTGCTCAATATTTTCCAGCTTCGACAGCATAGACTGAATATTTGCATCTTGAGAACTGCTATCAGACAACGCATTAAGCGACGCGAACAGGTCTGACAGCGTTTTTTTTAGGTACTTATTATTGGCAGAGATAAACGCCAAAGGATTATTAATTTCATGTGCTACGCCACTGGCAAGTACACCTAGCGAGGACATTCTATCCGCTATGGCCAGCTGTTTTTTTACGTCGATAAGTTCTTCTTGCAACTTACTACTAAGTTTAAACTTTTGCTCGGCAGACTTATCCATATTTAGCTTTTCAAGCCCCATTCTAAGTTGGGCAAGATGGGTGTCTAAAATGAATAGCATTCCCTCTTCTATGGTAGGCGTTTCAATTAACAACCCAATCCAACCAAGTCGAGACTGATCATAAGCAAAATTTGAATACACGAACCAAACGGTACGCTTGCCTTTATGTGCACACTCGTTGACGGGAACTTCCTGAATGCACCACGAATTGATGATACTGTCGATAGAGATAGGGATAAGATGTGCAATATGAATGTCGCCGTCTAGCGCACTAAGCTTCCCCTTTACCAACGGGTTGCTTTCAAGTTCACCATGACGACTAAATAAACACGTTGCATAACTTGCAGACGTAAACTCAAAACAAAGATCCAGCAGCGACTCGACAAAAGTTTGTCTACTACTACTGTTTTTGTGTTCCTGTGTCGATTTAACCAAGAACTCAATTTCAGCCTGTTTCTCAGTGCTGTAAACTATGGCGTCACGGAGCTTCTCGTTAGCCAAGTAGGTTTTCTTTGCGTAGTCATCGAGCAAGCTCTCAGCCGACTGGCGCGCCTTTCTTTCTCGCTCCAGTCGCCTTTTTAATCTTGCAACTTCATCAGTTAAGCTCACAGCTCCCTCCACAAAAGAACACTCGATAAGCTTAAGTCACTGCTTAGGCCAAATTGAGTGCAACTTTTTTTATCAGTCTAGTGCAAAAAACATCCGCAACCTACTTTTGTTGCGCGTAATTAGACAAAAGACTAATAAATAAGAGTAACCTTATATCATGAGCTTTTTTAACGACTTAACGCTTGATTATTGCTCTGGCAATGTCACATTGAGCTCAAGCACGCTGCAGTCATCGTTGTTATCCAATTGCACCGAAACCTGATCATCAGCAATAGTGACGTACTTGCGAATAACCTGAATAATTTCCTGCTGCATCATCGGCAGGTAGTCAGGCTCGGTCCGCTTTTTCCGCTCGTGCGCTACAATAATTTGTAAACGCTCTTTGGCTACTGCCGCAGTGCTCGGCTTTTGCTTCTTTTTGAGCAGGTCGAAAATTCCCATTACTTCCCTCCTAGCAGACGCTTAAAGAACCCTTTCTTCTCTGCCTCAAGGAAACGATGTGGAACAGTTTCACCTAGCAGACGTTTAACAGCGTCAGCATAAGCTTGTCCTGCATTAGCTTCTTCGTCAAGAATAACCGGCTGGCCTTGGTTTGATGCTTTAAGTACCGCTTCAGATTCTGGAATTACACCTAAAAGCGGAATAGCCAAAATTTCTTCAACATCGGCAACACTTAACATTTCAGCACTTTCAACACGGGTTGGGTTGTAGCGAGTTAAAAGCAGGTGCTCTTTAACAGGCTCGCCCTTTTCTGCGCGCATCGACTTACTTTGAAGAATACCTAAAATGCGATCTGAATCGCGTACCGATGATACTTCTGGGTTAGTTACAACAATAGCTTCATCAGCAAAATAAAGCGCCATTTGTGCGCCTTGTTCTATACCCGCAGGTGAGTCGCAAATAATGTATTCGAAGTCTTTCTTAAGCTCGTCTAGTACCGACTGGACGCCTTCAACCGT
The DNA here is from genome assembly GCF_043642145.1 of Alteromonas gracilis. Classification (GTDB taxonomy): domain Bacteria; phylum Pseudomonadota; class Gammaproteobacteria; order Enterobacterales; family Alteromonadaceae; genus Alteromonas; species Alteromonas gracilis_B. Next base: position 652,573 of record NZ_JBHZRZ010000002.1, read on the forward strand.
TAGGGCATCTTTATCACGGGTTTGCGATGCAGGAAGAATAAACAAATTCTCAGTGCGCTTGTCTTTGATTAACGCTTGTTTAAGCGACGCTTCTTTATTGATAACGTTTACAAAGTCGTACACAACACGGCGCTCACAACCCATAATCAGGTCAAGGTTTCGAAGGCCAACATCGAAATCTATCACGACGGTTTTGTGGCCTGCTAATGCAAGCCCCGTACTTATTGCTGCACTTGATGTAGTTTTGCCTACACCACCTTTTCCTGAGGTAACTACGATAATCTTTGCCATCTATTCTTTCCTATTGGTGCGTACAGAGCATTAAGCTAAGGGCTCTATACGTAATGTTTCTTCTTCTAAATATATTTGCGCTGGCTTCTTCCAGCACTCGCCCTTAACGGTTTCATGCATAATGAATTGCCCAGCTATTGAAATAAGTTCTGCGTCTAACGACTGGCAAAATACACGAGCACCGGTGTTGCCTTTAACACCCGCTAGCGCACGGCCGCGCAGTGTGCCGTAAACATGAATATTGCCATCGGCTAATAGCTCTGCTCCTTCGCTTACCGATGCCGTAACAACCAGGTCACTGCCTTCAGCGTAAACTTGCTGACCAGAACGCACGGGGCGGTTAATAACTTTGGCTGGTTTGAGCACAGGCGCGACGGTGGGAGCGGGTTCGCTTTGCGCGGGCGCGTTGCCCGTTTGCTCACTTTGTTTCGTTTGCGGCGAGTCAACACCAGTATTAGTGGTAGAACTCGTCTTTTGTGAGCGAAGTGCACTATCTGTGAACTTACTTTGACTTACATCGGCTAAGCCCAAATCGTTAATGGTTGGCTTGAGTTCTGCCACTTCACCTTTCACCGCCATTGGCTGTAATTGTAGCCTGCGACAAAGAGCAACTAATAATTCAAATTCGGTAGCAGATAAGGGTTTAATTAAATGCAATATAAGCGAAGAACGGGTGAAAAACTGCGGCGCGCTCGCAATTTTCTGAGATAAATGAGCTTCAAAACTATCTGGCTCAAAATCTATTACTTCTAACACAATACTGGTGAGCGTGGTGCCCTTCATGCGAAAGCAAGTTTCTGTCATTTTTTCTTCCCGAAAAGGTATTGCTTCAACGTTGTTTAAAAGCAAAACCTATAAGCGCTAGTGTTTGTTGCTGTCTTACGCAGCAATACAATTATTCTGAATGCGTCACTGTATCAAAAATCGCTTTTACAGCAACTGTTATACCTGTTTAAACACCGATTAAGCCAAGAACATGCCAACAAACGAACAAATTTCAACCAAGTCTGATTTTCACGCAGTTTACTTAGCACCTTGCCCGTTTGGCGATATAAAAAAAGTGCGATCTGAGATCGCACTTTTTTCATTACCTCTTCGTTCAATGAAGGTTAAGGTGTAGTGAGCTTTTTAGGGTCAAGCAATGATTGTAGCTCGTCTCTAGGGATATCTGTCATGGCTTCAGCCACATCAATAACAGGTTTATTTTCTTTGTAAGCCGTCTTAGCAATTTCAGCTGCTTTTGCGTATCCAATTACAGGGTTAAGCGCGGTTACAAGTACTGGATTTCTGTATAGCGCGGCTTCTATGTTGTCTTGAATAACTGTGAAACCTTCTATTGCCTGCTCACCTATAAGCGCGGCACTGTTAGTCATTAGCGACATACTTGAAAGAAGGTTGTTGGCAATCATAGGCAACATGACATTAAGCTCGAAATTTCCAGATTGCCCGCCCACAGTAATAGCCGCATCGTTACCTATGACTTGCGCACAAGCCATCGCCACAGCTTCTGGTATAACAGGGTTAACTTTTCCAGGCATTATCGATGAACCAGGCTGTAGTGCGGGTAACGCGATTTCGCCAAGCCCTGCTAGTGGACCAGAGTTCATCCAGCGCAGATCGTTCGCTATTTTCATAAGCGTTACCGCCAAACTTTTTGTCGCGCCAGAAAGCGTTACCGCCGTATCTTGAGAGCCTATTAGCGCAAAGAAGTTGTCTGCTGGTTTAAAGCCTTTATTGGTAAGCTCGCCCAGTGTATCAGCAAACGTTGTAGCGAACTTAGCATGCGCATTTACGCCTGTTCCAACAGCAGTGCCACCTTGCGCTAACGTTTGTATAGCAGGCTGAACAGCACTTAATGTTTTGACCTGCTGTTTAAGCTGAGCAGCCCATGCAAGAAGACTCTGATCCATACTCACAGGCATTGCATCCATTAAATGCGTGCGCCCCGTTTTACAGTATTTAGCAACAGATTTGGCTTTTCTTTCAATGATGCCAATTAAACCTTCAACTGCGGGGATCAGTTCGCACGATAACGCAATAGCCGCGCTAACGTGAATGGTTGTTGGAATAACGTCATTTGAACTTTGGCCGTAGTTCACATGGTCGTTAGGATGCACTTCCTCGTTCGCATAGCGCGAGGCCAAGCGCGCAATCACTTCGTTAGCGTTCATGTTTGTACTTGTACCAGAGCCTGTCTGAAATACGTCGACTGGAAAATGCTGCATAATATCTTCAAGTGCTAGCAGCTCATCGCACGCTTTGACTATAGCTTGCCCACAGTCAGAATCGATCACGTTTAGCTTCATATTTGCCTGTGCCGCCGCTTTTTTAACTGTAACTAACGCGCGTATAAAAGATTCAGGCATTCGCTGCCCACTTACAGGAAAGTTCTGAATTGCTCGCTGAGTCTGCGCGCCATAAAGCGCACTTTCTGGAACTTGAAGTTCGCCCATGCTGTCGCGTTCTGCGCGGGTTGCTGTCATTGCTCTTATCCTTGTGTTGATAAAACTTTTTTCGACGTGTTGAACACGTGTTAAATAAAAACCTTACTGCGTAGTAAAAGCGTGCTGACTACAGGAAATAAGGCACTAGCCTCTGCATATCTATTTTTATTCGCGCAAGCGCTATTCGATCACTCTGCGTTTTGGCGTAGTGCTCAGCTTTGAGCAATGGCTTGTACAAGTGGTCTACACAATAATAGCGCCAATGCAGGCTAACCAAAGGGTCACAAATGGTTTCACAAAGCACGTCAATGGCATTTTTGTACACCGAAAATTTATCTCTATCACTAGATAGTAATTTCGCGACGCACGCTACGCCTTTTAAATAATTCACCAAAACATCTAATTCTTCGTCGTTTTGTCCAAGTCTAACGCGATGTTTAACATTCTGGAGGACCACCTGTTGAAGCTGTGCATGCTGTTGGTGTGAGTTTTCATTAAACGACACTCGAACCTCTTTGGTGTAAAAATGAACTTCACACCAATATAAATGATAATCGTTAGCATTTACAATGATCCAGTGATATTCTTTCCCGTATTGGAAATTGGACATTTCAATTTCACCAAATGGTGTAGTTAATCAAAATTCAAAGGATGTTTTCTATGTTCAAGAAGTTACTTGGTGGCGCAGCCCTTTTACTTTTAGCCTCTAGTGCATTCGCCAGCGACTGTGAGGTAACCGTGGAATCGAACGACGCTATGCAGTTCAACACGTCGAATGTGGTAATTCCTGCAACTTGTAGCGAGTTTACTGTAAACCTAAAACACACAGGCCAGCTGCCTAAACAAGCTATGGGTCACAACTGGGTGATGACAACCAAGGCCGATGGGCAAGCAGTAGCTACAGATGGTATGAGTGCAGGTTTAGACAATAACTATATTAAACCCAATGATGAGCGCGTAATTGGCGCTACAGACATTATTGGCGGCGGTGAACAAACGTCTACCACTTTTTCAGTAGAAGCCTTAAGCAAAGATGAAGAGTACATGTTCTTTTGCTCTTTCCCAGGTCACATTGGCATTATGAAAGGTACTGTCACCCTCTCAAGCTAACGTTTTTCAGAGAAGATGGCGCACCGTCTAATGAGTGCGCCATGAACAGATTGACTGGTTAGTGAAGAGTGTAGTTTTAATGGATACTGCGACCCACACATCAAAACGTGCTAAGGCAATGTTTCAATCAAAGAAGCTGCCTGGCGTGTCGCGCAGCTTGCGTTTACAAGCGCTCTATACATACATAACCAACAAGCGCCTTCTGATGCCGCTTTTCATCACCCTGCTTTTAATATATGACAGTACACGAGCTGTTACTTTATCGGTTTTAGCCGACGCATATTTTCAAGTAGCCGCGTTTGTGTACGCCTCCCTTGCACTTTATTACATTGCTACTTTGCGAGTTTCATCAGAAGCAATAGGCAATTACATGAAAGCGCACCCCGTACACGAAGTGGGTATATCTGCGTTACTTGGCGCTTTACCGGGCTGCGGTGGTGCCATTATCGTTGTTACCCAATATACCAGAGGTATAACAAGCTTCGGCGCTGTGGTAGCCGTTTTAACCAGTACCATGGGAGATGCAGCGTTTTTATTGCTAGCCCAAGCACCACTTGATGCAGTAACCGTGATGGCAGTGAGCGTAACAGCCGGCGCGGCAACGGGTTTAATGGTTAATAAATTCCATAACTATCAAGCACCTGAATCTGTTATTGATAATCCGGATTCGCAAAACCGTGATAAGTCTATAGCGGTAGGCCGCGGTGCTATATCGCTTTCTAAAGCGTTCTGGATAATTGTTAGCCTGCCCTCTCTGGCTATTGCGCTTGCCATGGCGTTTCAGATGCCCGTACACACCTATCTTTCTATTGAGGAGAGCACACTAACGCTAATTGGTGCCGTGTTATGTATTTCAAGTCTTGTTTTGTGGTCTTTGTGCGGCTCAGGTAATGGCTACGCATCCATTACAAAAGAGGATTTCATTCCACCACCGCCTAAATGGCAGGAAAAAGCGGCATTAGACACACAATTTGTTTTAACCTGGGTTGTACTCGCATTTCTGGTCTTTGAACTTTCGGTGGTATGGTTCGGGCTAGACATTACCTCAGCGCTTCAATCAGTTGGTCCGGGATTAGTCGCTCTAGCGATCATTATTGGTTTTTTACCAGGGTGCGGCCCGCAAATATTAATAACCACGTTGTATTTAAACGGCGCGGTGCCTTTTTCAGCCCAGTTAGGCAATGCTATTAGCAATGATGGCGATGCACTTTTTCCGGCTATCGCGCTTTCTCCGAAAGCTGCAATTATCGCCACCGTTTACTCTGCCATTCCAGCCTTTATTATTGGATACGGCTACTGGTATTTATTTGAATAGTTCCGCGTGTAAAACTGAATGCACGTATCGTGTACTCGAGTGATGCTTTCAGCGCTTACTCCATTTCTGTAGACAGCGCTTCACTCCACGGCACACTCACGTCATAGTTACCTTTTCGGGTTTTGTATTGATAAACCGTTGTAGAAAATTGAATAGACTCTACTTCAATGTCCTTTTCGATTGTTAGCGTAACATTGACTGCTTGGAAAAAGCGAAAACGAAATTTCACATCTTCCTCTAGCACGCTCGACTCCCCAGATTTCAACACAACAGGCTCGCCATTTCGCTTGCCTACAACAGCAATATCTAAGTTGCCGTTAATAACCGCTTTTTGCTGTTTAGACTGAAGTAACACAAGCCTGAGTTGGTAGGTGTTGTCGCTTAGTTCAAATACTTCAACACCTTCAATGGCAAAACCGTCATCAGTTTTCTCAGGCGCCACCACACGCTCGTAAAAGCTTAGCAACTCTTGCTGCGCTTCAAGCTCTTTTGTCTGCTCGCTTAATGCTTTGGTGATGTTTTCTTTCTCACGCGTGGCAAGCTCCATCGCCACCTCAAGCTGATTTACCTTGGTAGTGAGTGCATGGTTCTCTTCAGATAAAATGGCGATGGTTTCTTGTTGGGCCTGAACTTTTTTACTGTCACCTTCGTCTATCATGCGCGCTAATTTATAGCCAAACCCAACCATAACGAACATGATAATTGCCACCAGCAGTGTCCATTTATAATCACCTAATACTTTTTTTAATTGGTCTGTGGTCATAATCTCTACATCAACAAAAAACACCGAGTGCTAAGGCGCTCTAAACATTATGAATTTTAGGTGTTTATGGTAAGCTTCTAAATACGTTAACCTACTGTACCACAACATGCGCTTGCAGGCTTTAAGAGAGGAAGTAGCTCACCCACGCACATCCATTCAGTTGTGCATGCTGGGCATTGTAGGGGGAACCTGCGCTGCGCTAATTATTATTCTGTTTCGGCTTTGCGTTGAATGGTTGCAAGAAACAGGCGTTTCGTCACTTCAGTCCCTACTTACTTACGACTGGTTAGTCTGGCTTGTCATGCCACTTATCAGCGTAGGGTTAACATTGTTCATTGCTTTTCTTACGGGTTTTAAACATTACCGTCTTGGTATTCCCTTTGTTATTCACCGGGTAAAGTACTATTACGGTCACATTCCCTTTAGAACCACCATTAATCAGTTTTTTGGCGGCATGCTTGCCCTTGCTGGCGGCTTTGTGGTGGGCCGGGAAGGCCCATCTGTACACTTAGGTGCATCGGGTAGCAGCTTCTTAGGACAATGGCTTCGCTTGCCTTACAATAGCATTCGTATCCTTGCTGGCTGTGGTATCGCGGCTGGAATATCAGCGTCTTTTAACACGCCCTTTGCCGCCGTCATTTTTGTAATGGAAGTTGTGTTACGGGAATACAAAATCCATATCTTTGTACCCATAATGCTGGCTGCCGCGTGTGGCTCTGTCCTTACTCGTATTGTTTTTGGCGAAGTAAATGAACTTTCATTTTTATCGTTTAATGCGTTTAGCCAGTGGATGTATTTCTACTTAGTGCTACTTGGAATACTTCTGGGCATGTTGGCCGTATTGTTTAACAGTCAGCTAATGCGTGTTATGACGTGGTTTAGGCCCGTTTCGATGGTGTGGCGCTTAGTTCTTGCTGCGCTGATTACCGGTACTATTGGTATGTTTATTCCTGAAGCGCTCGGTGCAAGCTTTATTGACGTTGGACATTTGTTCGATAGCTCACCTGGGGCTTTGCTTTTAGTATCGACCTTGGTGTTTAAAGTGATACTAGCGGTATTTGCTATCGGGCTTGGTATACCTGGGGGAATCATAGGCCCAGTGATGGTCATTGGCATGCTAGCCGGAGCGGTGTTACTGCTTCCCCTGTCGTACTTTATTGATGTACCAGATTTTACCAATAGCTTTGCGTTACTTGGTATTGCTGGAATGTTAACTGCGGTACTTCATGCGCCCCTTGCTGCACTTTCTGCCGTGATGGAGCTGTCTTACAGCCCTCAAATTATTCTTCCAGCTATGTTGGTCATTGTGCCCGCATACGTTACTTCAACACAGTTTTTTGGAAACCGTTCCATATTTATCCGGCAATTAGACTATCAAAACCTTCCTTATGCGATTTCTTCTATACGCGAAGCCTTAGAAAAAACAGGCGTACTAGCCGCAATGAATACAGACTATAAGTTGTTCTATGATGCGCCTGAGCAAGCCCTTGTAAATTACTTAGAAAGTAATCCGACAAAAATTGTTATACAGAAATCAAAATTTGAAATAGATGTGCAGTATAAGCTGGTCCAATACAATGTCAGTTTGGAACACGATGCTTCTGCATTAAATTACTATGAAATGGAAGGCATTAACGCGCAGTCTACCCTGCACGAAGTTTATGAACATTTAAAGAATTCGCGCTCAGGCGCGGTATACATTTACGACCAAGAGCTAAACGACATTATTGGCGTAGTAACTTGGAATATATTGCAAAGTTTCTTACAAAAGGCACACTACTAGTATGTACATTTTATGGTTTAAAGCACTGCACATCTTTTTTATGCTAGCCTGGATGGCAGGACTTTTTTATTTACCACGACTTTTTGTTTATCACGCCACGACTAATTCTCAAGTTGTAAAAGATGAGTTCAAAGTTATGGAACGACGCCTATGGTTCTTCGTTACTCCATTCGCCTTATTAACTCTAGCATTCGGCGTTGCACTCATTGTCAGTTACGGTGGAACGTGGTTTAAAATGTCAGGGTGGTTACACATAAAACTGTTGCTTCTACTTGCTGTTTACGGCTACCACTTCTATTTGTTTAAGTTAATGAAGCAATTTGCACGGGATGAAAATAGACACTCTTCGCGCTTCTATCGCATATTAAATGAAGCTCCAGTGTTTGTTATTCTTGCTATTGTATGTCTTGCTGTAGTGAAACCCTTGTAATATTAAGATTAATCTTATTTATAAGGGCACACGTAGTAACCTAGCAATTTACAGTACTCATGGAGTTCGTACTGTTGCGTAGTGTGAGGGTACTTACGAAGTACGCACATTACGCATTTACGCCGAGTTGTGGCTGTTTCTCGGAATAGATAAATCGTTTTTTACCGGAATACTTACATGGATGACAGTAATCAGCACCTTAAACACTTATTAAAGCAGACCGACATCGCCTTTAAAGCGCTTATGCGAGAGCCTGCATCTAGGCTTTTGAACGAGCAGTATGAAAAAGCAAAACTTGAGCTAGATAGCTATACAACCTCGCTAAAACATACGTTGAGTCAACGCCACCAGCAGCAAAGGCAGCGCTAAATACATTCTAAGGAGTGTTCTAACCACGTTTTGAATGTTGGCAGGCTTGCTTTGCCGGTTGTAAGAAGTTCAGCTTCCAAGCTGGAATAAAATCAAGTTAAGCAATGCACATACTCGCTTTTTGTTAGATCTCTTTTTGTTAGATCTCTTTGTTAAAGGTTTCAAACTGGTTAGGTAATGCGCCCGCTAGCTCTCCAGATAATTTGGTATAGTCTGCCAACACCGATGGCAACTGTTTGACTAACATTTTCATGTTGCTTTTAAGCTGCGCTGCTTGAGATTCATTTCGATACGCCAGCGCAAGGTCGACATTTGCTAGCGTCGAAAACAGTTTTAAACATCGAGATAATCTTGCTTCCGCGGGCTCTGCTTGCTGCTGGTTTAAGGAAGTTGCGCTCTGCTGCCGCTCATTTTTTTTCTCTAAGTGATGCCATGCATTCTGCCATACTGGCTCTAACTGTTTATGCACTTGTAAAAGCCCATTTAGCCAACTTTCCAGTTCTTTTGATGGCTTCGCAATACCCTGTTCTTCCACGGCCTCTGTTAAGTTGCTAGGTAGTGGTGAGATTTCTTGGCGCATGAAATCCAAATGCGCGCGTAAGCCGTTCATCAACGTATCAGCGAGGTTATCAACGTCTTTGTCTACCAAATGGCTATCGCTAGACTGAATGAGCCAAGGCATCCATTGCTCTGGCATTGGGATTTCTGGGGCAGACGCCACGGCGAAAATCATTCCATCAACGTGAAATGCATTGGGGAGCACATTGCTAAAACTGGGATGCGAAATAATGTCGCTAATTTTGTTTATTGGAAACCCGTCTTGCACCATAACTTTCCTATTTTAATTTGCGTTCTTTTACATGAAACGGTAGTCTGCGCGGCCTCTTTGCTGTGGGTGCGATTTTTCACCTTATATTTGGCTTAATCGCTAAATTTAAGCCGACCAGAAAACTGCGCTCTTCGCATTGGGTACGCGACAATAGGTTTAAAACCAATCTGTTACTGTATTGGTTTAGCGGTACTGTTGCGTGCTCGCCTACCTATTGTCATGATAGCAAAACTTAACTAAGAGTCGTTGCAATGGCAAAAGATAAATCAGGATATATCATCGCGGCCGCTTTCATAGGCCCTGGAACAGTAACCACAGCAAGCCTGGCGGGAGCAAACTTTGGCTTTCACCTAGTATGGGCTCTGCTTTTCTCTGTTTTAGCCACCATAGTATTGCAAGACATGGCTGCTCGCCTTGGTGTAGCAAGTGGCCAAGGCTTAGCCAGTGCAATGAAGAATATGGCCTACAAACCGTGGCTCAAAAACCTTTTTATTGTACTTATCGTTTCTGCCATAGGTATAGGTAACGCAGCTTACGAGTCAGGAAACTTAACGGGTGCTGCCATTGGTTTAGATGCATTCATCAGTATTGGTATAGGCCCTTGGGCTGCCATACTGGGCGCCATTGCGATAGCTTTACTTTGGTCAGGCAGCTACAAGTGGATAGAAACAGTGCTTGTTTACCTTGTTTTTATCATGGCCGGAGTGTTTTTGGTTACGCTATTGGTAGCCAAGCCAGATATTGCAGCCATGTTAAGCCAGTTTGTATCACCGCGACTAGACGCTGATGCAATAACAACTGTGCTTGCCTTAATAGGTACAACAATAGTGCCTTACAACTTATTTCTTCACGCCAGTCTGGCAGCAAAATCAACACAAGGCCAAAACAAACATGAAGCCGTTGTAGCCTGTCGAAACCAATCAGCTAAGGCTATTAGTATGGGTGGCCTAATCACGCTAATTGTTATGGCAACGGCCATGATGGCATTTTTCAATCAAGCAGCCACCATGGACGCAACGAACATGGGGGAACAGCTAAAACCCGTTTTAGGTGACAAAGCACAATGGTTCTTTGCGCTTGGACTGTTTGCCGCCGGTTTAACTAGCGCCATTACAGCTCCACTGGCAGCAGCTTACGCGGTAACTGGCGCACTCGGGTTGTCTGATGATTTGCAAAGTAAAGGCTTTAAAGCTGTTTGGTTAATCATAATAGTTGTGGGCGTAAGTGTTGCGGCACTTGGTTTTAAGCCCCTACCAGCCATCTTATTTGCTCAAGCCACTAACGCCTTACTGTTGCCTATCATTGCGGTTTTTCTACTGGTAGTCATGAATAAAAGTACCGCGCTAGGTGAATTTAGAAATACATGGAAAAGTAACCTAGCTGGCTTTCTAGTAGTAGGTACAGTGATAACACTAGGTTTGTATAAACTTATCGGCGTGTTTAGCTAAAACACCCAAAAATTGGGGTCAGTGTAAAAGGCGTCGACTTGGAGCTGCGTAAACCTGCTGATGCAGTGGTATTGCATCTACATAGCAGGCAACATGCATGTAAAAAAGTACTCTGACCCTGAGGGATCCCCACGAATTTAATTTCATACGATTCCAGCCCAGGCCTTGTCGGTAATGGAGCTGTACCATTTGAGT
>NZ_JBHZRZ010000003.1:0-444676 GCF_043642145.1 Alteromonas gracilis
AAGGCATTAGTACTAATCCCTCGACCTATGCTTGTTACAGTTGCAGCGCGCCCGCTCAGCAAGCTTTTCACGCACGCCGTTACCGCACTTAGTCGAGTTTTATGCATATTGAAGCTGACAAGCGAAACGACTTTGTTCACAATAGATAGGGCATTCATGGCAGTTTGGTCTCGGTGATGTTTGGCGATTGATCTGATCACCAAACGTCATGAATGTTCCATCTTTTTTTATCTGCCTAATATCACTATATTATTTGTGGGGATACCTCAGACTCTGACCCCAATTTCTCGTCTGCAGCGCGGTTCAAAAGTACTTTACTGATTAATCTTGAATTGATCCCGGGTTACACCTTGCGTATTCTCAACGAATCAAGGCTTCATTAATTGCAATAGGTAATAAACGCTGTGTGTGAACTTCTAGGCATGAGTGCGAATACTCCTACTGACCTATGCTTTAGTTTTACCGGGCTGACTCGTCGCGGAGGTGAAACTGGGCCTCACAAAGACGGTTGGGGCGTTGCCTTTTACGAAGGCAAGGGCTTACGCATGTTTCACGACCCAGAGCCTTGCGCTACATCCCCCATTGCTGACTTTGTTTCGAAGCTACCCATTAAAAGCAAAAATGCCATTTGCCATATTCGCCAAGCGAATGTAGGCAATATTAACTTGGCTAACACGCACCCTTTCACTCGCGAATTGTGGGGGCAGTACTGGGTATTTGCTCACAATGGACAACTGCCCAACTTTTCTTTTCAAGAAGGTATCTACCAACCGATAGGAGACACCGACAGCGAAGCGCTATTTTGCGACATTATGAATAGTGTTAGACAAACTTTATCGCAAGAGGCTTCCCCTAAGAAGCTTTCTGAATTGCTGGTGTTATTAGCAAAAGGGTATGCTCAACAGGGAGTCTTTAATTGTTTACTAAGTAATGGTGACTGGCTGTTTACGTTTTGCAGCACAAAGCTAGCCAGCATTACCCGGCGAGCACCATTTGGGCCTGCATGTCTTAGCGATGTGGAAGTGGAAATTGATTTTGCAGCTGAAACCACGCTTAAGGATGTAGTGAGTATTATTGCTACCGAACCGCTAACCAACGACGAACAGTGGGATATCTACGAACGGGGCGAGTGGAAGTTGTGGCAAGAAGGCGAAGTTATTGCCTCGGGCAAGGTGGATTTACCTGAAAACAATAAAGAGGTCGAAATGGTAGCGCCCGCCCCGTCGCTTCATGACTAGCCTTTACTGGAAGAACGAATTACGGGGTCAGAGTAACTTTCACGGCCCCACCTTCAAAATGCTCGATGCATAGCCGTTAAGCTGGCCCAATAATGTACTCTGACCCCAATATTCAGTTAAATGTACTCTGACCCCAATATTTTTGAGATGGCGGATTTTACGACTTCGTAGCGAGCGGGTAGGGCGCTGTGTGGAGTTTGTACGCTATACAGCGGCTCGGTCACTTCGTTTTTGGCTTTGTAAACTGTGAGCTTGTCGGCAAACGAAACAAAGTCTAACGTGCTGGTTGGCAGTACGGTATAACCCAAGCCTTCGCTTACTGGCAGCAGTATTTGGGATAACTGATTTATGTATCCCACGTGTTTTAATTTGGCAGGATTTAGCGTTGCTAGCTCCGCTTCACCGCAATCGTTAAAGTAACGCTGTAGGTAGTGCATTGCATCTGGATGATTTATAAGTCCTAAGGTAGAGACAACCTCTTTAATTGATTCTTGCGGTTTTAACGCACGTAATTCACGCTCTCTTTCTACTTTTTCAGTGCTTTCTTTAGAGGAACTCTCCAGCGCAGCTGCTTTGTCAGCTAAATCGCGCGGAAGTATTAACCCTAGCGACTCTTCTCCTAAATACTCACTTTGCACGTCTTCATTGTTGGGCATGTTCGTCACAATGCCAAGCTCTAGCGTGTTGTTTGCAATGCCTGTAAGTATAGTTCTACGCGGTGCCACCTCTACATGAATATGAAGCGCGCGGTGTTGCTTTTGAAGCGTTAACAAAGCAGGGTAGATACGCTGGGCAATAGCCCCAGAGCAGGCCACCACGCACTTTCCTTCATAAGCAGCATCAAATTTTAAACTGGCAATAAACCGTTGTTCGCTTGCCTGCTGCTCTTTTGCATAATGATAAACCCGTTGGCCTTGCTCAGTAAGCTGTATACCCTTGCCTAATCGAACAACTAACTCGCACTGGCAAGCCTCTTCTAGCTTCTTAAGATGCTGACTTACTCCTGGTTGGGTCATAAAGCGCTGTTCTGCGGTACGGGTAAAGTTGCCTGTTTCTACTAAAGTAATAAATGTGTCTAGCCAGATCGGATTTATCATTTTGTATAATCTGAAATTATCAAATTTAGAAATAATGATAATTTCAGGTTTTTTGGTTGTCTAGCTATTATTTAACCACGTTCACTTAAGCGCTATTTCGATGTGAAGCTTCTACCAAAATCGAAAGACGCGTTTAGTACATTTAAATACTTGCACTCAAAAGGAGTAAGTGATGACTGAAGCAGTAAAAACACCTTATCCACGTACGTTTTCACATATTGGTATTTCAGTTCCTGATTTAGAAGCGGCCGTGAAGTTTTATACCGAAGTGCTTGGCTGGTACCTAATTATGAAACCCACTGAAATCGTAGAAGACGACTCAGCTATTGGTGAGATGTGTACTGACGTTTTCGGCCCAGGTTGGGGTAAGTTCCGCATTGCTCATTTATCAACCGGCGATCGTGTGGGCGTAGAAATCTTTGAGTTTAGCAATCAAGAAAACCCTGAGAACAACTTCGAATATTGGAAAACTGGCATCTTCCACTTCTGTGTACAAGACCCAGACGTTGAAGGCTTGGCCGAGAAAATTGTAGCCGCTGGTGGTAAGAAGCGTATGAAAGCGCCGCGTTACTACTATCCAGGCGAAAAGCCATATCGCATGATTTACATGGAAGACCCGTTTGGAAACATCTTAGAAATTTATAGCCACAGCTATGAATTACACTACGCTAGCGGTGCTTACGAATAAGCTGATTAGCATAAAGTCTGTTGAGTGTTTTTTGCAAATCTTGTCTGTAAACAATCACTACGCTGACTGAAAACAAAAAAGGCGAAGGCGCGCACAAACAGCGTTCTTCGCCTTTTTTATAGGCTCGCAGTTTGTTGCAAGCTTAACCAAACCTGCCTGAAACGTATGGGTTAGTTGCTTTCTCGGTAGCAACAGTAGTGGTTGGCCCATGACCTGGGTAAATCGTCATATCATCTGGCAACACCATAATTTTTTGCTTTATTGAGTCGATAAGCTGCTGATGGTTGCCTTGCGGAAAATCAGTTCTGCCAATTGAGCCTGCGAAAATTACGTCGCCCACAATTACGCTATTGCTGGTGCGCTCTACCAGCACCACGTGCCCAGGCGTGTGACCCGGGCAGTGCAACACTTCTAAGGTTAACCCACCGACCGAAATCGTATCGTTATCACAAAGCCAAGTGTCAGGAGAGAATGGCTTTGCCGGAGGAAAACCAAACATTTGGCTTTGCTGCATTAATGCATCTAACCAAAATTTATCTCCAAGGTGTGGGCCCACAATAGGCACCGAGTAATGCTCGGCAATAGCAACGGTACCGCCAACGTGATCTAAGTGCCCGTGAGTTAGTATAATTTTTTCTACACTCACGCCTTTGCTTGAGGCAGCTTCAATCAGCTTTTCAATGTCACCACCTGGGTCAACAAATGCGCCTTTGTTGGTGGCTGGGTCCCAAATTAACGAGCAGTTTTGGGCGAAGGGCGTAACAGGTATTACTTGAATTTCCACTATGTAACCTTTTCTATGCTTTGTTTTTTAACGGCAAATAAACAAGCGCAATATAAAGTAACGCGCCAACTACTAATTCACCTAATAAAAATAACCAAGCGTTCGTCGACGACTGCGTAACAGACCACGCACAAACAAATAGCGCTACAAAGGGTACCAAACGCTTCAGTGAATTAAGAGTTTGAAAAAGCGGCTGCTGGGCTTTGTGACTTAACTTACGTTGTGCTTTTATCAGGACAACAATACAAATAGCATAAACCACCAGTCGCGCGAGTACACTTGAAATGGCAAGCCATACAAAACTGCCGCTTAGTGCCATGATACCGGCAAATACACCCAATACTAAAATTGAAAGGTAAGGGGTTGCGAAAGACGGATGTACTTTACCTAACACATCGCCTAATTTGCCGGGAATAAGCGACTGCTCGGCCATTGAATAAGTTAGGCGTGAGGTTGAAATCATATTGGCAAGCAAATTTCCTGCTACAGAAACCACTGCCGTAAGTGTCATAATCAGTGCGCCAGTTTCACCAAAGATAGTGTTGGCCAGCGCAATAAGTGGTGCGCTGTCTGGTTTTGCAGGTCCAACGGTATGCCAATATAGCCATTGAACACAGAAGTAAAACAAGGCAATGCCAGAAACCGTAAGCATTAATGCCCGCGGTATGGTCTTCTTCGGCGATTGGGTTTCGCCGCTTGTCACTACCACTGTTTCAAAACCAATAAATGCATAGAGTGTTAGTAAGGCTCCCGCTGATATCGTATCTAACGACGGTGTAACAGATGCCATGTCATTTGATAATGTTGCCGAGAAGTCTAGCTGCCAGTAACCAACACCAATAAGGGCCACAAAAGGAATTAGTTTTAGTATTGAAATAGTATCAAGAGAGCGCATGGCAGCCCTTAAACCAACAATATTTACGTAAATTAATATGGTGGTAAGTACAATAATGGCTATAGATTTACCTGTGCCTGTATTTAGCTCAGGCCACACATAACCTGCATACAGTAAAAGCACGTGCATATTGGCAGCAATTGCTGTTGCGCGAGCTAAATAATATATAAAACCGGTTTGAAAGGCCGCAGCATCTCCAAACCCTTTACGGGCGTATACCACGGGCCCGCCCGTTTCTTGATATTGCACAGCTAACTGCCCAAAACACCATACGATGGTGAGCATTAGTGCACCAAAAATCAAAAAGATATAGGGGCTAAATGCACCTAATTCTGCGGCCATTTTCGCAGGCAGGGCGAAGATTCCCGCTCCTATTAGCCCGTTTAGTACTAACAAGGCGGCACCTATGCCGCCTATACCTTTAGCCAGAATATTGTTACTTGAACTACTCATTATCAATGCTTAATTTTTGCGCCTGCTTATTGTGAGTGAAAAATTAGTTACAGGCGATTTAATTCGACGCTGCATCAATAGAGAAAACTTTCTCGCCTGCCACATAAGTAGCGTGTACTTGTGTTTTCCAAATGTCTTTGGCGTCTATTAAGAAAATATCCTGGTCCACCAAAATAAAGTCAGCCCATTTCCCCGGCGTTAACGAACCTAGTGTGTCCTCCATGTGACCAGCGTAAGCAGCGTCTAAGGTAAACCCTTTAAACGCTTGCTCTATAGTTAACGCTTCGTGAGCATACCAACCTTTCACAGGCTGGTTGTTTCTGTCTTGGCGAGTAACCGCAGCGTGAAGCCCGTAAAAGGGGTTCGCTAGCTCTACGGGGAAATCAGAGCCTAAGGGCAGGGCTATGCCCGACTCTAGTAGCGTCTTCCACGCGTAGGCACCTTTCATACGATCTTTACCAATGCGATCTTCAGCCATATTTTTATCGCTGGTGGCGTGGGTTGGCTGCATAGAAGGTAACACCTTTAAAGAGGCAAAACGCGCCAAATCGTCGGGCGCTATCACTTGGGCATGTTCTATGCGGTTACGCAGTTCACTGCCGCCGATATTGGCGAAGGTCGTTTCAAACTCATTCAAAGCGACATGGTTCGCCTTATCGCCAATGGCATGATAATTAAGCTGAAATCCAGCGCCGATAACCGTGGTGAAAAGCTGGGTCATGTCTTCGGGTTGCGTTAATAGCAAGCCGTGCTGGTGTGGTGCGTCTGAGTATGGCTCTAAGAGTGCTGCGCCTCGACTTCCTAGTGCGCCATCGCCATAAGCCTTCACCGAGCGAATGTATAAAAAGTCATCTTTATCACGAATGGTGCCGTTGCCTAATATGGTACTTAATTCAGGGTCTGTCGCACTTACCATGGCGTAAATGCGCACAGGTAAATCGCCCTCAACGGCTTCTTTTAAATAAAAGTCGTAGACATCTCTACCAACGCCCGCATCGTGCATTGATGTGATGCCGTTTGCTAGTAAGTGCTCACTCGCAGCATTCAGCTGTTGTTCGTAAACGGCGTTGCTAGCTTTAGGTAAGTGCGCTTCAATTAACAGCGACGCATTATCAATGAAAACACCAGTCGGATTACCGTTGGCGTCTTTTACAATTTCGCCACCGGCAGGTGACTTGGTGTCTTTAGTGATGCCTGCAAGCTCCATGGCTTTGGTATTTACCCAAGTCGCATGGCCGTCTACTCTGGTAAGCGCAACAGGCCGCTGAGATATAACTTTGTCTAAGTCGGCAGCGGTAGGGAAGGCTCTATCTGACCATAATTCCTGATTCCAGCCCCGCCCAGTAATCCAAGCTTGCTGAGAGTTTGCAAATGCATAATCGGCAACCATTTTGGCCGCCTCTTGCGCACTTTTACTTTCACGCAAGTCGACTTCAAGAAGGTTGGCGCCTAAACCCAACAAATGTCCGTGGGCATCAATAAGCCCTGGCAGCATAACTTTGCCTTTGCCATCAATGGTTTCGTCGATGCGCACGTCGTTCTTGTCGACATCTAACGCGGTAACTTTACCCTCGTCAATCACAAGGTTTTTAAAGGTAATTAGCTTGCCTGAATCATTTAACGTGTAGCCTTTCACGTTATCGATAAGCGTTGCCGCATTGACGGTGGATACTGCCAAACCAGCTGCACAAGTAGCCGCAGTAAATAACGATTTAATAGCAAAGCGTACTTCGCTTTTACTCGCGAAGCGTTCGGTTGATGTAGAGTTCATGTTGAGTTTCTGCCTTAAAAATATTTTCTTATTTTTGATTTGTAGAATTTACGCTTCAGCGTTTTCGTCTTCGTTAAATTCGACATCATCGGTAAAATTGAGAATGGGCGGCTGTAACAAGAAATCTCGTTCCCAAATGTTGGCCATGGTAGCTTGGCTAATGTTACCACCGCTAAGTATGACAAGCGCAGTTTGCCCCGGTGGTGAGTTGGCGGCCCAAGCTGCCACCGCTGCCATCGTCATAGCGCAGGTGGGCTCAATGTGAAGCTTTAGCAAATGATGTAGCCACTGAGTCCAGTAAGCAATTTGCAGTTCATCTACTTCATAAAAGTCATCAAGCTCTTGCAGTATCGGGAAGGTAATGTCGCCTACCGACGGCGTAGCAGCGCCATCTGCGAGTGTTTGTGGTATGTGGTCTAGCGCCACAATCTCACCCGCTTGCAGCGACATTGAAGCGTCGTTTGCCTCGGCAGGTTCAGCGCCAATCACCATTGCATTGGGTTGCAGGGCACGTGTTGCTAATAGTGTGCCTGACAAAAGGCCGCCACCTCCGCATGGCGCAAATACGGCATCAACATGACCAATGTCGTTAAGTGCCTCTAATGCTGCCGTACCTTGCCCTGCAATAATATCTTGATGATTAAATGGCGGGATCCACACGGTACCTGGCGCTTTCGAAGCGTTTAAAACCGCTTCATCAGCTTCTGGACGAGTGGGAAAGAGTTTAAGTTCAGCGCCGTAACTTTGCGTAGCGGCGGCTTTAATGGGCGATATGGCTTCACTTGCGAAAATTGTTGCTTTCACACCAAAATGCGCTGCTGCATGAGCTACCGCTTGTGCATGATTCCCTGAACTGTTGGCAACAATGTGATTGGGAAGTCGTCCCTCTTCTTTTAGTCGCGCTAAAAAGTTCATCGCCCCACGTATTTTAAATGCCCCTATAGTTTGCAAGCACTCCGTTTTAAAAAGAATGCGGTTACCCATCCATTTATTGAGCAGTGACGATTCCATGATTGGAGTATGCTTTACGTCGTTTTTAATACGCTCATGCGCTAGCTTTATGTCGTCAAAATTGGGGGAGGTACTCATTAATCATTGCTCTTTTGGTTATAAGTTTTTAATTCGTAGAATTATAAGCGCGGGTGAAGCAGTGGCTTGCTTATAGGGGCTTAATACAAATTAAACGAAAAACTGATTTCATACCTTGCCAGATACGCTTCAAATACGCCAGAGTCTCTTTCATGCTAATAAATAAGCCTTTTCATATTTGTTTCACAATTCTTCGCTACCCTCACCGCGCTAGTTTTCGGAGATAGTTACATGTTAAGCAAGCTTCACCATCGGATTTACGCCTTACCAACGGTGTTGTTTCTACTTCTTGCCTTATTTTTTATCTCTGCTGGCGTCTTTATTCAAAAAGATGAGCGCGCTGCGCGAGTATCTAAAGCGCAATCGGTTGCTGAACAGGTCAAAATAGGCCTTGAAGTTTTTTCCAACGAACGCATTCAAGCCCTTCACAACCTGATGCGAAACTGGCCGACATTCAGTCCCAACCAAGTTGATTGGTTTAATGCGCAATCGCTATCCTTAATGGGAATGCAACGCGGTTTTTCGTCGTTGGTTTTCGTAAACGCACAAGGTGAGATTGAATGGGTGACTACACCGTCTTCGGGCATTAAAACGCGAATCAATAACAGTCTTATTGGTAAACCGATGGACGCTTTAGGGTTAAATATTCATACGCTATCCGAAGATTTAGACAGTACCTTGCTTTATTCCCCTCAGGCAAAACATCACTTTATTATTGTAGGTCGAGCGATTAGCCCACAAGAGCCCGAGCACGGCTATTTAGTCGCGGGTTTTGACGTTCATACCATACTAGGCGTTATGCTGGGCGAACTTGTTGGCCCGCAGTTTAACTTTAAGCTTACCTCAGATAACGCCACGCTGTTTCAAAGCGGTGAATTAGCGAATGATGGCACTATAGTGTCACTACCGCCGTTTACTTTCCTTGAGCGCCAGTTTTCTCTTTCAATGCAGTCGCAGATAAGCCCCTACAATACTGGCCTGCTTATAAGTTTGACGGGGCTACTAATGTCGGTCTTGGTAAGCTATGTACTGCATAAGCAGCTAAAAGGAGCGGTGAGTTTGTTCGTTAGCCAGCAGCGCTATCTTACAGCTAGCGAAGCATCGCTTGATGCACTGCTTATTTATCAGCCCATCGAAAATGACTTTTCTCTTGTTGAGGCGAACTCTTACAGTCGTTACTTATTTCGTGGGGCGTGTGATGCACTTCGCTCCATGAACTTAGCCGAACAAACCCGTTATTTAGGGTTAAGCAGTGAGTTTGTTAATGCAAAAAATGTTGCGTTACACGGCGTCCCTTACGAGGCTCATATATCCATCACTAGCGATACTATTACTCCCGACTGGATAAAAGTTCAGGTAGTTAAGGCGGGCGACAATATTGCAATTACTGTGAGGGATGTTACAGAGCGATTTCGAGCTGAGCATGATTTAAAGCGCAGCGAAGAAAAGTACCGTCGGTTAGTGGATGGGATGCACAAGCACTTCGTTTACACCAAAACTGTTGATCACAATTTTGTGTATGTAAGTGCGGGCATTGAAGAAATTTTAGGGTTTAGCGCCGAAAACTTTTGTGCAAACGAGTCGCGCTACGTACTTCAAATACCAGACGAAACCTTCGATATACGTCAAATGATTGCTCGAGGCGAGAAACCAGAAGCCTATATTGTGCATTATCAAGGAAAAGCGGGCACGTCATTGGCTATCGAGTTTTCTGACACCCCTATTCTCAACGAAGAAGGCATGTTGGTGGCGGTTGAGGGCATAGCGCGAGACGTGACGAAAGAGCTTGCACTGCAAGAAGAAGTATATTTTCAAGCAAATCACGATCAGCTAACGGGGTTGTTTAATCGGTATGCATTTGATGAAAAGCTAAGGGAAATTCTTCAAGAAACCCATAAAGACAGCGTGCATCAAGAAAGCCAGCAACAAATTCATGTTATCTATGAAGGTGAAGATAATACGCACCAAATCGAGAGCAGGTTTACAACAGGCGAATTGAATAGTATTAAAAGCACAATTAACGCTAAAACATATCAAAAGCAAAGCGTTATGTGCTTTATCGACATGGACCGTTTCAAGCTAGTTAACGACAGTTGCGGTCATCCTGCAGGCGATAAGCTGTTAAAAGAAATTTCTACCATCTTTAGACAGTACGTTAATGGTCAAGACCTTCTAGCGCGAATAGGCGGCGATGAGTTTTGCATTATATTCCGTAACCAAAGTTTGAATGAGGTTACTAAGCGTTTAGATAAACTACTTTTAGCCATTTCAAACTATCGCTTTGTCTATGACGAAAAACTGTTTTTTGTTGGTGCAAGCATTGGCGTTATAGAAATTAACGAAAGTACCCAGAGTGCTGAAGCGCTAATAAAAGCGGCAGATAATGCCTGCTATAAAGCCAAGCATCTAGGACGTAACCGATACTTTGTTTTTCACGACGACGATTCACAAATGGCAATTGATGATAGTGAAAACCAAGTGCTTCATGCATTACATCACGCTCTGCAATACGATGGTTTCGAATTGTACAGCCAAGCTATTATGCCATTAAAAGTGCCGAGTCAAGAGTGGGCATCCCAGCTACAGCACTATGAAATTTTGCTTCGACTTAATGCAAGGGATGGCGGCCTCATAAGCCCTGGGCTATTTATTCCCCTTGCAGAGCGTCATGGTTTGATGAACAAAGTGGATCTGTGGGTAATAGACAACACGCTTAAGACCCTCGAAAGCAACCCTGCCCATATCGACAAAGTTGGTAAGGTTGCCATAAATTTATCGGGTATTACGCTAGGCGATGAAATGGCCCTACACAAAATCGCAAAACGTGTGCAAAGCACGTCGGTGCCCGCTGAGAAGATTTGTTTTGAGATAACGGAAACTACCGCTGTGACTAACTTGGCTGCCGCCAAGCATTTTATCTCAACCTTAAGGGATCTTGGTTGTAGCTTTGCGTTGGATGATTTTGGCGCTGGGATGTCGTCGTTTACATACCTGAAGAACCTAGATGTAGATTACGTCAAAATTGACGGTTCATTTGTGCGAAATATTGCTCACGATCCCATCGATCATGCTACAGTGAAAGCGATAAACAGCATCGCGCACAGTATGGGTAAACAAACGGTTGCCGAGTTTGTCGTAGATAGCGCTACCGCAGACGTGCTTCAAGAACTTAAAGTAGACTACGGCCAAGGCTTTGCTTTGGATAAACCCAAACCGCTGGCGCACAGAGTTCAATGGCGAGTAAAACTTGCCTCTGCCTAAAAGGAAATGATTATGGGTTTATTCGATACCATTATGGGTAATGCAAGTGAGACCAGTGCTTCAGACGTACAAGAGGAGCTTACGCCTATTCTTGCCGCCAATGAAACCGTTACCTCTGCGTTTAAGCTAGTGCGCGATTTAAGCGTATTTACCAATAAGCGCTTAATTTTGATAGACAAGCAAGGCCTTACTGGGCGCAAAGTCAACTATCACTCCATTCCTTATAAGTCGATTACTCAGTTCATTGTTGAAACGGCAGGGCATTTTGATACCGATGCCGAGCTTAAAGTTTGGTTGTCCGGCAAAGCCGACCCAATCGAAATAGAATTGAGTGCATCGTCTGCCCAGGCGGTACAGCAAAACTTAGCTACACAGATGTTTAGTTAATAACGCTTAATTATTTTAAAAAGAAAGCGGGCCACTTCACACGCCCGCTTTTTTTGTAAACATTTTGTTCAGGTTAGTTTCTGCTGGTTATCGCTAGAAACATTGGTCGTAACAAGTTTAGAAAACTACGCTTACGCTAGCTGAACACGTTGTGGTTCCTGCTTCACACACTTGGTAACTGTAATTACCGCCGCCTTTAACATTAAGCACATCAGTATAAGTACCATCGTTTGCTGTGGTAGAAATCACGTTACCATTACGATATACATCAACGTTTGATGATGTTGCGTCTGTCCACGTTAGGTCAACTCGTTGTGTACCTTTCACTTTGTAGCCTGTAGCTGTAAGCGTTAGTTCACCAGTGCCGCCTGTATCGCCACCGCCAGTGTCACCACCGCCATTGCCGCCAGCACAACCGTTTTGTGTTAGGTAATTATTCATATCAGCGGCTTGAGCGATACCGTAACCAAAGAAGTCGTCTTTACCTGCTGCTCCCGCATCCATCGCGGTTGCTTTAAGTGCGTTACGTATCTCTTCACCAGTACAAGTCGGGTGATTTGACCATACTAGCGCCGTAATACCAGCAACAGCTGGCGTTGCCATTGAAGTACCACTCATGTAGCCGTAGTCGCTTGCGCCAATTGAAATATCAATGGTAGATGCTGCAACTAATGCGCTTCTATCTTCGAATGCTGCACCTACAGCAGGGATAGACGTATTGTTAGTATCCCCGAGCGTGCCGTAAAGCATTCCTGGTTCGTTATTGATGATTACAGCGCCTACACCGCCAGATAGTTCACAATTGTTAACCTTGTCGTAGAAAGACACGCTGCCGCGATCTATAACACATACTTTACCAGCAGCACCGTTATCTACTGAGTCGCCCAGACCTAGGAAATAGGTTGTAGCTGTAACAGAACCTGTATTTTCCATTGCAGATGAAGCAAAACCAACGCCGTCAGCACTCATAGTAGACATTGATGCACCGCCCGCTGGGTAAGTAGAAAGCGTGTCAACACCGCCGGCAGTTACTTCAACACAAATGGTTTCGTCGGTAGTAACGCGCTTGCCGCGACCCGATGTACACGAAGGATATTGTGAGAAATCAGCAATGTTGTTGTCAGCATCGTTAGCGCCAATCATCATTACTGATGAGTAACCCGCTGGATATGAACGAACGTTGTTGCCGTCGTTACCCGCTGCTGCTACCACTAGACCGCCCGCCGCTACGAAGTCTTTAAACGCGTTTTCTTCTGTAGAGTTCGCGCCACCGCCACCAAGGCTCATATTAATGATGTTTGCACCAGCCTGAGAACAAAGTTGTGCTGCCTGGGCCAAATCTGATGAGTAGCCCCAGCCAGATGCGTTGAATACTTTGATGATATGCATATCAACACCAGGTGCCATACCCACGACGCCAAAGCCGTTGTCTGCTGCGCCGATAGTGCCCGCTACGTGCGTGCCGTGTGGGCCGCCATTTTCAAACCAGTTACCTGTGCCAGCGTCGTTGTCACCGGTAATTGCAGACCAGTTGAAATCGGCATTCGATGAATCTAGTCCCGAATCGATGACACACACTTTCATGCCCGCGTTGCTATCAAATACAACTTGGTCAGCTTGAGATTGATAAACCGCATAGGGAGTTAATTGTGTTTGTGCAGGGTCGCCAGCGTCATCATTAAACAGCGCCATTGGCACGCGCTTTTCATCAGCTTCAACTAGCTTTACATGAGGGTTGTTTAATAAGCCCTTAACATCGCTTAAAGACTTGCCACTAAACGTTGCAGCGATAAACCCATCGGCATCAACATGAATTTCTGCACCCGATTGTTTAGCAATTGCCTTAACAATACCTTTAGCGTTGTTGTCTACCTGGATGATGTAACGATCGCTGTCTGCTAGTGCACCAAAACTCGAAAGTGCTAAGCCTGCCGCAATTAATGAAGGGGTAAATTTATTATTTTTCATAGTACCACTCTATTTCACTTGTTGTTTAAACCCACCTTTTTATTTGATTTTATGGTGGGTGAGCAAAATGCTCAAAATCGAAACTACACTAAGAAAAAAAATTAAACAAACCTAGTCGCTAAAAATTATTATAAAGTTGAATACCCATAAAAAAGGGCATAAGGATAAATTAACCTTATGCCCTTATATTTTACTTGCTTATGATTACTTAATCGTTCGATTAAAGAAATTGGTTATGGTTTTATATAAGTGAATGCCTGTTTGCTTTCCACGAATACTGTGTTTTTTACCCGGGTAATCCATGGTCTCAAACGGAATTGCCAAATCTTGAAGGTGCTTATATAGCATGGTTGAGTGAGTAAACAACACATTGTCGTCAGCCATACCATGATATATCAAAAGGTCGCCTTTCAAGTCTTTTGCATACGGGAATACTGAAGACGCGGTGTAGGCATCGTCATCAGTATTTGGGTTACCCATATAGCGCTCGGTATAGTGGGTATCGTATAAGCGCCAGTCGGTTACTGGTGCACCCGATACACCTGCTGCAAAATAATCGCCCGCCTTGAACATGCTCATCAGTGTCATGTAGCCGCCGTAGCTGTGGCCGTGCACACCAATGCGATCCGCATCAACAAAGGGAAGGGTGCGCAAGAACTCTACGCCCGCCACTTGATCATCAACTTCGATAAAGCCCATTTTCTTGTAAATAGGATCTTCAAAGCCTTTACCGCGATAGTTAGAGCCACGGTTATCTAGTGTGAATACCACGTAACCTTGGTCAACCCAATGTTGGAACAGCAAACCTCGGTTGCCCGCCCAGCTATTCGTTACCACTTGTGCGTGAGGGCCTCCGTAAAGGTAAACAATAACAGGGTGCTTCTGCTTAGGATTTTGCTTCGCACTGTCAGGTGTGTAGATACGATACTTAAGGGTTGCGCCATCTTTTGTGGTGATGTCACCAAATTCTGGTGCTGTCCAGCTATCCATGTAAGGGTGAAGCGGGTGGCCTTCTTCAACCTTGTTCTCTTCAAGCCAAGTAATTCGCTCGCCGGTCGCACTATTTAAGCTAACTTGCGCAGGCGAATTAATGGTAGAGAAACGATCAATAAAGATAGAAGCATCTTTGCTAAACGCAGCACTGTGGTATGCGCCAAGTTCCGTTACGCGGGAAATCTCACCGCCATCTAGCGGCACGCTGTAAACATGACTTTCTAATGGCGTGTCTTTACGACCAGAGAAGTACAAGCGGTTGTTTGCAGTATCGATGGCTTCAACACTGTCGACTACCCAGTTACCTTGGGTTAACTGTTTGACCATTTTGCCGCTGTTGTCGAAAAGGTAAAGGTGCTTGAACCCGTCACGCTCAGAGGCCCAAATGAACTGACCTTTATCTTTTAGGAAATACAGGTCGTCATGCAGGTTTACCCACGTATTGCTTGATTCTGTAAGCAGTACGTTCTCTTTTTTGTTATTAAGGTCGAACGCGCGAAGCGCTAGTTTTTGCTGGTCGCGTGTTTGCCACTGGTAGGTAAAGGTGGTGCTGTTCGGCATCCATTTACCGCGGGCAAAATAAATATCTTTGTCTTTGCCTAAATCTACCCAGGTGCGATCGCCAGAGTTAATGTCTTGGATAGCCAGCTCAACCAATACGTTTGGCGTACCTGCTTTAGGGTATTTTTGTTCAATTAGCTTGATATCGTCGGCATAAATTTCAGAGCGAGTGATTACGTCTACCGGGCTTTCATCTACCTTGGTAAAGGCAATTTTACTTTCATCAGGTGACCACCAGTATCCGGTCATGCGGCCCATTTCTTCTTGCGCTACAAATTCGGCCATACCAAATTTAATGTTGCCACCACCTTTTTTGGTAATAGCGGTTTCTTTACCCGACTCAATGTGTTTTACATAAAGGTTTTGATCGCGAATAAAAGAAATATAATTGCCTTTTGGTGACAACTTAATGTCGGTTTCAAATGCGTCGGTATCTAATAATTGCTTTGCGCCTTTTTCGCCAAGCTTGTGATAAAACACATCGCCGCCTAGAGGGAACAGTAACGCTTTACCATCGTCAGACCATTGGTAACTAACAATACCGCTGCCAGACAGGCGCATGCGCTCGCGGCGCGCTTTTTCTTCGTCAGAAAGTACTTCTTCGCCGCTTTGAAGGTCGTTTGAATCGAAAAGCATGCGAGTTTGACCGCTTTCAATATGGTATTCCCATAAATCAAGGCGTTCGTAATCGGTTTGCTTGCCCTTAAGAAACGTTACGCGTTGGCCGTCTGGTGATACTTTTAGCGAGCGGGGTGCGTTACCATCAAGAGAAGGTGAAGCGAAAATACGCTCTATTGTGAGCGTTTCAGCGTTTAAAGCAGTAGAGAGCATAGCGGCTCCAATTAAAAGGGCTTTTTTCATTTTTATCTGCATATTTGACTGTCGAAGGTTTGATTGTAGTTATATCAATTTAAGATACAAGGTGCGACGTATGAAATCCGCAATGGTGCTAGGAGCGACAGGTTTAGTGGGACGAACGCTCGTAAACATGCTGTTACAAGACAGACGGTACAATGAAGTAACGTGCTTGGTCCGAAAACCGCTTCCTTCCAACATGTTTACCGACACTCACAAAAAACTAAAGCCCGTGGTTATCGACTTTGAGCACTTTCAAGACTATCAGGGCTACTTTAGCGTTAACCACGTGTACTGCTGTTTGGGAACCACGCTTAAAAAGGCAGGCTCTAAGCAAGCGTTTCGTCGCGTCGATTTCGAATATGTACACGTGGCAGCCCAGCTTACTCGCGCTCAGCGCGCAGACAGTTTTGTATGGATATCTTCAGTGGGCGCCGATGCCAAAAGCAGCAACTTTTATTTGAGAGTAAAGGGCGAGTTAGAAAACGCAATTATGCGCATGCCTCAGTTACCTAATGCGTCGGCGGTCAGGCCTTCGCTATTGCTTGGTAACCGCGACGAATCACGCACGCTAGAAGACATCGCGCAAAAAACCGCCCCTATTTGGCAAAGCATAATGAAAGGGCCGCTGAAGAAGTATCGACCTGTGCATGCTGTAGACGTAGCCAGAAACATGATGTCGCTTCAGCATTGGAGGTGAATGTCATAACCTTAACGTGAAGCGTCGATAAACATGGTATAGAATGCGCGGCTTTCTCAAAATAAGATAATTCAACCACATCATGTTTCGCTGCAAACAATTTACTGTTGCTCAAGACCAATGTGCAATGAAAGTGAACACTGACAGCCTAGTGTTAGGGAGTTGGGCTGAGCCTCGCCCCACAAGTGGTGGTATGCAGCGTATTTTAGACATTGGTACAGGAAGTGGCATATTAGCGCTTATGATGGCACAAAAGGCACAGCTTCTGTCGCCAAAGCGCACTGAAAATAGCGGCGATGAACCCCAAAGCTCTGAAAATCAAAAAACTGAATATCAAACGTCGATAATAATCGACGCTATAGAAATTGATGAAAGCGCTGCCAAGCAGGCTGCATCGAATTTTAAAAACGCCAAATGGGCGAATCAGCTTTTTATTTATCATTGTGACGTTTGTGCCTTTATGCCGCCACACCAATACAAACTGATTATCTCAAATCCACCGTATTTCGATTCACCGACTAAAAAATCGAATGCTTACAACGCGCAAACCCATGCTAGAAATGTGGCTAGGCAAACTTCTACACTCGACCCAGCTGGACTGCTGAAAGCAAGCTATACGCTGCTTGAATCCCAAGGAGATTTGTATTGCGTATACCCTTTTTCGATGGAGTCAACGGTATGTCAGACAGCAGCGTCTGAAGGTTTTGCACTAGAAAAGCTTCTATATGTAAGACATACGCCAGATAAACAGCCTTATCTTTGTGCATTTCATTTTAGAAAGGTTACCTCAGACATAAAAACGGTAACCCAAGACTCTAACGCTTTATCTTCGATGGCGGCTAGCAAAAAAACGCTCACCATTAGGAATGCACAGGGCGAATATACGTGTGAATACAAAGCCCTGTGCCAGCCTTTTTATCTAAAATTTTAACGAGCTACAGTAAATGAACATAGTTGCAGAAGCCTTTGGTGCTATCGCCGTAGTATTAAACTTTATTGGTTATCGACAAACTCATGTAGACAAGTATCTACTTATATCTGCGTTTGCGTTAGCGGCACTAAGCGCACATTTTTTTATGTTAGATGCGATGGCAGCGGGAATTGGAACATTGCTTGCCAGTGTACGCAATTTCATTGCGATTAAGCATAGAAGCAATACTATTTTGTTCTTTTTTGTGGCAGTAAACCTTGGTTTTCTAGCGTATGAATGGTTTGTGCTAGAACACAGCTGGATAATATTTATTGCTTACGCGTCGTCTCTTATTTTCACAGTAGGTTCACTGGTTATACGCGACACTCATACTATTCGAAAAGTATTTCTTGTTGCTGAAACGTTGGGACTTTTTTACGCCATCTCAGTAGGAAGCATTTTTGGCACTGTCTTCAATGTAAGCAATCTAATTAGCATCATTAGCAAGTTGCGCAAACCAAACACCGTAAACTGATGCGTGTAGACCTAAATTAACATTGCAGCGTTGTACGTGCTCTTGTGTAAACCAAAATTTTTTACCTAAATAGGCGGCATACCTAAGCCTTACTCGCCTTATCAATTAGTCTAAATTGTACTGCTTTGCTTATAAAACTTGTCGATCCCTTTCTCTGAATTACTGTTCCTAAATACCTGAAAATAAACGCCTATATCCTCTATATCCCTTGTACTTTCTGGCTTAGACGAAAGTCCAATGAGCTAAAGTTCAATACCCACATACGTATCAAAGCGTATCATTATTAATCAGTAAGTATGGTTTCAGCAATTTTTCCTCTGGATGTACAGAAGTAAACTCATACGTAGTAATGAGGGGAGTGTGCGCAGTGAAATTAGTCGATAGCTCAAATCAATTTAACCATTCGTCAACGCTTGAAAGTTCGTTTCAAAGCGCCGTCAACGAAGATGCTGTGGTGAACGCATTAGGTCGCGCCAAACAGTTTCAAAACGCGAAGCAGGCGTCGAGCAAACCTCAACTTGTCGAAGAGCGAACGAGTTTAGAGACTGAACAACTGTGGAAGAAGCGCTTGTTCATGCTGATGGACGCTGAAAATAAACTTATGAAAGTTATACGTTTTCGTAAAATTACTGGTATATTTACGGTAGCAAGTATGGCTATGTTCTTATTTTCCCTGTACACGGCGCCCACGATGTCTCCAGTATTGTTTTACGGTTTAATTGTTGCGGCTGCTTTTGGAATTGCAACGTACCCGGCATGGTTTTTGGCATCGAATAGTAATAAAAAGCAGCGAGATGCCATATCTCGGATGTTCTATAAAAGTAACCACGAAATAGACATGTCGGACGGTAAAATTACGTTAATTAACAGGGCGAACTATGCATGTGTAACGCAAATGCACGTATTGGATCGCAAACTTGGATTATTCGCAAACCCGTAGACATTATACTTCACAGTTCATAATCGTTCTTTTAGTGGCATCCTTTATTCTAGGGGTGCTACTGTTAGCGCCCATGGATGCATTGGGCCAATTACTCTCGTCTATTGTTATTCTCATCGCAATCTCACTTTGCAGTAAAGAAGCGCGTCACGCGCAAAAATATCAGCACTTATTTCGAATTTTCGCACTGGTTTTAGCCATCGCGCTCAGCGTTAGATACCTGTTATGGCGGGGGATTTACACGCTTACCTATTCTGATTTGTTTTCGATGATTGCTGTTTGGCTGCTCTTCGCAGCTGAAATTTATGCGGGCATTACATCTATTTTCGGGGCCATTGTTAATGCCTTCCCGCTAAGTCGACCACTCCTTTCACTTGAAGGCATTGACCAAACTAGCTTACCAAGCGTTGATGTGATGATTCCTAGCTATAACGAAGACGAGGAAATATTAGAAGTCACTATTCGTGCGGCTAAAATGCTTGATTATCCAAAAGAAAAGCTCAGTATTCATTTGCTAGATGATGGTGGTACAGACCAAAAGATAAACGCAGCTGACCCTGTGGCAGCAGCTGTTGCTCTGAAGCGCCGAAAAGACCTGCAAGCCTTGTGTAAACGTTTGGATATTACCTATCACACAAGAGCTAAAAACGAATTTGCTAAAGCTGGTAATGTTAATAGCGCTATTCAAAATACATCAGCTGATCTCATTGTTATCTTAGATGCTGACCACGTGCCTACATCAGACTTCTTAGATAGAACCGTGCCTTGGATGCTTAAAAACGAGAAGGTTTTTCTTGTTCAAACGCCACATTTCATGGCAAACCCAGACCCTGTCGAGCGAAACTTTTTTTCCGCGTTTACTCGAATGCCCTCAGAAAACGATATGTTTTATGGAACCATTCAGAAAGGTCTAGATTATTGGGGCAGTTCTTTCTTTTGTGGCTCGGCAGCGCTTATGCGCAGAAAGCACTTAGATTTAGTGGGCGGAATTTCCGGTGATTCAATCACTGAAGACGCGGAAACTGCACTCGATCTTCATAAAATGGGTTATGAATCTGTATATGTAGACAGGCCCATGGTAAGTGGCCTCGCTCCTGAAACCTTCGATGCTTTCATCCAACAGCGAATGCGCTGGGCGCAGGGAATGACGCAAATTCTATTACTCAAAAAACCGTATAAAGCAGAAGGGTTGAAGTGGTATCAGCGAGTGGGCTACATGAGCTCAATCATGTTTTGGTTGTTTCCTTTTGCTCGTATTATTTTCTTGCTCATGCCGCTGGCCTATCTTGTATTTGGCCTTCAGGTTTATCACGCCTCAATACTCGAAATCTTTGCGTTTACCCTACCTCACGTTATCGCAACGTATATGGTTTCCACCATGTTGTTTGGTCGAACGCGATGGCCGCTAGTTTCCGAGCTATACGAAATATTACAGTGTGCGTTTACACTTAACGCATTAATTAAGGTTTTTCTTAAACCACGAGCTCCATCATTTGTGGTGACCCCAAAAGGTGAAAGCTTAGACAGAACCTTTGTGTCGCCGTTATCTAGCGTGTTTTATTGGCTAATATTAGTAATTACCTTTGCATTGGGAAGTGGGGTCTACAAATACGTAACCGAGCCACTGACCCGTGAACTTACCGTAGTGGTTATGTTGTGGAACGCATTTAATCTTGTATTACTTTTGTCGGTACTGAGTGTACTGTTAGAGCGCAAACAAGTTCGAAGCCAAGCACGTCTGCCTGCAAGCAATAGTGTTGTGATAAAGACCAATACCGATGAAGCATGGGTGGGTGACTTAGTTGATTTATCTTTAGGTGGTGCAAGGTTACGTTTAAAGGGGGAAGGGGCCTTAGTGCCAGACAACGCCACGTTTACATCGTGGAGCCATGCGCTCAGTAAAAACGTACATTTACCCATTCATGTTCTGCACTTCGACAGTCAATCGAAAATACTTAGGGTGCGCTTCATGCCTCAGTCGGAAGAGCAAGAGAATGAAGTTATCGCCTACTGCTTGGGTGATAGTTTGCGTTGGATATCGTTTCAAAGAAGAAGAACAAGGGCTATTTCCTACTGGTTTGGCGCTAAACACGTGCTAAAAATTGGATTAAAGCCTGTTTTATTGCATATGCTTGTATTAATAGGAAAATTCGCTGGTAAATTAGGTTCGCTAGTTAAGCCAGTAAAGGAAAATCAATGATAAAAAAATACCTTATTTTCATGTTGTTTTTGTGCGCGCCTTTTACCCTAGCGGCACAAACCGATACATACCGGCTGACCGACTTTTTTGGCGGGGAAGGTACCGTGCGCTTGCAAGGTAAATTCGCAACCATTGATATTCCAATTCCTCTTAGCTCTGTATCAAAGGTAGATAATGCCGTGCTAACACTAGAGGTAGTGAGTTCACAGGCACTGATTAAAAAGCGTTCGCAACTTTATGTCAGATTCAATAACGCGACGATAGGGCAAATTGCCTTTGATCCCGATAGACCCTCTCTGGTGTCTGAAATTACCATTCCCAACGCCTTGTGGCGAGCCGGTTTTAACTCTTTAACATTAGCTGTCAGTCAGTATTACGCTGAGCAATGTGTAAATGGGAATGCACCAGAACTTTGGAGTGAAATTAACGCCTATCGGTCTACGCTAAAAATTGGTACATCAATTAACGAAAAGCGCTTCACATTGGATGCGCTGAGTGGCTTCTTTAACCCAGGTATTGGTGGCCAGAGAAATGTTCAGCTTTACACTGCGCGAGAAGCTACTGCTCAAATCAAGCAACAAACATTGCCCATTGTTGCTCAATCTCTTGCTCTTAGAAATCAGTACCAACCGCTCATTATCGAACATGATACGTTTGATGATGGTTACGTTCTGCCTCAACTAGGGAAGTCGGAAGATAATTTCTGGAGCGAACAGAATATCGCTCGGTATGAGCGCTCATCGTGGTATTTAAGCGTAAAACAAAAGCAGCCTGTTCATGTCTTAGTTGGCACTGTGGAAGCATTGTCTCCTGTTTTATCTGATGAAGTAATTAACGACATCAACGGAGCGTTTTTAAAAGCGCAGCGAACGCCTGCTTTTGTAGAAGATGACAAGGTCATTGTGCCTGCCAGCTATCGCTTGATCGTAAGCGGTACAACTGAACAAGAAGTTTTTGAAGCTGCTAAAGCACTAGGCGTAATGGACGATGCAATAAACCCGATTTCGCAAGTTACCGTGCTGTCGCAGTCTGAAATGCAGGCTGACAAGCTTCAACGTCATCGCATTTTGAACCCAGATAATAAATATACATTCCAAGACTTTGGCGTATCTACTGCACAGCTCAGAAACGAAGGGGATTTCAACAAGCGCGTGTCTTTAAGGTTACCTGCTGACTTTTACGTGCCGGAAAATGCCAGTGTAAATTTACTGTTGGACTTCGGTTACGGCGCAGGATTTGGGCCTGGCTCGATAATGAACGTAAGTGTAAACGATGAATTAGTGCATGGATTGGCATTAACCAATACGAATGGACAGTCATTCAGAGACTATCAGCTTCGAATTCCCGCACGATATTTTAAAGGCGGTGTAAACAACTTAGATTTTGATGTGACCATGAGAGCGCCATTGGCTGGTGTGCCATGCGATGACGTGCCGGGTTCACATCTTGTGTTTCAGCTTGATGATTCTTCAGCAATTGAGTTGCCTAGTGCGGGCAATGTTGCCGTGCAGCCTAATCTAGCATTACTTTCTGAGACCGCGTACCCGTTTGCGCGTTTTAAGTCTGCACCTGAGGCTACAATTGCAATCCCTTCAGACGACTACCTTAATTCCGCACTAACACTGTCTGCGAAATTAGCGCAAGTAGCGCAAGTACCGTTGTTAAACGTGAAGATAGCAACGGGCGATAGCGTTGCAACAGAGGGGTCGATGATTGTACTTGGTACGCCAGAAACCTTGGCGCAACTAGAACAGTCTGAATTTAGTACGGCAATTGAAGCAACGAAACGCTGGTCATACCGACTTCAAAATAACCTATACAATCAGATAAGAAATTTAACGGATGACCAGTCTTTCAAGGAAATGCGCATTGATGGGCATACCGTGCAGGAAAGTGATCTAGGCGAACAAGCAGTGTTAACTGCGCACGCGCATCCTGTTTCATCGCAAACAGACACAATGTTCATCATAGCGGCGCAATCCGCAGAATTACTTCAATCTAGAGTCGAAGATCTTGTTAGCTTGTCTATGTGGGGGCAAATGGCCGGAGATTTCTTTGCATGGAAAGATCCACTGTCTCCATCGCTAGTGATGCAAGTAACCGATAAATATGAAATAGGTGAGGCGGATGACCGTTGGCTGCACTTAAGACTTTGGCTATCTAATAACCCTTGGTATTGGTTGATTGCCTTTGTCTTAGTTGTGTTTGTAGTGAGCTTACTTATTTATTTGTTGCTTAAGCGCAGAAATAAACAAGTTCAAGATTCATGGTAACGTTTCTCAAGGCGGTTAAATCAACACTATTGATAGGGCTAACCTTATTGTTGGTGTCTTGCTCGACAAAAGAAGACAGTGCGTTTCGAGCCCAATTCATCGCTTACAAGGCGTTGTTTATCGACGGCGGACGCGTTGTTGATACTGGAAATGACGACGTATCGCATAGTGAAGGGCAGGGCTACGGTATGTTGTTTGCTGTTGCCGCCGACGATCAAGCTACGTTCGATGCGTTGTGGCGTTGGACAAAACACACGTTAATGCGAGATGACGGGCTATTTAGCTGGCGTTATCGCCCCTGTGCTGATAACTCAGCGTCGTGTATCGACGACCCAAATAACGCTTCTGACGGCGAAATACTGATTGCTTGGGCATTGTTACGCGCAAGTAAAAAGTGGGGAGTAAGTGCCTATCAACAAGACGCAAGCGACATTGTGCGTGCCGTTGAGCAAAAGTTACTGGTAGAACACAATAATCATGTGCTGCTTCTGCCAGGGGAATACGGCTTTACCTCTGAACAAGAGGGTAAAGTGAGTATGCAACTTAACTTGTCTTACTGGGTTTTCCCAGCCATTACAGAGCTCTCTACAATATCGGCTTCGCCGCTGCGCTGGGCGAAGTTACATGAGACAGGCTTAACTTTGCTTTCAAACATGCAGTTTTCATCTTATCGTCTGCCTAGTGATTGGGTGCGCTTTAAGACAACAAAAATGCAAAGGAATGATAATCAAGCATTGGGTGAATTAACGCTGAATAATGTTTTATCACCAGAGTTTGGTTTTAATGCGATTCGTATTCCGCTGCAGCTTGCGTGGTCACAAAAGGCTCGTGAAGACAACGCGCTTACTGACAAATTACTTGCCCCTTTTTATGCGTGGTGGGCATTAACACCCACGCCCGCTACCGTAAATTTACAAACCGAGCAAACCGCCGAATACCCTATGACAAAAGGCATGCAATCGGTAGAGCTTGCGGTAAACAGTATTATGAAATCAAAGACACCGGTATGGCCTGAGATAAATCGAAATATGGATTATTACTCTGCAAGCTTAACGCTGCTTTCCATGCTAGCTGTGTCGGATAATGCCTCGTGAAAGACATGTTCAAACGCACTTTTTTATTTTTGGCCTTAGGCACGCTCACTACCTTGAGCTTTTCGAATTGTGCCATTGCGCAGACTAAAACCACTTACAAAGAAAAAGACTCAGGAATATTACCTGCTCAACAAGAGCAGCCTGATTTAACTGGGCTGTGGTACCACATTAACGAGCGGCAAGTAACGCAAGCTAATAATGAGTTTTCACGCTTAAAAGCGCGATACCCCGCGTGGCAAGTGCCAGAAGAAGTAGAAACCGAGCTAAACAGAATAAACGGGCGGTTGAAAGGTACTTTGAAGCCCGCAATTGCAACGTCATCGAAGAACAATAGATCACGACAAGAAGAGCGCGAAAGCCAACCAGCGCATTCCAGCGCAGATACAAAAGCGCATCCATTAGAACAATTTGCTCAGCTTACGCCCAAAATGCGCGCGAATGCGTCTAAGCGAAAAGTAGACATGCTGATAGCGCTTAGTAATCAACTACAGCGAACGGATTTTTATTTGCTTATGGGGTGGACTGCCCTCGACAAAGGCATGCTCGAGGCGGCGAAGCAGCAGTTCTCCCAGGCTTTAAAATCGGCTGTGTTTGATAAAGATAAGCAATCTGCACAGCAAGGCCTTAAAAGTATAACAGGCATAAAGTTGCAGCAGGCGCTCGCCTTGCGCGATACGACAATCCTAAACCAGTATCTTGATGCTGATAACAGCGGCTATGTTGAAGAGGTATTACAAGGTGCTGCATGGCAGCAATACGACTTAAAAGATTACAAATTTGCAGAGGCGCTTTTTCGCCTAGTAAATGATAATGAGGGCTTGTACTTGGCACTGAGTGCTCAGGGAAATGACGCAGCTAATAACAGTGCGTTTACTCTTGCTTGTCGTATCAATACTGAAGTATTTCTTAGGCGCTGCGCCGATACGTTAGCCAGCAGACAGGCTAAGTACTACGATTCAGGGCTCTACAAGCAAAGTATTGAGGCTGGTGAATCCTTAGCACGCTTGAGACCGTTAAGCCTTAATGAGCAAGCGCTTATTGGCTGGGCCGCGAAAGAAATTCAAGACACGATAACCGCTACCTCCGCATTTGAACAAGTACTATCTACATCGCCTGATGATACGGTTATTGCAAACGAATTAATGACGCTAAATCAAGATGACGAAACAACGTTAAACCGATTGGCGCTGAAGTTTCGCGCCGTTAGAGCGATGCTGAAAGCGCGTATTTCACGAAGTGCATGGCCAAGAAAGCAATTTTTATTGGCGTACAATAATGGAGATGAACGCGCCGTTACCGCGCAAACAAAAGACGGTATTAGTGCAGTGTATGGCATTAACACACGCAGCCGAAGTGGCGGGGAAGGGCTAGGCAATTTCGACGTTTTGTCTCAATACATTGGTATTGGCAGCGGTTATAAAAACTGGCTATGGCAAGTTTCCCTCGACTACAAACAGTTTTATAGCGGTAAGCCTAGAACCAACGACTGGTTTGGTGAGGATCAGTTAGTAGGTGCGTTTTCAGGTATTAGCGGATTCGAAGACAAAGGACTTCGCGGAGAAGTCTCTTATCAGGAACCAGATTTTAATTTCTATGCCAACATCGAATACGCCATGTTCAATCAACCAGTAAATGCAAAGGTTACTGGGCAAATATCAGCGTCAAAATTTATGTCTGATACAACCGTGGCGGCAACCTTATTTCGAAAAGCTAAAGACGACAGTCTATTAAGCCAAACCGGTACATTTAACGCGGATCACGCGCGACCTTGGGGTTACGTGATAGAAAATGGTGTGCGCGTGTTAATTGCTCATGGTTTAGCAGATAACTGGTCTGTTGCAGGAACCACGCAAATGAGTCGCTTAGAAGGCGAGCGGGTGACAGAAAATAGTGCTTTTTCACTACGTGGTGACCTAAGCTACGATATCGCGAACAACGTATCCACTCATTTAGACTACTGGCGCATAGGCCCATTTGTAAGCTATACCGGTTTCGACAAAAATTTAAGCGGTTTTACCTACGGAAATGGCGGATATTTTAGCCCTCGTCAATTTATCAGTGTGGGTGGCTATTCTGAGCTTTTAACTCTGGAGGCGCTCAACTGGCAAGTAAGGCTGCGAGGATCTCTCGCCCTTTCGCGCGTAAAACAGGATGACGATTTACGCTTTCCTATTGGGTTTGCTGGTGATATCGAAGACCTAAGCGAAACATTAGGAGAAAGTTCAGACACAGGGTTGAGCGGTAACATAATGGCGGAAGGTCAGTATCGCTTTAACCACAACTGGGTTGTGGCAGGATACATTGGCAAAGCGTTTGCTGTCGAGTATCAAGCATTCGAAGCGGGTATTCAGATTAGATGGAGAGAAGGACAAGGGCGCGGCGTGACAAGTGATGAATTGTTGCTGTCATCGCCACGCATCAGCGGCTTTGCTCTATAAAGCCGCTTTATTCGCTGTTAGCTAGACTTACTGCGTCTAGCTAACATTAAACATCCTGCACCAAACAAAATTGCAAGAGATGCGGGTTCACTCACGTCAATTGCACCGAATTGGTAATTATTTATTTGACCCGTTGGCGCATTGTAAGTTTCGCCCTTGTCGTTAACGAGTTCAACTAATGGCGTAACCAATCGATTGGCAATGACGTTTCCGTCGACATGACCATTGTAAAAGCTAAGCTCTGCGTATGGCGCAAGTACACTACCTTTTACGCCTACGCTATGCAGCGTAAGAAAGTCTGCATCAACAAAGTTGAACAAAATATTGTTCGTAAAGCGGCCGTCATGACGCCTATTAACGTTGTTATCGTTGTCTTTGTACTGGCCGTTTTCTCTAAAGTATTTATTTTCCTGCGTGAATGCAGTGTTAAAAAAGCCAGTGTTAAAGAGTTCTACTGATTCTCCGTAAACATTAATAATGTTGTAGCTGGTGGTAGAGAAGTCATAAACAATGCCTTTGTCGGCAGCACTAAACCAACCCGAATCAATGTTGTAGACGTTGATATCGTCAGAGCCAGAAAAGGTAATAGTATGCAATGTGGTGTCGTTAGGATCCGTGCAGGCCACAGCTTTATTCGGATCACTTGCGTCAGTACAAGATAATGTCGTTACGCCATTTGCCGCCATTGACGCGAACTCTTGAGATTGTGCAGTTACCTCAGTGGCAATTGCATCAAAGTCGATATTATCAACAACTGCTTTTTTTACACTACCTTGGTTGATGGCCGCTGATTTTGATCCGTTGATAGCACTATAGTTATTAGCGTCATTAAGCGTAACTGCGCCGTTAACTTCGCTGCTATCGAGCTCAACACCAGATTCAGCATAAACGTTACCATCTTCCACCTGAGAACCATATTCACCGGTGTTACTTACGCTGCTATAAACGCTGTTCGGTCCGCCGAGTTTTACGGTATTTGCGTGAATGTCACCAGAAATCACTTTCGAATTGCCAAGCTTAACGTCACCCTGTGATGAAATTCCGCCAGATTCGACAGTTGAATTGATAAGATTTACGGTTTGTTGCGCGTTTAAGGCTTTATCGAACGTAAGTTCAGAACCAAAAACCATGCCTGATACAGTTGTAGTGCCGCCGTGAACATCACCGCGATTGAAGTGTAAATTGCCGCCAACGGCAAGCGCAGATTCTGCCATGTTTGGAGGTAGCAGCAAACCGACATTGAAATCGGTGACTCGCATTTCTCCACCCACAGCCATTCTGCCTTCAACGTCTGACGATTGGCCAGTGTAGCTATCGAATATAAAGGCATTGTATTCAAAGGCTTCGCTTAATTCGATTTTTGCAGCAGACACGTAGGGTGCTGACATAACGGCTGCAAGAACAGCAGTGTAGAGTATTTTCTTTTTCATAATGGCTCCAGTGACATCCTAGTCTGGAACCGAGTTTCAACATGGATTTTCCAGACACACCGAATAGTATTATCTGAACAAAATTCATGCGATAGCACAATAGATACTTTGGTATAAGCTCTTATACGAAAAAAGCCACCCGAAGGTGGCTTTTGTTTAATTTTCGATTAACTAAGCGCGTTAGCTGCTCTTTTTAACCAACACAGATACTTTTTGAATACCTGCAATTTTAACTTGGTTCATTACTTCAACTACTGTTCCATGCTCACTGTCTTCGTGTGCTTGGATAGCAGCAGAGTCTGTGTTGTTGTTAGCAAGATACGTTTGCGTGTTTGCAACTACACGACGAATATCAACCTCGCGGCCACCCATCATAATTGTGCCGTTAGCATCAATACGGATAGAGAGCGCTTTTGAAGGCTGGTCGTTTTTCGCTTGATTATCTTCAGGACGGTTTACATCCAAACCTTTCTCTTTCACGAACGAGGTCGTTACGATGAAGAAAATCAACATGATGAACACGATGTCCAACATGGGGGTCATATCAATCTGAGCCTCGTCTTCAGCCGAGGTATGCTTCTTTCTTTTCATCTCGTCTTCTTTCTTCTGTTACGTTCGAGCGCTTTAGTATACTGCTTGTTACAAAAATATACAGGGTTTTGTACAAAAACAGTGGGCTCATTAACACTTGTTGTTGAAAAAATACTCAGTTTCACAGTAATAAAACAACAAACTAGGTTTGTTTGTGTGAAATAGCGACACCTAATTGGTAAAAATACAACATCAATGCCTGATTGAGTGATGTGCGCAAGTTACCATGAGGATAAATGCCAAGTCTAGCTTCCGTTGATTTTTTTGTACCCTGCACCAAAAACGCATTTTTGATCTCGTGATCTTGAATACAGGCCTCAAAGGCTCGGGCAGCCATCTCCTGAGGCATAGCATAATAATACATTTTTAATGCGCGATCAGCCTCTACGGATCGCACAAAGTACTCATTTGGTCTTTTTTGATCATTTAAAAACAATAGTGAGAAGCAATCGCTCAATTTTTGATTCAATGGGTGAGTGTTCATGGGCGCATTGTCGAGCCAAGCTTGTGTTGCGAAACTGCCTGAGGCTATGCCGTCGAACATGCGTGGTGCTATGTAATGGTCGAACGCGTGAAACCACTCGTGTGCTAGGGCACCAGCACCAGCGTTCTTCGCCAAAGCAAGCTGCCTTTTCGCACTGTTATAGTGAGCACTACTGTGTTTTTGGCCGCCGCTGCCAAAAGCAAGTGAAAGCGATCCGTTTAACGACAAGACTTGTTCATTAATATTGAGGATCGCAACTAGATCGTAAAGCGCGTCAAAAAAGAGGTTTGCCGCGATCTGTTGTTCTTCAGCTGTTACCCATCTGCCAACCGTAATCGTGGCGAAATTAAACAGTTTACGAATATCTTGAAACGAAACATCAGCGCCATCCCTATGGCTCGGGCCGTTTCTGTAAAACTGCTGATGAATTCGGCCTTTATTTTCCAACGCAAGCTTCCAATTTAAGCAAATTAAGCGCTAGGCCATCGAGACGAGCAATTGCTCACACCACGCCTCAATGCGTGCGTCTGTTTTGTCGTACTGATTCTCATCGTCAAGCGATAAACCTACGAATTGGCTTTTGTCCTCAGTTAGCGCTTTAGAGGCTGTGAACTCGTAACCTTCGTTTGGCCAGTAGCCCACAATTTTGCAACCTGACGGTTCAATGGCATCGTGCAGCATGCCAAGGGCGTCTTGGAACCACTCGCCATAACCTAATTGATCGCCAAGACCAAATAGCGCAATGGTTTTACCCGCCAAATCTAGGCCGTGAACGTCTTCCCAGTGAGATTCCCAATCTTCTTGAAGCTCACCAAAATCCCATGTAGAAATGCCAAAAATGATGATGTCGTACTCGGCGGTTCGCGTCAGGTTAACGTCTTTTATGTTGTGAAGATTAACGATCTCTTCGTCAAAAAGGCTATTGAGCTGCGCTTGAATTTTTTCAGCCGCCATTTCGGTATAGCAGGTTGTTGAGCCATAAAATAACCCGATTGACAGTGCGCTATCACTCATTCGATACCTCTTTTGAACTAATCATCTTTGGAAGCTGGGAATTCTACCTCTTTACCGTTGCTCAACAAAGCCTTGCACTGAACATCGGTGTTTTTCTGTGAAATTTTTAATACACCAATAGCGCAACCGTTGAATAATTCGCCATATCCCTCACTTGGCTCTCTTGCTTTCACCGACATATTTCTGCGTCTGGTGAAAAGGTTAAGAGGAGACTTTGAACGATACAGTACTCGGTTGAGCCTACCTAACCATTTTATCAAGCCATCGGGAAACGCGTTTTTAAGGCCACTACAGGTGAACTGTGTAATGTGCGGGCTGTTGCGTCTGAAACGAAGGCGCACGTCGTACACGAAAGAGTAGTGCACGTCGCCTGATAAAATAATGAAATCAGGGGGCGTTTTGTAGTGCCTAAAGATATTTAGAATTACGTTGGCGGTACCCTTGTGCGCCATCCAGTTTTCAGCATCAACAGTAAGGGCTTTGCCGAAAAACGTAAAAACTTTTTGAATAGCTTCAATTACTTTCACGCCATAGATAGGCGCGGCAGACACAACGATGACAGATTGTTTGCCAATGATAGAATGTTGAAAATCGCATAGCGCTTCCCAATCCATCAATCCTGAAGGCTTATTCATGCTCGATTCTGAGCGCCAGCGTTGTGTACGCGTGTCTAAAACCTCAATCGGCGGCGTAGTATCTAAGCGATAGTGCCACTCGTTAAAATCCAAAAGATCATCAATAAAATCATCGTGAGAAGTTAAACCATTCTCTCCCATCGACTCTTGCACTTTAATTATTAATGGAGCGACCTTCTTTGGCGCATTGCCCCAGCCTTGGCAAAGTAAGTAGCCAATAAGCGCATTGCCAACCATGCGCTTCGATAACGGGTTACCGTATACTTCTTGTTCCCAACCACGAGTTAAGTTCCAATCGTCGGTTACGTCGTGATCGTCAAAGATCATATAGGTTGGAATGTGAGCCAGCGCTCGGCGCACCTGTGGCAACTGTTTTACAAAGCCTGCAAGCGCGTCATTTTCTTTGTCAAAAATAGCGCTGTATTTTTCAGAGATCCCTTCTTTGTCTATGGCGACATCAGCCCATAGTGTGTCAGACCATACCAAAAG
This sequence comes from Alteromonas gracilis, assembly GCF_043642145.1. GTDB lineage: Bacteria > Pseudomonadota > Gammaproteobacteria > Enterobacterales > Alteromonadaceae > Alteromonas > Alteromonas gracilis_B. The sequence goes on from NZ_JBHZRZ010000003.1 coordinate 31,774, forward strand.
GTACATGGCGAAGATCTCAGCACTGCCAATTAAGTGGTTTTGCGCATTTACTGAAGTAAAAACAGGCTTTTTCTTTGCACCAAAAAATATGGAAGACAGTACGGTATTGGTTGCGATTTGCGGTAAAAGTTGTTCGCGCTCGTAAAATCCGTGCTTGTGCGTAGCAAGTTCTTTGGTGTTATTAACCACTGCACCGTCTAACGCTTCATGGTACAAGCCTAAGCGGTCAATAACGCTATGTATTGCCTTTAGTATGGGCCCTGCAACATCGTCAGCGTAAATTTGATCGCCGGACATTAATAGTAGATCGGGAAAGTTCGCTTGTTGTTTAAATGCATTTTTATGAAGAACATCAACCTGCGCAAGCGCATCCTCACCAGGAAAATGAGGTTTGCGGCAAGAACCGTGAAGTATGGTTTCTGGGGTTTCTGTGTAATGAAAACTCAAAGCCGTCTGCCCGTCATAAAGTAAGGCGGCTTGTTCTTTTTCCCATGAAGCCTGATTAGCCTTGTCGTCAAAAGACATTGAGTAATTTACTCGTACTCTATCGTTAAACGGCTGCGACGCTGAAAATGAAAGCAGGTGAATAAAAGCGCGCTCTCCAACGCGAACACTCTCGCACTGGCTGTCGCCAGAGATAGTCTCGTCGTTGCTTGATAAACGTAGCGTTGGTGTACCAACATTGCTGGTTACAACCCAAATATGACACTGCGTAGATGTCACCTTTCTAACTATTGGCCCTGCAATAACCTGGGGCAAGTGCTGCGTAGAAATGACGCTCTCCTTTACTTATCTTCAGCTTAAATACACATAAACGTAAACATTAGCGGCTATAAGGTTATTTACCGTCACCAAAACTGTTTACACTGTTCTTAGGACAATTCATAACGCTATAACCTTACTCTTTTTTGTGAATAAACGGTATGCTCGATATACTCCCTTACAATTTTTTCAGTTTTACAGGTTTGCGAATTGCTTGCGAAAGCGAACTAGGATTTCACACCATGTTTAAAAAACTCACCCTTGCCGTCATTTTGGGACTTATGTTAAGTGCGTGCAGCGAACCGAAAGACGTTGTCATTAAACCTGAGCCTAAAGATTTAACCGAGTCTGCAATAGGAAAGTGGATCCTCGATGAGGAAGGTAAAGTGATGTTTGACCCTCAAACGTCAGGGTTAGAAGTGTTAGACGGTCAACTCATCACTATCGCAGATGCCAGTGCGGATACATCGCAACAACTGAAGTTACACAGCATTTCTCCTGCAACCGCCACGCTTAATGCATCCAGAGAGCGTTTCTCATTTGCAAGTTCAGTGCGCAGAAGCTGTTTTTATAACTATTTGAGCGACCAACCTGATTTAGAAGCGTTAGCCGTAGACCCTAGAAATACGAATATCATTTACACCGTGACTGAAGACGCTACCCGCACTGGCGCATTGAGCCCGCGCTGTGAAACTAAATATGAAGAGACGGGTTCCACTGACTATCCAACCTTGCTGGTTAAGTTAACACGCAAAGAAAACGGCAACGTTGAAATGTCTAATGTGCGTCCATTGCAATTTCCCACTGAATTTGAGGTAGGTAACTTTCCTAACGACGGTATTGAAGGTATGACGATGGCCTTAGATGGCACGTTATATCTGGCTTTGGAAAAAGATAAAGCAGGCCAACCTCGAATTTTCACCCTTGATATTGGTGAAGACTTTTTTGAGTCAGGCGATTTCGCCACCGTAAGTGAACCTGATTTACAGCTTCCCTCATTCGTTTCAGGGAATCACCCCATCAATGGCTTAGCCATGTTTACCCATTCATCAGATGAGAGCTACCTATTTGCTGCAGCAAGAAACGACAACGAACTGTGGGTAATAGACACCAAGGGCAGCAAACCAACCAAGAGAATTCCAATCATTTTCGAGGTGGCAGGTGACGAGGGTTGTAAGCAGTACACGATGGATAATGCGTCAATGGAAGGGTTAGTAGCAATTGAAGACACACTTTGGATTGTAAACGATCCTTGGGAAAAGAATTATCTTAAAAACGCAACCTGTGAAGCGCACAAAAGGCATTATGAAGACTTAGCGCCCCTACTGTTTCCGCTTAAAATCAATGAAGCATGGTTTGAGTAATATCACGTAAAACGGGTAGAAAAGTGAAAAAGGGTTGCTTCACTCCATTAATTAATCGACCCTTTTTAAGGCTAATTTTTTATTCTAAACAACGGTAGGTTTTACGGTATATAACGCGGAAAAAAGTGCAAGAACAAACGTGCCAAGAAGCGCGGCGAATAAAGCGAAAAGCAGAACGATAAGCAAATACTTACACGTTTTCGGCTATAGGTTACTATCAGCACTTACGTGCTGCATCTTACAAGCAGCCCCACCCAAAAGCAGGGCTAACCTTAATAACTTGTACTTAAGCGGAGCGCAGCTCTCTGCGAAGAATTTTGCCTACTGTCGATTTCGGTAGCTCTTCTAAAACAGTAATCGATTTTGGGATTTTGTAATTGGTAAGGTGCTGCTTACAGAATTCGACGACTTCGTCGGTCGACACTTCCCCTGATACAGTAATGAATGCGCACACACGCTCACCGGTTTTATCGTCAGGCTTACCGACTACTGCGGCTTCCATCACGCTTGGGTGCGACGTAAGTACATCTTCAATTTCGTTGGGGTATACATTAAACCCAGACACAATAATCATGTCTTTCAAACGGTCGACAATTTTTATTGCCCCAGATTCAGTACGAATACCAATATCCCCCGTTTTAAAGAAACCATCGTCGGTCATTACCTTTGCGGTTTCATCGTCTCGGTTCCAGTAGCCCAGCATTACCTGTGGACCGCGTACGGCAATTTGGCCAGACTCGCCGTCTGCAACAGGTTTATCGTTGCTATCTAGCAGTGCAACTTCAGTGTCTTCTAGCGCCTGTCCTACGGTGCCAATTTCTTCCTTGCCTGGAATATTAAACGAAACAACGGGAGCGGTTTCAGACAGTCCATAGCCTTCTGTAATTGTATTACCTGTAACTTCTTGCCATATAGAGACTGCTGCTTGTGTAAGTGCAGTACCGCCAGACATAGTAAGGTGAAGCTTTGAGAAGTCTAGCTTTGCAAACTCAGGGTGTCTGCCAAGCCCAACAAACAACGTATTTATACCCATAAACGACGATATTTTGTGAGGTTTAAGCGTTTGGATAAAGCCGTCGATATCCCGTGGGTTCGGAATCAAAATGATATGTGTGCCTTTAGCAAAAAGCGCCATCATGCCTACCGTGAAGGCATAAATGTGATAAAGCGGTAATGGGCATACCAACACCTCTTCACCCTCTTTAAAGCCTTCACCAATTCTATCGAGCATTTGAATACAGTTTGCCAGTACGTTCTTATTACTAAGTGCAGCACCCTTTGATACGCCCGTTGTTCCGCCTGTATATTGCAACATGGCCAACTCGTCGAAATTAATTGCTGGGCGCTCAAACTCAGCCAAAGTGCTACCCACCTCTACCGCTTTGCTTAACGAAACGGTGCCGTCTAATTCAGGTGCTGAACTAGGGTCTAGAAGCTCTGTGGCCGACGTACAAATTACGGTTTCAATGCTGGTGTCGTTCTTTATGCTGGTAAATTTTGGAAGCAAATCACCTAGAATGACCAATGCCTTTGCACCACTATCGGTAAACTGGTGCTTCATTTCTCGCTCGGTATAAAGCGGGTTTGTGTTCACAACCACAAGCCCTGCGCGCAGTGCGGCATATACAGCAATAGGGTTCTGAATTAAGTTAGGTAGTTGAATGGCAATTTTGGTGCCCGGAGCTAGCTTGGCTTCGTGAACAAAATAGCGTGCTAATGCTGATGATTTACTGTCTATTTCAGCAAACGTGAGCGTTTGTCCTAAGGCCGTATAAGCGGGCCTATCTGCGAATTTCTGCAAAACACTTTCAATATAGTCGGCAAGGCAGGTCACGTTTTCCGGATAAGTAATCATGTTGCTTGTTCCTATTAAGGCAATGTGAGTAGGGTAAAGTGAATATCTTCTTAGTGCCTTAACAGTAGCAAAATTAACTTTTCATTTACATCTGTGTTGGGTTATTTAGTACTATAATTACTATTTATTAATTTGAAGGTTTTTTATTACTTAGGTAAGTGTAGATAAAGCCTGCGCACACCCCCGCCATACACTGTGCCGCTGTGCCTGAAAAAGAGCGAGCGCCTGCTATAAGGGTTACATTTAAAATTGGTTGCATTGCAATAAGCATTAGCAGGAAAGATAAGCCTCCAGCTGCCGAGAATAGTAAGAATCGAACAGAAGTAGGACTGTGTGTTGCATTAGAGGAACAAAGGCGCTTGAGTATGAAATGTGTGATAAAAAAAGCTAACGACAGAGTGACAGCGATAATCACACCGTAGGTGGGTAACAAGCCGAGCGCATCCTGCCATAGCATAAAAAACCAATCGCTAAGTTCTAGGTTCACATTGATTTGGGTAAGCCTTAGCAACACCGAGCTAGAATGAAATATACTGGCTAAAGCAAATGCCACAGCCCATGCGGGTAGGAAACGACACGCAACGAGTTTCAAAAAATTGGTCATGTTTGATTATCCAAGGTCAACAAGCCCTAGTGCGTTCTATGAAATGTGAACGCCCAAATGTGGTATACCATAGTATGCGATGCAAAAAATCATAAGTAAAAGAGGACATTTACAATGAAGTCATGGCTTTCGGTATGGTATTTACTGTGTCTCACTATTGGGTTCAGCGAAGCCTCTGCAAAAAACGAGCAGCTTGCTGCGGTACACACAGACGTTAATGGTCTCAATGTTTTTGCGAATCATATTGTTGTTGAAGACATTGTTACTTCTCTTGCCTTTCCTAAAGCAATGAAAACGGTGATCGACAAAACGAATTCAACTACCCATGTGCTCATTGTTACGCGAGACGGCGCGCTCATTATCGTTAATGATAAAAACGAAGAAGTGACTTTTGAGCTACCGCTTGATGACTTATATACCGATGGGCAGGGCGGCGTGCTAGATATTTTGATCCCCTCACAATTTCCTGAAAACGGCACAGTGCTGCTTAGTTACTCTAAAGGCAATGATAGTGCTAACCGCTTGGCTGTGGTTAAAGCCCAGCTTTCGCTCACTTCAGGAGTAAGCCACATTGAACCGGTAATAGAGGTTGCACAGGCAAAAGATACACCTGTTCATTATGGGGGGAAGCTACTTCAGCTTGTTGGGAATAGGTCACTTGAAGATTTGAGCTTTCTGGTAACCACCGGTGATGGCTTCGATTATCGTGAGCAAGCACAAGTAATAAGTTCACAGTTAGGTAAAGTGCTGGGTTTCACCATAAATGGCAAGCCGCTTGTTAACCCACCTTTTCCCGAAAGCCCCTTTGTTTTTTCACTAGGGCATCGCAATCCACAAGGCTTAGCGTACGGGCCTAGCGGGCAGTTGTTTTTGCACGAGCACGGTCCAGATGGAGGCGATGAAGTGAACCTTCTTCACAAAGGAAGTAATTACGGCTGGCCTGTTGTTACCCTTGGTAAAGACTACTCAGGCGCTAGAATATCGCCTTTTTCAACCTACCCTGGCATGGTAGCGCCATTAGTAGACTGGACACCGTCAATTGCGCCATCGTCTATGTTCTATTACACCAGTTCACAGCACCCAGCGTTAACGAACGGCCTTTTGGTGACCAGTTTAAAGTCAAAAGCTTTATTTGTTGTTCATGAAAGCGCTAGCGGATACACGTCAAACATGGTTTTCAATAAACTTGATGAGCGGTTCAGAGATGTTGCTGCTGATCACGACGGTAACATTTTGCTTCTTACCGACGGTGAAAATGCGAGAGTGGTCAAACTATCACCTGAATAAGGTTCACTGTTAAAACAGAGAAAAATGAAACTTAGTTGCAAAATTGACGGTTATTTGAACTGGTATCACCATAAATAAAATGAATGTTTGTCATAACTGCAACACTATTATTTATCTTTATTGGTCAAACCATTGAGGGGTAGTTTACCGTACTTATTCGGGAATGTGATTTATAAGTTATTGAAAAATATTAAGTACTTAAGTTCGTTGTAAATGCGTCTATTTTTCACCTCTTCATTAAGCGTTTTTGCACTAATACCGTTTTTGCGGGTGAATGCGCTCTAGAATACTTTCAGTCATTACGTAACTGCTAAAAATCGGTTAAAATATCCCTCATTTTTATATGCGTATAGCTAAGACCGACTTAACACTACGCCCAAGTAAAACTAAGACCGAGAGAACTATATGAGTTTGTATTCAGAATATCTGGCAGAGATCGAAACCCGTAAAACGGAACTAGGTCTTAACCCTAAGCCAATCGACAGTGCAGAACTGCTGTCTGAAATTATTGCTCAAATTAAAGATACAACAAACGAGCACCGCGAAGACTCTCTTAAATTCTTTATCTATAACACGTTGCCAGGTACGACACCTGCTGCAGGTGTTAAAGCACAATTCCTTAAAGAAATTGTACTTGGCGAAGAAAAAGTAGAAGAAATTACGCCTGAGTTCGCACTTGAACTACTTTCACACATGAAAGGTGGCCCGTCTGTAGAAGCGCTACTTGACCTTGCACTTTCTGATGATGAAGCGGTTGCAAAACCTGCTGCAGAAGTATTGAAAACACAGGTTTACCTTTACGAAGCTGATACTGAGCGTCTTGAAGAAGCATTTAAAGCGGGTAACGCGATTGCAAAAGACGTACTTGAGAGCTACGCAAAAGCTGAATTCTTTACCAAACTTCCTGAAGTGCCAGAGAAAATTGAAGTTGTGACTTACATTGCCGCTGAAGGTGATATTTCAACTGACCTTCTTTCTCCAGGTAACCAAGCACACTCTCGTGCCGACCGTGAGCTTCACGGCCAGTGCATGATTACACCTGAAGCGCAGCAAGAAATTGTTGAGCTAGGTAAAAAGCATCCTAACGCGAAAGTCATGCTTATTGCTGAGAAAGGCACAATGGGTGTAGGTTCTTCACGTATGTCTGGTGTGAACAACGTTGCGCTATGGGCAGGTGAGCCAACTAGTCCTTACATTCCATTTGTAAACAAAGCGCCAATTGTTGCTGGTACAAACGGTATCGCGCCAATCTTCCTTACTACTGTAGACGTAACCGGTGGTATCGGTCTTGACCTTAAGAACTGGGTTAAAAAGACAGACGAAAATGGTGAAATCGTTCGCGATGCAAACGGTGACCCAGTACTTGAAGAAGCGTACTCGGTAGCAACAGGCACTGTACTTACTATCGATACTAAAGCGAAGAAGCTTTACAACGGTTCAGAAGAACTAGCAGATGTATCTGCATCATTTACTCCTCAGAAAATGGAGTTCATGAAAGCGGGTGGTTCTTATGCAGTGGTATTCGGTAAGCAGCTACAGTCTTTCGCAGCACGTACCTTAGGTACTAAAGCTCCAGCTGTTTACGCAGCTTCAAAAGAAGTGTCTCACGAAGGCCAAGGCCTTACAGCTGTTGAGAAAATCTTTAACCGCAACGCGGTTGGCGTAAACTCAGATGCACCACTTCACGCGGGTTCTGACGTTCGCGTTAAAGTTAACATTGTAGGTTCTCAAGACACCACAGGCCCAATGACGTGCCAAGAGCTAGAGTCAATGGCGGCATCAACTATCTCTCCACTTGTTGACGGTGCATATCAGTCTGGTTGTCACACGGCATCAGTATGGGATAAGAAAGCGCAGGCTAACATTCCTAAGCTTATGTCTTTCATGAACAACTTTGGTGTAATTACAGCGCGTGATCCTAAAGGTGTTTATCACTCAATGACTGACGTTATTCACAAAGTGCTTAACGACATCACAGTAGACGACCGCGCAATCATCATTGGTGGTGACTCGCACACGCGTATGTCTAAAGGTGTAGCATTCGGTGCCGACTCAGGTACGGTTGCACTAGCACTTGCGACAGGTGAAGCGGCAATGCCAATTCCAGAGTCTGTGAAAGTGACCTTTAAAGGTAGCATGAAAGAGCACATGGATTTCCGTGATGTAGTTCACGCGACTCAAGCGCAAATGCTTAAGCAATTCGCAGGCGAAAACGTATTCCAAGGCCGCGTAATTGAAGTACAAATCGGTACTCTACTAGCTGACCAAGCGTTCACGTTCACTGACTGGACTGCTGAAATGAAAGCTAAAGCGTCAATCTGTATCTCTGATAACGAGACAATGATTGCGTCACTTGAGCTTGCAAAGAGCCGTATCCAAATCATGATCAACAAGGGTATGGACAACGAAGCGAATATGCTTCAAGGCCTAATTGACCTTGCTGACAAGCGTATTGCTGAAATCAAGTCGGGCGAAGAGCCAGCGCTTGCACCAGATGACAACGCAAAATACTACGCAGAAGTGGTTGTTGATTTAGACCAAATCGACGAGCCAATGATTGCTGACCCAGACGTAAACAATGAAGACGTATCTAAGCGTTATACGCACGACGTTATTCGCCCGGTTTCTTATTACGACGGCAAGCCAGTAGACCTAGGTTTCGTGGGTTCTTGTATGGTTCACAAAGGCGACATGCAAATTATTGCACAAATGCTGCGTAACCTAGAGAAACTAAACGGTTCTGTAGAGTTTAAAGCGCCACTAGTTGTTGCGCCGCCAACATACAATATTGTTGACGAGCTTAAAGCTGAAGGCGACTGGGAAGTACTTGCGAAATACGCAGGCTTCGAATTCGACGATGCGAAGCCTAAAGAAGCAGCGCGTACTAAGTACGACAACATTCTTTACCTAGAGCGCCCTGGGTGTAACCTATGTATGGGTAACCAAGAAAAAGCAGAGCCTGGCGACACAGTAATTGCCACGTCTACTCGCTTATTCCAAGGCCGCGTTGTAGCCGACTCTGCCGAGAAGAAAGGTGAATCACTACTAGGCTCTACGCCGCTAGTAGTGCTTTCAACAGTTCTAGGTCGCTTCCCAACAACTGAAGAGTACAAGCAAGCGGTTGCAGGCATTGACCTTACAAAGTTTGCACCTCCTTCAGAAGATTTGGCAGTAGCACCAAAGTTTGAAGCTGATCTTGCTGTTAAACGCGTGTAAGTATTTAAAGCAATCTAAATAGTTTAAAAGCCCCAACTTCGGTTGGGGCTTTTTTTTTGAAAAATTAGGGTCAGAGTAAATTTAATGGCACCGTTACTCTGACCCCATTAATTTACTGCAGATTTATTCTTTCATGTTTATACTGAGTTATAAGTACTTTGTTATATAAGAACAAGTAATGTCAGAGCAGTACCAAACCGAGTATGAATCGTTTGACGGCGTTACATCAGCGCTTAGAAGTGCCGGGTTTAAGATACTCCTGGTTTTTTCTCTTCTTATTTTAGTGGTAATAGCCCTAGCGCAACCCAAGAACGTTTACGTTGCTTTATATTTCGGTATTTCATGGTTTGCCTTCGCTGTGGTGGGAATTAGTCTGCCACATTATAGAGAGAGGCTAGCCAAGCTGTGGGCTTTGATGACAATGCCAGTAGCGCCTTACCTTGTAATTAGCAATGGGATCTTACCTGCTACGTTAGTACCTATTGCAGCGATATTTCCTATACTGCTGCTCTCCAAAGGATGGAGAGTGAGCGCCATGATGGTATTAGCATGTTGTACGTTTTTGGTGCCTTTTTACGATGGCCCCTATGACAAAGGCCTTTGGTTGAGGCTGTGTGTGACAAACCTAGTAGTGTCGTTACTCATTTATGTTTTAGCAAACCAGTTAGAACAAGCCCTTGTAGAGAGTCGAAAGAAAACGCTGGAATTAAATCGGGCCCTTGAAAGTGAGAGGCAGGCGTCTGCAGCGCAATCACGCTTTTTGGCCACTATGTCACACGAAATTCGCACGCCACTTAACGGTATCTTAGGGCTAACTGATGTCGTGCTTTCCCATAACATCTCAGAAAATGCGCGACCCAACTTAGAAAAAATTCAACGCTCGGGGTTGTCGCTAAACCGTATTTTAAATGACATATTAGACTTATCTAAACTAAATGCCGGAAAACTATCGCTAGAGCGAATTCCTTTCGACTTAAAAGCGACGGCGAAGGACTGTGTTGCCTTTTACGCTCAATTAGCACAAAACAAAGGTATTTCATTGCGTATAAGTGTAGATAAGGCATTAAATACATGTGTGGTTGGCGATGCTACACGCCTTTCTCAGGTATTGAATAACTTAGTAAGCAACGCGATTAAATTTACTCAAAAAGGAAGTGTAACGCTTGGCCTTGATAAAGGGGAGGCATCATCTACTCATCAGCTTGTAAGGTTTTCGGTAACCGATACAGGAGAGGGGATCGACGCATCTGAGCAAGAGCGCGTTTTCGAAGCCTTTACGCAAGCGAATAGCAGCATAAATCGCATACACGGCGGAACAGGGCTGGGCCTACAAATTGTAAAAAGCTTGGTTGAAGCGATGGGAGGAACCGTTTACGTAAAGAGTGCCGCAGGAGAGGGAAGTGAATTTTATTTCGAATTGCCCTTTGAGGTCGCAAAAAGCGTAGTTGCTGTTAAAGAAAAACACAAAACCCCCGTCTTCTCAAATCGTACGGTATTGGTGGCAGAAGACAATGATATTAATCAGGTAGTGGCGAAATCATTGTTGGAAGATACAGGGTTAAACGTGGTGCTGGCAAACAATGGTAAAGAAGCGGTACAGCTTGCACAAAACCAGCATTTCGACCTGATATTAATGGACTTACATATGCCTGAGATGAACGGGTCTGAAGCAGCCTTCATTTTACGGCAATCTAATATTGATATTCCTATTATCGCGTTCACTGCTGCTGTGGTTTCCGAAGAGATTGAAAAGGCGTTAGCCTCGGGCATGAATGGCTACCTAACAAAACCAGTAAATAAAACGGAGCTTTACACAGTGCTAATGAAGCACTTAGGCAAGGAAACGTTAGCAGATAATTCACATGTTGCCAAAGCGACGTATACAGAGTAACTTGAATGTTTAATCGCCAATTACCCTATTAAATCATTGGCCTAAGATAAAAACGCGCTAAAACTAAACATATAATCAATGCGCTACATAAAAAGGATTTAAGTTGAAATTACTCTTACACACCACGTTAGCGATATTCCTTTTAACGTTTATCAGCCCCGCAGTTCAAGGCGAACCGAACAGCAACGAACAAGGTTACTCACTTAACGTTGAAGCGTTTCATTCTAAAGTGCTTAACGAGCAGCGAACGGTAGTAGTGCAACTGCCTAAAAGCTACGCTGATAACCCAGACAAGCAATACCCGGTTATTTATCGTCTAGACGGCGCAGGCAATTTACCCATGATGAATGCGGTGCTTGAGTCACTGCAATCTCAGAATGCCGCCCCAGAAGTTATCATTGTTGCTATTGAAAATACGGATCGTCTTCGCGATCTGTACCCCACAGCAAATCAAGACCCTAACGGGCCTGTAGGTTATGGCGGTGGTGGTGAAAAATTCCTTTCTTTCATTACCACTGAACTTATGCCAATGGTTGAAAGCAAATATCGCATTCATGATTATCGCGTAATTGAAGGCGCATCGGCAGCAGGTGTATTTGCACTTTACGCGCTTAGTCAGAAGCCTGAGCTATTTAACGCTGCACTTACTTACAGCGCAGCGGTATGGTGGAATTACGGCGCATCGGCTAAAAATACCGTCGCTTTCCTAAAATCGTCCAAGGAACTAGATCATTTTATCTATACGTCAATTGGTAACGAAGGCGCGCCAATGCGACCTTACTATGACGACATGATTTCTGGCATGCGAGCCAATCAACCTGCTGGATTGCGATGGAAAAATGAAGCGTATGCTGGGGTTTCGCATAATTTAGTGACAGCCGCTTCCTCATTTAGCGCTTATCATCATCTATTTCTGCCTGCTTATTTAAGAGCCCAGCAATTTAATGGCGATATTGACAGTATCGATGAGTACTATGCCCGCGTGTCGCAGCAGCGCGGCGAGACACTTGTTGCGCCTGAGTGGGTAATTCGCGAGCTTGGCTATCACTATGTAGGTTTGCAAAACTATGACAAAGCCATAGCGCTATTTACGCATGGCATCGCTAAGTACCCCGAAATGCCAGATGCATACAATGGTTTGGCATACGGCTACGAGCAGATGGGCGAATATAAAAAAGCGCTTGAAAGCGTAAATAAGGCGTTGGCGCTTTCTACGTCTGAGCACGACGGTCATCAGATTTACGTAAATAGACAAACGCGCTTACAGTCTCTGCTTAAGGAGTAGGTTAATTGAAACATCAAAGTGCACTTCAACAGCTAGTTTGGCACACCGCTTTAGCTGTTGGAATTACAGTGTGTACAAGCGGTTGCAGCACCCTTACTGCCCAACAAACCGAGCACTGCATTACACAAGCCAATAGTGCCAATGTACATGAAGTGAATACTGCCAATGAACAGTTGAATGCCTGCTTGGAGACTTACCAATTACAGCGTGACGAAGAAAGAACCACCGGTGAAGCCATTGCCGAGGACGTTATCTTTTCTATCATAGACATCGTTACACGCTAAAGCATTGCAAAATGTTAAAAAACATTCCTAAGTACAGTTAATAAAACAAAGAAGGCAGAGTAATTTACTCTGCCTTCTTTGTTTTGGCTTCTCTATTAAAAGCGTTAAGGCAATCAAGGTTTACGGATTACTAGGAAGAGCCAATGCAATACTTTTTGACTGTTGTGAGTGTATTTTTAATCACCGCCTTTAACTACGTTAATGCACAGCCCCAACCGAATATTGTTGAAGGTTTGCAGCTTGCTAAGCAATATAACCAAAGCCAAAAGAACGAAATCAACGTGGCAGATTATTGGGTTAGTGAAAAGCTAGACGGTATTCGCGCTCGTTGGAATGGCACTGAGTTACATACCCGCAACGGAAACAAAATTTTCGCGCCAGCGTGGTTTACTGCTAACTGGCCCAAAGCAACCATTGATGGTGAGCTTTGGATAGGACGAGGAGAATTTGAGCTCACAGCTTCTATTGTGCTTTCAAAGCTAACTCATGTTGAGCCGTATGCGTTAACAAGTACTTTATCTACCTCTGTAGCTAGCAGTGAATCTCACCCCGACATCAACGTTGCAGAACAAAATGCATCAAGCAAACGTTGGGCTAAGGTGAGATTTATGGCTTTTGACATGCCAATGGAAGGTGTGCCGTTTGATGAGCGATTAAACGCACTTAACAGCCTTGATGAAGCGACGCCCAATTCAACATTTGCTGTTATTTCTCAATTCAAACTTTTATCCATTGATGCACTTGAAGCAAAACTAGAACAAATCACGAAGGAGGGGGGAGAAGGGTTAATGCTCCATCATGGTAAAGCTATGTACACGCCCGGTAGAAGCAATAAATTACTCAAAATAAAACGATTCGAGGATGCAGAAGCGAGAGTACTGGCACACCTCCCTGGAAAAGGCCGATTTAAGGGCATGATGGGCTCGCTTCTTGTGGAAACGCAAGATGGGATCCAGTTTAAATTAGGCACAGGGTTTTCAGAAGATGAACGCCAGTCTCCACCCGTTATTGGAAGCTGGGTTACCTTCAAGTTTTATGGCGTAACGAAAAACGGAAAACCAAGGTTTGCTAGTTACCTTCGTACTAGACCTTCGGATGATTTACCAAAATAGCCCCGCATGATTAGCATCTTCGTTGTTCAAGGCGACGTCTGTTACCTTTCGTTTACGTTTTTCATTAGTTGCAATTGCACTGTTTAGGTTACTTCCTTGTCTTTACTACTCAATGCTTTATACATTCATCGTGCATTTTTAATTATAGTGGTTATAGCTTATCTTTAATCGCTTTTGCCGTTCAAAAGCAATGGTATGAATAGCGATTATAAGTAAATTAAAAGGGCCACAAATGTAAAAATAAGGCCTGAAAAGCTATACTATTGACGATTAATTAAACACACCTTGCGTCAAGTGCGTACAAGACCGTTTACTCCCATTGCGCAAGCTAACTTAGAGGAAGAGACTGTGTTACAAGACTATCGCAATCACGTTGAAGAACGTGCCGCTCAAAATATTCCGCCTAAACCTCTGAATGCCGAGCAGGTGGCTGGCTTGGTTGATTTATTAAAGAATCCGCCAGAAGGTGAGGGGGACTTTCTATTAGAACTACTTTCAGAACGTGTACCGCCAGGGGTTGATGAAGCGGCTTACGTTAAAGCCGGATTTTTAAGTGCTATCGCAAAAGGCGAAGACAGTTGTGAGCTTATCTCTAAAGAAAAAGCCGTTGAACTGCTAGGGAACATGCACGGTGGCTACAACATTGCCACACTGGTAGAGCTGCTTGATGATGAAGCGCTTGCGCCAATGGCTGCTAAAGAGCTGAAGCATACCTTGTTAATGTTCGATGCTTATCACGATGTGGAAGAAAAACATAAAGCGGGTAATGAGTACGCCACAGACATCATTAAATCTTGGGCTGAAGGTGAGTGGTTTACATCGCGCAAGTTAATGGACGATAAAATTACGTACACCGTATTTAAGGTAACAGGTGAAACCAATACTGATGACTTATCACCAGCGCCTGATGCATGGTCTCGACCAGATATTCCTCTGCATGCCCTTGCTGCCTATAAAATGCCGCGTGAAGGACTAGAACCAGAAGAACCTGGCGTAAAAGGGCCAATGACACAAATTGAAGAGGTGAAAAGTAAAGACTACCCCGTTGCTTTTGTTGGTGATGTAGTCGGAACCGGTTCCTCACGTAAGTCGGCAACTAACTCAGTATTGTGGTTCTTTGGCGAAGACTTGCCTGGTGTGCCGAATAAGCGCGGTGGCGGTGTGTGCATTGGCTCAAAAGTTGCGCCAATCTTCTTTAATACTATGGAAGATGCCGGTGCGTTAGTTTTTGAAGCTGATGTGGACAAAATGAGTATGGGTGATGTGATAGATATCTACCCCTTTGAAGGCAAAATCACCAACCACGAAACCGGTGAGCTTTTGGCTGAGTACGGCTACAAGTCTAAGGTAATTCTGGATGAGGTGCGCGCGGGTGGGCGTATCAATTTGATTATTGGTCGAGGTCTTACCGAAAAAGCCCGCGAGACATTAGGTTTAGGCCCAACGGATTTATTCCGCACGCCTGAACAGCCCAAAGACAGTGGCGCAGGTTTCTCGCTAGCGCAGAAAATGGTGGGCAAAGCGTGCGGTGTAGAAGGCATTCGCCCGGGCACCTACTGCGAACCTAAAATGACAACCGTGGGCTCGCAAGATACCACAGGCCCTATGACCCGCGATGAATTAAAAGACCTAGCCTGTCTTGGTTTTACCGCCGATTTAACCATGCAGTCGTTCTGTCACACCGCTGCTTATCCAAAGCCGGTGGATATAGAAACTCAGCATACGCTGCCCGATTTTATTATGAATCGCGGTGGTGTGTCGCTTCGTCCGGGAGACGGCATTATTCACAGCTGGTTAAACCGTATGTTGCTGCCTGACACAGTAGGTACTGGCGGCGATTCTCATACCCGTTTTCCATTAGGTATTTCGTTTCCTGCGGGGTCTGGTTTAGTGGCGTTTGCTGCGGCAACCGGCGTTATGCCCCTTGATATGCCCGAGTCGGTACTGGTGCGATTTAAAGGTGAAATGCAGCCAGGCATTACGTTACGCGACCTTGTACACGCCATACCGCTATATGCCATTAAGCAAGGGCTGTTAACGGTAGAGAAAAAAGGCAAGATTAACGCTTTCTCTGGTCGTATTTTAGAAATTGAAGGGTTAGAGAACCTAACCGTAGAACAGGCGTTCGAGCTTTCTGACGCATCGGCAGAGCGTTCAGCAGCGGGTTGTACCATCAATCTTTCTGAAGCGTCGATTGCTGAATACCTGCGGTCAAATATTACTATGCTTCGCTGGATGATTAACGAAGGTTATGGCGACCCACGTACGCTAGAGCGCCGAGCACAGAAAATGGAAGAGTGGTTAGCAAACCCAGAATTAATGCGCGCCGACGCAGACGCTGAATATGCTGAGGTTATCGACATTGACCTTAACGACATTAAAGAGCCAATTGTGTGCTGTCCGAACGACCCTGACGACGCGAAAACCTTATCTGATGTTGCTGGTGACAAGGTGGATGAGGTCTTTATTGGTTCGTGCATGACAAATATTGGTCACTTCCGTGCAGCTGGTAAGCTACTTGAGCAATACAACAAAACTCTGCCAACCCGTTTATGGATGTCGCCTCCGACCAAGATGGATAAAGCTCAGTTAATGGAAGAAGGTTATTACAACATTTATGGTCGCGTAGGTGTTCGAACTGAAATGCCAGGTTGTTCGCTTTGTATGGGTAACCAAGCGCGGGTTGATGCAGGCACTACTGTACTTTCCACATCAACACGTAACTTCCCCAACCGACTGGGCGATGGTGCCAATGTTTATCTAACCTCAGCAGAGCTTGCTGCCGTGGGCGCCATTGTTGGGCGAATTCCAACTGCTGAAGAGTACATGGAATACGCCAGCAAGATTAACGCAATGTCGGGTGAAGTATTCCGCTACTTAAACTTCGATAAAATGCCCAGCTTTAAAAAGGCTGAAGAAGAAGCCAAAGCGCGTATTATTCCAACATTGAATGTTGCTTAAAATAGTGTATAAACTACTAAGCCGGTGACCGTAATGGTGACCGGCTTTTTTATGGCGAAAAGGAATGTCTAATGGGAAAATCTTTCTTTATTGTTGCTGCACTTGTATTAACCTTAGGGTGTGCAAAAGCGCAGGTTGACCCTGTATCGTCGCTGAATTCAGTGGACTTTGAATCCATCACACTGGAGATTGGCGGCAAGCACTATGAAGTTGAGTATGCCAAAACTTTTGAGCAACGCGCCCAAGGTTTAATGTTTCGCAAATCCTTGTGCGAAGACTGTGGTATGTTTTTCAAGTTTTCTAGCCCCAAGTTTGCGGGCATGTGGATGAAAAATACCTTTGTTCCTCTAGACGTAGCATTTATCGACAGAAAAGGCGTAATAACGGATATAAAACCTCTCACTCCTCACAGTTTGGAGTCGGTCGGATCATCGAAAGAGGTACTTTACGCGTTGGAAATGAACCAAGGGTGGTTTGCCGAGAATAATATTAAAGTAGGCGACCAAATAACGATTGATTAACCGCGTAATACGCGCGGTTGCTGCTAGCGACATGCTAGCTTTATTCTGGAGTTAAATATAGTGACAAATGCCTTATCGATAGCTAAGTTCGGTGGAACTAGCGTTGCGAATTACGAAGTAATGCAAAACTGCGCCCGAATTGTTGCCGGTAATGACAAAACGCGCATTGTAGTAGTAAGCGCAGCGGCTGGTGTGACCAATCACCTGGTAAGCTTAGCGCATACGCCAATGACACAGCAGCAAATTGAAGAGACTTGCCAAGCTATTATTAACATTGAGTTGGCAATTCTTAACAAGCTGAAAGACAAAGAAGCCATTGAGCTCAAGCTAAACGATTTGTTGGAAGAAATGCGTAGCTTAGCGTTTCACGAAGAAATTCTGCACCGCGATGATTTGAAAGATCAGTTACTTTCAATGGGTGAAAGAATGTCGTCGCTAATGTTTGCTTCTGTGCTTGCTGAGCAAGGCGTCAAGACAATGAATTTCGACGTGCGAAAGGTATTGCGCACTGACAGCGAGTTTGGGGAAGGCGCACCGCAAATTGAAGAAATTGAGAAGCTGTCTAAACAACTACTTGAACCAGAAATTAAAGATGCAATAGTAGTAACTCAAGGCTTTGTTGG
Organism: Alteromonas gracilis; assembly: GCF_043642145.1. Taxonomy (GTDB): domain Bacteria; phylum Pseudomonadota; class Gammaproteobacteria; order Enterobacterales; family Alteromonadaceae; genus Alteromonas; species Alteromonas gracilis_B. The sequence goes on from NZ_JBHZRZ010000003.1 coordinate 49,539, forward strand.
TGCAGATGAGGAAGGTCGCACGACAACGCTAGGGCGAGGTGGTTCTGATTTTACGGCGGCGCTACTTGCTGAAGCGCTTGATGCAGAGTCATGTGAGATTTGGACTGATGTTATTGGTGTCTATACCACTGACCCACGCATTACGTCAGCAGCGCGTCCACTGCCTGAACTAAGCTTTGAAGAAGCGGCGGAAATGGCGACCTTTGGTGCAAAGGTACTTCACCCTGCCACTATGGAGCCTGCGCTTCGTAAAGACATTAAAGTGTTTGTTGGTTCAAGTAAAGAGCCTGAAAAGGGCGGTACATGGATTGTGCGTGATTGTGAGCACGAGCCTCCTTATCGCGCAATTACTCGCCGTAAAGAGCAGGTAATGGTAACTGTGAAAACACCTAAGATGATGTACGCACAGGGCTTCCTACAGCAGGTGTTCGCTATCATCGCTAAGCATAAACTAAGTGTTGATTTGGTCACTACATCAGAAATCTCGGTATCATTTACACTAGATAATCCAGCCAACTCTGTGGCACAGCGACTAAACAAAGAAACCATTGCTGAACTTGAAACAATCTGTGATGTAAAAGTTGAAAAGGGTTACGACCTAGTCACAGTGGTAGGTAACAATATGCAAACGGCTACCGGGGTTTCAAGTAAAATTCTAGCTGCGGTATCAGATTTCAATCTGCGTATGATTTGTTTCGGTGCAAACCCGCATAATTTATCGTTTTTGGTTAACGAGACCGACAGTGATGATGTAGTTCGCAAGCTTCACACTGCGCTGTTCGAATAACACGGCAAATTTTATTCATTGCTGGAAACGGTCGCCTGATAGGCGGCCGTTTTTGTTTTGCCTTCTATTATGGGGTTCACAGTAAGTTAAAAGGAGTATTAATCAGGCGCTTATCTTTAATCCCAATAAGAGTAAAATTTAAGGCTAATTCGTATGAGCCATACTTTTCACTTCAGTATGATTTGTGAGAGCCTCCACTCAGTAATAGGTGTGTTCATCTTCCACGTTGTTTAACACGATGGAGCAGTTAGTTAAGCTAGCCTAGTTTTTGCTAAAAACTCTATTTCGACCTTCTTCTTTTGCAGCATAAAGGGCGCTATCGGCTTTTTTAAATAATTCACGATTGTCTAAAGATACTCCTGTGGGGCTGCATGAGGCGCCGATAGAAACGGTTACGACTGAACTTGTTGGCGAGGCTGCATGCTCACAATCTTTACTTTCTACGTAAGCCCTAATGTTTTCCGCTACTTTTTCAGCCTCTTCTAACGTTGTATTTAGCAATACAACAGCAAACTCTTCACCTCCGAAGCGAAAGGGATGGTCGGTTGCTTGGTGTAAGGACTCTTTTATACATTGAGCAACTTTGCGCAGGGCTTCATCGCCTTTTGCATGTCCATACTGGTCGTTGAACAGTTTGAAATGATCAATATCGATCATGAGCATGCTTATAGAAGTATTTTTTGCTTTTTCATCTCTGGCGAGATTTTCCATCCATTCGTCAAAATGCCTACGGTTAGAAAGGCCTGTCAACGCATCAGTTGTACTTAAACTTTGTAATACACGGTTTTGTTCAGCGAGTACATTTTGGTGTTCCTCGATAGTTGAAAACAATTGATTAAGCTGGCCCCCGAGTTGGGCCATTTCATTATTTCCATCCAAGTTACATCGCTGCGTGAAATCTCTTTGATCTTGTGCGCACTTTACAAAATCAAGCAATCGGTAAACTGGAGCAATAAGCTTTCTGTTTATAAACACATAGAATATTAAAAGTGAAAATACAGAAAAAAGCATGCCTGCCAATAGGCTAATATCGAATATAAAGCCTTTATCTGGTGTCTTTGGCCTTTTTATTGATAATGCAAACAAAGCGTCATCTTGTGAATTTGCAAATAGTATATATAAACGCTCAAGCTGGCTCTGGGGTTTAAAGTCGCTGCTTAGTAAAGTGTTAAGTTCGCTATATCTAACGGCTTGTTTAGTTTCATTTTCGCTTAGTGAAGAAAGTGTGTGAAAGAGTATGTCGTCGTCTATATCAGGGGTGATCCTATCAATAAATGCCTTGTTGATTTCTTGTAAAATAAGCGCTATTCCGTTGCTTTCACCTTGCTCATCTGATGGTAGTACTGGGCTTGCAATCAAGGCTGTTGGTGAGCCGCCGATGACAGCAAATGTTGTTTTCACTAGTTCATCTGAATTATTAGGTAACGAAAGCGCCCCGCTCGCGACGATCTGTTCAACTATGGTTCTGTTAATTACCGAACGGTTTCTGTGTTGCCCAGCCACAAACTGTGCATTTGAATCAAAAAAATACCATCCAGTTATGCCTAAAGTTGAGTAACTCGCAGGAATAAAAAAGGTTTTTTCAAACCAAGTTGTATCTTTTTTAGAAATTGAAGAGAATGTTTCATCCCAAACTGCATTGTCATACACAAGGTTTTCCAAGGCTCTAAATTCTTGGTTAACCTCAGAAGCTGTGCGTCGTAATTCAAACCTTACATATTCCAGCGACAACTCTTTTAATTGCGGCAATATGACAAACGCCCTAATGCAAATTTGCACAACAACAACTGTCGCCACAACAAGCGTTACGGCAATGATAAGTTGTGAGCGAAGTGTCGTGAGTCGCAAAGCTTAAACCAGTATGTTTAAACCTTTAAGTATAATCGAAGTATTTGACTTTGCTTAAAAGCAAAACGCCAGCAATGCTGGCGTTTGATTTACTGCGTTAAACTGAATTGCTTTAAATAAAGCGAGTTACACTTTAAATTGTCTAATTGACTGCTGTAACTCTTCGGCAAGACGCGCGACTTCGTGACTAGACTCAGACGTTTGTTGTGCCCCCGCCGTTGTCTCTTCTGCAATGCCTACAATAGTTTCAAGCTTCTCGCTGATCTCTTGAGACACCGTGTTCTGTTCGCGCGCAGACTGCTCAATTTGAGAGCTAACGTCATGTGCTTTGTGAACAGCATCTGAGATAATATCCAGTGCTTGTGTAGCCTTTTCGGTTTGAGCAACGCACGCTGCGGTTTGCTCTTTACCTTGATTCATTACTGATACCGCTTTTTCAGCACCGGCCTGTAGTACTTCAATCATCGCGTTGATTTCTTGCGTCGATTCTTGGGTTCGACTTGCCAGTGTGCGTACTTCATCAGCAACAACCGCGAAGCCTCGACCTTGCTCACCAGCTCGTGCCGCTTCAATGGCAGCATTTAACGCAAGTAAATTGGTTTGGTCTGCAACACCGCGAATTACATCAAGGATACCGCCAATACTTGCGCTGTCTTGGTGAAGCTTGTTGATTACGTCAGCCGCTTCTTGAACATCGCGCGATAGAACTTCGATGATGTTCTTGTTTTCCAATGAAATTTGACGCACGTTTTCAGCCTCGGCATCGGCGTGGCGAATTTGGCTAAGAGTATCTTCAGCATTTTGCACCACAAGCTGTGACGTAGAGTGCATTTCGGTAGTCGCTGTCGCTACTTGGCCAATTTGTGATTTTTGGTCTTGAATTGAATGCGTCGTTTGCGCTGTTACTGCAGAAGTTTGCTCTGACGCGGCCGCTAGCTGTTCTGCGCGAACGTTAATAGCCGTGATCAACTCTTTTAGACTACCAATAAGGTTATTACAATTTCGGGCTAAAAGGCCAAACTCATCTTGTGCTGAATCGTCTAAGCGATGCGTAAGGTCACCTGATGCGGCTACCGTAAGTAGTTCATTCACGCGATAAAGCGGGCGTGTAATTGCGCGAACAGTGACATAGCCTATGAAAGCTGCAACGGCGATAGAGATAATTACAACCACAATAACAAACGTGTTGCCGGTAGATATAGCACCGTTTACTTGTTTTTCGATATGCGTCGCTTTTTGATCCGCTAGCTTAAGTAGGTCTTCCAACGTCACTACGGCTTGCGCAATATTCGAATCTGAAGCTTTTAGAGCTTGTTCTGCATCGTTTCGGCGTTCTAGACGGTCGACATGAAGTTGTACTACACCATCATCAGCTTTAATGGCGTTGATTGCGTTGTTAACTAAATCGTTAATATCGTCCAAGGTACCAGAGTCGTCTCGACCGCCTGCCGTTTGCACCATTTCACTTAACTGAGTCACTACTTTTTCAACCACAAGATCGACTTCGTTGCCTAGTGTTTGCGAGCGAACTAGTGTTTCAGTTTTAATGTATTCGTAAGACACAGTAAGCAGAGAAAGTAGTGATGTTTCAAGCTGGCTACCAATTTCTGCCGCGCGTCGAAGGTTAGGGTCGCGCTCAACAGCGTCAAGGTCTGAGAAGTCTAGAAGATAAGTAGATGCGTCGTCAGCATTGTCTTCGGCATCGCCTAACCTGTCCTGAATGCTGTTGCGCAAATCTAGGTACATTTGATGGTTTTTGTACATGGTCTCTACGTTAGCAACATACGCCTCATAAGATTCGCGTACAGAACTAAGTGTGTTGCGTAAGTCAGGTTCATCGCTTACGGCTTGCGCCAGTTTTTTATATTCGCTTTCAAACGTGTCTTTGGCGGAATTAAAAGATGCGCGTTTGTCTTTTAAATCGTTGAGGTCTTCTTCGATGTAGCTTTCGAAAGTAAGTCGGCCCATGTTGAGGAAGCTTGCTTTAAGTGCATTGCTGCCAGCTACCGTTGGCAACGCTACATCGTTGACTTCTTCGGTCGCAGAGCCTATTGAGTTGAGGTTATAAAGTGAAACAACACTGATAACAATCAGAAGTGCGCTAATCGCGACAAATCCCCCGATTACGCGTGTGGCTACCGTTATTTTCATCGGAACTCCTGGATGAGTGTTTTTGTTTTTATATCTAACGATATTACCCGTCTCAGCCAACAAAATATAGCGTTAAACACGCAAGTTTGAAGTGACACTGATAAGATAATGAAACATCATCGTTACTGGCTTAAGTAATTATATCGGCTACAGTCACTTAATGTTTATTTTATTTAGCATTAAAGTATCCAAACCTTTACTGGTAGTACCAGTTAAAACCCTTGAACGAGCGTTGTAGCCAGCAAATTTAAATAGGAAAAGAGCAAGTTGATAGTGGTCTAGGCAGAAATGCTCGTTGTTGACGAAGAGTGTAAGTTAAGCAAAGTCATGCGCTGCCCCCAAACGTAGCCTGTATCTAACCCAATAAATTTTGATGAGTTGGTTTGCCCTGAAAGTGCTGCCCAATGCCCAAAAACAACGCGTTCTTTAGGCAGTAACGCTTTATTAGTCAGCTCAAACCAAGGCTTGATGGTGCTACTTGTGCTGTGTGAAACAGCGCTTGGGTGCGACTTATTATCGAAATCTAATGTACCGTTGCTGTGAACAAAGCGCATTCTAGTACACGCATTCACAATAAAACGGAGTCGCTCCACGCCCTGTAGCTTATCAGACCAATTGCTGGGCTTGTTGCCGTACATATCAGAAAGAAAGGCGCGATAGTTGTCTGACTTTAATAGACGACTTACTTCATCGCTAAACCCTACACAGTCATTGAGAGACCATTTCGGATAGAGCCCAGCATGGACCATGATGGAATGGTCATCTATCTTCATTGCCAGAGGGAACTGTCGAAGCCAATCAACAAGTTCTGGTAAATCAGGGGCATTAAGTAAAGGTTCTAGTTTGTCTGATTTCTTAGGCTTGCGAACATCGTTTACAACAGCCAACAAGTGAAGGTCATGATTGCCTAACACACTGCAAAAATTACTGCCAAGCGAGCGCAAATAACGCAGTGTGCTTAATGAGTCTTCTCCCCGAGCAACCAAATCACCTACCGCGAGTAGTTTGTCACTATTTTCATCAAATTTTACTTTGTCTAAAATGCGACGAAGACCGTTGTAGCAGCCCTGAATATCGCCGATGACGTAGGTGTTACCTTGGGGCATAAAATCCTTAATGAAGTATACTTGGAATAGCTAAGCGGAATACACTAATTGGAACACGAAAGCGCTCACCGCCTTCCATTTCCATAACGTAATAGCCTTCCATATTGCCAACGGGTGTGTCAATGACAGCACCGCTGGTATATTCAAAATGTTCGCCAGCTTTCAGTATAGGCTGTTTACCTACAACGCCATCGCCTTCAACTTCAGATGTTTTTCCATTTGCATCGGTTATTTTCCAGTAGCGGCTAAGAAGCTGCACCGTATGCTCACTATTGTTTTCGATAGTGATGTGATAGGCAAAAGCAAATTGTTTGGAATCTGAGGGTAAGTGTTCTGGCAGGTGGCGGGTTTTCACCCGCACCTGAATATCAAGTACATCCATAGAGCGCCTATTGTTCTTGTTGGCTCTCTTTTGCAGACATAGCATTAGCTAATGTTGCAAAATCGTTAAGTGAAAGCACTTCAGCGCGACAGGTCGGGTCAATACCTAACTCACGAATTTCATCTTCACTCAAGCAATCTTTCAATGAATTGCGAATGGTTTTGCGGCGCTGATTGAAAGCTTGAGCACAAACGCGTTCTAGTGTATTCACCGATTCTACTTCAACAGGCGGAGCTTGGTGCGGAACAAGTTTCACTACCGCAGAGTCAACCTTCGGCGGTGGCTTAAAGGCACCCGGAGGAACATTCAACACTGGAATGACGTGGCAATAGTACTGCGCCATTACAGAAAGTCTTCCGTAATTTTTAGACCCAGGTCCAGCAGCTAAGCGGTTAACCACCTCTTTTTGAAGCATGAAGTGCATATCTTCAATGCAATGCGCATGGTCGAAAAGGTGAAACATAAGTGGTGTAGAAATGTTGTAAGGCAAGTTGCCGAACACGCGAAGCTTCTTATCCTTTATCGGCATCTCATTACACAGCGCACCAAAATCCATTGTCATTGCGTCTTGCTCAATAACAGTCAGCTTATCGCCGTTAAAAGGATGATGTCGCAATCGTTTAGCAAGGTCACGGTCTAGTTCGATAACCGTAAGCGCGTCAACTTCTTCACAAACAGGGTCTGTAAGTGCACCTAAACCTGGTCCAATTTCTACCAAGTTTTGTTCGTTTTTTGGTGCGATGGCCGCAACAATTTTACCTATCACATAGTCATCGTGAAGGAAGTTTTGACCGAATCGCTTTCTGGCCGTATGGCCTAAATGTGTTTTACTCATTGTTGATGATGTGCAAGCTCAATGGCTTTTTCCAATGCTTTTCTGAAACTACCTGCGTCGGCTTCACCTGTACCGGCCAAATCTAATGCGGTACCGTGATCTACCGAGGTGCGGACGAAGGGTAACCCTAGTGTAATATTCACTGATGCCCCAAAACCCTTGTATTTTAGCACGGGAAGACCCTGGTCGTGATACATAGCAAGTACCACATCGGCATTTTCTAAGTATTTGGGCTGAAAAATGGTGTCTGCGGGCAGAGGCCCTGTAATATTTAAGCCTTCTTCTCTTAGCTCATTGAGCGCAGGAGTTATGGTATGAATTTCTTCGGTACCGATGTGACCATCTTCACCAGCGTGAGGGTTTAAACCACACACGTAGATATGCGGCTGTTTAATACCAAATTTAAGTTTAAGGTCGGTATTTATAATGTGAATGACTTTGTGTAATCGCTCACGTGTTATCGCTTTTGATACGTACTCAAGAGGAATATGCGTTGTAGCGAGTGCTACGTTTAGGCCTTCAGTAGCCAGCAACATGACAACATCGATGGTGTTTGACTGGTAGGCAAAAAACTCGGTGTGACCGCTAAACGACACGCCCGCCTTATTAATAATTCCTTTGTGAACAGGGCCTGTTACCACCGCATCGAAGTCGCCATCTATATTTGCCTGACAAGCTTGGCGCAAGGTTTCCACAACATACAGCCCATTTTCGCTATCAAGCGTGCCTGGCGTAACTTCAACCGATTTATCTATCTGCTTTATAAACAATGAACCCGCAGCCTGTACCTGCGGGTTATTAGCATCGTAATTGATTAGCGTTAGCGGGAGCCCCAAAGCGGCCGCTCGAGCTTTAAGCATATCGGCATCGGCAAACACGACAAGCTGCGCTTGCCATGCCTCTTGTGCCAGTTTAATGATTAAATCTGGCCCGATACCAGCCGGTTCTCCCGGCGTTATTGCTATTTTAATTGGTGTACTCATTAATCTCTTAATATTTATGATTCAACTACTTCAACGTAGGCGGCATCACGCATTTCGCGGATCCAGTTCTCTGTCTCTTCTGCAAATTTACGATTGAAAATAAGCTGCGATGCTTTCTCTTCTTTACGCTTGTCGGTGGCGTCGTCGATACGACGATCGATAAGCTGAATTAAATGCCAACCGTGAACTGAACGAACCGGTTCGCTATACTCGCCTGGCTCAAGTTGTGCTAGTGCTTCTTTGAACTCAGGTACATAGTTGTTAGGGTCAGTCCAGCCTAGTTCACCACCGCGAAGTGCAGAGCCTGGGTCTTCTGAATGCTCTTTGGCAAGATCTGCAAACTCAGCGTCGCCGTTTTTAACGTCTTCTCTAAAGCGCAAAAGCATTTCTTTCGCTTTGTCTTCGCTTAAGATAATAGATGGTTTAATAAGGATGTGACGAGAGTTAACTTCTTCCACAGTTACTTTTTCAATACCGCGAGTATCAAGCACTTTAAGAATGTGAAAACCAGCACCGCTTCGAATTGGGCCAACAAGCGCGTCTTTGTCTTTGTTTTGAATCGCTTCAGCAAATAGCGTAGGCATGGCGTTAATGTTTAGCCAACCCATGTCACCGCCTTCTAGTGCTTCATTACCAGATGATGACGCAATGGCAATTTTGGCAAAATCAGAACCTGAATCTAACAGTGAGATTACTTTGTCAGCGCGCTCACGTGCAGCTTGAATATCTTCGTCAGTTGGTTCAGACGGGAAGCCAATTAGGATATGTCCAAGGCGGTACTCTGCTTGTTCAGCCCCCTGTTGTTCCATTAAATCGATTAGCGTGTCTATTTCTTGAGGAGTGATGTAAACACGGCGGCGCACGTTGGCACGGCGCACTTCGCCCATAATAATTTCCTCACGAATGTCTTCGCGGTAGTCGTCGTACGAGATGCCTTCTGCCGCCAATTGCATACGAAGTTGCTCTAGGGTGGCGTTTTGGTTAGCTGCAATGTTGCTAATGGTTTGTTCTAGCTGTGGATCGCTAATACGAATACCCATACGCTCAGCCATCTGCAATTGAAGGCTTTTAGTGATTAAGCGCTCAATAGCTTGTGTTCGAAGCGCACGATCTGAAGGTAACTGCTGATTATTAGCTGCTGCGTTGCGTTTTACATCTTGTACAAGGGCCTCGATTTCGCTCTCAAGCACTACGCCTTGGTCAACAATTACAGCAACACGGTCAAGCGAGACTTCTTGCGCAACGCTGTTAAACGAGAGTAGGGCACCTAACATCAATGCACGGATAATGAACTTCATACACACTCTTTTATTATTGGTTAATTGCATTTAAGCGACTTTAAGCGCTCAATTGCGGGTTAATTTAAACTATAAGGCTGGCGATAGCCAAACATACCGTCTTGCAGCATGCTTCTTTGGGTTCCTGACGAACCAATTCCTTTAAAGATAAACTGAAGCGATACACCCGAATCGAAGTCGTCTGTTGTTTGCTCACCACGCTCGTTAAAGCGGTTGTTTAGCGTTCTTTGCGCAACGAGTCTTACCGCCCAACAGCACGATTCGTATTGAATGCCTGCGTAGGTTTCAACGCTTCTGCTACGTTCTAAATCTCGGTATGAACGGCCAACCCATTGCCAGTTTTCTGAAATAGGCCAGCTTGCTGAAACACCAATTTGGTTTATCGTTTCGCCACTGAGGTCGCGAACATAACGATGGCTTAATTGTATAAAGCGCGACGCGTCTTTTCGGTATTCAATACCCACACTGCTTAAGTCCACTTTTTCTGTTTCAGTGGTCACTTGCACGTCGGAATGAAGGAACCAGTTCTTATTAACGCGCCAGTCTACTTCGGCCGCTAATGCTGAACGGTCTTGGTTTTTTGTGGCCGCAATCACTTTATTATCTTCAAGGTAGAATATCTGACCAACACTAAGAACAAATTGTTCCCTATTGTTTTTATCAAGTATACGCGTGGTCGCACCAAGGGTAATTTGGTTGTTGTCGTTTATTCTATCAAGGCCTGTAAATTCCTGGCCCCTGAATAGCCCCTCTACGTCAGTTAATAGTGGTGTAGAGTCGTAAAAACCAATAGCGGTTTGGTCTTCAAAAGAGGTGTAAAGGTATTGCACCTTAGGCTCTAATGTCATTGACATGTCATCGCTAAACCAAGAGGTATCTCGCTCGAAGTATAAAGCACCATAAAGACGTGCCTGACCTAGAGTACGCTCAACGTCTTCTTCTAAATTGGTCCCTTCAACATTGTCTTGTTGGTAAACCGTTTGGAACAACGTAGTTTCTGCGACAAGCTCACCCCAAGCAGCGCGCAGTGGTACTGATAACGTAGGTGCAACGTGAAAACGTGTAGCGGTAGGCGCTGTGTCTAGGGTGTTGTCAAAATGCGCTATTTCGGAATCGACATTGAATTCAAGGTACTTACTCAGCGCTTTATTGTAGCTAATTTTAATCTCTGGCACCGCGCGATAACTATCTTCGGTATCACCAAGTACTTCGAAATCTTTAACGTGTACATTTATAGCTAAGTTTTGAGAATAGTAGCTTAAGCCTACGGTGCGATAAAGGTGGGTGTCGGCACGACTGTAGTAATCAGAGCCTAGGTCATTTAAATAGTTGTCATCACTTAAACCGTTAAAATCAATATTTAGCAACCAATTATCGCCAATGAGACCTTGGTGCTCTAGGCGGTAAAAATATCGGTCTGGGTTACCTTCGATATCGGAATCACTAGGCAAATATTCAACATATGCTGTGCCTTGGCTGCGCTCTGTTAAATATCGAAATTCTGTATTTAACTGAACACCACGAAGCGTCATCAATCGGGGGGATATCGTCATGTCGTAGTTAGGGGCAATATTCCAATAAAAAGGTTGGGTATAGTCAACCCCTGTTCTTCTTGAACTGGTAAGTTCAGGGAACAGCAATCCTGTCTGGCGTTCGTTGGTAACTGGAAATGCGAAATATGGCAAATAAAACACTGGAACATCAGCAACGTAGAAGCGGGTGTGTTTTGCCTGTCCCCACACTGTACCCTTTTCTAAACTTATTTCACTGGCGCGAATTAGCCAGTCTTCATCGCCCTCTGGGCACGTGGTGAAACTCACATCTTTTAGTACAATACCCGTGTCGGTATCTAAAACGATGTCTTTAGCTGCCCCTTGCCCTACAAACCCTGTAAGCTGGTAGCGCGTATTCTGCATTTCTAAACGCTCTTCTTCTGAGCGAAGCGTTACTGCGTCACTTTCAACTTTCAGTTGCGCGTCTTGATAAACCACATCACCTTTTGCAATAAGGTCGCGCCCGCTGCCGTTTATTTGTGCTTGGGATGCACTAATTACAGCTGTGTCTGAAGTGATATCGACATTCCCCGAAAACAATGCAACGGTATCTTGAATAATTTCAGTCCGATTCGCTTCGACCTTAACTTGACCTTTCGGCATCAGGGCTTGGCTACTAAAAGTAACAGGTTCGACCGAGCAAAATGCAAGAGGAGCCGCATTTGATACTGAATTAGAATTTGAAGTTGTCGTTTCCTGTGCAAACGCGACTGTAGGCAAAAGAGTCGCGGAAACAAGCAAGGCGCAGGTGTTTTTCATGCGTTTATGGGTGGCCTGTTTTGTAATATGTTGTTTTTAAACCCAAATAAGACGACGTGCGTCTCGGTTAGTTCGACATAACGTTTAAAAAACCAGTGGTTCTACTATTAATTTAGCTGTGTAAAAGCCTATGTATTGCGCACATAAGAGCCTACACACAGAGGTAGTATGATAGTTTGTTCACTGTTACCAAATATTTAAGCGCTCAATTCTAAGCACTTCTGACGCAATTACCAACCATTCAAACAAAAAAATGCACTTTTATACAGCCAAAGTATCAAACAGCGAAACAAATATCACCGTACCCTTCTTGAATTTGAGACGCACATACCTACTTATTTGTTGATATGATGTTGTACCTAACACAGTTTTATATAGTGTGTTTTGCCAACCAAGATAGCAACCTTTAATACAGTGCACTAACGGAGTATGACGCGATGTCAATTTGGGGAAAAATCCTCGGCGCCTTATTCGGCTTTATGTTTCTAAAAATACCTGGGGCAATCTTAGGGCTGTTAGTCGGGCACTTTTTTGATAAAGCTTACCGTCAAGACTTTAATCAACTTGGCGGTTTTGGTCGCTTTTTTGCTGACCAAGACAACCTTAAGCAGCAAGCTATTTTCTTTCATAGTCTGTTTAGCGCGTTGGGCCACCTTGCTAAGTCTGATGGCAAGGTGACAGATAGAGAAATTCAAATAGCCACGGCATTAATGGATGAAATGCGTTTGACAGGTGACGCTCGACGAGAAGCGCAAGACGCATTTAGAGAAGGAAAAGCACGAGACTTTCCGTTAATCGATACATTAAAAGGTTTTTACGAAGCGAGTCATGGCAGAAGAGATATTCTTCAAGTATTCCTGGAAATCCTTATCCAAGCCGCGTTTGCAGACGGTCAGCTTTCGCAAGCTGAGTACAACGTACTTGAAAAAGTTGCAAAGCCGCTAGGGTTTAGACGCCGCGATCTAGATTACCTTATCTCTATGTATGAAGCTGAAATTCGCTTTAGGCAGCGGGCGCATTCTGGTTCAGGCCAGCGCGCCCATTCTGGAGCAGGACAGCATCAGCATAACCAATCAAGGCAGCAGTCTGCCTATTCCGAGCAACAGAGTTTAGATGATGCATATCGTATTTTAGGTGTTGCCTCGTCTGATGATGAAAAGGCAATTAAACGCGCGTACAGAAAGCGCATGTCTGAACATCACCCAGACAAATTGGTATCGAAAGGATTACCTGAGCAGGCAATGGAGATTGCCAAGAAAAAAGCTCAAGATATTCAGTCGGCTTACGAGCTTATTAAGCAAAAGCGCGGTTTCTAGATGGCGAAGACTCAGCGTGAACTTACTTATGTGCCTGCGGCAAGTCAGTCGCATATAGACGGATTTATTGAGATGCTTTGGCTTGAAAAGGGGCTATCGGAGCACACGCAGCAAAGCTACCGCACTGACCTTACAAAGCTTGCTATTTTTTGTAATAACCAAGGAACAAAAGATATTGCGTTGGTTACTACCGAGCAACTGCAGGACTACCTTGCTCATCGCCATGATAAAGGGCTTTCTACACGCAGCACCCAACGAGCTTTGAGCGCTATTCGCGCTTTTTACGTTTACTTAATTAGCAAGCAAGTTCGCGTAGACAGCCCCGTATCGGCGTTGTCTAACCCTAAGACGCCCAAAGCGCTACCGTCATCACTTAGCGAACAACAAGTTGAAGATTTACTAAACGCACCGCTGACAGATGACCCCATTGAGTGCAGAGATAAAAGCATGCTCGAAGTGCTTTACGCAACGGGCCTTCGCGTGAGTGAGTTGATTGGCCTAACGATGGATCAAATAAGTCTTCAGCAAGGAGTTGTGCGAGTGGTAGGTAAGGGAAACAAAGAGCGACTAGTGCCGTTAGGGGAAGAAGCCATTGAGTGGTTGCTGACCTATATTAAAACAGCGCGCCCGATTTTGGCCACCAAGACATCTGACGTGGTTTTTTTAAGTCGACGTGGACAAAAAATGACGCGCCAAACGTTTTGGCACCGCATAAAATACTATGCGGTAAAAGCGGGGATTGAACAGCACTTATCCCCTCATACGTTACGGCATGCGTTCGCCACTCACCTGCTTAACCATGGTGCAGATTTACGTGTTGTACAAATGTTGTTGGGCCATAGCGATCTTTCTACCACCCAAATTTATACGCACGTTGCCACCGAGCGACTTCAGACCCTTATTCACAGTCACCATCCAAGGGGGTAAGGCACGCGTAGCATTTTACAAAGCTACTGCAAGCTATGAATGCTACAAGCTGAGTGCTCTGCACGATGAGGCTCAGTATTGGCGTGTATTAAATGATGGTCTGTGTGTTACGATGTAACCACAACGGCTTCTTAATTTCGAGCAAAAAAATTACGTTTAGTATGCAATTTTTTGATAAATTTTGCGGTCTGATAGATAACAAGTAATAGACTTTTGGTGGTTGTTTTAAGCGTTAACGTCTTTTTCGAGCACCCCCACAGCAGCCAACAACGGCACAACGGAGAGATTTTTAGTGAAAGCAGTACAGAAAATATTGTTAGCAGGTGTTGTCGCAGCAGGTTCTTTGTTAGGCCTTAGCGCACAAGCTGCTGACGAATCCGCTATCCGAGACAAGTTAACTTCTATGCTTGGGTTAGATGTAGAGACCATTGCCGACTCTCCTGTATCAGGTCTAGTTCAAGTATCTACAGATCGTGGCTTGTTTTACGTCAGTGAAGACGGTCAATATCTACTTCAAGCTCGTGTATTTAACATAGATGAAGAAATGCGTAATGAAACAGAGGTTGCGCTTTCAAGCTTACGCAAAGAAGGTGTAAAAGAGATGGAATCATCGTCTATTACCTTCAAAGCCAAGAACGAGAAGCACGAAATCAGTGTGTTTACCGACATTTCTTGCGGATATTGCCGAAAGTTTCATAAAGAAATTGATGAGCTAAACGATGCGGGAATTACTGTTCACTACCTTGCATTTCCGCGCTCTGGGTTAAACAGCGAAAACTACGACGAGATGGTTTCAGTGTGGTGTGCAAAAGATCCACAAAGAGCGCTTACTAAAGCCAAAGCTGGCAGTGAAGTGGCAAGTGCCAGCTGTAAAAATAAAGTGGCCGAGCAGTACAAGCTGGGTCTAAAACTAGGGGTAAATGGCACACCTAATGTCGTGCTTCCAGATGGCACGCTTATTCCTGGCTATCAGCCGGCAGCCTTGTTAGCTAAAGCGCTAGAAGCATCGGAATAGCGCTTAGTGTACCTAATGAAAAAACGCACGCTTTGTGCGTTTTTTCGTTTTCTAGGGTATGATTTCGCCTTAATTCATCAAGATGGTTTTCAACTGGCGCTTATAACAGCGAAGCTGTGGTAGGTATTAAAAAATGCAGCGCGTCGCTGAGCGTCTAGTTCAAAACATTTAAGCTCGTTTAACTGCGTATTGTCAGTTGCAGTTACAATTTTGGTTAGTGGTATTTCATGATTTTGCCTATTGTTCGCCGCGAAGTTTCCGGCGCCTCGCTAAGTTCCGACTTACACCCTGTTATCGATAGAATTTATCGCGGTCGCAATATTGCGAATGTTGATGATTTAGAAAACGGTCTAAAAGGACTTACGCACTTCAATGCACTTAAAGGTATGCCCCAAGCTGCAAGCATTCTTGCAACGGCGGTAGAGCAGAATAAACGCATTATTATTGTGGGAGACTTCGATGCTGACGGCGCAACTAGTACGTCGGTTTGCATTTTGGCACTTCGCGCCATGGGCTATCACAACGTTGATTTTTTAGTGCCAAACCGTTTCGACTTTGGCTACGGGTTGAGCGTGCCTATTGTCGATGAAGCGGCAAAGCAGGGAGCAGAAATTATCGTTACCGTGGATAACGGTATATCTTGTATTGATGGTGTATCGCACGCCAAATCACTAGGCATTCAGGTTGTTGTAACTGATCACCACTTACCAGGCGATGTTTTACCACCAGCTGATGCGATAGTGAACCCTAACCAACCAGGTTGCGACTTTCCGTCTAAGAACTTAGCCGGGGTAGGCGTGGCCTTTTACATTATGCTTGCCCTCAAAGCACAGCTGCAGCAACAGGGATATTTCGAAAGCACTGGTATCGCACCGCCTAATTTGGCGTCACTGTTAGATATCGTTGCAGTGGGCACGGTTGCTGATGTGGTAGTGCTTGATAAAAATAACCGCATTTTAGTGCACCAAGGGCTTCAGCGAATTCGCGCAGGAAAGTGTCGACCTGGAATTAAAGCATTGGTCGAGGTGGCGAATCGCGACTGCGCCCATTTAACATCAACCGATTTGGGGTTTGTTGTTGGACCAAGATTAAATGCAGCTGGTCGTTTAGACGATATGTCTCAGGGTATTGCATGCTTGCTAGAAGAAGAAACAATTCAAGCGCGAATGATTGCCGCTGAACTAGATGCGCTGAACAAAGAGCGTCGTGAAATTGAAACCGGAATGAAAGCGCAAGCTGAAATGGTTTTAGAGCAAATGGCGCTAGACGAAGGGGATATGCCAAGCGCTCTGGTTGTCTATCGTGAAGACTTTCACCAAGGTGTTATCGGTATTGTGGCAGGGCGTTTAAAAGAAAAATACCTTAAGCCGGTAATCGCGTTTGCTCATCAGGACGACACTATCATTAAAGGTTCGGCGCGCTCCATACCTGGCGTACACATTCGTGATGTATTGGATGAAGTAAACACGCGCTTCCCTGGTGTTATCGATAAATTTGGCGGGCACGCTATGGCTGCAGGGCTAAGTTTACCTGTAGCAAAGCTTCAAGACTTTGAGCAAGCTTTTGTTGAAGTGGCGCATTCGCACATGGAAAAGCTAGATGGTAATCACGCATTGCTTTCCGACGGTGATTTGTCTTCAGATGAGCTGTGCTTGCCTTTTGCTCACTTACTGCGTCAGGCTGGCCCGTTCGGACAAGGGTTTGAGTCACCGTTATTTGATGGCGAGTTTAGCCTTCTTGATCAGCGTTTAGTGGGTCAAAAGCATCTTAAAATGGTGCTAAAGTGTGACGGCGCTAACGAAGTAGATGCCATTGCATTTAATGTTGATTTAACGGCGTGGCCTAATGCCATGATTAAGCATGTGCGTATTGCTTACCGCCTTGATATTAACGTGTTTAGAGGGCAAGAAACCGTGCAGCTTATTGTTGAGCAATTAGAAGCAATATAATGCGCAGCGATGTTGTTTGAAAGAAAGCCGAATGCAAGAATCAAGCATTGGTGTGATGTGTGGGCTTCATTCAAATACAACAGAGTTAAAGTAGCCTCATAAAACGTTAAGTAAACATAAAAGTTATTAAAAGACGACAGGTAAAAAGGTGAAAAGCGAAAGACAAAAGTTGGTTGAGAAGCACAATCAACTTAACCAAACCGACAACGCTAAAGTTATTTCTCATGTGCAACGTGAAGAGAAAGACAGCGATTGGATTCGCCACACCATCATGCTAGAAGGCATTGACGTTCCATTTATTTATCGACGTAAACAGCAGTACCAAAGCTTAAAAGGCGCGCGAGTCAATGTAACTTACTACAGGCACGTTGAAGACGTGGCCGGTATTGAGTTTGAAACCATGAAAGTGGTGAGAATTAAGCGCAGCTAATAATACTGGCCATCGCAATTGAAAACACAGTGAGCAACAATGAATAACGAATGGTTAAATGCCTATGTTCTGCATAGACGCCCTTACAGGGAGACCAGCTATATTGTTGACTTTTTTACCCTTGAAGAGGGGCGTGTAAGCGCGGTGGCGAAGGGCGTAAAGAACAGTAAATCTGACAAGAAAAGCTTACTCCAACCTTTTCAGCATCTTCGTTTACAGCTAAGCGGAAAATCAGAGCTAAAAAACTT
The DNA here is from genome assembly GCF_043642145.1 of Alteromonas gracilis. Classification (GTDB taxonomy): domain Bacteria; phylum Pseudomonadota; class Gammaproteobacteria; order Enterobacterales; family Alteromonadaceae; genus Alteromonas; species Alteromonas gracilis_B. The sequence goes on from NZ_JBHZRZ010000003.1 coordinate 67,126, forward strand.
ACGACATGTCGAAAGCGTTTCACCCTCCATCAACCTTGTAGGCACCGCTTTATTTTGTGCCATGTACGTGAACGAGTTAACAAATCGAATAATGCCGGCGGGTCTTGCCAGTGATGGTGTTCATCATGCTTATGAGAACGCATTGTTATCGCTTCGCGACGAAAAAGACATAGAAGTAACCCTGAGGCAGTTCGAGTTTGCCTTGCTTGATGAGATGGGCTTATTACCTGATTTCACCATAGACGTAGAATACGAAATGCCTATTGAAGAGAGCGGTAGCTATAATTTTCAGATAGATGCAGGGTTTGTCCGGTTGCCCGATGATTTAGCAGGCACCAGAGGTATACGGGGCTTTCCCGGCAAAGCGCTGTTAAGTTTATCGCAGGGCGAGTTCACCCCGCTGAGCAAAAAAGTAGCGAAGGTGCTTTGTCGCGATCTTCTAAAACCTCTCATTGGCGACAAACCACTAAAAAGCCGAGAGCTATTTATGGCCAAACCTCGTCAGTGATACCTGATGCCGACGCTTTAAAATGCTCGTCTCTTTTTTGCTCAAAGCACCTTATCGATGCCAGCCCCTTAAATTATTTTCTCTTAACTCAAACGCTTAAACAGCACGTTATATAAAAAAATTTGCTACACTTGCGCAATCTTAAAAGGCGAGCTTACGCCTTAAATTTAATGGCGTGATAGCGCCTTTAATCAATTTTATAAACACTAAGAGCACGCTTCTTTTTGCTCTTCTAGGCTAGGTGGTGAAATGAGCACGATTTTATTAGGCGTTAATATCGACCATATCGCAACGCTTCGCAACGCGCGAGGTACGCATTACCCAGATCCGGTGCATGCAGCAGATATTGCTGAACGAGCGGGTGCTGATGGCATTACGGTTCATTTACGTGAAGACCGCCGCCATATTAAAGATCGCGACGTGCGCATTTTAGCGCAAACCATAAACACGCGCTTAAACCTAGAAATGGCAGTTACCGACGAAATGCTTTCCATTGCAGAAGAAGTCAAACCCGTGTTCTGCTGCTTAGTGCCAGAAAAGCGCGAAGAGCTTACCACTGAAGGTGGCCTTGATGTGGCAGGAAATTTCGACAATATCAAAGCGGCGTGTGACAGACTCGCTAACGCAAATATTTTAGTATCGTTGTTTATTGATGCGGACAAGGCACAAATTGATGCTGCGGCTGAATGTAACGCGCCTTATATTGAAATTCACACAGGCCAGTATGCTGAAGCAACTAGCGAAGAAGAGCAGCAAAAAGAGTTAGCTCGCCTAATCGAAGGTATCGAGTATGCTGACAGTTTGGGCTTAAAGGTAAATGCAGGGCACGGTTTGCATTATCACAATGTTAAGCCAATTGCGGCAATTCCACAGCTTATCGAGCTTAACATTGGTCACGCTATTATTGCTCGCGCTGCATTCGACGGTCTTCACACGGCGGTTGCGGATATGCGTAAGCTTATGCTTGAAGCACGAGCAGGTATCTAAAAAGCCCGTTCAAAAAAGAATAGGGTAAAAGGTTAAAGGTGAATGTAGCGTGGCGATAGCAGGGCTGGGGACTGACATAATAGAGATTGCTCGTCTTGGAAAAGACGGCGAGGCAAACGCACGCTTAGCCAAGCGAGTACTTACGCCTACAGAGTGGCAGCAGTTTAGCGAACACGCTACGCCGATACGTTTTTTAGCGAAACGTTTCGCCGCCAAAGAAGCGGCGGTGAAAGCCCTAGGCACAGGCATAGGAAACGGGATTAGCTGGCAGCATATAGAAGTACGCAATAACGAGCTGGGTGCGCCAGAGCTCCACTTTTCTGGTGAATTCGCGTCTATGTGTCAAACTCGAGGTATTGTCCGCAGCGTAGTGAGTATTTCAGATGAACAGCATTATGCCGTTGCTACCGTTATACTTGAAACAGCCTAGCAGTGTAAAACATTAACCGCGTAAGCAGCATTCACGTAATAGCATAAAGGCGTAGGTAGGTGACGCCCGGGTAGTATTACCAGCAAGGCCCAATTTAACTAAGCGTACTCAATAAATACACGCCAACTGAAACGCATGTAAGAGGTACGAACTTTTAGTAATCTTAAGGGCGCGTGGGGCTTTTTATGCTCATTAAAGGTCAACGTGCTCGAATAACATCAAATCTCGTAAAGCAAGAATCCGGAGTCTCTTTTGGCAAACCTTTTTAAACAATCGCGCAGTAAGCAAAAAGGCTCAACGCCTCGCACTCAACGTGGTGCCTCTAAAAAAGGCAATGCCAGTGCAAATGCACAGGTTGCAGGGCTGCGCTTTGGAAAGGGTAGTAAGTCGACAAAAGGCAATGAAAACCAAATCATAGAACCCGTTACTATTGAAGACTTAGACTGGATGGGGCAAGGCGTTGTGCGTGGCAACCCAATGGTTTTTGTGGAAGGCGCTCTTGTTGGAGAAACCTGCGAAATAGAGGTACTAACAAGTAAGAAGAAAGTTGTGAGCGCCAAAGCAGCCAAAATCCACACATTAAGTGAAGCAAGGCAAGCGCCTTTTTGCCCCGTATTTGAAGCGTGTGGAGGATGTCAGCTACAGCATATAAACGCAGACGCCGCATTAGCACAACGAGACAACGCCCTAAAAGTGATGCTGGAACGTCAATTGGGTATGAAACCAGATGCATGGCAAGCACCACTTGAAGGGCCTCGTCCTCAGTATCGCAGAAAAGCACGATTGGCTATTGACGCCCGTAATCCAGATAACATCAGGCTAGGGTTTCGTGAAGCTAATAGTAATAAAGTTGTGAATGTAGAGACCTGTCCTATACTGGTCGACCCGCTCTCGTCCATTATAGGCCCTTTGCGAGACATCCTTTCAGGGTTTGATTCGGCGCGGCACATAGGGCATATCAGCCTTGTCGCGGGCGACAATGTATCGCAAGTTGTGGTGAAGCACACCAAGGCCCTTGAAACAGCGCTTATAGACGATGTAGAAGCGTTTGCTAAAGCGCACCGTGTAGATTTACTGCTTGAGAGCAAACACGGGCAGATTCGCCGCGTAGGGCATGGCGATGACATGGTTATACATACGGTAAATGGGTGCTCAATTTCGCCTAGCGCCAACGATTTTATTCAAATAAACAAAGTGGTTAATGAAAAGATGATTAACCAAGCGTTAGGTTGGCTTAACCCTCAGCCCAGCGAGCGCATTGCTGACTGGTTTAGCGGGCTGGGTAATTTTACCCTGCCTATAGCGAAATCGGGTGCACAGGTACAAGCGGTAGAAGGTGTGGCGGAAATGGTGCGCCGAGCAAAAGATAATGCACAGCAACAGGGCATTGAAAACGTTGAGTGGCTGCATTTGGATTTAGCAGATAAAAACAACGTGGAAGCGTCATTACAGCAAGGTTTTGATAAAGTGCTATTAGACCCTTCTAGGGAAGGGGCAATGACCGTTTGTCACGCGCTTGTAAAAGCACTACCAAAAACGATAGTGTATGTTTCTTGCAATCCAAGTACGTTTTCAAGAGATGCGAAAGTGTTGATTGACGGGGGCTATGAAATGGAAAAAGCAGGCGTTGCAGAAATGTTTCCCTTCACCCATCACATGGAGATGATGGCCTTGTTTACACGAACACAGCAGTAACGAGTAAAGGATATGGTATCAACAAGAAAGGTCCACGAAGCCGACCGGCCACCCTTTGAAACGTGGTTAGACAGTCTTGGTCTAAATGCAGAAACAAAAGACAAGCTTACTGCTGTGTCGTCTATTCCTGAGCGACTATTAGTTGGTCAGGAAATGGTAGAAATTTTGTGTCAGCTTAATATGGATGACGCAACGCTTCAGGCTGCCCTTGTTTTTCCCTATTGCGAACAGCACGCGTTAAGCGAAGACGACATTTATGAAGAGTTTGGCGGCGAAATTCGCGACCTTATTGTTGGCGTTCGCCGAATGGATGCCATTAAGTCGTTGCACGCTCGCAAAGTGAATGGCTCTGCCTTTGCCGAAAAGTCAGATGAACAGCACATAGATAGCATACGCCGTATGCTGCTTGCGATGGTAGAAGACGTGCGCGCCGTTGTCATTAAAATGGCCGAGCGTATTTGTGCACTTCAACAGGTTAAAAAAGCCGACGAAGAAACCCGTGTTATGGTGGCTCGCGAGTGTGCGAGTATTTACGCACCACTGGCAAATCGTTTAGGTATAGGTCAGCTTAAGTGGGAGCTAGAAGACCTCGCTTTTCGTTATTTACACCCTATCACCTATAAGCAAATTGCTCAGCAACTTGACGGCAAGCGCAGAGAGCGAGCTGAGTATATTGAAAGTATAGTTAGTGACTTACAGGGCTTGTTAGACAGTGAGCAAATTCGTGCTGAGGTTTACGGACGACCTAAACACATCTTCAGCATTTGGAAAAAAATGCAGAAGAAGCGCCTGACGTTCGAGCAGCTGTTTGACATACGTGCGGTACGAATTATTGCCGAGCGTTTGCAAGACTGTTATGCCGCATTGGGCACAGTCCATGCCAGCTACAAGCACTTGCCCAACGAATTTGACGACTATATTGCCACACCTAAGCCCAACGGCTATCAGTCAATTCACACGGTTGTTGTTGGCCCTAAAGGCAAGCCTATTGAAATCCAAATTCGTACCCAGAAAATGCACCAAGATGCCGAATTAGGCGTTGCAGCGCATTGGAAATACAAAGAAGGTAGCGCCGGCAAGCAATCGGGGTATGACGAGCGCATTAACTGGTTACGACGCATACTTGCATGGCAAGAAGAGGTGGCCGAATCGGGCGACTTAGTTGAAGAACTGCGCAGTCAGGTCTTTGATGATAGGGTATATGTGTTCACGCCTAAAGGCGATGTTATTGACCTTCCACAAGGTGCCACCCCGCTAGATTTTGCTTATTACATTCATAGTAACGTAGGCCATCGCTGCATAGGTGCCAAAGTGAATGGGCGAATAGTGCCATTTACTTACTTGCTACAAAGCGGCGATCAAATTGAAGTGCTCACAGGCAAAGAGCCGAATCCAAGCCGAGACTGGATGCATCCGGGGTTAGGTTATGTGCATTCCTCACGCGCTCGCGCCACCATACACTCGTATTTTAAAAAGCAGGACAGGAATAAAAACCTTGCTGCGGGTAAAGAGCTTCTAGAGCGTGAATTACATCGTGCTCACCTACCTGCAAAAGTGCCTAATGAAGCGTTTGAAAAATTTAACTTACAAACGCTAGACGACTTGTATACGGCAGTCGGTGCGGGTGATGTTCGGGTTATGCAGGTGATTAACTTTATTCATCACCTTCAGGAACCGCCAGCCCCAGAACCTGAAATTAGCCCTAAAGTGAAAACTCGCAAGACCGCAGCGGGCTCGGGTAAAAAAGATGCTGTGGTGGTTCAGGGCGTTGGCCACTTAATGAGTCAGTTGGCTAACTGTTGTAAACCCGTACCTGGAGAGCCCATTTTAGGCTACATAACGCAAGGCCGCGGAGTGAGCGTACACAAAGAAAGCTGTGACCAGCTTCAACATTTGTTGTCACAACATCCAGAGCGGCAGATTGAAGTTAACTGGTCTGACGCACTTAAAGTGGGTTTTGAAACGGCTATCGACATTTTCTGTCACGATAGAACCGGGCTTTTGCGCGACGTGACAACCGTTCTTGCTAACGAAAACGTGCCGCTTTTAGGCGTAAATAGTTTAACTGATAAAAACAGACAAACGGCGCTTATTACCATATCGATAGAGGTGCAGGACCTCGATACGGTTTCAAAAGTCCTCACTCGTATTAGGCAGCTTAAAGGCGTGACTGATGCAAAACGCAAACAAAGCTAGGTTTAGTGAAATGCAACGCTTGCTCGAAATAATGGAGCAGCTGCGCCACCCTGACTTTGGGTGTCCGTGGGATGTGAAGCAAACCATGGAAAGCTTAACCCGTTACACCATAGAAGAAGCCTATGAGGTGGCCGATGCCATTGCCTCAGGTGATATGCAAGATATCAAAGATGAGCTAGGCGATTTGCTTTTTCAAGTAGTGTTTTACGCTCAAATTGCTAATGAGCAAAGTGCGTTCTCGTTTGATGACGTAGCGAAAAGTATCAGTGACAAGCTAGTACGTCGCCACCCACATGTTTTTACTCAAAAAGGCAATTTAAGCGAAGAGAAAACACAGCTAGGTGACAAAGCGTTAAACGCGCAATGGGATGCTATAAAAGCGCAAGAAAAACGGCTTAAGCAAGAAAACGGCGCGGCAAAAAGGCCGGGCATTGAAAGCAGTATTTTAGACAATGTGCCTAAAGGCATGCCCGCGCTTATGTATGCGCAAAAGCTGCAAAAAGCCTGTGCGAGAGTGGGGTTCGACTGGCCTGATGCGGCACCTGTACTTGATAAAGTGCGTGAAGAAGTTGAGGAAATTCAGCAAGAGCTGGATATCAAACATCAGGCAGAAGCGGCGCTTTTATCTGAAGGCGCTAACATCAATGGCAATGTCGCAGAACGTCGAGGCGTCAACAATCCTCAGCTCGGCAACCAGCCCCAGCACGATAACCAGCAAGCCATTGAAGAAGAAATAGGTGATGCGTTATTTGCCATGGTTAACTTAGCCAGGCATTGCAATGTCGACGCAGATACCGCCCTTCGCAATGCCAGCAATAAGTTTGCTAAACGCTTCAAAGGGGTAGAGCAACTTGCCGCGCAAAATGGCGATAAGCTAACGGGCCTATCACTCGATGAAATGGAAGTGCTGTGGCAGCAAGTCAAACGATTAGACGTGATTCAGTAGTTACAAATACCGCTGTAACCAAAAGATAAAAAATACAAACGCGAGCAGCAATATTGGAAGCGTTCGCTTTTGAACTTTTGTAAGCCTATGAGTTTTAGTGCGTTTCCATGTCATTAGCACACCTGTTACCGAAAGTGCAGTAAGTGCAATGCCAAAGACAAACCAAATAAGTTTAGTCGGGAGCCCCCCAAAGTAGCCAAAGTGCAGTGGATCTGCGTATTCATTGAGGTAGTTTGTCCACTCCATGGTGTTTGGCTCTTGAACGCAAATAATATCTAAGGATGTTATGTCTACTTCTACTTTATGCGCGCGTTCTCTTAACAGCGGATTCTTACCTAAACCTGTAAATCGAATAGGGGCTGTCTCTGAAGAGGGAAATTGAACTCCCGTTATCTGCCAGGCGTTTATTGCCCTTTGTGCTTGTTCAAATGCGCGGTATAGCTGCGTTGATGAGACAGGATTAGTCTGGTCAAAATTAGCGATTACACTGGCTTTTGGGGCTCTGGGTTCAAACCTATTGCCTGCTACCGCTGCACCAAATTCGAATAAGTACCACCAGCTTGTCAGTACAATAACAACAAAAAACCAAAGGCTCCATAGACCAGAAACTTTGTGTAAGTCACTTAACAGGATCCTTGGACCTTCTTTTAACCTAAGTCGCGTAATAGCTGTTTTCCAATTTCTCGTAGTTTTAAGCCCAGTGTACAGCGAAATAGCAAGTATGAACGCGAAGAAGGTGACAGTGGGCAAACCCAAATAATTTGGCATAAAAAGGTAGCGGTGGAAGTCACGAAAGAAACGCTGAATAGTGAGCGTAGAAATATCGCCGATAACTTCATAAGTATATTGGTCAACGTGGATAAAACGGTCACCACCCTCTGGAAAACCAGCTCTTACTCGGTAAGTAAAGTTGTCGTGTCCCATATCGCCAATAGACTTTATTTTTGCTTGGGGCGCGTAGTCTAATACAGCGTTGTATATGTTGGTCCATTTGACTGCTTCGTTCTCCACATCTTGCTTGCCTGTGGAAAACGTACGCATTTCCTTAAACACTAGCCAATCTATTTCGTTAGAGATGGTTGCGATAGTACCAGTGGCTAAAATAACAAATAGCACGACAGAGAGCTGAAAACCTACCCATGCATGTAAGTTATAGAGTTTCTTTCGGTATTTTCGCTGGTTTGATCTATCGTTACTCATAAAACGCTTTCGTTTGGCCAAAAAAGAGGCCCAGCACTACGCTGGGCAATTTAAAATGCTAAAAGATACGTTAATTACCATTTATAGGTAAATTCAACGAAACCATTTCTAGGGTTGCCTGGGAAATGCCCTGTACGCTGGATAAAGCCTGATTCGGCATATTCTTTATCGAACAAGTTATCAATTCTAAAAAGCACGCTGTAGTTATCTACTTCCCAAGTTATCGAAGCATCGGCAACGAAATATGATTTTACGTTCTGGCCTGAAAGGCTAAGCTGTGAGTCTACGTAGTTTCCGCCAAAAGCGAAGGCAAGATCCCATTCAGGCACTTGGTAGCGAGTCCAAAAGCCAAGTTGGTTTTGAGGAGCATTAGCAAAGCGATCACCTACGCTATTGCCAATTCCGCCACCACCGTTATCTGCTGTTATTCGCGCATCGTTGTAACCATATGCAACGCTTAGTATCCAATCTGGCGTAATGTCTGTGATCACTTCAACTTCAAACCCATCACTGGTGACTTCTCCTACTGGTGCAACATTGTCAATGCCGTCGCCTTCAGGGTCTTCTCCAGTACTTTGAAGAAGGTTTTGTCTTGTAATCTGATATACAGCCAATCGCAGTAGGGTGGTTTCATCGAACAGCTGTGCGTTAAGCCCACCTTCAATAATATCGCCAGTGGTTGGCTCAAAAGGACCGCCAGCAGCTTCTTGTTGACTATTTACCGACTGCGGTTCGTAAGAGTCTGCCCACTGACCATAAAGTGAAATATTGGGCGTAATCTTATAAATACCCCCAACTCTGTAACTTACATTTGAATCGTCGAAGCTATCGTTTGACGTTTCGTCTTCAAATTGGTCATATCGCAACCCTGCAACAAGCGTAAATTTATCCCACGCTAGTTCATTCAGCACATACGCGCCATTTCGCGTTTGCTCCGTTGTTCTTAGCGGTCTGAATTGAACGTTGTAGTTATTTGGCTGAGTACTACCATAATTTGGGGCTGTGAGCCTTAAAGGAACAATATCTGAGTCTAAAGACGTGCCGCTTAAGTAGCGTAGAACAAAATCTTGTTGAAAAGCTGTGCCGCCTAGCGTTGCGTCTTCTTTGCCCTTGTAAAGTTCTAGACCAAACGCAGTTCTATGATCGGCTCCTAACAATTCGCCCGTGTAGACAAAGTTTGCGCCAAAGCTCAATTGCTCCTGCTCACGTAACTGGTCACGAAATTCTCGGCCTACAAGATCAATATTTCCATCACCATTACTGTCAATTAACGCACGTGGTTCGTGATAGTTCTGCTCTTGCTCGTTGTCTATATAGCGTAAACGTGTGGTATAGGTGAGAGCATCGCTAAGTTGACCTTCAAGTGAAAGCTGGAATGAGTCAGAACGCAAATTCAAAAAGTCGCTAGCCTCATTGTGGTTCCAGTCTGGGTCGACTAAGAAGTTACCATTGTCGCCAACGGGAACGCCTCGCAACCTATTACCACCTAGGTCTTGAGAGTAGTGGGTGTATTGCAAGGTTAACAGGTGGTCTTGAATTTCGTATGTATAGCCAGTGTCTAGAATAAAAACTTGGCTATCACTATTATCGCGAAACGTATCTTGTTCTTCATAAAAAACGCCAACACGTGCATTTTGGTTGTCACTTAGCGCCCCATTGACTTCAGCAGAGCCTCCCACACGTGCATGAGAGCCTGTTATTACTCGAGCATTGGCGTCAAACTCTGACGTTGGTTTTTTCGTAACATAATTAAACAAACCACCCGGAGCGCCTGGGCCATAGAGCATTCCTGCTGGTCCCTTCAAAAAGTCTACACGTTCCACGTTGAAAAGTTGCGGAACGTTGAAGCCCACATATGGATCGCCTCGCAAGCCATCAAAGAAGATCTCTTCTTGTCTAAACCCTCGCGCGGTAACTCCGGCATAGCTGAATTGACTTACGCCTGCAATGTTACGATAGATATCTTTTGCGTTACGTGCACCCTGGTCGCGGATCAAACTTTCGTTAATTGTGGTGATCTGCTGGGTTGAATTAAGAGGGTCTACGCTAAGCTTACCCGTTGCAGAGTTGCCATTTCGGTAAAGATTAAGTGCTCTGCTAGTGACAACGACTCTTTCTACTTGTTCAGATTGTGAAGATTGAGTTTGCTTTGAATCTTTTGGTGTTTCTAAATCTTGCGAGAGAGCAGGAGAAGTCAACGAAGCTGCAATTAGCGCGGCTAAATATTTCATTACAAATAAGTCCAAGTGTGAGGTGTGTGTAAACAACTGAAATGTGTAGGTGTGAAACTTTAGTATAAATGATAACAGTTTTTATTATTATTTATCTATAGTTCTATACAGTTTGTCTTATTCAGACCAAAAGACGGCTATTTTATATAATGCTAAATACAAGATTTGTTCTGTCGAGGTAAGTAAGTTAATCCATAGAGGTGGTATCTTTGTCATTTTGAGGTATGTTTAGAGGGTAGGGTTGATTTATAGCAAGTCTAAATGTGAATAAACCGAATACTATTTCGTAGGGCGAATTAGTTAAAACATTGATGTTTAACGCAAGTTTAGAAAAAGCCTTCGAGAAGCTTGATAGATTTGAGGCGAAAGTAGTTAGATGACAAAAGCACTGTACTTATCACTGGGGTTAATTTCCTGCTTGCTAGGCATTGTAGGCGCCTTTTTGCCTGTTATGCCTACTACCGTGTTTTTAATAGGTGCATTGTTCTGTTTCACCAAATCTTCTCCAAAACTTGAAAATTGGTTAATTCAGCACCCTAAGTATGGGCCTAGCCTAGTGGCGTGGCGAAAGCATGGCGCAATTTCAAAAAAAGTGAAATGCATTGCCTGTTGCAGCATGCTTCTAAGCTTTATTTTTGTATGCATATTCTCTTCAATGCCTATTCCAGCATACATTGGCATTGGCCTATTCATGGGTATTGGCGCGTATTTTGTCGTAACACGCCCAAGTGCACCTGCCGTTTAAATCTCATTTCCATTACCTACCTGCAAGCATTGTGAATGCAGGCCTTGATTCACTTACGAATAAGCGTGCTTTGAACATATGATTTTGTAAGGCACAAAGTGGCGCAAAAAGCATTCCGCCCCACCTTGTGTGAAAATAGGAATGACCTTACTAGGCTTTCTTATTTAATTTTTCTTGAAGCGCAGCAATTTCTTCTCGGCGTTTTTTGTCTGCTAAAGGACGATTGGCTTTTTCAGGGGCGTTCTTAGCCAATGTAAGATGCGTTTGTGCTTCGCTATATTCACCTTCATCAAATAAGTACTCAGCATAAAAGAAGTTTTGATCCATGCCTTTGGGGTTTATTTCTAATGCGCGCTTGAATAGCTTTTGTGCTTTTTTATCGCTGCCAAAGCTTACAGGCCAGCCGGGTACTTTGTGATAAAGAGCTGCTAACACTGTTAGTGCAGTGCCATCAAGTACTGCTTCGTTCTTTTCAAGTGCGCTTTCAAGGTTCTCTTTTGCGCTTTCAGCGAAATCTAGCGCTCCTAACCCCCCTTTTGCACTTGCTGTGCTTGATTGAGAAATGGCTAACCATGTTAGTGATTCGGCACTGCTTTCTGATTGGCTAACAAAAGCCTGCGCTTGCCTAATTAACTGATTAAATGCAGTTAGCTGCGCGTCACCTTCAAGCTGGTAGTTTACTTTTGCCCATTGATGTTGCAGGTCGAGGAGTTCAACAGAAGACGCTGAAACAGGAGAAAACAGCGAGATTGATGTGATGCCTGCAAAGGCAAGGGTAGTGAAACGTTTTTTTAAAGTCATGAAAATTCCAAACAAAATGAGTTTGATTAAATAGAAAAACACACCAGCAAAAAGAAAAAGTCGGTATGTAGAGAAAAGCGGTGCTTTATTGATACAGCATTTGCTTCAAGGTATTGATAGCAAGGTCTGTTTGTTTATCCCACCTAGCATAGGGCAGTACATAGCTCATTGTGGGGTTATCTAAGATATGAATTTGCCGTTTATGATCATCGGCGATAGTCTGCGCTTTGCGGTGAGCATCAAAACTGTTGAAAATAGCCTCGAGCTCGCCAGATTCCAGAATTCTAATTAGGCCAATACGAAGCCGATTAGCAAGGGCAAAATTATTAGGGTTAACAAAGAAAAATTCGTAGTTGGGGTAAAAAAGCAGGTGGTTTTTTTCTAGTGTAACCGCTTTATCTGCGTGCCTTTCTAAACCTCGGTGAACTTCAATGATGTTGCGTGGAAAGGCATCAACTAAACCTTTGTCTACCATTGCGTACATAGACTGAAACCACAAGCTCCAGTCTTCACCATTCACCTTGTAACCGTTTGACTTTAGAACATCTAAGTCAGGCCAATCGGTACCTTGGACCATGGTGAGCTGCTTGATTCCGTCAGTGGTCCGCTTGTCAAATTGCGATTGCTTAGCAGGGTTAATGACCAGAACACGATACCCTGAATAGCCTTTTAGTAGTGGAAATTTGATAGCAAGCAGACGCTGCTCTCTTTCAATATCGGTCACTCCCCACATAACATCAGCTTCGTCTTTCAATAATGTGACAAGTTGGCGGCTTTGGCTCATTGGGTGAGGGTGTGGCTTTACAGAAACCTCGCCAAATTCTTTTGTAGCTGCAAGCGCGGCTTCTAGCACTGCCACGTGATAACTTCCGTAGTCGTCATCAGCAAATGCGCGCGTGTATACTAATTCCTTCGCATTCACGCACGAAGCGCCTAAGGAAGATAGCATTAGCAGTAAAGCTACAAAGTAAGGTGTATTCATTTATTCTTATGATGGTTCCAAAAGTAACGATTCGACGTTACATCAATTCTCTTGATATGTCATCGGCGGATGATGAAATTTTATCCATATTTTTTCTACTTAGGGGTTCGCATTTACTGCAATTCCTGTATAATTCGCGCCCTGCCCAGTTACGCCCACCTTTGGGAAGGTGGAAGAATCAGCCGGCTCGAAGGGGTCATTGTGTTGATTTTAAGGTGATTTCTGGTGTTCAGAAATCAGTAACGACGATATTATTCGGGTGAATTTGAAAATGAAAACTTTTGTTGCTAAGCCAGAAACGGTACAACGTGACTGGTATGTGGTAGACGCCACAGACAAAACTTTAGGCCGTTTGGCTTCTGAAATCGCACTACGCCTTCGTGGTAAGCACAAGCCAGAGTACACGCCTCACGTGGACACTGGTGATTACATCGTAGTAATCAATGCTGAAAAAGTTGCGGTTACAGGCCGTAAAGCGCAAGACAAAATGTACTATGCGCACTCTGGTTACCCAGGTGGTCTTAAAGAGACAAACTTTGAAAAACTAATTGCTCACAAGCCAGAAATGGTTCTTGAAAAAGCAGTTAAAGGCATGTTGCCAAAAGGTCCTCTAGGCCGCGCAATGTTCCGTAAAATGAAAGTTTACGCAGGTGCTGAGCACAAGCACACTGCACAGCAACCACAAGTTTTGGACATTTAAGGAGCTATTAACATGGCAGATACTCAATACTACGGCACAGGCCGCCGCAAAAGTTCTACTGCTCGTGTGTTCCTACGTCCAGGCACAGGTAGCATTAAAGTAAACCAACGCGCTCTTGACGAGTACTTTGGTCGTGAAACAGAGTGCATGGTTGTTCGTCAGCCACTTGAACTTGTTGAAATGACTGAAAAGTTTGACGTTTACATCACTGTTAAAGGTGGTGGTTCTAACGGTCAAGCTGGCGCAATCCGTCACGGTCTTACTCGTGCTCTTATGGAGTACGATGAAGCACTACGTCCAGCACTTCGTAAAGCTGGCTTCGTTACTCGTGACGCTCGTCGCGTTGAACGTAAGAAAGTGGGTCTTCACAAAGCGCGTAAGCGTCCACAATTCTCAAAGCGTTAATTTTTACGTTTTTTGTATTGCAAAAACCCGGCTTATGCCGGGTTTTTTATTGCCTGCGTTATAATTGGAGGGATGATCTTTAGCGCACAATAACGTTTTAATGCCTTCCTATTTCATAACAAAGGTTTAATTTGTTGGCCTTATAATGCCAAATATCTTTCAAAACCTTGATTTTAGGCATTTCCCTCGCTAAACCTAAACACACCTTTTGAATTAAATTATCGCTTAAATATCAGTAAAACCTTGTGTTTATAAGGGCTTTTCTTTTATCATTTGCGGTCGAAAATTTTGAAAACTTTCGTGACTTCGTAAACCAGCAAAATTTTGCTGTTCGGTCGTTGTCATGACAAGCCATATGATGCATGACGCAAGCGTGATAAAACCAGTATAAGCTTGGGTTACACATCATAATTATCCAAACCTGGAGAAATGTGGATGAGCAATGTATCTGTAGATGCAACAGAGTCTGCACACAATGAAAACCAACCGGAAAACAACACTCGTCGTCGGTTCTTGACCGTTGCCACGTCGGTAGTTGGTGGTGTAGGTGTCGTTGGTGCTGCTGTGCCTTTTATTGCGTCCTGGAATCCGAGCGCCAAAGCGAAAGCAGCTGGTGCTGACGTTGAAGTAGATATCAGCGGGATTGAGCCTGGACAGTTAGTACGTGTAATGTGGCGAAGCAAGCCAGTCTGGATTGTACGTCGTACGCCTGAAATCCTTGAAGAACTAGGCACTCACGAAGATAAGCTGAAAGATCCTAACTCTGAAGCTGAGCAGCAACCTACTTTTGCTCAAAATCGTTTCCGTTCAATGAAAGAAGAGTACCTTATTCTTGTAGGTATTTGTACGCACCTTGGTTGCTCTCCACAGCACCTTAAAGATGGCGCTTTCGAAGAAGTGGTTGAAGGGGTTCCAGATGGTTTCTTCTGCCCATGCCACGGTTCTAAGTTTGATATGGCAGGACGCGTATTTGAAAACGTACCGGCACCATTGAACCTAGTTGTGCCGCCTTATCAGTTCGTTGATGACACAACCGTTATCATCGGCTCAGAAGCGGAGGTCGCTTAACATGAATGCTTTCCTAGGTTGGATTGAAGAACGCATCCCAATGATGCGCGTTGCGAATATGCACGCTCTTCAATATCCTGCTCCAAAGAACATGAACTTTTGGTACGTGTTCGGTTTCCTAGCTACTATTGTTTTGGTAAACCAAATTGTTACTGGTATTTGGTTGACCATGAACTTCGTTCCATCTTCAGAAGGTGCATTCGCCTCTGTTGAGTACATCATGCGTGAGATCGACTACGGTTGGATCATCCGTTACATGCACAGTACTGGCGCGTCAGCGTTCTTTATTGTGGTATATCTACACATGTTCCGTGGCATGATTTACGGTTCTTATCAGAAGCCTCGTGAGCTTCTATGGGTGTTTGGTATGTTCATCTACCTTGCACTTATGGCAGAAGCATTCATGGGTTACGTACTACCTTGGGGGCAAATGTCTTACTGGGGAGCACAGGTAATCGTATCGCTATTTGGCGCTATTCCTGTTGTTGGTCCTGACCTTGTTATCTGGTTACAGGGTGACTATGTTATCTCTGGCGCTACGCTAAACCGTTTCTTCGCACTACACGTTATTGCGTTGCCATTGGTTATTGTTATTCTTGTGTTCCTACACATCATTGCACTTCACGAAGTGGGTTCAAACAACCCAGACGGTATCGCGATTAAGCACAAGAAAGGTTCACTTCCTGAGTCTGAAAAGACTAAATATGAAATTCACGAATACTACACAAGCAAGTACGATATTGCTGACGACGTATTGCCGTTCTTCCCGCACATTGTGCTTAAAGACCTGGTAGCGTTCTGTGTATTCCTAGCACTGTTTACTTATGTGTTGTTCTTTGCTCCTGAAATGGGCGGTAAGTTCCTAGAACACCCTAACTTTGAAATTGCTAACCCGTTGAAGACGCCTGAGCATATTTTCCCTGTTTGGTACTTCACACCGTTCTATGCAATCTTGAAAGCGGTACCTGACAAGCTATTCGGTGTACTAGCAATGTTTGGTGCAATTGCGGCACTATTTGCATTGCCTTGGGTGGACCGTGGTCGCGTTAAATCATGGCGCTATCGTTGTGGTCTACACAAAGTTAACCTAATTGTGTTTGCTATTGTGTTTGTTTTCCTAGGTTACCTAGGTGGTACACCACAAGAAAACTGGAAAATCATTGCATCGCAAGTTGCTACGGTAATGTACTTCGGTTTCTTTATCGCACTGTTCTTGTACAGCAAAAACGAAAACACTAAACCTGTGCCAGAGAGGATTTCTAAATGAAAAAAATGATGTGCTTTTTAGCCTTCTTCCTACCTGGCGTAGCGCTTGCGGCAGGCGGAAATGTGCACCTAGACAAAGCGCCTATCGATTTGTCCGACAAGGCGTCTTTGCAGCGCGGTGCACAATTGTTCATGAACTACTGCCTGGGCTGTCACTCAATGAAGTATCAGCGCTATCAGCGTTCATTCCAAGATTTGGGTATTCCTGATGAATTGGGCCAAGAGTACTTGCAGTTCACGGGTGAGAAAGTGTCTGACTACATCACTCGCGCAATGCCTGAAGAGGCAGCTGCAACATGGTTTGGTGCTGCGCCACCAGACCTAACGCTTGTTGCTCGTGTTCGTGGTGAAGACTGGATTTACACCTACTTGCGTTCTTTCTATGTTGACGAAAGCCGTCCGTTTGGTGTGAACAACACGGTATTCCCGGAAGTAGGTATGCCGCACGTACTTCAACCACTTCAAGGTACGCCAACACGTACATACGAAGAGCAAATGGTTGATGGCGAAATGATTAAGCGTTATGTAGGTATTAAGTCTGACGGTACTGGCTCAATGTCTCCTGACGAGTACGACCAAGCCGTTGCTGATATTGTGAACTTCCTAGAGTACACAGGTGAGCCTTCAAAACTTGAATCTCACAAAATCGGTAAGTGGGTACTTATCTTCATCGCAGTATTGTTTGTTTTTGTTTACTTACTGAAGAAAGAATACTGGCGAGAAGTGCACTAATCGCACAGATTTATGTATAATATGAAAAGGGGGCTTCTCGCCCCCTTTTTTGGTATTTACTCGTGCTACCTGAAAACCCTTGTTTCAAGAGTGTTCAGGTAGCACGAGTTAACGTAATAAGCTTGCCTTTGGTAAGCGTAAACTTGTTTCTCGACGGAGGAAATTGAATGGCCGTAGCCGCGAATAAACGTTCTATAATGACGTTGTTCTCTGACACAATTGATATTTATAGCCACCAGGTGCGCATTGTGTTGGCAGAAAAAGGTGTGGGTGTTGAAATCAGCTACACAGATCCTAGCAACCTGTCTGAAGATCTGTTGGAGCTTAACCCTTACGGTACTGTTCCAACTCTAGTTGATCGCGAACTTGTACTTTACAAGTCGCACATCATCATGGAATACCTTGATGAGCGTTTTCCTCATCCACCGCTAATGCCGGTTTATCCTGTATCACGTGGTCAAAGCCGTCTTATGATGCACCGTATTGAGCAAGACTGGTACTCGCTTGCTGCACGCATTTTCCGCGGCGAAGGTGATGTAGAAGCTGCACGCAACGAATTGCGCGAAGCGTTGTTGTCGCTTGCTCCTGTGTTCGGTGAAATGCCTTACTTCATGAGCGAAGAGTTCAGCTTAGTTGATTGCTACCTTGCTCCACTATTGTGGCGTCTACCTGCACTGGGTATTGAGTTAAACGGTGCTGGCAGCAAAGAAATTAATGCTTACATGAACCGCATTTTCTCTCGCAGCTCGTTTAAAGCGTCATTAACTGACCAAGAGCGTGAGATCCACAACCCACTATGACATCTATGACGTCAAACCAGCCCTATTTACTTAGGGCTTTTTATGAGTGGATTGTTGATAACGACTTAACACCGTACATTGTGGTAGATGCAACCAATGAGTTGGTTGAAGTGCCTCAGGAATTCGTTAAAGACGGCCAGATCGTTTTAAACGTATCACCTAGCGCGTGTGTTAATTTTTCTCTTGATTTAGATGGCTTGTCATTTCAGGCGCGTTTTTCTGGTCAACCTAGAAGACTAAGCATGCCGTGTGAAGCGGTAATGGCTATTTACGCAAGAGAAAATGGTGCTGGTACCGTGTTTGCCACCGAAGAAGACGTGGCACGAGCTCAGCAAGAGCGAAGCGAGACGCCTGAAGATGTTTCACAGCCTAACGGCCCAACGTCGTTAGGCGATGCTGACGCTAGCGATGTGAAAGACGCACCAGTTCCGCCTAAAAAGGGTAAGCCTACCCTCAAAGTAATTAAGTAGGTTATTAAGTAATTGGCTAAATAACTTATAAAGCAACACAGTTAAATCTGGCTTTGTGATAACTAACTTCATCACAAAGCCAGCTTTTATTCTTTCTTACTGATGCTATCCCATGCAGCTCCAGTATCTGTAAGCCTTCGTTTATTCTCTTCTATTTAATTAACTGTTCGTACCCTCATAAAAAAACACCCCATTATGAAAATAACAGGGCGCTTTTGAGTTTTCCGTACATACTTAATTAACGAACCGCAAAGTAAACTAGCGGGTTCGAGTTATTACTACACGACTGGTTGGGAAGTCAAAACGGTGCGCTTCGGTTAACACCGATGTAGTCAATCCTTCACGGCTTGGGTCGTCAGCGTTCGCGCTAGTTACCACACCTTGGTGAAGCCTAACGGCGTCGGCAAGGTCATCTCTTACCACATCATAGCCCGCAGCTTCACCGCCGCCTCCAGCTGCACCTGCTGCAGGTCCTGGCATAGTCGCTGCTGTTTCTGTATTAGCCTCTGTGCCTGCATCCCAAGTAACGGACATAAAGCTTTTTGAATCGCCCACCGCCATATTGCTTACATCTGCCGCATTAAGCCCTGTAAATGCGTCATTGGTATTAACCAGCATCGTTGTTACTGTAAGGCGCAAATTATCAGCATCAAGCTCTGGTACCACAAGCGTTTGCTCGCTGCCCATAGAACGGGGCGCTAATATACCGCCAGAGTTTTGAGCGTCTAAGAAGTCAGTAGATTCCATCGCCTCAGTAATAACCATAGACGGATCGCCGCCTTCGGCCATTATTTCAATGCCCATACTGGCTGGGGCACCTTCAGAGAATGCGTTGTATCCGGTTTCATGCAGAATTACCGCAGCGGGTGCAAATGGTTGCGAGTATGTAAGGTTAGTGATTTGCACGGTATAAACGGCAGAGTTACCATTTACACCATCTAAACCGTCTTCGCCATCTTGACCGTCAGTACCTGCTTCACCTTGTGGACCTGCTGGGCCTGTGTCACCATCATCTCCACAGGCAGCAAGTAATGCAGAGAGCATTAATAATGTGCTGAGTTTAACTATTGGATTATTCATTGTATTGGCTCCTTAAGATGCAGGAACAGTAATAACTACACGTGCAACTGGGTTTAACCAACGGTGTACCGTTGAGTCTAAGTCACTCGCGCCAGCGGCGTTATCAGTGTCACCTAGCGCATTGCGATGAATGTGAACCGGGCCGTCTTCACCGTCTTCAATTTCACCGTTAACCACTTGTGCGCCAACGCCTGTACCACCTGTACCTAAATCAACTATGCGAGTCGGTGCGCTACCTCCTGCAACACCTGGCACGCCATACCCACCTAATGCATTGCCAGTCCCCGCTTCAACCACGTCAGTACGGGCACTGTTTAATTCGTCGTTAAGCTCAGTACCTGCATCATAGGCATTTAGGTAGTATGTGTAGGTGCCTGGCTCAGTAGGAATTTCAATGCTGTCCATGCCAACAAAAGCATCGTTTGTCGGTATAAGCATAGAAAGTAGCGAAAGGTAAGGTTTGTCCATGGTATCAAATGGGTAGCTAAGCGTTGCTTTCGGAGCAAGTAGACCGCCAAATCTATGCCATGTATTCGAGCCATTGTCAGTATCAACAGGCCCTAATGCGGCTTCGAAGTTGGCGCCGCTCGAATCTGCGTTTTGTTCGTCATCAATAACGCCCGCTTCGGCAAGCCACGCCAAGGCTGATGACGCAGGCTGCCCAACTTCAAATGCATCTACTGTTTCATCGTGGGCGATAACTAAGCGGGGAGTAAAACTTTGCGCTTGCGTTAAATTGGTAATTTCAATGTCTAAAGTAACCGCTTGGCTTACTGAAAGTGTTGCGAGCGACAGTAGGGTTGCGCTGGCGAGTTTAGTGAATTTCATCTTATTGTCCTTGTTTATGGCTTAGATCGCATAAAAATTTAGGGCAGTAAAATGCGCAATTCATCACAGAAGTATCACAAAAAGCACACAGATTCGTCTCAAACAATCACAGAGCTGTTAGAAATTACTCAAAAGTGAATTGGGCTAAAAAATTTGTTATTTACTTGGAATAAATTTGTAACAGGTCCGGTCTTGTCTTTTATCGGCGTATTAGGAGCGGGATATGATCCTTGTTATCTACAGTGGAAATAAGTTTCAACAAACCATATCGCAATGCTTGAGTAAGCACGGCTATGTGCACGACGCGGTCTCTAACTTCCAGTCTGCGTCGTCACTGCTTGCGGCGCAGCATTACTCGCTAGTTATTGCAGAGTCGCACGGCAGTGTAATGTGCCTTCGTCGCATTGAGAGCTTAGTGGCAGATAATCCTGAAAGCTGGGTAATGGCGGTGGAGAGCGAAAGGCATGCATGGCTTGGCGAGCCTGCTGATGAAGCGGTTGATGAAGCAGACTATTACGAAGTAGGCGTAGATGACTACCTTGCAGGCCCGTTTTGCGAACGTATGTTTTGTGCTCGAATTCGCTCTCATATGCGCCGAAGCATGCCAAGCCAAGAAGGCATAAGGACGTCGCTAGAAAGCGATGAGCGCATTGAAATTGGCCCCTTGAAAGTCGATCAACGCTATCACAGTGTAACCATAAATGGCCAAGTATTATCGTTAACCGCTAGGGAGTTTACGTTACTGGATTATTTTTGCCGTCATCCTAATCAGGTGTTTTCTCGCAATCAATTGCTCAGCGAGGTGTGGGGATATAACCATGAAGGCTATGAACACACGGTAAACACCCACATCAACCGATTGCGTACGAAGCTCGATAAAGTGAATAGCATTGAAAATGGCGGACAACTGGTAGAAACCGTGTGGGGCGTAGGTTACAAGCTAAACATTAATGGTTACACCCAAAAAGCACTGAGCGCTTAGGTGAAACGCATCGCACAATTTATTGATGAAAAATTAAATTAAGAATAGGGTTGCCGTACCCAAGAAGGCAAAGATGCCCACCACATCGGTAATAGTAGTGAGTATCACGCTACCAGCAAGTGCAGGGTCAATTTTAAGACGCTTCATGATCATAGGTAACGTTGCACCGGCAAGGCCTGCCGCGATCATATTTACCAACATGGCAAAGGCGATGATGACGCCAAGCATATAGTCTTGCTTCCATAGCGCAATAACAGACGCGATTAGCACGGCCCATATTGCTCCATTTAAAAAGCCAATGGATAGCTCTTTTGTAATAAGCCATCGGGAGTTACTAGCGTTAACATGGCCTAGTGCCATACCGCGAATAACCAGCGTTAAGGTTTGGTTACCCGCTACGCCGCCCATACTGGGCACTATTGTGTTTAAAATGGCAAGTACGGCAAGCTGGCTAAGTGTGGCTTCAAACAAATCGCTTACCATTGCTGCCATTAGCGCGGTGACCAAGTTAACCGCTAGCCATACTGAACGACGTTTAGTACTTTGCATAACGGGTGCAAAGGTATCTTCATCGTCATCTAAGCCCGCCATACTCATCATAGAGTGCTCAGCATCTTCACGAATAATATCAACCACGTCATCGATTGTAATTCGACCTACTAAGCGGTGATTTTCATCTACAACGGGAGCAGACAGCCAGTTGTAGCGCTCGAAAAGGCTGGCTACTTCATCGTCTGGCATATTCACAGGAATCGCTTCCGATTCCTCGTCCATCACGTCAGACACTTTGTCGTCGGTGTCTGCGGTCAGTAGACGGGTAACAGGCACAATACCTACAAGGTTGTCGGTTCTATTGACCACA
This sequence comes from Alteromonas gracilis, assembly GCF_043642145.1. Taxonomy (GTDB): domain Bacteria; phylum Pseudomonadota; class Gammaproteobacteria; order Enterobacterales; family Alteromonadaceae; genus Alteromonas; species Alteromonas gracilis_B. Next base: position 89,040 of record NZ_JBHZRZ010000003.1, read on the forward strand.
TAAAAGGTATCGGTGTTTTCGGGTAATTCCCCTTTTAAGCGAATGTAACGCAGAACCACATCAATGGTTACGTCTGGACGCAACGTAATGGTATCTGTGTTCATGATGAAACCAGCGGTTTCTTCACCATAAGATAGCGCTTGCTCGGCGCGTACTCGGTCTTGCGCATCCATTGAATCAAGAATGTCTGCTAATACCGGCTCAGGAAGGCTGCTTAGCGTTTCTGCTAAGTCATCGGTATCCATCTCTTCAAGTGCATCAACCACATTGGCAGGAAGCATCTTGGTAATGATTCCGTTTCGAACATCATCAGAGAGTTCTTCTAGAATGTCGCCGTGAAAGTCACCGTCAATCAGCTCCCATAGTTCGTCACGGGTTCTACTCGGGCTAGACTCAAGAATGTGGGCGACGTCAGAAGGAGGTAGTTCAAGCAGAAGCTTACGTACAGAGACAAACTGACCGTTGGTCAACGCGGCATTGAGTGCCCGTAATTGAGTTTGTACGTATTTAGAAACAAGCGCTTCTGCCATAAGGCGTCATTCCTACAAGTTAAATAATGAACAGAGCAGGCTATCAAGCCTAAGTGGCCGTAGAATATCGCAATTATAATGAATATGTCATGACAATCGCGTGGGTTTTACGCAGGTTTTTCAACTAACTGCGCTAAGTGTTGATTTATTCGTCAATTGAGCTGGCAGGTCTAATTACTCATCTTCGTTGAATCTGCCTTCGATAAGTTCTTCTATTGCAGTAAGTGCATTCTCAGAATCGCTTCCATCAACAATGACATCAACTTGCTCACCTTGATGGCTTTCGAGCATCATCAGGCCTAATACACTGCTTGCGTCAGCCTCTTTATCGCCTTTTTTCAATATAATCTTAGCGTCAAATTGGTTAGCAAGCTTTACAAGCTGAGTGGCCGCTCGGGCATGTAAGCCTAATTTATTGACGATAGTCAGCGTTTTTTGAATTGTCATTATTGATTGAGCTCTCTATGGCGAATTTGTACATCCGGATGTATTTCGCTGAATGTTTTCGACAAGGCTTGCGCGATATAAACCGAGCGATGTTGGCCGCCAGTACAGCCGATTGCCACCGTGACATAGCTTCTATTATTCCGCTCTAAATGGGGAAGCCATGTAGTGATTAAGTTCTGAATTTGCCAAATGAATTTGGTTACAACAGGCTGTGAGCCTAAAAATACTTCTACAGGCGCATCAAGCCCAGTGAGGTGCTTAAGATCAGGTTCCCAGTGCGGGTTAGGCAAAAAGCGTGCGTCAAAAACATAGTCCGCATCTTTGGGTATTCCGTGTTTAAACCCGAACGACTCAAACACTAAAACCAAGCGAGAGCTTTTCTTACCAAGAATTCGCTCGCGAATAAGCTCAGCAAGTTGGTGAATGGTGAGTTTATCGGTATCTAAGTACAAATCAGCACGCTCAGTAATAGGTGCAAGCAGCGCTGACTCGGCTTTAATTGCTTCTGAAAGTGATTTGTTAAGCTTTGCAAGCGGGTGAAGACGACGGGTTTCACTGAACCGCTTGACCAAAACATCATCGCTGGCGTCAATGTAAACAATGGTCATCGACCATGATGAAGGAAGGTAGTCTAAAATCTCAACGAGATCATCGGGATTCTTAGGTAAGTTTCTAACATCAATACTCACCGCGACTTGATCGTACTCATCGACAACAGTGTGAGTTAGAGTAGGGAGCAGGTTTACCGGAATGTTATCAACACAGTAATAGCCTAAATCTTCCAGTGCGCGAAGTGCGACAGATTTACCAGACCCCGAACGACCACTGATTATGATCAGCTTCACCTAATTTCTCCCTCATATTCTGGTTATATCGCATATGTGTTGTCTATGGTAGCGCCGTCACTTCAACCGTTTTTCGGCGCTATATGATTAACCCAATGCAGAAAGAATATCGTCGCTTGTAGTGGCGCGACGTATTGCTTTAATTGTGTCTTTGTCGTTTAGTTTACCTGCCACTGTGGCTAAGGTTTGAAGGTGACCTTCAGTCTGCTCTTCAGGAACGAGCAGGGCGAAGAATATATCCACGGGCTTTTCGTCGATCGCGTCAAAGTCAATCGCAGGCGTACTGGTGACAACAATGGCTATCACTTTCTTAAGCCCCGCTAAACGGCCATGTGGCAATGCAATACCGTTACCAATACCCGTACTGCCCATTCGCTCTCGAGACATTAAGCTATTAAGTACCGTTGCCGAGTCAATATTTTCATTATTTTTGGCAGCGATATCAGCAATTATCTCAAGAATTCGCTTTTTACTATTACACTGAACCGCACACTCGGTGCGGTCCAGACTTACGATGGCTTGTATATCCATGCTCAATTAACTACTAATGTTTTTTCAGTTTTTCCTTATGCTTGATTACCTGCCGGTCGAGTTTATCAACCATGCTGTCAATCGCCGCATACATGTCGGTATTTTCTGAGGATGCGAATACTTCAGCGCCACTTAAATGAACGGTCGCTTCGGCTTTTTGATTTAATTTTTCAACGTTCAGGATGACATGCACATTAGAAATGTGATCAAAGTGACGTTCAAGTTTGCTGAACTTCGTATCGACATAATTACGCAAAGAGTCGGTGATTTCGACATGATGACCAGTAAGGTTGATTTGCATATTTCGTCTTCCTTATATAATTAAGCCTGTTTAAATAAGGCTCTTGCGTTGGTTCGACGGCGGGATCGACAACGATTCCCGGTATTTTGCTATTGTTCGCCGAGCAACCTTAATGCCTTGTTCGGCCAACAATGAAGCAATCTTGCTATCGCTTAGCGGCTTGCTAGGCTTTTCAGCTGCCACTAATTTTTTGATCAATGCACGAATCGCTGTAGATGAACACTCACCACCAGACTCGGTTGCAACGTGGCTTGAGAAGAAATACTTTAATTCGAAGATTCCACGAGGCGTATGCATGTATTTTTGCGTTGTTACGCGTGAAATAGTCGATTCGTGCATATCTACCATTTCTGCGACATCATTTAGCACCATTGGTTTCATCATCTCCGGGCCGTGCTCAAAAAAGCCCATTTGTTGCTGCACAATGCAGTTTGCAACCTTCATTAAGGTTTCGTTGCGAGATTCTAGGCTCTTTATGAACCACTTGGCCTCTTGCATGTGTGAGCGGATGAATTGTGAGTCGCTACTGTTCTTTGCACGGCGACTCATTGCTGCGTATTGTTGATTAACGCTTAACTTTGGCAGACTGTCGGGGTTTAGCTCAACTACCCAACGGCCATTTTTCTTGGTTACCGAGACATCAGGAATAACGTACTCAGGCTCTTTAGTAACTAAAGCACTACCTGGGCGAGGATTCAAGGTTTGTAGTAAACGCATGGCCTCGCGAAGCTGATCTTCTTTCAACCGGCTTTTACGCATTAGCGTACGGTAATCTTTACTGCTGAGCAGGTCAGAGTACTCTTCAATTAGCTGTTTAGCTTCAACAAGCCAAGGTGTGTCTTCAGAAAATTGACGTAACTGCACCATCAGACATTCTTGCGGAGAACGCGAGCCAGAACCAATAGGGTCGAACATTTGAATGCGTTTTAATACACATTCTATTTCGTCCATTTCGATAGGTTCTTCCATATCATCGTCGTTAACGGCTTCTAAAATATCGTCAAGCGTTACGGTTAAATAGCCGGACTCGTCAATAGAGTCGATGATAGCTGTCGCGATAGCGCGATCGGTATCCGAGAAGTGGGTAAGGCGCATTTGCCACAACAAGTGTTCTTGAATATCTTCTGTGGTTTCACCTTGGAATATTTGCTCGTCGTCATTAGACGGGCCAGGGGCTGGCGCAGACGAGGCAGAATAGTATTCATCCCACGTACTGTCGATCGGCAGCTCGTCGGGCAGATCATTTTTCTCTAATGCATCACCTGCTTCTAGCGTGTCACTCGATGCCGAAGCAGTAGCTTCAGCGCTGCTGTCATCATTGTCGATATTGTTCTTTTCTAACTGCGGCTCATCGTTTCCTTCTTCTACTTCTAAAAGTGGATTAGAGTCGAGCGCTTCTTGGATCTCTTGTTGAAGATCAAGTGTAGAAAGCTGCAGCAGTTTAATGGCCTGCTGAAGCTGAGGTGTCATGGTAAGTTGTTGGCTAAATTTTAGCTGTAAAGATGGTTTCATCTACGTCTTATTTAAATGCTCTAAATTGAATATACCAGAGCGAAACTGAAAAATGACAATTCGGTTACATTAACTATAGCCTGAATTGTTCGCCTAGGTATACATCCCTTACTTTTTGATTACTCAAAACCTGTTCCGCCGTTCCTTGCGCAATAAGCTCGCCATGACTCACAATGTACGCCTTTTCACAGACATCCAATGTCTCTCGTACGTTATGGTCCGTGATAAGGATACCAATACCCCTATCGCGAAGATGTTGTATTATCTTCTTTATATCATTAACTGATATTGGATCAACACCAGCAAATGGTTCATCTAGCAAAATAAATTGTGGTTTTGCTGCCAGCGCGCGTGCTATCTCAACGCGACGGCGCTCGCCCCCTGACAAACTCATTCCCGTACTATTACGTATATGGTTAATATTAAATTCATCAAGTAGCGCATCGGCTTCTTCTTCTTGCTGCTGTGAATTTAAATCTTTACGGGTTTGCAAAATGGCCATGATATTTTCATGTACCGTTAATTTTCTAAAAATCGACGCTTCCTGCGGAAGGTAGCCAATACCGCGGCGTGCACGCTCGTGCATAGGTTGGTGGGTAAGCTCGTTATCGTCGATTTCAATCTTGCCTTTGTCTAAATTTACTAACCCCACAATCATGTAAAATGTGGTGGTCTTACCAGCACCATTAGGGCCAAGAAGGCCGACAATTTGACCCGTTGAGACCGAAAGGCTTACATCGCGGACTACTTGTCGAGACTTGTAAGCTTTAGCAAGGTTTTTAGCGCTCAAAGTTGCCATTGCTATTCATTGCCCTCGTTATCTTTTTGGTCTTTCTTAGACGATGCTTTTCGAATTACCTCAGGTGTAAATACGGTGGTTACGCGACCTTCACCATCTTTACCTTCGCCGCCAGTGGCAAGAAGTTGCTCAGTGATCATATCGAACGTAATGTTGTCACCTTGTACTTTACTGGTGTCTTGCTTCAATTCAGCATTGCCCGCTAGAGAAATGGTGCGATTTACCACTTCATAGCGTATTTCATTAGCTTTCGCAGATACGGGAGTACCGTCTTCTAGTTTCTGCGAATAGCTCGCTGGCTTCCCTCTGGCAATAAATATTTCTCGGCCACCACCTTCAGTTGCAATAACCTCCACTTCGTCAGCTTCAATCACCAACGAACCTTGCGTAATAAGTACGTCATCTTTGTACAACGCGGTTTTATTTTTACCGTCGATAAACTGTGAGTTCGAGCCTATTTTAATGGGCTTCGAAAAATCATCTTCACTGGCGTGTAACGCACCGCTAGCGATGGCAAGTAATAGACTAGTTGCTAGGGGAATAAGTGGTTTGTACATGATTCAAAAGCTCGTATTCTTGTGTGCGTAAATTCGCGTTAAACCCATTGCTTAAAATGACATATTGCGAACCCAGAATTTCAACGGGTTGATCGGATGTCATTTGTTTGGTTTCTAAATTAATCTGAATGTATTGCGTTGATATACTTTTGACAAAGTCATCACTGGTTTGGTTCTCAATATAAACGTCGCTTTCCAATTGAATAAGCTCGTTGTTATAAAGCGTACCTTCTTTAGCTGTTACCACCCATGGAGAAGACGCGTTTTCGGTGTAAAGCGTATACTTTGGCTGCTGGAATAGCACAAAGCCAAGTTGGTCGTAATGCTCCATCGACTCTGCAAACACTTTGTGGTTTAACTCACCGTTTTGATTGTAAAGCGTGGTGGTTAAGTTTTTCGCTTTATAGGCGGGCTTAAGTGCATCATTCTCGCTGCTGCCGAGTGCTTCAGGCTGTTCTTCCATCCACGTAGGTATATACATCAGCATGGCCAAAATAAACAGCGCTGAAATACTTAACCCTAAGCGATTAAAGCCAAACAGGCTCATACACTTGCTCCAAAAATTTCATTGGTCACCCCTTTGGCTTGCAAAATGGTGTCGGATATTTCTCGTACGGCTCCAAATCCGCCGGGGAGTGTAGTAACCCAATTAGCTTGATTAGCGACAAATGGGTGTGCATCGGCAACGGCAATTTTAATGGCTACGTGCTTAAACATACCCGTGTCTGGCATGTCATCACCTACAGCCGCGACTTCATCAGTGCTTAAACCAAGACTTTTCATTAGTTCATTAAGCGCGTCTGCTTTATTCTCTTCGCCTTGAATAATATGCGCAACATTCAGCGCTTTCATTCTGTTTTCAACAATAGCAGAACGACGCCCGGTGATCACTGCAACATTAACGCCATTACTCACCAGTGCTTTAACGCCGTAGCCGTCACGAGTATGAAAAGCTTTTAGCTCTTCCCCGTCGTTGCCTAAGTAAATGCGGCCATCGGAAAACACACCGTCAACATCACAAACCAATAGCTTCACTTTGGCTAACTTAGTAAATAGTGCAGAGTCCATATTGGTATACAAGGTGGTCGTCATTTATAGCACTCCTGCCTTCAATAGCATATGCATGTTAAAAGCCCCAACAGGTTTTCGATGATTATCGGTAACCATTAAGGCACTTATCTTGTGCGTTTCCATTAAATTGAGTGCTTCTACGGCAAGCTGTTCTTCTGTAGTGGTTTTACCGCCTTTAGTCATAACATCCTTGACCGTTGCGCTGTGCACATCAATACGAGCATCTAGAATGCGTCGCAAATCACCGTCAGTAAATACGCCAGCAAGTGTGTTATCTGGCGAAGTGACACCAGTCATCCCTAAGCCTTTTTTTGATATTTCTAGTAGCGCGTCGGCAACGGAAGCATCTTCACTGACAAGCGGTATATCACTACCCGTTTGCATTATATCGCTTACCTTAAGCAGCAACTTTCTGCCAAGACTACCGCCTGGGTGAGACAGTGCAAAATCATCAGAAGTGAAGCCTTTGTGGTCAAGCAGGGCTACGGCAAGCGCGTCGCCCATCACCAAAGTGGCGGTTGTGCTTGATGTCGGCGCAAGACCCAGCGAACAGGCTTCTTTCTCTACACTAATATTAAGTACTACGTCAGCGTGTTGCCCCAGCGAGCTTGATTCGCTGTTAGTCATTGCAACCACTTTGATGCCTAAACGTTTAACCACAGGTAACAAATTCACCAACTCATTGGTTTCACCTGAGTTAGAAATTGCCAGCAGCACATCGCCCTTGCTTAACATGCCAAGGTCGCCGTGATTTGCTTCGCCAGGATGCATGAAAAAAGCGGGGGTGCCAGTGCTTGCTAGTGTGGCGGCTATCTTATTACCAACATGCCCAGATTTTCCCATACCGCTAACGACTACCTTACCCTCGCAGGCAAAGAGAATGTTGCATGCAGCAGTAAAATCATCATTTAAACGGTCAGCCAAATTAGCAATGGCTTGCGTTTCAATTTCAATGACGCGTTTTGCCGAGTCGATATAGTTCATCTGAGTTTGTGTATTCATGATTATCCGAATAGCCAGAATTGATAGCCGATAAAGCAAGCCAAAAGTGTGAATCCATTCGTTCTTGATATTGTGCGTTTACCAATTAAATCGAAACTGAATAGGAACAACAGCAAAGTCAATCCAAGCATAACGTACATGTCTCGATTATAAACATCTGGGTCGAGCGTTCCCGGGGCGATAAGCCCAGGCATTCCAAGTACAGCAAGCAAATTGAATATATTAGAGCCAATAATGTTACCTAGCGCTAAATCGTCTTCACCTTTTAGAACGCCTGCAATACTGGCGGCAAGTTCTGGAAGGCTTGTGCCTAGTGCAATTATCGTAAGGCCAATCACCAAATCAGATATGCCCATATACCTGGCAATCTCTACCGCTGAATTTACTAAAAAGTGTGCGCTTAATGGTAAAACTATTAAGCCTACGCCAATCCAGATAAGTGCTGATGTATTTGAAACGCCTTTGGGAATTTCGTCTGCTGTTTCAGCAACTAAAGGATCTTCTTTATCTACCTGAAGAGACAGCCACGCCATCATTGCCAATACAAAAATGAATAAGCCAAGCAATATAATGCCTTCATAGGACCTAAGCTCGCCATCAAACAAAAAGCCAAGCGCAATCAAGGAAATAACAAGAAGTGCAGGGAGCTCGCGTCTAAGCGTTGTAGAGGATACCAGCAAGGGTTTTACTAGTGCGGTGATACCCAGCACTAACGCCACGTTGGTAATGTTAGAACCCAACGCATTACCTACGGCCGTATTCATATTGCCATTTGCAGAGGCAATAGCAGAAACCACTATCTCAGGTGCTGACGAACCCATGGCGACAATAGTTAGTCCGATCATCATTGGAGATATACCAATGTTCTTCGCTAATGCAGAAGCCCCATAGACAAAACGATCAGCGCTCCAGCTAAGTACAATTAGCCCAACCAGAAAAATGACAATGTTTAAAAGCACAACAACCTGTATTTGAAAGTATTTCGCTAGATTGTCGCAAAAAGAGTGCCATTTGCCTATGCTCGCGACGTTTTATTTTCATCAAATGCCGTCAATTGACGTAAATTTCTGCTTAATCGAGAGTGGTACGTAAACCTAGGTGTGCGAACTGCTGTATTCAGTTTCAGTTAATAAACAACGAAATAGGATAAACGTGCTTGAAGCCAATGTGGAAGTTGAAACGAGGTGGTTTGCACTTGAGCGTGTGATACCTAGCATTCGTCTTAATCGAACATAAATTGTAACTTTTTGACTTTGGCGAGGGTCTTGAAAAAGCGTACAATGACACCAAATTACACCGCCCAGTGAACGTATTCAGCGAGTTGAGTTAATAAACTACACTGCTGAGTAAACTTTCTTGGTGTTATGTGTTCATAAAGTACACTGTTGAGTAAACATAACAAGTATTCTTTGCTTAAGGGCATAAAATTTGAATACTTGGGTTTCTCTTATTCACTTAACAAATTCAATGTAGATTGTGAAAGCTAGATGCATAGCCACAGTCTTACGTCAGGGGTCGACATTTAAAAAACTATGGATCATTTAGTTGAAGTAGATAACCTAACCTTTAAGCGTTCAGATCGCATCATTTACGATGGTATCTCGCTTAAAGTACCCAAAGGTAAAATTACCGCGGTTATGGGACCTAGTGGTATAGGTAAAACCACTCTTCTGCGTCTAATTGGCGGGCAGCTAACGCCAGATGAAGGCGATGTAAAATTTGATGGCGACTCAATTGTTTCTATGTCGAGAAAGTCGCTTTACAAAACCCGCCGTAGAATGAGTATGCTTTTCCAAAGTGGCGCACTCTTTACTGACATGAGTGTATTCGACAATGTGGCATTCCCTCTTCGCGAGCATACTAAGCTTCCAGAAGATGTTATCGCTACGATTGTCGCTTTAAAGCTACAGGCTGTCGGATTGCGCGGTGCTGCTAAGCTTATGCCCAGTGAATTGTCTGGCGGTATGGCCAGGCGCGCTGCATTAGCAAGGGCAATAGCCCTTGACCCAGATTTAATCATGTACGATGAACCTTTTGCCGGACAAGACCCCATTTCAATGGGCGTGCTAGTTAAGCTAATTCGCGAGCTTAACGATGCACTTAGCCTAACCAGTATTGTGGTGACGCATGATGTTACCGAGGTGCTTACCATTGCCGACTATATCTATATATTGGCTGACAAGCGCGTCATTGGTGAAGGAACGGCGCAGCAAATCAAAGACAGTGAATCTGAGTTGGTTCAACAATTTTTAAAAGGAAAGGCAGACGGTCCTGTGCCATTTCACTATCCCGCACCTGAATTGAAAACAAGCTTTTTGGGGGCAGACAAATGAGTTTCTTCCAATCAACGGGTGCTAATACCATAGGTAAAATTACGGCGGTTGGCCGGGCAGCATTAATGTTGCTAGGCGCGCTATTTGCCGTTCCAAGAGTTAAAAATATTCCATTAACCATTAAGCAGCTTTACGTTGTTGGCGTACAGTCGCTTCTTATCATAATGGTGTCGGGCCTATTTATCGGCATGGTAATGGCGTTACAAGGCTATACCATATTAGTTGATTACGGTGCTGAAGGTAGCTTAGGCCCAATGGTTGCGCTGTCTCTGTTGCGCGAGCTTGGACCAGTAGTGACTGCGCTGCTATTTGCTGGGCGTGCAGGTTCAGCACTGACCGCTGAAATTGGCTTAATGAAAGCCACTGAGCAATTGAGTAGTTTAGAAATGATGGCGGTTGACCCGCTTAGACGCATTGTTGCCCCGCGCTTTTGGGCGGGAATGTTAGCCATGCCAATGCTTGCGGTAATTTTCAGTGCCATAGGTATTCTGGGCGGCCATTTAGTTGGCGTAGATTGGCTGGGTGTTGACGCCGGCAGCTACTGGTCAATTATGCAGTCAACAGTAGATTGGAACCAAGATGTCATAAACGGCGTAATAAAAAGCCTCGTGTTTGCCTTGGTTGTGACGTGGATTGCCATATTTAAAGGTTACGATTCTATTCCAACATCGGAAGGGATCAGCAAGGCGACTACCGAAACGGTGGTCTATTCATCATTAGCAGTATTAGGGCTGGACTTCGTGCTAACCGCCCTTATGTTTGGTATCGAGTAGGGGATAGGAATGAGTAAGTATAAAACGGAAGTAATGGTTGGCGTGTTTGTCATGCTCACTATAGGTGCGCTGTTGTTATTGGCACTAAAAGTGGCTAATCAAACAGTAGCAACCGAAGGTGATACTTATACGCTATACGCGAAGTTTGACAATATCGGTGGTCTTAAACCAAGGTCGGCGGTAAAAGTAGGTGGCGTAACGGTTGGCCGTGTGTCGTCTATCACTCTAGACCAAGAAGACTTTACTCCTGTGGTTGAGCTGTCAATTTTGAATGAATACAACGGATTCCCTGAAACCAGTTCGGTCTCTATATTGACCTCGGGCCTATTGGGTGAACAATACGTTGGGTTTCAGCCTGGTTTTTCGTTCGACGGTGTCGCGAATTTACAAGATGGCGATTACCTTCAAGATACAAAATCGGCGCTAGTTCTAGAAGATCTTATAGGGCAGTTCCTGTTTAACCGCGGTAGTGACGAAGAATAAATATGGTCACATGACTGCTTTTTATTGAGCGGTTGGTAACAAATTCCAGCGACCAGATGAAACTAAACGTATTGTCATCGGGTCTGCTAAATAGATATTTAAGTTAGGAGAGTGATTTTGAAAAAGATTATGGTAGCGATTGGCATCTTTATGATGTCTTTAGCGGGTTTGGCTAACGCACAGGAAGTAAACGAGAAAAACCCATACGAGCTTGTACAGGACGTGGCAAATCGCACTTTTGAACGCATAAAAGCCAATCAGGAAGCGATTAAGTCAGATCCAGAAATGTTGCGCACTATCATGGAAGAAGAATTAGTTCCGCACATCGACTATAAGTTTGCGGCATTTATGGTACTAGGAAAGCACTTTAAATCAGTACCTCAAGAAAAAATGGGCGAATATATCAGCGTGTTTCGTCAATATTTAGTGACGACTTATGCGGTAGCAATGGGCTATTACGATAACCAAGAAGTCATCTTCGAGCCTGAATCATCTTTTGATGACAAGAAATCAGTGACAGTACGCGCCGTTGTTCAAGATCCAAATCGCCCAGAAATAAAGATTGCCTTTAAAGTTCGTAAAGACAATAAAACCAACGAATGGAAAGCTTACGATATGGTTGCTGAAGGCATTAGTATGCTAAGCAGCAAGCGCAGTGAATTTGAGTCTATCCTACGTCAAGACGGCATTGATGCAGTAATTGGGTTAATGCGTGAAAAAATTGGTAAGCCAGTTGAGCTTAAACAAGGCGAGCCAATTGAAATTGAAGGAGAGGCCGAGTGAGGCTTCTCGAGGTAAATGACAAAGGCAGCGTGATAATTCATGGACATTTAGACCGTGACACGCTGTCGAAAAATTTTTGGGAAAGTTTAAGCGGTAATGAACGTAGCACGTTGATTCAAAACAAAACGTGTGTTGTTGACTTAAGCGATGTTGAGCGTGCAGACAGTGCTGGTTTAGCGTGGCTTATTAATGCCGTTAGGGATGCAAAGCAAAATGGTGTTAGCATGGCCCTACGTAATATGCCTGAAAAGCTGCACAAGCTTGCAAAAATAAGCGACGCAGATAGCTTTTTACCAGTAAAATAAATACCAGTTAGCGAATTAAGAAGTAAGTTATGGAATTGTCGGAAATTGAAAAAATCTTGAAAGATGCATTAGATCTTCACGAAGTCCACGTGAAAGGTGAAGGTTCGCATTTTAATATTATCGCCGTAAGCGATGCGTTTAATGAAATGAGTCGAGTAAAGCGTCAGCAAGCTGTGTATGCGCCTTTGGCTGATAAGATTGCAGACGGCAGTATGCATGCCATTACCATCAAGACGTTTTCAGTAAAAGACTGGGAGCGTGAGCGCCAGTTCAATATTCCTCAATAATAGGCGTAGCTCGTGGATAAACTCGTAATTAAAAAGAGCCCTGCGCTTAACGGCACAGTACGTATTTCTGGCGCTAAAAATGCGGCTCTTCCGTTGTTAATGACAAGCTTGCTTACCGATTCACCTTGTCGTTATACCAATGTTCCTCGACTTCGCGACATCAACACTACCACTGCGCTGCTGCGCGAGTTGGGTGTTGAAGTAGCACAACCAGCAGCTAACGACATTGTTATTGATGCCAGCACGCTGCAAAGCGTAACCGCGTCATATGAGTTAGTGCGTACTATGCGTGCGTCTATTTTGGTGCTTGGCCCGCTCTTAGCAAAACAAGGTAAAGCAAATGTGTCTTTACCTGGCGGCTGTGCCATTGGTGCTCGTCCAGTTAACCTTCATTTAACGGGCCTTGAAAAAATGGGCGCGAAGATAGAGGTAGACGAGGGCTATATCCGCGCAGAAGTGGATGGCCGCTTGATAGGCGCACGCATCTTTATGGATATGGTAAGCGTTGGCGCTACCGAAAACCTATTAATGGCTGCTGCCCTTGCTGATGGCACGACAGTGTTAGAAAACGCCGCCCGCGAGCCAGAAATTGTTGATTTAGCAAACTGTCTTATTCAGATGGGAGCGAAAATTAGCGGAGCAGGAAGCGACAAAATTACTATCGAAGGTGTTGAAACACTAAACGGTTGTGATTACGCAGTGTTACCGGATCGCATTGAAACGGGTACTTTCCTTGTAGCAGCCGCTGTTACTGGTGGCAAAATTCGCTGTACACACGCGGCACCAGATACCCTTGATGCAGTGCTAGATAAGCTAGAGCAAGCGGGTGCTAAGATCACAACTGGTGAAGACTGGATTGAGTTAGACATGGAAGGGCGCAAGCCTCAAGCCGTGCGTGTTAAAACCGCGCCTCACCCTGCATTCCCCACCGATATGCAGGCACAATTTGTAACGTTAAATTGTGTTGCTGAAGGCACAGGCGTAATTACCGAAACTATTTTCGAAAACCGCTTTATGCATGTTCCAGAACTACAGCGCATGGGCGCTGAAATTGCTCTTGAAGCTAATTCTGCGGTATCGAAAGGCGGCTCAAAGTTAAAAGGTGCTCCGGTCATGGCAACCGATCTTCGCGCCTCAGCAAGCTTGGTTATTGCAGGGCTAATTGCAGAAGGCGAAACTCACGTAAACCGTATCTATCACCTTGATAGAGGTTACGAGGCCATTGAAGAGAAGTTAGGTGGCTTGGGAGCCGTTATCGAAAGAGTGAAAGAATAAGTTACGGGCTTATATTTCTAAAAAAAGCGCCAGATAGCATGTCTACTCGGCGCTTTTTTTGTGTCTTAAAATCTACACTTTAATGCCTGGATATGAAGGGCCTACCGTGCCCTGCATTTAATCTCTATTGGCCGGCGCGAAGCTCTGCAACGGTAACTTTAAGTGTTAGCGGGCGTCCATCGCGGCTTAGTTCAATTTCAAGCTCGGTACCAGGTTCTGTTTCAGCAATCATGTCTAGCGTTTTAGACGCGCTTTCTAGGCGCACACCATCAATGGCAACAATGATATCGCCAGGACGAATGCCCGCTATTTCTGCAGGGCTGCCTTTTGCCACAGCGGAAACATCAATACCAGGGCGGTTGCGGTTCTCCCCGCCAACAAAACCCAGTTGACCGCGGACAACACGGCCATTACTTATTATTTCATCCATAACTCGCTTGGCCAATTCGTATGGAACGGCGAAGTTGATGCCATCAACATTGCGTGCGCGATTGTTCGAGTCTAATACCTGAAAATTAGCGTTTGTGATTCCAAGTAAAATTCCGTTGCTGTCAACCAATGCTCCGCCAGAATTACCTTGGTTTAATACCGCATCGGTTTGTATAAAATCGACATAGTTAGAAAGGCCGTTTCGACCTGCGCGGCTAACAATGCCTTGCGTGATGGTCTGACCTAAATCGAACGGATTTCCGATAGCCATCACCACATCACCTACGTGAGTATCAGGCTCTGCAACCTGAGGAATAATGTGTAGGTTATCAGCGGTAACTTTCAAAACCGCAAGGTCGGTGAGGGGGTCGGTTCCAACTATTTGTGCTTCAAGAATGCGGCCATCTTGCACCGCCACATAAATGCTGTCAGCGTCTGCGACAACGTGATGGCATGTCAGTAGATAACCGTTTTCGGTCATGATTACACCAGACCCTAAACTTGTGCGCCCACGGGACTGGTTTCTAAAAAGGCCAGAGCCATTTTCAATGCTCACACTATATATATTGACTACGGCGGGTGCTGAGCGGCTTAGCGCTTCGAAATAGCTTTCGCGGTTAGCCCTAACTGACGGCGCACTAAAAAAAGAATGAGCAAGGCTTTTGCCTTGGCGAAGGTCGGGGAGAAAAACCAAAAGCAGTGCAGCAACGGCAACGCCAAGCAGTACTGATTTTAGTAAAAAGTTAATTATTGAGCGGCCAGTCACAAATCACACTTATTATTTTTGTCGCACTTTTTCTATCTATGCCATGTGCATGGCACGACTTCACAAACTTAACGTGCAACGTTTTTGAATTGTCATGTTGTATTTAAGGATATCACTTTACTCAATAAACTACCGTAATGAAAAGCAAATTTTGTGTAACTGTATTTACATTACCATTACTTGAGGGGGGAGCAGAGTGTGCGCTTCATTTTTGATTACTACCGTTAAGGTACCAAACTGACCAGCGTTGAAAACTAAAACGGCGCTTGAAAGCGCCGTTTTTATTAGGTTAGCTTTTAATTGCTACTGCCTAATTACCAAGTAAAGCGTTGAGTTACCGCGTTTTACATTAAGTGCAATAACACCTTTTGCTTCATCTAAAGCGTTTCTGAATTCAGCTACGCTAGACGTACGCACGCGGTTAACACCAATGATCACGTCTTCAGATTGCAGTCCGATGCGAGCGGCCGGCGCTCCACGCTCTATTTCAGACACTATCACCCCAGCGTTACCAGCATCGTCCGTACCGTTTGTCAGGGTTGCACCTTCAAGGGCTGGATGAATTTGCGCGGCAGTAACGGTGGTATCAGTAGCGTCGTCTAGCACAACGTCGACATTCATTTTCTTACCTTTACGCATGACCGTAAGTTCTACCTCAGCACCTGCACCCATACTCGCAATTTTTGCGCGAAGTTCTTGGAAGCTATGAAGTTTGCGGCCGTTAATCGCGGTAATAATATCACCGGCTTGCAAGCCACCTTTCTCTGCAGCCGAGTCAGGCTGTACTTCGCTGACGAACGCACCAATATTCACTTCCGCATTCATGGCTTCAGCAAGCCCTGCGTCGATGTCGCTACCTAAAATCCCCAATAGACCACGGCGCACTTCACCAAATTCCGCGATTTGGTCAACTAGGCTCTTCATCATATTGGCAGGAATAGCAAAACCAATACCCACGTTTCCGCCATTAGGGCCGAAAATAGCGGTATTGATACCAACCAGTTCACCGTGAAGGTTAACCAAAGCGCCACCTGAGTTACCGCGGTTAATTGCAGCGTCAGTTTGGATGAAGTCTTCGTAACCACCAATGTTCAAACCAGAGCGGCCTAGAGCACTTACAATACCTGACGTAACCGTTTGAGATAAGCCAAAGGGGTTACCAATTGCAACGACGAAGTCACCCACGCGCAGTGCGTCAGAATCTGCCAATGGCAACGCTTTTAAATCGTCCGGCTCAATCTTAAGAAGCGCGATATCACTTTGCTCATCAGAGCCCAGCTTTTTCGCTTTAAACTCGCGGCCGTCGGTTAGCTTAACAGTGATTTCGTCTGCATTATCCACAACATGGTTGTTAGTGACTACGTAGCCGTTGTCGGCATCAATGATGACACCAGAACCAAGACCTCGGAATGGGCGCTCTTGAACTTGCTCTTGCGGTGCACCGAAGAAGTAACGAAACATTTCGGGGACACGCTGCGTGGAGGTTTGTGTTCCCTCTACTGCAATACTTACTACCGCGGGAGTAGCCTCTTCAAGCATAGGGGCTAAAGAGGGAACTTCATCTTTCTTATCAGAAAAGAAAGGTAACGCCGCCTGTGTGCTAGCAGTAAAGCCCAATGAACTTACAACAACGGCAGACGCCAATATACAATGGCGAAAAGACATTTTCATGTTCGCTTACACTCCTTCATGTTATATGCGACATAGCATGGTTTCACTAAAAGAGTCCGAGGTCGTAATAAAGTTCCCGATGTTACTGTTTTTCTGCGGTATTCTTATCAGAACCGCCGACGAACAGCCCAGAACCCGAGTTAGCGAAGTCTCTTGGTTGTGTGTCTGACACACGCTTAACTCTCGATTTATCAGACCCTTTTAGGTTGTTACGTAAATATGTGGTTGCTTGTTCCCCATAAAAAGGAACCTTGCTGTCTTCGTCGCTGCCTTGTTCAAGCAGCATTTCATACTCTTCAATTTGTTGCTTAAGCGTTTCGCATTGGCTTTCAATGCTTTCTAAGCTTTGACGAGTTTGGTGAATGTGGTGTTGCGCCTGCTGTGCGAGGATCTCTTTAACTTGCTTTTCTGTTTGTGCAGCATTGCCTGCGCCTTGCTTTTGTTGAAAAAAGCGACCCGCGAAAAAGCCAATAATTAACCCAACTACTAACAAAGCAAGAGATACTAACAATTCCATTATATTCTCCGAATCAATCTACATCTTACAGCCGACCATTTCTTTTACGATCTAAAAGCTGCTTTCGACCATACGCTGAATATAGCAAGGTCGAACCCGAAAAGCGCATACATCGTGACATTTATTCGGTGTATGTCGAATTTCAATGTGAGATTCTACCGTGATTTCCATTAAAATTAAGGTCATAATTGAGAAATTCAAGCAGGTCGGTGCAGCAAGCGCCGCTATTGACTTTTGTACGGAGTGGTTTCGGCGATGACGCCATGGGAAAAATATCAGCTAGATCTTCAGTCGTCTGACTTTCATTACGACGCAGCACAAGAGAACGCAGTAAAAGAGCTCCAACGTTTGTTTGATGAACTTACCCAGCCTGAAAAGAAAACGACCTGGCGGGTAAAGCTTAAAGCAGCGTTTGGTAAAGGTCATGCAAAGCCAGGCATACAGGGCATTTACTTCTATGGTGGAGTGGGGCGAGGTAAAACCTATTTGGTTGATACCTTCTACGATTGCTTGCCTTTCGAGAAGAAAATGCGCGTGCATTTCCACCGCTTTATGTATCGTGTGCACGATGAATTAAAGCAGCTAAAAAGTGCGCAAGACCCACTTAAGCTGGTTGCCGCCAAGCTAGCAAAGGAAGCACGCGTTATATGCTTCGACGAATTTTTCGTGTCTGATATTACCGATGCCATGATTTTAGGTACATTAATGGAAGAGTTGTTTGGTCACGGCATTGTACTGGTGGCAACGTCGAACATTGTTCCAGACGATTTATACAAAAACGGCTTGCAGCGTGCGCGATTCTTGCCTGCTATCGACCTACTTAATCAGAATACCCGTGTAGTAAATGTTGATAGCGGTATTGATTATCGTCTTAGAACGTTAGAACAGGCGGAAATTTACCATTATCCGTTAGACGAGGCAGCAACAGAAAATTTGCATAGCTATTTTACTCAATTAGCCCCAGAAGAAGGCTCTACGGGTGAAGAAATTGAAGTGAATAATCGCAAAATCAAAACCCTTCGAAATGCTGATGGCGTTTTGATGATTGAATTCAATGCGCTGTGTGGCGGCCCTCGAAGTCAAAGCGACTACATTGAATTAAGCCGTTGTTACCACTCTGTACTACTGGCTAACGTAAAAGAAATGGGCCAGCATAATGACGATGTAGCGCGGCGTTTTATTGCCATGGTGGATGAGTTTTACGAGCGAAATGTAAAGCTAATCATATCGGCAGAAGTTGCGCTTGAAAGCTTATATACCGAGGGACTACTTAATTTTGAGTTTAGGCGCTGTTTAAGCCGCTTAAAGGAAATGCAGTCTCACGACTACCTCGCTACCGAGCACTTGCCGTAAGCAAAAATGTGTGGGGTCAGAGTACATTTTCAAAAAACTGGGGTCAGTGTAACTTTTAGAACCTAACCAAAAAACGTTTTAGTCACGTTGCAGCACTGTATGCAGAGGCTTTCACATTGGTATTACATAAAAATTAAGGTAGAATTTCGCACAAATTTTTTGTGTCGCTTTGCCTGCCATTATTTTTTGATAGTGCCGCGCTTAGCAATGCTGCGTTTGGCAACTTGCTATTTTGGGCGCGGCGGCACAGTCTTATAAAACAGTAGCCCGATAAAACCTAACGCAGCGTTTTAATTGCGAGAAAGAGAATTTTAAGATGGGAAGAGCATTCGAAGTACGTAAAAACGCCATGGCAAAAACTGCCGGCCAAAAAACTAAAGTCTATTCTAAGTACGGTAAAGAAATTTACGTGTGCGCAAAAAATGGTGGTACCGACCCAGCCACTAACCTATCGCTTCGCCGCCTTATGGAAAAAGCGAAGAAAGACCAAGTACCAAGCCACGTTATTGAAAAAGCAATCGATAAAGCAGCTGGTGGTGCAGGTGAGGACTTCCAGCCTATGCGCTACGAAGGCTTTGGCCCAGGTAACTGTATGGTAATTGTTGACTGCTTATCAGACAACGCGAACCGTACCATTACTGAAGTACGTAACTGCTTTACTAAAACTAACGCAAAACTTGGTGCGCAGGGTGCGGTGTCACACATGTTCGACCACCAAGCTGTATTCCAGTTTGAAGGCGACGATGAAGACGCTATCTTAGAAGTGCTAATGGAAGCTGATGTTGATGTAACTGACGTTGAAGTTGAAGACGGTAAAGTAACGGTTTACGCACCACACACTGAATTCTATCAAGTTAAAACAGCGCTGACAGAAGCTTACCCTGACATCACTTTCATTGCCGATGAAATGAGCTGGATGCCGCAAACTGAAACTGAAATTAGCGAAGAAGACATGCCGATGTTTGAAAAATTCATGGACATGCTTAACGACTGTGACGACGTACAAGACGTTTACCACAACGCGATTACGCCTAACTAAATCTTAGCCATTTAAGTTCATGTAGAAGCCCTCGTTTTATCGAGGGTTTTTTGTTTTTTAAACTCTTATATCAGTAAAAGAAACCCAAAGCGTTAACGGTTACATTTATTACTCTGTATACACGCCTTGCCATCCGTTTTTTTACAAGCCAAGCGTCTCGTACTTTATGGGCGCAAGTTTTTTGAGAATTCGGTTTTCTTGCTGATACGTAAGTCCTACATCGCGCATTGCGCCTTGCACGTACTCTACCAAGATATAAAACTCTCTTTCTTTGATATCGAGTCCAGTATGCGACTCTAGCATTGTTTTCCCGTCGTACTTACACGGGCCCCCAATAAGCTCACACGTTTGAGACACCAGTTGATCTCTTAGGTGCTTTTTAGGCACACCTTTAAAGTAATGCCCTATTTCGGGGTCAGTATAAATGCGCGTAATGGCTACGCCAAAAATAGTGTTAAGTGTTTTGTGACCGCCTATTTCTTTGTAGAGTGATTGTTCAGAGGTGCTCGCGCAACCACCAAGCACAAGGCTTAACAAAGCAATGGCTGCAATTTTTCGATTATGTTTAATCATCTGCCCCCCTATCAAAAGTTTCCGTTTACCGTTAAATAAAAGCCTGTGGAGCTTTCTTGCAAGGGTAAGTTACCTACATCAACATAAGCCGCGGTAATTGAAATAGACTTGTTTGGGAAGTAAGCAATGAAAGCATCCACTACTGTGTCTTCTTCTGCCAGCCCACCTAGGCGATTCGTTTGAGTCCTAAACTCTGTACCAATTGCCGTTGTTGGGCTTATTAGTAAAGCTAAAGAACCTTCCCATTCAAGTTCGGCACTATCATCTTCTTGGGAACCAAAACCTAATAGGCCAAACACATTGGCTTTGGTGTATCGGGCGGTCAAATTGGTAAGTAAATTGAAACCTGCTGGAACACCTAGCCATAATTTGGTGGCAGATACATAGACATCAGTGCCACTGTCGTCTTTTGCTCCTAGCAACATGGGTACACCGGTATTAGGAAGTGGAATGGTTCCATCGGGTAGGAAAAGCGAGCTATTGAAGTCTCTATTTTTCTTATACTGCGCACCTATGGCAACTTGAGGCAGCCATGAGTCTTGCGCAAACACTCCGTCACCAAAAACCTTAACTTTAGCGCCGATAATGTCTTGTTCAATCGTGGCGCTATTTGCGTTAGTTATTGCACCTTCAGTAAGAAGTGCAAAAACATTGCTTGTTAAACCTGATGCAATATCAAGTTGCTGTCGTTGTACGCTAACCTCTACGCGATCAAATAAGCTAACACTTGCGCCAGCAGTGGTTAGCGTATAGTCGTTCAAGCTCAGATATTGGGCATTCACTGAATAGCCAATTTCTTCTTTGCTTGTGTATCCTCCAATAAATGCCCAAGGGGTAATGCCACCGCCCGCCGTGCCTTCAAACCCGGTTATGCCACCTGAAGCTATTAACCGTGAACCGCTGTCGGCAAGAATAGGCGAGGACACGAGGAAAAGAGGAAGAAGTAAGCGCTTTATCATATGGTAAGCCTAATACGTTGTTATTATTGTCATATCACAGCATAGCGACTAACTCACTATTTGTGAAATTACCGACAGTGCCACTAAACTCAAGCAGCTTAATAGGCCAATAAGCGATACCCATTTGGAAACGAAGCGGCGCTGTTGCTCTGCGTTAAGCGCCGCGATATTCGTGATGCCATAGTAAAGAAGCACAGTAAAGGCGCTAAGTGTCCACGTAAACTGAATGCCACCTATTAAAGCAATAATTGCCATAACTAAAAACGATGAAAAGAAAATCGTTGCTGAAAATCACTAGTCTTCAATATTTTTTTGAAACTGATTCGTTATTTATCGGGCTTATCATTGAAAAGCGAGATAGTTACCATACGTTCCGCTTTCACAGGTTCACCGGATTCTGTGTAAGCCTTTACCCATAGGTGAGGGCCGCAGGCGATGTAAAGAGGAGTTAGTTGTGTCTCATCCAATTATTGAAGATTTAAACAAGCGTTACACGGTCAAAAAGTACGATGCGAATAAGCGCATTTCAGCTGACGACATTACAACAATTCTTGAAGCGTTGAGACTATCAGCGTCTTCAATTAACTCACAACCCTGGAGGTTTGTGGTCGTTGAAAGTGATGACGCGAAACAACGCTTACATGATAGCTTCGCCAACAAACATCAGTTTAATCAGCATCATGCTAAAGAAGCATCGCATACTATTTTGTTTGCCTACGACCCTAACTTCACTAAAGAGAAATTTGGTAAGCGGGTGGATGCAGAGGTGTCGTCTGGTCGCTTACCCGAAGATATGCGTGAAAACTTTATGGGTGCTTACGCATTTGCAGAAGCGAATACCGATGCAAACGGAAACAATGCAGCATGGACCAAAGCTCAGGTTTACTTGGCATTAGGAAATGTTTTGCACACGCTAGCGCGACTAGGCATTGCGTCTACGCCGATGGAAGGGGTTGACCCTGAGCTACTTGGCGAGTTGTTCAAAGACGAACTAGACGGTCACATTTGCGAAGTGGCACTTGCCATGGGCTACCCAGATACAGAGCAAGATTGGAACCATGGTTTACCTAAAGCGCGCCTTGCAAAAGAAGATGTAATAGCAGTTGTGTAATGCCTGACAACACAAGCTTGCTATGAATATAATAAAGCCCGCTTAATGCGGGCTTTATTTTGCCTTCCTATTCAATGTCACTGCTTTAATACCTACGCTTATCTATAATCTCTGAGAGCTTTGCGTACAGTAAAAAGCGAAAAGACGCACACTAATGTAAGAAGTATTGCTCCGCGAGTTGTTGATGAATATCGGCAAAATCAATTTGAAGTTCGTCGATATAGTTGTGCAATGCCCGTCCTCGAAGCGTAGCGACAGGCTGTTTTTCTAAATCGCTAATACTGTGATCAATTCGCTCTATCATTGCTTCGTTGTCGGGCAAATTCAGGAACAAACTCTTTAGCTTATTTAAGCAGAACAACACACTTCGCGGAAACTCTTTACTTTGAAGCATAAACAGCAATACGTCGCCCGGGCGTATGCGAACCCCCATTTTTTGGCGATACATTTGGTAGCCGCTCAAGCTTCTAAGAACGCTCATCCACAAGATATTTTCAAATGGCAGGTCGCTCATGTCTTCGGTAAGAGTAGATGAACGAACGTCAATTATTCTTGATGTCATATCAGAGCGTTCCAATGCTGCGCCGAAGCGCCAGAAGAAGTACCCTTCGTCGTGGCTCATACTGGCGTCCATGGTTCCAAACATAAGTAAACATTGGTTGATAACCTGCTTTAAGCTTGCAAAGCGGCCTCGTTTACTTAGAAAGCTTGTGCTGTTCTCTTTAACCGATAAGTGAAGTGCGTTTAGCGTTTCCCATACTTCCCTTGGTATAACGTCTCTAATTGTGCGCGCGTTATCTCTAGCATATTGAAGCGAGTTCAATATTGAAGAAGGGTTTCGGGTATCTACAGTGAGGAACTTAACAACGTTTTTCTCACTGTATTCGGTATAAATAGCCTCAAATGGCTCTCTGTTTCCCGTTATATCTAGCAATGGCTCCCATCCCGGTGAAAACCCTTTGGGTAAGTCCATCAACAAGAGGTTGTTTACATTAATCAGGCGGGCAAGGTTTTCAGCGCGTTCTACGTACCGCGCTGTCCAATATAGGGTTTCAGCAACTCGTGATAGCATGTCAGTCCCTCCTAATCCACAATCCAAGTATCTTTACTACCACCGCCTTGTGATGAATTAACCACGAGGGAACCTTTCACAAGGGCAACCCTAGTAAGGCCCCCCGTTGTTACGTAGGTGTGCGTACCTGAAGAGAGAACAAAGGGACGAAGGTCCACATGTCGCCCTTCAATGGTACTGCCATCAATTGTGGGAACGGTAGATAAATTCAAGGTAGGCTGGGCTATCCAGTTTCTCGGGTCAGCTTTTATTTGAGCAAGGGTTTCTTGTTGCTGCTTTTTGGTCGATTTCGGCCCAATGAGCAAACCATAGCCACCCGATTCATTGGCAGGTTTTATTACAAGCTTATCGATGTTATCTTCAACGTATTTAAAGTCGTCGGGCTCGTAACAGCGGTAGGTTTCTACGTTAGGAAGCTTTATTTCTTCATCCAAGTAATAGCGAATCATGTCGGGCACATAGGTGTACACCACTTTATCGTCTGCTACACCGGCCCCTGGCGCGTTAACTAACGTAACCTTGCCTTTACTCCATGCTCGCATAAGCCCAGGCACGCCAAGCATAGAGTCGGGATTAAACGCCTCAGGGTCTAAAAACATATCGTCAATACGGCGGTAGATAACGTCGACTCTGCGAAGGCCTGTGATGGTTTTCATGTAGACACAGTCGTCTTTTTCGACGGTTAAATCTCGACCTTCCACAAGTTCACATCCCATTTCCTGTGCAAGGTAGCAGTGCTCAAAATAGGCTGAGTTGTAGATACCCGGCGTAAGCACCACTACTTCAGGTTTGTCTTGAGGGCGTGGCGATAAGCTAGACAGCATATCGAACAGCTGCGAGGGATAATCGTTTACTGGAAGAATATCCATTTTCTCGAACAGGTCAGGAAACACGCGTTTTAGCACCGAACGGTTTTCCAGCATGTAAGACACGCCAGAAGGAACGCGAAGGTTGTCTTCTAGTACATAAATGGTACCGTCGCTATCGCGCACGAGATCAGAGCCGCAGATGTGTGCCCAAATACCTTTAGGTGGTGAAATACCTACGCATTGTTTTCTAAAATTCACTGACTTATCGAGGAGGGCTTTGGGAAACACGCCGTCTTTAATTATCTTTTGCTCGTGATACAAATCGTCAATGAACATATTAAGGGCTTTTACGCGCTGCTTAAGTCCGTCTTCTACCCGTTGCCATTCTTCGTTTGGAATAATGCGAGGAATAATATCAATGGGCCATGCTCGGTCTATTGAGCTTCCTTCACCGTAAACTGTAAAGGTAATACCCATTTCTTTAACCACCAGCTCGGCGGCGTCTTGCGCGTTTTTAAGTTCTTCTTCACTTAACTGCGACAAGTAATCCAAAAGCGGTGCGCCGTGAGGACGGGCTTTCCCATTTTTATCTATCAGCTCATCATAAAACTCGGAAAAATTGCAGTGTTCCAGACTCACAGCTTTCGATAACGTTTGACTTTGTTTTTGGCTACTCAAACTACGCTCCTTATTGTCCGCGATTCATATCCACTGAAACGTCTAAAACCTGATTTCCACCGCCAAACATAATACCTTTGAGCGGTGTGATATCTGCAAAATCTCGTCCGACAGCTAACGTAACGTGCTGGTCGTAGGGTTTCAAATTGTTGGTTGGGTCGTAATCAATCCAACCTGAGCCCGGTACAAAAAGCGCCACCCAAGCGTGGGTTGCGTCTGCACCAGTAAGTTTCTCCTGACCCGGTGGCGGAATTGTCTCGATATAGCCACTCACATAGCGCGCCGCCAACCCGATACTGCGTAAACAAGTAAGCGTTAAGTGCGCGTAGTCCTGACATACGCCACGTTTGTGCTCAAACACATGGCTTACTGGCGTATTAATTGTGGAAAAAGACGGGTCAAAGGTAAAATCGTTAAATATGCGGTTCATTAAGTCGTCGCACGACTCCACAACAGAGCGGTTAGGTGTAAACGACGCTAGGGTATAATCTAGAATAGCTTTATTGGCCTGTGTTAAGCGAGTTGGAATACTGAAAAACTGCGCGGCCAACATGCTCTGGTCTACCGGATAGCGGATTTGATCTCTCACGCTTTCCCACTGTGTGTTATGCGCAAACAAGCCTTGCAACGGCGCGCCTTGAATATCAACTTCACTGGTTGCAATTACCTGCATTTCTTCATGCAGCGTGGGTATTTCAAATACCGTTACGGTATTGTCGAAGTAATCTATAAACTCTGCTTGATAGTCTGGTTCCGGCACAATAGTGACACTGGCGCTTACTCTTTTTTGGTTAAAGGTATTCAGCGGAATTAGGCGCGCATGGTTTTGCGTTAGGCTTACCTTGTCGGAATACTTGTAGGTAGTGACGTGACGAATGGTGTACTTCATTTTTTCACCTCACTTTGGTTTGGGCTGTCAGCGTTCAGATTGCCTGTGTTTTGTGAACCATCATTATCTGGGGTGACTTGTGGGGAAGGCGCTTCATTCTCTATCGGCTTCTCGACAATCTGCACCGACGCGGTGCCAATACCTGACCAGTGCAGTTGTGATGCAGGCTTAGTGTGGCTGAAATATTGGGTTTGCATCATTTCACTAAACTTCTGCAGTTGTGAAGTTACGCTTTTCAATAGCGAAACCAAACCTGAAGGCGTTTGGTTAGTGTTGATGTTTAAGGTCTGTCTGTCAGCCAGCGCGAAGCTTGCTTTTAATTGCAATAGAATTTTCTCTGTGGTGCTTAAAAAACCGGGCTTAGCACTTACTGGCAGACTTTCACATAGCTCGGTTGTCTTTTGAATTTGATGGGCTAACGACCGCGGATATTCGGCGTCTAAAAGCAACAGCTCTAGTCCGGTTTCTATACTTTGAAATGCACGGTATCTGCGCCTATGAGTAATGGCGCTCACCTGAGCTACAAGCACAATTTCCAGTACGCTTTGTTGCTCGGCTTCAGGCAGTGGAAATTGCAGAAGGTTTTGTACCATAGAGACAAGTTGCTTACTTCGCTCTAAACGCCGACCAATTTCTATCATAAACGCGCCATTACTCTTAGACAGGCTGTCTTGAATTGAGCCGTTAAAGGCCATAGTTAACCCAATTAACTTATCGAGTGTGCTTTGCAGTCTGTGAGTGGGTGTTTGCTCGGTAATGGTACTGAATTCGTGGTGTTCTTCTTCTAAACTCTCAATAATGCGTAAGCTGTCGTAAGAAAGAAGTTCTCTTACTTGAAGCGCACTCTGCACCACCATGTTGATGCTGCTATACAGCCCGCCAGCGAAGGTGTTGTCTTTTAATAATGAGATTACCAGCTCTTTAAAGCCCACGTCACTATCGCCTAAATTAGGGGTATCTGTTGTAAGATACGGGTAGATTAACGCCTGCTTTTCTAATCCGGTTTTAAATCGAAGCAGGGCGTTTTTGTGGGCTTCATCTGGATAAATGGCAAGCTCGGTGAACTTGTCAATGAAAACCCTAACCAGCCGAATCACATTTTCGCTTCGCTCTACAGCGCAACCCAACCAAAATAGATTTTCAGCTGTTCTACTAGGAAGCAGACCTTCAACTAGCGCTAAGTCTGCGTCTGATTGCAGTGATTTAGGAATAGAGGGGGCACGCTCTTGAGGCGGTCCAATGGTTTCTACCCAGGTATCTTTTATTTCGGTTTTGCCATCGGTACGTGCTGCACTTGGCGTATAGCACATGGCCGATGGCAAAATGAACACCTGCCCTTGTGAATACAGTGCATAGCAACGCATAATCACAGGCTTACTTACTAATCCTGCGTCGTGCCAAAACGGGGTATGACAAAGGTCTACTTTTTTACGCCAAAATAAATCGGTTAACACTGCCGTTTGAAGTGTATTTGTGATGGCGTCAGCGTCTTTTTCACCGTCGTATTTCAATTCTGGGTCGACATAGCTTAATAACTCATATCCCGACCAATTGCTTTGCATTAAATTTTCTGCCGGATATGTTTCTTGTTGGCGAAGCAGCAACGCTTCGCCATTAAAAAATTCGGCAGCGAGAGGCAGATTGTTTTTTATCGCAGGAATTTGAATAGCCCCGTTGCCAAGGGGGGTGAGCAGTACCACATTTTGATTGCGTACCGCATGAATCAGCCCAGGAATGCCGAACGCTGAGTAGTCGACTTGCTCTAGCGAATCTAAAAATCGGTCTTCAATCCAGCGCAGAATAACGTCGACTCTGCGCAATCCGTCTAGAGCCTTAAGCCAAACTTGGCCTTTTCTCACCGTTAAGTCAGCACTTCGCACTAAGGTGTAGCCCATATAAGTGGCAAGGTAGGCCTGTTCAGAGTAGTACTGATCGTCAGGCCCTCTACATAGAATGACGATTCGGGGGTCATTAATGGTAGCGGTTTCTTGAACAATGGCATGCTGAAGTTGCTCAAAAAATCCGGCTATTCGCTGAACGCCACACTCTGCAAACTCTTCACTCATCACCCTTCTTGCAACAATTCGGTTTTCAAGCAGTAGCCCAAGCCCACGAGGGAACTGACAGTGATCGTTCAACATGAAGTACTCACCATTTACATCTTGAGCTATGTCGAACGCGCTTAGGAATAACCCGTTATTTAACGATGTCAGCGTGTGGCTCTCGGCAAGGTAATAGGGGTGACGCATTAAGTGGTCGGTAGAAAATACGCCGCTGGTGAGTGTTTGCCTGTCTGTATTTAGGTCTAGTAACACTTTATTGAGTAGTAATACTCGCTGTTCGATACCGCGGCTGATAATGTCCCAGTCTTGGCTTGAAACCAACATGGGTAACGGATCTAGTTGCCAGTTTTGACGCTCGTCGATATCGGCAAAGCCACTGTTTCGCATAAGTCGGCGAATTTCATTGGCTCTAAACGAAACTTCAGCAGTGTTAAGGCCTGACAAACGAGAAAATAACGTATTGAGCAGACGTTTGCTTTCATCGGGCACAGTGCTCGAAGTGATATAGCTGTTAAGCCACTCTGGCATGGTGAAATCTTCACTCATAAAATCGATTGTCACTTAAACTATAGTGTAGGAGGTCGGCGCAAATCCAGCGTGTTTGGATATTCTTCATTTTCGGCTTCCTCTAAAGGTAAATCAAAATCACTGTGACCTTCATGGTCAACCACGTATTGCGTAGCTAAGTGAGGCGACCACTCAGGCATAGATGGCGGTGTTACCGATGGTGTATGGCCGTGATCCCAAAACCGTGCAATGCGCCTTCCTTCTGCTTCAAAAGCGTTAACCGGCATAGTAGAGAAGCTGCGGCCACCTGGATGACTAACGTGGTAAGTAAACCCGCCCAAAGAACGACCTGCCCAGCTATCGTATACGTCAAAAACGAGCGGCGCGTGCACACCAATGGTGGGGTGAAGCGCTGATGCAGGGTGCCACGCTCTAAAACGTATTCCAGCTACGTGCTCTCCGCGAATATTGGTGGGCTTTAACGGTAGTCTGCGACCGTTGCACGACACTATGTATCGGTCGGTATGCATGTTTGAAACAGTAAGCTGAACACGTTCAAGTGAGCTGTCTACATATCGTGCTGTTCCGCTACCCGTCGCTTCCTCACCAAGTACATGCCAAGGTTCAATAGCACTAAATAGCGCTAGCTTAATTTGACCTACTTCACGGCTACCGCAGCGAGGGAAACGAAATTCAAAAAACGGGTCAAACCAGTCAAGTTTGATTGGAAAGTTGGCGGCATTAAGATCGCTACACACTTCAGCTATATCTTGCCGTACATAGTGGGGAAGCATAAAGCGGTCGTGAAGCTCAGTGCCCCATCGCACCAGTTTTTTCTTGTAAGGCTGTTTCCAAAACCACGCCAAAAGTGTGCGCAGAAGCAGCATTTGCATTAAGCTCATTCGCGCGTGCGGAGGCATTTCAAAACCGCGAAACTCTACAATACCTAAGCGCCCAGTGGGTGAGTCGGGGTTGAACAGCTTGTCGATACAAAACTCTGTACGATGGGTATTTCCTGTGAGGTCGGTAAGCAGGTGTCGCAAAAGGCGATCAACCAACCAAGGAGCGGGAACTTCGCCATCGGGAATTTGTGAAAACGCAATCTCTAACTCGTACAGCCTTTCATCCCTAGCTTCGTCAACGCGAGGGGCCTGACTTGTTGGGCCTATGAAAAGGCTTGAAAACAAATACGAAAGCCCTGGGTGATGCTGCCAATAAGTTATAAAACTTCGAAGAATGTCGGGGCGTTTTAGAAACGGACTGTCTAATGGTGTCGGCCCGCCCATGGTGACATGGTTTCCACCTCCTGTACCGGCGTGCCGCCCATCAAGCATGAACTTTTCTGTACCCAGTCGACAAGACTTCGCCATAGCGTAGAGCGAATGGGTGTTTTTCACTAGCGTATGCCAATCGGACGCGGGATGAACGTTAACCTCGATAACACCAGGGTCTGGTGTTACCGCAAACTTTTCAACGCGACTGTCGTAGGGCGGGGTATAGCCTTCTAGTATCACGGGAATATTGAGCCTATCAGCGATGGACTCAATAGCGTTTAGCAGCAGTGCATAATGTTCAAAGTGACTTACAGGCGGCATAAATACGCATAGCTTTCCGTCGCGTACTTCTATACAAAGGGCAGTTAATACTGACTTTTCACTAATATATCCTTTGTGAGAAGTTGGGGATGAGAGTGTGCCGGTCATGTCTGCCGGATCCCGTTCTGCTAGCGTATCTGGTGTACCTAAGCTGTTCAACGGCAAGCGATAGCCTAATGGAGAGTCGCCGGGTAATAAAAAGCAATGCCCGCGTTTAAATGACCAAACGCTACTTTGCCATCCGTCAAAAACGGTGTCGTAGGCGAGGGGAATAATAAAGCCTACGGGTTTATCCAAACCTTTTTCTAGCTTGGCCAAAAAGCCTTTGCGGGTCATAGCGTGAAGCAGTTCTGGGGCGTCGGGTGACGGGTCTTGTGGCAGGTTACCCTCTTGCCATAAATGATATAGCACGTCTTCATAAGCGGTGACGACAACCTTTTCATTTAATCCTAGCGCTGTGGCTAACTGAGTTGCGAATGCGCGTGCTTCATTTTCGGTAAAATCAAGGGTGGCATTGTTATCGGCAAGTAACGCTTGATTAAGCCAGATAGGTGTTCCGTCTTTACGCCAATAACAGGCATATTGCCAGCGGGGTAATGGCTCTCCGGGGTACCACTTTCCCTGTCCATAGTGGCGAAAGCCCTGATGACTAAAGCTTTCCACCATTTTCATGAAAAGCGTGTGGGCTAATACTCGCTTTTCCTTCCCATCAGCATCGGTATTCCATTGTTCGCTTTCCATATCATCAATAGAAATAAACGTGGGTTCGCCGCCCATGGTTAGGGTTATACCAGCGCTCACTAGGTCCTTGTCTACCTGGCCCCCAAGTTTATCAATAGCTGCCCACTGTGCGTCGCTGTAAGGTTTGGTGACCCGTGGCTGTTCGTGTAAACGTTGCACGTTGTTGTAGAAGCTAAATGTCGATTCACATTGGTCTATGGCACCGGTAACCGGCGCGGCCGACAAGGGTTCAGGTGTGCACGCCAATGGAATGTGCCCTTCACCAGCAAAGAGCCCAGAGGTAGGGTCGAGGCCAATCCAGCCTGCACCGGGCACATACACTTCGCACCATGCATGCAAATCGGTAAAGTCTTTTTCTGGGCCGCTCGGGCCATCAAGAGATTTTTCATCACTAGCCAATTGAACCAGATAGCCGGAAACAAAGCGCGATGCTAGCCCTAAATGCCGAAATAGCTGAACCAATAGCCAAGCAGAGTCGCGGCAAGAGCCGCCTTTTTTGCGCAAGGTTTCGTCAATGCTTTGCACGCCCGGCTCCATGCGCACACCATATTCAATCAGTTCGTACACGGCGCGATTAACGCTCACTAAAAAGTCGACCGTGGCAATGGGCTTTTCAGTTTGCTGATTAGTAATTAACTGCTTAAACAAAGACGATGCTTCTTCTGTTTCTAAGTAAGGTGTTAGGTCTCGAGCTAGGCGTTTTTCATAAGAAAATGGGAAAGTTTGCGCATAAGATTCTAAAAAGAAGTCGAAGGGGTTAATCACCGTTAATTCGGCGACGAGGTCTACCGTGAACCAGAATTTCTTCGTTTTTTCTGGAAATACAACACGAGCAAGATAATTGCCAAACGGGTCTTGCTGCCAGTTTATAAAATGATTCTCGGGATACACTTTCAGCGAGTAGCTTTTTATTGGTGTGCGACAGTGTGGTGCAGGACGAAGACGGAATGTATGTGGAGACATACTGATACTTTTATCATAGTGGTATTCAGTATGATGTGTGATCCCTACGGTGATTGTCATGCTATGGCTCCATTGCCAATTGATATACAAGTAGCATAAAAAATCACCATATATCCAAGTGGGCAAACTTACAAGAAGAAGCGATAGGAAGGACCGCAAAACCTAAAAATAAGGTTTTTAACTTTAGATTGATAACTCGCAGTATTGAAGCCGCTTTGTTACACGGCTCAACACCTCTTTATGCCTCGCATAGATAAGGCTTAGTGCTCGATAACACGGTATGCACATCGAGTGCGCTTGAGAGAGCAAAAATAGCCTAGAGCAAACGGGAACTCATTGAAATTGAGGTATCAGAGCTTTCGCCTGCTCTTGATAAAAATTTAGTTGAGCGATGCTTTTATGGCGAACAGGAATAGGATGCTATTACAGAACACTTCATGTAGAATGCGCCGCGGAGTTGGCCAGGCAATCGCCGCTTTCGTAAGAAAGGGGAGGAAAGTCCGGGCTCCAAAGGGCAGGGTGCCAGATAACGTCTGGGCGGCGTGAGCCGACGACAAGTGCAGCAGAGAGAAGACCGCCTAAGCATGTTTACATGCCGGTAAGGGTGAAAGGGTGCGGTAAGAGCGCACCGCACCTCTGGTAACAGAGTGTGGCAAGGTAAACTCCACCCGGAGCAAGACCAAATAGGATCCCTCAACGTGTGGCCCGCATGGGGATCGGGTAGGTTGCTTGAATCAGTGAGTGATTGCTGATCTAGAGGAATGATTGCCCACGACAGAACCCGGCTTACGGCCAACTCCACTCATTTCCCAAAGTAAGTGAAGCCTCTACCTGAAGGTATATTTCCTCAGGCAGAGATGTCTTCTTGTCCGTTACTGGAAGAAATAACGGAAGGTTGCGCCGATAGTGCGAGGCTGGTTTACAGTGAACCCAAGTCGAGCTCGGCCACCACGTTCTCTATCAAACGACAGTTCTGCGTTTTCATCAAACAGGTTGTTGGCATACAACAAAATTTCATAGTCATCATACGTTAATCCAAAGCTCATGTTCATTGTGCCATAATCATCTAGTAGCAAATCAAGCTCGGTGGCTTCGTTGCCCGTTGCGCCCCCGAAGGCAAGGCCAGAGGTAAATACACCTGCTCCGGCAACTTGGTCGCTAGGCTGTGTAATACGATCGCCAACGTACTGATACGATCCTTGGAAATACGTGTTGTTTGAAGAGAAAAGCGGCTCAGCTAAATCGTAAGTAAACGCAATAGCAAAGCTCTCTTCTGGTACTGACGCTAGGCGATTTCCGTCTGCAACACCGCCAAGCACTGCGCCACCACCATCTACAACCGTTGAATCAAACTCGGCTTCAATAATGCTGCCGGTTAATGAGAAAAACAGCTGTTCGGTAAACTGACGAGTAAGCTCAAATTCAATGCCTTGGGTGTGTGCATCAGGCACGTTAAACGAGACACGTGATGAACAAGAGCCTGCATCTAAAGTTACTTGAAGGTCTTCAATGTCGTTGTAGAAAGCCGAAACGTTGGCTGTCCAGCCACGACCTGACGACTTAACGCCAATCTCGTAGTTGGTTAGCTTTTCATCGTCATAATCTTGGAACGAACCAAAAATCGCCTCATCTTGGTCAGTACACAGACTTCTGTTCAGCGGGTCGTTTACGCCGCCCAGTCTAAACCCCTGAGACACTTGCGCATTCAGGTTAACGTTTTCGTTCACGCTATATTGGCCAATTACTCTTGAGGTAAAGCCGTCAGATTCTGTTGAGTCGGTCTGGTTATCACCATTGGAAAACAGCCCGCCAGAGATAAATTGACGCTCTTCTTCAAAGTCGTAAAAGCGTGACCCTACGGTCATTTTGAAATCATCATTCACTTGGTAGTTAACTTCGCCAAACACGGCTAGTTGCTTTAAATCGTAAGGTAAAAAAGCGTTGTAAGGTGAATCGGCCCCAAAACTATTGGCAACGGCTGCAGATGTGCCTTCACCTAATGTTGCATCAGTAAATGCATCGTAACCCGGTGTAGGCAGAGATTGGTCATAGACCCGATCAGTCGCTGAATAAAATGCACCAACAAGCCAGTCTAGTGCACCATCGTCATTTGAGGCGGCACGAAGTTCGAAAGTATCTTGTTCAACTTCGGTTCTATCTAATAGGTTTGACGGTAATAACACGGCTTCATCAGGAAAACCTAAATCGATACTTACAGAGCCTGACAAAGCGCTGGCATCACGGCTTACTAAAATGTCACGGTCGGTATAGCTGTAAACGAAGGTAAAATCGGCAATGTCGGCGCGGTATTCAGCTGTAAGATCTGCAATAAGTGTGTCGTCAGAAAAACCTTCTTCAAGCAGCAAGTACTGCTCTCGTTCACCTAGCTGAATCGCCGGGCGAGTTGTGGTGTAGGGGTTAGCAAAGACGTTGTAAACTTCTTGCCTGTTAAACCCATTCATTTCCAATTCTTGAAAGATCAGTCGTGGTGTAATGGTTAGCTTGTCGTTTGGCTCTATGATAAACGCAATGCGTCCTCCTGTTCTGTCACCGTCGTTAACATCCTCGCTAAACGCCCCGTTTTCTCCAAGCGCATCAATGAACCCCGCGTAATCAGTGCGGTAGAACACTGCGCGCATCGCAACGGTGTCAGAAATTGGCACGTTTACCATGCCTTTAACGTGGCCACCTACACCACCGTCTGTAACAGAGTTTAGATTGGCTTCGAATTTTCCTTCAAAAGTATCTAGCTCGGGCTGATTGGTAATGTAGCGAAGTGTGCCGCCGATAGAGCCTGAACCGAAAAGCGTACCTTGCGGGCCGCGCAACGTTTCAATACGGTTTAAGTCAAACAAATCTAAGTCGGGTGTGAACAACGACAGCGAGATAACGCTTTCATCAAGGTACACACCTACCTGCTCCTTTACGCCAGGCTGGTCACGTACAATTTGCCCTGCCGATACACCACGCATGGAAACTTGGCTTTGTCCCGGCCCTAAATTTTGAATAGAAACGCTCGCCACGTTTCTCGCGACATCTTCAAGGTTTCCAGCGCCGCTGCGCTCAAAATCTCGCTGTGTTTGTGCGTTAATTGAAAAAGGAATGTCTTCTATTGATTCTGCACGCTTTGTAGCAGTTACTATAATCTGCTCAAAGTCATCATCATCTGCTTGTTGTGTGTCCTGTGCCATTACACCAGAGCTGAGTAGCCCCATAATAGCCACGCTAAGTGTGCTGCGTCGAAACGTCGACTTTTCTAATTTAAACATAAGTCCATCCAGGTTGGGTTGTTTTTATTTTGTAATTAGGTAAGGGCGTAATGTGGCAAAAAAAGTTGGCCATTTCTACATTTTGAGAAATAAAACTTTCGCTTTTTTGGTGTTTTCTTTTGTTTTGTTGCTTATGTTGATGAAATGTTTATTTTATCTTGTTCTAATCTTGCGTCTAAAAAGTCAAAAAAACCGCCTATCTGGCTAAATACAACGGTTCAAATCTCATTATGATTAATGCCAATGATTTTTGTAAACAGACCTAAAAAAGTTGATGTTGTGAGCAATTTTCTCGTCACATGGATGAGGGAAAACCATAACTCTTGCAGCCTTAACATTGAGATGGAGACCAACACGTTGGATGGCATAGTTAACACACACTCAGCAGCGAAAGGCGTTGTTGCCATTGTTATTGCAAGCTTTTTATGGGGAACAACCGGAACAGCTGCTCAATTCGCACCTGCAATAAGCCCGCTTGCAATTGGCGCATTTGCAATGGGGGCTGGTGGCGTTCTATTGTGCTTCAGTGCGCGAAAGCTTTTGCTTAAAGAAGCGCGCCTCATGTTTTTAAGACCATGGATCTTTCTTTTTGGCAGTGCTTGTGTGGCCGTTTATCCCCTAGTATTTTATAGTGCCATGCGACTATCAGGTGTTGCGACAGGAACAGTAGTATCAATCGCCAGTGCACCTTTGTTTGCGGCTCTCTTAGAGTATTTCTTGAGTAGAAAGTCCGTTTCCTTAATGTGGGTTGTTAGCTTTGTTTTAGGCGCAATAGGAATTGGATTATTAGCCATGAGCAAGTCATATGGCACAATGGGTTTAGCAGAGCATCACAATAGTCAAGTAGCAGGTATCTTGTTAGGCTTGGTTGCAGGGTTAACCTATGCTGGATATTCATGGGCAGCGAAGCTGTTAATTGATACGGGGATAAACTCGAAATCTACCGTGGCTGCACTTTTTGGGTGTGCTGCTTTGATATTACTCCCTTCACTTTGGTTCACCGGGCAAAACCTGTTTGCTAACGCAGTGAATACCTCAGTTTCGCTTTACATGGCGGTAGTGCCGATGTTTTTAGGTTACCTACTATTTGGTTATGGGCTGCGCACTATTGAAGCTAGCAAGGCAACGCTTATTACACTTATAGAGCCCATTGTTGCTACCCTTTTTGCAGTCTTTTTAATTGGCGAAGTATTTGAGCCGGTGGGCTGGGTTGGTATGGCAATGGTTTGTCTCTGCCTCTTTTTTCAATCAGTTAAATTTCATGTTGTTTTCAGCGTAGTACGTCAAAAACAACGATGGAGAAAACCCTCAGCAGAAAATCTAAACTAGTCTCCAATGTTGAAGGGGTGAACGTGAGTGTGGTTAACGTTGAAGCGAATGGGAAGACTTTAATTATTGCTATGCTGAAAGGAGGTACTCTCTTAATTGAGAACAGCCAATTTTAAAGCGAAAAGTCGGAGTATTTCTCAAGTATCTTGTCTATTTGCCCCGTTTCTTTAAGGTAAGCGATGGCATTATTTATCGCCGGTAACTTATCTTTATGGCGATTATGAACACGCAGCGCGAGTTTGCCTTCTGTATGCACAGGACCCAAAGTAATGTTTATACCGTGAACCGCTGACCAATAACGAGAAGAGGCTTCTTCCATAATAATCACATCTATCCGCTTTTTGCCCAGCGCTAAAATAAGATTACTTTCAGCTTGAAAATCCATTCGCACGAATTGGTGAGAATTGAAATAAACATAGCCTGATATCATTCCCACGGTTTCTCCGTAAATAGATTCAACGTTGGGGTAGCGGCCTTGATTTTCAGGAAGGGTTATAAAATATTCTGTAACGTCTAAGATTGGAATTGAAAAAGTAAAGTCGCCCGCAGGCTCGTCACTTGAAAGCCAGCTTGGGCTAAAAAAATCAAAATCGAGAGCACCTGTCTTGAAAGCAACCATGGCTCTTTTTGTGGAAAGCATAACTTTTTCTGTTTTTATCCCCGCGCGGTCCATTATTAACGGTAAGATTTCTACTAGAATGCCTGCTCTTTTCTCATCTACGGCATTCTCATAAGGTATCGAGCTTCCAGATGTCCCCAAATTATAGCGCAAAACTTCGCTCGCAATTGCTTGGCTAAAGCAAAGCGAGGCAGTGATAAAAAGAATGAGTGAAAGACATGGTTTCATGCCCTTCATTATTTTTTGAAAAACGTACAATCAAAGGCTCCGATTAATTGGAACTAGTATAAAACATTTGATTCGTTATCTCTTTCAACACTTGCCCAGTGCTCAATTTTCTCCATGAGGTCGCTGGCATCAAACGGCTTACTTAAGTAGTCATCCATACCTGCATTAACGCAACGTTCCTTATCACCTTTCATTGCATTCGCTGTCAGTGCAATGATTGGCACGTCAACGTATCTTGTGCCAGCTTCTCCTTTTCTAATTCGTTTGGTGGCTTCGAACCCGTCCATTTCTGGCATTTGGCAGTCCATTAAAATGACGTCAAATGTAACCTTCATTTTATTGAGCGCCTCTAGCGCTTCTATTCCTGATTTTGCGCTCAGTGTCGTATGATTATTCAAGTGCTGCTTAACAATCACTTGGTTAATATCGTTGTCTTCAACAATGAGGACTTTTAACTTTTTACCTTTTTCTTTGTTAAGGTCAGACGCGCTGTAAACTGGCTTAAGCAGTGCCTCATCGGCTTGCTCAAGCAATATGGTGAAAGAGAACGTGCTTCCACTACCTTTAACGCTATCAAGATGTATCGTGCCACCCATTAGCTCACAGAGCTGCTTGCTTATAGAAAGGCCAAGCCCCGTGCCGCCGAACTTTCGAGTAGTCGATAAGTCTTCCTGAGTAAAGACATCGAAAATTGTTCCTTGTTTGTCTTGCGCAATGCCTATACCGGTATCTTTGACGCTGCACAACAAGGTAAGGGTGTGATTAGCATTCTGTTTAATGCTGGTCGTTACCTCAATGCTCCCCTTTTCAGTAAATTTAACCGCATTGCCAAGCAAGTTTGAAAGAATTTGTCTAAAGCGTACATCGTCGCCTTGAACAATATGAAAACCTTGAAGATCGAAGTGGAAGTGTAACGCTAAGCCTTTCTCTTGGCACATAATGGCATACTGGCTTTGAAGGTGCTCAAGTGATTCTAAAATATCGAAAGGGTTTTCTTCAATCTGCAGCTGACCCGCCTCAATTTTAGAAAAATCCAAAATATCATTAACTATGTGCAGAAGACCTTGAATACTGAATTTAGCCAGCGACAAATAGTGTTTTTGGTCATCGTTAAGTTTTGACGCAGCTAACAGCTGTAATACGCCAGAAATCCCGTGGATAGGCGTACGTATTTCATGGCTCATACTTGCCAAGAAGCTAGACTTAAGACGCGCTGATTCTTCTGCTTTTTCGCGTGCTTCTTGCAAGTATTGCTCGGTTTTACGTTGCTGAGTGACGTCTTGTTGAAAACCAATATAGTGTGTGACTTCACCGTTCGTCTTAACGGGGGTTAAGTTCAAGCGGTTGTAGAATGCGCTTCCATCTTTCTTGTAGTTAAGCAGTGTAGTTTCAATAGGTTCGCGGGTTGCAATTGCTTTGCTGATTTGATCGACCGTTTGCTGATTGGTCTTCGCTCCCTGCATTGCGCGGCAGTTGTGCCCAATCATTTCTTTGGCTGTATAGCCAGTAAGCTCTTCAAACGCGCTGTTTACGTAAATTACCGGTTGGCCTACACGCTTAATGTCTGAAATGATAATTGATACTGTCGCTTCGTCCATGGCATGAGTGAGTACTTTTACATGACTCTCCAGAGAGCGCTGCTCGGTTTCATCGCTTCCAACATAAATATTACCGCGAACATTGCCGTTAGCATCGGCAAGCGACGTTTTGGTCCAATGAATAAAGCGTTCCTGCCCTGTTTTCACTGAAAAGTGGGTAAGTTCGTCGTTGTCCACCAGCGCAAGTTTCTGAATTATATATTTTAATATACCGTTCTTTTCGCCGTACTGGTCGTTGCAGAAATCATCAAATCGTTTATTGGACAGTAAAATTTGTTTGTCGTGATCGACCACCACCAACATGTCACCCATCGACTCTAAGACATTAGAAAACTGCTCGTTAGACAAAGAGACTTCAGTTAGATCCCAAATAAGCTTGTCGAATGCTTTACGAATGTCAGCCAACTCTTGGGCCTCAACGTCACTTTCATCAAGAAGCGGTGTTTCTTCTTGGCTGTTTAAGCGGTTTTTGATGTCGTTGTACAAAGTCGAAAGTGTACGTTCCGCCAAAGACCCTGTCATGCTTACCATATGTAAAATAATAAACACAAAGCCAACAATCATGGCCAGCAACACAATACCTGTCCACGCCGCTTCCCTGTATGCGGTTATCATGGGCTTAACACTATACAAGATAAGGTTTTGCCAATCTGCTCGTTTAATGGCATAACCGGTGTCGTTAAAGTCGGCAAAATCTGAATTTGGCGCAATAAGCGAAGGTTCGCTGCTAAATAGCACATACCCACTCGAGTCGGTTACCAACTGATTGGTTAAGCGCGGGTAGGGCGCTAATAAAGACTGCAAGCTGTCGACGTACATAACAAGCGCACCTTCGGCCACACCTCTTAGCAGCACAGGAACACTTATAAGCACGCCATATTGTGAGACTGATGAAAAGGTATTTGATGAGCCTAACGTTTGCTGACGCCAAGCGCTGCTTAATGACTCAGGTATAGACTCGTTCCAGTTTTTATCAATAACCCGATTGCCAGCGAAATCAAATAGTGCGAATTCCACGCTCTTTGCCTGAGTTAGATTCAAAGAACGGAAGAACATAGGCAGGTAGTTGTCACGTTGCTCGAAATCGACAAGGGCGTTGATAATAATATCGTTCGCAGCAAGGTCAGCCAGCTGTCTGGTGGTGTCGCTAACAATGTAACTGATGTCTTGCTCTAACCCAACCACAGACTGCTGCTGTAGGCGATCTGTTTGTTTAACGATAAAATGGAAAGACAGTGCGAACAGTAAGATAGACAGCACCGTGACCAATAAAACAAGTCGCGGCAGCATACTTGAAAGTAATAGAGCGCGTAACCTAGGTGGTTGTTGCTGCATTATTGCGTGC
Organism: Alteromonas gracilis; assembly: GCF_043642145.1. Classification (GTDB taxonomy): domain Bacteria; phylum Pseudomonadota; class Gammaproteobacteria; order Enterobacterales; family Alteromonadaceae; genus Alteromonas; species Alteromonas gracilis_B. The sequence goes on from NZ_JBHZRZ010000003.1 coordinate 128,997, forward strand.
CTGTTGTTACCAAGTGGCCGTTTTCATTAAACCTAGTCATAAAATAATCCTTTGACCAAAGTGCATCGTGTCGGTTTTGTGTAAATGGAGCGGTGTAGTTTTTAACTGCGCCTTGCACATTTTCAAGCGACTGAAGTGCGCTGCGTAGTTCATCAACTTTTATACTACCAGCTTTATCGGCAGCTGCGGCTATTAAGTGAATTAAATCATAAGCATGAGCTAAACCTGTAACGCCACCAATCGCCGACGCATCAATAAGGCCGTACTTATTATGATAGGCCTCTAACAACCTTTTTGCCTTGGCATTTTTCTGTTGATTAAAGTGAAAGGTTTGCAGCACCGCCACATTAAAATCGCTGATTGGATTGGCTAGGGAAGAGGCAAATTGACCTGATGCAACCCCCCAGTGTGAGATAACAGGAAGTGAGTTCATGTTCTGTTCGGCCATTTCATCAAGAACAACAACACCCTCTGGTACATTAGTTACTAAAATAATGCCTTCGGCTTTGGCACGTTTTATTGCGGCAATATCTTCAGAGAAATCTTTCTGCTGCCAATTAATCCAATGGGTTCCAGTGATATTTATTCCCTGTTCATTTGCGGCTTTATTAAGCGACTCAAGGTTTGACCGTCCCCATCCCGTCCTTTCCAGTACAAGTGCGACATCAGCCAAGCCTAACTGCTTGACGTGGTTGATGAGAACTGGCGCCGCTTCTGCATCGCGAACAGATACCCGAAATATGTTGTTTGGAGTGTAGCCATTATCAACTATTGGGGTACCTGCTGCCCAAGGTACAAGCATAAGCAGGTTCTTCTCATGTATGACATCTATTTCAGCAAGTACCACAGGTGTATGAACACCGCCAACCACAGCAAGTAAGTTAGGCGTTTGAGAAAACTGCTCAATGTTATAAACCCCTCTTGCGGGGTTTCCACGATGATCTTTTGCAACAATTTTAACTTGTCGGCCTAAAATGCCTCCTTTGGCATTTATTTCGTCAACCGCTAGTTCTACTCCTCTGGTAATCGCAATTCCACCTTCGACAGCCACTGCTGAAAGGTCAGCGTCAATACCGATAATCAGCGGCTCGGTTGAACTGCTTGCTTTACTTGCCGTGAAAAACGAAAAAATACAGAAGAGCGAGAGAAAGAACGATGTTGCACGCATGAATAGATTACCTAAAAGTTAACCTTAAAAGTGTATAGCAATGCGAGGCGTGTTTAAGTGTCAACGTATTATTCTTTAGTATAAGTTTCTTGCTTTTTTAACGTGTTTTATGTGCCTCGCTTCGTTTAGTTTAGGTTCATTTCGAGAAAAGTGGCACGATTCTGCCATTGTCTTACGCTTAACTAAGAATGGTTGTACATTTACTAAACAACGTTTAAATCTGTTTAGTTGTACTGATTTAGTGGATGCGGTGCTTACCCATCTTCTTAAAAAAGTTTGCCAACGTAGCAATCAGCATTAAACAGCAGTTTGGAGTGTAAGTGCGAAATATTACCCAGCCAACAATAATAGATATAGAAGCAAGTGGATTTGGCGCAGCGAGTTATCCCATTGAGATTGGTGTCGTGCGCTATGATGGTGCAAAGTGGTGTAAACTGCTTAGACCCTTCGATTCATGGGTGCATTGGGATAAGAAAGCAGAGTCACTTCACGGCATAACACAACAAATGTTGCAGGCTAGGGGAGAAGAGCCTCATAAGGTTTGCATCGAGCTTAATAACTTTTTAGGTAATACTGTAGTGTACAGCGATGGTTGGGTTGTTGATAACCCTTGGTTAATAAAGCTATATGCTGCCGCGCAAGTTGAAATGTCTTTTACCTGTCGTGCGCTTGAATACATTTTATCCGAGGCGCAAATGAACGTATGGCACAATGTAAAAAAGCGTCTTGCAACAAAGCTTGACCTAAAGCGCCACAGAGCCAGTGCTGATGCATTAATTATTCAACAGACCTATGCACACACTCTTGCTGAAACACAATCGTGATTTATCATGTTACGCTTGCTTGTAATGAATCTTGTCAGCTTAAGAACGTGTAACTTTGTGTAGTATTCGACTAGAACAAGTAATTGACACCCAGCGATAACGCCATATTTTCTTCTTTTCCCACTTGTCGATGTTCTAATTCAACCGCCATATTCAGTCCCTTTTGTCCACCAAGTAGCCAACCTAAACGAGTGAAAGTTCCGACATCATGCGGCAAGTAAAGCCATTCAGCGTAATGTTGAAACGCCGTATTATTTGTTCTGTATGTCGCATAAACGCTTTGAGGAACGCCTGTATTAAACTGCCTACTAGCGCTAAACATACCCTGTGAGCCAGCTGGGTAGGTAAAACTATTGTCGTATTGATAGGTCTCAGTAATGGTTTGTACGCGGTACATACTGTTTAGCTGCCAGCGTTTTACTTTTTTACTCTTGAATTGAATGGGGCTGTGGTGAGGTTCTAACACGTTTGCAATAACGGGCGTAGCGAATAAACTCGCGATAAAAGTGAGTGCTATGAAGGTATTGGAAGCTACATTCATTGACGTGCCCAAATTATTGTTATCACGACCTGCAATTACTTAAGAAGTGCAAGAAGTGGTGTGTGCGTTTTTTAATCATAGCTGTAAAAAATAAATCTTAAAAATATTATTATTGCTTTTTTATTTTCTACATTAATACAAACAAAAAACGCCGCCGATTTGCAGCAACTAATTTTTAAATTAGTCGGCAAACCAAGCGGCGTTTCAAGCAGAGGGTTTGATGCTTATCGGATTAAACCGATGCTTTTAACGCTTCCGCTTTGTCTGTTGCTTCCCATGGGAATTCATCACGACCAAAGTGACCGTATGCAGCCGTTGGACGATAAATAGGTCGCTCAAGGTCAAGCATTTGAATAAGGCCGTAAGGGCGTAAATCAAAGTGTTCGCGAACCAGTGCAACCAATGTTTTTTCATCTACTACACCAGTACCAAAGGTATCGATGCTGATAGATGTAGGTTCTGCTACACCAATGGCGTAAGACACTTGAATTTCACAGCGCTTAGCAAGACCCGCTGCAACAATGTTCTTAGCAACATAACGCCCCGCGTATGCCGCGCTTCGGTCAACTTTTGATGGATCTTTACCTGAGAACGCGCCGCCGCCGTGACGTGCCATACCGCCGTAAGTATCGACAATGATTTTACGACCTGTTAAGCCACAATCGCCCATTGGACCACCGATAACAAATCGACCCGTTGGGTTGATGTGAAAGCGTGTATTGCCATCAATCCATTCGCTAGGGAGTACTGGCTTAATGATTTCTTCCATTACCGCTTCGCGAACTGTTTCAGTGCTTACCGAATCACAGTGCTGGGTTGATAATACAACTGCATCGATGCCTACCGGCTTGTCGTTTTCATACTTGAAAGTAATTTGGCTTTTTGCATCTGGGCGCAACCATTCTAGGTTGCCCGACTTACGTACTTCGGCTTGCTTTTGAACAAGACGGTGAGAGTAGGTAATTGGTGCTGGCATAAGCACGTCAGTTTCGTCGCTGGCGTAACCAAACATTAGGCCTTGGTCACCCGCACCTTGCTCTTCCAAGCTTTCGCGGTCAACACCTTGATTGATGTCTGGAGATTGTTTACCAATAGCGTTTAGTACCGCACACGAATCGGCGTCAAACCCCATATCTGAGTGCGTGTAGCCAATTTCTTTTACTGTTTTGCGGGTAAGTTCTTCAATGTCTACCCATGCAGAGGTGGTGACTTCACCTCCTACTAAAACCATACCGGTTTTTACATACGTTTCGCAGGCCACCCGAGCGCGAGGATCTTGTTCTAAAATAGCGTCAAGAACCGCATCTGAGATCTGATCAGCAATTTTGTCCGGATGTCCTTCAGACACTGACTCGGATGTGAATAAATGCGTGGCCATATATGCTCCGTAAGCGTTAATTTATCAAAATAGTCGTTTATTGTACTAAAACAAGATATAAATACCAGTCTTTACTTCTAGACGTCTAAAAGTCTCTTCGTTACGAATTGTTGACATAACCCGATCACTATTAGGGGTATTCAGCTTGTAATTCAGGAACGTAATGCTAGAACAGACGAGTTTTGCTGTAATGAAGATACGTACTTATTATGTTATAGACCATTTTTTACTATGACTTTCACTATTGGCAATCAAAACCCATTGAACTGTAAGGTGGCATAGGTAAGAATAACGCCACATTCATTCGTATAAAGAAGTAGAGCGAACGCCTTACCTCTACGCTCGTCTAGCTTGCCTAGCCCGCTAAGATACGAAACAAAAGATACAAAATAAATCAGGAGACAACATGCCCTCTCGTCGTGAACTCGCCAATGCAATCCGTGCATTAAGCATGGATGCCGTTCAACAAGCTAAATCTGGTCACCCAGGTGCCCCAATGGGGATGGCTGATATCGCACAGGTACTATGGGGTGATTTCTTATCACACAACCCTGCAAACCCATCTTGGGCTAACCGCGATCGTTTTGTGCTTTCAAATGGTCACGGCTCGATGCTGTTGTACTCTCTTCTTCACCTTTCAGGCTACGAACTGCCAATCGAAGAGTTAAAGAACTTCCGCCAATTGCATTCAAAAACGCCAGGTCACCCAGAGTACGGTTATGCGCCAGGTGTTGAAACGACCACTGGCCCACTAGGCCAAGGTATCAGTAATGCTGTGGGCATGGCGCTTGCCGAAAAAGTACTAGCTGCACAATTTAACAAAGATGGTCACACTATTGTTGACCACCACACCTACGCATTCCTAGGTGACGGCTGCTTGATGGAAGGTATCTCACATGAGACCTGTTCACTAGCCGGTACACTAGGCCTTGGTAAGCTTATCGCGTTTTGGGATGACAACGGCATTTCAATTGATGGCGAAGTGGAAGGTTGGTTCACCGACGATACACCAGCACGCTTCAAGAGCTACGGTTGGGAAGTGATCGATGGCGTTGACGGTCACGATGCAGAGCAAGTGAAAGCCGCCATTGAAAAGGCACAGGCGAATACAACGCAGCCAACGCTTATTTGCTGTAAAACCACTATTGGTTTTGGTTCACCAAATAAAGAAGGTACAGAGTCTTGCCACGGCGCACCACTAGGTGAAGATGAAATCGTTGCTACACGTGAGAAGCTTGGCTGGAGCCATGGCGCATTTGAAATTCCAGACGACATTTACGCGGGCTGGAATGGTAAAGACAAAGGCTCAAAAGCAGAAAGCGCTTGGAATGACGCTTTCGCAGCATACGAAGCCGCCTACCCAGAGCTTGCAGCAGAATTCAAACGCCGTGTAAATGGCGAGTTGCCAGCAGATTTCAGCGACAAAGCAGACGCCATTATTGCTGAGCTTCAAGCTAACCCACAAAATATCGCGTCACGTAAAGCGTCGCAAAATGCATTAAACGCGTTTGGTCCGTTACTTCCTGAGCTATTAGGCGGCTCTGCCGACCTTGCGGGTTCTAACCTTACCATCTGGGAAGGTAGCAAAGGCGTTGAAGCAAACGATGCATCAGGTAACTACATTTATTACGGTGTACGTGAATTTGGTATGTCGGCCATGATGAATGGTATTGCCCTTCACGGTGGCTTCAAGGCATACGGTGCAACCTTCCTAATGTTTATGGAATATGCACGTAATGCGGTACGTATGGCCGCACTAATGAAGCAGCCTGCAATTTTCGTTTACACCCACGATTCAATTGGTCTAGGTGAAGACGGCCCAACTCACCAGCCGGTAGAGCAGGTGGTAGCGCTACGAGCAACGCCTAACCTTGATAACTGGCGCCCTTGTGATCAGGTTGAGTCTGCTGTGTCGTGGAAGTCTGCTATTGAGCGCACTGACGGCCCAACAACGCTGATCTTCACACGCCAAGGCTTAGCGCAGCAAGAGCGTACGGCTGACCAAGTGGCTAACATTGCCAAAGGCGGTTACGTACTTAAAGATTGCGAAGGTAAGCCGGAGCTTATTCTTATTGCTACTGGTTCTGAGGTTCAGCTAGCCGTAGAAGCTGCAGAGAAACTTACCGAGCAAGGTAAAGTTGTTCGCGTAGTGTCTATGCCATCAACTGACGTATTTGACCGTCAGTCTGCTGACTACCGTGAAAGCGTACTGCCTTCAAGCGTGGTTAAGCGCGTGGCGGTTGAAGCCTTGTCGAAAGACAGCTGGTACAAGTACGTTGGCTTTAATGGCGCTATCGTAGGTATGGACACCTTTGGTGAGTCTGCACCTGCTGGCGACCTGTTTAAGCACTTCAACATTACCACTGACGCTGTAGTAGAGGCTGCACTGTCTCTGTAAGAGGTAATAGATAAGCCTATGGTAAATATTGCCATAAATGGGTTTGGTCGTATTGGTCGCAACGTGCTGCGCGCGCTTTATGAAAGCGGGCGCAACAACGAATTTAACGTGGTGGCCATAAACGACATTGCTAAACCCGAAGGCATAGCACATTTACTTAAATACGACACCGCCCACGGGCGGTTCCGTTTTGATGTGGCCTTAGAAAACAACACACTTAATGTCGCAGGCGACGACATTACGCTGCTCGCGATAAGCGATATTAAAGACCTACCGTGGAAAGACTTGGGCGTTGATATTGTGCTTGAGTGTACGGGGAAGTTTGATGACAGAGCATCGGGGCAAGCGCATTTAGATGCAGGCGCTGGCAAAGTGCTTTTCTCATCACCTGGTTCCCCCGATTTAGATAACACGGTCATTTTTGGTACTAACGAAGACACGTTGACCAGTGAACAAAAATTAGTCTCTAATGGCTCTTGCACCACAAACTGCATTGTTCCGGTTATCCAAGCGCTAGACGCCGCGTTCGGTGTTGAAAGTGGTACGATCACAACCATTCATGCGTCTATGCATGACCAGCAGGTTATTGATGCGTACCATGAAGATTTACGCAGAACACGTGCTGCAAGTCAGTCGATTATTCCCGTTGATACGCGCCTTGCTGCCGGCATAGAGCGCATTCTGCCTAAGTTTGCAGGTAAGTTTGAAGCCATTGCAGTTCGAGTGCCAACTATTAATGTAACTGCCATGGACTTAAGCGTGACGCTGCAATCTAAGGTAACCATTGACGAAGTAAATCAAGCCCTTCGCAACGCAAAGGCGGGGCGTTTACAGGGTATTTTGGATTACACTGAAGAGCCTTTGGTGTCGGTAGATTTCAATCACGACCCTCACTCGTGTATTGTAGATGGCACACAAACAAGAGTCAGTCACAAACAGCTAGTAAAAACACTGGTGTGGTGTGACAACGAATGGGGTTTTGCAAACCGTATGCTCGACACAGCAAAAGTGATGTTCGACGCAAAGTAAAGCATTGATGCTGCCAAGGGTTGGTAGCACCAGCCCGCGCAGCTTTCACCGTTAATTTGAGCGTGTTTACAAAGCAAACACGCTCTACTGGATTTAAATTAACAAAGGAAAGACGATGGCAATTCCAAGCATGAGCGATATGGCCTTAAAAGGTCAGCGCGTACTAATTAGACAAGACTTAAACGTGCCGGTAAAAAACGGCAAAGTAACTTCTGATGCGCGTATCAAGGCATCTATTCCCACGATTAAAGCAGCCCTAGACGCGGGTGCAGCAGTTATGGTGATGTCTCACCTTGGTCGTCCTACAGAAGGCGAGCCTTCTGATGAATTTTCTCTTCAACCTGTTGTTGATTACTTAAATGATGCCCTAGACGTACCCGTTAAGTTAGTAAAAGACTATCTTGATGGCGTAGAGTTAGAAGAAGGTGAACTAGTCATTCTTGAAAACGTCCGCTTTAACAACGGCGAAAAGAAAGACGACGAAGCGCTATCTAAACAATACGCAGCACTATGCGACATCTTTGTTATGGATGCGTTCGGTACTGCTCACCGTGCACAAGCATCTACCCACGGCGTTGCTAAATTCGCCCCCAAAGCGTGTGCTGGCCCGTTACTTGCTGCAGAATTAGATGCACTTGGCAAAGCGCTGGATAACCCAAAACGTCCAATGGTTGCCATTGTGGGTGGTTCAAAGGTATCAACCAAGCTTACTGTATTGAAAACATTGGCAGAAAAAGTAGACCAGCTTATTGTTGGTGGCGGTATTGCCAATACCTTTATTGCCGCACAAGGTCATAATGTAGGTAAGTCGCTAGTAGAGATGGATTTAACGGAACAAGCTACGCAGCTTATGAATGAAGCGCAGTCGAACGGCGGAAATATTCCAGTGCCAACAGACGTTGTCGTGGGCAAGGCGTTTGACGAAAATACAGAAGCGACACTTAAAGTAGTTAGCGATGTTGCCGACGACGATATGATTTTTGATATTGGTCCAGACTCGTCAAAAGCGCTTGAAGACATTATCAAAAACGCAGGCACAATTGTGTGGAATGGCCCTGTAGGCGTATTTGAATTTGAACAGTTCAGCGCGGGAACCAAGGCGCTGTCTGAAGCGATAGCGGCAAGCGACGCGTTCTCAATTGCAGGTGGTGGTGATACACTAGCAGCCGTTGATAAATACGGGATTGCCGATAAGGTTTCTTATATTTCAACCGGTGGTGGCGCGTTCCTTGAATTCTTGGAAGGCAAAACACTACCCGCGGTAGCGGTACTAGAAGAAAAAAATAAATAAGCCCGTGTGCTGCATATAAAAGCAGCGCACTAAAACGTGGCCTAGTACTTATGTTGCCCCAAAATGTGTCACGCTCAGTAACAGCATTTTTTGAGCGTGACCACGTAATCGGAAACGATTACACCTGCGAAACAGTGAAGTACGCAGGCATAAATACCAATTTTATTACAGATATGTTTGCTTTAGGTGCTGGCATGCCGTGTCTGGGACAAACAGATCTTTAATAGAATTGGTATAACAATAATCCCTACACCTGTCTATTAAGGCAGTAATATACAAAAGGAGTGTTGCAATGGCATCACAAGCTCAGCAGGCAATGCTGGATAAACTGAAGACGCAAACCGGTTTTATTGCAGCGTTAGATCAAAGCGGCGGTAGTACCCCTAAAGCGTTACGCTTATACGGCATCGAAGAGTCTGAATACAGCTCAGACGAAGAGATGTTTAACCTTGTTCACGAAATGCGTACGCGCATTATCACCAGCACCCCTTTTAGCGGCGAGCGCGTTCTTGGCGCAATCTTGTTTGAAAACACCCTTGATAGAGAAATTGAAGGCATGTCTTCTGCGCATTTCCTGTGGCAGAAGAAGCGTGTAATTCCTTTTCTAAAGGTTGATAAAGGGTTGGCTGAAGAGAGTAACGGCGTGCAGGTAATGAAGCCAATGCCAGGCCTTGACGCATTGCTAGCCAAAGCCGTTGCGCAAGACGTATTTGGTACCAAAATGCGCAGCGTTGTAAAGCTAGCTAATCATCAGGGCATTAAAGACGTTGTTGCGCAGCAATTTGAAGTGGGTAAACAAATTTTAGCTGCTGGTTTGGTTCCAATTATCGAGCCTGAAGTGGATATTCATAGCCCACAAAAAGCAGAAGCCGAAGCACTTCTTAAGCTAGAGATCTTAACTCAGCTTAACCTTCTAAATGAAGGCGAAGAAGTAATGCTTAAGCTAACGCTACCCACAGAAGCTAACTTCTATAAAGAGCTTGTTGATCACCCTCGCGTACTCAAAGTGGTTGCACTTTCTGGTGGTTATAGCCGTGAAGAAGCAAATGCAAAACTGGCAGAAAACCAAGGCATGATTGCAAGTTTCTCTCGTGCATTAACTGAAGGTGTGTCTGCACAGCAGTCTCAAGAAGAGTTTGAAAAAACACTAGACGACGCAATTGAAGGTATTTACCAAGCTTCAAAAGCGTAATTAGCCTAGCCTGAAATTAAATGTAAAAGAGCGCCCTTGGCGCTCTTTTTGGTTTTAAGTAGAAAAATCAAAACGACTAAAAAAACGCACTGCCTCACTTTTGTCAAAACAGTAGCCTTGGCTTATCAACGAGGCGAACGCATCTTCTATCGAGTTGAAAAAACAGTGAGGAACTTACACAACATTCAAACTCGCCGTGAGGATTTTTCATTTAAGTACTACCTTAAGCCTTACCCAAACGTAAGCATTTTAGCTTCTATGCGCAACTAACCATTCGGCTAAATTAAGGCGACTACCATCTAAAACGAGGCGTTCTATAAACGCACCTAATCGCCTTGACTGGGCAGCTCAACGCATAAATGTAAAGCGCAGAACTTATTCAGTAATATGTAGTGCACAGCTAAAAAAAGCATAAATAATAAAGGGAAACAAAGGGTGAACTATGTTTTTAACAAAAAATTGCCAGAAACAAACGGCTAATCAGCGACAGAGATTATGGGCTACATTGTGTACGGTTGGAGCCTTGGCACTGTCTCCGTATGTTATTGCTAATGATGAGTCACAGACTACTGTTAGCGATAACAACAGTTACTTTCAATCCGAAGATATTTTTAATTTAGAATATGTCAGTGAAGTACAAGTCTCGCCAGATGGAGAGCATGTGGCTTACGTGCGTAGCTCAAACGATATTATGTCTGACAGTAGCCGTGCGAATGTATGGCTGGCATCGGTTGATGGTAAGTCTAATCGCCCTTTATTGTCATCGAAAAAAAGCTATTATTCTGTTCGCTGGTCACCCGACGGAAGTCGCTTGGCCTATTTGTCTGATGAGGAAGGCAAGCCGCAGCTTTATGTTCGCTGGATGGATACAGGGCAAACGGCATTAGTTACCAATGTCACTTCCTCACTGAGTAACATTACATGGTCCCCCGACGGTAAATATATTGCGTTCACCATGAGTGTGGATGAAAAAGAGACGCCTTTAGACGTTAAAATGCCTAAAAAGCCTGAGGGCGCGAAATGGTCTCCTGACTTTAAATACATTACTAAAGCGCGCTATCAAGCCGATGGGAAAGGCGTGCTAGAGCCCGCTTACACACATATTTTCGTTGTACCTTCTGAAGGCGGAACTGCCAGACAACTCACTTCGGGCAACTACCATCATAATGGGCGCTTAAGCTTTTCTCCTGATGGCAGTAAAATTTACTTTTCAGCTAATCGCAGTGATAACTGGGAGTATGAGCCTGTAGAAGCAGATATTTACTCTGTTGATATGATGGGAAATATCTCGCAACTTACGGATGATAAAGGGCATGAGTCGTCTCCCGTAGCCTCGCCAGACGGCAAGCGCATTGCTTATGCTCGTCGCGATGACGAAAAAGTGATGTATAAAAACAGCTATTTGTACGTAATGAACAGCGATGGTACTGAAGCAATCAATTTAACCAAAGACATTGATAATTCAGTATCTAACTTTCATTGGAAAGACAACAAGCACATTTATTTTCAGCAGTCAGTTCGCGGGTTAGCGCAAGTTGATGTGATATCTTTATCTGGCAAAGTCAAAACCGTTGCCAACGGACTTGGTGGAACCACGTTAGGACGACCTTACGTATTTGGGACTTACCATGCTGTTGACAACGTCGTTGCTTATACAAAAGGCCGTACCGACCGCCCTGCAGACTTGTTCGTTACCACACGCAAAGAACGTCAACTTACCGCGTTAAATGAAGATGTACTTGGTCATAAGCAGTTAGGTGAAGTAAAAGAAATTGTTTACCAGTCATCGATTGATGGTGAAGAAATTCATGGCTGGTACATTCTTCCACCTAGTTACGACAGTTCAAAAACTTACCCACTTATTTTAGAAATTCACGGCGGTCCCAACTTAGCCTACGGTCCGGTATTTACTGCAGAGCTACAGCGCATGGCTGCAGAAGGCTATGTGGTGTTCTACGACAACCACAGGGGCAGCACAGGTTACGGAGAGCGCTTTGCGTTACTTCTGCAGGGTAAATACAGCTCTGAATACGATTTTTCAGATCACATGTCTGGAGTTGATGCGCTAATCGAAAAAGGAATAGCCGATCCTAATCGCTTATTTATCACAGGCGGCTCAGCGGGTGGTATTGCATCTGCCTATGCTATTGGCCTTACAGATCGCTTTAAAGCTGCAGTGGTAGCGAAACCTGTAATCAATTGGTTGTCGAAGGTGCTGACCGCCGACTCAGGGTTGTATCAAATACCTTTCCAATTCCCGGGTAAACCTTGGGAAAACGTTGAACATTACTGGAAGCGTTCACCTCTATCGCTTGTTGGTAATGTTACCACACCAACCATGCTGATTACAGGTGTTGAGGATAAGCGCACGCCAATGTCAGAAACCGAACAGTTTTACCAGGCACTTAAACTGCAAAAAGTGGACAGTGTGTTGGTTAAAGTACCGGGGTCACCCCACGGCATTGCTTCCAAACCTTCTAGAATGATTGGTAAGGTTGAAAACATCTTGGCGTGGTTTAAAAAGTACGACAGCGCTCAATAAAAAAACAACACTAGTCGAGGCCAAATGTAGGCTTAGGGACGCAGAGAGGGACTAGTTTGCCAAAGATGGCTCTAGTCCCCACTTGTTAAGGATACGTGCGTACTCGCCATTCGCCTCCAATATAAACAATGCTCTTTTAAGTGCTTCGACTTTATCTTGCTCGGTCTCAAGTCCGGTCGCCACGAAAAGGTCTGCACCTAACGCTTCAATCACATATTCACTGGTCACGTCGTCGGGATTGTACCCTGCATCACTTATTTCATATTTACCTGTATTAAAATCTGCTATTGCAAAGTCAATTCGCTCCATATAAAGCAGCTTCCACAGCAACGATGTATCGGCAACCAAGGCCAGATTTTTATTTTCTTCAAAGCCTTTTTGCTGCAAGTACGTCGCTGCGCCATAACCGCGAACTGAGCCTACTCTGTAGCGCTTGGCATCCTCAATTGATGAAATGTGTGATACGTCTTTTCGTTTTAAACGAATGAGTTCAGCTTGCATGTGATTAACCGCGAAAAGCCACTGAAATTTGTCTTCCCTTTTAGGCGTTTTTAGCAATGATAAAAGCACTAGGTTTGGCTTTTCGTGCGTTTCTTGATATGCACGGGCCCATGGCATGTGTTCCAACGAACTGGTAAATGGGAGTAATGGTTTGAGCGCGTTTACTAAGTCGACATTGACACCTTGGGCTTTGCCGCTTTCGTCAAGCGAATAGTAGGGGGGAGTTGCTTCACTTAAAAAATAGATATGGTTGGACGATGCGAAAGCACACGTGCTAACAACCAGCAATAAAGATAACCAGACACTACGAAACATAACTGCTGTTCAAAACCTATAAAATAATGCGCTTTAAGGCTTTTAAAATAAAATGAATCTTGTCAGCAGTATACGCGTTTTATAGACAAATAGTACTTTTATTTGCCTATAAAATGTTCAGTTTTTGCTTGTGCTCAGTAAATGTCGCTACTCCATATTCGGATGAAGCTGTTCAATATCAGGAAAAACGACAAGTTTTAAGTCTAATGCTTTCCAATAGTGCCTTTCTCGCAGTAAGTCGGCAGAGATAATGGGCTTTTCATCCAGCCAGCCATCAGGAAACGTGATAGCGAGCTCGTTCTTTTCTACCTTAATATCCAGTTCGGGAACAAAGCCTTCTTGGCGTTTTATATTTAGCAGCACACCTAATCGCAGCAATGCAATTAAACGCTTCACAGACTGCTCGTCAAACAAGTTAAACGCGGGTATTTCATTAGTGCGAATTTTCTTTCGGTGACATCGCACCAATGTGGCTAGCAATAGTTGTTGTTCTTGAGTAAACCCTGGCATATCAACATTGGCAAGAATATAAGCACTGTGCTTTTGAATGCCGCGAGAATTAATCTGCATTCCCACTTCATGCAAAAGTGCTGCCCATCCAAGCATACTTTTAAAGTCTCGCCCTTTGAGTTTCCATGCTTTTTCAGTGTCATTGAATAGCGAAAGAGTCGTATTGAGTACCATTGTCGCTTGTGAAGTGTCTACGTCATAGCGCGTTGCTAGGCTACTTGCTGTTCTACCCCGAATGTCTGCGTGATGTAGTTCATCTTCCATCTGATAAAGCACTCCCTCACGCAGGGCAGCGGGTGAATACACCAAACCTTCTATTTCAAGCGCCTTAAATACGGCAATTAAAATAGCAAGACCACCAGCAATAACCACGCGGCGATCTTCACTCAAATCTGGATAGCTTAGTTTGTCGATGTGCCCTGCATTGATAAATTGCTTCATTAAATTGCGCAAACTCTTCAGCGTTACGGGAATATCATGGCCATTAGGTCTGTCTTGCTGACAAAGCGTAAACAGCGAACGAATAGTACCTGATGTACCTATGCACTGAACCCAGCCGAGTCTTCGATACTTATTATCTATCATCTCAAGCTCTTGTTCAGCCGCAGTAATGGCCTTGTCAAAAGCTTTGGCTTTAAGTTCGCCTTCAGGGAAAAAGCGCTTAGTGTAGCTAACACAGCCCATTTGAAGACTACGACAAAGTAGCGGTGTAAATCCTTCGCCAATAACAAACTCTGTCGAGCCACCGCCAATATCAATTACTAACTGTTGGCCATCAGAATGATTGGTATGTGCCACACCAGAATATATCAGTCGCGCTTCTTCCACCCCAGAAATGACTTCAATAGGGTAAGGGAGGATGTCTTTTGCTGCGCAAATAAAATCACGCGCATTACGCGCCTTGCGCAGCGTATGAGTAGCTACAATTCTCACCGAATCAGGTTCGAAGCCTTTAAGGCTCTCTGCCACGACTTTGAGCATGGCTAACCCACGCTCCATGGCTTCATCAGATAAAATATCTTTGTCGTTAAGACCTTCAGCCAGTCTAACCTTTTGTTTTACTCGATGCAGAATTTGCACAGACCCAGCCACTATCCGTGCTACCACTAAGTGAAAGCTATTAGAGCCTATATCTAATGCCGCAACTTTACTTACTTCACGGGTTTCTACGCCATTAAAAACTGATTCGTGCTGAGTCATGTACTAACTATTTATCCTACAGTGTGTCTTCTAGCTTCTTCAAATAGTCGTAAATTTCTATTTGAGAGCGAAGTTTTTTACGATTTCCCCTGTGAACGTACTTGTTGCTCTGATCCTTGTCAATCACTCGCGCCTTCAGGGTATCTTTAAATTGTAGTTCCATTATATCAATAATGCGCTGTTGTAGACCTTTATCGTAAACAGGACAGCCTACTTCAATACGGTTGTCCATATTTCGGGTCATCCAGTCAGCCGATGATATATACACTTTTCTATCGCCACCGCCTTCAAAGATCATGACGCGTGGGTGCTCAAGAAACCTGTCCACAATTGAAATGATTTCAATGTTTTCACTTATGCCTTTTATGCCGGGATTAAGTGAACACATTCCGCGCACAATGCCTCGAATTTTCACACCAGCTTGGCTAGCGCGATACAAATCATCAATAAGCTCTTTATCAACAAGGTTGTTGATTTTAAATGTGATTTGCGCTTTTTGCCCCTGATTAAGGTGCTGAATTTCTTGGCGAATAAGCGACTGTACTTTGGTTCGCGCGTTAAGCGGAGATATCTGAAGGTGCTGGAACTTATAGCGTCTGTAGGGATATTGAATAAGATCAAATACCGCAACGCCCTCATCAGCGAGTTCTTGATTACGCGTGAACAAGCTGTAATCGGTATAGATCTTGGCGGTTTTCTCGTTAAAGTTACCTGTACCAAAGTGGGCATAATTCACCAAGCTACCGCGTTCTTCACGGGTAACAATACAAAGCTTAGAGTGAATTTTAAGTGTAGGTACACCAAGTACAACGCGGATCCCCGCATCGGTCATGCGCTTAGACCACTCAATATTAGCTTCTTCATCGAAACGTGCGCGAAGCTCTACCACAACGGTCACCTTTTTTCCGTTGTCTACGGCATCAATCAGCGAGTTAATAATGCGTGAGTTGCTGGCTACACGGTAAATGTTGATGCGTATCGTTTTTACGTTTGGATCGAACGCTGCCTGACGCACAAATTCGGTAAAGTGAAGAAAGCGATGATACGGGTAATACAGCAAAATATCGCGCGCAGTGATGGCGTCGAAAACGGTGTTGTACTTTGAGAAGGCATTGCTATCGAGGGCAGGAAGTGGCGTGTGTTCTAAATATTCACGGCCCACGTTAGGGAACCCGATAAAGTCTTTGAAGTTTCGGTAATGCCCAGCCGCATGCATGGTATCAAGCTTGGTAATTTTCAATCGCTTGCGTAAATCCTGCTGCATATCTTGTGGCATATTGTTGTCGTAAATAACGCGAACAGGTTCAGCGATGAGACGTTGTTTCATACTTTCAGACATCTTTTCAACGAAGCTTTCGTCAATTTCTTCGTTAATCGAGTATTCAGCGTCACGGGTCATCTTGAATGAAAAGGCTTCGATTTCGTCGAATTTTACGAAACCACGGAAAATATCTTCAAGGCAAAGCTGAATCATATCATCCAGCATAATGATGCTCTTTTTCTTGCGGCTTTTTTGCGGTGGTATAAGCATGAAGCGCGACATTTCAGACGTGGGTACTTGAATCACGGCAAATCGCGGGTTGCGGTCCTTCCTTCTCAGCGCTACATATAAATAAACGGACGTACCGTTTAAGCGGCTAAGCAAATCTGTTTTTTTATCAATTAAAATTGGGGCAATGTGCCTAAGCGCCTTGTTTATAAAAAAGTTCCTTACCCACTGCCGTTGATAATCATCTAAATCATTTTTACGAAGAATATGAATGTTGTAGCGCGCGAGCGCTTTCACCACTTCTTTGTGAATTTGGTCAAATTTTTCAGAAAGCTGTACCACTTTCTTTTGAATTTGTGCCATTAACACAGTTTGACGTTCTGCTTCCGCCTCATTGCCGTCATTTTGCGCAATGGTAATTTGTCGCTTTACATCAGCTGCGCGTACTCGATAAAACTCATCAAGGTTGTTGGAATAAATACCGAGAAATCGGATTCGCTCAACGGCGGGGTTGTTTCTATCTGCGGCTTCTTGAAGGACGCGTTCGTTAAACGCAAGCCAGCTTAATTCTTTGGGATAATATAAAACGTCGTTATCCATAATCTCTCAATTCACGTTTATAAAAATGGTCAAAGACTGCCATCAGTCGGTGACAATACTGTGACAACATATCGTCAGACGCTGACTAGGCCTTCCATGGTTTGCTGTGCTGAAACAGCCTTTAGATAGTGGTAACAATGTGTTTGCAAAAACAAACGCCATGACTTTCATCGCTTAGCGGTAATATCGACCACCAAATCATTCGCCAAAGACTCAAGTGCATCTTGCAGTGCGTCATCGTCGAATCCTTCAGGTACTGCAATTTCTGCCTTCGCTTTGAAAATAAGGCTGCCCCAATTTGGCGCACTTTCGCAATGAGATGAAAAAGTAAGAATATTAAGATTAAATTGGTTTAGAACGGAGGTTAGCTCTTGAACAATCCCTGTTTTATCATTGCCCATCACATCGACCGTTAACTTGGTTGTGTTGTTTTTCTCACTGTTTGCTACCGCCACCGACTGTACTGACAAGTCTTTGATAGCGTCTAACGCATCAATTAAGTCTTGCTGATTCTCATCTGAAACGTGCACTTCAACAAAGCCGGTAAACATACCTGCCATATGCGCAAAACTCGAGCCTTGCCAATTGCCTTCATGCTTGTAGACACACTTCGCTAAAGTGTCTACTAAACCAGGCTTGTCTTTACCCATGATGCTTATAACCAATGATTGCATGTGATGCTCCTTATTGGGCGTGTAGAGAAAAACTTTGATCGTCTTTCAGTTGGGTAATACCATAGGCGCAGAGTAGGTTGCGCGAAGGTAATGCAATAAACTTTCACTTGCTATTAGCATAACAAAACTTACACTGCTCATCAGTGCAATTTAGGGTTATTCTTCTTAAAAATGAAGAATTTCGAAAATAAAAATTACTAATCAGCCGCATGACTTTTGACAGCAACAGCACAAATAAAAAGCGCCAGCGTAGCGATAGGTTGTCACGTTATGTGGTGACGGGCTTTGGCGGCCTTGTTTTACTTACGTTAGTTGTTCTAGTTACCCATCTTATAAGTCAAGCAATGCCGTTGGCGTATACTCCCAGCTTGAAACTACTCTCAAATTTTCAAATACCTGAGAACGAAAAAATCATCAGTGCGGGAGATGTGATCAACAGTCAGCCCATGCTAGTTAGAAAGTCTGACTGCAGATTGGGGCTAAAGTTGCTTAAAGATGAGCAGTTAGTCAGTAATCACGACTATATACGCCCGTGTGATCATGTTTTGTCTGCCCATAGCGTGATGGGGGAAAATTTTATTGTCGACATATCGCCTAATGCACAAGTTAGGGTATTGCCAGTAAGGTCGTTTAATATTGGTGGCAATAATGCGGTGGACACGTCGACTAATGTCCCTCAAACCGCACTTTCAAACAACATCACGTTCTCTCTCCCAAAAGACATTTGGAATAAACGTGAAAGCTGGGACATAGCCCTATCATCAAAGTGGGCAGTAATATCAATATCGCAAGGGAACAGTGTATTTATTCGTTGGGTAAATCGACTTCGTCCTACGCAAATAATTGATAAACGTTTTAACGATACAAGAAGGCTTGTTTTGCTTCCCGGTGGTGAAAGCGCACTACTTCAAGTTGAAGACGGGCTTTATTTAAATAGATTGCAAGACAACGCGGCAACTCTGCTTCCTATAACTGGTGATATAAACTCTTCGCTTGACGAGCCCATTGTGTTTCCACTGGCTAAAGATCGCACTTTCTTTTTGATGAACACCAAAACCCAAGCATTGACACGCTGGGTTTTGAGTAAAAGTCAAAAAGGGCTGACCTTCGAGCAAACCTATCAAATTCAGCTTCCTAATGAAAAAGTAAAAGACGTTGCCGAGCACGCAAGTATGAATTTGGTGGCTGTATTGACCGACAAAGCACGTGTACTGCTTATTAACCGTGTATCGGGTGATGTGGTGTCTTCTCAAAAAATTGAAAGCACAGCAGAAAGCGTGATTTGGTATGGCAACAAGCTATATAGTTTCTCTAACAACACCCTGTCTGTGTGGGCAGGGCAACATTTAAGCGGTATCACAACATGGGCGTCGCTGTTTGAACCTCAACATTACGAAGGTTATGAACGTGAAGAGACGGTATGGCAAACAACCAGTGCCTCAGACTTTCAAGAGGCCAAATTTAGCCTTACTCCGCTTCTGATCGGCAGCATAAAAGCTTCTCTGCTAGCGTTACTTATTGCCATTCCCGTAGCGATAGGCGCAGCCATTTATACGGCCTTTTTTGCCAAGAGCCAGCTTCGCAATGTTTTAAAGCCAGCGATAGAGCTACTAGAAGCCATTCCCAGCGTATTAATCGGCTTTATTGCCGCTATATGGTTATCGCCAAAAGCCGAGCAATTTTTATTTTCCTTTGCGTTTTTCCTCGTCGTAATTCCTTTTGTATTAATTGTTGTGTCTTTAGTACAGCGCCCAATTGCCGAGTATTTACCTAAGCGGCTTAGGCATGGTGCAGAGCTTATCTTTGCGGTAAGTGGTGTATTCCTTCTCGGGTTTATAAGTGTTGAGTATGCGCCAACGTTTATGTTTTCTTTATTGGGTATAGATGGGTTTACTTTGCTTGCCGCCGAGTCAAATAGCCCAATTGGCAAAACTACCATTGTTGTTGCACTGGCATTAGGTGTGGCCATTTCGCCAAGTATTTACTCATTAGCTGAAGACGCCATTAACGGTGTGCCTAACGATCTTAAAAACGCCTCTTATGCGTTAGGTGCCACTCGATTACAAACCCTACTTTATGTTGTACTTCACGTAGCTTTACCCGGTATTGTTGCGGCTATTATGCTGGGCTTTGGGCGGGCGTTTGGTGAAACAATGATAGTGCTAATGGTTACTGGAAATACGCCAATATCAAGCTGGGGGCTTATCGAAGGTTTGCGAGCACTTACTGCTAATTTGGCAATTGAACTACCAGAGGCGGAAGTGTCGTCCGCACATTATCAAATACTGTTTTTTACTGCTTGTATTTTATTTTTATTTACATTTTTGGTGAATACCGTAGCAGAGCTTTTGCGACAGCGTTTAAGGAGCAGGGCGTACTATGGTTAATCGTACTTCATTTGGATTAAACGCTGCGCAGCGCCAATCGTTGGTCATTAGTTTAACGGCGTTTTTCACCAGTTTGCTTCTAATTGCTCTGGTAAGCGTGCTTATTCTTATTAGCTTTCGCGGTACTGCTTATTTTTGGCCTGAACCTATTTATAAGGTGACAGGCAAAGAAGAGAACGGCGACACATTTTCGGTATTAGCCAATATTTTTGATGCTTCTTCAAAAGGTGATATCACACTGAAATACTCAGATGCCTCGAATCCTTTCGGTTCCCAAAAGTTGTTGGCGCGAGAGCATTTACTTAGTTCGCAGCTTGCCAAAGAAGCGGCAGAAATCAAGTTATTAGATGGTAGAAGAGTGTTGGCAATTCCAGAACACATTGTTGTGCCATCTAAGCCTGCTCAATCGCTAGATAACATTGACGATGTAATGAAAAACGTGGCACAAATTAGCGCGCAGATTGAAGAATTAAATACTCGCCATTTAGCCCCCATTCACGAAGCTTTGTCTCAATTTGACAAGAGAAATGTAGTCAATGATGCACCCGCTAGAGAAAAGCTTGTTGCCTCCTTTAACGAATATCAAAAGCGAGTTGAAGCATTAGAAGTTACGCGTGCTCAGTATACCTTGCTGGTGAGCTTTGCTGACAGCACACCCTTTATTATTCCAATTTCAAGCATCCAAGATGTGGATTATGTTAGTCGACTGAGCACGTTCGAGAAATGGCAGGTAGTATTTTCTGAAATTGGCGTATTTCTTACTGACTCCCCTAAACAAGCGAATACGTCTGGTGGGGTTTTTCCCGCTCTGTTTGGCACGGTGCTAATGGTATTTTTGATGACCATTATCGTGACGCCTTTTGGCGTACTAGCTGCTATTTACTTAAGTGAGTATGCGCCAAATACAGCGCTGACCACCATTATTCGCGTAAGTGTGAGTAATATGGCTGGCGTACCTTCTATAGTATACGGCGTGTTTGGACTTGGCTTTTTTGTTTATACCTTGGGCGGCAGTATTGACGAGCTATTCTTTAGCGATTCGCTTCCTGCCCCCACTATGGGAAGCCCTGGCGTATTTTGGGCGGCGTTAACCATGGCTATTTTGACGCTGCCTGTTGTAATTGTGGCAACTGAAGAAGGGCTGCGTCGCGTACCAGACGGATTGAAAGCTGGTAGTTACGCATTAGGTGCAACCAAAATCGAAACAATAGTACGCACAGTGCTGCCAATTGCATCGCCTGGCATAATGACGGGTGTAATTTTAGCCATTGCAAGGGCTGCCGGTGAGGTTGCGCCACTTATGTTGGTTGGCGCGGTTAAGTTTGCTCCCACGCTGCCTATAGATGGAGAGTTTCCTTACCTTCATCTTGATAGGCAGTTTATGCACTTAGGCGTGCTTATTTATGACGGCGCATTTCATAGCCAAACCGATGGAAAAAGTGCAAGTATGATGTTTGCTGCCTGCTTACTATTGTTAGTGGTGGTTTTCATTTTAAATATCTTGGCTGTTGTGCTTAGGGCGCGTTTGCGCAAGCGCTATCTCAAAGGGTAATTACAGGTTTTTATAACATGTTGAAGTTGTTCGAACACAATACGCTAAACGTGAATGATATTAGTGAAGCGCAAACTGCGGTTGAGGTTAAAAGTCTCAATCTGTGGTTCGGCAGCAAGCACGTGCTTAACGATATCAGCATGCGAATACCCAAAAATAAGATAACGGCGTTAATTGGCCAAAGTGGCTGCGGCAAATCTACGTTGATTAGCTGCTTTAATCGACTTAACGATTTGTATGATAGCTGCAAATACAACGGCGAGATTATTATTGATGGGCAGAACATCAATAGTAGTAAAGTAAATGTGTCACGGCTTAGATCCAACGTTGGGATGGTGTTTCAGCGCCCTAATCCATTTCCTATGAGTATCTATGAAAACGTGTGCTACGGATTAAAACTTCAAGGTGTAAAAATTCGTCGTCATTTAGATGATGCGGTGGAAAGCGCACTTAAACAAGCAGCGCTATGGGATGAAGTGAAAGACCGACTGTTCGAATCTGCTCATGCATTATCTGGAGGCCAACAACAGCGTTTGGTTATTGCAAGAGCGCTGGCGTTAAAGCCCGATATCCTACTACTTGATGAACCGACATCTGCACTAGACCCACTAACCACGCTATTCATTGAGGAATTAATGGATGTATTAAAAAAACAATGCACCATTATTATCGTGACCCACAATATGCAGCAAGCGGCACGGGTTAGTGATTATACCGCGTTTTTCCATCAAGGTCGGTTAATAGAATACGCAGACAGTGACACGCTGTTCACTATGCCTGACAAAAAGCAAACTGAAGACTACATAACAGGTCGGTATGGATAAGCGCTTATTGCAGTTAGGTCGTATCAACGTAACAAATAGCGTTTGGAGCACGTATATATACAGTGCACTAATCCTAAGGCGCGAGGAGAATTAACCATGCGACAAGTTGCTTTAAATACGCATATCTCAGGTACGTTTAATATTGAGTTGGAAAACTTGCGAAACTCGGTATTAACCATGGGAGGCGAAGTTGAACAGCAATTGGTAGATACCCTGAAGGCGGTAAAACACAACCATGCTGGTTTGGCTGAGAAAGTGGTGTTAAACGACTTAAAGATTAACTCCATGGAAATTCAAATAGACGAAGAATGCTTGCGTATTATTGCAAAACGACATCCCACCGCCAGTGATTTGCGCTTAATCATGACTATTTCTAAAGCCATCACTGACATTGAGCGAATGGGAGATGAAATAGAACGTATTGCGAAGCTTGTCACTCGCAACAAATTACCTACCTCAGATACCATCAAAAGTAGTATGTTGCTTATTGGTGAGCGAGTTGCTGCCATGATGCGAGGAACTTTTGACGCCTTTGCCCGACAAGATGAAGCGGCGGCGCTTGAAGTGTATGACCAAGACAACCGCATTGATAGCGAGTATAAACGGTTGTTATCGTATACGACCTCTGAAATGGAAAAGAGCACAGAAGACATGCAAGATTGGCTAGACGTGCTGTGGGCGCTGCGTTCGTTAGAGCGTATTGGGGACAGATGTAAAAACGTATGCGAGTATGTGGTTTATCTTACTCGTGGTACAGATGTTAGACATACACCGTTGGAAAACATGCAGCAAAAGCTGGAAGATTTGACGTAAACCTGTCCAATTGGTCAGTGCTTTTTTGCGTGAATGTTGTCACAGATGAACAAACGAGAAATTTATTTGTCATAAAACTGAAATATTTGGTGGTTTTATCATCGCATTCAAATAATTCCGCATACTTTTATCGTTTTTCAGTGATTTTCGCTATGGCTTCTAAGATGATTACGTTATCATGCGCCGCAGCCAAGAACAGATCGTGCAAAATTTAATCGAACCTTATGATAAAACACAATTTGTCTTTAACTTCTTTCTCTCGCCCTTGGGGTGAAGGGATCATGCTACTTACTCAAGTAGCGTCCAGCCTAAATCGCGTTTAGATCGGGAGCGATTATCCGTGGAATTTTTTGAAAGTTATGGCCTAATTCTTATAATCCTTGCCGCCGGCGTTGGTTTCGTCATGGCATGGGGTATTGGAGCGAATGACGTTGCCAACGCAATGGGTACGTCAGTAGGTTCTAAAGCTTTAACCATAAAACAAGCCATTGTCATTGCAATGATATTTGAGTTTGCTGGCGCCTACCTAGCTGGTGGCGAAGTGACATCTACCATTCGAAAAGGAATTATCGACTCAACCTATTTTATAGACATTCCTGAATACTTGGTATTAGGTATGATCTCATCACTACTTGCAGCCGGAATCTGGCTAGCAGTAGCGTCGTGGTTGGGGTGGCCTGTATCGACAACTCACTCAATTATTGGTGCAATCATCGGCTTCACTGCAACGGGCGTCAGTATGGACGCGGTAGCGTGGGATAAAGTCGGTGGTATCGTGGGAAGTTGGGTGGTTACGCCTGCAATTTCTGGCGTTATTGCTTACCTTATTTTCATGAGTGCGCACAAACTTATTTTCCAAACTGAGTCTCCGTTTCAAAATGCCAAGCGTTACGTGCCTTTTTACATGGCGTTAGCGGGCTTTGTAATGTCGCTAGTTACCATCAAGAAAGGTCTTAAACACGTTGGCTTAGAGTTAAGCGCAGTTAACGGGTATCTATTGGCTATTGGAATTGCTGTAGCACTAGGCTTTTTGGGTAAATGGTTTATCGGCCGTATGAAGTTCAGCGGCTCTGAAGATGCAGATTTACAGGCAGCAAACGTAGAGAAAGTGTTTGCGCTTCTTATGGTAGTAACAGCATGTTGTATGGCGTTTGCTCATGGCTCAAATGATGTTGCCAATGCAATTGGTCCATTAGCTGCCGTAGTCAGTGTTGTTACCAGCGGTGGTGAGATTAATTCAAGCACTACACTTGCGTGGTGGATCCTACCTCTTGGTGGCTTAGGTATTGTTGCGGGTCTTGCGCTATTTGGTCATCGCGTTATCAAAACCATCGGCCAAGGTATTACGCACCTTACGCCAAGCCGCGGTTTTGCTGCAGAACTTGCAGCTGCATGTACGGTTGTAATTGCATCGGGTACAGGCCTACCAATTTCAACCACGCAAACGCTAGTGGGCGCGGTATTGGGCGTAGGTTTAGCACGCGGAGTGTCGGCACTTAATTTAGGCATTGTTAGAAATATCGTTGTGTCGTGGATTGTTACATTGCCTGCTGGCGCAGTACTATCGATTATTTTCTTCTACATTCTGAAAGCATCGTTTGGCGTAGCGTAGTACACAACGTCAACCTAGCGATAAGAATTAAAAAAATGGCCGCACTTTGTGAAAAGTGCGGCCATTTTTCTTTATGTTTTTCTCTGTTGTTGCTCATGCTATTGGAACATGCATTTACGTAGTGGCATGTTTAGTCAACGGAAATTGGTGTTTCAAAACCTCGTGGCTTTACCCCAACTACTGCACATTTTAGCTGGTGAATAGTTTCTTCAGCGGTATCTCCCATGATGTAGCCAGGAACGCCCAATCTCGCCACTGTGCCCATCACAATAATGTCGGTATCAAGGGATGTGGTGGTGGCAGCAATTTCTCTTCTTGGGTAGCCATGTACGATGTGCTTTTGAGGCTTTAGGTAATCTAAAACGTCGTCATCAAGTTCACTACCCAACTCTTCAAGCAGTTTATCTAGCTCAGCTTCACGCTCGGCATGAATTTTAGCTAGATCGGTTTCCATTCTGTCGTTATCTACCGATATAAAACCATCTCTTGCTATATTTTCAGGCACGGCGTCAAACACGTGAACGATATGCAGTTGTGCAAATTCAAGCAGCGCAATTTGACTGGCGTGTCGCAAAATATCGCGGTTGAGATCGCGCCTAATTGAAACTTCGTGCTGCGGGTAGTGGTAATTTAAATCTAGCGCCGCCACCACATTTTTATATTGACTACGAGGCTTGTGATTGATTATCCAAACAGGGCACGGACATTTGCGAAATAAACGCATATCTAAGCTGCCGAATAGCTTGTCCAAAAAGCTTTCTTCGGCTCTTTTGATTACTAAGTCTATGTTGTTCTTTTGCACGTAACGAACAACGTCAATTAACGGTTGACCAACGGTGACTGCCGTAGATACGTCGTAATGCTTACCCCAGCTTTCAGCTTGTTCTTCCAACCAATGTTGGGCTTGTGTTTCCATGGTCTGTTGTGAATCAACATAAGAAAACGACTCCATTACCATACTGGCATTTGGCGGTAAGGCCTCTAACGAAAGCATAATGGTAAGCGAGGCTTGGTGTGCTTTGGCGATATGTAGTGCTTGGGCAACGGTGTCATCCTGACGGTGAGAGTCGCTCAATACACATAAAATGTTTTTGTAATGTCCTTTCATATTGCCCTCTAAAGTTATTCACGATATAGCTGAGTTGTTACAAGCGCACGTAAAACCTCGCTATTATGTATGCCGCAATTATCTTTGCACTTTAATCCTAACGTTACTTTTATAGGCTTTCCAGCGTGGTTTAGCTAGTTCTCCGTGCCTTTTTCTTGTAGCTCAAGGGTCACAGGTAACAGCCTTTAAAAACCTTAATCGTGGGCCTGATTCAATGGGCGACGCTATGCGGTTTATAATCTTTATGTTAGATTAAACTATCATCTTTTAATCCCTTTTTAGTAAATTGTGAGATGCCCATGAAATGGCCAAACCTTAAGCACCTTCATTATTTGGTGACACTGCACCAAGAGCAACATTTTCATCGTGCTGCTTCGCGTTGCAATGTAAGTCAATCGACATTGAGTACGGCCATTCAAAACTTAGAAGAGCATTTTGGAAGCCAATTGCTTGAACGCGAACATAAAACTTTTGTGTTCACTTCATTAGGGTTAGACATCGTTGAGCGCAGTAAAGTACTGCTACAAGACGCGGGAGAGCTAGTTGAGTATGCCCAAAATGCCGGGAACTGGCAGCGAGGCACGTTAAAACTAGGCGTTATTCCAACCATTGCACCATTTTTATTTGAAGGTATGTTAGGCGCTTTTTCGGCGTTTCTGCCTGATATTAATTTAGAAATGCAGGAAGACACGACCGAGAAATTGCTTCAACAGTTAACTGACGGCAGATTAGATCTACTGATACTAGCGCTTCCAATGGAAACGCCGGGATGCAAGCAAATGATATTGGGGCATGACCCATTTCACCTCATTGCGCATAAAGAAATGGCTGAGCAGCTTCCAAGCCCCGTCGATATATCCACGCTGCCTAAAAAGAGTATCTTCTTACTTCAGCAAGAACACTGTATGACAGGTCATGCGGTAAGTGCGTGTAACCTTCAGCATAGCGACCAAATAAGCAGTGTTGCGGCAAGCAGTTTATATACATTGGTTCAGCTTGCGAACAGTAAAATGGGGTACACCTTTTTACCCGAACTCGCTTTGAATCAATCAATTCTTGAGCACACAGGGCTTAAGAGTTTTCCTGCTGAAGAGCAAGGTTTTCGCGAAATAGGCTTAGTGTGGCGTTCAGGCACGACACGCATGCAGCTGTTTCGTAGAATTGGCGAAATAATCTCGCCATTGCTGCCAATTCCTACATTGAAATAAATTTAGCGCATGTAGTGCGCTACATACGTCTCTTTTCAAGCGGTTGAGCGTATACGTTCAGCCGCTTTTTTATCTTTATCACCACTTTCTATCAGCATCGCTCAAATGCACAAATATTTATTTTTGATAATTAAACAAACTTTTTTGCAAAGCTCGTCGACTTAATGGTTAAGTAAAAAAATAGAGTGCAAAAACGGGGAACAGCGTGTTTAAAAAACGAGATGAAAAACTCGTGGAACAAGCATTGAAAGGTAATAAAAAAGCGTGGTTTACGCTTATTTCTCGCTACGAAACCGCTATGTACCAATACGGTATTCGGATGACGGGGAACAGCCATGATGCGGCCGATTTAATGCAGGAGATTTTTATCTCTGTTTTTCGCAGCCTTGCATGTTTCAAAGGAGAAGGAAGCTTTAAAAGCTGGCTTTATCGCATTGCTCACTGTCGCTGCGTGGAGTTGTATCGCAAGCGAAAGCCGCATTCAGATATCGATGATATACAAGCGCCGCTTTGCGATGCGCCATGCCCTGAAATGCAACTGTACAGCGACAGAGAAAGTAAAGCGCTCACCCACGCTATGCAAACTTTGCCCTTGGGGCAAAAAGCAGTCGTGGAATTGAAATTCTTTGGCCAGTTCACTTTCGAAGAAATTGCACAGCAAATGGATATATCGGTGAATACGGCAAAATCGAGGCTTTACGCAGCCTTAGCAAAATTAAAGTTGGAGTTGGAATAATGACCTTACATGACAAAGAAGCCTTATTCTCAGCTTATTTGGCAAACTCGCTGTCTAGCGAGCAAGAAAAGCAGTTTAAAGCATTGTGTGAATCAGACCCTGAATTTGCACAGGCAGTAGCTAACAGCGCGCGTTTGAACGACTTAAGTGCAAACTTTGTCGCTCCAATGCTGCCTCAGTGGGACAAAGAGCAAACCTTTTTTAGTAACGATAAAAAGCAATCGTATTCTAGCTGGTTTAGTTTGCCTGCATGCGCCATGGCGATGTCGGCCTGTGCGCTACTTGCAGTACTAACAGGTGCTAATTTTACGTACAGCGATAAGGGTATTGCGCTGACATTCTCAAACAGCAATTCAGTTACGGTAGATGAAGTGGTTGAACAACGGGTGACACAAGAAGTGGCTAAAGCGCTGGGTGAACAGCGTGATTACTATCAACAGGCAAATCAAGCATTGTTCAAAGAATACGCCCAAGCGCTTTCGACTCAGCAGCAGCAAAGTAGCGCAGAGCTTACAAAATATTTATTGGCGTCGAGTAGAGAAGAGCGCAAGCAAGACTTTGCAGAGCTTATCAAGTTTATTAACGAGCAACGTATTGACGATCAGCGCTTCTACGCACGTCAGTTTACGCGACTACAAGATGAAATTGATGAAATAGAGGTTGGATATAGCGCAGTGTCTTTACCAAGCGCAAACAATCGCTCTGATGCAAATGCTCGCTCTGCGGTGCCATCTACTAACCCTTATACCTCGAACAATCCACAGTCATCACTAGACGACTAACGTAATTAGGTGAACTTATGAAACGATTACTAACGGTTTTGCTACTTTGCTCTACTACTTCTGGCTTTGCAAACGCGCAAAGTCCTCAAAAGTACGACGCACTCTCGAATGAATTGGAAATAATGTCAGGCGTGTTAAAAACATCACTAAGGCAGAGTGCAGCGTCTAACACCTACAGAGTCAGTCAAATTGAAGCAAGCTACCTTGCAGGACAAGGCGCCGTATTCACTTTTTCAGTGAGAGGGCAAAGCGGAAACTGGGTACATGAAATAGAAACCTTGGTTGAAGGACTCGTTGATTCGGTGCCTCCCGTTCCGCCTGTTCCACCATTGCCCCCCGTGAATTCGGTTAGTGAATTAGATGACATGGTGTTTGAAACCGCACACGAGTGGGAGGCCTACGCCGAAGAAACCAGTCATCGTTTTTCACAAGCTTTTGCAGATAAAAATAGCCGCTTGCGAGACTTGCGCAGCATGCAGCGAGAACTTGCTTGGGAAGCAAGAGAGGTAGAACGGGTACTACGTGATATTTCGTTTGAGATGCGTCATGCAGACGAGCCACGCAAAAAGGAACTACTGGCGAAAAAAGAGGAATTTGAGAAAAAACTTAAGCAGTTTGAAACGCGTGAAGGGGCATTGAAAGATGAACTTCAAGCAATAGAGCAAGAACAAGCAAAACAGATAGAAGAGCGTAAAGCAAAACAGCAAAAAGCGTATAACACGTTTCTTGCAGGCTTTGAAGCTGGTTTGAGTGACACCTTGTGTCGATTTGGCTCAGGTTTAAGAGGTCTGCCTGAAAGTGAACATATCAGCATGGTGCTGAAAGACTTTGAAGTTGATGATAACCGTAAGCGCAAAGATAGAATTTATGTCTTCAAACGCGCAGATATTATTCGCTGCGTTCAAGAAAAAATAGATGCGAACACGTTACTTACAAACGCCAATATCTATCAGTTTTAAGCGTAGAGTAACAAGTAGCTGAACAAATGACAGAGTAATAGTAGATACAAAGCGCGCGCTGCTGACATAAAGGGCAGCGCGCTTTTTGTGCGTTACATTTTCGGTGCAATATGCCCTAGCTCTGCAGCCCACGTAAGCTCTGAGCGCAGCAGGCTGTTTGCGGCACTTGCACCAAAGCTATGCAGTGCATTGTAAGCGCTATTTGATGGAACACGGCAGTAGTGGCATAGGGCATAGAAAAGCAAACTACATCGGTGTTGAGAGCCGTCGCAGTGTAGGTAAATTTTGGCGCCTTCGCTAAGCATTTGCGACAGCTCATGCAGGTACTGATGAAGGTGCACATCTTCGGTGGGAGAGTCTGATGATGGGTGCATAAAAGGCACCCACAGCCATTCTAAGCCAGCTTCCAGTGAGTTATCACGAATGATTGGAGCGTGCTCATCGCTGGTTTGTACGGTTGCAATATGAGTTACACCCAAAGACTTTAAACGCCTAAAATCATTTTCTGCAGGCTTTTTTCCTAAACATATTTGCCCAGCACGTAGTGAAAACCACGCGATTTTTGGCGCAACGTCTGTGCTATTTTGCTCTTTCTCAGCTGGTTGCATATTGGTGCTTTTCTGACCTTATCTCGTTAAACGACAAAGTAATAAATTGAAAAGTAATGGCAGCTACATCCTCCAATAACGAACATATGCCAAATTGCGTGGGTATATTTTACCTTTTTCGCCACATAAAAGCACACGCCTACGCTAAAACACAGCCCTCCTGCTACCAATAGCCAAAGCCCCGCACCAGGAAGCGCAACATATAGTGGGTAAATCAGGCCAAGCGCAATCCATCCCATAAGCAAATAGGTCATAACTGATACTTTTGGGAATCGATGCTGCGCTATCAGTTTAAATGCCACGCCACCAATGGCTAAACACCAAATAATAGCAGTCATGGTAATACCTAATGCGCCACCAATTGAAACAAGCAAAAGCGGTGTGTAAGTGCCCGCTATCAATAAATATATTGCACTGTGGTCAAATAGCTTGAGCCAGCCTTTTGCTTTTTGGTGTGAGATAGCGTGGTATAGGGTAGAGCTTAGAAACATCAAAATGAGTGTAGAGCCGTAAATCGCGGCAGTGGTGAGCGCTAACGCATTGTCAGCGCGATACAGCATAAAAACCAAACCTACAATGGCTGCAATAAAGCCCATGCCGTGGCTTATGCTGTTTAACCATTCCTCAATAGCTGAATAAGCTTTTGCAGGAATACTTTTTGTCTGTGTTTGTTTGTGGGTCATCACAGCTCCTGTATTTCGTTTTTGCAAAATTCACGTTGCGACTATTTGCAAGCATTAGCACAGCGTAGCCCTGCTAGTTAAGGGCTCCCTTACTTCGATACGTGTTAGGTATTGTTCTTACTAAGGTGCTGCATCAATAATAGCGTACAATTGTTCGCTGAGTAACTAAATAGTAGCAGATAGCGCAATGTGTTTGGCAATAAAATAATGACGCGATAAGGCGAGGGAAGGGATAAAGGTACGAGATTATTTTTTTGATTGCAGCCCTAATTATGGTGTTTAAGCAATACTCGTAGTCGCTTTTGTTCGTTAGAATTAAAGCGGCCTTCTGTTAACTCTTTTTTCAATTGATTAAAGCGTTTTGCATCATCTGCATACTCTAGCTTCAATGCCTTAAGGTCGTCGCGGTATTGATTAACCCGCTGTTGCCAAGCTTGGCGTGCTTGTTTAACTTTAATCAATCGCTCAGCGGCGGGTTGCCCGACTTCTGCGGCAAGCTCATTAAATTGGTGACTGCTTAATGAGGATTCATCGGCCATCAGCGCAGTAATTTTTCGCAGCGTTTGCGTTGGCGTGACCGCCTGTCGCATGCCGTCAGGCAATTGAGAAATGTGATGTTCTAATAGTTCGGCTTTCTGTTGTTCGTTTAACGTCTCGTCACGATTTATCGCCATCCTCTGCAGCGCGTATTCATCCCACTGCTGTAACGGCTCAAAAAGAGCCTGTCGCTCAGCCTCAGAAAATAACTGCAATTGCAGCGCATTAATTTGGTCAATTCGTCGTCGAATGTTATCAAGGTTAGACTCGTGATAACTGTCGAACTCATGTAATTGCATTTTGTAATCAATATATCGGGAAAACAGATCACGAAGTTCATCGCAATACGATAAGGCTTTGCAATGCTCGTTAAATTGCGTCCACATGACAGTGTCACTTTCTTCGTAAAAACTCACAAAATAATCGAACAATGTTCTTAGTTCTTCATTCAGCCAGTCTGTTTCATCGTGTGCAATGCTGCTAGCGTCGATGTCGATACTTGGCAATTTTGGGCTTGTGACAGATGGGTCAACTAAGGGAGCATCAGTTTTTTTTATATCGACGTGTTGCGTAGACTCGTCGACTCGCTTTGGCAACAACACATAGCCAAGCACAACAGCAAACACAGCGATAAAACAAAGCCAATGCCCCTTCATTGATTATAACCCCATGTTTTTCAGTCTATTCGCGTGCTGGCGATACAATGTCACTGGGTCGGTTTCGAACAAGTGATGAATACCGAATGTGTGGTTAATTTCGTCGACGTGATTCATGCGATAATTGTCTTTTAACACATAGCCTAAGTGGCTACTGCAGGTTGCTACAAGACCGTCGCTAGGCTCATTAAATGCAAGACTAACCGCGAGAATAGGGGCGTCCAATACATCAAGCACGTTGGTCAATGCTTTGCCACCACTCCATGAGAAATAGGTAACACCATTTGGCGCCACCAAGTCGCCCTGACCACAGTATTGACTAGGTATCCCTTCGGGGTAATCGGCATTAAAAGCCAAGCTGCCAGCGGTGGTAAGTACATCCATTGCTGCAAGCGAGTCTTGTGGTAAACCACTATTACCTGAAAACCACTCTACTATGTTGCCAAAGCCGTCGGCAATCGACGCAAGAGCTGACTCTGTTAGCGAGCCTTCTGGCAGGGTACCACGCACAGCATCTGCGACTTTTGAACCCCAGTTTACGCCGCCAATGCTTGTTACTGATGCGACTAGTTCTGGACTTACTGAAGCAACATAACGTGCCGTTTGCGCACCTTGACTGTGACCAAATAGATTAACTTTTTCAGCACCAGTAATTGCTAAGATCTGTTCTACTTCTGCCAGCAATTGCTCTCCACGTAGCTCTGAACTATTTGCTGCAGATACTGCTGCCACATAAACTTCTGCACCACTACGGCTAAGGTTGTACGGTACGCGATAAAAATAGTCTATACCTAATACATCATCAAACCCGAATATACCGTGCACTAACACAATCGGGTATTTAGTTTCGGTGTAGCCACTTGCCAATGAAACATTGCTGAAACTTAAACTGATGCTCAGCATTAATAGCATGCATATCTTTTTCATTATTTCCTCTCTAATGTTACATATGGTTAACAACTTATTTACATAATTGTCGCAGAATTTTCAGAGGTCAAACCAGTTTGAGGGGAATTTGAATATATTCAGTATTCGATGCGTGAATGGTGAGTTAAAAAGGTGAGTTAAAAAGGTGAGTTAGAAAAAAGCGATAAAGTGAGTGAGAAGCATGAGTTTTGTGGTCATCGTACACGCGCTATAGGTCTGTAAGACAAGAACTGCGTTATGGCTAAAAGGTAAAAAGAAAGGAGCAGGTATGTGTATTAAAGCGACTTGGTCTAAAAATCTGCGTTTTCAAAACACCCGCCTAGCTTGTCGAGAAGGTGCTTCAACGTTTGACTCTCTTGTGCGCTCATGCCATTAAATTTACACAGCATTTGCGTAGGCACTGCTTCTGCTATGGCCTTTTTCTTTTTACCCGCAGAGGTCAGTTGAACCCGTTTCACACGTTTGTCTGCGCTGTCTTTAGCAACAATTAGAAAACCCTTGTCCTCAAGTTTTTTAAGGATCAGCGACATAGCACCGCCGTCAATGGCCGTTTTTTCTAAGAGTTTAGCAATCGTTATGTCGTCGGTTTCCCACAATGCCATTAAGGTTACATACTGAGGGTAGGTGATATCTAGCGCTTTAAGCAGGGGGCGGTAAGCGCGAGTAAACGCATTCGACAGCGTGTAAAAACGATGGCAAAGCTGATTTTCCAACTTCAATAATTCAGACATGACGGTTTACCCTTATAGATACGGCTCATTAACTATCAATAATAGTTTGCATACAAAGCACTTGATCTGCAAGTTGGTTTGGTGTTAATTTATTTTGCATGCAAAGTATTTATTTGGATAAACCTACGAGGAGAGCAACTATGCATAAGCTTCAACAAGTCGTTTACACAGGCAGTGCAACTGCAACAGGTGGTCGTGAAGGTACAGCGAAATCAAGTGATGGAAAGCTTGACCTTAAACTCTCTACACCCAAAGAACTGGGTGGCGCGGGCGGTGAAGGTACCAACCCTGAGCAGATGTTTGCAGCGGGCTACTCTGCGTGTTTTATTGGTGCGCTTAAACACGTAGCAGCATCACAAAAAATTAAACTAGCTGACGATATTAGCGTAACGGGCGATGTATCAATTGGTCCTATCGAGCAAGGCTTCGCCATTGCAGTAAAACTTACAGTAGATTTAGGCGATATGAATAAAGACCAAGCACAAAGCTTAGTGGATACTGCGCACCAGGTATGCCCATACTCAAACGCGACTCGCGGCAACATTGAAGTAGATATCACGCTAGCCTAATTGAAATGTGAGCTGACGCATTATTACACGCCAGCACATTACCGTTCTTAGCGACTCTAGTATAGTGATTACGCTGTACTGTAGTCGCAATGAACGTACAAAGTAATGTGTGGCAATGGCAAGATTT
Source organism: Alteromonas gracilis (assembly GCF_043642145.1). Taxonomy (GTDB): domain Bacteria; phylum Pseudomonadota; class Gammaproteobacteria; order Enterobacterales; family Alteromonadaceae; genus Alteromonas; species Alteromonas gracilis_B. The sequence goes on from NZ_JBHZRZ010000003.1 coordinate 163,468, forward strand.
CACTTTGACGCGTGTATAAATGGCGACTCTACGAAATAGAGTCGCCAGTCCTATAACGGCTTGATACACTGAGTTGGTATCAATTATCCATTAGGACGTTAAATGAAAAAATACGGATTACTGGCTACATTCGTATGCGCGCCTGTGTTATTTGCGTGCAGTGACAACAGTAGTGTAGACACAGCAAAGACAGACAAAGATCAAACCACTCAATCTAGCTCTAGCACGGCCGCAGACAAGCAAGCTGAAGCTGCCATTGCTTCAGGCGTAGATTATCACTCCTTTGCAAACCCCAATGAAATTAAGGTTACACACCTTAGCTTAGACTTAACCGCAAACTTTGAGACCAAACAACTTGTAGGCGATGTAACCCTTGATGTTGAGCGCGCAAAACCTGAATACAACACATTAGTATTGGATACACGTGCGTTAGATATTCAAAGCGTAACTGTAAACGATGAAAGCGTTGCTTTTGAAATGGGTGAAACAGACCCTGATTTAGGTACACCGCTTACCATTACACTGCCTAGTTCAGCAAACTCAGTTACGGTAGCGTATTCAACCTCACCCGAAGCTTCTGGCGTGCAGTGGTTAACGCCAGCGCAAACAGCGGGCAAACAACATCCGTTTCTATTTACGCAAGCGCAAGCGGTTCACGCGCGTAGCTTTATTCCGCTTCAAGATTCACCTCAAGTACGCGTTACTTATGACGCTACCATAAAAACACCGGAATCTTTATTGGCGGTAATGAGTGCGTCAAACGATCCTACTACCGAACGAGATGGCGAATATGAGTTCACCATGCCGCAACCTATCCCGTCGTATCTTATTGCATTAGCCATTGGCGATTTAGAGTTCAAAGCCATGGGCGAGCGCACTGGTGTGTATGCTGAGCCAGCGCTTCTTGAAAGTGCAGCTAAAGAGTTTGAAGACACGGAAGCGATGCTTGAGGTAACGGAAGAGACGTATGGACCTTATCAGTGGGATCGCTACGACCTTCTTATTTTGCCCCCGTCGTTCCCGTTTGGTGGTATGGAAAACCCTCGCTTGTCGTTTATCACTCCAACCGTTATTGCGGGTGACAAAAGCTTAGTATCGCTTATTGCACATGAACTGGCACATAGTTGGTCAGGCAACACGGTAACTAATGCCACTTGGCGCGATTTGTGGTTAAACGAAGGCTTCACCACCTATTTAACCTACCGCATTATGGAAATGATCTACGGTCATGATCGCTTCAAAAAAGAAGCGGTGCTGGGTTATCAAGATTTAGAAAACGATGTTGCAGCCCTAGAAGAGAATGACGAGATCCTTGCTATCGACCTTCGTGGCCGCAACCCTGACGATGTTTTCTCTAATATTCCTTATGAAAAGGGCGCGCTATTTTTACGTGAAATTGAGCAAAAGATTGGCCGTGAAAACTTCGATGCGTTCTTAATGCAGTACTTTAAAGACTTTGCGTTTAAAAGCATCACTACCGATACCTTTATCGCTTATTTAGATGATACCTTGTTGAAACAATATCCAGACAAGCTAGACGCGAATCGCATTAACACATGGATTTTTGAACCGGGTATTCCAGAAGGCGCACCACAGCCTGAGTCTGATGCCTTCACAAAAATTGATGAAACGCGCAGTGCGTGGTTATCTGGTGAGGTGAAAGCAACAGAAATTGAAACGGCACAATGGACCGTTCATGAGTGGTTGTATTTCCTTAACAATATGCCTAATTCATTAAGTGAAACGCAGCTAGCTGAGCTAGACTCTGCATTTTCGCTTACTTCTACCAAAAACAATGAAATTGCCCATAGCTGGTTAATGATTGCGGTAGAAAACAATTATCAACCTGCCTACGATCGCTTGTATAGCTACCTAGTATCAATTGGCCGAAATAAGCTGGTTAAGCCGCTTTATCGCGAATTATCTAAAACGCCAGAAGGCAAAGCCTTTGCTAAGCGCGCGTTTGAAGAAGCAAAACCGGGCTACCATCCACTAACGGTAAAAGCGAATGAAGGTTATGTGAATTAAACTTTCACATTACTTCTTACAACAGACGTTTAAATAGTAAAAGCAGCTCAATTGAGCTGCTTTTTTTTATTACTTGTGGATGTTGCCAGCGCGTAACACAGATACCCGGTGGAAAAGTTGAAAAGAAAAATTGAACAAATGTTCAAAGAGGCGATCTGAAAGTTAAGTTTAACGTATCTAGTTTTACCTTTTGCAGCTTAAGTGCAGTGCAGCAAGCGCATTGTTTGCAGGCACTTTGAAGGATTCAACTACATTGTTAAGGAGTTTCTATGTATACGCAAAAAATGCATCCAGCAACAACGTTCCCAGAAGTTAGCGCCACGCTATCAAGTGGAGAGGCCGTGTCACTTACCGATAAGGAAGAGGGATGCGACTGGAAGATGGTGGTCGTGTATCGCGGTAAGCACTGCCCAATCTGCACGAAGTATCTCAATAAGCTTGAAGATTTTAAAGGTCGTCTTCGCGAAATTAACGTTGATGTGGTTGCCGTAAGTGGTGACAGTAAAGCGCAGCTTGATGAACACTTAGATGACTTGTCGATAACGTTTCCTATCGCCTATGGTTTGTCACAAGATGATATGAAAAAGCTAGGCCTGTATATTTCTGAGCCGCGCTCAGAAAAAGAAACCGATCACAACTTTGCAGAGCCAGCGCTATTCGTGCTCAACGAAAATAACGAGATTCACATAGCAGAGATTGCCAATGCACCATTCGTTCGCCCAGATTTAGAGCAGCTGGTGTCAGGGTTAGAGTTCATTCGCAACCCAGAAAACAACTATCCAATTCGCGGTACATTCAAAGGGTAACTGCTTTTGGCGTGGTAACATGGTTTTACAAAGTAATATTAAGGCCCTAAACACGGTTTAGGGCCCGCGTTATTGCACAACACTTCGCGAAAATAGCAGCGACATGCGCGTTGAAATACAAGTGTTAAGCCTGAAAGCGCAGTTTATAAACCCTAATTCAATTATTCGTCAGCAGCCGATACAGAAAACGCAATAGGTGCCATTTGCTTTTTAAAATCTTCTAGAGCACTCAGTGGGAGTTCTACACCTATTTTAACGCTGCTCGCGTAATCACAGTGCGCCACTTTTCCTTGTGCCTGTTCCACCAAATGACGAACAAATTGCTCGTGCTTAAAATCAATATCTACACTTAGCGCTTCTAGCTTTACTTCCTGCCTTACTTCAAGAGCGTCAATAGCTTGCTGGGCTGCAGCCGAGTATGCTCTTACCAATCCACCAGCACCCAATTTAATGCCACCGAAATAACGCGTGACAATAATCATAATGTCGCCAATGTCTTTGTGTTGTAACACATTCAAAATAGGCTTTCCGGCTGTACCGCTGGGTTCGCCATCGTCGGCCATAGCGGCGCTACTTGGAGAATTAGGGTTACCAAACACATAGGCCCAACAGTGGTGGCGAGCATCGGGGTACTGCTGTTTTACGCTATCTAAGAGCGCCATGGCACTCTCTCGTGAATTAGCATGACCAGCGCAAGCAATGAACTTGCTCTTTTTAATTTCGTACAGGGTTTCAACCTGATTGGCGGGAACGGGATAAGTCATCAGCGCATTGTAGTCTATGAGAACGTATTATTTAAGGCCGATAGGGCGAAGGTTGTACTTAAAAGGCACCTGGGTAGCTAATGTTTATATCGAACGGTTAAAAAAGCCATCATTTTGAGCGTGTTTCACTGCATCTAAAAACGCTTTCATTCTCAGCGATTGGTGAGGACGCTGTGGATGAATAATGTACATCTGGTGATGCTTCTTCTTCGACGTCGACTCTTGTTGCGCACCCGTGAGGTCATCGACATTAAAAAGCGCAGCAAGCTCACCGGTTTTAATATGCGCATTCACCACATAGCTAGGCAGTCTTGCTATGCCTCTTCCGGCCAAAACGTGTTGAATAAGTGCCAAGTTATCATTCAGTTTTAACCAGCCGTTAATGGGTGTGCGCTTACCATCTATTACCCAGCTATCCTGATCTGGGCCGCATAAACACTGATGCACATTTAAATCGCTAGCGCCACTGGGTTTGCCGTATTGTTCTAGATAATGCGGGGCTGCCACGATGGCATGGCTGTAGGTAAACAAAGGTTTCGCTACCATGTCTTGGGGCGGGTTGTTGGTAGACCTAAACGCTAAATCAAAATGGCCTCGATTCAAATCGTGTCTATGGTAGCTGGTGTCTAAGCGAAAGGTTACACCTGGATGTTGCTGAGAAAAGTTAAAACACAGTTCGCTTAACAGAAAATGAGCAAACATATTGGGCGCAGTAACGGCAATAACGCCCTCTAGTTGGGTGTGTTCGCGCACCAAGTTCTGTTCTAGTTCGACTACACTGCGATTGATTTTTTTGGTGTCGGCATAAACCTGTTTGCCTTCATTAGTCAGACTAACTTGGCGAGTAGAGCGTTGCAGTAACTTCACCCCAAGGGCCAGCTCTAGCTCTCGAATTTGCTCTGACAGATAACCTCTGGAGATCTGCATTTTCTCAGCAGCCGCACCAAAGCTTAATGTCTCAGCCACTGCGCCAAATAGCATTAAACGCTCTACTTTTTTATGGGGTTTCATCATCTATTTGCTCTGGTTTTATGCCTGTTCACCAAGATAGCAGCCGCGTGTGTTTATCTGCACCATGGGGCTGTGCTTATCAATTATATATAAAATTCTATTGTTCGCTATATGGAATAATAATTTCGCTATTGTGCGCCCAAAGTAGGCTAAAGCAGGCGTAAAATTGTCTCATTAATCGGTGTGCTTTATCCCATTGTTCACCCCTATTTTTGAGTGAGTAAAAAATGAAAAATTTACCTTTAAACCACTATTTTCCAGACGCTAGCCAGTTGGTGTACGGCTGCATGGCTATTGGTGGCGAGTGGGACTACAACCCAATTACCAAAGAGCAAATTCAGCATGCTTTTACCGCAATTGACGCAGCCCTTGAAGCAGGCATTACTGTTTTTGACCACGCTGATATTTACCGCATGGGCAAAGCAGAGCAAGCATTTGGTGAGTTACTTAAAGCACGACCAAACTTGCGTTCAGACATTATTTTACAGTCAAAATGCGGCATTCGTTTTGATGACGACTTAGGCCCTAAGCGTTATGACTTTTCGAAAGACTGGATTGTAAAATCGGTAGAAAATACGCTGTCGCGTTTAAACACTGAGTACCTCGATTTGTTGTTGCTGCACCGTCCTGACCCTTTAATGGAAGAGGAAGAAGTTGCCGCAGCTTTCGATGCTTTGCATGAAAGTGGCAAAGTTAAACACTTTGGTGTGTCTAATATGAGTGGCGTGCAGATGCAGCATTTAAATCACTATATTAACCAGCCGCTAATTGCTAATCAGGTAGAGATGAGCCTAACCAATTTGGGGTTTGTCGATGAAGGCATTTATGTAGGAAACCCTGATGGTAAAAACGTGAACTTCACCGCAGGTACCCTTGAATATGCAAAACAGAACGGCATTCAAATGCAGTCGTGGGGCCCTTCTAGCCAAGGAAAATATTCAGGTGCACCAGTAACGCTAACCGCGCAAGAGGAAGCGACGAAAAAATTGATTACCTCGCTGGCGCAAAAATATGACGTATCTTCAGATGCTATCGTACTGGCTTGGCTTATGCGCCACCCTAGTAATATTCAGCCAATCGTAGGTTCGGCAAACCCTAGTCGAATTAAAGCGAGTGCTGAAGCCACCACCATTTCTCTTTCACGAGAAGACTGGTACGCGTTATATGTAAGTGCAAAAGGAGTAGAGTTACCATGATAGGTTCTATTTCACTAACTCAGGCTCAGTCTATGATTTCGGCAAGCGTTAATTGGGCAAAAGATAACAACCAGCACATTGCTGTTGCCGTTGTTGACTGTGTGGGTGAACTCATTGCTTTTTCCCGTATGGATGAAACAAGCCCACAAACCTGTTTATTAGCGCAGAACAAAGCATATACCGCAGCACGAGACAGACAAAAAACAAGCCAACTAGCGGCATGGTCCAAAGAGACAGGCAAAACCATTAACTTTTGGACGGATGCGCGTATTACCGGTATGGCTGGTGGGGTACCGATAAAAGATGGCAACGGTAAGGTGTTAGGCGCAATGGGCATTAGCGGCATGGCGGAAGAGGCTGATGAAGCGCTGGCCGAACAGGTTGCTAGCCAGTTTTTTTCCTAAATTTAGATGCTTAACTAGGGCCTGTTTATCTTTGATGTACAGCAAAGATAACCAAGCCCTAAAAATAGTTAAAGATGCTTGCACGCCGTGAGGTTGTTGCATAGCAAACATAAAGGAACACCTTCAATGATCAGAACCACGTTTAGAATGGCGGTAACCGTTGCTGCCATGGCGCTAGCGTTAAGCGCATGTAGCGAGACTAAAGAGGCGGTTGAAACACAAGGCTCAATGTCAACAAAAGGCCCAGCTGTAACACAAGACGCCAGCACAAAAAGTCAAAAAGAAGTAAAGCTTGAAAGCTATTTAGCGCGTGATGTGCGAGAAGATGTATTTTATTTTGTTATGCCAGACAGGTTTAACAACGGTGACACCTCTAACGATAACGGTGCGCCAGAGGGCTCAATTTCTCATGGTGGACTGGATACCACATCGAAATGGGCCTTTCACGGCGGTGATACGGCGGGCATTGAGCAAAAGCTAGATTACCTGAAGTCAATGGGCATAACGGCTATTTGGATGACACCTATTTTACGCAACAAAGCCATTCAACAAGACGGCTTTGCTCATCATGGTTATTGGATTGTCGATTTTACTGAAATTGATCCACATTTTGGCAGTAACGCTGACTTAAAACGTTTAATTGATGCTGCCCACGCTAAAGACATTAAGGTGTTCTTCGACATCATCACAAACCACACAGCCGACGTGATTAAGTACGATGAGTGCCACAATGCAGACGGTTCGTTTAAAGATGGCTTAACACGATGTGCTTACCGTAATCTTGAACAGGTGAAGGATAATGGTACTTACCGTGCATTCGTACCAGAAAAGGAGCAGGGCGAAAAGTTTCCTGAATGGCTGAATGACCCTCGCTATTATCACAATCAGGGTGACACAACCTTTGAAGGTGAAAATAGCTTATATGGCGACTTTAACGGGTTAGATGATATCAATACCGAAGACCCAAAAGTGGTTGAAGGGATGATAGATATTTACACCAAGTTGATTAGCGAATTTAAACCTGACGGCTTCAGAATAGATACGGTTAGGCACGTTCAGCTACCGTTTTGGCAGGCATTTTCGCCAGCAATAATGGCCCATGCAAAAGATGAAGGAATACCAAACTTCCACGTGTTTGGTGAAGTATACGACCCAAGCCCAGAAGCGCTTAGCGCTTACACGACCACTGGCAAACTACCTGCCGTGCTTGATTTTGGGTTTCAAAGTGCTGTTGGCGGCGTGTTCTTCGAAGGCAAACCCGTTTCTAATATTGAAGCGTTAATTGCTCAAGATCACCTGTATTACGACGAAGATAGCAATGTAAATCAGCTGCTTACCTTTTTAGGTAATCACGACATGGGGCGTCCTGGCTTCTTTTTGAACAAGCACTTACCGAATATTGAAAACGAAGAAAAGCTAAAACGCAGCATGTTGGCTCACGCCATGATGTTTTTCTCTCGTGGTGTGCCAGTGGTGTACTACGGTGATGAACAGGGCTTCACTGGCGATGGAAACGATGTAGATGCCAGAGAAGACATGATGCCTTCAAAAGTGGCAAGCTATAACGACAACGTCCTGTTGGGGAGCGAACAAACCACGCAAGACGACAATTTCAATATGCAGCATCCGCTGTATCAGGCTATTGGTCAGTATGCCGCTATTCGCCAGCAACAGCCGCTACTGCAATACGGCGTGCAGGAAAATCGTCTGTTTGATGATGAAAAGCAGGTGTTTGCCTTTGCAAGGGTGGCTGATAAGGCAATGCCTACACAGAGCACCCAGCAGCCTAGTGCCAAGGCGAAAGAGCTATTCGTTGTATTTAACGTATCAGCAGCACCGCAAACCGTGAATGTGGCAAAGCAATATGCGGCTTATCTGCCTATTGCTGGCTCGGCAGCCATCACTGGAAGCGATCAAACCAATGGCGAACAAACAAATGCGGTAATAACAGTGCCTGCATTTAGTTTTGGAATATTCGCATCGAATTAACAACGTTACGTTAAATCTTGCTATTAAAGGATCCTCACAGGAGCCGCGCCTACGCCATGTCTTTAGGCAAAGCTCCTGTCCTCTTTTGCACTTGCGCTAAGCCAGTGCGCACAAACCATTGTCATAAAACCACAAAATCTCTATAGTTGCTGAAAGGCCATGAATACATTAAATCAAATGGCCATGGCAACAGCCGCATAGCACCTATGCGTATCTCTATCTCCAATGCAAAAGCCTGGTTCACTTCTACATGAAAATATTGCACACGTCTGACTGGCATTTAGGTCAGAGCTTTTTTACGAAAAGCCGTAAAAACGAACACGCCGCATTCCTTAAATGGCTACTTCAGCAAGTAGAGATGCATCAAATAGATGCCATTATCGTGGCGGGGGATGTGTTTGATACGGGAACACCACCAAGCTATGCCAGAGAGTTATACCACGCCTTTATTGGCGAATTGCAGGGCATGCAATGCACGCTGGTGGTGCTAGGCGGGAACCACGATTCTGTGTCGGTGCTTAATGAAAGTAAGGCCTTGCTAAAGTATTTAAATAGCCATGTTATTGCCAGTACTTATGGCGAAATTAGCGATCAAGTTATCACTCTAAACAACCGACAAGGTAAGCCCAGCGCTGTGCTATGTGCGGTGCCTTTTATTCGCCCGCGTGATGTTATAGTTAGTGAGGCTGGCCAAAGCGCGACAGATAAGCGTCAGGCTCTAGGTGATGCCATAAAACAGCACTACGGCGAGCTGTACAAAGAGGCGTTAACACTGCGCGCTGGTTTAGTGCGTAACGAAAAACCTGGTGAAAGTGAGACTCCCCCTGCCATTCCAATTATCGCCACAGGCCATTTAACGGCTTTGGGCGTGAGTCAGTCGGAAAGTGTACGTGATATCTACATAGGTACCTTGGAAGGTTTTGATGCCAGTGGTTTTCCGCCTGCCGATTATATTGCATTAGGGCATATTCACAGGCCCCAAAAAGTCTCGAAAAGCGAGCATATACGCTATTCAGGTTCGCCGATACCTTTAAGTTTTGACGAACTCAACACGCAAAAACAAGTGGTGCTGGTAGAGTTTGAGCCCACAAGCACCACACCGAATATTTCGACGCTTCCTGTACCGCGTTTTCAAGCGATGGAAGTGATAAAGGGCGATTTGCAAACCATTGAACACGCTATTAATACGAGCGAGACCATTGAAACCAACAAAGACCCGGTGTGGTTGTGCATAGAAGTTGAAACGCAAGACTACTTGACCGATTTACAGCAACGTATTCAAAACGTGTTAGAAGGAAAAAACGCAGAAATTTTGCAGCTAAAGCGCGTGCGCCAAAAGGCGGTAAAAAGTTTGAGCGAAAAACAAAACGTTCAGCTTAGCGAACTGTCGGTGAACGACGTATTCGAAGCGCGGTTGGCGTTAGAATCGTTTGAGGACACGTTAGATGAAACCTCACCTAACCCAGACATGCCTTTGTCTTTCACAGACACAGCTTCACCGCCCACAGGTGCGCCTCCGCAGATGAAACTTTCTCGCATAAGCCGCATTAGGCAACTATTTACAGATGCTGTGGAGCTTGTTCACACCAACGACGAAGACTTGGAAAACACAAGCTCTACAAGCCTTTTAGGCGCTAGCAATAATTCACCAGCAAGTAGCAATTCTCAAGACGGCACCACGGCAATGCAAGGCAGCGTTGAGCCAGCTGGTCAAACCCAAACAAGCCAAACCCAACCAAAGCAAACCCAACCAAAGCAAACAGAAAAGGGCGAAGAATAAAATGAGAATATTGTCGCTACGCCTTAAAAACTTAAACGCGCTAAAAGGGGAGTGGAAAATCGATTTCACCCAATCGCCCTTTATCGACAATGGTTTATTTGCTATTACCGGCCCTACCGGCGCGGGGAAAACTACATTACTTGACGCAATATGTTTAGCGCTTTATCACCAAACTCCGCGATTAGGGGCTATTTCCACCTCGAATAACGACATAATGACCCGAGGCACAGCCGAGTGCTTGGCAGAGGTAGAGTTCGACATTAAAGGCAAGGCCTACCGCGCATTTTGGAGTATGCGACGGGCTCGGGGCAGAGTTGATGGTAACCTTCAAAGCGCCGATGTTGAATTAGCCGAAGTAGAAAGTGGTAAGGTATTGGCCACGCAAGTTCGCCCTAAAAGTGAAGAAATTGAAAAGCTTACAGGGCTTAATTTTGCGCGCTTCACTAAATCTATGATGCTGTCACAGGGTGACTTCGCTGCGTTCTTAAATGCCAATGAAGCTGACAGGGCAGAATTATTGGAAGAACTTACGGGTACGGAAATTTACGGGCAAATTTCACAAGCGGTGCATCAACAGTTTAGCGATGCTAAACAAAAGAAAAAGGAATTTGCCTTAAAGCTTGAAGGGGTAACTTTATTAAGTGAAGAGCAAGTTTCCGAGTTACAGCAAGAGCAAACCAACACTAAACAGAAAGTGACTGTATTAAACCAGACGCTTTCTGAGCTACAGCAACAACTCACATGGCAGCAAGCGGTGAAAAGTAATGAAGCCGCGCTTCATCAAGCTAAACAAGCGCAACATACGGCCAATCACGCAATTGAAGAAGCCAAAGACGACTTAGACCGTTTGCAGCAAAGTGAGCCCGCTGAAACCCTTCGCATGCCTTACGCACAGCGCAATGCGCTGCAGCACGATGTGACTACCTATCAACAGCGACTGAACGACAAAGCGGCTCAGTTACCTGACTTACAAGGGAAAAAGGCGCAGCACTCAGCAGATGTAAACAAGGCCGAGCAGGCGCTAGCGGAAGCTAAGCAGCAAAACACAGCGCTAGAAAAGCGCATTAACGAACACGTAAACCCTCTTGATAACCAGATTGCCCAGCACGTTTCGGCGCAGCAGAAAGCTAACGAAGCCGCAGAGCGCCTAACGGCGTCGGTGAATACGTTAACGGCAACGCGCGAGCAAACTGAAAGTGCATCTGCAGAAAATAAAGCCAAGCTTAAGGCGCTTGAAAGCTACCTGAGTGAGCACAGTTCGCTAGGTGATATTGCTGAATTCATAAGTGGGTGGAGTGAAACGGCCCGTTATCTTGAAAGCGAGCAGCAACAGCTAAAAACACAACACCAACAAGTAGATGACGAAGGCCAGGCGCTGGCTACGCTCGATGATTCGATAGCTAAAAGTAACCAAGTATTAAGTGAACTCACGCAAAAAGACGACGCGGAAAAAGTGCAGGTTGCCTCGTGTGAGCAAGCGCTTTTAACAACCCTAAGCAACACTAGCAAAGCTAGCCTGCATAAAGAACGCGATGTTAAATTATATCACTGGGATAACCTAATACAGCTAGGACACGTTCAGCAGCGTTATCTTTCAAACGAGCAAGACATAGCCTCGTTGAATACGCAAAAAAGTGATTTAGCCAAAACACTTAAGCAGCAACAAAACGAGCGAAGTGCGCTGGCAGACGCCTACAAAGAAACGCGCAGCAACCTAAAAGATGTTGAAGCGTTAATAGCTTTAGATGCTGAAGTGGCACATTTGCGTGCGCAGCTAGAAGAGGGCGAGCCGTGCCCCGTTTGTGGCGCTAACGAGCATACTACCTCTTCGGTGGCAATTGATGTGCCTGAAACCGTGAAAAAGCGAGATAACCTAAAGCAACAGCTTGATGATATTGAGCAAAAAGGGGCAAAAGCGAAAGACAGTGTTACGCAAACCGAGCTAACCTTAAGTCAAATAGACAAACAGTACCAAAACGCAATGTCACAACACAACGAGCTGCTTGAAAATTGGAAGCACTTGGCAAGCGAGCTAAGTGCTGATGTACCAAGCTTTACTAAAGTAGATACTCAAGTAGACATTCACATCGCACAAAGCGTGGCAGACTTCACGCAGCAATTTAAAACACGACTCGATGAAATCAACGCCCAGCTTGCAAATATAGAGCATGCCGAGCAAGCATTAACGGCAGCCACCCAGCGTGCGAGCCAAGCTAACAACGCGCTAAATGCTGCACAAACCGAACTAACCGTGTTAACCCAGCAGCGTACAACATTGGCTAAGCAAATCGGCGCGCAAAACACCGAACTAGCCAATAAAGCCAAAGCGATGGAACAGAGATTTGCGGCGCTTTGTGAAACCATGCAGGAACACGGCGCTTCTTTTTCTAAATACTCAACTACGTCTAATTCTATTGCCCATCTAACCACTTGGCTTTTTGAAAAAACTGACGCGCTTAAAACCTATAAGCAAAACCAGCAGCTGCACGGCAATCTTAAAAATGAGTTTCAAGGCGTGAGTGAAAAGCTATTATTGCTTAATCGCGATATTGAAAGTGAGCAAAAACAGCTTAATGAAACACTGTCACAACTAGCACAGCATGAGGAGGAATTGGTAACACTTCGAAAACATCGTGAAGAGATTTTCCCTGAGGCTGACATTGACAGCGCCCGCAGCAAAGCGAAGGCGAACATAGACAGTGCCGAGCGAGGCGTAAACCAGTACAAAGCGCATTTGCAGCACATAGAAACCACGCTTTCTCGTTTAGAGGCAGAAATAGCCCAGCTTAACGAGCAAATTAGTGAAAAACAGAAGGCGTTGTCAGAGGCAAGTGAGCGTTTCAACGCGCAGCTAGCAGCTAGCCCGTTCAGCGATGAGCAGGCATTCAGCAAGGCTTTGCTAGATGAAGGCACTCGCAAAACGCTTGTAGAGCTTGAGCAGCGTTTAACCCGTCAAAAGCAGCAGGCAGACCTTCAGCTAGACAATGCATTAACCACCCAACAGTCGCTTCAAAACCAAGAGAACGCCGAGTTATGGCAGCAAGAGCTCAATGAGCACGGGCCGCAATGGGTTGAAAGTCGCATGGCCGAAAACGCACAGCAACGCGACGCGCTACTGTCTGCGCTAGGTCAAATTGATCAGCAGCTTAATGCCAACAATCAGGCCCGTGAAAAACAGCAGCAGTTAGTTGATGAAATGGCTGCCTTTGAAACGTTTTACGACGATATTACCTACTTGCACTCGTTAATAGGGTCGGCAAGTGGCGATAAGTTTAGGCGTTTTGCCCAAGGGTTAACGCTAGATAACCTTGTTCAGCTGGCCAATCAGCAGCTAGATAAACTGCACGGACGTTACCAGCTTATACGTAAAGAAAACGAAGGGCTGGCTTTGAGCGTATTAGATACATGGCAGGGAGATGTGGTGCGTGACACCAAAACACTCTCTGGAGGCGAAAGTTTTTTGGTGAGCTTGGCGCTGGCGTTGGCACTGTCTGACTTAGTGAGTCACAAAACCAGTATCGATTCACTCTTTTTGGATGAAGGGTTTGGCACGTTAGATGCGCAAACGCTTGATGTGGCGCTCGATGCGCTAGATAACTTAAACGCCAGTGGCAAAATGATAGGGGTAATCAGTCATATTGAAGCCATGAAAGAGCGCATTCCTACTCAGCTTAAGGTAATAAAGCGAAATGGTGTGGGCTTAAGTGCGCTAGAGAAGCCTTATGCGGTGGTGTAATCATCATCGCGTTAATATATTTGTTTACAAGTATGCTTATCAGTAGCGCTAGTAATTCCATGGCGTTATGGTAGTTTAAAAATCAATAATGAAATGGACCTCGTCTAAAATGAAAAAACGTGCGCTGCTGCCCCTTTTCTCCTTAATTACCCCGCTTTTTTGTGTCGCCAATACTTTCAATTGCGCTGATGAGTTTGCATGGCTGAAAGCCACCTTTGAAACCAACGACGCTGGTTTTCATTATGCGGTGTCGAATAAAGGGCAAGCTGTATATGAGGCCCATAATAGGGGCGCTTTGGCCTCTGCTCAGGCGGCTTCCGGTGTTGAGCAATGTCATGTAGTGCTGCGTGATTGGTTAGCGTTTTTTCGCAAGGGGCATATAGGTTTATCTCTCAATAGTACAGGCTCAAGTGAGGCTGTGCATGCTTCTGCAGTGCAGCCCTTCGATGTACCCGCTTTTAAACAATACTTGAAGAACAAAAATGAGGAAGACTTAGAAGGTCTTTGGCAGTTTTCGAGCTATACCGTGGCGCTTAAAAAAGAAGAAAATGCATACCGCGCCTATATTACAGAAAGCAAGAATCCAGCGTGGCAACCCGGCCAAGTCAAGTTTGTTATCAATGATGTTGACGGTGATAAAGACAGCGCAAACATCACCTTTTTTATGGGTGACCACTCCCCGTATTCTGTAGACCGCCTTACCCATTTGGGGCGAAACGAAGTGGTATTGGGCGACAACTTTATTGTGATGTCTCGCCTTGCGCCACGGCAAGAAAGTTCGCCGGAAATGAAGCGCTACGTTCGCCTGTTAAATGCCAAAAAGCCCAGTTTCGAAAAAGTCTCTGAGACAACTGCTTTAGTGCGTATTCCTTCTTTTGAACTTGGGTATAAACAGGAAATCGATGCGTTGATCGCCGCTAATCTGGATACCATTTTACGCACCGAAAACTTAATTATCGATATCAGAGGCAACGGCGGTGGCAGTGATGTTAGCTATGAATCTTTACTACCGTTAATCTATACCAACCCCATTCGCGTTATAGAAATGGAGTATTTGTCTACGCCGCTAAACAATTCGAGAATGCTAAGTTTTATGGATAATCCTCACTTCTCAGATGAAGAAAAAGCGTGGGCAAAGTCAGGCTATGACACACTTTCAAAGCATTTAGGGCAGTTCGTAATACTGGGTGACGCACTTACGATAAAAGACTATGAAACCGTGCACGCTTACCCAAAAAGCGTGGGCGTATTGATTAATAACCGCAACGGCAGCACGGCTGAACAATTCCTGCTGGCCGCCAAGCAAAGTAAAAAAGTGAAATTGTTTGGCCAAACCACCGCTGGCGTGCTTGATATCTCCAACATGTATCAAGTTGATTCGCCGAGCAAACACTTTACTTTACACTATAGCCTGACGAGAAGTTTACGCATTCCTCACATGGCCATTGATGGTAAAGGCTTACAACCTGACTACTATATTGATAGTGAGCTTCCCGTACATCAGTGGATCTCGCATACGCAAAGCATGTTGGAAGGTGTTTAGGTTTATTTTTACTTGTAAGAAGCTTTAGTAAACGCAATGGGGGCGAGGGAGTAATACGGTCGTAGTGATTGCCGCCGGCCAACAGCGATTAAATTCAGCGCGGCTATACAACGGCACGCGTTTTAAAGAGTCTTGCCTATACTTAGTAAAGAGCAAGCATTGCAATTTTTCATGGTATTAAGTGGCTTGGTTGCGATGATAACGCTTAGAGCCGAGCTACTATTAAGTAGATATGAGGAGTGAAGAATGAAAACATTTAAGCGAATTTTAGTTGTTGTTAATCACGATGATGTGGATAGTGCAAACCTTGCTGTTCAGCGTGGTGTAGAGGTGGCAAACAATAGTAATGCTGTTTTGACCTTAATGACTATTATTCCTCACCCCAAAAAACTATTGGCTTCTCTTGAAGGGTTGATATCAGAGAAAGAGCTTATAACTAAACGACAGTCGTCGGCAGAAGCTGAACTCAATGCATTGGCGCAATCAGTTGACACTAAGCAGCCAGTAAAAGTCATTGTTACCACCGGGCGCGACTTCATCGAGATAATTAGAGAAGTCGTATTAGATGAACACGATCTTCTTATTAAGGTAGCGCAAAGTAAAGATACTGGATTTGGCAGCAGTGATTTTCATCTTATGCGTAAATGCCCGCAGCCAGTGTGGCTAGTTAAACCTCGAATCACGTCGCCACAAAAAGTGTTAGCTGCTATCGATTTATCAATGGAAGATGATGAGGAAGGAAGGCAGTTAAATGAAAGGATCATGAGCCTGTCGTTGCTGGTAGCAAAAGCCCACGAATGTGATGTAGAAGTATTATCGTGCTGGTCGGTTTATGGAGAAAGCAGTCTGAGAAACAGTGCTTTTTTTCGTTTTTCTGAAGAGCAAATGAACGAGCTTCTGCAAAAAGAAGAGCATGCAAATAGAGAGAAACAAAACGAGCTGATTGCACGCTTTTCCAAGGGGGAAAAGCAAGGGCTTAAGATTCAAGGAAATGTGGTAAAGGGCGACCCAACTGAGGCAATTCCCGCTTTTGTTAATGAAAATGGCATTGATGTTTTGGTGATGGGTACAGTGGCCAGAACAGGCATTCCTGGGCTGTTAATTGGCAATACATCTGAAACAATTCTAAATCAGGTCAATACTTCAGTACTTACGCTTAAGCCTGAAGGCTTTGAGTCAATCATAAAATAGGTAAAGATGTAAACTCGCGTAAACGCCCAGTACACGGTAATTTGCGAGTATCTAAGGTCAAACAGGTTCATTTACACGGCGTAATCCTATATGGTGCGTCGTCAAAATAACAATGGACCAACATTTATGGATTCAACGTCACGCCCTAGTCTGTTCCAGCGCTACATGAATGGCAGTTTGGTATTGCAAATTATTGTCGGCATTGTATGCGGAATCGCAATTGCCAGCCTGTCTCCCTCTTCGGCTCAGTCAGTAGGGCTTTTGGGTAACCTGTTTGTAAAAGCGCTTAAAGCCATAGCTCCGCTGTTAGTTTTTGTGTTGGTAATGGCGTCTATCGCCAATCACAAGCAAAACGAGCAAACCTTTATTAAGCCAGTATTGGTGCTTTATCTTTTAGGCACGCTTATGGCTGCGCTTACTGCCGTTCTGGTAAGTTTTGCGTTTCCCACCAGTTTAAGTTTAGTTACTTCAGAAATTAGTCAGGCCGCACCTAAAGGTGTGTCGGAAGTGCTTACCACGTTGCTTTATAACATGGTGGATAACCCGGTAAACGCGTTAGTGACAGGAAACTACATAGGTATTTTAACGTGGTCAGTGGGGTTAGGTTTAGGGCTTCGCCACGCAAGCGATGCGACCAAGGCGCTGCTTCAAAATATGGCAGACAGCGTGACCACGGTAGTAGGCTTTGTGATTAAGCTGGCGCCTTTTGGTATTTTTGGTTTGGTTGCTAATACCATTGCGACCACGGGCTTTGAAGCCTTATTAGGGTATTCACACTTACTCACTGTTTTGATTGGCGCCATGTTGTTTATTGCGCTAGTCACAAACCCTTTGTTGGTATTTTTGGCCACCAAAAAGAACCCTTATCCGTTAGTGTTTAAATGTTTAAAGGAAAGCGGTATTACGGCGTTTTTCACGCGCAGTTCAGCGGCAAATATTCCCGTAAACATGGCGTTGTGTAAACGCTTAAAGCTAGATGAAGATACTTATTCTGTGTCTATTCCTCTTGGTGCAACCATTAACATGGCAGGGGCTGCTATTACTATTACAGTACTCACCCTTGCAGCGGTTAATACGTTAGGTATCTCGGTAGACTTTCCAACAGCAGTGCTACTAAGCGTCATTGCGGCCGTATCAGCTTGTGGAAGCTCTGGCGTAGCCGGTGGTTCGTTATTATTAATCCCGCTTGCGTGTAGCTTGTTTAACATTCCAAATGAAGTGGCTATGCAGGTGGTGGCAGTGGGCTTTATCGTTGGTGTACTTCAAGATTCAGCAGAGACGGCGCTTAATAGCTCTACCGACGTGCTGTTTACCGCTGCGGCTTGCGAGCGCGCTAGCGTTAAATAAAAAAACACGTCACACGCCCGAAAGGCAGTACAAATTAATAAAGCGTGGCGACCTTAGAGCAGTAAGGTCGCCACGCTTTTTATTATCTGAACAAAAACTTTGTTCGCCTATTTAAAAGTTGGCTTGAGAATTAATTGCATCTACTGTCTCAAAGAGGAGTCGTGCAGCAAGCTTGGCTGTGCGGCCGTCTATATCGAACTTAGGGTTCATTTCTGCAATATCACACAGTCGCCAGCGATAGCCAAAAGTCTGTTGATGCTGAGCTAAAAAGTGCAGAGTGTTGATGACCAGTGACGGTGATATGCCCAGTGCGCTTAGGGCGCTTACGCCGGGGGCGATAGCGGCTGGGAAAGCATCTAAACACACCGTAACGTACAGTTCATCAACTTCTTTTAGCATGGGCGAGAGCAGTTCATCTATTCTCTGCATACTCAGCGATTCGTCATTTAATGCAACATCGGTTAAATAACGGGTGTTAGACGCATGGGCAAAATTAAAGAGCGCAGATGTGTTTGCCGCTTTTGAAACGCCAATGCAGGCATAGTTAAAAGGGGTACGGTGAAGCTGGCAGTGTTCATAAACCTGACGAAATGGTGTGCCTGAACTAGTATTAGGCGCTGGCTTTCTTAAATCAAAATGTGCATCGAAGTTAATAATACCTACCCGCGCCTTGTCCAGTTTTCCATTAAAAAGCCCCAGATAGCTACCCCATGCAATCTCATGCCCGCCGCCAAGCCCAATAGTAAACCTGCTGTTTTGTTGAAGGGCATAGGTAAGCGCGTCGGCATACTGAGTTTGGGCGTGTCCCAAATTCTCACTAGCAGTAACATTGCCTAAATCAGCAAGATGGGTGGTGGGCCAATGCCAGGGTAAGTTCGCCAATGCGCTGCGAATGGCGTTAGGGCCTGCGGCAGCGCCAACGCGCCCTTTGTTGTGTTGTACGCCCACGTCACTTTCAAAACCCACAAGTGTAATGGTGTCTGCATTTAGTATTTCAGGTCTTTCTACTTGAGTATCGAGCCTTTTACTACCATTGCTTTTACTTCCATTTCCATCATTTTCGAATTTACCGCTAGCGCTTTGGGTTTCATCTAAAGCGTGAGAAGTAACATCTTCGGTTTGACTAATTTTTTGGTGCCAGCGCATGCCGTCGACGCCATCTTCACTGTCAACTCTACCTTGCCACTTAAACATGTTTGCCTTCCTTAAATACCGCAATGGGACGATGACCATTAATACAATAGGTAAGCTCAGCGGGGGTGTCGATATTCCACAGAGTCAGATCGGCCAGCTTTCCTGCTTCAATAATGCCACGGTCTTGTAAACCTAACGCAGTGGCCGCGTGTTCTGTTACGCCTCGTAACGCTTCTTCGGGCGTTAATTGAAATAGTACGCAGCCCATATTCACGGCGGTTAAAAGCGATGCTAAGGGTGAACTGCCTGGGTTGAAGTCGGTTGCGATAGCCATGGGGACGTTGTGCGCACGCAGCGCATCAATGGGTGGTTTTTGCACTTCGCTTAAATAGTAAAATGCGCCAGGTAATAGCACGGCTACTGTGCCGCTTTGCGCAATATAAGGAATATCACTGTCGGCCAAATACTCAATATGGTCAACCGACAATGCGCCGTACTTGGCGGCCAGCACGGCTCCTTTACTATCACTAAGCTGCTCAACATGTGCTTTCAACGGTAACCCGTGCTGATGCGCACAGGCGAATACACGCTCGGTTTGCGCTGGCGAAAAGCCTATGGTTTCACAAAACACGTCTACTGCATCGGCTAATTGCTGAGAAGCAACATAAGGCAACGCTTGATTGCAAACAAAGTCGATATAGCCATCGGCGTTATCGCTAAATTCATTGGGAATGGCATGAGCGCCCAAATAAGTAGTTTGAATAGAAATCGGCAAGTGTTGTTCAAGCGATTTAGCCACCTTTAGCATTCGCACTTCGGTTTCTATATCCAGTCCGTAGCCCGACTTTACTTCTAACGTGGTTACGCCTTCTTCACACAGCCGTGCTGCCCGCTGTATTGCTGTATTGCGCAACGTATCTTCATCTGATTGGCGCGTTTTTTCTACGGTGCCTTTAATTCCGCCGCCACGTTGTGCAATCTCTACATAACTGGCACCTTGCAAACGCAGTTCGAATTCTTCAGCACGGTTTCCGCCGTATACCAAGTGGGTATGACAGTCGATTAAACCGGGAAGAAGCCATGGGAGCTTAACAGGCTGGCCTGCATTTTGTGGAATAAGCGTTGTGCCATCTATAGCGATTGCGGCTTGGGCAATGGCGTTTTGAAACCGTCTTGAGTTTGGTTGCTCCAGTACCTCTGTGTGGCTCACTGCATCTGTATCGCCATGAACAGGGGGCGCAACCGGGCTATCGTTCGCGTTATCTTGTGGGTTGGTGCAAGGGATTAACGCCGCAATTTTTCCGTTTTTTATGGCGACTGCAGTGGCCGGCAATTCGCCGTAAGGCTTGCCATTGCGCTGCATCGACGCAATGCGCACGTTGTAAATAAGTGTATCGTACTGGTAGCTCATAACTCACCTTATTTGCCTTGACCATTATTATCTAACGTTGTCACTTTTGAGTGAGTGTACTTGTGCATACTTGTATATACAAGTATGCTGTTAGCATTATATTAACAATTTAGTTGTGAATTTGTACGTTATGCAACCTCGTTACAGGGTAATTAAATCAGCCATTTTAGATGCTATCGAAAATGGTGATATGAAGCCGGGCAGCCAAGTGCCTTCGGAAAACCAGCTTGCACAGCAGCACGGCGTTAGCCGCATGACTGCGCGGCGCGCGTTAAGTGAAATGGTGGACGAAGGCATACTGATGCGTAGCCAAGGCATTGGTACCTTTGTGTCAGACAGTCGTCCCATGAGTTCCATGCTAGAGATTAAAAGCATTCGCGATGAAATTGAGCAACGTGGGCATCGCTACACCAACGAAATATTACTGCTTGAAACCGCGCCAGCCAGTAGTGATATCGCTCACCGTTTAGCGGTAGATGAAGGCGAAACGGTTTTTCACAGCATTATTGTGCACTGCGAGAATAATTTGCCCGTGCAGTTTGAAGACCGATGGGTAAATCCAGCTTGGATCCACGACTACCTTGATAAAGACTTTAAAGCGCAAACCGCGAATTATTATCTCAATCAGGTCGCACCGCTGTCGCAGGCCGATCACAGTGTTGAAGCGGTGATTGTGGAAAAAGACATTGCACAAGCCCTGTTAATAAAGCCTAAAGAGCCATGCCTTAAAATTACCCGCCGCACGTTTTCTCGTGTACCCAGCGGTGGAGCAGGCGAGAGGAACAGTCACAAACCCAGCAGTACTAATCACAGAACTCAAAACAGCGCAGTAGTGAGTCATGCCGTGCTTTATCACCCCGGCAGCCGATACCGATTGGGCGGACACCTAGAATTCTAAAAAGTTAGCTAATAAAAAGAAAAACAATAATTTTGTCTTAATACACAAAGCCTAGGAGATGTTTATGAAACGCCTCGACCCTACAAGAGAAGTGCGTGCCCCACGAGGCAGTACGCTTAATGCAAAAAGCTGGCAAACCGAAGCCCCGCTTCGAATGCTAATGAACAACCTCGACCCAGAAGTGGCGGAGCACCCGCAAAACTTAGTGGTATACGGCGGCATTGGCAGGGCAGCGCGAGATTGGGCATCTTTCGATAAAATTGTTGAAGTGCTTAAGCGTCTAAACACCGATGAAACTTTACTGGTTCAATCTGGAAAACCAGTAGGTGTGTTTCCCACTCATGAAAACGCGCCGCGTGTACTTATCGCCAACTCTAACCTAGTGCCTCATTGGGCGAACTGGGAGCACTTCAACTCCTTAGATAAAGAAGGCTTAATGATGTATGGGCAAATGACGGCGGGGTCATGGATTTACATCGGCTCGCAGGGCATAGTTCAAGGCACTTATGAAACTTTCGTAAGCGTTGCGAAAACCCATTTTTCAGGAAATGCCGACGGCCGCTGGATTTTAACCGGCGGCTTAGGCGGCATGGGCGGTGCACAGCCCCTTGCTGCCACCATGGCGGGCTTTTCTATGGTAGCGGTGGAAGTAGATGAAACCCGAATCGATTTCAGAATTCGCACGGGGTATTTAGATAAAAAAGCACGCTCGTTATATGAAGCCATGGCGATGTTAAATGAGTCGAAGCAAGCCGGTAAGCCTGTGTCCATAGGGCTGCTGGGTAATGCCGCTGAAGTATTCCCCGCTATGCTAGAACAAGGGATTATACCCGATGTGGTGACTGATCAAACTAGCGCGCACGACCCGCTCAACGGCTATTTACCTGTTGGCTGGACGCTAGATCAAGCCGAGGCACAGCGCAAAAAAGATGAAGCCTATGTAATCAAAAGTGCGAAACAGTCAATGGCACTGCAAGTAAAAGCCATGTTAGGTTTCCAGCAAGCTGGCGCAGCAACGCTTGATTACGGCAATAACATTCGACAAATGGCTTTGGAAGAGGGCGTTGACCACGCCTTTGATTTTCCAGGGTTTGTACCCGCTTATATTCGTCCGCTTTTCTGCCAAGGAATAGGGCCATTTCGATGGGCTGCGCTCTCAGGCGACCCTGAAGACATTTACAAAACAGATGCAAAGGTTAAAGCACTCATTCCTGATAATCCACATCTGCACAATTGGCTGGATATGGCAAAAGAGCGCATTCAATTTCAAGGGTTGCCTGCGCGTATTTGTTGGGTTGGCCTAGGTGAACGGCAAAAGTTAGGGCTTGCATTTAACGAAATGGTGCGAACTGGCGAGTTAAGTGCGCCCGTGGTGATTGGGCGTGACCATTTGGATTCTGGCTCGGTGGCCTCTCCTAATCGCGAAACCGAAGCTATGCTCGATGGTTCAGATGCGGTATCAGATTGGCCGTTGCTTAATGCAATGCTAAACACGGCAGGTGGCGCAACCTGGGTAAGCCTTCATCACGGTGGGGGCGTGGGTATGGGCTTTAGCCAACACTCTGGTGTAGTGATTGTATGCGACGGCACCGACGAAGCTGCCGCGCGTATCGCTCGGGTGCTGCATAACGACCCTGCAACAGGGGTTATGCGTCACGCAGATGCTGGCTACAGCATTGCAAAAGACTGTGCCGCCAAGCACGGCCTAGACTTGCCAATGGCAGATAACCAAGAAAACCAAGATAAAGATACTAATCTAAACTCAACCTCAAACGTTAGCGGAGGGAAATGATCATGCCTAATTCATCATCGTTTCCACCTTCGTCTTCTTCAAGCTCAAAAGCCGAGGCTTCAACTCAAAACCGAATAGGGGCAAAGGAGCAGTCTGTAATTACCGAACGCGACGGCGTTAAACATTTAAACCTTGTTCCCGGTACGCTAACCCTTGCTCAACTTAGGGAAGTGCATCGAAACCCTGTGCATTTAACGCTAGATAACAGCGCACTGCCTGCTATTCATGCAGCAGAGCAGGTAGTATTAAATGTGATTAAAGAACATCGCACGGTGTATGGCATCAACACGGGGTTTGGCTTGTTGGCGAATACCCGCATTAACGTGGATGAACTAGAGCTATTGCAGCGCAGTATTGTGCTATCACACGCCGCAGGTACGGGTGCCTTTATGCAGGAAGACACCGTGCGTTTGCTCATGCTGTTAAAAATAAACTCACTGGCGCGGGGCTTTTCTGGTATTCGACTTAGCGTAATTAATGCGCTTATTAAGCTGTTCAATGCCAACGTTTACCCCGCCATTCCAGAAAAAGGTTCGGTGGGTGCCAGTGGTGATTTAGCACCGTTGGCGCATATGAGTGTTGTATTGTTAGGAGAGGGCGAGGCCTTTCATAACGGAAATAGAATAAGCGCGACTAAAGCCCTTGAAATAGCGGGTTTATCACCTATCGCGCTTGCGCCTAAAGAAGGCTTGGCACTGCTAAATGGCACGCAGGCATCAACCGCATTTGCACTACAGGGCTTGTTTTATACCGAAAATGCACTGCATAGCGCCATTGGCATTGGCGCATTAACTGTAGAGGCGGCGTTAGGCTCTCGCGTTCCCTTTGATGCACGTATTCACGAAGTGCGCGGCCATAAAAGTCAATGCGATGTTGCCGAAGCATTTAGAACGCTTTTAGCCACATCAGAGATTGGTAATTCTCATCAGCGCTGCGAAAAAGTACAAGATCCATACTCTTTGCGTTGTCAGCCGCAAGTGATGGGCGCAAGCTTACAGCAAATGCGCTTCGCCCAAGATATTTTAGTGGTTGAAGCAAACGGCGTAAGCGACAACCCACTGGTCTTTGTTGATACTGATGCAGTAAGCAATCAAACGCATGATGGCGAATTCGCCCTAGAAAGTGTCTCAGGTGATATTTTGTCTGGCGGTAACTTTCACGCTGAAACCGTTGCAATGGCGGCCGACATGTTAGCCATAGCGCTGTCTGAAATTGGAGCGCTGTCTGAACGCAGAATGTCGCTGATGATTGATACACATTTAAGTGGGTTGCCACCCTTTCTTGTTGAAAATGGCGGCGTAAACTCCGGTTTTATGATTGCTCAGGTAACTTGTGCAGCCTTGGCCAGCGAGAACAAAACCTTGGCGCACCCAGCATCTATTGATTCTTTGCCCACATCGGCAAACCAAGAAGATCACGTGTCTATGGCCACGTTTGCGGCGCGTAGGCTTCGAGACATTTTTGATAATGTAGCGGGGATTTTGGCCATAGAATGGTTAGCCGCGTGCCAAGGGTTAGACTTTAGAAAGCCTTTAACGACCAGTGATAGGCTACAAACGTTAGTGAGCTTATTAAGAGAACAGGTGCCCTTTTATGATAAGGATCGTTACTTTGCCCCCGACATTGAATTGGCAAAACAGTTGATTACACAGCATCATTTAATGGATAGTACCCAGCTAAACCTGTTAGGCTAAAACGAAGCGTTAATGGGGTAACTAACTTTATCAGGTGGTGACATGAAAGCACGCGCACGTTGTAATAAACAATTCAGCAATAAGCTTTTTGCTAAAGGAACAGCAGTGGGCCTACTCGCGGCCTCTTTATTCGGTATTACCGGGTGTAGCGACAGTGAAGTGGGCGATGTTTCCCTTGGGCTTTTTACCACGAAAGACATCAAGATTGACGCACTACAAGACCCAATCGTGACAGGCGTTACCTGTCATATCTCTAGTATTGAAGCAAACCTAGACTTGTCTGACCCATCAGACAGCTCTATTGCGTGTAGGCAAACTGGCCCAATTACGGCTGAAATGCTAGCGGAAATTGATACGTCAGATTCAGGCGAAGTCATTTTCAAGAAGTCGAAAAGTGTGTTTTTTAAAAACATGAAGCTTAGAAGAATTTACGACGCTGAGTCTAAAACTCTGATCTATTTGTCTTACAGCACCAAAGAAACTTCGGGCAGCTACAAGCACAGCTTGTCTACCGTGCCGCTGTGGGAAACACTGGCGTTTAAAAATCCGGTGTAGTGTAGCCGTGGCCTCGATCGCTAACCGCGTTTAACTTTATAAAAATGCCCTTTTTTAAAGGGCATTTCTTTACGTTTTTTAAAAACGTTTCCGAGAAGTGCCAGCCTAGAAAAGGCGTGTATACACCAACATTGCACTTAATGCCGTGTCGTCATCGGTAAGCGGGCTGTCGCTGATGCTGTCGTCAAAGAAAGTCGCGCCAAATTCTAATCGGGTGATACCACCCAAAAATTGACGAGTAGACACCGCAACACGCACTTCTGTATTCACGGCGCTGCTTCCTTCATACGCACTGCGAAATTCAGTGGTTTCTTCAGGGCGAACGCCGTAGTAATAGTCAACATAGTTGCTGTCTTGATAATTCACGCCGACCGATGGTTCAATCATAAATTTATCGACTCTGAACTGCTTACCAATTCGTGCAGACGCTTGAAAACCATCGAATTTACCTAAAATGTCGGCGTTGGTAGAAAGTGAATATATCCAACTGCCCGTATTGTAATTAAGTCCAATGCCGGCGGCATAGCTGAAGTCTCTATCTTCCATGCCGGAAAAAACAATGCTGTCATCTTCCTCGTAACCTGCGAAAACAGGCACTAGCTGAGCATCAAGGGTAAAGCCACTTTCTTGGAATAATTCATAGCTAACGAAAGGCCCGTATACTCTTAACTTTTCGCCGGCATAACCAATAATGGGAATAGGCACAATACGATTGTCAAAATCGATATACACATCTTGTGCTGCCACTACGCCAAAGCCCCACATCCAACCCTGTGGCTGCTGTGCGCCTGACGGTTGCTGCGCGAATACTGAGCTTGAAAACAAAAGTGCAGAAGCCAAGCATGAAGCGCCTAGCAGTTTTGGTAAGTTCATAGCATATTTCCTTTTTAATCAAGATACTGCCAACGTTCTAGCTTCGATCATATTCACATGCTTTTTTATCATTGCGTTAGGTCTTTTATGTAACTTAACGTAACGTAACGGCTTTCGCGTTCCCCATTACCTTTAGTGACCTGCACTCCTTATTCTGGGGCTGCGTTGTTACAGCAACATTTAATGCTTCAATAAAAGCTCGATTTACCACCTTATAGACTCGCAAAGCGAATAAACAACAAAGCAAGTTCTTCTGCTAATGGTGTGTGGTAAAGTGTTAAATCATACGTTTTACACGTTGTTACGATTAAAAAGCAGGTCCTTTGTGAGTTATAAATATGTAGTGGGCATTGATGGTGGTGGCACTCGTTGCCGAGCGTTGTTGCAAGACATTGACGGAAATCAATTGGGGCAGGGTGTTGCAGGGCCTGCTAATGTGATGACAAATCCACAGCAAGCGTGGGACTCGGTGATAAATGCTACACTAAGCGCTATAGAAAATGCCGCACAGCCTATACAGCTTGAAAACGTTTTGTTAGCCGCTGGATTGGCAGGCGCCAATATTGCTCAGGCGAAGCAATCTTTCTTATCAATCAACAATCCCTTCGCTCATTCTGTTGTTATCAGCGACTTGCACGCCGCGTGTTTAGGAGCCCATAACGTTAAGCCGGGCGCGCTTATTATCGTTGGCACAGGTTCTGCCGCCACTTGTTACGATAATAAAGGATTTACTGATAAAGGAGGCTATGGCTTTAAGGTAGGCGATGACGCCAGCGGAGCTTGGCTAGGATTGTGTGCAATTCGGCATGTGTTACGCGCTTTTGATGGCGTGGAACCTGAAAGTGAATTAAAGCATATTATTTGTCAGCAATTAGATGTTACCACTGCCCACCAACTGGTTACCTTAACGGCAAACTACCAAGCATCAGACTTTGGCGATATTGCGCCTTTGGTTGTAAAGGCTTTTGAAAATCAGTGCGGCGCAGCCATAGCCATAGTGAATCGTGGTGTCAGCTACCTAAACCAACTAGGTGATGCTTTACTAAAGCAATCGCCTTCATTGCCAGTTTGTTTGGTAGGCGGCTTAGCTAAGGTTTACGCCCCTTTGCTTGCGCCAGCTATTTCGTCTTCTTTGGTACAGCCACATCAAAGTGCAGAGCATGGCGCTATTAGCTTTGCAAAAAGAGTACATAGTTAATGATAAACTCTATTACTGTTGAACGTGTTCTAACGCCGAAAGGTTGGTCTACCAACCAAACGATTACGTGTGAACACGGGAAAATATGCAGTATTGCCGACGCCACCGCTAGCGAATTAGAAAATGTTAGCCAAGGCAAGTTAATACCTGGCTATTTTGATACTCAGGTTAACGGTGGTGGTGGCGTACTGTTTAATCACGCGCCATCACCGGCAGTGCTTGAAACCATGGCGCTTGCTCATCTTCGATTTGGCACTACTTCTATGTTGCCAACTATAATCACCGACAACGCCCAAACCATGGCACAGGCGGCAGATGCTATTGCCGAAGTCGCGGCCGCGGGCCCTGAATGCATTAAAGCGCTTATTAAAGGTATTCACTTCGAAGGGCCTTTTCTTAGTAAGGCTAAAAAAGGCGTGCACGATGAAGGCTTTATTAGAACGCCTTCAGACGTTGAACTTTCAACGCTATGCCGTAAAGACTTAGGTAAAGTTTTACTTACTGTTGCACCAGAAACCGTAAGCACATCGTTTATTCAAGAAATGGTAGCAGAGGGTGTTGTGGTGGCTATCGGACATACCAATGCAAGTTACGAACAAGTTCAAGCTGCAATTGATGCAGGCGCTACAGGTTTTACACACTTGTATAACGCAATGTCTGCGTTAACTTCTCGTGAGCCTGGCGCCGTGGGTGCAGCGCTACTTAACGAAACGGTGTACTGTGGTTTTATTGTCGATCACCATCACTTACACCCCAAAAGTGCTGAACTTGCATTAAACATAAAAGGGTCTCAGCGTGCCATGTTAGTAACCGATGCCATGGCGCATGTGGGTAGCGATATGGAGCGTCTTTCTTTTTTCAATACTGAAATAGTAAGGCGTGGCGATAAGCTAACAACACCGGATGGAAAAACGTTGGCAGGTTCGTGTTTAGATATGCACAGTGCAGTTCTAAATACTTACAACGATTGTGCTATTCCTTTTGAGAGCGTGAGCAGAATGGCAAGCATAACGCCTGCGCGTTTTATGGGGTTAGATAGCGATATTGGTAGTATAGCTGAAGGTAAATACGCGGATTTCTTGCTGCTGAATTCAGCTAACGAGCTTACTCATGTTTTCAGTAATATGAGAATGGTCTTTTAGGGTTAAATTTAGTATTAACGTAAATAGCTTTGAAATAAGGAAGTGTTATGAAGTTTGTTACAAAGTTAAGTGTGTTTTTTGCCTTATTAACGCTTACATCAGGCTGTGCAACGCAAAGAAGTATGGACTCAGCAACAAACGTTCCCTCAAGTGCTGACAGTAAAGAATCCACATTACCAGCTAGCGAAAGCAGTACAGACAGTGAAACTCTTGCTACTAAAAACGAGCAGACGCAGGAAAAAAGTAGCGTTAAAGATGCCCCACTACTAAAACAGAAAGTGGGCGTGCTTATTACTGCTAAGAATTTCCCAACCCACACGCATATCGGCACCACTAAGTTTAATAACTTTACTAAAGAGTACAGCTACAACTGGCAGCTTTCCGACAAACTATTTAGCACGTTCAAAAGCACAATAGAGCAAAATAGCCGTTTCGAAGCTGTAGATATTTCATCTATTGTAAAAGCACCCGATTCGTTGGACTTCGTGAAAGGTAAAGACGGTAACTGGACTTTCAATACAAACCAAGAAGCACTTAGAAAGGCATTAATAGACAATGGCATAGCCACTATCATTGTAGTGACAGAAGCCCCCACTGTCGCTATGACAGAGTGTGGTACCTACGGATGTTTGGACCATAAAAGCAAAGGCTTTGGCTTGTTTACACGAAGCTTCATGGGCACAGACCACTATATTGCATCGGCAAGTTTCGATATTAATATTGAAAGCCTAAACGAGCCTGTAGAAATCTCTGCACTTCCCGTGTTTAAAGAGTTTCAAGACGATGAGCTAAAAAACGCACGCATTGAAGATTTTACGCCACCGGATAATTTTGACGAGGTGAGCGAACAGGAATTATTACCCATTAAAAATACGATTGTGAGCTACTTTGAGCGACTAGCGACGACGTTAGCTGCTTATCTTTCAAGGCAATAGCGCCAGTGTTTTAGACTTCTGTGACGCCAAGTGCGTAAACTTAGCGTTTACACCTGGATATTAAAACCAAGCATTGAGCTAATGCAATGCGTTAACGCTAACTGCAAAAACACGTAAAAACTCTCAAAACATCGCAGCAACGAAAACGAAAAAGGGCACGTTTCAGTGCCCTTTTGCTTTGAATGCTTATACACATCTAAAACGATGTGCGTGACCGATTAAAGAGCTTTGTTTAAGCGCTTTCTTTGTGCGCCAAAAACTCTTCGTAGTTTCCGTCGAAATGGTTCAGCTTCTTGTCTTTAATTTCGATGATTTGCGTAGCAAGTGACGACACAAATTCACGATCGTGACTAACAAAAATAACCGTGCCGTCGAATTTATACAGCGCGTTGTTCAAGGCTTCAATCGACTCCATGTCCATATGGTTAGTGGGTTCGTCCATCACCAATACGTTAATATCTTGAAGCATAAGCTTGCCGAACAACAGACGGTTTTTCTCACCACCAGAACACACTTGAACGCGCTTATTAAAGTCGTCAGACGAAAACAATAAGCGGCCTAGCATGCCTTTAATTTGAAGATCATCATGTTTAGGGCTGCGCCATTGGCTCATCCACTCAAACATAGTGAAATCTTCAGCAAAGTATTTGGCGTTGTCTTGGGGAATGTAACCAATTGCGGCGTTTTCCGCCCACTTGTAGCTACCAGCCGTTGGCTCAATGTCATTAACCAAACACTTTAACAGCGTTGTTTTGCCTGCACCGTTTTCACCAATGATGGCCAAACGTTGGCCTGCTTCTAATAGCAAGTTCGCGTTATCAAACAGCGGAAGGTCTGGGTAGCTATGCCCTAGCTCTTCAAGGGTTATAGCAAGACGGTGAAGTTTCTTATGTTGTTTAAACACAATATAAGGCTTTCGACGGCTTGACGCTTTAACTTCAGCCAGTTCAATTTTCTCGAGGCGACGGGCGCGTGATGTAGCTTGTTTTGCTTTCGATGCGTTGGCAGAGAAACGGGCCACGAAGCTCTGTAGCTCTTCAATCTCAGCAGACTTCTTCGCATTTTCTGCGTGAAGTTGCTCTTGAACTAGCATAGCGGCTTGAATGTAATCGTCGTAGTTACCCGGGTACACACGAAGCTCACCGTAATCAATATCGGCCATGTGCGTACATACAGAGTTTAGGAAGTGTCTGTCGTGCGAAATAATTAGCATGGTCGACTTACGTTTATTCAGCTCTTCAGCTAACCAACTGATGGTGTAAATGTCCAAGTTGTTGGTTGGTTCGTCTAAAAGCAGAATATCTGGCTCAGCAAATAACGCCTGTGCTAAAAGCACACGTACTTTTTTACCTGGCGCCACTTCTTTCATCAAACCAAAATGGTAGCTTTCGTCAATGCCTGCCGAGTTAAGGATATCGCCAGCGCGGGCTTCAGCGGTGTAACCGTCCATTTCAGCAAACTGCGTTTCTAAGTCTGCTACGCGCATGCCATCTTCTTCGCTCATCTCAGCTTTGCTGTAAATGGCATCACGCTCTTGTTTCACTTCCCATAGTTCACGGTCGCCCATAATTACGGTGTCGACAACGCTGAATTCCTCAAATGCGAACTGATCCTGACTCAAGATACCTAACTTTGTGCCTGGCGCCATAGAAACGTTGCCCGACGACGGCGTTAGTTTACCGCTTAGAATTTTCATAAAGGTAGACTTGCCACAACCGTTTGCGCCAATTAGGCCATATCGGTTGCCGTTGCCGAATTTTGCGGAAATATTTTCAAATAATGGCTTAGAGCCAAACTGCATTGTGATATTTGCGGTGGTAATCAAAACAGGTATCCAGGGGTAAAACGATGAGAAGAGATAGTAGTGAAAGCGGTCGTCACTTCACTAATATATAAAAGCGCGCGCACTATAAGGAATTGAGGGCTACATGTCGAGGGAATTTTGAACAGTTTTTGCGCTTACACGCTTTTGCTTAAGTTTACTAAGAATAAACGAGATAGCTTCAGGGCTTTTGAATGAATTATGGGCCGAGTTAACAATAATGGTGTCTTGTGCATGTTGCATAAAGGCGCTGTCGTAGCTAACGACTGAGTCTGAAATAGTCGAGCAAGATAAGGGGGAGTCACAAGAAAGTGCATTCGTAGAACCAATAATAGAAAAACTATTCCCTGCTACCGGAATTTCGGCTAGCGCAGACATAAGCGGGTGGTTAGGGCGCAGCACTTGTACGCTGTCGGGGCCGTAGTTTTGAAGAAATGGAAGCATTGCTACAGTAAGCTTGTTTACCCCGACTTTATCGATGAAGTTTTTAAAAAGGGCCTTAAAGTTAAAGGGGAGGGTAATGAGAGATGAGCCTAGCATACCAATAAAACTGTTTGCTACGTCTGACCCTCTATGAGGCGTGTCTAAGAAAAATACCGTGTTGTTTTCATAGACAGGCTGGAAGATAAAAACGTCGCGAAGTAGGTTATCGTCATCGCTTAACAGGGCTTCAGGTTCAGCTGTGAAAGTAGCATTCCACAACGCATTTCCCGAGTTAGAAGCAACGAGCTTCGCTATAACGCCGCCCATGCTATGACCGACAATAACCGCATCGGATGTGTTGTTATCAGGGCGTTTTACTCGCTCTTTTAATTCAGACAATAAGTGCCTAACACGCATGGCATTATAAAAAGGCGGCGGCCCAGATGGATAGTACACGTGCCAAACTTGATATTGTTGAGCAAGAGCCTCGTTGTTAAAAATGGCCATGGTAAGGTGGCGCCAAATGAGCGGGTCTGAGTTTAATCCATGAATCATTACAATGGGCGTTTTCTCAGACGAGAGTGCGCCAATACTAAAAATGCCCATTCTATTTTCTGCTACCTCTGCATTGGTAAATCCCAGCCAGCTGAAGTTGTGAATGTCAGCATTTTGCAATAGCAATAAGTAGGCAGCAGCCATTGAATGTCTTAACGCGTAGCTATTGTTTTTAATGGCAATTTGCGTTGGTGAAACAATCTTTGTTGCCTTTAAGGTGATGTGCACTCTAAGGCCGCTAAGTTCGATAGCTTCGACAAAAAGCGAATACGGTGAATATATGCCTTCAAGCGGATAGTTTGCATCAATGTTCTGGCCTTGCGGTGTGGCGTTGTTTGTACGTGATACCGATGCACTGCCAAGTTGTCCAAATACATTGGGAGACAGTCGAGGGTCTATCGCTTCTATCTCTGAAACCAGAGTAAGCTCCTCAGGCCCAACGTAATTCACTTTTACCAGATTGTCAGAAGCATTACGCAGTCGAAATAGTTGCTCTGTTAGTTGGTTGTATTCCTTAAATCCTAAATTTCGCTGGTTATCCGTGAGGTCTTCTCGGCCTAATAGGGCCACAACACAATGCAAAGTAAGAGCAAGATCAAGGGCGGTTGTGCGTTCATATGACGCGCAGCGTGAAGCTAATTGAGTACTTGAATAATGATTGAGCTCGGGCAAATAGCCGTATCCATAGGCGCTTTCTAACAAAAGCGGCTTTTCGAGTTTGCGCATGAAGTTGTTCGTACTGCATGCGTTTAGCCCCGCTGCAATAAGAATGAATACCCAATATTTTGCTACAAGCTTAATGCCCATTTTATTAGGTCACTGTTATAAAGATGTAGTTTGATAATGGTTGTTATAGCTTTTT
This sequence comes from Alteromonas gracilis, assembly GCF_043642145.1. Classification (GTDB taxonomy): domain Bacteria; phylum Pseudomonadota; class Gammaproteobacteria; order Enterobacterales; family Alteromonadaceae; genus Alteromonas; species Alteromonas gracilis_B. The sequence continues at coordinate 196,557 of NZ_JBHZRZ010000003.1, forward strand.
TTTAGTAGAAATTGCACCTTTTTATAGCATACAACTCGCACTATTCTTGCGATGAAAGTTGTTCTTACAGGCGAATACACTTTAAACCCGTGTAGAAGACAAAAAGCGCAACAGTTAATTGTTAAACGCAAAATGAGCATGTCGGCCACGTAAATAATTCCAGTTAAATGGAAAACATTACTTACCGCTGCGCTTTAGCAATCAATGAGAATTAATGTAGAACGCTAATTTCTGTTTTGCTGTTAAGTGCTAAGTTGCTATTTTTTATTAGGAAATTGCGTGGTTTTATTGGTTTTAAGTTGCCACTTATCGCATGGCCTTAAGTTTGCTTGTTTATGAAATTGAATAGTAAAAACAAACCGCAGTACACATTTTGTGTCTGCAAGGCCAGTGCAAAATTTTATGTATAGTTTCTGCTTTTATTAAGCTTGAGACCAAAGAATAAAACTTTGCATTACAACGAGGGAAATATCATGAAGTTTATGAAAACCATTGCGATTAGTTGCTTTTCTGCAACGGTACTAATGTCTGGAAGTGTTCATGCAGAAGCGATTAGTTCCGATACCGTAATGCAAACTCAGGCTGCCCAATACAACAAACAGCAGCTTATTAGCATGGTTAACCGCGCAGATGTGCAAAGTAAATTGGTTAGTTTAGGTGTTGATAGCGAACAAGCAATCGCCAGAATAAATGCAATGACCGATAGCGAAATAGCACAGCTGAACGATGAAATTAATCAGGCGCCGGCAGGTGGTATTGTGGGCGCTGTGCTTACCGTTCTTGCTGTAATTGCAATTTTAGATTTGGCAGGAGTCACCGACGTTTACCCATTCATTCGCCCAATAAGTAACTAACAGAATGACGTTTTACTTAAAAAAAGCCTGCCTTTTAGCAGGCTTTTCTCTTTTGCTTGTGCTTTCAGGTTGTCAGTCAACACCGCAAGCCGACCAGTTACGACAGCAAGGTTTAAGTCAATTACCTGAGTCTCATTCAATTAGTTCAGTACCGTTTTTTCCACAGGAGCAATTTTACTGTGGGCCAACTACGCTCTCTGAAGTGTTTGGCTATTATGGTGTGAACGCCTCTCCAGAAGATATTGCACCAAAGCTCTTTATTCCTGGCAAAGAAGGTAGCCTTCAACTTGAAATGGTTAGCGCTGCACGACAGTATGGTTTTTTGCCATACACAGAGCGTGGAACGCTGTCATCAATTATAGAGTTAGTCAAAGACGATGTTCCGGTTATTGTTTTTCAAAACTTATCTATTCAACTTTTACCCCAATGGCACTATGCCGTGGTTATTGGTTTTAACAGCGAAAAAGGAACATTAACCCTTCACACTGGCCTAACACCAAATCATGAAATGTCGTTGGAGTTGTTCGAAAGAACGTGGGGCAGAGCTAACTATTGGTATTTAGCTGCCGTGCCGCCAAAAGTGACTTCATCCGAAATGACGCCTTATACCTATGTAAGCGCTGCTTACGACATGTTAAAGGTTGCCGACAAAAACCAAGCATTGGCTTTTCTAGAAACCGCAACGCAAATGTGGCCGTCTTATTGGTTGAGTTATTTTCTCATTGCTAACTACTATCTTGAAAACCCAGACCTTAAGCGCAGTAGTGGCTTGGCTGTAAGGTGGTTTGAAAAAGGGTTGGAGGCAGGAAAAAATCAACAGGCTTATGTTCATAATTACGTTGTGGCGTTACGTAAAAATAACATGGGTACTAAGGCAAACTTCGTCCTTAAACAGGGTATTGAAACGTTCCCCAATAGTGAAGCATTGCTAGCCTTAGTAGAGTGAGTAAAAAAACTTAAATATAAGACATGCTCGCCATTGAGGTACTTAATCGTCTACTATTTACTTAAGATTAAGTTAAATATATAGATTATGCCGAAAAGCCAAAGTACTTCGACGTTAAGTTATAAAGACGGAATTATAACGAGTAAGTTACACGGTGTTTTTAATGAAAGCAGCGCTGAAGAATACAGAGAAAAGCTTTTCAAGCTAGTGATTAGCTTGAATCAGAAACCTTTTGCTTTGATAGCGGATATTGCTCATGTGGAAGGTGCCACACCGGCTGCCTTCGATACACTAAAATGCATTATAAAACGCTTGCCAGAAATGGGGTTGTTAGCAAAAGCATACGTTTACAAAGGGCCTGTTATTAGAGGCATCATGTTTCAAAGGATCCCTGAACTTAAACACATGGATTACTTGTTTTTCACCGACATAAACGAAGCAACAACATGGCTAATGCAGGAATACGAAAAAAAGCTGAGTTCTCTTTCTGATTAAATAAGTGGTGTATCTTTTGCGTATGTAAGCTTTGAACTAAAGCCGTTTCTTGTAAATATCAAAGCAGGAGCACAGCAAACCTTGAACTTCATGGACTTAATGGATGATCAGCAGGCAGTTGCAATAGCTGGATTAGTTGGCGCTGTTATTGTGCTTTTTGTAGTAAAACGACTTATTTTGGTGCGTTTAAAAGCAAAGGCTCGCTCGGAAAGCAGCAGTATGTCTGACATTTATCGCGTTCTTGTGCTGTCGTTAAATGCGCCTTTCAACTTGCTCATAGTGGTTATCTTTCTGCTTTTAGTCAAAAGCATTGTTTCAGTGTTCCAAATCGATGATGAAGGGGCTATAAACGCGCTCGCTGTTACCATTGAAGCCGGATTGATAATTACCCTGTTTCTTTTCTTCGAACGATTCGTGACTCACTCGCTGACACGGTATCGCGATCAGTCGACTTTGGTAAAAAATACCAGTGCTATTGCCGGCGGAGCCGTAAGAGCCGTATTCGCTGTTTTAGCAATTTTAATTATTTTAAGCACAATGGGGGTTTCAGTTACACCTATTGTCGCTTCGCTGGGGATCACATCGCTAGCGGTTGCTTTAGCGCTTCAGCCCACGCTAGAAAACTTCTTTTCGGGTATTCAACTAGTTATGGATAAACCAATTCGCATAGGCGATTTCATTGAACTAGATTCAGGAGAACAAGGCTTTGTTGAAAAAATAGGGTGGCGCTCTACATGGGTAAGAATGCTGCCGAATAACATTGTGATAATGCCTAACAGCAAGTTGTCTAACTCTAAGCTTATCAACTATTACTATCCAGAACGCGAGCTGTCAGTGCCTGTTGACGTTGGTGTTCACTATAGCTCCGATTTAGAACATGTCGAAAAAGTATGTCTAGACGTTGCAAATACCATTCTAGAGCAGCATGAATATGGCGTTAAAACGTATCAACCTTTTGTGATCTTTCACACGTTTGACAATTCCAGTATTAATTTAACGGTTATGCTTAGAACGCGGGAATACTTCAACCGATTCTTTATAAAAAGCGCCTTTATTAAAATGTTGAAGAAGCGTTTTGATGAAGAGGGGATTGTTATTCCGTTCCCAATCACTGCACTAAACGTAGAACAAGAGGGAGCGATAACGGCGTTGCATAAAGCGCAGAACTCAGAGGCGCCACAAAGCATTAAGTAACACGCTAATTATTGGTGTTACGCTTTATAAATTTAATTGCAACAAGATAGCGCAATTCACTATTAGTGAAACAACAAAAGCCACGTTAAGTGACGTGGCTTATGTTTATTAGTTGTAATAGCTAAGCAAGTTTAGAAAGTGTATCTGGCTGACACACCTAATAAATCCACATCATCGGCGATAACGTAGGTAGCACCGAACGAGAATTGAGGGGTAAAGAAGTAATCTGCGCCAATTTCAAAGGCAGTTTCATCTTCCTCAATATCGATGTAGCGAATAGCACCACGTAGCTCAAACTGTTCAGTTAACATAGAGCGAATACCCGCGGTAACTCCAAAGCCATTGTCGTCGGCTTCAGCAGAGGCAGAGCCAGCATCAAGATTAGCATCTACGTACTCGTATGTTACTTCACCAAAAAAGTCTGTGGTGGCCGTTAAACCATAGCGGTAACCAATACCCGCAGATACATAATCCAAATCAATATCCACACCGCTTTCGTCTTCACTTAGCTGACCGTAGCGACCCGTTAAATACACGTTTTCGTTTAGTGATTTAAAGCCTTGAATCTGAAAACCTGAAGGCTCGAAGTCGCCCGCGTCTTCAATATCCGCTTGCACGTAACCAGCTTTAACGAAGTCATAAGAAGGCGATGCAGCGAATGCATTAAGAGAAAGTGCGCCCAAGATGCTGGCGAGAATAATACGTTTCATTGTTTCAAATATCCTTTTAATAATAACTACTTCCAACCATTTGGAAGCCTTTCTTATATGGGTGGGAAATTAAAAAATAAAATGGGTAATGAAATAATTATTTAGGGTACTCAGATGGCATCATGCATCTCAAATAAGCTACAGGCTCTATTTATACTCACTCGTCGCGGAGTTTTTTATATAGAATTTTTAAATTTTTATGCGCTGATGACGTCGCCTGTTCATAGAAAATATTTCTTTAAGTTAAAAATGAAAAATGGCGAAGCGCAGCCAATAGTTTTAATTAAAGCGCTTTGTTGTTTGTTCCAAATTAACAGCCATTACTAAAATGAAAAAGGAAAATATTCGTAAACTTGTTGGCGCAACGTCGAGGGTTTGCGAAATGCTGTATCCATTATCTAGTTAAAATTGCAAAGTTAAATTCAAACAGCCTAACTTTACAATTTTTAAACTAATGACCATAATTTTTGTGTGTTTTTTAACCATTAAAGTTCGTCGCATGCTGGCTTTTTAAGCGAGAGCTCTTGCGTTTTTGTCGCAAGCTTTTGTTTTAAAATTAAAAAGTATTGATAAGGGAATTAAATGTCTATTCACGATGCCTCCACCTTGCAAAAACTACCCATCAGATACAAATTTTCTCTTATGTTGGCTCCACCGATAATCTTAATGATTGTTCTAGGGTTTATGAACTTGGCATCATATAAATCCATCATGGATGATTCATTTGAGGTAGAGCAATTAATTGAGCTCACCGCGAGCGGCAGCGCGCTTGTGCATGAGCTTCAAAAAGAGCGCGGGACCAGCGCAGGATACGTTAATTCGATGGGGGATCAATTTGCATCGCAATTAGGCCAACAGCGACAAGATACAGATGAAAAGTATACGCTGTGGTTAAATCAATTAGATGTATTTGAATCTAATTATCCTGACACAGAAATACTAGAAACGTTAAAGAAAGCTAGAAGTGAATTGAGTGGTTTGGGCGCAATTAGGAATCGGGTTTCGCGCTTAGATATCAGTGTCGCTGAGACTGTCGCTTATTACTCAGAGATAAACGCATTATTTATAGAGTCTGTCATGGATATGGCGCGAGCTTCTCAAGATGCAGAGATTACGACCTATCTGATGAGCTTTTATAACTATTTGTCATCGAAAGAACGCGCGGGTGTAGAGCGTGCGGTTTTAAGCGCAACGTTTGCAGCAGATAAGTTTAGTGAAGGAGGGTTTAAACGTTTTGTTTCATTGGTAACGGAACAAAACGCATTTATGGGAAGCTTTTTAAGTTCAGCATCTCAAGAGCAAAAAAACTATTATCAAAACGCAATGAGAGACAGCTCGGTAGAGAGAGTAAATAACTTCAGAGCAATTGCAGATAAAAACTTTCAAAGTGGCAATTTTGGGGTTTCGGCTACAGAGTGGTTCAGCGCTTCTACTGGGCGCATTAATAAACTTAAGCAAGTGGAAGACAAATTAGTTGAAGACATACTTGCACTAGCAAAAACAAAAAATAATGCGGCATCAACGGCATTTTATAGTTTGCTGATTGCCATATTAGCTGTGTTTTCGCTTATGTTAGTTATTCTGGTGAAGGTATACCAGCATATCAGTGCGCAAGTGAATGCTATTATTTATTCAATGAAGAAAATATCTAGAGACAATGATTTAACCATCACTGTAAATAAGGTGACATATGATGAATTGGGAAATGTTGCCGACTCCATCAATCAAATGCTTTCTCACTTCTCTAGCGCATTGCGGAATATCTCTTCGTCAAGTGAGCAATTAGCCAGCTCTTCAGAAGAGACAGCTCAAGTTTTAGAAGAAAACCGCAGGACAACACGCGAACAAACGAAGCAGTCGGAGCAAGTTGCGACAGCATCAGAAGAAATGTCTATGACGGTGCAAGATGTGGCTAAAAACACCACCGAAGCGGCAGACTCTGCGAAGAAAGTGAACGAAACGGCTATAAAAGCAGGCGAAGTGGTTAAATCGAGTACCCAAGGTATTATGCAATTGTCCAATGAAGTGGGCGTTATTGGGGAAGTTATTGCGAAACTTCACGAGAACAGTGCAGCGATTACCAATGTTGTAGAGGTAATAAAGGCAATTGCCGAGCAGACGAACTTACTTGCTCTGAATGCTGCAATTGAGGCTGCTCGTGCAGGTGAACAAGGCAGAGGTTTTGCGGTTGTCGCAGATGAGGTTAGAACGCTTGCTATGCGCACACAAGACTCGACATCAGAAATAGAAAACATTGTTAGTCAGTTTACCATTTCAACCGAAGAGGCCTTTGTTGCTATTAAGAAAGGTTCAGAAAGTGCTAACGCAGTAGTTGTTGAAGCACAGGAAGTTGAACAGGTATTAACTGAGATAGTTAATGACGTTGGTGGAATTCACGAAATGTTAGAGTTAATTGCGGCAGCAGTTACGCAGCAATCTGCTGCCACCGAGGAAATAAATAGATCTATCGTTAACATAAGTACTGGAGTAAATCAGTCGGCTGAAAACGCCAATCAAATTCAAATTGTTGGACAAGAGCAAGCGCGTTTAGCTGAGTCTTTGAAAGAACTAGCAAGTAGATTTCAGATTGCTGCAGCTTAAGTGACGATAAAGTGTACTAGGTCAGACTTGAACTGTCAGTTACGACTAAGTAAATTAGTCAGCTCTGTTGGTCGCTTCTGTGCCATTTTGAGTTACTCACCTATTGACCCAAGAACAATTTATGTTCAACCAAACACAGTTGGTTTAATGAAAGTTAATACTATCCAAACACGATTATCTAAATGAAAAGCTAGCTTGACCTAGCTTTTCATCAAGATAATTGCTACGCATTATAATCTTGTTGTATCAACAACTAAGGTTTTAAGGTGTTGGCTAACTTCTTCGGAGGCATTTTCATATTCTCTTCCACCTAAATGTTCAGCAAAGAAACGTTCCATTTTCAGCAAAAATGCTTGGTTATTGATACGTTTGCTAAACCCATGACCTTCATCCTTAGCAAGAATGTACTCAACGTTTAAACCCTTACTCTGCATTTTTTTAGCAATTTGGTCAGACTCTTTTTGAGTTACTCTAGGGTCATTGGCACCTTGTACTAGTAGTAAAGGCGTTTTAATGTTGTCAACAAAGTTGATTGGCGAACGCGCTTGCATCTTTTCTACATCTTCGGCAATTAAAGGGTCGCCAACCGCAGTGTACCAATTGCCTAGGTAAGGTCTGTAATAATCTGGGAATGAGTTCATTAACGTTACTAAACTTGACGGCCCAACAAAAGAAATCGAAGCTTGGTATAGATCAGGTGTAAAAGTGATGCCAGCAAGCGCAGCATAGCCACCATAAGAACCACCCATAATTCCTAGTCGATTTTTGTCAGCAATGCCTTGTGCAACCAAGTAATTTGCACCATCAGTCAAGTCATGTTGCATATAGCCTGTGCCCCAATTTTGGTTACCAAGGTTATAGAAGGTTTCGCCAAACCCAGTTGATGCTCTGAAATTTGGTTGTAACACGGCGTAGCCGCGATTTGCTAAAAGTTGAGCTACACGATTGAAATAAGCTGAACTTAAGGTCCAGTGATCCCTCACCCATGGACCGCCATGAGGTAATATAATCGCGGGTAAATGCTTCTGTTTGCCTTGAGGCAGCGTTAAATAAGCTTGAATAGTAAGTCCGTCACGAGCTTGATAAGTAATTGACTCTCGTTTAGCCAGATATTCTGCTTTAAGTGCAGGGTCTTTTTGCAACATCAATTTAAGCGACTTGGTATTTTCGTTGTAAAAATAGATGCTACCGACATCGACATCACTGGCTACCGAGACCAACCATTTACCGGATTTCTTATCGCGTTGCAGCATATCTATTTCCACTTGTGCGTCGAACTGGTTGCGGATGTGTTGCCAATGCTGCTCTAACTCTTTGTCAAAGAAATAGTTCTCTTTGTAACCATAGTAGTAGCTGACCATTGAGAGTTTACCGTCATCATCGAACTTCGTGTCATATACATCAGAGCGAGCGTTCGGATCTTGGTGCATTAATTTTTGCTCACCGCTGCCTAGATTCACAGACAATAGACTTAAAGTATCTAACTCTCCCAAGCTGCTAGATAAGTAGACTGAGTCTACTTCTTCTTGGTATTCAATGAGTTCTATTTTCTCGCCAATTTGTGTTTCTAAAACTACCTCCCAGTTTCCGTTGGTTTTACTGTACAAGGCATAAGAACCATCTCCTAAACCTCCAACACCAACTACAATTTCACCTTGCTTATTCTCTAAAAAAGTATGAAAACCAAATTTGTTGACCAAGCTTGGTGTCAGTTCTTTAGTGTTCAAATTCAGTTGATAAACGTCGATACGTGCAGGATCATCATGATTCGCCGCAAAACTCAAAAGCTCAGGCTGTTCATCACTTTGGCCTATGAACATGTAATTACTATCGTCTTTATGGGTAAGTCGAGTTGTGCTTTTGACAGTGAGTTTGTGCTCAACCACTGTGCGAATTTGGTATATCTGTTGATTTTCATTGCCGCCAACATCTTGGCTGTAAAACAGGTTTAAATTCTCGCTGTCCCACGAAAAACTATCGATAGGCTCGTCTAGCTGAGTAAGTGGATAAGCATCTTCTATGCTGCCAGAAACTGGCATAACAAAGATATTGTTAATACCGTTATGGCTTTGCAGCCAAGCCAGCCAATTTGAGTCTGCGGAGAGCTGTACGTCACTGATGCGACTTTCATTGAAGAAAGTAGAGATAGGCAACAAAGGAGCTATCTTTTCCTGAGACTGGCTTTGTGATGCAAGTTCACTTGCCGAGTTATATTTTTCAGTATTTGAACTGCAAGCAGTAATCCCTAGACCGACCGCAGCTAAGGTAAATAAAACGCTTAATTTAGTATTCAATTTTAGTACTCCTTTAAAAACTTGAATCAAACTATCACAATAAAAAATTATCGTAAAACAATAATTACTATCTTTTTTAGAATAATTTTTTTTGTTTAGTTATACTTCTGCAAAACTGGAGATATTAATGAATAATAAAATTCGTATTGTAAGTCGTTGTTTGAAATGGTCTGTGATTGGACTGAGCTTGCTTGCCATAGGCTATATTTTGATTGCTTACGTTGTGCAAGGGACGTTTAACTTTAATTCGGATTCACCTTTATTCATTGCGCTTTGGGAACATCAACAAGTAAACAAAAGCCTACTTATACTAATAAGTTTGCCTGCTTTATTACTTTGGTCACTAATTGTCTTTTGGTCTTATCGTTTATTCAGTTACTTTGAGTTAGAGGAGTATTTTTCTGATCGCAGTGTACGCTGCTACATTTGGTTGGTTTGGATTCAAGTAGCATTATTTGCACAAAACATAATTGTTGAGCTAGCGTTGGGCTATTATCACTCTCACTTTTTTGAAGACACGGCCATGTCGATTAGCTTAGATTTGAGACGATTCTTCAGCCTACTTCTTATGATTAGCATCGTTCATATTTTAAAAGTTGCACGCCAAGTAGAACTTGAAAACAAAGAGTTTGTATAGTTATGGAGATCATTGTAAATCTAGACGTGATGATGGCTAAGCGCAAAGTTAGCTCGAAGGAGTTAGCCAAGAGTGTTGGTATTACGGAAGCAAACTTATCTTTATTAAAACGAGGTAAAGTTAAAGGCGTGCGATTTGAGACCTTAGCAGCGATATGCTGTCATTTGACTTGCCAACCGGGCGACATTTTAGAGTTCAAGATGAATAACGTTAGCAAGTAAGACACTCAGAAAAGTCTGAGCTAGTACATATGTGCAGCTCACGACAATGCCGTCGCAGAGAGCTTCTTCTAACTACTTAAGCGAGAACGAATAAAGAGAAAAATTTATACAACACGTGAACATGCTAGAGCTGACATATTCGATTATATCGAAATGTTTTATAACTCTAGACGCAAGCATGGTGAAGCGAATAATGCGCCTCCACTGGCTTATGAAACGCTAGAAAGATTCAAACGAAAGTCTGTCTAGTAAAGTCTGGTCGATTCATTATTTTCCAAGCTGACATCTGCAAACATCTTTTTGAGCTTGGCATTTTCTTCTTCGAGCTCTTTCAATCGTTTGACGTCAGACGCTTCCATGCCGCCGTACTTGGACTTCCAATTGTAATAGGTCGCGCTGCTGATACCGTGTTGACGGCAGACTTCCTCAACCTTCATACCTGCATCAACTTCTTTTAATACTGCGATAATCTGAGATTCTGTATATCGTGATTTTTTCATAGTCGTCTCCTGCATTAATCATTGCAGAAAACTCCAATTAAGTATGTCTCAGTTTAGGGGAAGTGGACAGGTAGTCGCAGAGGACATAGAAAAGTTATTCTATTACAGCGATAAGAACATTCCAGCCACCTGTATTCGCTGTGATGTACCTGCAAATGAGCTTGCCAGTTTTATGGAGCCAGAGCTTGGGATTACAAGTTTTATTGCTGTTCGCCATCCACATCACAACCAGCGTGTTGAGATGCTATGTATGCTTGCTGATATTTACTTCCCGAGTAAATATAATGCGGCATAGTGCTAAAACAAAAGTGCTGCAACGAATTGCAGCACTTGAAAATCAGCAGCAGAAGGACTCAAACAAGCCTTATGCTCTTTTTCCTGTTAGGAAGCCACTTGAGGAGTGGGAACTACTAGCTGCTCCTATGCAAGCGCACCTCAAAGCCAATGTTAAGACTGGTGAGCCTGTTTGCTATCTTTTTTAGTACTAATAGCAGATAGAAACTCATCGATCTCATTGGCGAGGTTAAATTGCATTTGTCTTATTTGGTGGTGCCAAGAATTCTTAGCAAAGCTATTCATATCCCAACCAGCTTCAACCAGCTCACTAGTGATGTAAACAAACTCAAAAATGTTAGTGAATAGACTTTGATATTCATATGCATCTTCTGTGGTGATTATGTCACTCGGGGTTCCATGAACAAAAACATTCCTAGCTGAAAGTGCATACTTCAGCACATCTCTTATTTTCTTGCAAACATTAGCAATCTCATCATCTTGGGAATCTATGAGAGTTATTCGCTTTTCAATTCTGTCCTTGTGAGCAATGCGTTTTACATTTGAAATTTGTCTAATAAGTTCTTCTCTGATAGGTTCAAATGTGTCGAATTTTTCTTTTACTAGTTTTTTTACAGCTTTCAATTTTTCTTCGACAACTTGGTCGAGTGTTTTCTTGCCGCGAGTACCATACAAGATATCGAAAACGCTCGCTGACGAGATCATTCTAGCTTCGTTATATTGGACCTGAAAAAAGTTGTAGTAAAAATTGTAGCGAGCCTTGTCACGCTCACGATCTTTAAACCAACTCTTCATTATTTCATTAAATTGAGGGTGCTCTACATCAATAAGAGGGCGGGTGAGGCCTAGAGGGTTATAGTTCTCATTTATTACAAAATTGTTACTCAACACTTTCACATGTTCATAAGATTGCTCACTTTCCTTAAGAACTATATTCTCAAAATAAATTTCATTGCCACTAATAAATCTTAAGAACTGACAGATTTCTTTAACCCTATGCAGAACATCATCTATCACTGTTGATTCTTGAAAATCAAATAGGACAAATAGCTTTGATTGAAGATTCAAACTTAACTCACTGCTCGTCCTCTCGATAAAACTATTACATACCAAAGAGACCTTGCCCAGATTTGTATCTGCAGAAAATATAGTCTTCAGATTTACAAAGTCTAGGATTGAATTTCCCTCTTGTAGGTAGTCATTGACAATGTTCTCCATGAGGTCATCTGCGTTCGTGAGTAATCTCTTTGGGTTTTTAACTTCTATGCTAGCAAAACCAAATTTATCGTTAGGCTCAACTTTCTTTGAACCAGATATTAAGAGGTGGGCAGATATTTCAGATGTAAAAAATTTAGTATTATTTCTTACTGCAGGGCGAACATCGCCCGAGCAGTCTAGTAATGATAGTGTATTGAGCTGTTGGTCTAAACCGTAGATCGCGTCAGTAATACCGTCAAAGCTAAAGTTATTTTTTGACCAGCAAGTTAGTTTGATAAATTCGCCAGCTTTTTTTAATGATCCATTTACTTGTTCATTATTGCTTATCGTGAACGTACCAAGGATTTCCTTTTCCATGTTGAAGCCTCGTGTTTTTAACTGATGTAAAGGGCATCGCATATTTAAGCAATAAAAAAGCCCCGAAGGCAATGCCATCGGGGCTTATTTTATGGTGGCCCAACCCTGACTTGAACAGGGGACCTGCCGATTATGAGTCGGATGCTCTAACCAACTGAGCTATTGGGCCGAAAACTTTTTATTTTACTTACAACAGGCTTACATGATTTGAGAGTCGCTTTTCACTCTTTAGTAACCTATTGTATTTAATCTATTTTATCTCTTTCAATATGACCAGCGCAACTTATTATGAGTCGGATGCTCTAACCAACTGAGCTATGGGGCCATTTTGAGATGTGCTTGGTTTTCGTTGGTGTAAATTGTTTTACATAACAACCACAAGCGAGCGCAAGTATAAGCAGTTTTAATTGGCTTGTCACGCCCCGCTGATGGCTTTGTGATTTGTTTGCTCTATTTTTGTTCAGTGCAACGCTGGGAATGCTTGTTTCTCTCATTATCAACACGCTATGAACTCGTAACCTGCAACAGTGTCTATATAATTATAATGCTCTTTAACCATCGACTTCTGGTCAGCTTATGTGGCTTTTTAAGGTGCTTTCATATTTCACCTAGCCTTGACTCACGAATACGAAAAGCAGCACTATTAGCGTGAGTTGTGATGCATTTAACTTTCTTATTATGTAAAAGTGCATTTTAAAGCAGTGGCCAGTTTTGGAGCTGGTAAGGTTAAGGGAAGTACTTAAAAAATGAAGATGCCTTTTCGTATCATGCCAACGTTACTCCTGGCAGCGTTATTCTCGCTGACGGGGTGCGATACTATTAACTTTAAAGGGCGAGAGGCTGGAGAAATTCCCTTCAAATTAGTGGGAGTAGATACCGGTGCATGTCCTATGATTATGAGTATTGGGCAGCAGCGCTGGAATATCGATTATTTTGGTTTTTACTTAAGCAAGCCGGAAGTGCGAATTGATGGGAAATGGCAGCAAGTGAAATTTAAACAAACACAATGGCAAACCGCCAATGTAGCGTTGTTAAAATTTCACAGTAAGTGTGCCAATCCAGACAAAGCTAATAGCAAAATTTTGTTAGATGTTTCTCAGGAGCTACTGAAGCTGGCAACCAATCTGCGTTTCACAATGGGTCTTCCATTTGATGATAATCACGCGAACCCAGTTTCTCAGCCTTCACCACTGAACGACAGTTCTATGTTTTGGAGCAGACAAAACGGGCATAAATTTTTGAGGCTGGACGTTTCCAAAACCGGTGAAAAAGCGCGTGAATGGTCTTATCAGTTGGGCAGTGTAGGGTGTGATTCTGAAGATGCCGACATGCCGCCTGAAAAGTCATGTGCATTTACCAATCGTGTCGAGTTCATTTTGCCAATGACACAGCTAGATACCGACTTAGATTTAGAGATTTCAGTATCTAATATTGTTGCTCAAGTTGATATCAATGAGGCGCCAAGCTGTATCTTTGAGTCTCCTGAAACAGCTCCCTGCGAAAAGCTTATCGAGAATCTAGTGCACAGACCATGGATTAAATGGCAATAATTCAGGTTTTGCTTACCCGTGTTAAAAGGGGGCGTTGTACTTTAAATGACTTCTAAAGGCTTGCAGACTCTGTGAAAAATACAGTATTTGCAGTGATACTTTTTCACCCTTGAACTTATGACAACTTCGAAAAAACTGTAATGCGGGTAAAATTTAGCGATTTATTGCTCATTTAGTGTAATTTATGTTTATACTTTGTTTATAAATATCAACTAAATGCTTATGTGCTGTTTGTTAACATCGTGATAAACTCCAAAAACTATATTTTTGTTAATAATAAATAAGCAGGTAAGCGGTCGCGGAGATGAGAATGACTGAAAAACCCTTTATTACAAGTGGTCGAAACACCATCATTCACAAAATAAGAAAGTTAGATCTATTGGTCATTAATGGTGATGAGCATCCACCAGTTCTTGTTACTTATAAAGGTATTAAGCAGTACGAAGGCAAAGTGCCTGAAAACAAGCGCGATGCTAAAATGATGGACATGGAACTTGTAGATGTTACTACTAGCGATGTTTTCGGCGACGAGAAAACGCTATTGTTCGTACAAACGCTGAATGGTAAAGAGTATAAAATTGATTACTCTAAAATTGGTACGAGCATGTTCATTAAAATTCACCAAGACAGCTTTTTTTAAGCCCCCTCTAGCGAATACAAACTTGGTGCGTTTTGCTATAAATTGGGGTTAGGCTATCTAGCCCCAAGATCCACTCAAAGTAAACTCCAGCCATCTCTATCATAAAAAACACACTAACCTAATTGATTAGTCATGCCTCTAACGACTTATGGCGGCTTACAAGAATGTTGCAAAATGTGTGTCGAATACGACTAATAACTGTTTACACCGATTATTAAACCTTCGCTTTAGTACGCTTATCGCAACATCGCAAATAGCGGTGTTTTGGCGTTTTTATGGCGTGATCTTTACAAAGTTTCACTAACTTAATGGTGCGGAGACAAAAAGAGGTCGTCACCGCGTTGTCGAATATTATCAGAGGAACTTGTTATGTTTATGTCACGCCGTGTTACCCAATTTGCTCTACTAGGAATTACATTGTCTTTAACTGCTACTGCCGCAAATGCAAACTCGTACCCAATGGAAATTGAGAATGAACTCATCGCGGTTTGCAAGGCTGTCAAAAGTGATAGTCGTTTAAAGCTGCGCAGAGCAATAAAAGCTACAGGCCTTACAACGCGAGAACTTTACAAAGGTTTAGTTTGCAATGGACAGGATATGATGACTTTTGCAGCGACTCATAGTGCGTCTAGAACGGCTCAGCATATTGCGGCTCGCGTTAATGCCAAGCCAAGCGTTTTAACTGCACAACGCTAATGAAAACTTTATCACCCTGACGATTGGGCTATGAAACTTGTAGCCCCTTTTTCATCTTTAACTTTCTAGATATAAAACTCATAACAGTCTAGAGAGCGACAGTAATTACGACAGTATACACGCGCAAGGGATCGCAGATGATCGCACTGGTTTTCTTACAATCTGCCTCAATGCAAAACGCGCTTTGCGGCCTATTAGAAAAGCTTGGCTTATTTAGTCATGTTTTTGGGGCGCAGTCGGTTGGTCATTGCTTGGCGCTTGCTGAAAAACATCCTCACTCAATTGGTTTTTATTCTGTATCACAATCCAGCAGAGATTTAGCTTCTCGCTATTGGTTGGCTGTGGGTAATAAAGATGAAGAAGCGCTTTGGGCCTTTACGCATAATGCGTCGGGTTTCGTGAAATCGCCCTTTGAACAGTCGCAGATTCTTTGCGCTATTGAGCATGTTAAAACTAAATATCACTTCTATGAACGTGACTCTCAATTTAATTCCATTGTGAAGGGCTTATGTAATCAATTTGGTGTTTCTGAGCCTGCACTTTTAGCTACGTTAAGGCAGCAGTTAAAAAAGTGCACACAGCCAAAGGTTGTTGGTATAAAGTCTGAAAACGGATGGTGTTGCTTAAACCCTGCCGACATTAAGTGGATTGAGGCCGCAGGTGATTACATGTGCGTGCAAACCTTATCAGAGAGCTTTGTTGTACGAACCACGTTATGTGAGTTGCTAAAACGACTTGGCGAGCAGCATTTCAAGCGCTGCAATCGTTCGGTAGCTGTAAATAAAAAGCATGTGGCTCATTTAGAACAAAAGCTCAATCAGCAACGGGTGATTATGCAAGGAGGGGAGGCCTTTAAAATTACTCACAAATACTATTACCAATTTTGGCATGCCGAATGAAGCATAGATTGAATTAATAACAGCATATTAGTTGAGACTGACACAGTCACGCTTCAACCGAGCAGGCTGCTATAGCTTTACGTTATCGAATTTATTACGGCTTAGTTTTTTCGCACCTCACATTTCACACTGCTCACGTGTTGTATCTACGACCATGGTACTGCTGGTGGTTGAAGGCGCTTATCGTTACACTGTTTTTCAGACATCAGCGTTATGGGGAGATGAAGTGCGAGATGCTAGAAACGCATTAGTGGGCGCTATACTGGTTTTCACAGCGTACTATTTAGGTACCGCTATTGTTAGCTTAAGTGGTGCTCCCATACCTGGCCCATTAATGGGGCTGTTGCTTCTACTTGGATTATTGTTGGCTTTTCCCCAGCTTGAAGTGCATACCGCGCGGTTTGTCACTTTTCCTTTAAAGCATATGTCTTTGCTGTTTGTGCCAGCGGTGCTGGGCGTTTCTATTTACTGGCCCGATATTCAAGCAAATGGGTTAGCTATTGTTATAGCAATAGTTGTCACAACTTCTTTAAGTTTAGGAATGACGGCGTGGATCACCCAGCGGCTTCTTAATAAAAAGCGCGGTACAGATAACGCGGAGTCGGTAAAAACGGATGGTAGTAATGTTTGAAGCGTTAAACCACGCTTTTAGCGTTAGCGGCTTGTTTTGGCTTAGTATTTCTGTTGTCAGCTATATCATAGCACTTTGGGTTAATAGAAAATGTGAAGGCCACCCAGCGGCACATCCCATAATCATTACTGCGCTACTTATTTCTTTGTGTCTGTATCTCGGGAATTTCAGTGTGGCTAACTATCAAAACGCGGCGTCGTTGTTACATTGGCTTTTAGGGCCAATAACGGTGGCGCTTGCACTTCCTATTTACCGGCAGTGGCAAAAACTTAAGCAATACGGTTGGCGATTAATTGCAAGCATTGTATTTGGTGGAATTCTTGCACCTGTTTTAGCTTGGTTCACGCTTTTTATAATGGACGCTCCAAAGGCAATTCAGTTAACTATGCTAGCTAAATCTATCACCACACCATTGGCAATGGAATCCAGTGCACAAATAGGCGGAATTCCGGCTTTAGCGGCAGTATTTGTTATAGTGACAGGCGTTGTCGGCGCTGTAGTATCTACGGGGATGTTTACACTTTTTAATGTGGAAAACCCACAGTCGAAAGGTGTTGCGCTTGGCACTGTGGCTCATGCTATGGGCACGGCAAAAGCCATTCACATGGGAGACGACGTAGCGGCCATGGCAACATTGGGGCTATGCGTAAACGGCATCTTTACGGCATTGGTAGTGCCAGTTATTTTTGGCTTGTTCATTTAAAAGGCGTTAAGCTTATACTCTAGTCAGCTTGCTATAGATGTATAAAGGCATTGTTTGAGTTAAGCGGTAAAAACTCGCTGGCAATATTCCCCAAAAGTGCTATTTCTTAGTGAGGCATTTCGTAACACTATACGCAATGTGTAACCCAAGAAAGAAATAGCGATTTATTGTTCAGATGACATTAAAGAAAATCGTTACTTCAGTTCGCAGTAGTTGTGCCGATATAATTGAAATTGCTAGAAAACACCAGCAGCAGCTGGTTTCAAAAGCTAGGTGGTAAAAGAACTTAATGTTTTCTGTACTCGTATGTGACGACTCATTAGTTGCGCGAAAGCAAGTGGCCAAGTGCCTTCCCCAAGATTGGGAGGTCGCCGTTCACTTTGCCAAAAATGGTCAGGACGCCTTGTCAGCGCTTGCTGAAGGTAAGGGTGATCTTTTACTCCTTGACCTAAATATGCCCGTTCTCGACGGCTATGGCACGTTAGAAGCGATTAAAAAGCAGGGGCTTAAAACCAAGGTAATCGTGGTGTCAGGTGATATTCAGCCTGAGGCGCATGAACGCGTTACTGCTTTGGGCGCACTAGACTTCATCAGAAAGCCAGTGGATCCTCAGAAGCTGGCCGAAGTATTAGATAAATTCAATATCCTGCACACGGAAGAAGAAGAGCCGGAAGAAGTATCGCCGCTAGATCCAGAGATTCGAGACTGCTATCAAGAAATTACAAACATTGCGATGGGGCAGGCGGGTGACCACCTTGCTCGAACGATGAATGTATTTGTAGAACTTCCTATACCAAATGTGAACCTCATTGAAGTGTCTGAACTTCACATGATGCTGTCTGACATTGAGAGCCACGAGCAAGTAACTGCAGTGTGCCAAGGCTTTTTGAGCCCAGGTGTAAGCGGAGAAGCACTATGTATTCTAAGCGACTCAAGCTTTGATGATGTGGCTAAAATTCTCAATGTAGAAGGCGAAGTAGATGACCAACTGCAATTAGAGCTATTAATGGATGCAGCAAGTATCCTAATTGGAACCTGTTTGACTGGCCTAGCCAATCAAATGGACATCAATTTTAGCCAAGGGCATCCTATTGTGCTTGGTCAGCATCGCGCCATCACTGAAATTATTAACATGAATCAGATCAAGTGGAAGCGCACCTTGGCGATAGAACTTAGCTATGGTCTTGAAGGTTACAACGTTCAGTGCGATCTGATTTTGTTGTTCACAGAAGAATCTATGAAGATGATGAACTCTAAGCTTGCGCACTTGTTGGAGGATTTTTAATGAGCCAACATTTAGATGAATTGCAAGAGTTTCACTGGATGATGGACATGCTGCAAACCGTTGATGTCGGCATTGTCGTTTTAGACCGCAACTTTACGGTACAAGTATGGAATGGCTTTATGGAAAGTCATAGCGGTCTTCTGCCCAGTGAAGTAAGAGATAAAACACTCTTTTCACTATTCCCTTCAATTAAACAAGATTGGTTTGTAAAAAAAGCCAAGCCTGTCTTTGATTTAAAAACACGTGCTTTCATGACGTGGGAACAGCGTCCCTATTTGTTTAAGTTTCCTAACTATCGGCCGATTACAGGAAGTGAATCATTCATGTATCAAAATATCACGCTATCTCCACTGACATCAGCGACTGGCAAGGTGGACTTCATTAGCATGATGATTTATGACATGACTGATGTAGCGGTGGGTAAGAAACAGTTAGAAGCGCTGCAAGTCACCATGTCGGAAGCGCAAGAAGCTAAAAACACCTTCTCTTAACCGCTACATTTGACGCGATCGTGAAGTAAAAACGGGATCGCGCTTCTATCCACATTAAGTTTTTGCTCGCACTGCGCGTAGATAAAGCACGTTTAAATAAAGCAATGAGTGCGAAGGGAGTAAATATGCAATTAAGTTTGTCTTCATTTTTAGGCTTCTTTCCATTCTCCGTGGTTCGTAGGCTTGCGCTTATTCTTGTAGCGTGTGTGCTAACAGCCTGTGGCGGTGGAGGCAGTGATAGCGACACAACCAACTCAGACGGTGCCGGAAACAGCAACCTTGTTGTAAATGCAGGCCCTAATGCAACCGTAACTGAAGGCGTAGACTATTCGTTAAGTGCTCAGGTAAGTGGAGGCGATGGGACTTATAACTACAATTGGAGCGCGTCTCCCTCTTTAACTATTACTCACGAAGACAATAGCGTGTCTGAAGCGAGCTTTACGGCACCGTTAGTAAACAGCCCCACGCAATACACACTAACGGTATCGGTCAACGATCAAAGTGGTAATACAGCTAGCGATTTTACCGTTATCACTGTAGCGCCAATAAACATTGCGCCCGAGGCGAGTATCGACGTTCCTGAATTAGACGGCCTGCCTGCAAATACGTTTCCTGGTGGGGTTGAAGTTATTTTTGACGGCTCAGGAAGCAGCGACACCGATTCATCCACGTCGGATGGGGAAATTGCTGATTACTTATGGTCTCAAACCAGCGGTACAAACGTGATTACTGGGGTCGAAACTAATCTTTCTACACTGACAATCACAACACCTATAGCTAACGAAGCACAAGAACTTACTTTTCAGCTTGAAGTCACCGATAGCGAAGGAGCCACAGATATTGATACTGTGACCATTGCCGTTCAGTCTGAAAGTGAAACGCTACCCATTGTGAATGCTGGATTTTCGCAGGGGGTATTTAGTGGCGAGGTGGTCATACTTGATGGTGAAGCAAGCACTAGCATACCTAGCGCGTTACCGCTTAGCTACTCATGGGAGCGAAGTAATAACGTTGGCTCAGGTAATTCGCTAGTTAGTAACAATTCTAATCGTCCAGTAGATGATAGCGATGCTTTGTCAACATTTGCGATTGCGCCGTTGGTCACGTCTTCAACCGTTGTGGCCTACACCCTGACTGTTACCGACGCAAATGGTAACAGCGTTGAAGACACGGTTAATGTAAGAATACGCCCAATGCCAACGCCATTAATCAATGACACTGGTTTTTTACAGCAGGCGACGAACAATGCGATTACACAAGCTCAGCAAAATGATTTTCCTGGGCAAGATGGCCAACGTGGTGCTGATATCATTGAGCAAAATGGCCTAATTGAGAAAGCCGGGCGTGGGAAAGCGGGTTTTGACTTTACTCGTTTAAACGCTAATGGCGACGAGCAAGACGCCAATGCTGCTTCATGGTCTTGCGTTCGCGACAACGTTACAGGGTTGGTGTGGGAAGTAAAAACCGATGATGGTGCTTTTCAAGATACCGATTACACCTATTCGTGGTTCAGCGAAGAGGTGAACGGTGGCTTTGAAGGTGACGAAACGGGTGTTAACGCTACGTGTCTGCTAGCTAATTGCAATACCTCTGCTTACGTGCAAGCTGTTAATGCGCAAGGTTTATGTGGGTTCTACGATTGGCGATTACCCACTCACCACGAGTTATTTTCACTTATGCATTTGGGAATAGCTGACGATGTGGCTATTGATGAAGATTACTTCCCCAATACTGGAACTGTCACCACAGAGCCGTTGTGGTATTGGACATCGGTACCGAGTGCCGACGGCGTTAATAGTGATGATGCGCAAAACGCGTGGGCATTAGATTTCGACTCAGGCGTTGATAATTTCCTTAACAAATCGACAGCAGCACGTGTTCGTTTAGTAAGAGCAGGGAGATAGTGGTGAACAAATTAATGAGCAGAACGTTAAATAGCACGCTAAAAAGCCTTGCCCTGTCTTCGATTAAAATGCTTCTGGCGACCACATTTCTCGCCAGCGCTTCACTGTCAAGTTACGCGCAACAGTGTTTATCTGATGGCCTTGAAACAACGCCAAACGACAATTTTGAGACGGTTACCACAAGCAGTTTACTGGATACAACTACCGACTTAGTGTGGAGACGTTGTTCTGAAGGTCAAACCTGGGACGGCTCTACCTGCAGCGGTGAGGCAGTAAAGTATACGTGGCAGCAAGCGCTTAAACTAGCGCAGCAAGCCAGCAATGAAGACCTTTTAGGATGGCGTTTGCCCAATGTAAAAGAGCTGGCAACGTTGACAGAGCGAGATTGTGTACGCCCAGCAATTAATAGCTCGCTTTTTCCTGCAACCCCACCAGATGACTTTTGGACTTCAACACCTTCGGCAGACGATCCGGATAGAGCCTGGGTGGTAGCGTTTTTTAATGCCAGTCATTCAATTAAAGAGAAGGATCGCTTTATTTACGTGCGACTAGTTCGTACTTTCACAAGCGACTAGACCGCGCCGAAACCGCATCGCATTAGTCTTTCGTCTAATATGAAGCATCAAGTCTTTTTATCGACAAAACACGTTCTATAATGCGCGCTTTGTCGTTATAGGTATGACCCGCTGGCGGCAGAGTTATTTGTCGTATTCGCTACAGCAAGTACTTGTGTTTCGAGTAGATTGAGAATCTCGACATGTTCAACCTGATTTTTAGCACGTTAGACTCATGATGGCTTTTTATTTCTTAGTAAGCTAGCCACAATGATAGTATGAAAATGAATTTAAGCCTTAAGGCTGCCCTGTTTACATTTTGTTTGTTCGCTGGTCTTAGTACATCAGTGCAGGCGGAATACACCTGCAATATCGACTTTGCTTATGGGATTGCGGTTAATAGCGATCAGCTGCGTGTGATGGACAAAACGCGTACCGTTGTACAAATCAATGATCAAAGTCAGTTGTTTGTTGGGGGGCGTTGGCAAACGCTTAATGAACAAGAGAAGCTGTGGCTCAAAGAGTATTCTTCAGGGTTACATTACGTAGTGCCAAAAATGATTGTTTTGGCCACCGAAGGGGTAGACCTTGCCATTGATACTATCGAGCATGTGTATTTAGGTTTAGTGGGCAGCGACCACGACAGTTACGAACGCTTAAATGCAGCGATGAAGCGTGTTCAAAGCCGAGTTAAAGACAAGTTCAGACATGCCAGTAATCACTACTTTATCGGTCCGGGATCGTTAGAAAGCGTTGATGAATTCGTTGATAGCGAAATTGAAGCGCAACTAGAGGAAGCTATATCGACCTCTGTGGGCGGCATATTGTCAGCAATTAGTGGCATAAATACTGGTAGTGGTGAGGTAAACCAAGAAAAGGTTGCAGAAATTACGCGCCAGCTTAACAATGTAGGTGAGCACCTAGATGTGGGAGACAAAGCCACAACCTTGCGTAAAAAAGCAGAATGGTTTTGTGAAAAGCTTAAGCGATTAGATTCAGCCGAAGAGAATCTTCGGAAAAGTGTTCCTGCCTTTAAGCCCTACAACATAATAACGCTTTATGAAAAAGATCCTGATTAAGCGTTGAAGTTGATTCTTTAAGTACTAAAAAGCCTGCATCTGCAGGCTTTTTAGTTTTACGCAAACATTAATCACATTTCGTTAAACAAAACACGAAAGCAGCGAATTAAGATATCTGCGGCCCTTCGCGGTTACTTGCCAGTGACTATCTGAAATAGAAAGTAAGCCTTGCTGATGGGCATCAGATAACGCACGAGTTACATCATCGCTCATAGCAATGCCTGTAAAATCATGGAAATCGCTGATTGGGCACGGCTCTACCAATCGAAATCTATTCATGAAAAACTCAAACGGTAAGTCGTCTGCACCAACAGTGGTTTGCGTATCTAAATAAGGGCGGCTCATTTCCATGTAGCCCCTAGGGTGCTTTACTTTTACGGTGCGATGTATGGTGCCGCTAGTGGCATCGGTTATTTTTCCGTGAGCACCACAGCCAATGCCTAAGTAGTCGCCAAAACGCCAATAGTTTAAGTTATGACGGCATTGGTGACCTGCTTTGGCGTAGCCTGAAATCTCGTACTGATGATAGCCAGCCTGTTCCAACAGTGCGTGTCCTTTCTCTTGGATTTCCCACAAAATATCATCGTCTGGTAGTTCGGGGGGCTTCGAATAGAAGGGCGTGTTTGGTTCGATAGTGAGCTGATACCAAGACAAGTGATAGGGCGCTAACGCAATACCTTGCTTTAAATCTGCCATGGCGTTCTCGACGCTTTGCTCGGGAAGCCCATGCATTAAATCTAAATTAAACGTGGGTAGCCCAGCGCTGTGCGCTTGTTTAACCGCGTTTTCTGCTTGGCTTTCATTATGTATACGGCCAAGCACCTTTAAATGCTTAGGTTGGAAGCTTTGAATACCTACCGAAATGCGGTTCACGCCCGCTTGATAAAAGCCGGCAAACTTACCTGCTTCCACCGTACCTGGGTTCGCTTCCATGGTTATTTCGGCATTATCGCTTAAATTAACCCGCTCTTTCACGCCGCGTAAAATGTCTGCCATAGCTTCGCTGGAAAACAAGCTGGGCGTGCCGCCACCAATGAAGATGGTTTCAACGGGGCGGTCGCCAATGCGTTTAGCATCAATGGCTAAATCGTCCAACAAGTGCGCTACGTATTCTTTTTCGGGCAAATCAGACTTAAGCCCGTGAGAGTTAAAATCGCAGTACGGGCACTTTTGCACACACCAAGGAATATGGATGTAAAGGCTAAGCGGTGGATTACGCAAAAGTGGCTCTCATGTTATCAAGCAAAATGGCAAGGGCGTTGCCGCGATGGCTAATGCGGTTCTTTTCGGCTTTTTCTAGTTCTGCTGCGGTACAGTTATGGGTTGGCACATGAAACACGGGGTCGTAACCAAAACCGTCGTTACCTGAGCGGGCTGTTAGAATCTCTCCTTCCCATTTACCTTGGCTTACCAACGGTACAGGGT
Source organism: Alteromonas gracilis (assembly GCF_043642145.1). Lineage (GTDB taxonomy): Bacteria > Pseudomonadota > Gammaproteobacteria > Enterobacterales > Alteromonadaceae > Alteromonas > Alteromonas gracilis_B. The sequence continues at coordinate 220,735 of NZ_JBHZRZ010000003.1, forward strand.
CGTCTGCATGTCGCATAAATACTAACGTGCAGAAAAAGTGTGCTTTGCGCTGAGTTTCACCGTCAAGCGCGGCTAAAAGCTTATCAATGTTGGTATCGTCTGTAGCATCAGGCCCCGCATAGCGAGCTGAATAAATACCAGGGGCACCACCAAGCGCATCAACCACTAGCCCAGAGTCATCGGCAATGGCTGGAAGGCCTGTTACCTGTGCAGCATGACGCGCTTTAATAATGGCGTTTTCAACAAATGTCGTACCTGTTTCCGGCACGTCAGATACACCCAATTCTTTTTGCGCCACAACGTCTACGCCGTAATCTGCAAATAAGGATGCAAACTCACGCACTTTGCCTTGGTTACCTGTAGCTAAAACAATTTTTTCTGGAAATTTCATTGTGCCAAACTCCTCGTTTTTACTTTGCTCCTGAAACAAGCACGAACACATTAATCGGGTATTCGAGGTTATTCAGTGCGAAGGTTGGGGTGGTTTGAGTAAACCCTCTGCCGCAGGGAAGCGGCAGCGGAGCGCATATGGATGTGTTTACCGCGTGCTTGCGAAAGTCACTCCCAACCTTCGGCCATCGCATCACTCACCCACAATGTGCTCGTGTTTTACTTTTTCTTCTTAGTCTTAGCTTTTGCCTTGGTTTTGTCTTTGGCCTTCACTTTTTTCTTTTTAGGGCCAATTTTAGGCGTTTTGTTTTTAGGACGAAGCTCGTCAATAACACGGGCCTTCAGTGGCTCACCCATATAACGCGCAGTTTTCGCTATCATTTCAAAATCGTGTGCTTCAACCAAGGATATCGCGGTGCCTTTAGCGCCAGCACGACCGGTTCTGCCAATGCGGTGCACATAAACGTCGGCTTTGCGCGGCATGTCAAAGTTAATAACATGGCTTACGTTCGGTACGTCGATGCCACGTGCAGCAACATCTGTTGCCAGCAATATAGGAACTTCGCCACTTTTGAAGCGGGCAAGTGCTGCGTTTCGTTTGTCTTGAGGCATTTCGCCTTGTAGCCAGCACACTGGAATATCTTTCGATGCTAAAAAGTCTTTTAGCGCTTGAAGACGGTCGCGGGTTTTTACAAAGACAACGGCAGAAGTGGTTGCTTCTTGCTTTAAAATGTTAACCAACAAGGCTTGCTTGTGGTTCATATCATCGGCAAGGTGATACCACTGGTGAATTTTGTTTTTTTCTTTGCGTGATGGGTTCGCCTCAATCACTTCAGGGTTATTAAGTATGTCGTGAGCGAAGTTTCTTACGCCCTTACCCTCGAGCGTGGCCGAGAACAGCAAGTTTTGCTTACGCCAGCGCGCCTCTGCAGCAATTTGGTTTACTACAGTCGAGAAGCCCATATCAAGCATGCGGTCGGCTTCATCAAGAATTAAGCATTCGATATCGCGGCAATCCGCCGCTTCTTTTTCAATGTGTTCAAGTAAGCGACCTGGTGTAGCTACAAGAATATCGAGGTTTTTGCTTAAGGTTTCTTTGTCTGTGCCATAGTTAATACCGCCAGTAATCACACCACAAACAATTTGTGTGTGCTTGGTAATGGCCACCGCTTGCTCGTAAACTTGTAATGCTAGTTCACGGGTAGGCGTTAAAATTAAAATACGCGTAGCACCCGGCTGTCTGCGAGGGTAGTCGAGTAAAAACTGACAAGCAGGCAATAAAAATGCCGCAGTTTTGCCGGTGCCTGTTGGCGCAGAGGCAAGTATGTCGCGCCCGTCTAAGGCGTGAGGGATCACCAATTCTTGAATGCTAGTTGGGGCTTCAAACCCTATATCGGCAACTGCGTGACACAGTGCTTCGTCTAATTCGAGTTCTTCGAAAGTCATAGTATAAAAAACGCTCTAAATGAATGGCGCGTATTGTAGCACTGATACGGCAAAACTTAGAGAAAAACTGGCTTATATTCTCTGACCAACGACGAACTCGCAATTGTCCGTCAGCGCGATGTTACTGTTGGCGTTTAAAAGCGTGAGCTTAATAAAACTCAGCTTACTAACGCGGTCTTCGCCTTCGTGAGTGGAGATCTCAAAATAGAAATTGCTGTATGGCGAGCCATGCTCTTGTAGTTCTAGATAGGGATACTGACGATACTTCCAATGTCCGTTAGTTTTAGTCGTTGAATTGTTTTCCTGGCTACTATTTTTCAATGATAGTGAAAAAGTGCCGTTACTGTTTAAGGTTAGCGCATTTATATCGCCACACGAGTCACTTTGATACGCGTGAAGTAAGTCTTGTTTGAACATACTGCCGTTGGGCTTTTTACCGTCGGGAAATAAAAATACGGCCAGAGAGTTTTTCGTATACCAGTGATTTTCTTGCTTTAGCGTTTGAATCGAGTGAATGGGAAAGTCCACGTTTTCTAACGCGCTATAAGTGTTATCAATGGCGTTGACGTCTTGTAAAAGTAGCGAGTAGAGTAACGTATTCGTGGTAATGCTAGTGGGGAATGCAAAGTCGTTAAATTCAACCGCGACATCAGACTTTTTCAGTTCCGATTTTATCAGCGTGCGCTGCTCTGGCGCTAAGTACTTGGCGTACACGTGCACAGTGGGTTTCATGGCACAGCCGTTAAGTATGCCAAGTACTCCGATTGTGAATACCCCAATGATGAGCCCATTGAATATGTGTACTGAGCGTGTATTTTTCATCGCATTACCTTGTGATTGTTGTGATTTTTGGCGTTAAGATTACACATGTAATCTTAACGGTAATGGATGTTTAATATTTGTTCAAGGCTTTTACGCAGACAATTACAGCGCGTGAAGTAAGCTTCGGTAGTCCCACTCTTGTAATACACCATCTGATGAGAGCGTAACTAAATGATCGTCATTGTTGGTGGTGATGGCATGCGTGGTCGCTTCGCTGGTTAAGCGCTTTATTTTACCAGACGCAAGCTCTTCCCCTGTTTCGGCATTCCATAAGGTAATGGCTGCTTTGGGCGAGGAGGTCACAAGTAGTTTACCATTTTCTAAAAAATGCCCCTTGCGAAAGAAACGAAAGTTTTCAAAGAATTTAAGCTCGGCCACACTGGTATTGGTTGTAAGGTCAATAATCTCGTGACTTTTCAACGCATCTGAAACGAAGACGCGCTGCGATATAGCGTCATAAGCAGTGGCAGTAACGCGGCTTCGAAATTCCCTTTGCTGCAACACGGCGTTCTCCGTAAGGTCCCAGTGAAACCAGCTTTTATCTATACTGCCTGAAAAAGCCATGCCGTCATTCGTATAACCCACATGATTAACGCTCATTTCATGGTGGTGATATTGGATAGCATAGTTTTTCTTAAAGTTGAGGTGCAAAACCGTACCGTCTGTCATACCCACTAATGCGTGATCACCGTTGTTTGAAAGCTGCAGGGAAGCTGTTGTGGCGCCTTCAATCTTGCCGTTAAACTCCCACTGGCCAATAATGTTTCCTGAATGGAGATCAATGAGCGTTGTGCTCCAATAACCTGCCACAGCTAACCATTTGTTATTTTGAGATAGGGATAAATGCCCTAGCTCTTCTTCTGATAAGCCTTCATTTTTCCAGGAAAATCGCTGCTGATTATTGTCGATATCCCATACGGAAACAGATGAATCATGATGAATAAAAACTGCCAAGGTTGAGTCTTCAGAGAGGAGGGCTTGTCGCAAAGGAGTATCGGTTAAGCGACGTTCAGATAACGCGCTAAATGTTGTTACTTCGGTACAGCCCGACAAGTAAGGCAGTACAAGAAGTATCCAAAAGAGAAAATAATGGCTTTTTAAAAACGATAGGAAAGCGTGCACTTGAAGAATAAATGTACCAAAAATTTTTTGTTTATATTAAATGTGATCTATTTGACAACAAAAACAATTCGAAGATCACGCTTGAAATAATGAAAAGGCTTTCGTTGCATGTGACTGGCAAATCACTGATTTTTAGTTACAGTCTATTCATAGTGAAGCTTTACCGACTCATTCAAAAGAATGGAAATATATACTTAGGTATAAATTTGCTTATTATTTGAATGAATTCCACAGCGTTACTATATTCAACGAAGACATCACGCAGTTTGTGAGTCGCCGAACTAAAACGGAATTAACAATGTCATTTAAAACAAGGTTGTTACTAGCGATCATCGCATTGGTGTCTATATCAGTCTTGGTGCTGGCGGGCTTGTCGGCCTACGTATCTATAAATAGCTCAACACAAGCTCTACAAAATGGAGCGAAAGATAAGCTACGTCAACAGGGTGTTCAGGCTAGAGAAGCCGTAGAGCACTATATGCATTTCAATGAGAGTCAAATACGAAACTTTTCTTCTTCATCAATAGTCGTTGACGCAGCTGAGGCGTTTACTTCAGCTTTCGGTAATTATCAAGCGCAGCGCGAGGCTTTATCAAATAGCGAAAAGAGCACGCTGCTAAACTTCTATACGAGTGATTTCGCACAGCGTTATGAAAACCGTAACACAATGCCTGTGCGTAATCCAGAAAATCTGGTTTCTCCCTTATCAGCTAATGCACAAGCCTTGCAATTTGACGCCATTGCCAACTCTCCATTTGGCCTTGGCGAGAAAGACAAACTCGTTGATATAAACAGCGCCACAGATTATGCGCGTTACCATGGCCAATTTCACGAGGAGCTTCGTCGTTACTCAAACGCATTTGGCTATTACGATATATTCATTGTCGACGCCGATGAAGGTAACGTTGTGTATAGCGTTTATAAAGAAATTGACTTTGCCACCAACCTTAAACGCGGCCCTTACTCTGCTACGGGTATTGGAAAAGTGTTTGCAGAAGCCATGAAGGCAAACGATAAAGAAGCGGTTGTAGTGAGTAAGCTCTCCACCTACCTGCCTTCATATGACGCATTAGCAGGATTTCTTGCTTCACCAATTCACAATGCTAACGGTAAACGTATCGGCGTGCTTATTTTTCAAATTCCTATTGATAGAATCAGTGAGATTCTGACACACAACCAGGATTGGATAAAAAGTGGGTTTGGCAAGTCAGGGGAAACCTACCTAGTTTCTCCGGACAAACTATTAGTAACCGAAAGTCGATTCTTTTTAGAAGACCAACCCGGTTATTTAAACGCAATCAAGAATGTGTCACCGTCTCTTGCATTACAGATTGCTGATGCTCAAACCTCTGTTGGTTTACAACCCGTTGACTCATCGTCTAGCAACAAAGCGCTTCAAGGAAAGGAGGGGTTCGATACCGTCAAGGATTATCGTGATGTTGCCGTGTTCTCTTCTTATATTCCGGTCACTATTGGCGGTTTCACCTACGCGTTACTTTCAGAAATTGATGTCGCTGAAGCACTTGCACCTGCGTATGAATTGCAGTCAACACTAATATCTTCAATTCTGATTGAAGTTGTGGTGATTCTTTTAATTGCAGTTCTAATTTCATTATTACTGGCTAAAAATCTTATTCGCCCGTTAGAAGATTTGGGAACGGCATGTGAAGAACTTTCTAGTGGAAGTGGTGATTTAACCATTCGTTTGCGCAATACATCTATTCCTGAAATTAACAGAATTATTGTACCTTTCAATTCCTTTATTGGTCACGTTCAAGACATTGTTAGGCAAATTAAAGGGGATGCTTTGTTGCTTGCGTCAGCCTCTGAGGAGTTAAGTGCATCGGTAGTGCAAAGCAAACAGGGTGTTTCTGAACAGCTAAAAGAAACAGAAATGGTGGCTACGTCAGTAGAACAGCTATCTGTGTCTATTGCAGAGGTTTCTCACAATACGCTTGAAACCCGTGATGCCAGTGAAAATGCTATGCAAAGCCTTAAGGCCAGTAAAGAGCGTACCGACCTTGCGGTAGAAAAAATTAAATTACTTGTTTCACTTATAAAAGAGTCTCAGCAGGTAATCACCACGTTGCAAAAAGAAGTGGGCCAAATTAATGGGCTGCTAAGTGATATTACCTCTATTGCCGATCAAACTAACTTACTTGCGTTAAACGCTGCCATTGAAGCTGCGCGGGCAGGCGAAGCTGGAAGAGGATTTTCCGTAGTGGCTGATGAAGTAAGAACGCTAGCTAACCGTTCCCAAGAAAGTACATTAAAAATATCCTCTATTGTTGAACGAATGAACGATGCATCGGCGCTTTCAGTAAATGAAATGGAGAAGGCTTCTACTGCCGCAGACGATGGCATTCAAATGGTAGATTTAGCCGCCCAAGCGATGACCCAGCTTAATGGTATTATTGAACAAGTGCGAACAATGACAGAAACAGTGGCATCGGCAACAGAAGAGCAAGACGCCACTTCAAACAGCGTAAGTGGGAATGTAAACCGAATTGCAGAACAAGCACAAGAATTAAGCCACGGCATTACCAGCGTGACCCAATCTGCTAATGAGTTGGCAACAATGGCTGGTAAAACCAGTGGACTGGTGAGCGATTACAAAGTGTGAGATAAGTACTGAGCTATCGCGCTTTTTTTCTCAGCATCGAGTTGAGCTTTGATTAGTGGGCCTTTAAAACCATTTGCAATAATGTCTTGAACATTTACGCCAGTGGCGACTTCCAAAGCTTTGTTAATGGCCTCTTTACGATTTCTCCACGAAGGGTTGTGATAGCTTGCAAACGGTGTGACAGCATCGAGAAGCTCGACAAATCTATCAGGCCTGCGCCATGCGTCGGTACCATTGAATAGCGCAAGTAAGCGATCAGCTTCCTCACAAGTTTCATTGGATGCACTCAACAGTAACGTTTTATATTGACAAGCAAGTGAAACTATATCACTGATCTGATTCGGCATTTTTAGCCTTTGGCATAACGCTTTTGCGGATGCGCTTGATAGCGGCATCATCAATGAAGTGCAGCGCGTGACCAAGCTAGATGTAGAAGGGGCTCGCTTGAGGGTTTCAATGCTCTCATCATAGTGCGCAATCAATTCTTTAAACCAATAGTTCAGTGCACCCACTGTTTTTAGTACATCGAAAAATACATAAGGTGTTTTCTCTTGCACACTTCGCTTGGTTTCTTGCCAAACGCGCTCAGCGCTTAGCGTGCTTAACTCGCCGCTATCGGCCATTTTAGACATAAGGGAAAGCGTTTCGGGTGCCACGTTAAAGCCGAGATAGGCGTAACGGGTAGCAAATCGGGCCACGCGAAACACCCGTAGAGGATCTTCGCTAAACGCCTCTGAAACATGGCGCAATAGTCGATTTTCTAAATCGCGCTTGCCATGGTACGGGTCGATTAGGTTACCAAGGTTATCTTGCGCAATGGCGTTAACAGTGAGGTCTCGGCGCAGTAAGTCTTCTTCTAAAGTAACCGAAGCTGAAGCGTCACACACAAAGCCTGTATAGCCCTTGCCCGATTTACGCTCTGTACGAGCAAGCGCGTATTCTTCCTGTGTTTTGGGGTGCAAAAATACCGGAAAGTCTTTACCGACTTGAGTAAAACCTTGGCTGAGCATTTCTTCAGGGGTTGCGCCTACTACAACATAGTCACGTTCCACCACTTTTCTGTTTAACAGTGCGTCGCGCACTGCACCACCTACCAGATATACCTGCATGCTATTCCAATGTTATTTTTGTCAGTAATGTTTATTTAATAAAGGCGCAGTATAGCAATGTTACAAATAAAATTCGTAGCCACATCGTTATACGCTTTCACTTCAAGGTTGCGTCTGGTAGTTTAATCGTCGTTAAAAATAGAAACATATAGGCGCTTCAGCAACCATGTATTTGAATTACTTCGGGTTAAATGACAATCCCTTTTCGATTGCGCCTAACCCCGATTATTTATATATGAGCCCAAGACACAAAGAGGCATTGGCTCATTTAACCTTCGGGTTAAGGGAAAGTGGTGGGTTTGTTATGCTCACAGGCGAGGTTGGGACAGGGAAAACGACGGTTTCGCGAAAACTACTTCAGCAGCTGCCGGACAACACACAGGTAGCCATGATTTTAAACCCTACCTTATCAGCGCTGGAGCTATTGGCAACGGTTTGCGATGAACTGGGCTTGGCATACACACCTGAAAAGGCAAGCCTTAAATATTTTACTGACTTGATCTTGTCGAAATTGGCGAAGAATCATCAGAGAGGCATCAATACCGTATTAATGGTAGACGAGGCGCAACACCTTTTGCCTGAAGTGCTAGAGCAGCTTCGCCTACTGACCAACCTTGAAACCAATCGCGAAAAGTTACTCAAGGTGGTGTTGATAGGCCAGCCTGAATTGCAGCAGTTGTTAAAGCGAAACGAATTGCGTCAGCTTGCGCAGCGAATTACGGCGCGCTACCACTTGCTTCCGCTAACTTCGCCTGAAGTCAGTGCTTATATTGCTCACCGCTTGAGTGTGGCCGACGGGGATATCAGCATTTTTAGTAAGTCTACGCTTCGTGCCGTACACCAAATTACGGGTGGTATTCCAAGGGTAATTAATTTGTTGTGCGATCGCGCCTTAACCCTATCTTTCACCAAACAGCATGTTGTAGTACAGAAGCCCATTTTCTTGGCTGCAGCCGAGCAGATTTTAGGTGAGGATGTTGTCAGTCAGCGCGTACAGAGTCAGCGAAAATGGTATTTAGCCATGGCGTTCTTGCTGGCCATTGCATGCGGCTACGGATTAGGGAGCTTATATGTCTAGTATCGTTGCCATTGAAAATTTAACGCCAGGCATGGTGATTGTTCAAATCACCAAGCAGAACGGGCCGGTGAAAATTAGAAAATCAGGTTTAGTGACCAGCGATGCAATGGTGCAAGGCCTGTCTGAAATGGGCGTTCAAGAGCTTGAAATAGACCCCGAGCAAACGGTGGAGATTGCCCCTACGGTGCATCATAGAACGCAAACTCAGGCTTTACTTCGCGGCGAACACGATACTACAGCCAATTTTGATAAGTCGCTTAACGAACAGTTTAACCGCAGTTTATTTTTGCCAACGGTAGAGGGATTACCGTCGGCGTGGAAGCTTTACACGAAACAGGTCGCACTCTTTGCTGTGGTTATTCTTGGAGGTTTGTGTATAGGTTTTTCTGTTGTCACTACAGAGCGCTGGTGGCCTTTGTTGACTGCAACGCCTGCCTCATCACAAAGCGTTCCTGCTAACAAACCGTCGGTGAGTGAGATTGACGATGCGAAACCGGAACCCACAGACCTAGCTGCAACACAAACGGATATTAACAGTAAAAATGATGCAGATGCTTCTAAGGTAAACCCTAGTGAAGCTACGTCACAACCTATTCAAAGTAGCGCACAAGATGTTATTTCTGATAGTGCAGGTAATACGAAGCCAATTGCCACATCAACGGGACGTAATGGAGCCAGCCAGAGTGGTGCCGCGTACACAGAAACGCCTCCAGTAGGCCAAGCCAATAACAATGATGTAGTGGCGAGAAACCCTAATTCAAATACAATTAACGAATATCAAGATAATCGGTCGCCTAGTCAACAACAGAGCACGCAGTCGCAAGATTATGAGGGCAAAGTGCTAAACGAAAGTACCTCACAATTAGATGTGTCGGTATCGCCAGAGCTTGTGGCCCGCTTTAATGCAGCAGTGCAAGCGCTCGATTCAAAAGCGCAAGACAACGATGAAAGCACTGAAACAACAGTAACGGTAAAAGATGAGTTGCCTCGTGTGGATCAACTGCCCGTTCGGTTGTTAACACGTTTACCAAGTATGAACTTCAGTGCTCATATGTATGCATCGCGTCCGAGCGATAGATGGGTGAGAGTGAACGGGCGTCAAATAGGCGAGGGTGATTGGATTGCTGATAGAGTTCAAATTGTGAATATTGAAGCGCAGCGCGTGGTACTTTCTTTTGAAGAGGAACTGTTTACCATGGCAGCACTTACTGACTGGTAAATACGCTGCATTTCGGGTAAAGCTGTTATTGAAAGGTTGATACCCTATGTTAAAAAGGCCCTGACGGGCCTTTTTGATGTTTAAATTGGCATCTGATTTATAAATACATCTTTAAAAAACTTGGGCAAGTTCAAACTAAACTCTTCAGGGCGAACACCTGAAACAATTTCATCGTCATATTGGCTCAAATCAATACGCTTTACTTCGTTAAAATGCTGAGACGTTACGCTATAAAACGTCATCACATGCGGGCTCACTGGATCTTTAGGGTTTATTTTACTAACAATACCTAATTTCCCGCTTTTAAGGCGAACTAACGACCCGACCGGATGCACACCAATACACTGAATGAACTGCTTCACGAGTTCTTGATCTAAATTTTCTGTTGCTGTCAGGCGTTTTAGCGCCTGCGTAGGGGTTATACTGTTTTTGTGAGAGCGGTTAGATGTCATCGCGTCGTACGCATCGACTATTGCGGCAATTCGCGCAAATTCAGATATTTCGTCGCCCACCAGACCTTTTGGATAGCCGCTCCCGTCAACACGCTCGTGATGCTGTTCAATAATTCTTAACGATAAATCAGATATGTCACCACATTGCTCAACCAGACTGGCGCCAAGTTCAACGTGGGTTTTCATAACCTCCCAGTCGTCGTTAGAAAACTCGCTCGTGTTATTGCGAATATCGAGAGGTAGCGATGACATACCTATATCCATCAATAGTGTGCCTAAGCTCACTTGTTCTATTGTGTCTCTGTCATAGCCAAGAAACTCACAGAAAATACCACTAAGCACGCTACAGTTGATGCTGTGTTCTAAAAGGTACTGATCAACATCTTTGATCATCGTAAGACAACTCAGCGCATCTTTATTGTCAAATACGCTTTCGATCAGACTTTGAGATAGCGACTCCATAGGCGATAAGTCTTTAACAGCGCCATTTTTCAGTGACTTCAAGAAACTGCTTTGAATATTAAGCGCACTGTTATAAAGGTCGTTGGCTTCATTAATAGAATCACGGCCAACAGGTTTAACCGCCGGCTTCGAAGTGTGCTTCTCGGAACGAGCCTCTGGCTCAGACACTTTCGGCTTTTTTGGAAGCTTCGACCTAGCAAGGTCAACTTCAACACTAAGAATACCTTTTGATTTAAGGCTATCAATGATGGCTTGGGTCTTTACAATGCCTTTAGAACGCATCTTAAGAGCACCTGTTTGTTCAAGTACTTGAATGACGTACATTCCAGGTTGCAAATCATCAATAGGTACTTGTTCTAACATTATCTCTCCTGTGAGGCACAACACTGCCATAGACTTTAACTACAATAGGAATGAATTTTACGATATTCCAGTGAAAAAAGTGAGGAGTTTATTCATCTTTAGTCTAATTAGCTTTCTATTTGCACGCGTTTGCAACCTGCTAAAGATCGTCGAAGAAGTCATCATTGAGCCCAAGAAACCAATATAGAAGCTAATATAAAAAAGAGTGCTATCTAACGATAACACTCTAACTGATGGTTTGATGGTTTGATGGTAGCTAGCTTTACGTTCTTTGGCTGGCGCCTTTGAATGTTATACCCACGCTGGCTGTTTGTTTTCGAAATCCTCAATAGCACTAGTCAGTTCAAGGGTTTGGCCAATAGCATCTAAGCCTTTAATAAGATTGTTTTTATGATGCTCTGCTATGTCGAAGCCGAAACGTGTCCCGTTAAAACTTACTGTTTGCTCAGGTAAGTCTACCGTAATCGCTATCGCTGGATTCGCTTTTACCGCTGCAAACAAGGCGTCCATTTGCTCGCTAGTTAACGCAACCGGCACTAGTTGATTATTAATGCAGTTGCCATAAAAAATATCGGCAAAGCTGGTGGCGATTACGGTTTTAAAACCAAAGTCCGCTAGCGCCCACGGCGCGTGTTCACGGCTTGAACCACAGCCAAAATTTTCTCGCGCTAACAATATGCTAGCGCCTTTGTGCTCAGGCTTATTCAGCGCAAACGCTGGGTTAGGCTCTTTTTCTTCTAAATCTAAATAGCGCCAGTCGTGAAACAAGTGTTTGCCGTAGCCTACGCGAGTAACGCCAGTTAAAAATTGCTTTGGGATAATCTGATCGGTATCGACATTGGCCTGATCCAGTGGCGCAGCAATGCCTGTGTGTTGTGTAAAGCCTTGTTCAGACATAACTTACTCCTGATAATCTCTTACGTCAGCAAAGCGACCGGTAATTGCCGCGGCGGCTGCCATTGCTGGGCTTACTAAGTGAGTGCGCGCCCCACGGCCTTGACGGCCTTCGAAGTTACGGTTACTGGTAGAGGCACACCTGTCGCCTGCTACTAATTTATCGTCGTTCATACCAAGGCACATTGAGCAGCCTGGCAAACGCCACTCAAAACCCGCATCGATGAAGATTTTATCTAAGCCTTCGGCCTCGGCTTGGCGTTTAACATTACCTGAGCCAGGCACTACTATGGCAGTGACCGAACTGGCTACTTTACCGCGCTTAGCAATTTGTGCTGCCGCACGCATATCTTCAATACGTCCGTTGGTACATGAGCCAATAAATACGTGGTTTACCGCAACATCGGCAAGCTTTTCACCTGGCTTTAATCCCATGTATTCCAATGCTTTTATTGCGCTCTCTTTTTCAATCGGGTCGCTAAAGTCTTCTGGTGCTGGCACAGGCGTGTTTACACCAATGACTTGGCCTGGGTTTGTACCCCAAGTAACTTGAGGGGCAATGTCGGCAGCTTCTAGTTCAACCACGATGTCAAAGGTGGCGCCTTCTTCGGTGTAAAGGGTTTTCCAGTGAGCCACTGCGTCTTCCCAGTCTTGTCCTTTAGGCGCGTATTCACGGCCCTCAAGGTAAGCAAAAGTTTTTTCGTCTGGCGCAACAAGGCCAGCTTTCGCGCCAGCTTCAATACTCATGTTGCACACCGTCATACGCTCTTCCATGCTTAAACCGCGAATAGCTTCGCCTGCGTATTCGATGACATGACCAGTAGCGCCGGCGTGGCCAATTTTACCGATAATGGCAAGAATGATGTCTTTTGCGGTGATGCCTACTGGAAGCTTGCCGTTTACATTAATTAGCATGCTCTTAGCGCGGCTTTGTTTTAACGTTTGCGTAGCCAGTACATGCTCAACCTGCGATGTGCCGATACCGAATGCAAGCGCACCAAATGCACCGTGGGTAGCCGTGTGTGAGTCGCCACACACCACTGTCATGCCTGGCTGAATTAACCCTAACTCTGGCCCCATTACGTGCACAATGCCTTGCTTTTGGTGACCTACGGGAAAAAGCTGAATACCGTGCTCTTCACAGTTTTTCGCAAGTGTTTGAAGCTGAAGCGCATTATCTGGACCGCACGCATCAATGGCTAATGAGCGTGTTGAGATGCTGTGATCCATGGTGCCGACAGTGCGATCAGGACGTCGTACTTTACGGCCTTTTTCATTAAGGCCAGCGAATGCCTGAGGCGATGTCACTTCGTGAATAAGGTGACGGTCGATATAAATTAAGCTGTCTTCGCCAATTTGGCTAATGATGTGGGCTTGCCACACTTTGTCATATAAGGTCTTGGCCATGAGGTTGTTTTACTCCTGCGCCATTAATTGTTTAACGATTTCATCGCCTACTTGCGACGTGCTTGCCGCTTGGCTGCGCTTATCTGCAGGTAATAATTCGCCTGTAAGTACACCTGCTTCTAGCGTCGCCACTACTGCTTTTTCAATAGCGTCTGCTGCATCATTTAAGTTCATGCTAAAACGCAGCATCATGGCGGCTGATAAAATTTGTGCGATTGGATTAGCAATGCCTTGGCCAGCAATATCTGGGGCCGAACCGCCTGCTGGTTCGTAAAGACCAAAGCCGTCTTCGTTCATGCTCGCCGAGGGTAACAAGCCCATAGAGCCTGTCATCATGGCGCATTCATCTGACACAATATCGCCAAAAAGGTTAGAACACAGCATCACGTCGAACTGCGCTGGGTTTTTCATTATTTGCATGGTTGCGTTATCGATATAGATGTGATCAAGGTCAACATCTGGGTAGTCTTTTGCTACTTCTTCAGCAATTTCACGCCATAAGCGACTGGTTACCAGCACGTTGGCTTTGTCTACTGAAGTCACCTTGCCGCGACGTTTTTGCGCTGCTTCGAATGCTGCAATAGCAATGCGGCGAATTTCTCGTTTGCTGTAGCGCATGGTGTCAAAAGCAAATTCTTCTTCGCCTTCACCTTCGCGACCTTTCGGCTGACCAAAGTAGATGCCACTGGTAAGTTCGCGTACCACTAAAACGTCAACGCCAGATTTAGCGATATCCTCGCGAAGAGGGGATAAACCTTCAAGACCCGGGTAAATGCGAGCCGGGCGTAAATTGCTGAACAAATCAAAATGACTGCGAAGGGTAAGCAGTGCGGCGCGTTCTGGACGTTGCTCCAATGGCAAGGTGTCCCATTTAGGACCGCCGATACTGCCAAACAAAATCGCGTCGGTTTGCTCACAGCCCAACAAGGTTTTTGAGGGCAGTGCTTCGCCTTCCGTATCAATGGCGTAGCCACCTACAGGGTATGCAGTGCGGTTTAGCGAGACGTTAAATTTCTTTTCAACAGCATCTAAAACCTTATTGGCTTCCTGCATAACTTCTGGGCCGATACCGTCTCCGGCTAATACGGCAATTGAATACTGGCTCATTTATACTCCTGCAACGCGTTCTTGTTGATTTTTTTGCTGATCAATTCTGTCAGCTAGATAAGTGTTGTTTAATACAAAGATAAGAGCTTTAACGCCGGCCTCTACAATGTCTGTGGCTAGACCAATACCGTGGAAACGGCGGCCTTTGTAAGTAGCGATAACGCTTACTTGGGCTAATGCGTCGGCACCTTCACCTTTTGAATCTAGTTTAAAGTCTACAACTTCTAAGTCTTCGTGACCCAATATCGCCATAATCGCCTTGTAAGCAGCGTCGACCGGGCCATTACCAATGCTAGATTGGGTGATTTCTTCACTGCCCACTTTCATTTTTACTGTCGCACTGGGGATAATTTCACGACCTGAATTTGCTTGAAGGTATAACAACTGAAAGTGCGCTTGGTCGTGTTTCTGTTTGTCAAAAAACAGTAAGGCTTCAAGGTCATAGTCGTACACTTGGCCTTTCTTATCCGCCAACTTCAAGAAGGCGTCGTAAACCGCCTCTAAGTCGTAATCTTCGGTTTTGTAGCCCAACTCAGTTAAGCGGTGTTTAATCACATGGCGGCCAGAGCGAGACGTTAGATTTAAGTTGTTTTTATTAATGCCTACACTTTCTGGGGTCATAATTTCATAGGTATTTTGCGCTTTTAAGACCCCGTCTTGGTGTATACCTGATGAATGGCTAAACGCATTTGCGCCGACAATGGCTTTATTTGACTGAACCGGCATATTACAAAGCTGGCTGACTAGCTTTGATGTTCGTGAAATTTCAGTAGAATTGATGTTTGTTTCAAAACCCAACATGTTCTTACGGGTTTGTAAGATCATGGCTATTTCTTCAAGTGATGCATTACCGGCACGTTCGCCAATACCGTTAACGGTGCATTCTACCTGCCTTGCGCCTTGTTCAACCGCTGCTAGTGAATTTGCTACCGCTAAACCTAGGTCGTTATGGCAGTGCACAGAGATCGTGGCTTTGTCGATATTCGGCACGCGATTGAACAACTGCTGAATAATGCCGCCGAACTCAGTAGGTGTAGTGTAGCCCACGGTATCGGGAATATTGACGGTGGTCGCGCCTGCGTTTATTGCGGCTTCGACCATACGGCACAGATAATCGATATGAGTACGGCCAGCATCTTCGCATGAAAACTCTACATCATCAGTGTATTGCCTAGCGTGTTTGACTGCTTTTACCGCCATTTCAACTATCTCGTCTTGAGACTTGCGAAGCTTAGCACCCACATGAATTTCAGATGTTGCTATAAAAGTGTGAATGCGGAATTGGTCAGCGACGCTCAAGGCTTGTCCACAAGCATCGATATCACCAGGCAAGGCACGCGATAAGCCGCAAACAACCGAGTTTTTCACCTCTTTGGCAATCATTTGTACAGAGCGGAAGTCACCGGGAGAAGAGACGGGAAAACCTGCTTCGATAATGTCTACGCCTAAACGCTCAAGCGCCAGTGCAATCTGTAGCTTCTCTTTGGCACTTAGGCTTGCAGGCAAGGCCTGCTCGCCGTCTCGCAATGTGGTATCAAAGATCTTCACTTGATTTGTCATGACGCTCTCTCAGTTGAATAGTAAAAAAAAACCCGTGCTTGGCACGGGTTTTTGTGTGTTTAATTGCTGGTCGCAATCTACCCGTGCAGTCTGGCTGCCATAAGGAGTAGAGATAGAATAAGGAAACGAATTCGCATTTGCTTAAGTTTCTTGCTGACCAAGTTTGTGAGTTCAATGTAACTATGTGTGCTCAACAGGTCAACCATTGATTTGTATAATGACTATATTTTTCATCTATAAATTGTACTTTTGGCTTTTTTAGGATGCTCATCCTACGTTGATGGCTTTTTATTACGGTTTAGGTGCATGGTAAGCGTTATCTTTTACTTTGGAGTGCTTTTTTCTCACCAATTAGGATGTTTGTTCTAAATTTGGTGTGATTTTTAATTTTCTATTTTGGTTTTTTATTCTGTTTTTTCGGTTTTTTATGCTGATGGTGGCGGGCAGAACAGCGTCGTAGTCAGTCGTTTAATGTGCATTAGCGAATAACAGGAATAACATGAATTGTGACTAACTATGGCATAGAAAAAGTGAATGTTAGGTGTGGCTTTAGCGCAAAGTTACGCTTTATTTATTGCTAGGCGTGAAAGAGCGTGAAGAGGCAAGGAAAGGCACGCCGATATCAAAAAATATCGACATGACTGAAGAAGAAGTGCTTTACAAATAGAGATTGCATATAGCGAGGCTGAATAAAGGTCTTCAAATAAAAACAACGCGAGCGGGCAAAATACCTTTATTATACAAGTGCTTTTAACAATCTGTAGAAGACTGGAGATGTACTCAGTTCGCCGTCAGGTAAGTTTAAGGTACGTTCAAAACTCTCTAAAAAAGCTATTATTAGCCATTCAGAAGGCGCTTTTTCTTCGAGAAGTTGGTGAAGCGTATGGCTAATTAAACAGCCTGTAGCATAAATATTTGAAACAGCTGTGACGCCCTCTTCGTTGGCCCGTTTTATCACGCGTGTCAGCATTGATTTGAAAAATGAAATTTGGTCTTCGAGCGACATGTCGCTTTTTGTCGATGTATTAATAAGCGTAAGAAATAGCTCTTCGAGTTGCTGACTTACATGCGCTATGTGCCGCTCGTCTGGAAAAAACAAGGAAGGCGAAACTTGTCCTTTCGCCAAAATAAAGCTGGGAGTATCACTATTAATTAGGTTTAACTGGATTTTCATAGGCACTAACGAGTCACCATTGATATCAGCGCCCATCCAGTTAAAACAGCTCTCTCCAAACTTTTTAGTGTGCGCTATAGCTTCTGCTGCGAGCACACTTGATGGCAAACCACACGGTTGCGCTTTGGGAGACACGCAAGCAGGCGTTAGTCCTACAAAATCGACAGGATCATCTACTTTATAAATTTGTTTGGTCGCTTCGTTTGCAAGAATAAATGTTTCATCTTGCATGAGCCAGTAACATTCTGATGACGAAGTGAATTTGTCTTTATAAGGCATGTCGCATTGCGTAAACAATGCACAGTCGTTGCAGTTTCCAGGGCAGTCTTCGTGAAGCATAGACGCTTCTAAAGAGGGCGTATTTTCTAATGTCATTTTTATATGTTACCCACCAAGTCTCGCATAGAATTTTGTTTTAGTTTTAGTGTTCGCTCAATGCACTCAAGACCAGCTTCTAAGGCTTCATCGTCTTTTTCATGACCATGCGCTAACTGCAATGAATTTGGTATTTTATAAACAAGCGGCAACATAATCATCGCCAATAATTTCGCACTCACCTCTGGGTGCGTTAGTTGACTCTCACCTATCTGATTCGCGCGTAACAACAACTTTTGTAAAGGTTCAACGATGATATCGACATACCTAGACTCAAAGGTTTGTTTTAATTCATGGTTTCCCGAAGAAGACATAAACTCAGCAACTGAAAGCTTGATGCCATCGGCATCTAACAAAATATAAGATGAAGGCCAGCGAATGAAAAAAATCAACTTCTCTGCAAGGCTCATATCTACTGAAGACAAAACATCGTCAACTTGTTTAAGAAAACTAGTCATTACATGTTCGTAGCAGCTCTCAATTACGCCATCCTTGGACTTAAAATAATGATAGAACGTGCCTTTGGATACATCGGCTTGTTGCAGCATCATTTGTAGATTTACATTACTGAAACCACTTTCAAAAAAGAGTAAAAAGCTACTATCAATAATTGCTTTTCTTTTGTTGTGGTAGGAATCTCGTTTCAATTTACCTCCTTATAAACAGGCGATTAAAGTACAGGTTAGCTCCAATATATACCAAATTCCTATTCCTTTCCCGATACAAAACGCAAACAACACGTGGTTGGCAGCCATTGTTCTACAGACAATTTACATGAATAATCTCTGTAAACCAAGGGTCTAGACCTATGGTCTAATAAAATGTAGATTAGTATTAACTTAGCTAAGGAAGACTCTAATAAAATGACAGCTGCGTTTTGGTATTACTCTTCAAATAATGACTCTTGGTACATCTCCTCTTCTTTGCAAGAAGCGCTAACATTAAACAATTCACCTACGTCAGCAGAGTTGGTATCAACGATCCCAGCCGTTAACCGTTTTGGTGTTTTGCGACAATTCTGTAGGCTTTTTCTTGGTAAATTAAAAGATGGAATAGTCGAAACCACGCTTCAATCTAGAAACAATGAAACGTTGCAAATTAAAACTGAATTGAAGCGCATTAGCGGTGGTCATGGAGAGATAAAAATTGAAGGGACAGTAGACTTCATTAAAAGCCCTTCCTCTTTTTTGCAAATCCCCTCAGTCGCGAAAATTGTTTATGAAAATACATCAGAAGGCATATTAGTTACTGATTCAAATGGGCAGATTCTATCGGTTAATAAAGGGTTTAGTCGAATCACAGGATATTCCTATGAAGAGGTAATCGGAAAACGCCCCAGTATTCTTAAATCAAATAAGCAAGATCAGGATTTTTATCAGATACTCTGGCATTCGATAATGCATGATGGTGCATGGACTGGTACGTTATGGAATAGGAAAAAAGATGGTTCTTTGTTCGCTTCATTTCAAAATATCAGTCAAATTTCTTCAAGCAGCGACCCAGTAAAATACGTCAGTGTATTTTCTGATATCACTTTAGATTACAACTACAAGTTAAGACTCAAACAACTGGCGTACTACGACCAGCTTACAGGGTTACAAAATCGTGCTTATTTAAGACATAAAGTTAATAGTCTCATCGAAAAGAATAAAGCATTGAAATTTAATTTGCTGTTCATCGATTTAGACAACTACAAGCCAATTAACGACAAATATGGGCACGCTTATGGCGACGAGATTCTTAAACTAGTTGCTAAGCAACTTAAAAGTACCTTAAGTGGAAAACTTGAGATTGCTCGCTTCGGTGGTGATGAGTTTATTGTTTTCATTCCAAACTATAGTGAAAGTGAACTGCGCAGCTACATTACTAAAATCAAAACTGCCATGCTTACACCTCTTGAGCACAAGGGTAATAAACACCGATTATCAGCGAGCATTGGCGTGAGTGCCTACCCACAAGACGGTAAAAATTTTGATGAGCTTTTAGTTGCATCAGATTTAGCCATGTACTTTGCAAAAAGCACAAAGCAGCGAGATTGTGCTTATATACAAGATATGGGGTACTCCGCATCTAGACACGCGCTTCTTGCCAGAGATTTTGTGCCCAGCCTTCGTTCAGGCCAATTCAGCTTAGTATATCAATCGAAGGTTGATATTAATTCTCGACGTATTGTTGGTGTAGAGGCGCTATGCCGTTGGCAACACCCTGAATTCGGCACCGTGAGCCCCCAAGAATTCATTACCATTGCAGATCAATATGCTCTTCATTCAGAGCTTACAGAATGGGTGTTAAACAAAGCATGTACAGACTTCAGACAAGTATTGAAGGCAAACCCTAACGTAGACCTGGCCATTAATGTTTCAGGGTCGCAACTTAAAACAGATCGCTTGGTTAAGGCTATTAAAACCGTTTGTGAAGTGGTGGGAGTTTCCGCCAATCAGCTAGTCTTAGAAATCACAGAAGGCGAGATAATTGCCGATGTAAATACCTCGATACGAGTTTTGGAAAACCTTCGCGAAATAGGTGTAAAAATCGCGATAGATGATTTTGGCAAAGGTTACAGTTCATTTTACTACCTGCGCACTCTGCCTATAAATACATTGAAACTGGATAAAGCGTGTTTGCATAGCGATGAAAATGACGACAGCACAACGCTTAATATTTTGAGTGCAGTAGTTAACCTTACAGAATCTATGAATTTAGCGCTGGTGGTCGAAGGTGTGGAAAATGAACATCACCTTGCTTTAGTTGAGCAAGTTGGAGCTAGCACGGTTCAAGGGTTCTATTTCAGTAAGCCACAGCCCTTTGAAGTCTTCTCTAAACAATTTGAGATTAGCCAACAATAACAACAATTGAGTCGGCAAGGATAACCAATGAAATTAAACACACCTGTTACCCAAAACGAACACCCGGTAGACGCAAACGCTAATATTCTCTCAACCACAGACCCATCGGGCCGAATCACATACATTAACAATGATTTTATTAAGATAAGTGGGTTTTCAAGAGAGGAGCTTGTTGGACATCATCATCATATTGTACGACACCCTGACATGCCATCAGCGGTATTTGAGCAGTTTTGGCAAACGCTCAAATCTGGAAGATCTTGGATGGGAATAGTTAAAAATCGCTGTAAAAATGGCGATTATTACTGGGTGGATGCGTTTGCTACTCCCATTGAAAAGAATGGCGAGATACAAGAGTTGCAGTCGGTCAGAAGGAAAGCAGATAAACATCATATTGCTCGCGCAACGCAGTTTTACGAAGCTTTGAATGCCAAGAAGTCTGGTGCTTTACTTAAAGGTATTAGCCTAAAGCAAAAGCTTATCGCCCATACCCTTGTCCCGCTGATTCTTCCTATAATTGTTGCATTAGTATCAGCCTCTGTTTCCAACATTATTATTGCCTGTATTGTTAGCGCTTTCTTTGCTGGGGTTACGTTAAAAAAGTTCGTTTTAAACCCATTGTCAGATATAAATAAACAAGCTAAATCCATTTCAAGCGATAACGTTGCTAGGTACATATACAGTGGAAGAAATGATGAGCTTGGCAGTATTGAAGTCGCTTTCAAAGCCCTTAAAGCTGAAAACGCAGCATTAATTGGTCGCATCCATAATATTGCAGGTACACTGACTGATTCAACGTCATCACTGTCATCAGCTGTTTATCAGTCAGAACAAGGGATTAGAGAACAAAGTAATCAAACGGCTCATGTTGCGGTTTCAATGGAGCAAATGTCTTCGAGTGTGGAAGATGTATCCGGTCACGCAAAAGCTAGTTCAGGTCAGGCTGAAAATGCGTTTACTATGGCAAGCTTGGGCAAGCAAGTTGTTGATGAAAATGTCAAAGCAAACGAGTTGCTTTCAAGGCAAATTGAACAAGCATCAATGACGATTAAAAGTGTTTCAAACAGTTCCTACGATATTGAAAAAATGCTTGATGTGATCATTACCATTGCTGATCAAACCAATCTTTTGGCGCTAAATGCAGCCATTGAGGCCGCACGCGCAGGAGAGTCTGGGCGTGGGTTTGCTGTGGTGGCAGATGAAGTTCGTCAACTTGCTCTAAGAACCCAAGAGTCAATAACAGAAATTCGTAAAATTATTGATATGTTGCAGTCTAGTGTGAAGCTTACAGCAGAAGAAATGACGCAGGGTTTTGAGTGCGCAAAGCAAAGCATGAATAAATCACAAGAAACAGCCGACACGTTGAATGAACTCATTCATGCAATAAGTGAAATGAATAACGCAAGTCGACAAATAGCCACTGCAACGAGTGAGCAAACCAGCGTTACATCCACTATTCGAGAGAGAATTGTGCAAATCAAAGAACATTTGAATGCTAATCAAATTAGCGTGGAGCTTTCTAATCAGGTTTCCACTAAAACCAATAAAATCGCAATGGAATTGGAAAATCTAGCCTCACAGTTTTGGATGAAAAATGAATGAGGTTAACACCCGCGTTTGTACGCTAAAGTAAGGTGAAATTTTTCCAGTGAATTTGTGTCGATAAGCGCATTTCGCGAAGCGTTAATGCTCGAGGTGATCTTCTGGATTTGTAACTCCAGCAATGGCCACAGCATGCCGCAGTCATTATGGCTTTAGATGGCCTTAGCAACACTTTCCTGTCTACCGAGAGTGCTGTCGAGGTATCGACGTCATCAATTTGCGTGTTTGAATGAATAAACTCACCTGAATTCGAAAACCATCCGCTTTTATTTAGGTGTAGCTGCGTATTGTCTTGATTTACCATATCGATAGAATCGAGCTCAATATGCGACCCTTCAATACTCAAAACTAATACAGGCACCACAAGCCCATACGTGGCGTTTTTCTTGTACCAGGTTTCTCGCTTTTCACCATCATCTAAATGGTTTATTCCAGGGCATTTCGCAGATTGCTTGGCATACCAGCTACCATTATGTGTATCTGCTTTTAACGGTGAAGGGTTTAGTGAGTTACCGTTGTTAACCATATATCTTGCAATAGCTTTAACGTGGTAGGGTAGGCCGCCCATTCGACGTTTCAACAACGATAAGTTTTTGATTTCACTATGTGCGAGAGTGATAACCTCTCTTTCGTATAAGGCCGTACAT
Source organism: Alteromonas gracilis (assembly GCF_043642145.1). Taxonomy (GTDB): domain Bacteria; phylum Pseudomonadota; class Gammaproteobacteria; order Enterobacterales; family Alteromonadaceae; genus Alteromonas; species Alteromonas gracilis_B. The sequence goes on from NZ_JBHZRZ010000003.1 coordinate 243,433, forward strand.
ATTTCGTTGAACTGAGGGTGGCTGCCGCCGAGTTCACCAGCTTCACCAAAAAAACCAACTTGAAAGTTGGAAGTAGAGTAGGGAAGTTTATCGCCTGCAGCCATTGGGGTTATCAAATACCTTTCTAACGTTTTCTAACCCTAGCAAGATTCAGCGCGTGTTGCTACTTCGATTGGTGTGCGAATAAAGTGAAGCTACAAAAAAGCCGCTTTATAAAGCGGCTTCTCGATTCTTTGGAAGGCGGTTTTTACTGACCTTTGATTTCACTGCGACCTTTGTAAGTTGCAGCGTCACCTAGTGCTTCTTCAATGCGAAGAAGCTGGTTGTACTTAGCAACACGGTCTGAACGACATAGTGAGCCAGTTTTGATTTGGCCTGCTGCTGTACCTACCGCTAAGTCGGCAATAGTCGCGTCTTCTGTTTCACCAGAACGGTGAGAGATAACTGCTGTAAAGCCTGCATCTTTCGCCATCTTAATAGCGTTAAGGGTTTCAGTTAGTGAACCAATTTGGTTGAACTTGATAAGGATTGAATTACCAATGCCGTTATCGATACCGCGCTTAAGAATTTTAGTGTTGGTAACAAACAAATCGTCACCCACAAGCTGTACTTTGTCACCAATCTTCTTAGTTAGGCTTGCCCAGCCGTCCCAGTCGCTTTCATCTAGGCCGTCCTCAATTGACACAATTGGGTACTGTGAAGAAAGATCAGCAAGGTAGTCGCCAAACGCTTCTGAATCGAAGCTCTTGTCTTCGCCAGAAAGTACGTATTTGCCTTCTTTGTAGAATTCAGACGCCGCACAGTCTAGTGCTAGAGTGATGTCTTCATTCATCTTGTAGCCAGCGTTTTCAACTGCTTCTACGATAACGGCTAGCGCTTCAGCGTTTGAGCTAAGGTTAGGAGCAAAACCACCTTCGTCACCAACCGCTGTGTTAAGGCCTTTAGCAGAAAGTACTTTCTTAAGTGCGTGGAAGATTTCAGCGCCCATGCGTAGTGCTTCTTTAAAGCTCTTCGCGCCAACAGGCTGAACCATGAACTCTTGGATGTCTACGTTGTTGTCAGCGTGCTCACCACCGTTGATGATGTTCATCATAGGAACTGGCATTGAGTACTGACCAGACGTGCCGTTTAGGTCTGCAATGTGCTCGTAAAGCGCTACGCCTTTCTCAGTCGCTGCTGCTTTTGCTACTGCAAGAGAAACGGCAAGGATTGCGTTCGCACCTAGGGTTTCTTTGTTTTCTGTGCCATCAAGGTCAATCATGATGCCGTCGATGTCAGCTTGCGCTAGTGCGTCTTTACCAATAAGTGCTGGCGCGATAGTGTCGTTAACCGCTGCTACAGCCTTTGTAACACCTTTACCTAGGTAACGAGACTTGTCGCCGTCGCGCAGTTCTAGTGCTTCGCGGCTACCAGTAGATGCACCAGATGGTGCTGCAGCACGGCCCATTACGCCTGATTCTAGATATACATCTGCTTCTACAGTAGGGTTTCCGCGTGAATCTAAGATTTCGCGACCGATAATGCGACTAATTTTCGCCATGTTTTTTCCTCAACAATTGAATGGGGCGCAACGGGAGAGAGCGCCCCTTTTATTAGAAATTAGTGATTTTCTTTCTGGTATTTCCCTGCCGCAGCAACGAAACCAGTGAATAATGGGTGTCCATCCCGAGGAGTTGATGTGAACTCAGGGTGGAATTGGCCCGCGATAAACCATGGATGATCAGGGATTTCTACCACTTCTACAAGTCGCTTGTCAGTGGACAAACCACTTACCTTCAATCCGGCAGCTTCAATTTGATCGCGCAGGTTGTTGTTAACTTCGTAACGGTGACGATGGCGCTCGTAGATTTCGGCATTGCCGTACATCTCATGAACCTTGGTACCTTCAATTAGGTGACAAAGCTGGCTACCTAAGCGCATAGTGCCGCCAAGATCTGAATTTTCGGTACGAGTTTCTGTTGTGCCCGCTGCGTCAAGCCATTCCGTAATTAGACCTACAACTGGGTAAGGCGTTTCAGCATCAAACTCAGTGCTGTTCGCGTTTTCCATACCTGCAACATTGCGAGCGTATTCAATAAGCGCTACCTGCATACCCAAGCAAATACCTAAGTAAGGCACCTTGTTTTCACGCGCATAACGAGCAGCTGCAATTTTACCTTCAATGCCGCGCTCGCCGAAACCGCCAGGCACTAGAATAGCATCTAAATGCTCTAAAATTTGTGGGCCTTTGCTTTCTACATCTTGTGAATCTACGTGGTGAATATTCACAGTTAAACGGTTTTTAAGACCAGCATGTTTAAGCGCTTCGTTAACCGACTTATAGGCATCAGGCAGTTCAACATACTTGCCTACCATACCAATATTCACTTCAGCCGTTGGGTTTGACTCGGCGTAAAGCACTTGTTCCCACTCAGATAAGTCTGCTTCTTTGCACTCTAGGCCAAAACGGTCGACCACAAGCTGATCCATGCCTTGCGCTTTAAGCGCCGCAGGAATACGGTAGATGCTGTCTACGTCTTTCAGTGAAATAACCGCTTTGTCGGCAACGTTAGTGAAAAGCGCGATTTTAGAACGTTCGCTGGCTGGTAATGCACCCACTGAGCGACATACTAGAATATCTGGCTGAATACCAATTGAGCGAAGCTCTTTTACCGAGTGCTGAGTAGGCTTGGTTTTTACTTCACCTGATGCCGGCATATAAGGCACAAGGGTAAGATGCATAAACATAGCACGCTCGCGGCCTACTTCAGTACCAAGCTGACGAATGGCTTCTAAGAAAGGTTGCGACTCGATATCACCTACGGTTCCGCCTACTTCAACAATGGCCACATCATGACCTTCAGCACCTTCAATTACGCGGCGCTTAATTTCATTGGTGATATGCGGGATAACCTGAATAGTGGCACCAAGGTAATCACCACGACGCTCACGCTTAAGCACCTCTTCATATACACGGCCGGTAGTGAAGTTGTTGCGCTTAGTCATGCGGGTGCGAATAAAACGCTCATAGTGACCTAAGTCAAGGTCGGTCTCAGCGCCGTCATCGGTAACAAATACTTCACCATGCTGGATAGGGCTCATTGTGCCCGGGTCGACATTGATGTACGGGTCGAGTTTTAACATGGTTACGGTGAGACCGCGAGCTTCAAGAATTGCGGCCAACGATGCTGCAGCAATACCTTTACCTAGCGATGAAACTACACCACCTGTGACGAAAATATAATTTGTCATGCGAAACCTAGAACGTTTGGGTTGTATGGTAAATATAGGCTGAGTTTAGAACAAAACCAGCTACACTTTGGACGGGGCGATAGTATACGCAAAATCATGTGGGCAGACAATCAATTTGCCCACATGATGCGCAATTTGTACGTGCTTAAGACTGGCTCAAGCGCTTTAATGTATAGATAAGATCGAGCGCTTGGCGAGGCGATAGCTCATCGGGTGATAAGTTTTCAAGAGCTTCTACCACTGGGTGGGGTTTATCTGGGAAAAGCATTTCAGCTTGGCCTTTGGCTTTTGACGCTTTACTCGCCGAAGTTTTTAACGACGCTGAGGTGGCACCAGACGCTAAAGGCTTTTGGCTAGCTTCTCCTTTTCCTTCAGCTTCTCTATCCCCTTGTTCGTTTTCATCGCTTGTCATAAGGTGCGATGACTCCAAAACGGCAAGCTTTTGTTGTGCCGCTATTATTACCGCCTTAGGTACGCCAGCTAGCTGCGCTACCTGTAAACCGAAGCTCTTGCTAGCGGCGCCTTCAGAAACGGTATGCATGAAGCGTATGGTATCTTCGAATTCCATTGCATCTAAGTGCACATTCACTACGCCGGTTTGGGTTTCTGGTAGCTCAGTTAGTTCGAAATAGTGCGTGGCAAAGAGGGTGTAAGCATTTAGCTGCTTTGCCAAATAACTTGCGCATGCCCATGCCAGTGACAAACCATCGTAGGTGCTGGTACCACGGCCTATTTCATCCATTAACACCAATGAATTTTCGGTGGCGTTATTAAGAATATTCGCCGTTTCCGTCATCTCGACCATAAAGGTAGAGCGCCCGGAGGCTAAATCGTCTGATGCACCAATTCGCGTGAAGATACGGTCTAGCTTTCCAATATGAGCATTTTCTGCAGGCACAAAACTGCCAATGCAGGCCAACAAAGCAATCAGTGCGGTTTGGCGCATGTAAGTCGACTTACCGCCCATGTTTGGGCCGGTAATAATTAACATACGACGCTCGGTATCTAGCTGAAGCGGGTTAGCAATGAAGGGGTCTTTCATCACGTTTTCAACCACAGGGTGGCGACCCGCTTCATACGTAAGCGCGCATTCTTGGCTTAATTGAGGACGATACCAGTCAAGAGAAATAGCACGTTCGGCAAAACAGCACAGCACGTCTAACTTGGCTAGCGCAGCAGCAGTTTCAATTAGATTATTTAGGTGTGGTGCAAAGTTATCAAACAAGGCTTCGTAAAGCTGCTTTTCAAGGGCAAGCGCAGCGCCTTGGCTGCTGAGTACTTTGTCTTCGTGCTCTTTTAGTTCAGGCGTAATGTAGCGCTCGGTGTTCTTTAGGGTTTGCCTGCGAATATATTCTGCAGGTGCCAAAGCACTGTTCGCTCGGCTAATTTCAATAAAGAAGCCATGAACTTTATTATAACCCACTTTTAGCGTTGAAATTCCCGTACGCTCGCGCTCACGCTGCTCCATCGCATCAAGGTAATCGGTAGCTCCTTGCGAGAGTTTGCGTAACTCATCAAGTTCAGCGTTGTAACCTTCGGCAATTACGCCGCCATCGCGTATTACCACTGGTGGGTTATCGATAATGGCCTCATTTAACAGGGCTTGAAGGTCAGGGTAAGTACCAATAGTTTCGCTGATGCTTCGAATTTGCCCTGTATCGAATCGAAGAAGAGCATCTTGCAAATCGGGGAGCGCATTAAACGCGTTCTTTAGGCGAGCAAAGTCGCGTGGCCTTGCAGAGCGAAGGGCTAAGCGGGCCATGATGCGCTCGATGTCGCCAATGTGTTTTAGCGCAGTTCGAATATCTTCTGGATCATCGTTAATAAACGTCTCAACGGCGTCTAAACGGCTGTGAAGCTCGTGTTGATCGGTAAGTGGCGAATGGATGATACGCTGCAACATACGGCTACCCATGGCCGTGGTGGTGGTATCCATTACACTAAATAAGGTATTTTCCTGACCGCCAGATAAATTATGGGTTAACTCTAAGTTTCTGCGAGTAGCGGCATCAAGCTGCACGCGGCTGTCTTGCTGTTCTGTTTGAATACGGCGAATGTGCGGCAGGGCAGTGCGCTGAGTATCTTTCACATATTGTAAAACACAGCCCGCTGCGCCTAAGCCTTTGGTTACGCCTTTTATACCAAAGCCATCTAATGTTTTGGTTTCGAACTGGGCGTTTAATTGCTCGGTAGCGGTATCAATATCGAATTCCCATTCGGGGCGGCGTCTAAGCCCTTTTCGGTTTTCAACAAGAGGTAAGCTTTCAAACCCTTCTGGATAGAGTAGCTCAGCCGGGTTAATACGCTGAATTTCTGCAAGTAAGCTTTCATCGCTATCGCACTCGAACACAACAAATCGGCCGCTAGTCACATCTAGGGTTGCTAAACCATAATGCATGCTGTGACCGCAAACGGCGGCTAGAATGTTGTCGCGACGTTCTTCTAAAAGCGCTTCGTCAGTCACCGTACCTGGCGTAACGATACGTTGTACCGCACGCTCAACAGGGCCTTTGCTGGTGGCTGGGTCGCCTACCTGCTCGCAAATTGCAACCGATTCACCCATTCTAACTAGGCGGGATAAATAGCTTTCTACTGCATGGTAAGGAACGCCTGCCATAGGAATAGGCTCGCCACCAGATTTGCCCCTGGCCGTTAGCGATATATCCAGCAGTTCTGCGGCTTTTTTGGCATCGTCATAAAACAACTCGTAGAAGTCGCCCATGCGATAAAACAATAAAATATTCGGATGCTGCGCCTTAATTGTAAGGTACTGGCGCATCATGGGAGTATGTGATTCCAAAAAATGCCTCTGATTTTGTTGCTGGGTTTAATGCCTGTTGAGGGGAATAAATGATAAACTCACGCCCACTAAGATCAAGCGAAGATCTGATAAAGCACAACAGGTGTAATTAGGTATATCTAAATGAGCACAACATTTTCAACTGATTCGACGGTAAACGCCACCCCTTTGATACTTGATAGCGCATTATCTGCGCAAGTTCAGGTGTTGGGCGACGCACTAAGAGAAAAAGACTGGACTGTATCTAGCGCTGAATCGTGTACTGGCGGAGGCGTTGCCTTTGCTTTTACCAGCGTGTCGGGCAGCTCAGATTGGTTCAATCAATCTTGGGTGACTTACTCTAACGACGCCAAGCAAAGCATATTGGGCGTTGCTGAGCAAACGCTTGTCGAATATGGAGCGGTGTCGCAGCAAACGGTAAAGGAAATGGCAAGTGGCGTGCGCCGTAATAGCGGTGCGCAACTTGTGGTAACCGTTAGCGGTATCGCTGGTCCTGGCGGCGGCAGTGAAGAAAAGCCAGTGGGCACGGTTTGGTTTGGCTTTTTGTGTGGAGAACACGAAGCGCAAATTAAACAAGTATTCAGCGGCAACCGAGACGAGGTGCGTCAACACGCTATCACCTTCGCGATTACTCACTTAGTTAAAATGTTGAGTGAAATTTAAAAACACTGGTTGAAACTGTATGCTTGTACAGTATAGAATGTGATCATTATTTGGTACGTTTGAATTGTGAATAGCAAAATCATTAACACTAATTCGTTTAAAGTAAGGCGAAAAAATTAATGAAGTTGTGTAGTTGATGCAAAGATAAACACTGGCTCAATTTAAAAAAACAGAATTGTTACCAAAACAGAATTTAACCGCAAATCCTAGAGGATACATACGTGGACGATAACAAATCAAAAGCTTTAACCGCCGCAGTTGGCCAAATTGAAAAGCAATTTGGTAAAGGCGCAATCATGCGCTTAGGCGACAACCAAGCCATGGACATTGAAGCGATTTCTACTGGCTCACTTACCATTGATATCGCTCTAGGTATAGGCGGTTTGCCGTGTGGTCGAGTTGTAGAAATTTACGGGCCGGAATCATCAGGTAAAACCACGCTAACACTTCAAGTTATTGCTGAAGCGCAGCGCAAGGGTAAAACCTGTGCATTCGTAGATGCTGAGCACGCGCTAGACCCAGTATATGCTGAAAAGCTTGGTGTAAACATCGACGAACTATTGGTATCTCAGCCTGATACTGGTGAACAAGCGCTAGAAATTTGCGACATGCTTGTACGCTCTGGTGCGGTAGACGTGGTTATTGTTGACTCGGTAGCCGCACTTACGCCTAAAGCGGAAATTGAAGGTGATATGGGTGACTCACACGTGGGTCTTCAAGCTCGTCTAATGTCGCAAGCATTGCGTAAGCTAACAGCGAACATCAAACGTTCAAATACACTGTGTATCTTCATTAACCAAATTCGTATGAAGATTGGTGTAATGTTTGGTAACCCAGAAACCACAACTGGTGGTAACGCGCTTAAGTTTTACTCGTCAGTTCGTCTAGACATTCGCCGTATCGGTGCAGTTAAAGAAGGCGACGAAGTAGTAGGTAACGAAACTCGCGTGAAGGTGGTGAAGAACAAAGTTGCACCTCCGTTTAAGCAAGCCGAATTCATGATCCGCTACGGTGAAGGTATCAGTAAAGAAGCAGAGCTTATTGACCTTGGCGTTAAGCAGAAGCTAGTTGATAAAGCCGGTGCGTGGTACAGCTACAAGGGCGACCGCATTGGTCAGGGTAAAGCGAACGTAATGAAGTTCCTTAAAGAAAACCCAGAAATTGCCAATGAGATTGAAACCAAGATTCGCCAAGAGCTATTGCTTTCTAAAACGATGAAAGCAGAAGAAGCGATGCCTCAGCAAGAAGATGACGTGCTTCCAGAGTAAGACGTTCGCTTTATAGCACACTAAAAGCCCACCTTTCGGTGGGTTTTTTTATGGCTCCTATTTGTGGTTTATAAAGAAATATTTACTAACACTTATTGTTAGTATGAAACTTGTACAAAAAATAAAAAACAGGAATGCTGTAATTAACTTATGCGAGCCTAGACTATAAAAACTGAAACGCGAACCTAGTGCGTAGCACAAGGGAAACTCATAAAAAGAGAACGGATTTAAATAATTACAAGAGAGATGAGGGACATGATTGAAATATCACACCTCGCTAAGCGCTTCGAGGTCGAAAACCCCAAAAAGCTAAGCGAACAAGAGAAAAAGGACCCACGACTAAAAGGGCGTTATTTCCAATCAGTGAGAGATGTGTCATTTACTTGTGAAAAAGGACAGGTGCTTGGCTTGCTAGGGCCAAATGGTGCGGGTAAAACAACCACATTACGCATGCTATCAACAGCGCTTAAGCCTGACAGTGGCAAGGTCATTATTGGGGGGGAGGATGTGCTTTCTAACCCAAATATTGCGCGTAAAAAGATAGGGTTTCTGTCTAGTTCAACAGGACTTTATGGTCGTTTGAGCGGACGAGAAAACATTAGCTACTTCGGTGAGTTACACGGAATTTCAAAAAGTGTAATTAACGCTCGTATAGAAGAAATGGCCGATTTACTGGATATGCAGAACTTTCTTGATAGAAGAGCGGAGAACTTCTCTTCTGGAATGAAGCAGAAAGTGTCTATTGCACGGGCTGTTATTCACGAGCCAGAACTCGTGGTGCTTGATGAGCCTACAACTGGCCTTGATATAATGGCAACCAGCACTGTAATGGAATTCATTCAGCGCCTTAAAGACAAGGGCACACCAGTCATATTCTCTACTCATCACCTCGACGAGGTTGAAGCGCTGTGTGACAAAGTGACCGTTATAAACCAAGGTGAAAGCGTGTTTAACGACTCACTAGCCGCATTTAGTGCATTGTCTGGTGAACAAGGGACGAGTGGAAAAATGCATAAGAGCTTTCTTAAAACACTTTCAATGGACTCTGAGGAGATGAGCAATGTGGTTAATCTTTAAAAAAGAGTTCAAAGAGCTTTTACGCGATAAGAAAACCATCATATTCATGATTGGATTGCCTTTGTTATTGTTCCCTGCAATTTTTGGTGTGGCGCTGTTTTTTATGAGCTCTGCTGCAGACAAAGCAGAAAACGAAATATTGAAATACGCCATAGTTGGAGGAGCATATGCTCCGGAAATTGTTCAGTCTTTCAATGATGCGTCTGATAAATTTGAGGCAGTCGCTATTGGTGACGAAACCAACTATGCAAAGCTTATTAAGAATGAGACGTTAGACTTTGTTCTGATCATTCCTGAAACCTTCGATAGCGATGTGCTGCGCTCAGGTCAACATGAAATACAGCTTTATTTAAATGATGCTGGTCTTAACAGAGTGATGGGGCGTGTGTCGGAAATTATTGACGAGTATACCGATGCATTTCAACAAACAGCTTTCACTCAGCTTAATTTAAATGAAGCGCAGCAAGAAGCCTTGTTAAAGCCTATTAAAATTGAAAAACAAAACGTTGCTGATGATCGTGAGGTTTGGGGCGAGCGTTTAGGCGGTATGTTGCCGTACTTTATTTTTATCCTATGCTTACAAGGGGCAATGGCACCAGCGGCAGATTTAGGCGCCGGTGAAAAAGAGCGGGGCACATTAGAAACCCTTCTTATATCGCCTATGGACCGACATAAACTGGTGTTAGGAAAGTTTCTCACTATAGCTACCGCCGGTATAATCACTGCACTTATTACGGTTTCTTCCATGGCTATATGGGGGCTAGTACTGTCGCAAGGCATGGCTATAGAATTTGTGGTTAAAATTATGTCTATGGTGGGCCTAGTAGACTTCTTACTTATCTTCTTAATGCTGATACCCGTAGTAGCAGTTTTCGCAGCAATTTTGTTGTCGCTTTCAATCTACGCTCGCTCATTTAAAGAGGCGCAAAGTTACATGGGCTCACTTATTATGGTAGCCATATTTCCCGTAATCATTGCCATGATGCCAGGTGTAGAACTTAAAGGAGGTTGGGTTTGGGTTCCACTAACAAACGTGGCCCTTGCAATGAAAGAGTTGTTTAAAGGCACAATGGATTATTTTGCACTTTTCGGTATTTTTACTTCTACAGTAGTCATTGCAGCTAGTCTGATTTTCTTTTGCGTTCACTGGTTTAATAAGGAAAAGGTGTTGTTTAGGTAATGGTTACTATTTGAATATTTCACCTAACATATCAGTGCTTTAAAACAAAAGCCGTTTGTGGCTATTTCCAAACGGTTTTTTAATACCTCTATTTAGGATAAGTAAGAACAAAACTGGCGCCACCTAATTCATTAGGCATTACGCTTGCCGTGCCTCTGTGCCAATACTGGATTCGCTGCACAATAGCTAATCCCAACCCTGCGCCACCAGAATTGCGAACGCGGCTGTTATCGGGTCTATAAAACGGTTCAAATATGCGCTCTGCTGAGTCTTCAGCGACGCCGTCTCCATCATCACATACTGCAATGCTAATGGTATCTGTATGTGTCTGAATTCGAACAGATACCGCGCTATGTGCATGTCGAATGGCGTTAGTAAGTAAGTTAGACACCGCCCGCTCGACAAAATGACCATCGCCTCGCATTACAACGTTTTCTCCTAGCACCGTTAATGATTTACTCGTTTTCAAAGAGAGACGCTCAATGAGGTTTTCGCATAGTTCTTTGGTAGGAATATCTGAGATACTGAGTTCAGGTGTTATCGCATCGTATTGAGTATAGTCGAGCATTTCTTGAACAAGACCTTCTAATTCGTCAATATCTGCAAGGATCCCATTGAATGCTTCGCTATTTGGTTTAGGGTTCATTTCCATTGCAAACTTCAACCTTGCAATAGGAGTTCTAAACTCATGCGCTACGGCGCCGGTTAGCTCTTTTTGATCACGAAGCAAACTGTGAACGCGGTCGCTGAGCAAGTTAAGCCTGTTAGCAATAGGTTGCATGATAGAACGTTTTCTAAGTGAAATAGAAAGGCGCTCTGTTTCGTGCCCTAAATGGCTGACTTCATGTGTAATATGCGAGAGGTCCCGCCATAAGGGCCATAGCCATACCGCCATTGCTAAACCAAGTAAGACAAGGAAAACAAAGAGATAAACGATGAGGTAGGGAGTCGATACCTTTTCGTAAGGCAGCGCAATTGCAATAAACTCCTCGTTACCTATAGGTGCATAGATAAATTTGGCCTTTTCATCGAACAGTGTAGTAGCGCGTTTTTCAGAAAATGCCCGGCGTTCGGCCGAAGACCAGCCAATAGAGTCTACTGACTTTATTTCATAGTCTACACCAATGATGTTTAGCCTTTCTATCAGCGATGTTCTGTCTGAAATAATAAGTGGTAGCACCGACTCTAAAATTTGCGCTTCTTTGGTTTTTTCATGACTTTCGTTAGGTAACAAAATTTCTAATGTACTGCTTATAAGTACAAGTGCGATGGCTACAAAGAGATAAAAGCTAACGAATAGACGTGTCATTTTTCGTCCCAAGCGTCACTAACAAAGAAGAATCCTTTACCCCATATTGTCTTAATGCGATAAGGGTTTTGAGGGTCATCAGACAGCTTTTTTCTAAGGCGTGATACGCGTACATCAGCGGATCTATCAAGTCCATCGTATTCGCGACCAATAAGTTCTTTATACAGAGTCGTTCGGTCGACAACCTGTGAGGCATTGTCAGCAAGTAGGCAAAGTAAGTCGAATTCGTGGCTGGTTAGCGTAATGACGTTACCTGCAAGTGTTACTCGACGTGATGCTTTATCAATAGAAAGCGAACCAAAGCTTAAAAAATCGCTTTTGTTTTCTTGTGAAAGCGTCGACATTGTTCGTCGTAGTAATGCGTTGATCCGCGCCAATAATACGCGGGGCTCAACCGGTTTGACTACATAGTCATCTGCACCTATTTCAAGACCTATCACTTGGTCAAAATCTTCGTTTTTGGCAGTCATAAAGAGCAATGGACCGGTATAGAATTGCCTAAGCTGATTGCACAAAGCGAAGCCATCTTCACCAGGTAACATAACATCTAGTATGACGATGTCTGGTGCAACAGATTTTACCAACTTAACAAGCCTATCACCGCAGGCTAGTCGCGAAACACAAAAGCTATTGCGTTCGAGATACTCAACAACCAACGCGGCCAAACGTTCATCATCTTCAACCAAAACTAACTTTTTCATTAGAAAATACTCCACGGATTTTTAACACGTCGCCGATGTGAAGAGGCTTGTCGGTATTTTACCTTGAGCATCACAGAGGGAGCCTTTTTGGCGTTTTCGTTAATGAGTGTGAGCGTAGAATCCGCTTCTAATTCTACGTTAAGTTCAGTAGGGAGTTTGTCGGGCAACCAACACCCTAGAACCTGTTCATTAACGTGCAAACAATGCTCACTTGAACTCAATTTAGGGTAGGTTAGTGTGATAGGCAAGATGCAAATATCACCTTTTTGACTCGCGATACATTCGTTCGGAAATGCGGAAAAAGACATTGAATTGTTCTTTTTAGCGAAAGCCGGTAACCACAGTATTGAAAAAATGACTAACAATAAAATTCGCATTATGCCACCCTAAAACCGATAGCCAACGCCGAAAAACATATTGGTAACATAGCGTTTCGATACCAATGGGCTATCAGTCATTCCACTGCTTAATGAGGTAAATTGAATTCTGCCAAGCCAATGCCATTGCTGATTTAATGGTTTGTTAAAGAGTAAACCGCCGGTAACTTGGAGTGCGCTACCTGCGTTATACCAAAGGTTTTCATCACTAGTATCACGCTCGCTGATGCCATAGTAGTAATCTATTAAGCTGTTGCTTTTGTAAGTGACAGAAAGGTGAGTAGATAGTGTCCAATCTTGCCACTCAAAATCATGCTGATATTGGCCTGTAGCGCTAAAGCCATTGTGTACATTAAGCGCGTCATGAATGAAAGTAAGCGACCATCTACTTTTGTCATTAAACCAATTAGTGCGTACACCTATATCTAGCGACCACTTGCGCTGTGCGATATCGTTGACAGAGATGTAGCGCGGCGGTTCTCCCTCTGGGTCATCAGGATTTGGCGTGTCTGCGCCATCAGTCGCATTAGATGTGGGTAATAGAATATTACTAGGTTGCCAAAAAGCGAAATAAGCACGTTCTGTATTGGCACGAAAGAACACTTCGGTCGTTACATCTTGATGGGGCTGCCACTGATAGCCAAATTCTCCATTGTCGAAATAGGCATGCTCACCGTACCAGGCAACGTCAGGCAAAACTATGAGTGGAATAGCGTCGCCATCAACTAGTGGATTTGTGCGAGCGCCGACACCAAAGGCGACGCCAATAGACCAGTTGTCTTCTTCAATACATACAAGCTTGTTTTCACAGCCCCATGCAGAGGCATGATAAATGCCTGTGAACAACAGAATAAGAACAAAACGCAGCAGCACACTAATTCCCTTTATCAAAACTGAGGTGCTAAGACTACCAAACTGCACCGAGTGAAACAGTATCCGATTACAAATTGTCACATTTATATTCAGTTTGGATCTGATTGATTTGTATTGCGAAACTATTATGAATCTCGGCGTTTCAATTAAAAAGGAAATGAAACATGAAATCGAAACACGGGATAGACAAAATATCAAAGTGCATGGCAGTACTCATATTTTCAACATGTATTATCACGGCGTGTAGTAGTGGTGATAATGATGAAGTGATTGAACAGCCTCCTCAACTCTCATTAACCACCAATTCGGACACTCCCCTTGGCACGAGCCCTAATATAACCGCAAGTGAGTACGTCAAAAATGGGCTGTACATTGTTGGTACTCGTCAGGTGACAGCGCCAATAGGAGGCGAGCTTTCTACTCCCGCCTCAGAAAAGAACTTTTCGTTAACTAATACACAAATTGAAGGAGTCGACGAGGTTGACCGCATAAAATACGATGGTGACTATGTATATGTAGCGAACTTACCTGAACTAGACGAGCAAAAAGGGTATGTGAAAAATCTCAGAATCTTAAAACGACAGAATGACTTCGCTCTAAAGCGTGTTGCTGAATTGCCTCTTGCATCTGAACGAATCGTTTCAGGTTTATATCTTAACGAAAATTACTTAAGCGTAATTTCCAGTTTCGATCCTGGCTACATAACAAATGGCATTACGGCGTCAACTAGCCCAAGCTACGACTATGAAGATGAAACATTCATCGACATTATCAACGTCGCTAGGCCTGAGTTTCCCGAAAGAGATTTTCAAATTCAAATTGACGGAAGGTTAATAAGCTCTAGAAAAATTGGCAACCACCTTTACTTAGCCATACAGTATTTGCCATCAATGAACAAACTGCCTGCAGTCGATAATAGCCCTGCTAGCCTTCTGAATTTCTATAAACATATTCAGGCGCTAGACAACGAATTCTTAGTTCCTGAGATAACAATAAATGACCAATCGCTGCCGCTTTATACGTTGGATGAATGCCTGATCCCAGAGAACTCTGAAAATTTGAATGGGCATACTCAGCTGGTAAGCTTTTTGAAGATAGATATGACGTCACCGCTAGATTACTCGGCGCTTTGTGCAGTTGTTGAGGCGCAGGGCTTATTTATGTCTCACGAGAATGTTTACTTGCATGCTGAACAGGAAGAGGAAACCATTTTTCATAAAATTTCTTTTGCCAATGGCTTGGAATATCAAGCAACAGGCAAGGTTGCAGGCACATTTGGGTTTAGAAGTACTCCACAATTGAAAATGGCAGAACGAGAGGGACATTTCATCGCTTTAACAACAAAAGAGCAATGGTCAGAGGATCCTGAACATCACCTTCATGTCCTAAAGCAAGAGGGGCAAGAGTTAGTTGAAGTTGCGTCTTTACCGAATAGTGACAACCCTTCACCTATTGGAAAGCCTGGGGAAGATGTTTACGCCGTTCGATTCTTCGATGACAAAGCCTATGTAGTTACTTTTGAGCGTTTTGATCCTCTCTATGTTATAGATTTAAGTGATTTAGAGGCGCCGACTATACAAGGGGAGCTAATTATTCCTGAATTCTCGAACTATTTGCATCCTATGGAGAATGGCCTGTTGCTAGGGATTGGCCAGCGAACTTCTTTCACAGCGCAGCCGGTCAATGATGAGCAGCCGGCAACAACCCCTATAGAAGATGGCATAAGAGTACGTTTATTTGATGTGTTAGACCCCGAAAACCCTGTTATGTTAGATGAATTTGTATGGCCAGATAGCTACACTGGCGCCGAATACGACTACAGATCGCTGTCAGTTTTAAAAACATCGAACGGATATAGGTTTTCACTTCCTTTAGAAACGTGGAGTGGCGGTAACGATGGCTGGTCATTAACCTATAGTCTGAAGCTACTGGAAGTTGACAATAACACGCGATCTATAAATTTAGAAAATAGCATGACTTTTAAATACGATGAGGAAAATTACTACAGCAGTTATGACGACCGGAGTATTTTACATGGCGATCATGTGTATTACTTGAGAGGAAATGCTATTTATCATACTAAATGGCAGAAGAACTCACCCGTAGACGGACCGTTTTAGCGTAAGTGAGTAGTTTTTATTTTAGAAGTGTGATCATAGAACTCGCCTCAAACGCTAGTGCTTTTGGGGCGACATCTACGCTTCAAAATCTATTCGTTTGATAATTCCCTCCCAGCCGGGAGGGATTTTTCCTTGTAAAACATAGGAATATGCAAGCAGTTCCGCAATGACGTAATAGAGGGACTCTGGTATGTCCTGACCAATATCCAGTGTACCGAGCACTTCGCTTAAGTACGGATCTTCGTGTATCAAAATGCCGGTTTCTTCTGCCATGGCAATTATTGCTTCAGCCAAATCGCCATAACCTTTTGCCACGACTTTAGGCGTGTTCTTTTTGTTTCCACCTTCATATTTCAACCCAATAGCGCGTTTAGCTTTTTGCGAATCACTCATAATCCCTCCATCTATACTCTAGTTTCAAAAATTTGATGAGGGCGAATGTTTAACGTATCGGGTATTTGCCCGCGCTGGTAGCTTGAACTTTCGATAACAAGCCCTAACGATGTAAGGCGTTTTTGTAAGTAGGGTAGGGTATCGCCTATTCTTCGTAATACTTCATCATTTGAGGCGTATAAGTCGAGAGTAATAGTGCTTTTATCAATTTTTGATTTAGCTAATACTTGTCCTCTATCCCCAATGTCTAGCTTCATCGTTATGTTCCAAAGTGACCGTTTACCATCATGAGACTGCTTATTGTTTGGTCCACTGTGTTCGCGCTTTATCAATAGTTCGGGCGGGCTTTGGTGTTGGTAAAGCGATGGTAAAATATAATAAAAGCTGTCTTGCCCTTGTATGCGGCTGTCTACGTTGGCTATTTTGTTTTGCTGATGATTACTCAACAGCGTTTTAAGCTGAGAGATAAGTTGCTGGCGACTATCTAGCTGATTGATATCTTGACTAACGCGGCTGGGCTGAGTGGAAACCCCCATATTGGTAAGGGTTTTCGAGACAATTGAGTCTGGTGCATCTATCTGAGTTTTTATATTAGGCTGTCGTTGCATTGCACGCCCAGCAAGCGCCAGTTGCAACAATGCAACCAGCCCTTGAACAAAACTCGATGAATTTACCGGTGAAGTTAAATTTATTGGTGTGGTTACAAGCGCATGGGTTGATATAAGTTGCTGTAATCGTTGTGATAAGCCTTGTTCATTTAAATCAAGCCCTATCTTTTTAAACCCGCTTTTCACTTCTTCACCCGCTAATAAAGTTTCACCAGCTAACCCTTGGGCTAATTTACTATCTGAGATTGTCGATAAAGTGTCTGAGATAGGTGAGGTGGTAGATACGGGAGCATCTGCTCCTTTATTCTGAGCTGCGGAAAGTTGCTGAATGATACTGCCTAATGCGCTATTTAGGAGACCGCCAGAGAAGCTTTTGGCTTGGGCACTTAAGGCTTGTGCAACGGAAGCTATAGAGGGTTTTACTACACTATCTTTTACCGGTACTTGTTGCGTGCTAGCCGCCTCAGACTGATTTGCTTCTTTGCCCTGTAACGAAGCATGTTTTTGCATTAAAAGCACCTGTTCGTTGGTCGGTTTAGGTGGCCCAATGAAGTCTGCTTTAGATTGGGATATTTGAGAAGCTTTAGCACTAAGCGCATCTAGGCCTTTAAGGTGCTGCATTATCTTATCAAAGTGTTGATTGCCCTGAGCATTTGACAAAGCTGCGTCTGGCTGTAATTTCCCGTTTTCAACAATTGCAATCAACTGGCTTAGCGCCTGACTTGTGCTACCTGTTTGACTTAATAACACGCGAGACAGCGCTGTAATTGCATTGTGCACATCTGTGCCTTTAAGCGCTGTGGGGTTTTCTGCTTGAAGGTTAGCGATTGTTGGCGATTTGTTTGAAATATTACTTGCCGCGCTGGTCTCAATTCCTTTTGCCGTTACTTGGGGTAATTGCGACAGATTAAGATTGCTTATTTGATCGAGTGTCAAAGTTGGTATTGAAAGTGATGAACCAGTGCCTTGAGGAACACTAATTTGCATTATTGCATTTTGCTGAGCACTGCGAATAGAAAGCGTGGAATCTATCAACGTAAGTGCAGAAAGCGCTTTCATTGTGTTGGTGGTTGCACCAAAATTTGCTATTAAATTGTTTAAACCAGCTGGATTGCTTGGCTTGTGTTCTATCGCCACGCCACCTTGTTTTAGTGCGCTATCAATGAGATTTTGCTGTAAGTTGGTACTTACATTTTTATGAGCAACAAAAGAAATAGTATTTTGCGCTGAACTCTTAACACTACTGTTGATGCTTGCAGCATTGTCTGTGTTTGTATGGATTTGAGATATTTGCAACGTGATACTGCCGCTGCCTGCGCGACTTAAATTGAGTATTACTTGCTGACCAACCAGTTTTTGAAGCGCGGACCTCGCGCTACTATCTAATTTCTCAGTATTGATGCCGGTTAGCGGCACCACCTCATTTTTAGATGTAGTGAGCATGAGTTGCCCAAAACTTTCGCTTTTTGTAGAGATAGAAAGCTGACCTTTAAGGCTGACAGCTGCATTATTAGCGGCGAGTGTTTGCGCAACCGCTTTTAACAAGTCAGCTTTATCTTGTGCCGACAATGAAACGTTTTGTTGAGATAGCTGTGTTGATAGCAATACCGCAGACGGGCTGTTGGAAGAGCTTTGCGCATTGGTGCCCGCAGCGTTTAATTCAGACGCTTTTGATGTAGAAACCTGGGCTTCTGGTAAAAGTACAAGCTGTGCATTTTGAATAGGTTGCTTAGCAAGCTTGTTGTTAACCTCCGCTGGCAAATTTACGCTTATAGTTTGTGCTTGAGATGGCTTCGAACTACTACCTTCGACAGTGCTAATAGACAACACTCGTTCTGGCTCACGCTTTACAGCCACTTTTGCGGCATTATCTATTGACGTTGCCTTTGAAAGTGCTGCATTCGTTATTGTTTGAGGTGCATTAGTGCCAAGCGTTGCGTTTGTCGTGTTGCTACTTGCCTGCGCTGTAGACGAGGGCGGAGCAGAGCCTGATGACTGGCCTGATACATTTGCCAATAAAGATGATAATGGTGTTGTCATAATTGAGATATCGGCACTAATACACTTTTCATTACTAATAAGAGTATAGCTGGATTTAGTTCTCCTCTGTCACGTATTAGGTTGACGTTGCACTCTTCCTCTGTGTGTTGCCATAGTGCTTAAACAACAGCGAATTAAAATAGTATTAATTTCAGTGAGTCGCGGTGAGCAACAAAGAAACCTCCTCTGTAGTAGAAATGCGTTAGGAAAAAGTCTTTGTCGTTGAAGTAAATCATATTTAATTGGAATTCGCGACTGCGAAAAAGCGTTCATGTGGTAGACTAGCGCCATTTTTTAAATCCTCTTTTTTATCGGAGTAGCTAGGTTGTGCTAGAGGCGTGTAGTTTAACGTGCAGCAAACGAGACAGAACCCTTTTTGAAGGGCTTTCGCTGGCAGTTAATGCTGGTGAGTTGCTGTATTTGCGCGGGCCTAATGGAGCAGGTAAAACCAGCTTACTTCGTATTCTTACTGGGTTGAGTACACCAGATGCTGGGTCTGTTCTATACAATGGCGCAGATATAGCCGATGACAAGTTTATCTTCCATCGAGACCTTTTCTATCTTGGACACAAAAGCGGGACTAACGGCAGCCTTTCAGCCCTAGATAATTTGGCATTTTGGTTAGCTCAGCATAGAGTTACGGCATCCACTCAAACCCTTTATGACGTGCTAGAGAAAGTGGGGTTAGTTGGATTGGAAGATGTGCCCGTAAGGTATTTATCGGCAGGGCAGCAGCGTCGTGTAGCGCTTTCGAGGTTGTGGCTGAAACCTGCAAAAGTCTGGATATTAGACGAGCCCTTTACCGCACTAGATGTAAAAGGTGTCCAAATGCTTGAAGCGAGTATGAAGGAGCACGTTGCTAATGGCGGTATGATAATCACCACATCGCATCAACCTTTGTCTGATATCGCTGGCTCACATCGTACCTTTGACTTGGAGTACCGTTTCTAATGTCACTTTATCAAGGTATCTTTAAACGCGACATGCACATTGCATTTAAGCAAAAAGCAGAGCTGGTACAGCCTTTGATGTTTTTGCTTATGGTGGTGACGCTGTTTCCTCTGGGAGTGAGCCCTTCTCCTGATACCCTTCAGCGAATTGGTCCGGGGGTTATCTGGATTGCAGCGATATTGTCGTCGCTTATGGCAATGGAAAGGCTATTTCGCGATGATTTTCAAGACGGCTCGTTAGAGCAATACATGCTTTCAGGTATGGCATTACCGGCAGTGAGTGCAGTAAAAGTAGCAACCCATTGGCTAGTAAGTTTTGTTCCTTTACTATTACTGTCGCCGCTATTAGCGATGTTTTTAAATTTGACAGTCGATATGTATATAGCGCTTATTTTAACACTCTTAATCGGCACCCCCTTACTGTCATTAATAGGTGCTATTGCTGTGGGGCTTACCGTTGGGTTGCAAAAAGGTGGGATTTTATTGGCACTCCTGCTAATCCCTGTCTTCATTCCGTTACTGATATTTGCCACGTCGGCTGTGGATTCTGCCGCACTGCAATTACCTTATCATGCGCAACTTGCTATTATTGCCGCCATGCTTTTACTGGCTGCGGCATTGGCACCGTTTGCCATTGCGTATTCTTTAAAAGTGAGTCAAAACTAATGTGGAAGTGGTTACACCCATATGCAAAAACAGAGCGCGCTTACCAGCTTTGTTTAACGTTACAGCCTTGGTTTTGGGTTGGTGCTTTAGTGTGTTTAAGTGTAGGCACCGTATGGGGCCTGGCCTTTGCACCTCAGGATTACCAGCAGGGTGATTCTTTTCGGATTATCTACATTCATGTGCCTAGCGCCATTTTGTCTATGGGCACCTACGTTGCCATGGCAGTAGCAGCTCTTGTGGGCATGGTGTGGCAGTGGCGCACCGCTTATATGAGCATGATTGCAATGGCACCGATTGGCGCAGTGATGACCTTTGTCGCACTGTTCACTGGAGCGGCTTGGGGCAAGCCCATGTGGGGCGCATGGTGGGTGTGGGATGCACGTCTTACCTCAGAGCTTATTCTACTTTTCTTGTACATGGGCGTTATTGCCCTTTATGGTGCATTTGAAGACAAACAGCAAGCGGGCAAAGCGGCTGGCGTGATGGCACTTGTGGGTGTAGTAAATGTCCCTATTATTCACTACTCGGTAGAATGGTGGAACACGTTACACCAAGGGGCGACCATCAGTAAATTCGACAACCCATCAATTGCACCTGAAATGCTGTGGCCGTTGTTAATTAACTTATTAGGTTTTGCCTTTTTTATCGGCGCGGTAACCACGGTGCGCTTGCGTAATGAAATTGTGTTACGAGAAATGCACAGACCTTGGGTGCAAGCGCTGGCTATAGGGCAGATGAGCGGGATGACGCCAAAACAGCCCAGCGATTCAGCAAACCCTAGTTTGAAGGAGGGCAGCTAATATGCAGTTTGAATCCTTTGCCGATTTTATCAATATGGGCGGCTATGCGTTTTATGTGTGGCTGTCGTTTGGCGTTACATTTGCGGCCATGGCAATTATCGCTATTCAGAGTTTTATCAAACACCGCAACCTTTTACAGCAAGTTGTGGTGGAAAAAGAACGCAAAGCGCGAATTAAAAAAGCGCGACAGCAACAGCAAGCCAGTACTTAGCATTAACTTGCGTTTTTTATCATTTATTAGTTTTTTCGAAGTGAGAGTTGCATGAACCCGAGACGAAAGCAGCGACTAGCCGTAGTGGGAATTATCGGTTTTTTAATTGTAAGTGCAATTGGATTGATGCTTTACGCACTAAACGACAGTATTGACCTTTTCTATACACCAAGCGAGATCATAGAAGGCAAAAATGGGCAAAAGCCACAGGTAGGCCAGCGTCTTCGAATAGGTGGAATGGTGGTTCCTGGAAGTGTGAAGCGCGACAGTGAAAGCTTAGCAGTGAGTTTTGACCTAATAGATACCGGCCCTACCGTTACTGTGACTTACACTGGCATTCTTCCTGATTTGTTCCGTGAAGGTCAAGGTATTGTGGCCACTGGCGTACTGACTGGCGCAAGTAACATTAAAGCGCAAGAAGTGCTTGCAAAACACGATGAAGAGTACATGCCTCCCGAGCTTGCTGAAAAAATGAAGGGTATTAAGCACATAAAACCCGACAATGTGCCAAGCTACGAATCTTCAAACGGTGCTGGGAGCAAGTAAAGTATGGTGCCTGAGATTGGAAATATTGCACTGACCCTTGCGTTAGTACTGTCTATTTTATTGGCGGTTTACCCGCTATGGGGCGCACATCGTCAGCATGAAACCCTTATGGCCACCGCTAAACCTCTAGCTATTGGGCTATTCACCTTTACCCTTATCGCCTATGTGTGTTTAACCTACGCTTTTGTCACCGATGACTTTAGTGTGGCTTACGTGGCACAGCATTCAAATAGTCGACTTCCTATTTATTACAAAATTACCGCCGTGTGGGGCGGACATGAAGGCTCGTTCTTACTGTGGGTGCTGATGCTTTCAGTTTGGACAGTGGCAGTGGCCATTTTTAGCAAGGGCATTCCTCTTGCTATGGTGGCAAGAGTACTTTCAGTGTTGGGAATGGTAGGTATTGGTTTTTATCTGTTCATGCTGCTAACCTCAAACCCGTTTAACAGCATGTTGCCGTTTTTTCCTGTAGACGGGCGAGATTTAAACCCGCTGCTACAAGACTTTGGCATGATCATTCACCCGCCTATGCTCTACATGGGTTATGTGGGCTTTTCAGTAGCATTTGCCTTTGCTATTTCTGCATTAATATCGGGTCAGTTAGATTCAACTTGGGCTCGCTGGTCTCGCCCTTGGGTCATCTCTGCGTGGGCGTTTTTAACAGTAGGTATTGCGCTAGGCAGTTGGTGGGCGTATTACGAACTTGGTTGGGGCGGCTGGTGGTTCTGGGATCCTGTTGAAAATGCGTCTTTTATGCCATGGCTGGTGGGCACTGCTCTTATGCATTCGCTTGCGGTCACTGAAAAGCGTAAAGCGTTTAAGTCGTGGACAGTACTGCTTGCTATTGCGGCATTTAGTTTAAGCTTGCTAGGCACTTTTCTAGTACGCTCTGGTGTAATTGTTTCGGTGCACTCATTCGCTAGTGATCCTACACGTGGTTTATTCATCTTAGGCATATTAATTGTGCTTAGCGGTTTTGGCTTATTGCTTTACGCTATGCGTGCAGCCTCACTTAAAAGCCCTGGTCGCTATCAAGCGTTTTCGCGAGAAGTATTGTTAATGGGCAACAATGTGTTTCTTTGCGCAGCAACGTTAGTCGTACTACTTGGCACTTTGCTACCGCTTGTTCACAAAGAGTTAGGCCTAGGCAGCATTTCGGTGGGCGCGCCTTTCTTCAACCAAATGTTTACTTTACTGATTGTGCCCTTTGTATTGATGCTAGGGCTTGGCCCGTTAACGCGTTGGAAACAGCAAACAGCCAGTGAACTGCAAAAGCAGCTTTTAATTGCCGGCGGCATTGCCTTAAGCGCTGGTGTGCTAGTGAATTTTGCTTACGATGAGCCCACCTATATGGGTGTGTTGGGGATGGTATTGGTGTTTTGGATATTGGTCACCACAGTGCAAGAGGTGATGCAGCGCTTGTCGGCGATGCCATCTGGTAGTGCTAAAAATAATGCTGAAAACACGTCGGTTCTTTCTAAACTTCGCAAACTTACGCCAAGCCACTGGGGCATGGTGTTAGGTCATGTAGGCTTCGCCATTTGCATTATTGGTATTACGCTGGTTTCTAACTATGAAATGGAGCGCGATGTGCGCATGGACATTGGCGATACCGTTTCTCTTGGTGGCTACGAGTTTAACTTCAAAGATGTGCGTAAGGTTCAAGGGCCTAATTTTGAAGCGGATAAGGGCGTGTTTGACGTGTATCAAAACGATGAGCTGATCGCGCATTTAGAGCCAGAAAAGCGTCTGTATATTGTGCAGCGCATGCCAATGACAGAAGCCGCTATTCACTCAAACCTAACCAGAGACTTATTTATTGCCATGGGCGAGCCTTTAGATAACGGGGCTTGGGCTATTCGTATTTATATAAAGCCGTTTGTCATCTGGTTATGGGCAGGAGCAGTTGTGATGGCCGTTGGCGGTATCCTCTCTATCAGTGATAAGCGTTACCGCATGGCGAAAGTGAAAAAGATAAAGCGTGTATTTGGTGGTAAAGGTGAGAACGAGGCATTGCAACCTCACACTCAAGGAGCAGCAACATCAAATACTTCAGTGAAAGGAGGCGCACAATGAAAAAAGCACCACTCGTTGCCATTCCATTAGTGTTGTTCTCTTTGCTAGTTGTTTTCCTGTTTAAGGGGCTTTTCTCAGATCCGCGTGAGCTAGACTCACAGGTACAGGATAAAACGTTACCTGCATTTTCTCTTCCTGATTTGATGCAGCCAGACATTACCTATACGCCCGAAGATTTAAAGGGCCAAGTCACGATATTAAATGTTTGGGGGGTGTGGTGTGTAACATGCGCCGTTGAAATGCCCTACCTGACTCAACTGAAAAATGAGCAAGGTGTACACATTGTCGGATTATATTTCGACCAAGACTTAGATCCAGACTTCGGTACTAAAACGCTAAGCCGCGTTCAGCAAGAAGTCACCGATATGCTTAGCCGCTACGGTAATCCTTATGCTTACAATATTTTCGATGTGTATCGCGATACATCCCTTGATTTAGGGGTGACTGGCGCGCCTGAGCATTTCGTTATTGATGCTGAAGGTATAATTCGTATGCACCATATTGGCGATATTAACGAGCGTGTGTGGAATACAAAAGTTGGCCCGCTGTATAAAAAGCTTGTTGCGAAGGCAAATGGCGATGTTCGCGACAGCAAAAAGGTAGATGGTGATGCGGTGGTGAGCACAGCGGCAAATGCAAAGGAGGGCGAGTGAACAACTTAGTACATTCAGTTGCTTCTGGCAGCTTGCTTCAGCAAAGCGCCAAAGGCGCAGCTTATCTTTCACACTTTAAACAGGCCGCATTCAGTATTGTTGCACTATTATTTGTGTTCTGTACCTATTCGGTAAACGCGGCCGAGGATAAATTTACATTCGACACGCCAGCCCAGCGCGAGAGTTTTTTGAGGCTGACAGCCGAATTGCGCTGCCCAATGTGCCAAAACCAGAACATTGCTGACAGTGATGCCATGATTGCCCATGATATGCGCCGTAAAGTCTACTCACTTTTAAAGCAAGGCAAATCGGAGCATGAGGTGATTGCGTTTATGAAGTCACGCTACGGCGATTTCGTGCACTATCAACCACCTGTGACTGCCGCGACGTTCTGGCTTTGGGCTGGTCCTGTGTTGTTTGTTATCATTGCCTTAATTGTGGTTGTTCGCCGCAAGTCGGTAACACCACCAGAAGATATGGCCGCTAAATTAGCCAAAGCCGATGAAATGTTAAAGCGAGAGAAAGAATGAGTTGGTCTGAGTTTTATATCATTGTTTCAGGCTTAATCACCCTTGTTCTCTTGATCATCGCTTTTCCTTGGTTGCGTAGTAAAAACCACGCTAAACAAGACAGTTTAAGCAATACGCAAATTGTAAAACAACGTTTAGTTGAATTAGAACGCGAAATGCAAGAGGGGCTCATTAGCGAGCATGACAAGCGCCAAGCGGTGGACGAGCTAAAAGTTGCATTGGTAGATGAAAGTGCATTTAAGTCTCACAAGACGGGAAACGCTAAGTTACCTCTGGCAATTGGCGGCGTGTTGGCCATTGCTTGTGGCGCAATTGTATATGGCCAAGTCAATCAAATGAGTAGGGTGGCTCAAGCTAACCAGGCGATTGAAGCGTTATCCGCGTTAAGTCAGCAGTTAGCCAGCGGTAATGCAAATAACCTTTCTCAGCAAGATATTGCAAGTCTCGCATTGGCCATTCGTCAGCGGCTTCGCGAGGAGCCTGAGGATGATACCGGGTGGATGTATTTTGGCAGATTAATGCTGAGCATCGGACAAGAAGTGCAAGCTATTGAAGCGATTGATAAAGCGGTAAGCCTAGCGCCGTCAAATACAGCGAATCGTATTACACTGGCTCAAGCGTTGATGACCACGGGTGATGTAAACAACTTAGCGCGAGCGCAGTCTATCCTATTGGGCTTGCTTAATGACAACCCTGAGAACGATAATCTTGCGCTTATGATGGCAGTGGTCTCTGCGCAGCTTGGTGATTTGGAAAATACCCGTCGTTTCTATCAGCAGGTTGAAGGTAAACTGCCTGCTGACAGTGACATGGCACAGCGCTTAGTTATGCGAATCAATGAGCTTGAAGGTAATACGAGCGAAATGGCTGCGTTGCAAAACGCTGACGCTGCGATGCAGAGTATGTCACGTGAAGGCAGTGATTCCCAGGTGATAGACACTCAGCCGTCAGAAACAGGCTTCAGTGTTAGTGTGACGTTGTCAGAAGAAGCCAAAGTTGATGCACCTAAAGATGGCTTTTTAATTGTTTTCGCGCAAGACGCAAGCTCGAGTAATAAAATGCCTGCGGCGGTAGTTAAACTGCCGATAGGCGATTTTCCCGTTTCTGTAGAATTAACTACACAAAATGCCATGATGCCTCAGTTTACCCTTGCTACGCTTACTGATGTTGTGATTACCGCCAGACTTTCAAAAGATGGTAATGTGGCAGTTTCTGAAGGAGAGTGGCAGGGCAGTATGAACAGTTCTGTTGTAACCAACGAACTCTCTCCAATCAGCGTTATTATTGATAAGGAATTATAAGTATGGATTTGTCAAAATCACTCATAGCTGGGTTGATTATTGCCACAGGTTTTCTAGGTGGCTGCGCGAGTAATAACGCTCAAGAGCAGGCGCAAGCAGCACAATCGGATAATGTCGTAGTCGACACAGCTAACCCTCGTGACCCCTTCGAATCTACCAACCGAGAAATATGGGAATTCAACTGGGAAGTGCTAGACGCTTATATTTTGCGTCCAGTAACCGTCACATACGTTACTGTTATGCCTAAAGTAGCGAGAACGGGTCTAGTAAATATCACTGATAATTTGCAAGAGCCGGCCAACTTTTTGAACAATGTGTTTCAAGGAAAAGTGGATGATGGTTTGGATAGTCTTGCACGTTTCCTTATCAATACGACCGTCGGTTTAGTTGGTACATTTGATGTTGCGAGCAAAATTGGTATCGAAAGAAAACGAGAGCAGTTTGGAGAAACTCTTGCCGTGTGGGGCGTAGAGACAGGGCCATTCTTGATGCTGCCATTTTTAGGCCCAAGTGACCCTAGAAGTTTTACCGGTGACTACGTTGACGGGTTTGCTTTCCCTATGACATTAATTGACGGCACCGTTAATTTAGCTCGAATTGGAATATCTATACTTGAGGCTCGCGCACAGTTGATGGATCAAGAAGCGCAACTAGAGCAATCTATAGACGACTATGCATTCGTTAGAAATGCCTATTTTGAGAACTTAGAATTTCGCGTTACCGATGGACAAAGCGGCGACAAAGCAATTGACGATGAGCAACTGGATGATTTTGCCGATTTCGAGGCTATGTTAGAAGGTAGTGACTTTGATTCTTACAACCTTCCGGAAGAAGGCAAAAAAGAAGATAAAGAAAAAGACGATATCGATAATAAATAGAAACGTCTAATTTTAATTAATTTTTCAGCTGATACACACTCAAAGTTGATTAACTTCAAGTGTGTAATCAGCGGTGTATGCACCTGACAGCGATAAATCATTTTGTAAGGTTAGAGTACCGAAAACAGTTATCGTAAAATCCGCACCATTCCCTTTCACAGTGACATTAACAGGTTGATTATCGTATAATAAAACCGTTCCGCCCTTCGCTCCCGTGAGTTCCGCGATAGGTGCGTATTCTAGAGCTGTATTCGTGCTTCCCGTTATCATAACTTGTACTCTGCTATTTCTTGGCAAGTTGGTCACCAACACCTCTCCTAGCGTAATATCAATATCAGTTGTATCACACGCCCCAGAGATGACACCAAACTTGGACATTGAGCAGGCTAAACTAGATTGGGCAAAAACAGAGCCAAAGTGAACAGGGGCAATTTCACTGATAGTAATCGCTTGAAGGCTAGATGAAACTGACAGTAAAAAGAGAGAAGGAACAAAGTGTTTCACAGGGCGACCTAAATTTTTTTATTTATGGTAGCCAAGAAAAAAGGTTGAAGGAATTAGTCAAAAGTCGAGCACTGAGTAAAAAAGTGCTCGACATTAGCATTACTCAGTCTTTAGGGTAGCCCATTGGGTTCTGAGACTGCCAGTTCCATGTATCTGCACACATATCTTCTAACCCTTTTTCAGCATGCCAGTTGAGCTCTGTTGCTGCTTTAGTTGGGTCAGCGTAACATGCGGCCACATCGCCACTTCTTCGCGGCGCAATCTTATAAGGAACGGTTTTACCCGAGCCTTTTTCAAACGCTTTGACCATTTCCAGCACCGAATAGCCCTGACCAGTACCTAGGTTGTATTTGTCCAATCCCATATTGAGCGATAAACGGTCTAGCGCTTTTAAGTGTCCGTTTGCCAAATCAACTACGTGAATATAATCACGCACACCAGTGCCATCCACTGTGTCGTAGTCATCACCGAATACGCTTAGTTGCTCAAGCTTACCTGTGGCAACTTGTGAAATATAAGGCATGAGGTTGTTTGGTATACCATTAGGATCTTCGCCAATCTGACCAGAGTGGTGCGCACCGACGGGGTTGAAATAACGAAGTAGTACAATATTCCAGTTGTTGTCAGATACATAGAGGTCGCTGAGCATATGTTCAACCATTAGCTTTGACATGCCATATGGATTAGTAGGCTGACCTGTTGCCATATCTTCGCGTAAAGGTAATGACGCCGGATCGCCGTATACTGTGGCAGACGAGCTGAATACGATGTTTTTCACATCGTGCTTTTGCATAGCCTTACAAAGTGTAAGCGTGCCGTAGACATTGTTTTCGTAATAAGAAAGTGGCTTTTGAACCGATTCTCCTACAGCTTTTAAACCAGCAAAATGAATTACAGCAAATATGCTGTGCTCGCTAAAAATATCATCTAATACGGCGGTGTCACGAATGTCGCCTTGAACGAAGGTTACAGACTTACCGGTTAGTTCTTCTACTCGGCGAAGTGACTCTGCGCTTGCGTTAGAGAGATTATCAAGTACTACAACGCTGTAGTTCTGTTCAAGTAACTGTAAAACCGTGTGACTACCTATATAGCCAGCACCACCAGTGACTAAGATGGTCTTCATGCGTTCTCCTTGCTAGACGGTTGCGCAATATACTTTGCGCAGATGGAATATTGAATAGGTTTTATAACCAAAGGGTAAATTAAAAATACCACAAAAGCCCACAGTAACGAGGTCCAATTTGACGCTGTCTGTAGAATTAATGCGAAGACAGGAACAATGACGAGTAACTTAAGCACATTCAATAGCGTTTTCTCTGGCACGGAAAGCCGTCTCGCGGCTTGATCTAGCAACTTAACACGCTCGGTAAGAGGTAGACCTTTTAAGGCTGGAATGTTTCTTGTAGAAAAATAAAACTTCATAGGTTACTCAACCCTTAATAAAAAACCGCCGGAACTTAACGTTGCGGCGGTTATTGTAGGGTAATCGGCTAGCACTTAAAACATGCTAACCACAATTTACGCTTTTTGCTCTATGCCTGCTTTTTCCCAAAAGCGAGATTTAAAGCTCATCAACCCAATTACAATAGCAATGGCAATGCTGAATAAAGCAATTTGCAGATAAAGGTCTGGCATTTGTTCAACATTTTCAGGGTCGAAGTTGCCTGATAGAAGACCTGCAATGATGTTACCGATAGAGTACGTCAATACGAATACACCCATCATTTGCCCCGCAAAACGCTTAGGTGACAGCTTACTTACTGCACTTAGCGCTACTGGGCTTAGGCAAAGCTCGCCGACAGTGTGTAAGAAGTAAGTGGTAACAAGCCACATAGGTGCAACTTTAAGGCCTTGCGCGGCGTATTGAGACGCCATAAACATGACCAAGAAGCCTGATGCCATAATGACAATACCAATAGCGCATTTAATGGTGTAAGACGGATCGATCATTCGCTTCGCTAGGTTTATCCAAAGTGCGGCGAAAAACGGCGATAAGATAATGATGAACAGCGAGTTAGAAAGCTGGAACCAAACAGTTGGAATTGCATCCATTCCGAACCAAGATGTAAGTAGCGAGCCGCTTTCAAGAGCACGGTCGGTATAGTTCTGTGCGAATAAGTTAAGTGAAGAGCCAGCTTGTTCAAAGCCTGACCAGAAACACGCTGAGGCAACACACACTAAAAATAGTGCCCACATGCGTTTCTTCTCGTTGTCGCTCAACTCGCCTTTGAAGTAGATAAAGCCAAAGTAAAGGAAGAAGATAACGGTAAATGCTACTGCAACCTGTTGGGCCAATACCACAGGCTCAATAACAATCGTGCCCATGTGTGCTAGAACAATCACTACAATTGCAAGCGCAAGTACGGCAAATACCGCGGTCCACGCACGCTGCTTAGCCGCACCTTGGTAAGGGTTTGCAGGTGCAACAGATTCAGCAGAAAGTGAACGATTGCTGAAGTAGTACTGGATAAGACCGATAGCCATACCGATGGCTGCAGCGCCAAACGCATAGTGCCAGCCCCAGTTCTCTTGAAGGTAACCTGTAACTAGGTACGCGATAAGCGAGCCGATGTTGATACCCATGTAATACAATGCGTATCCACTGTCTCGACGGCCGTCATCGTCGCCATATTGCTGCCCAACCATGGCTGAAATGTTTGGCTTAAGTAAGCCCGTACCCGAAGCAACAAGGATAAGGCCGACAAAGAAAAGGTTCTGTAAATCGATAGCAAGAACAACGTGGCCTGCGAAAATAATTAAGCCGCCATACCATACGGCTTTTTTGCCGCCAATTAAGCGGTCAGCGAGCCAACCACCCGGCAAGCCTAAGAAGTATACCGCGCCTGTGTATAGGCCGTATATTGCACCAGCCGTTGCTACAGTAAAACCTAATCCTTGCGTTTGTAAGCTTGCTGTCATGAAAAGAACAAGTAGCGCGCGCATACCGTAATAACTCATGCGCTCCCACATTTCTGTAAAGAATAGCGTTCTCAGGCCCCCTGGATGACCAAAAAAGCTAGTATCGTTAGATGGTTTCATAATTATATTTTAATTCCACATTGCTTATGGTTGTTATTGTAGAGCACTTATTGTTTAGGCTCTTTGATAGTAGTCCGTAGCGGATAGCTTCTTATACTAGAGCTAGCTTAAAGACACAAGATTTGGGCGATAAACTTCACTAAAGTGGTGTCAATCGGCTAAGTCTTAAGCTGCTTAGCCGATATCCGTTCAGTATGTTAACTCGCGTTGATTAAAGCTCGCGGATTGTCGCAACAACGATTCTTACAATGCCGTAAATAAGAAGCAGCGAAACACCGAATAAAACAAGGTTGTAGATTACCGTTGGATACGCATTGTCATCTGGCAGAGTAGGCGACTCTACCGTAACTAAATGCTGAAGTTTTTGGTACGCTTCAACGCGCGCATTTTCTAAAGTGATGAGAGACGATGAATACGCTTGAATAGCGAGCTGTAGCTGAACTTGAAGGTTACTGTACTGCGCCATTAGCTCGCTTACAGAAAGAGCTTCACTTTCTCCTTCTGCAGTACTTATACGTTCCTTTTGCTTTTCCACTTCTTTTTGAAGCGCTGTAATTTCGCGTTTGATGTTTATGATTTCAGGTGCAACGTTCGACATCATGGTTGACATGGTGCTTAGCTCCGCTCTTTTCTGGGCAAGCGTAGCTTGCAAAGAAAATGCAATTTGCTGAAAAGCTGCACCTTCAGCAGAAGGGTCAAGAACGTTATACTCAGATTGAAAGCTTAATATCTCGGTTTTAGCTTGCTGCAGCTTTTGCTCAACAATTTCATGTTCACCTTTTGCAAAGGAAAGTTTTGATTTCGCAAGGTTGTTATTGATGTTGTTGATAAATTCTTCAGCTTTTTGAACGATAGCTTGGTTGATGACTTGCGCGTATTCAGCGTCAAAAGCCCGGGTGCGCAAACTTATAACAGAAGACGTCGAATCGACGCTTACTTCTACATGGTCAAGATAAAACTGATAAAAGTCTTCTTGTTTATGCGAAGGTGAAAGACCGCTAAAGACGTCGGCTTTGTCCGACATGTAGTGCTTACGTAGCTCGATAGTTTCATCAAGATACTTGATCATGTCAGCAGACTGAATGTACGCTTCTACCAACTGACTTTCCGTGCCGCCTGAAACTCCAGAAACACCTGCTGCCATTAGCAGTGATGATGGGTCAAAGCTACTGCCACCTTCGCTCGATTTAACAATCAGTTGGCTCTGACTTTCATATTGTGGAGCAGCCCAAAGTATAAGGTATATGGCGTAGAGGAACCATGGGAGCGCGAGCAGAAGCATTTTATGCTTACTGAGGAGGGCGTTAAGCTTTGTGAGAGATTTTTCCACTGTGATAAAACCTATTTGAGTAATTTCTTATTGTCTGCGTCTTGGGTGTACATGTCGATGCCTTCTTCGAGATCGTGATAATAAGTAAGCTTGCCTTCATCAATAATAACCGCAGATGTACAGAACTCGCGAATTTGGTCGAGTTCATGGCTAACCATAATCACTCCAGCTTGTTCACTTTTTTCCTTGAGTGAAAGACGTGCTTTTTTTCTAAAAAGTGGGTCGCCAACCGATGTTGCTTCGTCGATAAGATAAATATCAAAGTTAATGTTCATACAGCAGGCAAACACTAGCTTTGCACGCATCCCGGAAGAGTAATTTTTAACAGGTAGATCAAAGCGCTTACCTAACTCAGCGAACTTCTGCACTTTTTCTTCATATTCAGGAAGGGATTCAACGTTATTAATTCTACCAACGAATCGCGTATTCTCGCGTCCCGTCATTTGGGGATGAACCCCCGTTTGAAGGGCGACAGGCCAAGACATTGATTTGTTTGTTAAAACACGACCGCTGTCAGGGTATTCGCTTTTGGCTAGCATCCTAAAAAGGGTTGATTTACCTGCGCCATTTTTGCCGAGAATGGCAACGTTGTTTTCTGTAGGGAAATCAAAATTTAAATTCTTGAAGATATATTGAGGACCCAATTTGCTTGGGTAGCTCTTGGTTAAATTCTCAATTCTTATCATCTAGACAGCACCCTCTTCCAAGTTATGTGGTACATCGAAAGGCTAAGAAATAGTGTAGAGATGGTTACGATAACAAAAAACTGCAGAGACACCCCTTTATTACCGTAGGATTCAAAGAATGAGTAGCGTACAAGTTCGTTGAAATGAACCAACGGATTCCAAGTTAGATAGGGCCAATACTCTTCAGGTATATCTTGCAGACTAAAAAAAACGCATGAGATAAACATAAGCGGCCGAACCATCAAAGACTTTACTTTGTCTACTTCAGGTACAAAGGCTGCTGCTATAGCGAAAATTAGCCCGAAAGAAATTGAAAATATTCCCAACATTAAACAAAGAAAAATAAATAAAAGAGGATCGAAGATCTCAAAGGTTAAATCCATTAGATAGAGAACTAGGGCCAGAAGAAGGCCTACAACAACTTTTATTGAGTACTCCAAAAACCCTGACGTTATTACTGCAGACATTGGTTGGACTTGCCTGAACGCGTAAAGAGGCGAATTGCGCTTGATAGATGTTGAAACTTTCTGAAAGATTTTCGTAAATGACTGAAGCCCCATCAGACCCACCATCATGAAAACGAAAATAGGGATAGTGTGAACATCTCCACCAGTTATTCGCCCTCGTAAGAACGAGAGCGCCAATATAAAGCTGAGTGGCTCAAGAAAGGCCCAACCCAACCCAAACTTATCATTGAACTTACTTTGAAGCTCCCGCAGGAAAAGCGCAAAAATCACATTTCGCCATGTGTAGAGCTGGTCTTTGAACGCTACCATGCCTAGTCAGTTATCACATTGGCGGCAACAGCAATTTGAAACACAATTTGAGTAATGTCTTTCACTGCTTGAAGTAATTTAGTGTCTATCGCTGCTAAAACGATAATCTGATCGCCTGGTTCAAGCTTATTCTCATCGTTTGATAAGAAAGAGCTGTTCAAGCTTGTAAAGGTAACATTACCGTTTTTACGGAGAATAAGGATCCGCTCATCTTCGGCTCGCTCAGTAAAGCCACCGGCCCATGCGATATAATCTTCGGCTGTTGCTTCTGGGTTGAACACAACTGCTTGAGGAAGCAAGACCTCTCCACCTACATGAACCAAGTCAGTCACTTCAGGTATGACAATGGTATCGTTTGGCTCTAACAGTATGTTTGCAATGTCACCGTTTTCAGAAACGACAACTCTACCCTGAGGCTCTACTTGTCGGGCCCGCGCAATAAAGTCGGCAACTAACTGAGCCTCTTGCGCTCGGATTGTTCCTTCACCTGTTGAGCTAATTGGAGCAGTGTACATACTCCGTTCTAGGCGCTGTAACCCTTCTTCTATAATTTCTTTTTGCTTAACGGCAACGCTCTCTCTTAAAAGGTAGATATTTTGTGTATCAGACAAGGCAGTGTCTGCTTCAATATGATCTAATACATCAATTAGGCGAGTACCTTTGTCAACCATTACCTGTGAAGCACCAGCAAAAGCGCCCGCAACGTTGATGCGATAAATTTGTGGTTCATAGTCAGCCAAATATTCAACTGTATCACCAGCGCTTAAAGGAAGAGATGCAAATTCCTCTAGGTCTAAATAACGAGCAAATTGTTTATTGTTTCTCACACCAGAAACAGATGCATGAGACGCGAACTCACCTGGACGAGCAAAATAATTTACAACGCCACCATTAAGCTCTTCGTTTAGAAACTCAAACGTGAAACTATTGCGAGCGCCCGTCTCAACAACAATAGTGTTGCCAATTGGGTGCACTAAAATGGTATCGCCATCTTTAAACGATAATTGAGGAAGCTTACCGCTTCTAAAAAATGCATATAAATCGGCGGTGGCAACCACTTCTCCATTGCGGACAACATCTATTTGTCTGAAGCTGCCTCGTCTGAAGTCTATGCCCCCAGCGCGTTTTAAATAATAAAGTACGCTGTCTGAAGCGAGGCCAGCATACTGCCCAGGTCTTAATACTGGTCCAGATACAAAAATAGAAACAGGTGTTGAAGTTAAAAGGTTGACGTAAACATTTACGTCTGAAGTGTATACTTGCCTAATTTTGGCTGTAACCGTTTGATTGACGCTTCCAGCAGGCGTATTGGCAACACGTATAGGACCAATGTTAGGAATAAAAATGTTCCCTTGGTTATCAACGGTAACTACATCGGAAAAATTTACTGCGCCCCACAACCAAATTGAAATTTTATCACCAGGTGCAACTAGGTAATTATCGTTAAGGCCTGTACTGCGTTCGGATTCAAAACCGCCTATGAACAAATTTGCAGCGAAAGGCGGGTTTTCCATAGGCGCTTGCGCTGGAAACACAGTGTCGATTGTAGGCTCGCCGGGCAAATTCACACCATTTCGCGGCTGCGTAGAAAATTGCCCCGTAGTGTTAGTCGAACTGCTAGCGCCAGGAAGTGTTCGTTGTGTTGAAATGCTAAGCGGAGATACAGACGGGGCTGATACACCGCTACTCTGCGCTTGTTGGGCCCTTTCTCTTAATTGTTGTAACTGTTCTACACTCTGGGCTGTAGAGTAGCTTGTAAATAAGCTTAATATTGAAGAGGTACAAACTGCCAGAGCCAAAACTTTTAGGTTTTTTCGTATATCCATAAACTTCATTGAACTAATTACCTTGCGCCGTAGCAGACGCAACTAATGGAGTTATAACTCGCCATTGGCCGTTTCGTTGACACGTCGTCAGTTTGCGTTGCGCTTGCGAATCTGTCTCGGTTTTTTGTAATGAAAACCGAATACACTTGTTGCCTGTCGCAGAGATGTAATGCTTTGACGTTTCATATTGATAGCCGTTAAAGCGTATTAAAAACGACTCTTGCGTATCATGATAAATATTGGCTTTTGGAATATTTATTGCAATCTCTTCTTCTGGTGCAAGCGAATAAGCAAGAGAAGAATGCACCAAAGGAATGTCGGCTTGTGTGACTCTAGGGCTACTTGTGCACCCGACTAACCCTATCGTAGCTAAGATAGGCATAAGGAGACCTGATAATTGTTTGAACATTAGCTTTCATATCCATATAGCAATTTCGCGCTAGGATAACATAAGTTTTGAAAAAAGCATGTTTGCTATCGCACTTGCTATAATGTTTGATTCACTATCAAGACCCCGAAGGTCTGTACAAGTTCACGAATGGTTTTAATTTAATTCCTGGTGCTCAGGGAACAATCATACAGCGCACTTGCGTTTCATTATAAAGTTATGTTGACGATGAGCTGAAAGTTGCGAGAGCACTAACAAGATTTCTAGGCGAGAGGCACAATTTAATGTGTTTTGGACGTTATTTCTGCGAATAGGGTGGTTACTTGTACAAATGTCTTATAATATAGCAGCGTTTTCTAATCGCATATTCATTACAAGATGTCCTCATCGCGCTGGAAAAAAATGGAAGCTGTAAAAAAATGGAAGCGAGATTTATTTCTTTATCAAAATTTATATGTGCACTGACTATTAAGAAAATTGTAAAAGTCGGTGACGCGAGGTTGTGTGTTTTATGCTAGCTTATTTGCAGTTTGTCCCACTTTTCACTGCATTTTTTGTTGCGCTTATTCTTTTAGTGGTCATGACACCACTGGCCCATCAATTTGGTTTAGTCGACCAGCCTTCCGCAAGGAAGAGGCACGCAGGAATTGTTCCGCTGACAGGCGGCGTCGCTATTTTTATGGCAGTACTTGTAGCTAGCGTCGCCACGGATGTGTGGATGAAGAATAACCCCCTCTTTTTTACGGCTTCTGCATTTGTCGTATTGCTAGGCATGCTTGATGATAGATTCGACCTCAGTGCTAAAGGGCGTTTGATGTGTCAATTTGGTGTGGCAGCTATCATGGCGTGGAGTGCGCAAAACTATGTCACCTCATTAGGGAATATTTTTGGCACGGGCGAAGTCTTCCTCGACCTTGGCGGTTATTTCTTTACGATTATTTGTGTGGTAGGCGTTATTAACGCTTTCAATATGATTGACGGAATTGATGGCCTAGCAGGCGGAATGAGCCTTGTGATTTTGCTAACCGTGGCCGGTTTTTTGATTTTTACCGGTAATGGCGCCTCTATTATGGAACCCCTCATTATCGTGGCTGCAATTGTCCCCTTCTTAGCATTCAATCTGAGTTGGAAAGGGTTCAAAGGCAACAAAATATTTATGGGTGATGCAGGTAGTATGTTTGTTGGCCTTACTATCGTTTGGTTGCTTGTAGACCACACCCAAGGCGACACTGCGGCGTTTAGACCTATTACAGCGGTTTGGTTAGTGGGACTTCCCTTGATGGATATGGCGGCCATAATGTATCGCCGTGCTCGAAAGGGACAGTCGATGCTTAAACCTGACCGTCAGCATCTTCACAATATCTTTATGAGAGCGGGTTTAAGTAGTCGAAAATCACTGCTAGCCATTTTGATGCTTGGTGCGTGCTATTGCCTAATTGGTATTTTGGGTGAAGTGTATCAAATTGCTGAAGCTGTTATGTTTTGGGGCTTCATTGGCTTACTGGTGGTATACAGTTTGGTAATTCAGCACATTTGGAGCGTTCTACGCTTCGTTAAACGAATCACAGCATAGTTTATTTAAATTAATGGCAGACTACACAAATTCTCTGTAACATATCTTGTGAATAACGGCGCCGTAAAGGGCGCCTTTATTTTCATTGTTACTTTTTGCGCTGGTAATTTTCTTGATAAATCAATTCCAAATTCTTCACAACAACAATCAAAAACAGCACGTTGAATCAATTGTCGCTATGGCGGTTTATCAAGCTGACAACGCTAAATGGCTGAGTGAAGCTATAGATAGTATTGTCAGTCAGTCTTACTCGAACTTTCTTTTTGTCATTGTGACTGATGGTCCTGTACCGCAGAGCATTACGAGTGTTTTGATAAAAGCGGCCAATAAAGATAACAGAATCGTGTTGGCTGAAAATAGCCTTAATGTTGGGCTAGCGAATTGTATGAACTCTGTAGTTGAATTCGGCATGCAATTTAATCCTTCCTTCTTTGTTAGGATGGACGCAGATGACATTTCAGAAGAAAACCGGCTTTTAAGACAGATAACTTATCTTAAGAAACATAGCAATATATCAGTGCTGGGTTCTGCGCTAACCGAAATCAACGAAAATGGCTTTAAGGTAGGAGCTCGAGTCATGCCTGCCTCGCATAGGCAAATTGTACGCATTTTGCCGCGAAGGTGTTCACTTAACCATCCAACGGTAGTCATTCGCTATGATGTATTTAATGACGGGCATCGCTACAACGGAGATTTGTTAAATACACAAGACTATTTCTTCTGGATCACGTTGGCATCGAAAGGCTACATATTCAGGAATTTAAAAGATCGTCTCTTAAAATTTAGGCGAGTTAATAATTTCTACAAACGTCGAGGCTTGAGTAAATCGCTTAACGAGTTCAAAGCGCGGATATATGCTATAACGAAGCTTAAACAATTTTCGCCTTATAACTTTTTTTATGCATGCGGTGTCTTGTCTTTGCGTTTAATGCCAGGGAAAGTGGTAAAATTAGCTTACAAAGTTGATAGGCATTTACTTGAAAGGTTTGGTAAACATTGAGTGTCGGTATTGTTGTAATTCTGTTTAATCCAGATTTAAAACACGTTAGTGAACTCATCAAAAACTTTAGTGGGCCAGATTGGGATATCATCCTGGTCGATAATTCTCTATCAAGCCACCAAGTCTTAGCCACAGAAAACGTTACTTATCTTCACTGCTCAGAAAATGTAGGAATTGCTGAAGCCCAAAACATAGGTTTGAAAACGTTGTTTGATAAGGGAATTGAATATTCGTTTCTTTTGGATCAAGACAGCCTGTTCTCCACGGATATAGCGCACGAGTTAATAAAGCAGTTTTCAACTCTAGAAGCGCAGCGCCCTATTGCAGCGATTGGACCCTCTATATATTGCCAGTTTTCTGAGTGTATCGAGCAAGGTGCACTTCAAAAAGGAAAGCAAGTGTCTGAAGATTTAAAGGAAGTTAAACAAATTATCGCATCGGGCATGCTTGTTTCTCGACACGCCTTTAAGACAATAGGCGAAAAAGAAAGCGAATTATTCATTGATGGTGTGGATCACGAATGGTGTTGGCGAGCACGGGCGAAGGGCATGGCAATCTATCAATCCTTAAGTGCCTGTATGCCACACCGACAAGGTGACGATAGAGTTAAGGTATACGGTTTGACTTTCAAGCAAGGCGCACCAATCAGGCTGTACTATCAATTCCGTAATGTACTTATCCTTGCCCGTCGCAGCTATGTACCATTTTATTGGAAGCTTCGTCATGTTTGTGCAATACCAGTGCGTTATTTTGTCAATAGGTACTATTTCGAGCAGGGAAAAGCACGGGGTAGATTTATGCGTGAAGGGCTAAGGGATGGGATTAGACAAATTACAGGTCCTCGCCATAAAGTTGCCCATAAAAGTGTGAAAAAAAGCGACACTTAATGTGAAGTAATAAGCAGTATCGAGTATTAGCTCTTTCACTATTTTGGTGCATTAGATATTATTTATCCCTAATTTTGTGCTCTATTCGATGGATTTGAACCAAATTGCCCACTTTCAATACACTTGCGCTCTAAAAAAGGTAATTGGAACATCGATTGCATTAGCCATAAGAACAAAAAATTTAATTCAGCTTAAAAAGTGAAAGGCTACTGAAAGTCTATTTGGGCGTGTATTTAGGATTTAAAAAAGGATATTAACTATGAGTCAGGTTAAAAAAGCGGTTATTCCTGTAGCCGGTCTTGGGACAAGAATGCTTCCGGCGACGAAAGCGATACCTAAAGAGATGTTGCCAGTGGTTGATAAGCCGCTGATTCAATACGTAGTTAGTGAGTGTGTTGCCGCTGGATTAAAAGAAATTATATTAGTAACACACGCTAGTAAAAACAGTATAGAAAACCACTTTGATACCTCTTTTGAACTTGAAGCAACGCTAGAGAAGCGTGTAAAACGTCAGCTATTAGAGGAAGTTCAATCGATTTGTCCAAAAGACGTGACCATCATGCACATCCGTCAAGGTGTTGCGAATGGTTTGGGTCATGCTGTGTTGTGCGCGCGCCCTCTCATTGGAGATGCGCCTTTCGCTGTAGTGCTGCCTGACGTGATCATAGATGATGCAGCAAGTAACCCAAAGAAAGACAACCTTGCAGATATGGTAGCTAAGTTTAACACTAGCCGTGTAAGTCAGGTTATGGTTGAGCAAGTACCAGAAGAAGAAATTTCTAAATTTGGTATCGCTGATTTAGATGGGGCCGCTATTGCACCTGGCGAGTCAGCTAAAATCCATAAGATGGTGGAAAAGCCGCCTCGTGATGAAGCGCCGTCTGACTTGGCCGTAGTAGGTAGATACGTTTTATCTGAAAAGATTTGGGACCTACTAGAATTCACACCTCCTGGTGCTGGCGGTGAGGTTCAACTTACCGATGCGATTGACGCGTTGATGAAGCTTGAACAAGTAGATGCCTACTATATGAAAGGCAAGAGTCACGATTGTGGAAGTAAATTGGGCTATATGAAGGCGAACGTGGAATACGCATTGCGCCATCCTGCTTTAGGTGATGAATTTAAAGAATACTTGGCCTCTGTATTAAAGTAGCAAGGCAGAGTAGGGAATTCAGCCCTTTAGTTTATAAAAATGCGCCGTTCGGCGCATTTTTTGTGGGTAATTGACTATCGTTAAACGTTAGTGCCGAATTTGGCTTGCGCCACATAATCGGCTAGCTTCTTACCTACAACTGTTATTTCACTACCACGTAGCTCTCGATTTTACTCAGCATTTTCTCGCCGATGCCTTTTACTTGCGTGAGTTGAGCAACTTCAAGAAAAGGGCCTACTTCTTCACGGTATTTAACAATAGCTTTTGCTTTAGACTGTCCAACGCCTGGCAATGCTACAAGTTGCTCCACCGTGGCATTGTTTAAGTCGATAAGTTGCTGTGCATGCAAGCTTGTGCCGGCTGACTCGGTCTCTCGAGCGGTTTCTTGGGCGCTAACAGCTGGAATTTGAACGGCTAACGCTGATAATACTAATAAACCTGAAACTAATTTCTTCATTATCTTTCCTTGCTTGTTGTGCTAAAGATTTTTGCCTTGTTTGGCCGTATGCTTTAGCGGTCTGAGTGTTGTTAACGAGTACACAAAGCGCACTGACTTTTATAACCTTATCGTGCTTCTTGTGGCTTAATTACCAAGTCGCCTAGGCTGCTATTCATTTTCTGTAAGGTGAAAGTCATAAAGCTCAGCACACTTTAATTGGTACATATGAAATGATAATTGCGAATGAAAAAAGGGGTAGTCCAGTTTTAGTACAGTTTGTGAAGAGCGCCTTCACTTTCAAGTTGACATAAAAAAAGCGGGCCATAAGCCCGCTTCAATCAGAAGTTAATACTTCAAACGCTCAATGTGATTACGTCTTAAAGACGGTCTAGAAGCGCCTGAGTGAACTCAGTTGTACCTGCTTCACCACCTAGGTCACGAGTAGTGCGGTCGCCAGACTCAATCACGTCTTTCAATGCTGCGCGAATTTTTTCTGCCTTGTCACCCATGTTTAGGTATTCAAGCATTTGAGCTGCAGCCAAAACTACTGAAGTAGGGTTAGCTAGATTTTTGCCAGCGATGTCTGGTGCGCTGCCGTGAACGGCTTCAAAAATTGCACAGTCTTCACCGATGTTCGCGCCAGGTGCCATACCTAGACCACCAACAAGACCCGCGCACAGGTCAGAAAGGATGTCACCGAACAGGTTAGTCGTAACAATAACGTCGAACTGATGCGGGTTCATAACTAGCTGCATACAGCAGTTATCAACAATCATCTCTGCTGATTCGATGTCTGGGTAGCGCTCACCAACTTCACGTGCAACTTTAAGGAATAAACCCGACGTTGACTTAAGAATGTTAGCTTTGTGAACTGCAGTTACTTTTTTACGACCTTCACGACGAGCCAATTCATAAGCGAATGTTACGATTTTTTCAGCACCGTCACGAGTAATTTTACTCATTGCTTCAGCTTCGTTACCGTCTTCTGATACAACTTGGCCTAGGCCCGAGTACATACCCTGCGTATTTTCACGAACGGTAATGATATCAATATCTTCGTAACGAGCTTTCGTTCCCTTGAAAGAC
Organism: Alteromonas gracilis; assembly: GCF_043642145.1. Taxonomy (GTDB): domain Bacteria; phylum Pseudomonadota; class Gammaproteobacteria; order Enterobacterales; family Alteromonadaceae; genus Alteromonas; species Alteromonas gracilis_B. The sequence goes on from NZ_JBHZRZ010000003.1 coordinate 285,374, forward strand.
ATAACTGGGCGAAGGTTCGCGTACAGCTTGAACTGCTTGCGAAGGCTTACGTTGATAGAGGTAAAACCTTCACCTACTGGAGTAGTGAGAGGACCTTTAAGCGCAACTTTGTTTTTTGCGATCAGGTCTAGTGTTTCTTGAGGTAGAAGCTCGCCATGTTCTTCCAGTGCGACTAAACCAGCGTCGGCGTAGTCATAGGCAAAGTCACAGCCAACCTTATCAAGAATTTTTGTGGTTGCATCGATAATATCCGGGCCAATGCCGTCACCGCGAATGACTGTAATACGTTGCTGAGTCATGTGGAGGGATCCTCTGGTAATTCTGTTGTCAAAATCGTTAGGTTTAATCAGTTTTGTTTGGTACGAGATGTGCCAAACTCTGCATGCTTTCTTATTATAATGGAAATTGTAGGGAAAAAGAGAAAAGCGCTGCAAAAGTTGCCGTATTTTATACGATAGCCGGCGCAAGTTATAGCCATTCGTCAGGATAAATTTGGTTGTGCGCTAAAAAACAATGAATTTTTTACTAGCGCTAAACGATTAAATTTATAGCGCCAACGGACAAAAAAGAAGTACCGTATTTGTATCCAAAGCATCGAGCACATCATCATGACGTATCTTTAAAATGTTAAGCATTGATTTTATGTCGATGCTCTGCAAGGCTGAAAACATGTCACGGTTAAACAAGCACATTTTTGCAAGAGCAAAACTCAATACTAAGATTGTTTGTTCTTTTCGAAGTGAGTTTGGTACTTCGCTGCTTGGCTTACCACATTGATGGATAGCGGCTCGCCATGTCGAACTCTGGTGCCAGCTTCCGGCTAACTCAGTAGCGATCGCAAGCCATGGCGTGTCGGACTTTACTTTAAACGCACTATTAATAGATACAATTTTAGCGTGATCTACCGGTAAGGTTTGGGAAATCTTTAGCCCAGGAAGCGTGAATAGCGGAGAGCAGACAAAAGTCATGGTGAGTGCCGCTGATTGAGGTGTGAATTTTGACTCGACTATCTGAGCAAAATGACTAGCAAAAGAGCAAGCTAGCAAAGTAATCTGCTTGCACATAGCCATAAGCGGAAACTGATTCTGTGTTAATCGTTCTAATAGTGCAAACTGCACGAGCATGTCGCCAACACGTTCAATCCCATAGGTTAATACGGCTTGTTTAATGCTCTTTACGGGAAGTTGAAGTCGGTTATCTTGACTGGCTGTATGCAGCAAAAAATGATTGAAAGTCGGTACCAGCTCAATTTTGTCACACAACTCACTAATATCTACATCACGTTTTTGCAACTCATCTATTATGGTCAGTAATGCTTTTGGCGGATGTTGTATCGCAAATGTGAAGGGGAGAAACGGGGTTCCTCCTCGATTTATTCTCGCAGTGGCGGTGTCTGTGTATAGGGCGATGTAATGATCAAAAGATAACGTCAAAGAACTTGGAAAGCTTATGGAGGATACCGAAACCCACTTACCGTCGTCGTCTTCGTCGCTAAGCATGAATACAAATCCATGATTTTGCTGGATATCTACAAGAGCGCCAGGTACACCATTGGCATAAACTTTAGCACCAGGCAGCGGACGCTCAAATAGTGTTGTCAACGGCGAAAAATAGTGTCTATGATGTGCGGGAAGGCGACACACAATCTGTGAAAAAAGAGGGCCGTAATTTTCTTTTTTAACATTTGTGGCAAAGATACTAGAAAAAAGACATAACCGTTGAGCTAAACTAAGCCTAATGTCGGCGATGTAATTAGCTTTTTTTTCAGACCTCAAAGCCTTTTGTAGTTTTATTGTATCTATCCAAATAGATAAATTGTGTTTACGTAAAAAACGAATCACATTAACTGTATTATCGCGTGGCGCATCACTCTCAGCCAGCCAAAAAGTGGCTAGTAGCGATGCAAGAAGATGCTGTAAGTAATGGTCATTCAATCGGCACAGCTTTCCAAACAGCGCAAGATGCAAAAGTTGCTGTGTTTCAGAAGGTAAGCTGTTGTCGATATGTAACGTGGAAGCAGCAATCGCGGGGTTGGCATTAACTAGCGTCAGTATTCGTTTAGCGTTTTTTAACCAGTGATTGATACGTTGCTCAACAGAAAGCGATGCATCGCCTTGATTTACAAGTCGCTCAAGCGTGGAAATGATGTTGGTCACTCCCCATCCTTTTAACTTTTCTGGTAACTGGAGTAGGCCCCTTCACCCCACGCAATTAATTTGTCATTCTCAAAGAGCAGTGGTGTGCACTCGTCTTGTGTTGTCAAACCGTCTGCGCGAACGTGCTGTGTTCTAAAAAACATAACCTGAATGGCGGTGGCACCTTGTCGCTTGGCCTCAGTGATATCTGGAGAACCAAGAAGTGCGAGAACTTCCTCTCTTGTGCTGCCTAATTTTAATTTAGTGATTTGAACGCGGTTGTATTCCTCACGGTCTTTCCAATCCATGTTTTCGGGCTTGTCAGGATAAAAAGCGATAACCATAAAAACAAACACCGCATATAGTGCGACGCCAGCTAAAATTAGACGAATAACCTTGGTGTTCATGACCGTTACTTCTCGTTTCTCTATATTCGAATGTCTGTAAAACGCGCTAGCGTAATCAGAGGGCATTGCCATTTTGATACTAGCAAAAGGCCATCATGCCTCAATTCGAGCATTGAACAAGAAAACTCGATGCTCGCAACATTCATTTAATAAACAATATACAATTATAGTGTACCGCAAAACGTCTACTAAACATAAGTAGTAAACGTAAGCAAATGCGTCAGTTTAAATTCAATTACTATTTATCGCTTTTTTCTGGCTTTTCACTATGTAGCAAGGCTCGTAAGCAGTGCCTGGTAGCTTCATTCTATGTTGTTTCACGAAAGATTCCAGTAAGGTATCGACCTTATCCATTAACGTGCTGTCACCAGTTAGCTCAAATGGTCCATGCTTCTTAATTTGTGCGATCCCCTCGGCTTTCACATTTCCAGCGACTATCCCTGAAAATGCCTTGCGTAAATTTGCGGCAAGATTGCTTTTACTTTGTTCTAGATGAAGTTGAAGTGCAGCCATGCTGTCATGGGAGGGAATGAAAGGCTGTTGAAAGTCTTGTTCAATTTTTAGTGACCAATTGAAGCTAAATGCGTCGCCCATGGCGCCTCTAAACTTTTTCACTTTTTCGAGTTGCTTGCTCATACTGCGAGCAACTTCCTCTGGGTCGTCTACTATTATCTGATATTTAGACTGTGCCTCGATGCCCAATGTTGCGCCAACAAATGCATCGATAGCTTCAAAGTACTCTTCACTGCCCGCTGGGCCGGTTAAAATAACTGGGAATGGCTGCTGAGCATTGCGCTCATTCATCAAAATACCAAGCAAATACAGTAGTTCTTCTGCAGTGCCAACGCCGCCCGGAAATACAATAATTCCATGCCCTAATCTTACGAAAGCTTCTAAACGCTTTTCGATATCTGGCATGATGATAAGTTCATTAACAATGGCGTTCGGCGGCTCGGCAGCAATAATACTCGGTTCTGAAATTCCGATGTAACGGCCTGATTTATGACGCTGCTTAGCGTGACCAATGGTTGCTCCTTTCATTGGACCTTTCATTGCGCCAGGGCCACAACCTGTGCAGATGTTCATGTCGCGAAGACCAAGTTGGTAGCCCACTTCCTTGGTGTATTTGTACTCGACTTGGTTTATGGAGTGCCCACCCCAGCATACAACGGTATTTACGTTGTTGTTTCCTTCTAGTGCTTTGGCATGGCGTAACATATCGAAAACCATGTCCGTTATTTCGTTGCCTTCCGCTGGCGCAGTTTGATGAAGAAATGCGTACTTGTTACCCATGTAAAGCAGGTCGCGAAGCACAGCGAATAGGTGCTCGTGAACACCGCGCACTAGCTTTTCGTCGACAAAAGCCACTTCCGGTGGGTTAACTAGTTCAATTTTAACGCCTCGTTCACGTCGGATAAGCTTAATTTCGAAGCTTTCGTATGGGGCAAAAAGTGCTTCAAAATTGTCTTCATCTACGCCGCTGTTTAGTACTGCAAGACAGCAGTTTCTGAACATCGCGAAGAGTTCACTATTAGTGGCATCTTGAAGGCGAGAAACTTCCACCTGAGATAATTGGCTCATCCAGCCAACAGGGTTTAACTGCACTTTCTTCATACATCTACATCCTATTAGTCAGTGCTTAAATCAGTGACAACAAGATTGCGGCCGTTTCGCTTAGCTTTGTAAAGGTATTCATCGGCGCGTTCGAACACTGTTTCAGTGTTATCGTCTTTGCTAAAGCACGTTGCGCCAAAAGAAGCAGTAACTTTTACTTTTTCTTTTTTAAATTTAAACGGCATCTCGGCAAGCTTAGTTCGAACCTTATTAAGCTTTTTATCAACTTCTGCCATCTCTGATTCAGACAGCAACATGACAAACTCCTCTCCTCCCCATCTTGCAATAAAATCGTCTTCTGAAAGGCTTTGTTTCAAAAACTTGCTAACTACTTGAAGGGTCTTGTCACCAGCAGCATGACCAAATCTATCGTTTATGGATTTAAAGTGATCAATATCGACAACCGCCACGGCGAGGGAATCTCCCTTAGACTTAAAGTTAGCATATGCTGCTTCTAGCTTCTCGTTATATGCCTGCCTATTGGGAAGGCGTGTAAGCGGATCTGTTCGGCTTTGCATAGCCTGCTCTGCTAACTTTTTCTTATAAACACTGGTCTGCTGCTGTAGCCTCTCAATTCGCGACTGCATGGAAGACAACATGGACATCAGTGCATCTTGGCCCTGTTGGTCATTGCTTTGTTGTTCGCTTAACGTCGTCACTAGCTTTTCAACGCAAAATTGAGTCTGCTCTTTTAGTGATTCCAAAGAGTCGCTCTCTGAAACCGCTTCTTCAATATGGCTAATGTGGCGCTTAAGTTGCTCATTACCAGCTTGTCGTTGTTCAAATTGAGCCTGACTGCCTTCTATGGTGTGGCTAACATCACTATTAACTTTGCTCAAAGAGCGATGAAGGCTTTGTATCACCTTACCTGTCAAGCTAGCTTCTGACATGGCGTCTTGAACAATCATACGTAAAATCACGACACAGCTTTTAAGCAATTGGTCTTCGCTCATGCCCTCATCAAGGCGCTGCTTAATGTCATTTAACTGCTGATCGTTGGGCTTCTTTTGAGCATAAGAAGTAATTAATTGATTTAGTTCGACTAATATCGAACGATAATGTGGATTTTCATCTTTCAACGAGCGATCTGTAGCGTCGTCGTTCTTAGTTGGTGCACCCTCAATTGACTCGGTAGGCGCACCACCAACCATTTTTTTGTTAAAAGCAATACGATGGATGGCTAGCGCTTTTGCATAAAGTTTATAAATACTAAAGATATCGCCTGGCGGTTGATTTAGCTTAATCAATTCCTGTGTTGCTAACCCTTTTAATTCATCATCCTCAAATACATACTTTTGCAGATGTTTCATGGCGTCTTCCAACGACGACAAAGTATCAGCACTGTACTTTCGAAGGGTTTTTTCTTGGTGTTGCAATGAGTTGTTGAGCTTTTCAATGCTAACAGCGGCAAGGCTAAAGTTTGGTGTGCCAGACAGGTGGCCCCGTAGCACTTTAAGTTCGGTATCTATTTTATCTGAGAAGCCCTCATAAAAAGCTGAGAGCTTGACAATAAACTGACAAAGAAGCGCGTTATTGTTCTTAAGGGATTGTAATTGTTTTGCTTCCATAATCTCGTCTTTGGTCTAATTCGCTTTTACAGCCGCGGCTTAGCTAGCTTCTTTTCTTTTTTACTTCACCGTTTCATTACTGACGTGCTTGACGATGATTGGCATACGGGGCTTCAAAATTTGAACGGAAAGGGTTGATGTCTAATCCACCTCGGCGCGTGTAGCGAGCGCATACAGTCAGATTTTTGGGCTGACAATGATGCATTATGTCGTTGTATATTCGCTCGACACACTGTTCGTGAAATTCATTGTGTTGCCTAAAGCTAATTAGATATTTCAATAGTCCTTCATGCTCAATAGCTTTTCCTTCATACCTAATCTGAATACTAGCCCAATCTGGCTGACTTGTGATCAAACAATTAGATTTAAGTAGATGAGAAACAAGCGTCTCTGTCACTTCTTTACTGTCTTTTGGAGCAACGGATAAATATTGGGTGTTAGGAGAATATTGCTCAATATCTATGTCGAGGTTATCTAGTAGCGTACCCTCAAACTCTTTAAATTGTAGCGAAGAAAATTGCTGCGGTAAGATCAGCTTTACTTCAACAGGCTCACCTGCACACGCAGATAAATCCGCTTGAAGCACTTTTTGTACTTCATCTGCAGAGGAGAATTTCGTTTGATTGAAGCTATTTAAATACAACTTAAATGATTTGGACTCAATCAGGTTTTCAGATGTGATGGGAACATGGCACTCTAAAATAGCGACATTCGGCTTTCCTTTCGGATTTAGCCAAGAGAGTTCATATCCTGTCCACGTGTCTATGCCGTCAAAAGGAAGGGCTGAACCCGTTAGCTGCAGTGTGTCACGGCTAAGGCTGCGCGGAACACCTTGCAACAAGCTTGGGTTGTACTCGAATTCATAGTCAACCTGTTTACCCAAAGAGAGGTCATCAGGTGCGGTGATAATAATTTTTTCAGGTGAGTTGTCAGTCGACATAAAAACCTTTTATCGTTTTACTAAATAGCCCCAAGGGTTGTGCATGGCAATCGGGAAATCAGCTCTAGTCGCAATCTTCCACAAGCCCTAGTATTGACTTAACTGTTTAGTCATATAGTGTACCCCAAAAATACGAAGGTAACGTCATAATGGCTCTAACAATTTCAGCACAATTAGATAAATTTGTATCATCTTATGTCGAACAAGCGAAAGGTGACGGCCTTAAAATAGCGTTTGATAGCGCATGGCCATCATTATGCTATGAAGACACAGCACAAGACGGTGAATTTGTTAGGTGGTCTCCCAAGCGCCAGAGTCCGCCTCTTTCTTTTACGAATGTTGAAGAAGCGTTGTCCTTAACTCTCAACTCAGATTACTGCCAATATTTCACGCGCTACTATAGCGACAACTTAAAAGCTATGGCACCTCAAGGCCAATGTGAACTACTTCAAGTGTTCAATAGCGAGGACTTCGAACGATTACAGCAAAACCTAATTGGTCATTTATTGATGAAACAAAGGCTTAAGCAAACACCAACACTATTTTTTGGGCTAACGGACGAGGATGACTTCATTCTATCGGTAATTAACGAAAGTGGTGAAGTTGCACTTGAGCAAGTGGGTAGGGAACCGTCACAGATTCTTGCTCCATCTCTCGCGGCATTTGTTGAGCAATTGACTCCTGTAGGTAACTAGGGCGTATTGAACAGTTTTGATTTAACCCGCAAGATTTTCAAATGTGGATGTTGCCTTAACGTTGCATAGGCCGTTCTATAAATACATAGAAAAGGCCAATGTACCTATTGATGCCCACCAATTATCAGTTGCAGAGCTCGTTTAAGCTCTGCAACTTCCTTCTCTAGTATGTCGACTCGGGCTTGCAGCTTATTGTGTGGATTTGGTTGTGAAGTAGTGTCGTTTTGTTCTTCTTTATCACCGACAGTCGCATTCAGGTTTGGCTTATCAGCGTTGAAGCGCTTTATAGCTTCAATTGCTTCGGTGACTGACACTTTGAATGGCGCCTTTGCGCGTAAAATCCCAACTGAAGGGGTTTTTCCTTCTTTATGCATTTGAAGACACAAGATATGTAACTGTTGTAAGTTCGAATTACCCATAATGGCGATGTGATCCAATGTAGTGATTGTCTTCAGTGTAACTTGTTCATATAGTCAATTTCACCAATAAGTTACTAATTTCGCTATCTGTAAAGTGTGTTGAAATGTCGGCTTTGAGTAAATGTCATAAAAATCAGCATCTTAATTTTTTGGCCCCAATCTTGTTTACTTTGTAATTAATTAAGTTCTGACACTTATATTGCAGGGTTTAAAGCTCGATGTATGGGGAGCGATTCAGTGTTCATTCACACTGAAGCGGCCATACTTTGTCGAAACAGCAATAACTACCAGACTTATTGATCATAAACACACATAAAAATAAGGAATTCACATGAAAACGGTTCTTCTTTCTGTAGCTTTAGCATCTTCGGTTCTTCTTTCGGGCTGTGTTGTATCTGTGGGTGGCGGTTCAGACAGCCATTATGGTGTCGATTGGGAAGATAGAGAGTTCAATAACCGCAAACATATTGCGAATTTGGAAACAGGCACTAGCTATGAAAGCGTTCTAAGAAAAATGGGTGTTGCCGATTTTAATGAGTTGTTCGAGAAACAAGATGGCACATATCGCGTTCTTTACTACAGAACACAAAAAACAATGGGTGACGGTGTAACAACTAAAGATGAATGTACGCCCCTTGTATTTAGAAATGGCGGCCTGGTTGGGTGGGGAGATAGTGCCTATAGCTTGATGCACTAGTCAGTTGACCATTCTCTTTATTCGCATGTGCTTTATGCGTAGACAGTATTAGAGAGACGTCAAAGCCAAGGCAATCTAGAAACGATGTTAATAAAAAGTTAACAATTTAGGGGTTTTCGCGTAGGCTAAAGTTTAAGCAGTTAAAGTCAAAGAGTGGTTTAACAACATGGGTTGTGTAGATTTCACTTTAGCGGTCAATTGCAACTTGAATATTGTGCATACGAGGAGCCCCTATGAATACCGATACGACAAGTAACGTATTAACCCCGCTGCAAGATACAGTTAAAGCAATTTATCTTTCTGTAGATGACCTTAAAGTTGCTGCATCTATCCTATACAACGCTTACGTTGACGACCCTTTATTTATCGATATTTTCCAAGCAGAAAAAGAGGGCTATGAAAGTCGCCTCCGTTCAGCAATTCGTGAAGAACTCAATGCGTTTTGGGTCGCACAGCAGCCCATGATTGGCTTATTCGATGACGATAGACTGATTGCCGTTGCTTGCTTAACCGCTCCTGATGCGGCGTTTGGTTCTGGTCGATATTGGCATTGGAGGCTTCGGATGCTGTTAACTGCTGGCCTTTTTGGCACTAAACAGATGCTAGAGAAGGAAGAAAAAGTCAGGTCGCTAGTTCCTGCAGATAATTTTCATATGCTCAGTTTCATTGCTGTTCATCCCGATTATCAACATCATGGACTCGGTCATATATTGCTGGGGGCCATAGATAGCGTGGTAAGCGAAGATGAAAAAACTGAAGGGGTTTCAGTGTTTGTCACCGTACCAAAACATCGAACTTTCTTCAGTGACGATAACTATCAAATTGTTGGTCAACTTAGCCTGTCACATGTAAATGGTGAAGTGATGTTTAGGCAAAAGTGAACGAATATCAAACAACATCAACCTAACGCCTAAACCCTTAACACTGCATTTTCACTCGTCACACCAATTTTACTACAGCATTTGTAAGATATGTCCTACAAATGCTGTGAGTGATCCTACTTAAATTCTGAAAGAATAAATTATACTAAAGTATAAAGTTGTTGATTATATTAGAAATTTTTTAAATTGTTCTAAAGTTGAACAAGAAGTTTTCTTAAATCTATGTAATTCAATATGGCGGTAATAATTGGAAGGGATACTATGAGCATGTCACAAGGAAACACGACGAGTCAGGGAACGAGTTACGTAAATATTGAAAGGACCAGATTGGGACAACTTAAGGACGAGATTCTCACAAGGCTGTGAGTAAAGGGAATGGAACGCAGACTGGATACTGCGAGGAAAGGATGTCGAAAAGGATTTGAAAGGATTGTAGGGACGACTGGCGTGATAGGACATCACAAGGGGCGTAGCAAGGAAAACGGACCTATGCTTTCAGGGAATAGACGGTAAGGACAACCGACAAAGGATTTGAAGTTTGCATGGACGAGCAAACCAAGGACGAACAAGTGGACATGCTAACGGATTAGCAAAGCTGCAGCAGGAAGTGCAGTAAAAAACGGAGCGAAGGAAGGGATAGTCAGCGGAGCCTGGCAAGGACAGCCTCAGGATGAGGAACACTGTAAGAAGGATGTACAGTAAATTAGGAAAAACGGAAAGGGATCTACGCATGGAGGTGTAGCTCGCACAGGATGTCGCGAGAGTAGATGGAAAGGGGCGTATACGGATTTTAATCGGGATGATTTTAGTCGCAAGGGATCGCGGAGAAGGATACTCAAAATTCCAGAAAAAAGGGGGAGCCGGAGGCTTCCCCTTTTTTTGTATTTTCACACTCTGTAAGGTGGTAATTCAGTTCGCATGATGCGAACACCTATTAACTCGACCTCGCCGGTATACCTGTCTTCACCGTTACTAGAGAATTCGAACTTAAACACGCTGTGCCAGTCTGGCTTTCCATACTTGAATGAAAATCGCGTTTGCGCTCTAGCCACGCTTAGCAGCTGTAAGTTGTGATTATCACAATATTGTTTTAAGTAAATATTAGTTCGCTCAGAAATAGCGCGAATACGCCAAAACTGATAACCAGTAAAACCAATGACTAGCCACACTACTAATTCGAGCAATGTCATCTATTTTCTCGCTTGAACAAATAACTGTTTAAATGCGCTTCCAAGAACATGAGAGTGCGCATCTGAACGTAGTAGCGTTAACACTAGCCTACGAAGTTTTGGGATTTGAACTAAATCTGAAAAGAACCCAGCGAACAAGGTTCCGTTATGCGCTTCTTTTTCGTCAACTACTGCTGATTGTTCCAAAAACGCGCTAAGAACTAATGGTTCCATTTGTTCATAATGGCGTGCCGCAATTACGCTTAGAATATCTAAACGTAGTGATTTTTCGTCTTTCAATAAATCAAGCAGTTTGCTATTTATTGCTGGATTAAAGGTAGCGTCTGAGGTGCCCCGTAGCGCTGCCAAATTAATGTCGTCGTTTTTGTCTATTTCGCTTAAGTACATTGCCACTAAACCTTTAGGCAATGAAACGCTCTCGCTCATTTCCATTAGCGTATTTAAAAATACGTCTGAGTAGAGCGATATATTAGATGTAATTGCTTTTTCTAATACATCTCGTTTTGGATGAGTATTAAAACTATGAACAAAGTCTGCAACACTTTGCATTGGTATCTGTTGCCAGTCAACGAGCTGCGGCGCCTGAATATAGGCTTCAACTTTCTGCGCCTCTTCACTTAACGGCTGGTTTAATTTGTTTTTGACCAATGCATTGAACTGAGCAAGTTGCGATTGGTTGGGGACAAACGAATAAGGGTTATCAGGCAGAGTTTCTGCTTTTTGCGTATCTTCAGCGACCGACTGACCTAATGCATCTGTGATGATTTCTAAAAAGTGATTTCTGGCGGCGGTAACGACTAAGCCTTGCTCATCAAGCGGTAGTTTAACGAACCAAATATAGTGCTGCGTAGAGGCGTTTTTATTCCAAAAAACAATGCCGAACCAAGCATGCTGTTGACGAGGGTAAGGCGCATAAGCACTGCCGTTTTCTATTTCTAGAAAGGTCTGATTATCTGTGGCTTCAAGGCGACGACCAAGGTCAAAAACTTGATACTCAGTGCCTGCATGCAACAAAAACTCACTGATAGAATTAATACTGTTAGCGCTCATAACTCGTTCCAAAATACTGCTGTAATTAATAACTGTTAGCTTACGTTGTGCTGCACCTGCTTTACTTGGGCATATACAATCTATGTACTTTAAAAGGCCAATAGAAACATTCACCAGACAATAAACGATAGCGCTAACTGAAATGAATAATGGTATCACAGCAGAAGAATTTCAACGATAAATCACAATGACTTATGTTAGTCCCTAGCCCCTGATATACTGCGCCCTTTTAGTCACAAGCGTTTCATCATGCGGGGGAAGTAGTGAATAAACCTAATCACGCACGTCAGGCGGCTCTTTGCGAAGCACTGATGCAGTTAGAAACAGTTATGCAGCAGGATGGAATTTGGCCTAAAGAGCAGATTAGTGAACAAGAGCGTAATAGCGCAATGGAGAGTGCTGTACCTTTTGCAGTTGACTGCCTAGCGTTTGAGAGTTGGTTGGCTTTTATTTTTATTCCCAAAATGCGAGTGTTATTAAAACTAGAGCAGCATATCCCGCTAATGCAAATTACGCCAGCAGCACAAATATATTTGCCAAAGACACAACAGCGCACCATTTCTCAATGTCAAAAAATAGACGATATTTCTAATGGAGACATTGGATGAACACGGCTGGCCAACCAACACGTCTGACAAAGGAAAACGATACTGATTTGAAATCCGTGAGCGAACCGCAACGTACTGACCCTTTGCATTTAAACGTTCTGTATCAAGACGAGCACATTATAGCGGTCGATAAGCCACCAGGACTACTTGTGCATAGAAGCCCGATTGATAGACATGAAACGGTTTTTGCTGTGCAAACACTACGAGATCAAATTGGACAGCATGTATACCCTGCTCACCGACTAGACAGGCCAACGTCAGGTGTACTTGTTTTTAGTTTCAGCTCCGAAGTGGCTGCTAAACTCGGTCAGCAAATGATGAATAAAGTGGTAGTAAAAGATTATCACGCTATTGTTCGTGGGTTCGTGCATCACACAGGGTTTATCGATTACGCGCTAAAATACCGCTATGACAAAATCGCAGATAAGCATAAGCGTCCTCAACAGGCGCCGCAGCCAGCCACTACCTTATATCAATCAGTGGCCAAATTTGAGGTACCCGAGCCCGTGGGTAAGTACCAAAGCGCGCGTTACTCGCTTGTGAGGCTATCGCCAAGTACAGGGCGTAAGCATCAGCTTCGCAGGCACATGGCGCACATTCGTCATCCAATCATTGGTGATACTACTCATGGAGATGGCAAGCAAAACAAATTCGCCAAGGGCTACTTTAATTTTTCTAATTTGGCCTTAAGTTGTACCCACATGGGCTTCTCCCACCCCGTTAGTGGAAAATGGATAACGATTAATGGTGAGATGCACAATGAGATGCAACAATTAGCGAATAGGTTAAAACCGTTTAGTGTTTAACTTAGTAAGATTGTATGAACCTGTCTGTCGGTAAAGGCGGCGAACATTAGTTTAAGAGGTAAAAATGGCAACATTGAAAATTATTGCGGGTACAGTTTATGGTAACGCGCAACACGTAGCTGAGCAGGTTGAAGAGAACTTGGCCGAACAGGGGGTAGACTGCTCGCTTGAAAGCGACCCTTCGGTTGCTGATTTCACTGATGCCGATGCACTGTTGATTATCACGTCTACCACTGGTCAAGGAGACGTTCCGCCAAACCTTGAATTTGTCTTCTCAGATTTGAAAGATGAATCGCCAATGCTTACTGACAAGCCTTTCGCAGTGGCGGCATTAGGTGATAGCAGCTATGGAGAAAGCTTCTGCGGCGCGGGTAAACAATTTCACGCACTACTTACTGAACTGCAAGGTACTTCAGTTGCAGATATGCTAGAGGTTGACGCGATTGAAACCCTTGAGCCAGAAAAAGACGTAATAGACTGGGTTAACACGATAAAAGATAAGTTGTTGGCTTAAGCGTTGAAAATGTTGGTTTAATTACAGAAAAAAAGAGGCGCTTATGCGCCTCTTTTTGTATTTTTAATAGCAAGAACTTTCAGTTATACAACTGCTTATTCAACACCGCGAAGTAGGGCATTGATACCTACTTTAGCACGGGTTTTAGCGTCTACCTTTTTTACAATAATCGCTGCGTAAAGGCTATATTTGCCATCGGCGCTAGGCAAGTTACCCGCTACTACAACTGAACCTGCTGGTACTCGGCCATAGTGAATTTCACCGGTCTCACGGTCGTAAATACGTGTGCTTTGGCCAATGTACACACCCATTGAAATAACAGAGCCTTCTTCAACAATTACGCCTTCTACTATTTCAGAACGCGCGCCAATGAAGCAGTTATCTTCAATGATGGTAGGGTTCGCTTGAAGTGGTTCTAATACACCACCAATGCCCACGCCCCCTGAAAGGTGAACGTTTTTACCAATTTGTGCACACGAGCCAACCGTCGCCCACGTATCAACCATGGTACCTTCATCTACAAATGCACCAATGTTTACGTAAGAAGGCATAACAACCGCGTTCTTGCCTACGAATGTACCCGTACGAACTGCAGCAGGTGGCACTATGCGTGCGCCATCAGCGGCAAACTGTTCAGCTGTATAATTGGTGTATTTAAGTGGTACTTTGTCGTAAAACTTGCTTTCAGCGCCTTCAATAACGTTATTATTGTGAAGACGGAAGAAAAGTAGAACAGCTTTTTTAAGCCATTGATGTACTACCCATTCGCCAGCAATCTTTTCTGCAACGCGCGCTTTACCACTGTTTAGAAGGTCAATAGCTTGCGCTACTGCATCTCTTAAGTCATCAGGAGCAGACGACGGGCTAATGCTATCGCGATTTTCGAAGGCGTCTTCAATAATGGCTTTCAATTCATTCATGGTATTGTGATATCTTCAAGTTGGTCGAGTTTAAACAGGATCCGCTTTTTAAGGTTTACCTGTTGTTCTTGGGTTAATGCTTTGCCAGCCTCATTGCTGACGATAAAAATGTCTTCAGCTCGCTCACCAATGGTGGCTATTTTAGCAAGCTTTAACGTCATATTAGTATCAACGAATGCGTGTCCAATTTTAGCCAAAATGCCTGGTGCGTCTAGAGCTTCTAACTCAATAAGTGTCGCTTCATCGTTGATATTGAAAAAACGGACCTTTGTAGGCACGTCTAATTGTTTCATTTGTCGCGGTAACTTGCGCTTATTCTCGTGCGAACGTCCCGGCTTCTCTAGCTGCGCAGAAATCGCATTTTCAATGGATGTTATACGAGATGCAGAGCTAATGCGACTGCCATCGTTTTCTAGAATTAGCATACTGTCAAATACATAGCTGTCTCTAGTTACGGTAACATGGGCATCGTGAATTGAGCAGTTGCGGCTATCTAGTACAGAAGCAACTTGAGCAAATAAGGCTTTTCTGTCTTTTCCGTACACGAACACTTCGGTGCCGCCCTTCGCGCTGTTATCGTTCGCTCTAACTAACAACCCATCATGCTCAGGCGTGAGCCATTCGTCTTGCGCTTTAATTATTTCGTCAGTATGCCATGCAATCTGCGTTGGCTTAAAGCGAACAAAATAGTCGTCGTCAAGCCGCGCCCAAAGTGCATCGATTGCGATAGGATCAATAGCACGCTCCTGCAGGATTTGTCTTGCTTGATGTTTGTGAGTAGTTACTCGCTCATTCAGTGTAACCTGACACTGAATTCCATTATCTAATGCTTTTTGGGTCATTAAATACAGTTCGCGCAGTAGTGATGCTTTCCAATCGTTCCATAGGTTGTCGTTGGTAGCACGAATATCCGCAAGGGTTAAAGTATAAAGCAGGTTGAGGTGGTTGTGGCTTCTTACTGCACCGGCGAATTCACTGATTACATCAGGGTCATAAATATCACGGCGCTGAGCAACAACTGACATCAGTAGGTGATTTTCTACCAACCACGCAATCATTTCCGCATCCTCACCGGGCACATTGTGCTGCAAACAAAACTTTGCTACATCCTGTGCGCCTAACGTAGAGTGATCGCCATTACGCCCTTTAGCAATGTCATGGAAAATAGCGGCAATATATAGCACTTCTGGCTTATCAAGATTTCTACAAATTCTGCCACAGCGGGGGAAGTCTTTATTCTCTTTTGAGAAGAAGTAATTCACATGCTTCACTAAGCGGTGAGTGTGTTCATCTACGGTATACGCATGGAACAAGTCAAACTGCATCATACCTACAATAGCGTCCCACTCTGGTAAGTAAGCCTGCAAAATGCCGTATTGGTGCATAATATCCCACGCGAAGTTGAAAAATTCAGGCTGCTTCATTAAGCGCATGAATTTTTCGCGACACAGCGGGCGTTCTACGTAATATTGGGCTTCAAAAGCGCGGTGAGCATTGCGTAATTGACGAATACATATCGTGCTAAGCCCTTGTATCTCGGGCGTATTGGCCACCAAATGCAAAAAGTCTAGAATGGTTTCAGGCGAACAGAAGACGGTTTCATGCCTGGGTGAAATCATATTATCGAGCAGCTCAAAGTCTTCATTGATGATAACGCTTTTTTGAACGCTTTGGTTAAGCATGTCATATTTGAAGCGTTGAAGTAGCATCTGATTCAGTTCAGATACGCGAGCAACCGTGCGGAAAAAGTCCCGCATCATTTTTTCGACAGACGATTTACCTTCTTCTCCGTATCCCATCATCTTGGCTACGTCGGGTTGGTAATCGAACAAAAGTCGGTTTTCACTTCTCCCTGCAACTAAGTGCAATGCACAGCGCATTTTCCAAAGGTGCATACGACAGGCAATTAGCTCGCTATGTTCTTGTTCGGTAAAGTACCCGTGGCCAACTAAGTTCCAGCCATCGTATTCTTTAAAATGCTTTTTAGCTACCCAGCCTATTGATTGGATATCGCGCAAGCAACCCGGGTTTTCTTTAATGTTTGGCTCTAAATTATATGCCGTGCCGTTAAACTTAGCGTGGCGTTTTTTTTGCTCAGTGTATTTTGCAGAGAAAAACGCTTTGCTCGACCATGAATTACGACCGTTAACCTCGTCCCATAGCTTTTCAAAGGTGCTTTCACTTCCGCAGAGCAATCGGCTTTCAACGAGATTTGTTGCTATGGTGATGTCATCTTTAGCAAGCTTTACGGTTTCTTTAATAGTTCGAACAGACTGACCTACATCCAGCTTGATATCCCATAATAGGGTAATAAATTGCCCAATTTTTTCTTGAACATCGGGCTGTAGCTTTTTTCTACTGACAATAAGCAAGTCGATGTCAGAATGAGGTTGTAGATGGCCGCGGCCGTATCCGCCTACAGCGCAAAGAGAAAGTTCCTCAACAGTGTCTAAACCATAAAGCTGCCAAAGGTGACAAAGAAGTGCATCGACAAATTGGGCGCGACCAGTCACTAACTGATTTACGGGCGTGGAATCAAAGGACTCCATAATCCATGCATAATTCGCCTCAACACAAGACTTAATTGCAGGGATTTCATCAACAGAGCTTATGGTGTCGATTTTCTTAATCAATGATTGGAGCGTCAAAATACACCTTTATAATAGACTTCTTTTTAGACGCTATGAACAATAGCATGAATTGACAGCGGTTCGCAGTAGCAAATTAATGCATAAGTTAGGTTAAATTGTGAATATTTATGGTTATTTGTTATAGAGGTGTAGCGTACGGGGGATTAAAAGAGTTTTGACATATTCGCGATAATGTCGATGATGCTATTTTTAGAGAAAGCGACTGCAAATTGTGCAGCCGCTTTGCTTTAACTCTGTTGTTTTTTCAAAAAGCTTAACCGTGCGAAATTACGCGCTCAAGCGTTTCGTCGTCACGAAGGGTAAGTATCTCTACACCATCTTCTGTCACTAATAACGTGTGCTCCCATTGAGCACTTAAGCTTCTGTCTTTCGTCACAACAGTCCACTGATCGGGTAATACTTTTGAGTAGCGCTTGCCTGCGTTAACCATAGGCTCGATGGTAAAGCACATGCCCGGTTCCAGCACATCGCCGGTACCCGGTTTACCATAGTGAACAATTTGTGGTTCTTCATGGAAGCTGGTACCAATACCATGACCGCAGTATTCACGCACAATTGAATAGTTATGCGCTTCAGCGTGAGTTTGACAAATGTGGCCAATGTCACCTAAGCGCATGCCTGGCTTTACTTGCTCAATGGCTTTATATAGGCATTCTTGCGTTACGCGAATAAGACGCTCTGCAAGAATCGAAGGCTTGCCTACCACAAACATCTTCGACGTATCGCCATGGTAACCGTCTTTGATAACCGTAACGTCAATGTTGATGATGTCACCGTCTTTAAGTTTCTTGTCAGAAGGGATACCGTGGCAAATACAGTGATTTACCGATGTACAAATCGACTTCGGAAATGGTGGGTGGCCATAATTAAGTGGCGCGGGAGTTGCCTTTTGTTCGTTAACAATATAGTCGTGGCAAATAGTATTAAGCTCATCCGTGGTAACACCTTTTTTTACATAAGGCCCTATCATAGTAAGCACTTCGGCAGCCAATTTGCCGGCCACGCGCATTTTTTCGATTTCTTCTGGGGTTTTGATAATAGCTGTCACAGCGCCTCTCAAATCGTTTGAAACTAGTTTTATGAAGAATTATTTTTATTTACGAAGTATAACACTATTCAGGTCATTCTAAGTAACGTTTTGAATTTGTTGCTTTTTATTTCCCGAAGAGGGAAGGTGCCTAGTATGGCGAGTAGCAATAGACGTTTGTGAGTAAAACTGCGCGATACCTAGGCTTTTTTTCTTCAAAACTTGAGGCCGTGTTGGGATTGTGATATAAAGCGCGCGCCCTGACGGAAAGCTCAATTTAGCTCAATGTATACATTGACAAAGCGGCGCCGTTATTGAGGGTAAATTTATTTTATTAAAACACACATATACCGTCACTTCGTATCGGGGTGTTCAGTTCGACTTTGGTTGGCCTGAATCGATACAAGGGGTATATGGAGGCCTAACCCCAAGAGGAAAATAAAATGGCTAATGTTTCTATGCGTGACATGCTGAAAGCCGGTGTGCATTTCGGTCACCAAACTCGTTACTGGAACCCAAAGATGAAGCCTTTCATCTTCGGTGCACGTAACAAAGTTCACATCATCAACCTTGAAAAAACGGTTCCACTTTTCAACAACGCGCTTAACTACCTTTCAGGTGTTGCGTCTAAGAAAGGTAAAATCCTTTTCGTTGGTACTAAGCGCGCAGCTGGCGAAGCAGTTAAAGACGCTGCTCTTAAGTGCGACCAGTACTACGTAAACAAGCGTTGGTTAGGTGGTATGTTGACTAACTGGAAAACAGTACGTCAGTCAATCAAGCGTCTTAAAGACCTTGAGCAACAAAGCCAAGACGGTACGTTTGAAAAGCTAACTAAGAAAGAAGCGCTAATGCTACAGCGTGAAATGGATAAGCTTGAAAACAGCCTTGGTGGTATCAAAGATATGGGCGGTCTTCCAGACGCAATCTTTGTTATCGACGCAGATCACGAGCACATTGCTATCACTGAAGCGCGTAACCTAGGTATTCCTGTTGTTGGTGTAGTAGATACTAACTCTAACCCAGACGGTGTTGATTACATCATCCCTGGTAACGACGATGCTATCCGTGCTATCCAACTTTACTTGGATGCTGCTGCAAACGCTATTAACTCAGGTCGCGAAAGCAACCTTGAAGTACAAGCTGAGCAAGACGACTTCGTAGAAGCAGCAGAGTAATTCTGATTGCTGACTGTCATATCAAGATAATATGGCAGTACTATAATACGAACCGTATTGAGAGGGGCGACATCGCCCCTTTTACCTAACGAATTTTATATTTAATGCTGAGGAATTGAAAAATGGCAGTGACTGCAGCACTAGTTAAAGAACTGCGCGAACGTACTGGCGCAGGTATGCTGGATTGTAAAAAAGCCCTGGTTGAAACGGATGGTGACATTGAGTTAGCCATTGAAAACATGCGTAAATCAGGTCAAGCGAAAGCGGCTAAAAAAGCGGGTCGTATCGCAGCTGAAGGTGTAATCCTTACTAAAGTTGAAGCAGGTCGTGCGACTATGCTTGAACTAAACTGTGAAACTGACTTCGTTGCACGTGACGAAGGTTTCCTTAAGTTCGGTAACGAGCTTCTAGAAGTAGCAGCAGCGAACAACATTAACGACATCGAAGCGCTTAACGACGCAGACATGAACGGCGTTAAAGTTAGTGAAGCGCGTGATGCACTTGTAGCTAAAATTGGTGAAAACATCTCTCCTCGTCGCGTTATCAACGTTGAAGGCGATACACTAGGTGCTTACGTACACGGCGGCCGTATTGGTGTTGTCTCTATTCTTACTGGCGGTGACGAAGAGCTAGCTAAAGACGTTGCTATGCACGTTGCAGCTGCAAGCCCGCAGTTCGTTAAGCCTGAAAACGTTCCAGCAGAAGTTGTTGAGAAAGAGAAAGAAATCCAAATCGAAATCGCTATTCAGTCTGGTAAGCCAGCTGATATCGCTGAGAAAATGGTTGCAGGCCGCATGAAGAAGTTCACTGGCGAAGTGAGCTTGACTGGTCAGCCTTTCGTTAAAGATCCTTCAATCTCTGTTGCTGAGCTTCTTAAGAACAACAGCGCAGACGTAATCAACTTCGTACGTTTCGAAGTTGGTGAAGGTATCGAGAAGAAGACTGAAGACTTCGCTGCTGAAGTAGCTGCTCAAATGGAAGCTGCTAAGAAATAATTGAGTGTTTATCTTTTGCATTAAGCAATAGTTAGATAAACTACAAAGCACCTCTTAGGAGGTGCTTTTTTATAGCTGAACGTCTTTAGTGTTGCCATTGCATTACTTAAGTGTGAAGCTAGGCGAGATAAGTACGCGCCTGCCTGATAAAAGAAAGCGCTTTGTCCTATGTTTTTTGAAGTTGTTTATTGAAAGACATAGGACAAAACGGGTTTACGAGGACAATTCAAACTATGAGTATCACACCAAAATCAGCATACCGACGCATTCTGTTAAAGCTTAGTGGTGAAGCCCTAATGGGGGCAGAAGGCTTTGGCATTGACCCTAAAGTACTTGATAGAATGGCACAAGAAATTAAAGAGCTGGTTGAACTTGGTGTTCAAGTTGGTCTTGTGATTGGTGGTGGTAACTTGTTCCGTGGCGAGGGCCTAGCAAAAGCGGGAATGAACCGCGTTGTTGGCGATCACATGGGAATGTTAGCTACCGTAATGAATGGTTTAGCCATGCGCGACGCGCTTCATCGTGCATTTGTCAATGCTCGCATGATGTCAGCAATCCCTCTCAATGGCGTGTGTGACGCGTACAATTGGGCAGAGGCAATTAGTCTTCTTAAATCAGGCCGTGTTGTTATTTTCTCTGCAGGTACTGGCAATCCTTTCTTCACTACAGACTCTGCTGCATGCTTACGCGGCATCGAGATTGAAGCCGATGCGGTGTTAAAAGCAACAAAAGTAGACGGTGTATACAGCGATGATCCGGTGAAGAACCCAGAAGCAACGCTTTACGACGAACTGACTTACCAAGAAGTACTAGAAAAAGAACTTAAAGTGATGGACTTGTCAGCATTCACTTTGGCGCGCGATCACAGCTTGCCTATCCGCGTATTCAACATGAATAAGCCAGGTTGCCTAAAACGTGTTGTGATGGGCGAGAAAGAAGGTACTGTAATTCGCCACGCTGGCAACGATTAATTAAGAACAATAGGATACAAATCGTGATTGATGAAATTGAATTAGATGCGCAAGAGCGCATGGAAAAAAGCCTAGTTTCTCTTAAAGGCCAATTCAGCAAAATTCGCACAGGTCGTGCGCATCCAAGCCTTTTAGATGGCATCATGGTACCTTATTACGGCGTAGATACGCCGCTAAAGCAAGTGGCAAATGTTGTTGCTGAAGACAGCCGTACTCTGGCGCTTACTGTATTTGACAAAAGCGCCATTCAGGCGGTAGAAAAAGCAATCATGCAGTCTGACTTGGGTTTAAACCCAATGAGTGCAGGTGGTTCTATTCGCATTCCTCTGCCACCACTTACCGAAGAGCGTCGTAAAGACCTTATTCGCGTTGTTCGCAACGAAGCGGAAGGTGGTCGTGTGGCTATCCGTAACATTCGTCGTGACGCGAACGGCGACATCAAAGATCTTCTTAAAGAAAAAGAGATCAGTGAAGATGAAAGCCGCGCAGCAGAAGAAAACATTCAATCTATTACTAACGATTTCATTAAGAAAGTTGACAGCATGCTTGCTGACAAAGAAAAAGAACTAATGGAAGTATAAGTAAGTATTATGATTGGAAAGCGTTTAAGCGCAGCCAAATCGACGACAGCTGAGGTGCCAGCAGTAACTGCTGGCCCGAAGCACGTTGCTATTATAATGGATGGCAATGGTCGATGGGCGCAAAAGAAAGGGAAAATTCGTACCTTTGGTCACAAGGCCGGGGTTGAATCTGTTCGTTCTGTTGTGCGCTTTGCACGTCAAAACGGTATCGAATCACTGACGTTGTTTGCGTTTTCCAGTGAAAACTGGAAGCGTCCTGAAGAAGAAGTCAGCGTTTTGATGGAGCTATTCAATCTAGTTCTCAATAGTGAAGCAAAACGATTACACAAAAACGGCGTACGTTTGCAGGTCATCGGTGATGTTGAGGCTTTTGATGCCAAGCTGGTCGATAAAATTCGAAAAGCTGAAGACATGACTAAAGACAATAAAGATTTAGTTTTAAATATCGCAGCGAATTATGGCGGTAGATGGGATATCGTGAACGCGGCTAAGCAACTTGCAGCTCAGGTGAAAAGCGGCGACTTAGATATTGAAAACATCACCGAAGACGCGATTAATTCGCACATATCAACGGCTAACCTTCCTGAGCTAGACCTTCTTATCCGCACTGGCGGTGAACATCGCATTAGCAATTTCTTGTTGTGGCAGTGTGCCTATGCAGAATTGTATTTCACCGACGTACTATGGCCCGACTTTAATGAAGATGTGTTTCAACTAGCTGTTGACGATTTCAATGTTCGCCAGCGTCGCTTTGGGCTAACAGGCGAGCAGGTAGTCAAAGCCGATGGTTAACATCACGCAGGCACTTATCAGGCTAGCCCTGTTAACTAAAGCCAAGGGCAAATTATGCTAAAACAACGAATAATAACTGCATTAATCCTCGCGCCACTGGCGCTTTACGCTATTTTATTTCTCCCTATTTTTTGGTTTGAAATAGCTATTGCTGGTGTTGTCGGTATTGGCGCTTATGAATGGGCAAATATGTCAGGTGTATGCGAGCGACCCAAGAAACTGCTTTATATGGCGGGGGCCTTCTCGATTTGTATTGCACTATCGTTTATGGTCGATGCAAGTATGATCTGGTATCAAGGTCAGCTTCATGGTTTATACCGCGGCATACTCACCATCGCAGTTCTTTGGTGGATAGCGTCTTTATTTATGGTACTTGCCTATCCAAAGTATTCAAAATTTTGGAGGGATAGCCGCAGCGTTAGAACGGTATTTGGCGCACTGACACTTATTCCGACATGGGTTGCAGTGGTAGCGCTTCGTACTAGCCTACACGATGTAGACCCTTTCTACGGTGCTTCCTTGATGTTCTATGTTCTAGGTATAGTTTGGGCAGCAGACATAGGTGCTTTCTTCGTGGGCGTGAAATTTGGTCGTCATAAGTTACGCCCTAATGTATCGCCAGGTAAAAGTTTAGAAGGTCTGCTGGGCGGCATCGCAGCATCTTTCGCTATTATTGCGTTTGCAGCTTTGCATTATCAGGTCGAACCATCTCGCATTTGGCTTCACCTCGCTATTGGTGGTATCACGGTAGCTGTTTCAGCGCTTGGTGATTTAAACGAAAGCATGCTTAAACGTTGCGCAGGCATAAAAGATAGCGGCAAAATTCTTCCAGGCCACGGTGGCGTGCTTGATAGAATTGACAGCCTTACGGCAGCATTTCCAGTGTTTGCGTTCTGCTATGTAACTTGGATGGCGTAATGCAAACAGTAACGGTGTTAGGGGCCACAGGCTCCATTGGTTGTAATACACTAGACGTAATTAATCGCCATCCTGATAAATATCGCGTATTTGCTATTACTGGTAACTCCCAGCTTGAATTGCTAATGGAGCAGGCCCAAAAATGCGCGCCACGCTACGTGGTTATTGCTGACGATACGCAATACAAAGCAGCCAGCGAGCTTGCATCTCGTTACGATGTAGATGCCGAAATACTCTGCGGAGCTAAAGCACTTGAAGATGTGTCAAGTGCGCCTGAAGTTGATGCCGTCATGGCAGCAATTGTCGGCGCTGCTGGGCTGCTACCTACTTTAGCGGCGGTCAAGGCAGGCAAGCGCGTTTTACTTGCAAATAAAGAAGCGCTCGTCATGTCAGGGGCGTTATTTATTGATGCTGCCAATCAAAGTGGCGCAAAAATCCTTCCCATAGATAGCGAACATAACGCCATTTTTCAGTGTTTACCACACGATTATGAATACGGTAATTTTGCGGCGTCTGGCATTCGAAAAATTTTGTTAACTGGTTCAGGCGGCCCCTTCAGAGAAAGAGCGTTAGAGAGCTTTTCTTCAATAACCATTGATGAAGCCAGTACACACCCTAACTGGTCGATGGGCAGAAAAATTACCATCGACTCAGCGACCATGATGAACAAAGGGCTTGAGTTCATTGAGGCGTGTTGGCTATTTGGCGCTAGTGCCAATGACATTGACGTGGTCGTTCACCCACAGAGTATTATTCACTCTATGGTCCAATACATTGACGGTTCAGTTATCGCGCAAATGGGAAATCCAGATATGCGCACCCCTATTGCTTACGGTTTAGCTCACCCACAGCGCATTGAAGCAGGTGTAACGCCCCTCGATTTTTCAGATATCGCTAACTTCAGTTTCCAAACGCCATGTTTTGAACGTTACCCCAATTTGAAACTAGCGATTGATGCGTGTAAAGAAGGGCAGTGCGCAACGACCAGAATTAATGCTTCAAATGAGGTGGCGGTTGATGCCTTTTTAGAAGGCAAAATTCAGTTTTGTGACATTGCCAAAGTAAACGAAGCCACGCTCAATGCCATGCCTTCAGCTTCCGTAGCTTCTATAGCGCAAATTCTAGAGCAAGATAGCTTAGCAAGAGCGAAAGCTAACGAGATTATCCGAGGTAAATTCCAGTGCTAGCATTTCTTTGGAGCCTAGGGGCATTTATTGTCGCCCTAGGTATTTTAGTTGCTGTTCACGAATGGGGGCACTTTTATGTTGCCCGTAAATGTGGTGTACAGGTAGAGCGTTTTTCTATTGGGTTTGGAAAACCTATTTGGCGCAAGCTTAGCAAGTCTGGTACAGAGTACGTTATAGCCATGATTCCGCTTGGCGGGTATGTACGCATGCTCGATGGTCGTATTGACGATGTACCTCCTGAATTGGCTGACAAAGCGTTCAACAACAAACCCGTTTTACAGCGTATGGCAGTTATCGCAGCAGGCCCTGGTGTTAATTTTATATTTGCGTTTTTCGCGCTGTGGCTAATGTACTTGGTTGGCTTACAAACCGTTAAGCCTGTAGTTAAACAGGTTGAGACTGAAAGCATTGCAGCCATAGCAGGTGTTCAACCTGGCGATGAAATTATAAAAGTCGGCGATAGGAATACACCAGATTGGGAAGCGGTAAACTTAGAGATCGTTTCAAACATAGGCTCTGAAAATGCCCTTGTAACGGTTAAAAATTCAGCGAACGTGGAAAAAGAACTGAGATTTACACTGAGTTCTTGGAACTTTGACCCAGATAGTGAGTCTCCTTTAAGCAGCTTAGGGCTTACCCCTTTTCGTCCAGATGCAACATTAACGGTTGGTTTTGTTGGTGAAGGTAGTGCAGCTCAGCAAGCGGGCTTAAAGCCCGAAGATACATTAGTAGCATTAAACGGAACTAAGTTGTCATCGTGGGAGCGTTTAGTCGATGAGATTGTTGAAAGTCCAGGTGAGCAAATTACGCTTGATATACAAAGGGATGGACAACCGCTGACATTAAATGCCACGATAGCGCGCCGCGATACACCACAGGGGCAAAGTGGGTATCTAGGTGTAAGCCCAACATTTGAGCCTTGGCCAGAAGGGTATGTGTTTACTCATCAATATGGCATTATAGAGGCTATTGGGAAGGCGCTTGATAAAACATGGCGTCTTATGACACTCAGTGTCGAAATGATAGGAAAACTCATCACGGGCGACGTGTCGGTGAAGAATTTGAGCGGCCCTATCTCAATTGCTCAAGGTGCGGGAACAAGTGCTGGGTATGGACTTGCGTACTTTTTGAGTTTTCTTGCCTTAATAAGCGTAAATTTAGGCATTATTAATTTATTACCCTTGCCCATGCTTGACGGTGGTCACCTCATGTTTTTTATTGTGGAGTGGATCACAGGCAAGCCTGTGCCTGAAGCGGTGCAGGAATGGGGATACAGAATAGGTGGCGTGCTTCTGTTTATGATCATGGGTATCGCAATTTTTAACGATATCGCTCGCATAACCTGATGGAAATCAGGAAGTACAAAACAGCTAATACAAAACGCGGCCAGGAAAAGAAAAATAGATGAAGTTAAAACAGTTAGTAGCAGCCGGAGCCATTCTTTCCAGTGCTAGCTTTGCCAATGCTGCGGCGCAAGACAGTGAATTTGTTGTTGAAGACATTCGTGTTGAAGGTTTACAGCGTGTTGCACTTGGTGCGGCTTTAACCTACTTGCCCGTACAAGTTGGCGACGAGCTTAATACATTTAGGGTGACGCAGCTTATTCGCTCGTTGTACTCTTCAACTCACTTTGAAAATGTTGAAATTCTGCGCGATGGCAATACTCTTGTTGTGCGTGTTGCAGAGCGTCCTACCATCAGTAATATCATTTTTGACGGCAACGATGACATTAAAGATGAACAGCTTCAAGAAAGCTTAGATGGCAACGGCGTTCGCATAGGTGAGCCACTTGATAAGACGGTGTTAACTTCTATTGAGAATGGTCTAAAAGACTTCTTCTATAGCATAGGTAAATACAATGCTGATGTGACGGCCATTATCACGCCGTTACCGCGCAACCGCGTAGATTTAAAATTGCTTTTTGAAGAAGGCGATGCAGCTGAGATCGAACAAATCAACATTGTTGGTAACGAAATTTTCTCAGACCAAGAGCTGATGGAAGCCTTCGAACTGCAGTACGACACGCCGTGGTGGGATTTCCTATCAGAAACCCGCTATCAGCAACAAACGCTGCAAGGTGATATGGAAACACTTCGCAACCATTATCTCAACCGCGGTTATCTTCGATTCAACGTTGATTCAACGCAAGTTTCAATGACACCTGAAAAGTCAGGTATTTACATTGCAATGAACGTTTCGGAAGGCGAGCAATACACAATTTCTGAAGTGGAATTGGTCGGTGATGTATTGGGTCACGAAGAATACATTGAACGTGTGCTGCCGCTTACTACTGGTGAACTTTATAACCAGGCGGAAGTGACATATACAGAAGAGTTTATCAGTAAGTACTTGGGTCGATTTGGCTATGCGTACCCAACAGTTACGACAGTGCCTGAAATAAATGACGAAGACAAAACGGTTAAATTAACCCTGTCGGTCGACCCGGGCAAACGTATTTATGTAAACCGAATCAAGTTCAATGGCAACGTTGTTACCGCGGATAGCGTGCTAAGACAGAATTTAAGTCAGATGGAAGGCACATGGCTTTCTAATAACTTACTAGAGTCATCTAAAAACCAGCTCTCTCGTCTTACCTATATGGAAGAAGTAGAGTTTGAAACTGTGCGCATTCCGGGCTCAGAAGATAAAGTAGACGTTAATTTTAACGTGAAAGAGCAGCCATCTGGCTCGTTTAACGCAGGTATTGGTTACGGCGATAGAACGCGACTAAGCCTTCAAGCGGGTATTCAGCAAGATAACTTCTTGGGTACAGGTAAGCGAATTGGCCTTAACCTAAATACCACGGCTTTCCAGTCGTCAATTCAAGCAACTTATAACGACCCGTTCTTTACGATTGATGGAATCAGTCTAGGTGGCTCGATTGGCTACAGCGAATTTGATGGCTCTGACTTCAACGTTATTCAGTACAACTCGAAGCGATACTCTATAGGCGCCAATATTGGATATCCAATTAACGAGTTCAACAGAATAAACTTTGGTATGACTTACAGTGATGTTGAGTTATTTAACCGAGGTTTTTTCGAGCAAACAGAGCAATTTTACAATCAGTTTACCAACGGAACAGACCCTGATGCTGCAATTAAATACAGCAGCTTTTTGGCAAGTGTAAGTTGGAGTAGAAGCACGCTTAACCGAGGCTTATTCCCAACTGCGGGATCATCACAACGAGCGTCATTTAGTATTACTACACCAAACTCAGATGTAAATTACTTTAAAACCATATTAGATGGTAAATGGTATTTCCCTCTGTCTCGAGATCAAAACTGGTCGTTGTTAGCACGTGTTAGGCTAGGCTACGGTAACGGGTACGGTGATATAAATGGCAACGAGCAAATACTACCGTTTACCGAGAACTTTACCGCTGGTGGTGCCGACTCACTTCGTGGATTTGAGAACAACACAGTTGGTCCTCGTGGTGTAACGGTATCGGTACCAAGCTCAGTTGTTGGTCCTGATGGCGAAACATTCCCAGGCGGTCCAGAAAACGCATTTATTTCATGGTCACAGCGAAGTCTTGGTGGAAACGCTATGGCATTGGGTGGCGTTGAGCTAATCGTTCCTACACCATTCATTGATGCAGAAATGAGTAATTCACTTCGCACAAGTTTGTTTGTGGATGTGGGTAACGTGTGGGATACTGAGTTTGATTTTGACAGATATAGCCAGCTTCAAGTAAACCCTAATCAGCGTTTTGGTCAAGAGCTATTGGACTATTCTGATTGGAGTCTGTATCGTAGTTCCGCAGGGTTATCTGTCCAGTGGATATCACCGATGGGGCCTATGGTATTCAGCTTCTCAAAAATAATCCAAGAACGTGAAGGAGATGATGCAAGATTCTTCACTTTCAATATCGGTCAAACTTTCTAAGATATTAAAGCGAGCGCGAGAGAGTCGCGCTCTATAATAAGATTCACAAAAGGAGTTCCCTTTGAAACAGTTGGTTAAACATATCGTTGCAGGAGCAATGCTGGGTAGCGCTTTAGTAAGTACGTCTGTAATGGCGCAGCAGAAAGTTGCTGTTGTAGATGTGCAAGGTATTTTCCAAGCGATGCCTCAAGCGGCTGAAATTCAAAACGCTATTCAAGCTGAATTTAAAGATCAGATTGAAGAAGTGAATCAACTGCAACGCGATGGACAGTTCTACGCAGAACGTCTTCAACGCGACGCAGCTACTATGAGCGATGCCGAGAAGAAAGAACTAGAACAAAAAATCTTATCTGTACGTGAAGAGTTAGCTAAGAAAGGTCAGCCTTTGCAGCAAAACATCCAGCGTCGTAGCAATGAAGAGCGTAACAAGTTACTTGGTCTAATCAAGCAAGCTATCGACTCTGTTGCAGCGAAACAAGGTTATGACCTAGTTCTTAACGCTGGTGGCGTTGCATTTGCTAAGGAAGAGCACGATTTATCTGAACAAGTGCTTGAGCAAGTTAGCAAAACTAACTAGTTAACTGCACACTACAGTTGTAAAATTTGTCAGACCAACTCCCAAAAGGTGTTGGTCTGATTTGTTTTCCGCGCTTAACAGCGTATGGTTGCCGCCGTTTTTAGTTTTTACGGCGAGTTTGACCAAAATGCCAATCAATCATCAGTATTGGTATAAAATAGTTGTAGGTCATGCTTGTATACAGGAGAAAGTTTTTGGCCAATTCACTTAATACCATCGAAATTCAGGAAATTTTGGAATTACTACCACATCGGTATCCATTTCTTCTCGTTGATCGTGTAACAGACTATGTTCTGGGCGAGTCTGTTAAGGCTTATAAAAATATCACTATCAACGAGCCGTGTTTCATGGGGCACTTCCCTGAACAGCCAATTTTCCCTGGCGTATTAATTCTTGAGGCGATGGCACAAGCTGCTGGTGTTTTAGGTTTTAAGACCATGGGCAATAATGATAAGTTATACTTGTATGCAGGAATTGACAACGCTCGCTTCAAGCGCCCTGTGGTTCCAGGTGACAAGCTTGAGTTTGACGTTGCTCTAGTTAAAGAGCGCAGAGGGATTTGGAAATTTAAAGGTACTGCAAGTGTCGATGGCGACATCGCTTGTAGTGCAGAGTTTATGTGTGCGATGAGAGAGATAGCGTAACGTGATCCATCCTACTGCGGTAATTTCAGAAAGTGCAACGATTGGTGATAATGTCACTATAGGTCCATTTTGTGTGGTTGACGATAATGTCACCATTGGCGATGGCTGTATTCTGAAATCACATGTGGTCGTGCGCGGCCCAACGCGTATCGGTAAAAACAACAAGTTTTATCAGTTTTCATCAATAGGCGAAGACTGCCAAGATAAGAAGTATGCGGGTGAGCCTACTGAGTTAGTTATCGGAGATGATAACGAGTTTCGTGAAGGCGTTACCGTTCATAGAGGCACTATTCAAGATAATAGCATTACCATTATAGGTTCTCGCTGCTTGTTTATGGCTAACTCTCACGTGGCTCATGACTGCGTGCTTGGCAACGATATTATTATTGCCAACAGTGTAGCAATTGCAGGCCATGTCCATATGGATGATCACGTAATTGTTGGTGGCGCTGCGGGTATTCATCAGTTCTGCAAAATTGGCGCTCACGCCTTTTTAGGTGCTGGCGGCATTATTCTTCGCGATGTACCTCCTTTTGTTATGGTTAGCGGCCAAAAGAATATTCCTCAAGGTATCAACTCTGAAGGCCTAAAACGTCGCGGCTTTAGTAAAGAAGAAGTGATGGCGATAAAACGTGCTTATAAAGTGATTTACCGGGAAGGCAACACAGTGGACGAAGCTGTCGAAAAACTCGCTGAACCAGCTCAAGAGTTTGACGGCGTTGCATTAATGGTTAATTTCTTAAAAGACTCTGAGCGAGGCATTATTCGCTAATTATGTCTAAACCAATTCGTATCGGCATGGTTGCCGGAGAGCCCTCTGGTGACGTGCTTGCCGCCGGAATGGTTGCAGAGCTTAAACGCCAATACCCTGATGCCATTATCGAAGGTATTGGCGGTCCAAATATGATAAACGCGGGTTTCCATAGCTTGTTTGATATGGAAACTTTGTCGGTAATGGGGCTAGTAGAAGTCCTCTATCATTTACCTGCCATTTTAAAAGTGAAGAAACAGCTTCTTGCACACTTTGAGCAAAATCCACCAGATATATTCGTTGGAATAGACGCACCAGACTTCAACCTTCGAGTTGAAAAGGCGCTTAAAGCACGTGGTATCAAGACCATGCACTATGTAAGCCCAACGGTTTGGGCGTGGCGTGAAAAGCGTATCCATAAAATTGCAAAAGCTGCCAATCGCGTATTAGGCTTATTCCCCTTTGAGCAACAGGTTTACGACAAACACAACGTTCCTTATACCTTCGTAGGCCACACCATGGCCGATGCCATTGCCATTGAGCCCAATCAAGCAGCTGCAAGAAGTGCCTTAGATGTTAACGAAGAAGCGCCTGTTTTGGCAGTATTACCTGGCTCACGACGCGGCGAAGTAGACACTCTGCTACCTGTATTTTTGGAAACCATTGAAGCAATTCATGCTAAGCGTAGCGATATTCAATTTCTTATCCCTGCTGCCAACGAACATCGTCTCACGCAGATAAAGGCGCTATTGCTGGAAGCCAATAATGCAGAAAAGCGCTTACCTATTCAGGTAACCCAAGGTACATCTCGCGATGCGATGATAGCAAGCGATGTAATTTTACTAGCCTCGGGAACTGCCACGTTAGAGGCCATGTTATGTAAGCGCCCTATGGTCGCCGCATACAAACTAGCGCCGCTGACTTATAAAATTATGCAGCGCTTGTACAAAGCGCCATTTTTTACCCTGCCAAATTTATTAGCAGATGAAGCAATTATTCCTGAATTACTTCAAGAAGAGGTAAATGCAGAGAATATGAGCAATCAGTTACTCAGCTTTTTCGAAAGTGACAATTCAGCCCTTATTTCCCGTTTCACCAACCTCCACCATACGCTAAAATGCAATGCTGATAAAACAGCTGCAAAAGCCGTCGTGGAGGAATTGTTTGCATAAGTTAATTGCCGGAGTTGATGAAGTAGGGCGTGGCCCGTTAGTTGGTGACGTTGTTACAGCCGCCGTCATTTTAGACCCAGCCAATCCTATTGAAGGCCTGACCGATTCAAAAAAACTCAGTGAGAAGAAGCGCGTAGCATTAGCGCAAGAAATTCGTGAAAAAGCGCTGTATTGGAATATCGGCAGAGCGAGCCCCGAAGAAATAGACAAGCTTAATATCCTGCATGCCACCATGCTCGCGATGATTCGTGCCGTAGAGGGCTTACCCGTAAAGCCTGACTTTGTTCGTGTAGACGGCAACCGCGTTCCGGCTTGGAATTTCGACTCAGAAGCGGTAGTAAAAGGCGACAGCCTACACGCCGAAATTTCAGCTGCATCTATCATTGCCAAAGTAGAGCGTGATAACGATATGATTTCGCTTCACGAGGCCTATCCTCAGTATAATTTTGCAGGTCATAAAGGTTATCCCACAAAAGCACATTTTGAAGCCATTGCTGAGTATGGCATCTTAGACTGCTACAGAAAGAGTTTTAAACCCGTTAAAGCGTTACTTGAAGAGAAATAACATCATGTCTTCGCCATTTATTCATTTACGTGTCCATAGCGATTTTTCGATGATGGACGGCCTGAATAAGGTAAAACCTATTTTAGGCAAAGTGGCTGCGTTGGATATGCCAGCGGTGGCAATTACCGATCAAATGAATATGTGCGGCTTGGTAAAGTTCTACTCTGAAGCGCATAACTTGGGTATAAAGCCCATTATCGGTACTGATTTTTGGGTTACCAATGAGGCCTTTGGCGACGAGCTCTTCAGGCTTACATTAATTGCGATGAACAACGAAGGATATAAGAACATTACCGTGCTTATATCTAAAGCGTATCTTCGCGGGCATTTGTCACACCGTGCGGTGATTGACCAAGAATGGCTGGCAGAACATGCCGAAGGCGTAATAGTACTCTCGGGTGCTCAGCACGGTGACGTTGGCGTGGGTTTAATGAAAAACAACGCCAAGATTCTCGATAGTGCCCTTGAGTTTTATCAAACGCATTTTCCTGACCGTTTCTATTTAGAGCTGATTAGAACCGGCAGACAAGGTGAAGAAGATTACTTACACCTTGCAGTAGAGCTTGCTGAGCAGCGCGGTTTGCCCGTGGTTGCCACCAACGAAGTGTGCTTTATTGACCGTGAAGGTTTTGATGCTCACGAAATTCGAGTATGTATTCACGATGGCTACACGTTAGATGATAATCGCCGCCCTAAGCGCTACAGCGACCAGCAATACCTTCGCACTGCCGAGGAAATGGTTGAGTTATTTAGCGATATCCCTGAGGCAATTGAGAACACGGTAGAAATTGCCAAGCGTTGTAATGTTACTGTTCGCTTAAATGAATATTTCTTACCGCAGTTCCCAACCGGCGGCATGACCACCGAAGACTTCTTGGTTAAGGTGTCTGAAGAAGGGTTAGAAGAACGACTAGAATTTCTATTCCCAGATGAAGAAATGCGTAAAGCGAAACGTCCAGAGTACGATGACCGACTTCGCATTGAGCTTGAAGTTATCAACCAAATGGGTTTCCCAGGCTACTTCCTTATCGTAATGGAGTTCATTCAGTGGAGTAAGGATAACGGTATTCCGGTAGGGCCAGGACGTGGTTCCGGTGCGGGCTCGTTGGTGGCGTATGCCCTAAAAATTACCGACCTAGACCCACTTGAATTCGACTTGCTATTCGAACGTTTCTTGAACCCAGAACGTGTATCTATGCCCGACTTCGACGTCGACTTCTGTATGGATAGACGAGACGAGGTTATCGACCACGTTGCAGAGCTTTATGGCCGTCAGGCGGTATCGCAGATTATTACTTTCGGTACGATGGCGGCTAAAGCAGTAGTGCGTGACGTAGGCCGAGTGCTTGGTCATCCTTACGGTTTTGTGGATCGTATTTCAAAATTGATTCCACCCGACCCGGGCATGACACTTGAAAAGGCTTTCGCTGCTGAACCACAGCTGCCGGAAGTGTACGAAAGCGATGAGGAAGTGAAAGACCTTATCGATATGGCCCGTATTCTTGAGGGTGTAACGCGAAATGCCGGTAAACACGCCGGTGGTGTGGTTATCGCGCCCACTACGATTACCGACTTCTCGCCTTTGTACTGTGATGACGAAGGTAAAAACCCCGTAACCCAATTCGATAAAAACGACGTTGAAACGGCGGGCTTAGTAAAATTCGACTTCTTGGGCCTTCGCACACTGACCATCATTCAGTGGGCGATAGATATGATTAAAGAAGGCAAAAACGTGGACGTGGATATCAGCGCCATTCCACTTGAAGATGCTAAGAGTTTTAGAACCCTTCAAAACGCCGAAACCACTGCAGTATTCCAGCTTGAATCTCGCGGTATGAAAGAGCTGATTAAGCGTCTTAAACCTGACTGTTTTGAAGATATCATCGCACTGGTAGCACTGTTCCGACCCGGTCCACTGCAATCAGGCATGGTAGATAACTTTATTGACCGTAAGCACGGACGTGAAGATATATCCTACCCTGATGCTGAATATCAGCACGAATGCTTACAGGAAATTCTAGAGCCTACCTACGGCATTATTTTGTACCAAGAGCAGGTAATGCAGATTGCTCAGGAAATGGCGGGTTACTCGCTAGGTGGCGCTGACTTGCTTCGCCGAGCCATGGGTAAGAAAAAGCCAGAAGAGATGGCTAAGCAGCGCGGTACGTTTGCCGACGGTGCGAAGGGCAATAATATCGACCCAGACTTGGCGATGAAAATCTTCGACTTGGTAGAAAAGTTCGCCGGCTACGGGTTTAACAAATCGCACTCTGCTGCATACGCATTGGTGTCATATCAAACGCTGTGGCTAAAAGTGCATTATCCGGCAGAGTTTATGGCTGCGGTAATGTCGGCAGATATGGACAACACCGATAAAATCGTGACGCTGGTTGATGAATGCGAGCGCATGGGCATTGAAATACTACCGCCAGATTTGAATGCCGGAAAATACAAGTTTACGGTAGATAGCGAAGGCCGCATTGTTTACGGCATTGGTGCTATCAAAGGCGTGGGCGAGGGTCCAATTGAGGCTATTATCGAAGCGCGTGAGACCCAAGGCGCTTTTAAAGACCTTTTCGATTTTTGTGCAAAAATTGATATAAAGCGTGTTAATAAGCGGGTACTAGAAAAGCTGGTACTTGCAGGAGCGTTAGACAACTTAGGGCCGCATCGCGCTAGTTTGATGGCAAGCTTACCAGAAGCACTTGCCGCAGCCGGGCAGCATGCAAAAGCCGAGTCGTTTGGCCAGTCAGACATGTTTGGGCTGCTTACTACCGAGCCAGAAGACGTGAAGCAAGCGTTTGCCGACGTACCTGAGTGGCCAGAAAAGGTGTGGTTAGAAGGCGAAAAAGACACCTTAGGGTTGTACCTAACCGGACACCCCATCAATCAGTATGCTGAAGAACTGCGTTACTACACCGATGGTCGTTTAGTTGACTTAAAACCAACCAACAAAGATCAAATGGCCAGTGCAGTAGGATTAGTACTTGGCGTTCGTGTTATGACGAACAAGCGCGGACGTCGCTGGGCAATAGTGACACTGGATGATAAGAGTGCCAGAATAGACGTACGTTTCTTCCCCGATATGTATGAACAGTTCGAAAGTGTGTTAGAAACTGACAGAATATTGCTTATAAAGGGACAGGTCAGCTTTGATGATTTCTCTGGGGGCAATACAATCACCGCCCGTGATGTAATGGACATTGTTCAGGCACGAGAGAAAAACGCGAGAGCGCTGGCACTTAATATTGATACCCAGTTGCTTGAACCGAAAAAAATGAGTCAGATGCAATCTATCCTGCAGGCATTTAATGGTGGAAGTTGTCCTGTTCAGTTAGCGGTAACCCATCCAGACGCTGAAGTAACGTTAGCGTGTGGAGCAAGATGGTACGTTACCCCTGAAGACCAACTTTTACACGATCTCAAACAATGTTTGGGAGACAAAGCCGTTTCAATTCTCTACCATTAAGGGTAAGAGTTCGATAGATTGAGTATCTCGCGTTTGCATAAACGAGCGTAGTACGAATAGGACATGAAATGAGTATACAGTTTTTGGACTTTGAACAGCCAATAGCCGAACTAGAAGCAAAAATTGAAGAGCTTAGGTTGGTGAATCAAGGTGGCGAGTTTGACGTTGGTATTGAGGAAGAAATTAATAAGCTTCGCGGTAAAAGCGCTGAGCTAACCAAAAAGATCTTCTCTGACCTTGGTGCATGGCAAGTTTCTCAACTAGCTCGTCATCCAATGCGTCCTTATACCCTTGATTACATTCCGCGTATTTTTACCGACTTTGACGAGCTAGCTGGCGACCGTGCATTTGCTGACGATAAAGCGATTGTAGGCGGACCAGCTATGTTAGATGATCAACCTGTTATGGTTATTGGTCATCAAAAAGGGCGTGATACCAACGAAAAAATTAAGCGTAATTTTGGTATGCCTAAACCTGAAGGCTACCGCAAGGCGTTGCGTCTTATGAAGATGGCAGAACGTTTCAACATGCCTATTATCACGTTTATCGATACGCCAGGGGCGTACCCAGGTGTGGGTGCGGAAGAACGTGGACAAAGTGAAGCCATTGCAAAAAACTTATTTGAAATGGCAGAGCTTACGGTTCCTATTGTTTGTACCGTTATTGGTGAAGGTGGTTCAGGCGGTGCCCTGGCGATTGGTGTTGGCGATCGCGTTAACATGCTTCAGTATTCTACGTACTCGGTTATCTCACCAGAAGGCTGTGCGTCTATATTGTGGAAAAGCGCTGAAAAAGCGCCATTGGCTGCAGAGGCAATGGGCGTAAGTGCACCACAAATTAAAGAGCTAGGCCTTATCAATAGCATTGTAGAAGAGCCGTTAGGTGGTGCGCACCGTGACCACAATGGCATGGCCGCTAATTTAAAAGCTGTTATCAAGCAGCAGCTGAACCAGCTTAAAGATCTTGATGAAACCAAATTGATGGAAGAACGTTATCAGCGTCTTATGTCGTTTGGTTACTGTTAAATATTAGGCTCGCTGTTTAAACGTAACGAATTTTCAGTGTAGTTCAAGTTTGTGTAAGGGGTTGTTTACCATTGGTAATCAACCCCTTTGCGCTTTGAGATACCCGACTTCACAGCCTAAATAACAAAAAGCTCAAGTTAAAAACATACACAGAAAGGTTTTATCAGTCAGTGACTCCCCATTTATCTCCAGTCAGCGAACACATTGTAAATCGCATCGCCATGTCACTCGACAACGCTAGCTTATCGCTTAAAACACCCTTAGTGGTTGCCTACAGTGGTGGTGTCGATTCATCTGTTCTACTTCAAGCTGTCATCGCGTTTCGTGAGCAGTTTGGCAATCCAATTCACGCTGTGCATGTGCACCATGGGCTAAGTGATAACGCTGACGATTGGGCCAGACATTGCGAACTGCAATGCCGGCTAGACGATGTTGAATTTCACTTGTATCGCGTTGACGTTGATACGGGGGCGAGAAAAAGCGTGGAAGCGGAAGCGCGGAAAGTGCGTTACAACGCTCTGTTAGAAGTATGTAAGCAAATTGGCGGTGTGCTGTTGTTAGGGCAGCATGCAGAAGATCAGCTGGAAACCGTGTTGTTGCAGCTTAAGCGCGGTGCGGGTCCGCAAGGTTTAGCGGGCATGGGCGATATGCAGTATCGCGGTGAAACGCTCATCATGCGCCCTATGCTGGCGTTAGACAAAGCAGATATCGTCGCCTTTGCAGAAGAGGAAATGCTGCAATGGGTAGAAGATGAATCAAACCAGCAAAACAGCTTTGACCGGAATTTTTTAAGAAACGAAATTATTCCACACTTGCTTGAGCGCTGGCCTCAGTTGACAAAAACCGTTAGGCGCAGTGCAGAGCTTTGTGCCGAGCAAAGCATGTTAGTCAGCGATTCAGCGCAACGCTATTATGAAGACTGCAAACGCACAGAAATACGGTTAAACGGTGAGAAGCTTGCATCGCTCTCATTGCCTTGGCAGGCTATGGTGATTCGCGCGTGGTTTAAAGCGCGAGGTCAGTTGGCCCCATCAAAGGCACAGGCTGATCAAGTGCTCGCCATGTTAAAGGCAAAGCATGACGCAACGCCAGAAGTTAACTTCAAGTGGGGCAGGGTAATTCGCTTTGACCAAGATCTTTATTGGGTGGTTAATGCTGTTCACGACATACCGTCAAGTCTGCAATTAGACACAAATAAAGACATTGCTCTGCCATGGTTAAACGGCCTTATTCGTGTGACTTTGTCTGATGAACGAAGCGATGATGCGGTTACATTGCAAACAAATGCTCGCAACTTAAAAGTGAAGCCTGAAAACGCCAGTGTATCTAAAAAAGTAAAAGAGTGGTTTAAAGTTTGGCGAATTCCGAGGTGGGAGCGAAACGCCGTGCCAGTCGTCTTTTTAAATGAAGTTCCAGTCGCGCTGATTGTTAGTGGGCAGTGTGTTAATCTGCAACCGAAAGCGTCTGGTATAGAGATAACTTTTCGTCTTGATTGAGCTTTTTATATTTTTTAGCGTCGTTTTATTTAGGCGGCACTGCTATCTGAAGTGACTTTGTCGGCAATAATACGCAGATGCGGCATTGCTTTGCCGCATTTCGATGAAGATGTAAGAGTACGCTCAAGCTGCGTGATAGCTATTTTTGCCCGAGTTTTTAACTAGGTATAAGGCGTTGTCAGCACGGTCAAATAAACTACTCATAGTGTCACCATCGCGGTATATTGCTCCGCCCAGACTTGTTGACACACCTAACCTAGATAAATAGCTAGAACTGTTTATGCTCATTTGAATACGCTGTGCTGCTCGGGCTAGCTGCTGTTGCGTTTGGCAGTCTAACATGCAGCAAAACTCATCCCCGCCATAGCGAAAAGCTTCATCTTCATTTCGCAGCACATTAGATAAATGCGATGCGACATGAACCAATACTTTATCGCCTTCACCATGACCAAAGTTGTCATTCACGTATTTAAAGTTGTCTAAGTCGATGACCAAAAGCGCAAAGTGATCGTTGTGCCTCTGCGCCCAGCCTAGCTGTCTTGTCATCGACTGTTCAAAGCCTGCACGATTGCCCAAACCCGTTAATATATCTTTTGTTGCCATCTGCTTAACCCGCATTAGCGACATTGCGTGCTTTACTTGTTTTCCAAATAAATCATGCAGTTGGAAAAGGCTTTCCCGTTGCGACAAAGACAGTGGTGAACTAATGTAATAGTAAACGTGGGCCTGATTACCACTAATGTCATTTACCCCTTGAAGAGGTAAATCAATCAGTGTTGAGGAGATGTTTGCGTTACCGTAAACCCAACGTGAATCGAAATCTGATAGGCTAAAACCAACAATAGGTAACAACATATTCAGCTGCTGAAAATACACGCCACCTAGCTCTTGAAGCTCAAGTGTTGACAGTAGCTGTGTTACGAAACCTGATAATTCACTAAAAGATAGTGATTTACCCGTGCTTTCAGCAGGATAAAAATTGTTATGTTCTGTGCTATCGTAGACTGACGTTGAAAAATCCACAGTAGTTCCCCTATACAAAATGCGTTGATATGCAAAGAAACAAGTGTCAAAGCCCTGACGTTTCTGCGGCCATGCTCTCACTTTTCGTTGATTTTATGGCGGTCACAGAGGCAAAACTTGCCGGATCTGCATTTGTACTAGGGAATCTGCAAACAAGATGCCAACAAGTGAAGTTTAAGAGTTGGTCTTTAGTTTAAGTTGTTTGTGCGCTGACTCTTTTGGCATTAATGTATAGGTATTAAAGGAGATCACCAATTTAAAGCCCTTGAAATATAGCCC
This sequence comes from Alteromonas gracilis, assembly GCF_043642145.1. GTDB lineage: Bacteria > Pseudomonadota > Gammaproteobacteria > Enterobacterales > Alteromonadaceae > Alteromonas > Alteromonas gracilis_B. Next base: position 325,004 of record NZ_JBHZRZ010000003.1, read on the forward strand.
ATTCATTTTTAAATGTGATGCAGTACGCCTTATTTAAAATTTACATGTAAGCCGCACCGTGCAAGGTGTGCGATACGTAATAAACGGACGTTTTATTTGCTCTAGGAGGTAATGTGGGGACGAGTTTCTTAAATATCGTTGTATTGATGTTTATATCTGTATGCGCAGTCGCATTATTTAAACGCATCCATCTCCCCCCAATATTAGCTTACCTCTTTGCTGGCGTACTTGCGGGGCCACAATTGCTTTCCGTTTTTGCCCACCCAGAAGAAATGCATTTACTTGCGGAAGTGGGCATTGTCTTTTTGCTTTTTTCATTAGGGCTTGAGTTTTCACTACCGAAGCTATTAGCCATGCGCTCTCTAGTTTTTGGTGTTGGGCTAGGTCAAATGCTTTTCACAACGGCCGTGTTCACCAGTGTTCCGTTGTTTTTCGGAATTTCTATTAGTGCATCAATAATTATTGGCGGCACGCTTGCGTTAAGCTCGACCGCTATCGTAATAAAGCAAGCCACGGAAATGGGTATTCTTAATAACAGGCGAACCCAATTGGCTGTTAGTATTTTGCTATTTCAAGACTTAGCCGTAGTGCCTTTTCTTATTGCTATTCCCCTTCTAGCGCAAACAGGCGAGGTGAGTATTGTACTAGCCTTGGGTGAAGCGCTGCTCAAAGGGGTGTTTGTTATCGCACTTCTAATGTCGGTAGGTAAGTGGTTACTTCCTTGGGTATTTAGAGAAATTGCGAGGACAAGAACTGACGAGCTGTTTGTTCTGACGACAATTCTTATTGCTCTTTTGGCAGGCGGTTTAACCTTCTATTTTGGGCTTTCGATGGCGTTAGGTGCGTTCTTAGCGGGTATGATGCTTGGGGAAAGCCAATACAAATATCAGCTTGAGGCTGATATACGCCCTTTTCGCGATATATTAATGGGGCTTTTCTTTGTAACAGTCGGCATGCAGTTAGAACTTACCGTACTCTGGAACCGTCTTTTTGAAATAATCTTCGGCGTATTTGCGCTGATGATAATTAAAGTTATTTTAGTGAGAGTTGCATCGCTTCTTGTTAAAACTGATGCCATCGATGGGTGGTCAGCAGGTGTTAAGCTGTGCCAAATTGGAGAGTTTAGCTTTGTTATTGCAGCGCTCGCTACAACCCATGGAGTACTAACTTCTGAGCAGTCTTCTTTGATTGTCTGCATGGGCGTGATTAGCATGGCCCTCACTCCTTGGCTCATGAGTAATAGTGTGACTATCGCTAAGCGTATTGTGAATAATGATATCTTGTTCGACGACAAGGCAAGTCTAGGCGACACGGGCCCTTTGACAAACCACGTTGTTATTTGTGGGTTTGGGCGTGTCGGGCAATCGGTAGCGCGTATGCTTAAAATGGAAGGTATTCACTTTGTTGCTGTTGATATGGATCCGGTGCGGGTACACGAAAGTCGTAATGCGGGAGAGCCCGTAATTTTTGGTGACGCGAGTCAAAAAGACATCTTGATCAATGCCAATGTGGAAAGCGCCAAACTGGTGCTTGTTACATTTGATCAAGTTGATAAAGCTAAGCAAGTTATTACGCAAACACGAAGTATTACACACGCTACCGACGTCATGGTGCGCACTAAGCGAGATTATCAACTAGAAAGCTTGTACAACGCTGGCGCTAATCAAGTGGTGCCAGAGCTACAAGAGGGCAGCCTAATGTTGGTTTCGCAAGTACTACATTATGCAGGTGTGCCCATGTCACGTATATTAAAGCGAGTAAGAGCCGAAAGAAAAGGCCGCTACGATCATATGCACGGCTTCTATCCCGGAGAAACCACTGAAATTACCTATGGTACTGAAGATAAACTAGAATTTATTCATGCCGTAGTACTATCTGAACACGCTTCGTGTATTGGCAAAGCAATTAAAGATATTGATTTTTCAAGAATGAGAGTGGCCGTTAAGGGGTTGCGACGTGACGGGAATGAAGTCAAAGATCCCGATCACGATGCTATTTTGCAGGCCCATGACGTTTTGGTCATTGCAGGTAAGCCACGAAGGGTTGAACGTGCAGAGCGCAAGTTGCTTGAAGGGAGCTAGCGAGCGGCCTCTAGCGCGCAGACTAAGCTAACGCGCTGGCAAAGGAGCGAGGTAAACCTAAACTAAGCGACGCGGTCGTTTTCCAAATCTGCAAACTGCTTTTTTAAGTCGTAGCGCTCATCTGTCACTATCTTCTCAAGCACTGAAACACGTTCCTTAAGCTCTGCAATTTCGGCTTTATAGGCTTCATTTTCTTTGCTGTTAAGCTTCTTTTTACTTCTGTCTTTTGCACTATCGACAATTGAAACTAATGCCCAAGCACAAATGGCTACTATTGCAATCGCGGTCATATTCACGGTGATATCCCTCACAAATGGCTTTAAAAGAGTGTAGGTGAAAATCTGGCCAGTTACCTAATTCACCCAGTATTTAGTTAAAATACCTATTGGCAAAATACTGCTGCCTCAAAAGTAATATAACGGTTATCCATCGAGATTATCGATAAAAAATGTAACCCGCTAAGACCTTCGTAACAGCAGTGTTATAATGAAACTTTGCAATTAGGTTGCCAAGTGACAAAAGTCATTAATTTCTAATGATTTAATGAATTGATTTGGCAAACACAAAACAATTGTTAACAGGTTTCACCAAAAAAAGTAGCAAATTTGACGAATGAGTGACGAAAATAGCAACCCGCCAACAGCAAACATTGGGTTAAATATAGAGCAAGATCAGGTATTCCAGGCGGAAATAACGCAAGAGGACGTTCATTGGATGAAGCATGCGCTCGCGCTCGCAGACAAAGCTGAGCGTATGGGGGAGGTGCCCGTGGGAGCCTGTGTGGTCTTAGATGGCGAAGTTATCGGCGAGGGTTATAATACCCCCATAACCGACAATGACCCGTCAGCACATGCCGAAATGCGTGCTGTTAAAGAAGCAGCTGAACACGTTAAAAATTATCGCCTAATCGATGCTACTTTGTATGTCACGCTAGAGCCGTGTTCAATGTGTGCTGGAATGCTGGTTCATGCGCGTGTTAAAAAAGTTGTTTTTGGTGCGAAAGATGCGAAAACCGGAGCAGCTGGTTCAGTGATGAATTTGTTGCAACATCCTGCGCTTAATCATCAAACTGATGTCGTGTCTGGTGTATTAGCAGAGGATTGTGCTAATAAACTGTCAGACTTTTTCCGCAAGCGCAGGAAGGAAATTAAAGCAGCCAAAAAGGCAAAAAAGCAACAAGAAGGTGACGCTGCAAACTAATTCAACATGGTTGAATCATTGAGCTATTGGCGTAACTCGCACAACTTTCCATAATGCTAGAAGCCGGGTTTGCCTTTGTGTGCGAATTTAGCTTGGTGTGCGCGTTAATTGAGTGAATAAATCGCTAGTGACAAATAGTTTACGGCGCTGAAGTACTTTTTGGTGACAACGCTTCAGCATGAGTCTGCGTCTGTTATTATTTTTCAATTTTATTCCTTTTTTCATAAAACGATTTTTTTTCATTTAATGTCCTTTCTTTTCTCTGATGTTTTAACACTTTCTGTGTCTTGCGAGAAATATTGTTATTAGAGAAAGCTAGCCAATGGTTGACGGACACTTTCCAAGGGTACGCGGTAAAGATGACATCAAAATGACAGTTTTCAAGTGGTGTAGGCAACCAGACGTGTTAAATTTTTCCTTGCTCATCTAACCAAACCAGGCTGTCATAATAACGTCGAATGTTCTCTACGTATTGAAGCGCTTCGTCGCCACGGGCATAGCCATACCGTGTGGTTCTGTAATATTTCTTTTGCCTCAATTGAGGTAAGCGACGTTTCACATCTACCCACAAATCGGGGTTTCCCCCTTGACGCTCAGTCAATACACGAGCATCTTCCAAATGCCCCATACCTATATTGTACGACGCCATCGCCATCCAGGTTCTATCTGGCTCGCTAATTCGGGCAGGAATGCGGTTGAGCAAACTTGCAAAGTAGCGAGAGCCACCGCGAATGCTCTGTTCTGGATCGGTTCTGTCATCAACGTTCCAGTCACTTGCCGTATCCAAAGTAAGCATCATTAGGCCGCGAACCCCAGTTCTAGAAACGGCATCACTTTCCCAGTGGCTTTCCTGATAGCTCATGGCTGCAAGTAGTCGCCAGTCTAGATCCCCTGCATATTTTTGAAACAGGGGTTTATATTGCGCAAGCGCGGTCTCGGCAGCAGAGTTAAAGGCGCGGCTGTCTACATAATCAAATTGGCGAATATGACCAAAATACTTATCTTCAAGCACGGTAAACCAACCAGACTGGTGCACTGTTCCAAAATACTCAATTAATGCTGCTTTTACAGAGTCATCTTGATTTAGCGGTAGCGCCCAGGCCATCGGCATGGATTCATTCAGTGTTTTAGCTACAGCTAAATTAGGATAGCGTCTTCGCTGCAATGCTAATCGGTTGCTGTCTGCGAGCGTATAGGCAATGTCTCCATTAGCTACTTGTTGAAGCAACTCTTCTGAATCTGAGTCTTCTGTGGTGATTAGCTGAGTTTTTGAAACTTCAGCTTTCTCTTCGGTGACTTCATCAAGCTGACTTTCTAATAATTGCGACAGTAAGTGAGCCTGACTGCTTCCCGTAACAGTAACAATTGGGGCATCGAGCGCCAGCAAATTCCTTGGTCTAGAGGTTCCTGCTTGAAACACAAGCTCTTGTTGAACATGTTGATACGCAGGTCCGTAGGCAAAGCGTTTTTTTAGCGAGAGAGTTACCGCATCGCCGGTGGCGACAATGTCCAAGTTGCCTTCTTCTAATTGCTCAAGCATGACTTCGTAGCTATAGAAAGGATAAAGGTCGAGAGTGACGCCAAGATAATCGGCAAATCCTGCCAGTAATTCATATTCAAAACCCTGCGGTCCCTCGGCACCATTATAAAAAGTTCCCGCACCATAAACTGTGCCAACGCGAATAGACTCGCGTTCTAGTAATGAAGACAAAGCTGTGGGTACAGACGGTACACCGCAACTCATCACAGCAATAGATAATATGATTATTAATTGTAGTTTTAATCGCTTTTTATAGTCTTGTGACTGCATAGACCTTTACTTGTTGTCATTAAACCGTCTAAGTTTAAAAAAAAGTTCATGTTAGCGCGTAATGAGGTTACTTACTGATCATATTTACTCTATAATCCGCGCCGAAATACTCATCAATCCAAGAGGCAACGTGTCGCATTGGTGGTCGTTGTTTCTAACAAACCAGGTAAATCAATATGTTGGTCCTTCGAGGCGCTCCTGCACTATCAGAGTTTAACCAAACTAAACTGATTGCAAAGCTGGGTCAATCCGGCGTTAGGGTTAAAAACCTATATAGCGAATATGTTCACCTAGTCGATTCCCAAGGTGACTTGTCTAAGCAGCAAATAGAGATACTCGAGAAGCTGCTCACTTACGGCCCCGCGAGGCAAGCACAAACCCCTTCTGGAACCTTCTTCCTCATCACTCCTCGCCCCGGCACTATCTCTCCCTGGTCTTCTAAAGCCACCGACATCGCTCACAACTGTAGTCTAAAAAATATCAACCGCATAGAACGTGGTTGTGTGTTTTATATCGAAACAGAAAATGCATTAAGCGAAGATGATTTTGCATTGGTTGCTAGCTTCTTACACGACAGAATGACTGAATCAGTCTTTACCAACACTGACGACGCGGCGGTGCTGTTTTCACACACTGAAGCAAACACCTTTACCAGTGTAGACGTATTAGGCGAAGGCAAAGAGGCGCTTATAAATGCAAACGTGTCATTAGGTCTTGCATTGGCTGATGATGAGATTGACTACCTGTTTGACAGTTTTACCAAGCTAGGCAGAAACCCGACCGACGTTGAACTTTATATGTTTGCACAAGCAAACTCAGAGCACTGTCGTCACAAAATTTTCAATGCTAGCTGGACTATTGACGGCGAAGCACAAGAAAAATCGCTGTTTAAAATGATCAAAAACACCTACGAGTTGTTACCTGATCATGTGTATTCAGCGTATAAAGATAACGCAGCGGTCATGGAAGGCTGGCAAGCAGGGCGCTTTTTCCCGAACCCTCAGTCACACCAATACGAATACCATCATGAAAATATTGATATTCTGATGAAGGTAGAAACCCACAACCACCCAACCGCAATATCACCTTTCCCAGGTGCGGCAACAGGCTCTGGTGGTGAAATCCGTGATGAAGGTGCTACTGGTCGTGGTTCAAAACCTAAAGCAGGATTAGTAGGTTTTACCGTATCTAACTTACGTATACCTGGTGCTGAGCAGCCTTGGGAAGCTGAATATGGCAAACCTCAGCGCATCGTGAGTGCCCTCGATATTATGCTTGAAGGCCCACTAGGTGGGGCTGCGTTTAACAACGAGTTTGGTCGTCCTGCGCTACTGGGTTATTTCCGAACGTTCGAACAAGAAGTTAATAGCTTCAACGGCGTTGAAGTGCGCGGTTATCACAAACCTATTATGTTAGCCGGTGGTTTAGGTAATATTCGTCGCGAGCATATCGAAAAAGGCGAAATCACGGTAGGCGCTAAGCTTATTGTACTTGGCGGCCCTGCGATGAACATCGGCCTTGGCGGCGGTGCAGCGTCATCTATGGCGTCTGGCCAGTCGAATGAAGATTTAGATTTTGCCTCAGTGCAACGTGACAACCCTGAAATGGAGCGTCGCTGTCAGGAAGTGATTGATGCATGTTGGCAGCTAGGCGATAACAACCCAATCCAGTTTATCCACGATGTGGGCGCAGGTGGTCTTTCAAATGCGCTGCCTGAGCTGGTTAATGACGGTGGCCGCGGCGGTAACTTTGAACTTAGAAAAGTACTGTCTGATGAACCTGGCATGACACCGCTAGAACTGTGGTGTAACGAATCTCAAGAGCGCTATGTTTTATCTGTCGCGCCAGAAAATATGCCGGTATTCGAAGCGATTTGTGCCCGCGAACGCGCACCTTTTGCGGTTGTGGGTGAAGCCACTGCCGAGCAGCACTTAAACCTTATCGACAGCCAGTTTGATAACAAACCTATCGATATGCCCCTTGATGTACTTTTAGGTAAGCCGCCTAAAATGCACCGCGACGTAAGCTCAACTAAGGTTAGCTCGCCAGCACTAGATGAGGCTGGCATTACCTTAAGTGATGCAGCAAATCGCATTTTATCTTTGCCTACCGTGGCAGAGAAAACCTTCCTTATTACCATTGGCGATCGCTCGGTTACCGGCCTTGTAAGCCGCGACCAAATGGTAGGTCCATGGCAGGTGCCAGTGGCCGACGTGGCGGTTACCGCAACAGCGTTTGACACCTACCACGGTGAAGCAATGTCGATGGGTGAACGTACGCCAGTTGCATTGCTATCGCACGGCGCGTCTGCACGTCTCGCGGTGGGTGAAGCGTTAACCAATATTGCCGCAGCGAATATTGGTGATATTAAACGCATTAAACTGTCTGCAAACTGGATGGCCGCAGCCGGACACCCAGGGGAAGATGCAGGTCTTTATGAAGCCGTAAAAGCGGTGGGTGAAGAGCTTTGTCCAGAGCTTGGTCTAACCATTCCTGTGGGTAAAGACTCAATGTCGATGAAAACGGCATGGAATGAAAACGGTGAAGATAAAGCGGTGACTTCTCCACTTTCACTGGTTATCTCAGCGTTTGGTGCCGTAAAAGATATTCGCAAAACCCTAACGCCTCAGCTACGCACTGACAAAGGCGCAAGCCGCTTGTTGCTACTAGATTTGGGCGAAGGTAAAAATCGCTTGGGCGCTAGCTGTTTGGCACAAGTTTACACCCAGCTTGGTGATAGCCCAGCAGATGTCGTTTCTGCTTCCCGTCTTAAAGCCTTCTTTGACGCTATGCAGGCGCTTATCGAGAAAGGTTTGGTTTGTGCATACCACGACCGTTCAGACGGTGGCCTATTTACTACCGTTGCTGAAATGGCTTTTGCAGGTAAAACAGGGGTGAGCGTTAACCTTGATAGCCTTGTTGGAAACGATATTGCCGTATTGTTCAATGAAGAATTGGGCGGCGTAATCCAAGTGCTTGAAAGCGATATGGACGCGGCTAACGCAGTACTGGCTGAGTACGGGTTAACTGAATTGACTCATGATATCGGTACGCTAAATAGCACAGATATGATTGAGTTTAGTCGCAACGGCGTTGCTGTACTTGCTGACAGCCGCGTATCAATGCGCACTACTTGGGCACAAACCACGTTTGAAATGCAAAAGCTTCGCGATAATCCAGAGTGCGCTGAACAAGAACACGCAGCAAAGCAAGATGCTGCTGACCCTGGTTTGCATGCGGCGTTGTCTTACGATGTAAATGAAGACGTTGCGGCGCCTTATATTGCCAAAGGCGTTAAGCCAAAAGTGGCGATATTAAGAGAGCAGGGCGTTAACTCGCATCTTGAAATGGCAGCGGCGTTTACTCGTGCTGGCTTCGACGCTATCGATGTGCACATGAGTGACGTGTTGGCTGGCCGCATTACCCTAGAACAGTTTGCGGGTCTTGCTGCTTGTGGTGGTTTCTCATACGGCGACGTATTAGGTGCAGGTGAAGGTTGGGCGAAGTCTATATTGTTTAACAGCATGGCTCGCGATCAGTTCGAAGGCTTCTTTAACCGCAACGATACGTTCAGTTTAGGTGTATGTAACGGTTGTCAGATGCTATCTAACCTTAAATCACTGATTCCTGGCACAGAGCACTGGCCGCACTTTGTCACTAACCAGTCGGCGAGATTTGAAGCCCGTGTTGCTATGGTTGAAGTGATGGAGTCTAAATCTGTACTGCTTGATGGTATGGCAGGCTCGCGTATGCCAATTGCTGTGTCGCACGGTGAAGGTCAGGCTGAATTTGCTAATGACAACGCGCTGTCACAAGTTGGCGCACAGGTGGCGATGCGTTACGTAGACAACTATGGCAAGCCAACCATGCAATACCCAGCAAACCCGAATGGTTCACCGCAGGGGATCACAGGCTTAACTTCACAGGACGGGCGAAGCACTATTATGATGCCGCACCCTGAACGTGTATTTAGAGCTGTAGCAAACTCGTGGCGCCCAGACGATTGGCAAGAAGACGGTGCGTGGATGCGTATCTTTAGAAATGCCCGTAAGTTCGTTGGTTAAGTAAATTGTTAAGCTTTAAAACAGGGGGAAACCCCTGTTAACGCCCATAAAAGATACCGATTAATAAATGTACATACTTTAGTTTGCTGTCAAACCTTTGGCAAAGCGTCAAAAAATTGATTTTTGCTCTTGTCATAGGTTTGTCACTGATCTATTGTAGACGTAGCAAGGAATGCGCTTAGGTTACAGGAGTTGAGTTAGGGTTGTACCAACAAAAAGCATGTCGCTTAGTTGGTTTAAATAATAAGAGACGACCAATGAATCGTTCTTCTAAAGGGTTTGGCTTAACCGGAGTGGCTGTAGCTGTAGTGCTGATGTTCGTAACTGCTGTTTTTAGCACATCTGCGAAGTCTGCCGAAGCTCCAACAACGCTAAGTGTGCTGTCTTCAGTTAAGTAGTCTGAAAGAAAAATTCTAACGCCCGTATCAAGTTTCTTGATACGGGCGTTAATCATTGGAGCGCTTGAAAAAGCGACATCAAAGACTGCTTCCTGGTTGGTCTTGATACAAGTTGACTCTTTTCTAAGCTTTTCCAACTAGCACGTTTATCCCTTCTTATTTTTCTCTCGGTTAATCAATTTTTGCTGAGGATGCTTTTTCAGTAACACGTAGGTTGCTCCGAGTCCACCATGCATAGGTTGCGCAGTATGAAAAGCGATGACTTCATCTAGCTCTCGTAGCCAATGATTAACGTAACTTTTCTTCAAAGCGGGAAACGGTTTGCTGTTCTCTCCCGTACCGTGTTTGATGATAAGCGCCCTTACACCTCGCTCGTGGCTGGATTTAATCGTACTGTAGATAAGATCTCGGCTTTGCTCTAACGTTTTTCCTGACAAGGTTATATTAGTTTCCAGAGGATACTTTCCAAGGCGAAGTTTTTTGAATACGCCGTCTTGAATGCCTGGCTGCTGAAAATAAATAAAATCGTCAGAGGGCACTGGTTTTACGCCTTCCATACTCAAAGGGTTGGTTAGCTTCTCTCGGGTTGAATAATGCTGCGAGGCGCGCTTTTGTTTTTCAGCGAGCGCCTTTTCTGGATCATGAAGATTCGCCACATCGTTACTACTTATACGCTGAACGTCTTTCATCTCATCGAAGAATGAGTTCAGTTCATCACTATCATTGCTTTGTCCCATTCTTTTCTCCGTATTAGCCTTAACATCTTAAAGCGGGCTAGTTAGGGAAGGGTGATTTTACAAGAACAGTGCATTTATGCATTAAAAGAACCAAAGATTGCACATTTTTTAAAAATGCTAACAGGCGATATTAAACAATTATTCTGCACTATTAGGATAATAGCTTATACTTGGCCGTATGGTTCAACGACTTTTGCATTTATGCCACTACGTTATGTGATGCTAAGCTTTTCAATGATAAGTGTCCCGGTGACTGCTGCGTCTGTTTTTCAAGCTTCAGTTACTGCGTTCGATGAACCAATTATCTCTGAATCTAGCGCTTTGCATTTTGGAAGCATTTTTAATCAAACGGGATCAAGCTGTGCGCTCGACAATACGGGTGTTGTTTCTGGTGCTTGTATGAGTGGCCACGAAAATATATCGGTAGGTGTTATTGGCATTTCTGGGCTTGTTGCCAACCAAGAGTATCAAATAGAAGTGGTTGGTTCAGACAACGGCGTGCTTCGTTATCAACCAGAAATAATGGTCGATAGTGTTTTAAGAAGTAATGTCGATGTGAATCAGCGTATTTCTGTTACCACTATTCAAAACTCTGATGCTTTGACCATCAGCATTTTTGGTAATTTGGAAGTGCTAAGTAACCTTCAAGCTGATGGTGTTTATCAAGCGGCGTATACCGTAAACGTCAACTTTCAATAACGTAAGCGCTCAATTTAAACGTGTTTCACTGGAAACGATAAACGGCTTTTCGCGATACTGATGGTCGAGATAGTCATCGACACAGTCTTTTCCATTCCTTAAAGGTGCCAAAAGGCGATACAGTTTCTGCTCTCCTACTTGCTGTGTAACAAGAAGAAGCTCAGAGTGCGTGGCTTGAATTTCAGGATTTATTGAGCGCTTTGAAAGATAGGCAGATAACTGGCACATATGCGTTTTAATTGTGTTTTTTGATAAAACCTCATCGACAGTAATCGTGTTTTCAGACTCATCGACAATAAACACTTCACTCCATTTATTCCCTTGATAACGCGTAACTGGGCTTATAAAAGCGTATGCAAACACTGGATGGGTTTGAATAGTGTTTAATAGTTGAGTTGCCTCTTTTAAGGAATTAAAACCTCCTACGGTGACGTAAGTCATTGCAATATCATGGTTGCGATAATATTGAATTGATGTAGAAACCGGCAGGTGTTTGGTAACTTCAAAAATTGACCGAGCGTGCCTAAATATACCTATTTGAATTTCGTAAATGAAATTCGTATTGTAATGAAGCGCTTGTGCAACCAAAGCATCATCCACTAACTCATTCTGACTTTGTTTGATATTGGCTTTGGTCAATTTAATATCATCCATGTAAATAGCATCACCTTCTAAAGGTGCAACAAAAGACAGTGTTGAACTGTCTATCGTGAGCGCATTTCTTAGTAAATACTCCTCGTCTATTTTCAGTTTGTACTTTCCTGGGGGCAGCTGCGACACGTAAAAGTAACCATCACTTTCTGTAAATGTGCTGGCAATACTCTCGCCGCTTTCATCAACAACGTTGAGTAAAACACGGGGAGCGCCGCGGCTCTGTGTATCGCTCATTAAAAACACGTTTCCTTCTACATCGCTAACAGTGTGAACGGGGAAATTAACTCTGTTTATTCCTCCACTGTGCGTAATGACCTCGACATTCTTATCAGCCGGAATCATATATAAATCGGGTAAAGACGTAGCATCTATTGATACCGTCTGAGAGTTGCGCAAAGTAATTAAGCGGGCCTTCCCTTCACCGTTAGTATACTCGTTCCTCCAGTTAGCGTTACCTTGGAATCTAACACTCTCAAGGGGCATTTCATCTGGGTCGTAAAGCGAATTCCTATTGCTGTCTAAGAATGCAAAAGCATCAACTCGTCCTGCCACGGGCGAAGAAGCACGATTAAAATTTAATGTTTTGCTATATGGGTTATAGTTGAGGTTACCTGTTAAGGTTAGGTTTATTGACCAATCGCCACCTTCACCGAAAGCGCCACCAAAACCAACATTAATAAAGTCAAAGCTCCAATTGTGTTGATGGTGAATTTCAAGTTTTTTATCGCCATTTGCACGATATTGAACGCGTGTTTCTCTGTGTTGTGATTGAAGATAAGGCCAGCGAAGCGCTACGTAAAAGTTTTCAGTATCGAAGCTGTCAGAGGGGGTAAAGTCCCATGCGCTTGAAATCTGCCAACCTTCTATTTGCTTTGAGTAATAAAGCCTGCCCGTTAGCGGTTCTATTACATTATTACCGACAACGATTCCCCCTGAAAATGTGCCACCTAGAAAATTATTATTCATATTTAACCCCAATCTTGCGCTGTCTGAGGTTTTCTTAAAAGTGAGATAAGAAAGGTTTGCATTCCATCCCAGTCGGCCAAAGAGATCTAGCTGCCCGTTAACGCGCATCGATGTCTCACTCTTAACAAGCGAGTTTTCTGTATACCTTTGGCTAGTAAAGTCATCTAGATAGCGGCTGGAGAAATTGAAAGCTATACCTTGATTAGTTCTGCCATTCCAACCTATAAAAGATGCGTGACCATTGTTTTCTTGTTTGGTGAGTGAAATGTGTAGCGATGAACCGGGTAACTGTGTGTTAATTGCTCCAGTATAATAGTTTTGAGGTATATCGCTTAACCAAAGTCTTTGATAGGTACCCGATAGGCTTGTGGTATCGGTCAATCCGACCCCCGCTCTTGCAAGGGCAGCCTTACCTAAGCCATTGTCTGAAATTTTGCCATCAAGAAGGCGGTATTGGTTGTCACTAACGCCAAAACTAAAATCAATTTTGTTTTTCTGTATCTGGTCTCTACCGACATCAACTATCTGATTGCGCGTTTCGTATTGTCCTTCAGGTCCGAAAAGTTTCAGTTCAAAATGGTTCGTGCCGAAAAAGGTGTCAACGTCTTCGAACAATACTTTGTTTTCGTCGTCGCTAAAGCGTTCATCGATAAACTGTCCGTTTCTAAATAACTGTACACGCCAGCCAGGTAGAATAAATTCTTCAATAGTAGTTTTTGAAAAATTACCTCTACCCAAGCTGTCATTGTTATGAATAACAGCACCCAAAGACTGACTAGGCGTGAGCACCACGTTATCGCCTTGAAGTTGTATGTCACCAAATTCATAGGTAAGGCCGTTGTCGTTATAAACGTTTGCCATGTCATTGAATGTACGGGAAAAGCGTAAGAAGTGTTGGCTTTGATTATCAGTTTTATTCACCCTGAAATTAGTGGCGTGTTGCAGTAGATCGAAGGTTGAGTTTACGCTCAAAGCAACGCGTTGTGATTGAGCGTTATTGTTTTGAAGCGAGACTCTATATCCTGATAGTGGAGAGGTGTAGAGCGTATACGCATCGCCAATGACGCGTCCTGCGGTGGTGTCTTCTTTTACGTAAAGCGTTGGGGCGATACTTTCTTCTTGAGTCGTATCTATAAATGCTAGGTCTTTACTCGCCATAGTTAGTACCTGTAGAGACCGATCGAACTCGTAGGTAATAGGAATTAATAAAGGTAACACTGCAAGGTCAATGTAAAGATCAAATTCATCTTTTGACCATAATGGCGTATCACCCGAAGTTGAATGAGTAGATGAAAGCGTGAAGTTGAAACTACATTGTGCTTCTGTTGCATTTGAAGCGATACTATTGGAGGGAATATTAATATCCCACGTGAGCCCCATGGCGTCGACGAGAAGGGAGATGGGAATTAAGAAACGGCCGTCTACTTCATAAAGGTCCATTCCATCCCAAATAGGTCTGCCATTTAAGCGAAGAACGGTAATGTAAAAATTGTCTTCGTTTAATGATACTCGTTTAAATGATTTAGGGATTTCGCAGTCTGCTGAATGCGCATTTGATGAGAACGCAATCAGCAAACACGCGATAAACCGGAACATCTAAGTAACAGACAGTGAGTGACTAAAGCGTAAACGGCAATGAAAGCGTAATATCACCACCAAACTTTTTGTTTTCCGAATAGCGGATTATAACATCGCCATCAACAGCGTTAGTTAAAGGTATAAGTATTTTTCTGCGCTCCAGAGGCTGGTAGACCGCAACATTGTTGAGTACGCCAATTTCTTCACCCTCTTTTGTTTCTACAATGAAATTGCCAAACAATGAGCGATTACCTGTTCTAGTTTGCCATAACTGTAAGTGAGGCTGGCCGTTGAAAATTAATGTGCTTGGTGAAGAGAGGGTAGACTCTGCTTCAACGTCGCCATGGCGCACAATAATTGGAACGTTGTACGCGAGTTTACTGGCCAGGTTTACGTTTCCACCCGTTGTTGGAGCGAGTTCGGTCACAATGCGCAACACTGCTCGATACTCACCATCTAACAGCCCTGAGGGTTTTCTCAAAGCAAAGCGAATTGCTTGCCGCTCTCCCGGAGAAATTGTCCCTCGTTTTGGGGAAAATCGAACAAATGACTTGGCTGATAATGGGTCGTCGCTTACCGCGTATATCGACCCTTCTTCGGTCATTGCGTTTAAAATTAGCTCAGCGCTATATTTGAAATCTTGCGAACCCGTATTTCGTAATTGAAGGGATGCTGTTCTGTTTTTACCATCAAAATAAACTCTAAATTTTGAGAGCGCGATATTAGCTGAAACCTGAGATGAAAATAATATTGAAATTACTGAAAACGCGAGAAAAAAGAGAGGAAAGCGATACATGCTCTTAAACATCCAGACTACTAAGGCAAGAAGATGAAGGGCGTTTTTAAAAACGCCCTGAAATGGTGGTCGTTATTGGAATGATACGTCCACAATATAGTTCGCTGTATATGTATCGCCAGGAACAAGCGCTGTTGTTACTTCCATTGAACCATATACGTCTAGCGTAAGGTTATCACCAGTAGAGTTAGTGGTTACTGCTACGGTAGAGTTATCTGGGTTGTTGTCGTGAACACCTACAGCGCCGTTAACATCAAACTCTGACGTGAAGGCCACGTTTGTGCCTGGTTGCCCTTGAACAGTAACGTTTAGCGGTACGTTAGCGGTCAGCCCACTAACCGTAATAAGGCCAATGGCAATATTTGCATTTGTTGCATCACAACTTCCTGAAACCGCACCAGCGTTATCCATCGAACAAGTCGCCCCCAAAGTTGGTTGCATTGCACCGAAGTTAAGTGCTGTAGTTTGAGCAATTGCCGCATCAGAAATAGCGTTTACAGTTGCTTGAAACGTGCTATTTGCTGCGATAGTGGAAGCCGATAGCATTGAAAGTAGTGCAAGTGAAGCTAAGCGTTTTTTCATGTGTAAATCCCTAAAGTTCCCTAAATCGTCAACGTAGGTAGATGACGCAGTTGTGTTTTTAATATTATCTAGAAGATGTACGCCACTTTACCGCCAGCATACTCTTGCGTTTATTCAACCATATGATTTAAAAAGAATTAAGGTATGGGAATGTATAAGTCTAGGCTTTCAATAGCCGGTGGTTATATGACTGATGGAGGATTGGCTTTTCTAACACTTTGAAAAAAAACATAAACTTTGCTTTTGTAGGGTGACCTCTATGAAATGGACTCTTGATATTTATACTTTAGTTTAAATTTTAATCTTGGGCTAGAATTGCGGTCATTTTTATACTTTTGTAGGGTATTTGTTGGGAAAAAAATGCCTATTTTTAATCAATTCGAAGTTGGTAAAGCTGAAGGTGCTGTATAAAGGTATGAAAATTAATCCCAAAGCGCTTAGGTTTTTAAGAGCTAGAGTGATTTGGAGCGTGTTGTTTAGATGAAGGGTTGGCTTTTGTGTTTAATTTTTAATCAGCTTGTGTGGGTTTTAATTTAAGAGAATTAGCTAAAGATTATAAAAAACAAAGGAGAGATTAAGCTTTTCACAAAAGTTTAAGATTATTTGTAGTACTGAATACGCGTCCCCAGCTGGAATCGAACCAACATCTAAGCCTTAGGAGGGCCTTGTTTTATCCATTAAACTATAGGGACCTAGTGCGTAGTATTATTTATTATACGTAGTTCGGTGAAATACGAAACCCCAAGTTTAATCAATGAAATGTAATTGAAAGTACATACGTTTAAACAGATAGCACAGTGTCCAAATAGCTAGTGAAGTGCGCTTATTTCTTAACTACAAAATCATGCTCTTGTATATTTGCAATAATTCCGGTGCTTTCATTTTTGACAAGCGATGAATTGCCAAAGGCACGGCTAACTACAAAGCGACCTGGAAACAGCGTGTACTGTAAATACTTTCGCCCTCGGTTATCGATAACTTCTTTCGATTGATAAAGGAATAGTTCATCATTCTCAGAAATACCGTTGTCCCTGCCAAGAGAAACAGAGATGTTTTCTCTTGCAACATTGATCACTCTGCCCGTGACAGGCTGACAAGAAGTCGCCTCTTTAATATCATCTATAGCTTCTTCAATAATTTCGTCTACGGCTCGACCATATTGCGACTTCCAAAATGATGCTGAGTTTTCATCAACATCTTCAAACTTATCGAATGTCCATTGTCCTAGACCTTGGTATGAATTAGTCAGAAGCAATCCACCATTAATCCCGTCATAAACTTGAAGAGACATTGCGAATGCGCGGTACGAGGTTGCGTCTTTCCAAGGCGCAAAAAATGAACCATCCTCATAGGTCACGCTTAAATCGTCTATTATGCCAACCAACACATACTGCGTATTACTTTGCGCCGAAAGTGTACGTACGTTTTGTTCAGTGAAACGGCTATCAAATTTTGTGGTAGTGGGAGCAATGTAAGAGATGCTTAGGTTCTCTGTTTTGTCGCGCATGGCATGGGCGAGTCGTTGAGTAAATGAACTGTCAAAGTTGGGAATGTTTCCCTGGGTCAACTGCGTTCTGTCTTTTACTCTAAAAAGGGTTGTGGCGAAATGCTTTTTATCGTACTGAGCCTTACAGACTTTTCCCTTTGGAAAAATATCAGCACGTATGTTCACCGTCACGAAATCGCCATTGTAGGTTTCACTTACCAATTCCAACTGCTCAACTTCGCCAGTGGAACTAATAGTCAATTCCTCATTTTTTAGTAACCCATTAGTAAGCTTGGCCACACTATGTACGGAAGCACCTGCAAATAGCATTGCTTGCTTTAAGGCCTCTTGTGTAGCTTCACGTTTAGCTTGCTCTTTGTCACCGTTTAATACCGCTGCCTGACCCGTTGCTTCATACCACACGGCATTCGCTTGCCCGACGAAAAATGCAAATAGGCAAACTACCGCCACCAGAGCATTAAAAAGGGTCGCCAGTGTAGTTTTGCTAATATGTCGCACCGCACACCTCTATAGGTTTCATGTCTGCGCTATGTCTATGCGCTAAGTTACATCTGAGATTCTGCAAATAGTAATGCGAAAAGGGTGCCAATTTCTGCCAGATATCGCTATTTAATACAAATGGGCGCATATCTTGCAGATATCGCAAGTAGATAAGCGCAAATAGGTAGGCGCAAACAAATAGGCGTAATTAAATGAACAATGCACCTGTTTCTCTCTATTGATGCTAATTAGGATAAATAATATGTACTTGAATATGTTGAAAGAATCTAAAGTACTTTTGCTGTCTTCTATTCTTGGTTTAGCGATAACTACTGCGGGCTGCGGCGTAATTGATAAACACGTAGAGTGGGAAACCGTAGAGCCTGAAACGTACCCAGTTCTGAATGCAGTAGGCTATGCACCTATTTCGTCTCAACGGGGGGACAGTGATAGTGTGAAGCTCATTATGGCTATGAAAGCGTCAAAATTAGATGCTTATCGTGAGTTAACCGAACAGGTATATGGTCAAAAAATTGAAGGCAACCAGTCTCTGTCTCACCTAATCGTTGACAGTGAAACCCTTAAAGCATCCGTTGAAGGGGTGATAAGAGGAGCGGAGGTAATAAAAGCGTATCCTGTAGGAGAGGACACGTATGTAACCGAGCTTTCTTTAGATATGCAGCAGGTTTACGACATTTATTTGACGACTGCGAAACCTCGAAGAGTGAAAGACGTTAAATACTATTAGCGAAGTATGTGTTCTGTATATAGTACAGCACTTTGATTTTTATCTTTCAGATACTTAAGACTAGGCCAAGCATAGTGCTTGGCCTACAAACTATGCGCTCACCCCAGAACCCAAACTTCCGCCTTTCGGCTTTCCTTTTTTGTCGTAGGTGAGCGATTCTTTTGCGCGAACTTCCATCATCAAATTTCGTAAGTGTGTGAGGCGGAGCTGTCCTTGCTCTACGGCTTTTTGATTGACTTGAGTGCGGTATTTACAATCTTCTAGAAGTTGTTTTGCCGTTTCCAGCATTGCCTCATTTTCTTCAGACAATGGCTCAGAGCTTTTGATAGTGCGTTCAATGCTTCCATCGAGTGCTTGAATAGACGTAAGTAGTTCGGTTTTCTCGTCAAGCAAACGCATTAAAGATTCGGCATCTCGTGAACTAATTAGGTGTAATTCCTTTTCAAGCAAACCAGCAAGTGAAGTAAGCTGCTCCACTTGCTTTGAAATTGCTTGAGTTAACGGGGTTACCTGTTCAGTCACGACACTTCTCGGTTAATTAATTTAGTTTCAATAGTTACTTTGCACTAAAGATTTCAGACTCTAGCTTTGCAATCTTATTAGCGAGTACTTCTGGGTTTACTTTGTACTCACCACTTTGAATTGCCTTTTTAAGACGATCAACTTTCTCTTGATTCACAGGCGCTTCAGAGCCTTTCTTTTGAACCTGGTTTAACTGCTGAGCTGATTGAGTCAAAGACACAGAGTCTTGACGCGCAGCTGGTGCAGTTTGCGCTGCTTGCGCCGATGTTTGTTGTGGTGATTGTTGCGTCTGGTTTTGCTGCGCAACCTTACCATTATCAACGGGCGTTTTAGGTAACCCATTGTTTATATTGTTAATTGCCATAAATAATCCTCACTACTTTTTGCCTCTATAAAGTATATCGGCCTTTTGGCTAAATTCTTTAGCCAAAATGTGAACAAAAAAGTAGATATTCACTGCCTCTGCTATAAGTGTATCACGACTTCTTCAGAGCTTGCGACTCTTGCGATTACCGCCTTTTGGCTACTGGCATTAATAACCTTAATATTGTCACCTACAACGCCATCTTGCTGAGCAATTCCTGCAGTCTTCACTTCCATGCCAGATAGCTCCGCTGTGATGGTAATTCTATCGCCCTTGCATACAAAGCATAGCATATTTGATTGAATAGCTTGGCCATCGGTAGCGCGGCGTTTCATTCTCGCTCCAATCAGCGCTTCTAAATCTGTAAAGGCGGTGTGGCGTAGGCGTCTTACATCAACTTTTGCCAGCGATAAATTCGATGATGTAAGTACCGTGCCTGGGCTAACTGCACCTTGCGTAACAACTATTTCTTTAGTTCGAGTAACTTGGCCGCTGGTGAAGAGATACCATTCATTGTTTTTGCAGCTTACGCGCACAGAAATATATGACTGGCTCAACGACTCTTCAGACGCGTTGTACTGAAAACCTGTAGGACAGTCTGGAACATTTATCCTATCGTCTATCTTCACAATATCCACATCAATGCTAGTATCCTGCGTATTATCAGCGAGTTGTGATAAAAGGTATTGTTTTGCTCCAGCTTCAACGAGCTCGTGGTTAGACTGTGCTGCCAATACGGAAATAGAAAAAACACTAAAGGCAGAAAGCGTTAGTAAGCGAGTGAATGTTTTGCGCATTTTGACGTTTATCTTTTTCATCATGACTTTTCGTGTTCAGTTTACAAGTTATTGGCTATGCTTATTACAGCCAGTTTACGATTACTGAAACTTAGTTTCCGTAACGTGATTTATTGAGGCCAATGAGCTTAAGTCTCAACGCAGGGGCGTTTACTCAGCAGCGCTGGAAACCCATCTGGCGACCATAAATGATGGTTAGTGTCATTTTTCTGTCGTTTGACCTGCAAAATTTTAGTGATATTGTCTATCTTTATCGTAAGAGGCAATGATCATGCCCAGTATTACTTAGAGGTGACCTATGTCGGGGATTTTAGATTCAGTAAACCAGCGAACGCAGCTTGTAGGGCAGAATCGCTTAGAGCTGTTGCTGTTTAGACTGAACGGCCGCCAACGCTTTGGCATTAACGTATTCAAGGTGCGGGAAGTGCTTCAGTGTCCACCACTTACAGCGATGCCAAAATTAAATCCGTTGGTTCGTGGTGTGGCACATATTCGCGGACAAACAATTTCTGTCATCGATTTAAGCATGGCGACCAAAGGCCGTAAGATTGAAGACCTCTCTAATGCATTTATCGTTATTGCCGAATACAATCGCTCTGTTCAAGGCTTTTTAGTTGGTGCTGTTGAGCGAATCATCAACACCAATTGGGATGCTATTATGCCTCCGCCGCAGGGGACAGGGCGTGCAAGTTACCTCACCGCAGTCACTGAAGTTGAAAATGAACTCATCGAAATACTCGATGTAGAGAAAATTTTAAATGAAATTTCTCCGCTGAATGCTGAGGTAAGTGAAGACGTCGCTGAAGGGTTAAGTACTGAAGGTCAGGAAAATAAAATAATATTCATTGCCGACGATTCAGCAGTAGCGAGAAATCAGGTGAAAAAAGCGCTTACCTCGCTTGGTCTTGAAATCGAGCTGGCTAAAAATGGTCTTGAAGCGCTAAATAGATTGAAGGAAATTGCAGAAGAATACGGCGATGTAACGAACCGCGTTGGTGTGCTGGTGTCAGACATTGAAATGCCCGAAATGGATGGTTACACATTGACAGCGGAAATCAAGAATACGCCAGAACTACAAAAGCTTCATGTCGTTCTTCATACGTCGCTTAGTGGTGTATTTAACCAGGCTATGGTGCAAAAGGTTGGCGCGGACGATTTTATCGCGAAGTTCCACCCCGATGAACTTGCTACCGCTGTGCAAAAGTGGCTGATGACAGAGTGCGAATAACGGAGCAACATGGGATTGGCTAACAAAGACGTTTCTTCAGCGAGTTACCAAAAGTTCAGAGAGTTTTTGGAAAAGCAATGCGGCATCGTGTTAGGTGATAATAAGCAATACCTGGTGCGTAGCCGCTTGGCGTCATTACTTTTTAAGCATAAATACGAATCGGCTGACGAACTGATTGATGTAGTTGTGCGCGGTTTTGATAGGAATTTATTACAGGACGTCATTGATGCAATGACAACCAACGAGACTTTGTGGTTTCGTGACAACTATCCCTTTGACTTATTGGTTAAAGATTTATTACCCGCGTTTGCTGCGAAAAATCAAAAAGTACGAATTTGGAGTGCTGCATGTTCGTCAGGCCAAGAGCCATACTCCATTGCAATGTCGGTGTTAGAGTTTCAGCGTCAGCGTCCCGGCGCTTTGCGCGGCGGTGTTGAAATTGTTGCAACAGATTTGTCTTCCGAGATGCTAAAAAAGAGCGAGCTAGGAATTTACGATGAGCTTTCCCTAGCAAGGGGGTTATCACCTCAGCGCAGACAAGCCTTTTTCCAACAAGGGCAAAATGGATTGATGCAGGTTAAACCTGAAGTTCGTCGTATGGTGAGTTTCAGAAGCTTGAACTTGCTTTCTAGCTATGCAGCACTTGGCCGATTTGACATCGTATTTTGCCGCAACGTGTTGATTTACTTCTCGGCTGAAGTTAAGCAACGGATCCTGCAACAAATTGCCGGGCAATTGCAGCCTCAAGGTGTTCTATTCCTTGGCGCCTCTGAATCAATTAGCGCTGCAAGTGAAATTTATAGTATGGTTAAGTGCCACCCTGGTCTCTACTACCAAAAAAAATGATCTAACCTATTGGCCTGATAAATATATGTTTTTTTGAAATCAGGCCGAATCTCTCTCTCAATTCTTCCCGTCAAAAACTCATTGTGGCATTTGCCTTGCTAACTATTTCTACAAACGACGGAAAAACGAAAACATTGGTAATACCCCATTTCGTTAACCCGTCACTATGAAACAGTTTTTAAGTATGTCAGAGGTCATGTTATGGCTATTAATCTAGATAAGCTGGTGGGCTTTCACGAGTCAGCACTAAATATACGCACCGAGCGTATGGAAGTGATTTCCGGGAATCTAGCCAATGCAAACACGCCTGGTTATAAAGCGCGAGACATTGATTTCAATAAAGCCATGCATTCGGCAATGCGAGAGGCTTCAGGTGGTGTTGCTAGTCACTCCTCTTCAGGAATGGTTAGAACCAATGATCGCCACTTAAGCGGCAATCCTACGTCAGTGGCGGCAAACTTTGACATGCAATACCGCATACCTACTCAACCAGATACTGGCGACGGTAACTCTGTTGAAGTGCAAGCGGAAAGAAATCGATTTTTAGACAACGGATTGCGCTACCAAGCTAGCCTTGAGTTTCTGAACGGAAAAATTAAAGGCATGAAAAAAGCGCTTAGCTCAGGAGGTCAGTAGTCATGAGTTTATTTAACGTAATGCAAATTTCGAGTACGGGAATGGAGGCAGAAAACGTACGTTTGAATACTACGGCCAGTAACATTGCTAACGCAAACTCGGTAAGCAGCAGCTATGACGAGACATACCGAGCACGTCATCCCGTTTTTGCTACAGCACTACAGGACGCCATGCGTGACCAGTCTAAAGGTGCAGGTGTTCAAGTTAGAGGGATAGTCGAAAGCGATGCCCCTTTGCAAGTGGAGTACTCACCAAACAATCCGATGGCAGACGAAAATGGCTACATCTATAAGCCTAACGTTAACATCGTAGAAGAGATGGCTAACATGATGTCAGCGTCTAAAGCGTACGAGACAAACGTGCAAGTAGCAGACACAACCAAACGCATCTTCCGCCGTGTATTGCAGTTAGGTCAAGGGCAGTAATGTGTCGCTTGAATAATGTGAGGATTAATCAGTGAATACAGTAAACAACACTGGCTTAAATAATGAACTGTATTGGCAGGAAGAAACTGTCAAAGTTGCCGATGGAACAGAACAACAGTTATCGCAAGAAGACTTCTTTGCAATGCTGACAGAGCAACTTGCTAATCAGGATCCGACCAAGCCAGTCGACAATGACCAAATGGTTGCGCAGATGACGTCATTTACCATGGCTGATGGTATTTCTCAGCTTAATGAACAGTTTGGCGCATTTGCGGCTTCAATGACATCGAATCAGGCTCTGCAAGCCTCTAGCTTAATTGGTCAGAATGTTCTGGTACAAGGCAACGTTGGCTACATGGCGAACGAAGGTGACGGTATCTCTGGTGTTATTGTGAACGAGAAAACCGTTCAAAATATGACTATCTCTATTGAGAACCAATTCGGTGAAGTAATAAAAACCATTGATGCTGGTACGCAAGGCGCCGGTAACATTGAGTTTGAATGGGACGGCAAAGATAAGCATGGCAACCTGATGGCGCCAGGCGAATATGTAATTAGTGCCAACGGCGAGCTAAATGGTGAAGGTGTTCAATTGAATACTGCCGTTAATCGCCACGTTGGAAGTGTGAGTTTGGCCGGAAGTGGTCAAGGCGTAATTTTGAATTTGGATGGTGATGTCAGTATCAATCTTGATGACGTCATTCAAATCGGCAGTTAGTAGGAGAATCAATAATGTCTTTTAATATTGCACTGAGTGGCGTTTCAGCCGCACAAAAAGATTTGGATGTAACCGCCAACAACATCGCAAACGTAAATACTGTTGGCTTTAAAGAATCACGTGCTGAGTTTGGTGACGTTTATGCGGCATCACTTCTTTCAGGTGGTAAAACGAAAGTAGGCGACGGTGTTCTAACGCAAGAAGTTGCCCAGCAATTCTCTCAAGGTAGTCTTCAGTTTACTAATACTTCGCTTGATTTAGCGATTACAGGGAATGGCTTTTTTGCGACGGTACCTGAAATTACGTCACGCGATTTCTCGTTTACCCGCGCGGGTCAATTCAAGCTGGACAGCGATAACTTTGTTGTTAACAGTAACGGCGACAACCTATTAGGTTTTCCAGTAAACTCCGACGGCACAAGTGCATCGGTAGCATTGAGTACGACTGAGCCAGTGCGTATCCCAGACTCTTCTGGTTCACCTGCGCAAACTACTGAAGTTGATATTCGTATGAACTTACCCGCAGGTGATGCAGCGCTAGATCCTCAAGATTTCGACCCTGAAGATCCGCTAACGTACAACGCTGCAACATCGGTAACTGTTTATGATTCATTGGGTGATAGCCATGTCATGACTTATTACTTCATTAAAGATAACGCGGCGGGTGTTGATAATGAGTGGTACGTTGCAACTGCAATTGATGACACATTGGTTGATATGACAGACTCGACTGGCGCCGATACAGATCCTGCGACAGCAGTAAACTCTGTGGGAGGCAACACGGGTAATGCAGTAACAGCGTCAAAACTTATTTTCTCTCAAGGCGGTGACTTCTCAGGGATGGAAACACCTGACGGGTTACCGACACTAGATTTTAAGATGCAAACTGAAGCGTTAGGGGCAGGGATTCTTGCCAATGGTTCTGATCCGACTCAGCAAATCAGCATTGATTTTAACCTAGAGCCAGGCAGCGCAACCCCAAATGAACCCACACAGTTTGCGTCAGCCTTCGAAGTAACGTCATTAGAACAAGACGGCTTGCCAGTAGGTCGACTAACGGGTATCGATATCGGTCCTGATGGTTTGGTACGTGCCACTTTCTCAAATGGTACATCTGAGCCTATTGTTCGTGTTGCTTTAGTTCGTTTTTCTAACGAGCAAGGTTTAACACAAGAGAGCAGTACTCAGTGGAAAGAGAGTATACTGTCAGGTGAAGCACTAGCAGGTGAAGCAACCACAGGTACATTTGGTGAGATTAACTCTTCTGCACTTGAGCAGGCGAACGTTAACCTGACCACTGAGCTCATTGATATGATCATTGCTCAGCGTAACTTCCAGGCTAACTCGAGAGCGCTTGAAGTTAATAACTCACTAAACCAAACTATCCTTAACATTCGATAGATAGCGTTAAATCACGTTAAGTGAAACCCAAAGCGGCAATTTTTAGGCGCGAAAAAGCGCGCTAAATAGCCCCAAAATGAAGAGGTCGCAACATAGCGGCCTTTTTATTTTTCCATATAATTCAAGTTAATACCTTTCTAATTTTCTAATTGGCCTAAATTCCCACAGATTGGCACTGCCTTTGCAAAATCTTGTTTAAGGTTTAATCAGAGTCAAAAGTCAGTCATGGACAAACTCCTCTACATTGCAGCAAGTGGCGCATCTCAAGACCTTTTGGGAACTGGGATTAGAGCCAATAACTTGGCTAATGCACAAACTACGGGTTTCAGAGCTCAGCTCGAGCAGGCAAGGTCAATGCCGGCGTACGGCGAAGGTTTGCCTACTCGTGTTTTTTCTATGACTGAAAGCCCGTCTAACAACTATGAGTCGGGCCCGATGATTAAAACAGGTCGCGATTTAGACGTAGCGATTCAAGGTGATGGTTGGTTCGCGGTTCAAGACGAAAACGGCCAAGAAGCGTATTCGAGAGACGGAAACTTCAAGCTTGGTGCTGACGGAATTTTGACAGACATTCATGATCGCATGGTGTTAGGCGACAATGGTCCAATTTTTCTTCCAGTTCCCTTAGATAACTTGAACATAGCAGCTGACGGTACGTTGTCGATGAGGCAACTAGGAGCACCTGCAAGCGTTATCGAAGAAGTTGGTCGTCTTAAATTAGTTAGTCCTAATTACGCTGATATGGAGCGAGGCAATGATGGCTTGTTTCGTATGGAAGACGGCTCGGTTGCACCCGCCAATGCTAACGTCAAAGTGATGTCTGGCATGCTCGAAGGTTCAAACGTTAATGCCGTTGAAGAGATGGTAGACATGATCAGTCTTCAACGACACTACGAGCTTCAAGTGAAGGTTATGAAACAAGCTGAAGAGCTTGATACTCGCGGCAATATGCTGCTACGCATCCTGTAATTGAATTTTTATCATCGTTGCCACACGAGCAACGTCGGAGGTTAACATGCATCCAGCATTGTGGATAAGTAAAACCGGACTAGATGCCGCACAAACCGATGTGGCGGTGGTATCTAACAACCTTGCAAACGCATCAACTGTCGGGTTTAAAAAAGACCGTGCGGTATTTGAAGATTTGCTTTATCAAAACATTAATCAACCAGGCGGCCGTTCATCTGCGGATACCGAATTACCTTCTGGGTTAATGCTAGGGTCGGGTTCTAAAGTGGTGTCTACACAAAAGGCGCATACTCAAGGCAACCTACTTACTACTGAAAACGCGCTTGATTTGTCGATTCAAGGTAGAGGGTACTTCGAGATTTTGCAGCCTGACGGCACGTTAGCGTATAGCAGAAATGGCCAGTTCAGTATGAATGACCAAGGCCAAATCGTAACCTCAGGTGCAGGCTATTTACTGCAGCCACAGGTCACAGTGCCACCCGATGCACAGCAAATCACTATTTCTCAAGATGGCCAAATCAGCGTGAGTATTCGCGGACAAGCTGAACCTCAGCTGTTGGGTCAATTGAATGTTACTGATTTTGTAAACCCTACGGGTCTGCAGCCTATTGGTCAAAACCTGTTTGTTGAAACGGCATCAAGTGGCGCACCAATTCAAGGTATTCCAGGTCTTCAAGGATTGGGAATGATTTCTCAAGGCACCCTTGAAACCTCAAACGTTAACGTGACAGAAGAGCTAGTAAACCTTATTGAGAGTCAGCGACTTTACGAAATGAACTCTAAGGTAATCTCTTCAGTTGACCAAATGCTTGGTCAAGTCATACAGCAGCTGTAGGGGAAATGATAATGCGTTGCGCAATTACTGTTTTATTATGTGGTTTGCTTTTCGCTTGCCAAAGTACCACTGACAGTCGAGTGCAAGCGAACGACCCTTTTT
This sequence comes from Alteromonas gracilis, assembly GCF_043642145.1. GTDB lineage: Bacteria > Pseudomonadota > Gammaproteobacteria > Enterobacterales > Alteromonadaceae > Alteromonas > Alteromonas gracilis_B. Next base: position 352,146 of record NZ_JBHZRZ010000003.1, read on the forward strand.
ATGCGCCAGTTGTCCCGAATTATCCTCAGGAATCACTCGTTGAAGACGGTTCACTTTTTCGCGCACACTTGGCTAATAGCTTGTATTCCGATGTCACTGCACGTCAGGTAGGCGACATTATAACTGTTGTGCTTAGCGAGAATACGGCGGCGACTAAATCGGCGAATACCAGCACATCAAGAGATACTAACGCCGATCTTCAGCCTATTACTGGTCTGGCGGGTAATCCGATCAACATTGGTGGTGAGTCAATTCAGTTTGGCTTGAGTGCGTCGAACGATTTTGCTGGTGATGCTGCTGCTAACCAAACGAACAGCTTACAAGGTGCAATATCGGTGACAGTGGTAGACGTTTTGCCCAACAAGAACCTGATTGTTCGTGGGGAAAAGTGGATGACACTTAACCACGGCGACGAATACATCCGTCTTACCGGCATAATCAGGCCGTTAGATATAAACCCTGACAATCAAATAGAGTCGACCAAAATTGCCAACGCTCGCATTCAATATAGTGGTACTGGCACATTTGCTAGAGCGCAGGAAAAAGGTTGGCTTACCAAATTCTTTTCGTCTTCTTGGTGGCCGCTTTAGGCGGGGAGTGTGATGATGCGTATTCTTTCACTATTATTTTGGGGCATGTGCCTATTTGTTGCCAGCATTGAATCAACAAATGCTCAAAGAATAAAAGACGTAGCTTCCATTCAAGGAGTGCGTTCGAATCAGCTAATTGGTTATGGCTTAGTGGTAGGTCTTCCTGGAACGGGAGAGCAAAACCCGTTCACAGAACAGAGCTTCAGAACCATGCTGGCGAATTTTGGCATTCGAATGGACCCCAATATTCGTCCAAATACACGAAATGTAGCAGCCGTAGCTGTTCACGCTAACTTACCTGCGTTTAGTAAACCAGGTCAGACAATTGACGTGACGGTTTCCTCTGTGGGTGAAGCAAAAAGTTTACAAGGTGGTTCATTGCTGCAAACTTTTCTTCGCGGTGTTGATGGAAAAGTCTATGCGGTAGCTCAGGGCAGCTTGGTTGTTAGCGGTTTTGGCGCAGAAGGTGGCGATGGCTCTCGCATTGTCGTTAATACTCCCACTGTTGGCAGAATTCCAAATGGTGCAATGGTTGAACAATCAGTACCTAGCGGCTTTGCTCACGGCGATACACTAACACTTAACTTACATTATCCGGACTTTTCAACTGCCAAAGCCTTAGCAGATACCATCAACAAACGTTTAGGGGCGCAACCTGAGAATGGGTACCTTATCGCCAAACCTATTGATGCTGCGTCTGTACGTGTTACTGCCCCTCGTGATGTTGGTCAACGCGTAGGATTTTTAGCAACGTTGGAGAATTTCGATTTCACACCTGCCGATGCGCCAGCGCGGGTAGTAATAAACAGTCGTACGGGCACTATTGTTATTGGTAGCGATGTTCGATTGCTTCCAGCGGCTATCACCCATGGGGGCCTAACCGTAACTATTGCTGAAAACCAACAAGTTTCTCAGCCAAATGCATTTGGAGATGGACAAACGGTGGTCACAACACAGTCTATTGTAGATGTGGATTTAGCCGACAGCCGCATGTTTAAGTTTGAGCCAGGGGTAACTCTTGATCAATTGGTGCGCGCAGTGAATGAAGTTGGCGCCGCTCCAGGCGATTTAATGGCAATTTTAGAAGCATTACGTCAAGCAGGCGCTTTACGTGGTGAGCTCGTCATTATTTAACGGTACATTTATCTAACGGTACAGTGAGCATGGAATCTTTCAGCACAAAAAATCAGCTTGATATGGCACGAAATGTCCATGACATGGGCAGCATTAATAAAATGCGCGAAGCCATTGCAACAGGCGATGACGAAGTTTTGCAAGAAGCTGCGCAGCAGTTCGAAGCGATATTTGTGCAAATGATGCTGAAATCCATGCGTAAAGCCCAAGACGCACTGGCAGATGAAAACAGCCCTTTTAATTCAGAACAAGTCAAATTTTATCGAGATATGCACGACCAACAGCTTGCTACTGACTTAACGTCTGGAGGTGGTTTAGGGCTGGCTGATGTTATCGTTAAACAATTAGGCCAATCTGAAAACAGTTACACCCCTGCAAGCGTCATTAGAAGCGATGGCGACTTATCTTCACTTAACAGAAGCCGAGTAGACACAGTTAAGCAAGCCCAAGAAGTGGCGCTGGTTTCAGAGTCAATCAAAAGCCAGTCTGCGCAAAAAGACGCCATGTTTGCTTCTCCAGAACAGTTCATTGAAAGCTTAATGCCCGTTGCTGAAAAAGTGGCGGCCAAATATGGCATGGATCCTAAAGCTATTGTCTCCCAAGCGGCAGTTGAAACAGGGTGGGGCAAGTTCGTTATTCATAAAGCAGATGGAAGTAGTTCGCACAACTTGTTCGGTATAAAGGCCAATAAAGGGTGGCAGGGTGATCAGGCCGTGGTAGATACACTCGAATTTAACAATGGATTGCCGCAAAAACAAAAAGCAGCGTTTAGATCTTACGCCTCGGTAGAAGACGCGATGGAAGATTATGGCCGCTTTATTACCTCTCAGCCTCGCTACAGTCATGCTGTTGAGAATGCTTCTGATGCTGCGCGATACACCAGCGCTCTTCAGGAAGCTGGTTACGCAACAGACCCTGAATACGCTAACAAAATAATGGCGGTGTATAACAGTGACCGTTTTAACGCGTTAATGCCATAGCCTTGGAGATTTTATCGTGAGTTCTGTTGATTTATTTTCATTAGCTACCAGTGGCGTGAACGCCAGCGGCAAGTTGTTACAAACCACAAGTAACAACATAGCAAACGTGAATACACCGGGGTACGTTCGAGAGCGTACCGAACTTCAAAACAGTCAAGTTTTTGGAGTAGAGATAGGCAATACCGAGCGTGTTATCAACGCATTTGCTCAAAATCAACTACGTAGGGATATCACATCGGTCGGTGAGCTTGAAGCATTTTCAAATAAAACGGCAACAATCGATAATCTCCTAGCCAGTGAGGCAAATTCTATATCTCGGGGGCTGAGTGAGTATTTCTCCGCCTTACAAACGGCGGCAGATGATCCAACTAATCTTGCGTCGCGCGATCAAGTGCTGGGTAAATCTGAGTCATTATTCGAGAGAATGAAGACCTTGTCTGACTACATGTCAGAAAAAGAAGAAGAAATTAACTTAGAGTTCACTTCAATGATGAACCGAGCCAATACCCTTATCGGCAACATAGGCGACCTTAATCGAAACATCATTATTGCAAACGGAAATAATACGAGTGATCAGCCAAGTGCGCTTCTCAATGAAAGGGATCAGGCCCTTGATGAACTGGCTTCAATCATGGGAATTACAGTAAAAGAAAGCACTTCACAAAACGGTGCGGTAACGGTAAACCTAACCTCTGGCGAATCGCTGGTGTTAGAAAACGGTGCCTTCAACTTATTTGAACTAAATACCAATGCCGATTTGGCGTTTAAAGAACTTAAATTAGAAACCAACTTTGGCTCACAAACCAAAGGCGACGCTTCCATTCGTGTAATAGAAGAGGATTTAGGGGGAGCTCTTGGCGGATTGTTTAGGTACAGAAATGAAGTGTTAGGTCCAACTATGCGTGACGTTGGTCAGCTGTCTGTTGCATTCGCTGATGCAATGAATGTCCAAAATAAGCTTGGTATGGATTTAGATGGGCAATTGGGAAGTAACATTTTTGATATTCCAACATTTCGTGGTCTAGCCTTTGAAGATACCAACGGTGACTATATTGTGACCGCACAGCTGACGGAAGGTAAAGGCGCAGAATTAACCGATGCAGACTATAAAATAGAAGTTACGGCCGTGGCAGCTGGTGTGCCTACTGAGGTTGAAATAACACTGCTTAATTCAGACGGCACACCTAAAAAGGACGGTGCGGGAAATGAAATCATCTTTTCCAACTTTACCGTTACGGCTGGATTTAACGAATTACCTGGCGGCATAGAAGTTGACTTTGCAGGCGGCGACCCATACACCGTAGGTAACGAGTTTCTCATTCAACCTACTAAAAATATGGCATCAAATATAACGCTGGAAACAAATCGCCCAGAGGACTTAGCGTTTGCAAGCCCGGTTAGAGCTGGAGCAGATAGCTCTAACTTGGGTAGTGCAAATGTCATAGATGTTGCTGTGACTAACACAACTGTAGGGGCGGGAGTTGACCGTTCATCTTTTGATGGCGCGGGTGGTATCGATAATACAGCACCTGCCCAAATTGTTTTCACTAACGCTAATTCATATGACGTCATAGACGGAACAGGCGCTACAATCGCTACCGTAACCGGCGCTACAGATTTAAACAACCTTATCGAACAGGCAAAAAATAGCGGAACATGGCCGGCCGCGTTGTCTGCATTAAGCGACTACCCTGGTTTTGATTTTAGTCTAGATGGCATTCCAAAACCGGGTGATAGCTTTTCTATCGGCTATAATACAGATGGATTTAACGACAACAGCAATGCGCTTAATTTAGCGGCTCTACAAAATGAAAATCGCGTGCAAGTAAGCAGTGAAGCGACAAATAACCCTCGCACATTTCATGACGCTTACGCCTCAATGGTTGGTAAAATTGGTGAAGATGCGTCTATGGCTAGTGTGTCGTTGGCCTCGGCAGAAGCAATGAAAGCTCAGTCGCAAAACTGGTTTGAGTCTGTGTCAGGGGTAAGCCTAGATGAAGAGGCTGCTAACCTGATAAAATATCAACAAAGTTACGCCGCAGCAGCGCGAATTTTAACGACAGCTCAAGAGTTATTTAATACCATTTTGCAGTCGGCAAGGTAGGTGAAAAATGCGTATATCAACAAATCAAATCTATGATCAAAACTTGCGCTCAATCATGCAAAGTCAGGGTGATTTGGCAAAAACGCAAGAGCAATTGGCTACAGGTAAGCGCATCATTACACCTAGCGATGACCCCGTTGGCGCAGCAAAAGTACTTCGATTAACCGAAGAACTTGATGAACTTACTCAATTCCAGCGCAACAATGATCTAGTTACAGGCTCACTTGAACAGCAAGAAGCTGTGCTGACCAATATCACGGACTCAATAAACCGAGCTAGAACGCTAATTGTACAATCTGGAAACGGAATTTTATCTGACCCTGACAAGCGGGCCATAGGCGCAGAACTAGAGCAGATAAAACTTGAAGTATTCGATTTAATGAATACACAAGATGCAGATGGTAATTATCTGTATGCAGGTTTCCAGTCAGGTAATCAAGCATTTGAATACAACCCTGCAGCCACGGGAAATGCTATAACTTTTGCCGGCGACCCAGGTGTAAACTTTGTTCAAATATCAAACAGTGCAAAAGTTCAGTCTACCAGTAACGGATACGAAGTTTTTGAAAACGTGCTATCGCGTTTTAAGTTTTCTGTAGATGGTGCTACAGGTGCCAATGTAAATAGTGCTTCTGTAAAGCAACAAGGTACATTCGATACGTTTTTTGACCAAAATTATGACCCAGTCAACGCAGCCAACAATGACTTTCGCATTAACTTTTTGGGGACGGGGCAAGCACAATTAGTTAATCAAGGTACTGGAACGGTAATAGACACTGTTGCATACACCTCTGGACAGCCTTTTACAATCAAAGGAATGGAATTTAATGCGAATGCTGCGCCTGGAGATAGCATAGATTTGTCATTTAATGCTCCAGAGAAAAAAAGTATGGCGCAGTCTATTCATGAAATTCAAGAAATCCTTATGGATTCGACAATAGATAGCTCAGCTTTGCAAGAGTCTATAGCTGATGCCCTTGTAGGGCTAGACAATGGTTTAGAAAAACTCTCGTTAGAAAGAGCGTCGATTGGTAGCAGGCTCAATATTGCAGAAAGTACGTATGAAAGTAATTTAGATATGGAAATTGCGGCAAAAGCGCAGCGCTCCTCTATTCAAGATGTGGATTATGCTGAGGCATCTACTGAGTTTGCTAAACAGGAAACAGCACTGAGTGCTGCTCTGCAAACATTTCCTCAAGTTACTAATTTGTCTCTATTTAATTTCATTTAAACTGGTCTATTAGTCAGTGCTTTCACGCCTGACAAGCGAGCCATATAAACTCTAGCTTGATTGTCGATGTGGCAAGAGTAGTAAGAGATGTAGAGAATGTCATCCTGTATGACCAAACCCGGGTAACTCGTATCACCGCTGCTTGGCATTGTGTACAGTTCTTCTAGCTTTTTTGAGTTTGCATTAAACAGCCATAGCTTTGTAGAGAAAGTGCGTGTTGCCCAGTCGACATAACGTCCTGCAACAATAAAATAGTCTGAGCCTAACCAAACCGCAGCGGGGCCGCCGATGTATATCCCCAGATCATGCCATGTCCATTTGGTGAACGGGGGCTTAGATGTACCAAACTGTGCACTAAACGTATCGGCATCACGTCTCAGAAATACTGATGCATTCCCCAATTCATCAAATAAAATCGTACTCTCGTTCGGGTACCCTTTACCCTGTTTACTAAGACTAAATACATTTTCAACGTGCAATTGCATTGTACGAATTGGGTCGCCTTTAAACAGAGATATTGCGTTTGAAGGGCGGTTGTAAGCAAAACCATAGGCTTGCGAATTAAACCAAGAATGATTCCACAACCACCACCCGCTTTTGCCGTAGCTATTTTTGCCTGACCACGAAAGTCCATCTGTTGAAAAATAGGTCAACATTCTTGAAGTCATTTTCCCATCATCACTATAGCTTTTTGCATAGGTGGTAAGCATGAGACGTTTGCCATGATATGAAAACTTAGGATCTCTCAGATCTGCATTGCCTTCTCTGATTGTCGATCTGTACTTAACTTGAAAAGTATTTTTGTCGATTGTTAGCACAACGAGTATGCCATCAGCACTGACATGATTCGTTGCTTGGCGATAACTGCATATCAATGTATCGCGACTGTTGTCGAAGGGGTTTTCAATTAAATCTGTAAATGCGCTGTGCGCTGCAGGCTTAGATACACGTTTTATGTCCAGCAATTTCAATTTTTTTGACATGTGAAATCTCTTTAAAAATCCGATGTTTGTGACTTCTTTTCACCAATTCAGCGGCAATATATTACCGCTAATCGGCAAAAATCGTAATTTTTTCTAAAGGGAATCTAATTCTTGTCGATACAGTTTCTGAGAGAGCCAGTTCATCAATTACCCCTCAGGTCTTGATGACTACTAAAACAAAATGTCGGTACATCCGACCGCCAGCTATCGCTGGACTGAGAGTGTAGGAGAGACTTTATGTCTATGTTCGTTAATACCAATGTATCCTCATTGAATGCCCAGCGTCAGTTATTTGATGTTAGTAATTCTTTGAGCACGTCTTTTGAGCGCCTTTCTTCAGGCTTTCGCATCAACAGCGCCGCTGATGATGCTGCTGGCCTACAGATTACCGACCGAATGACTTCACAAGTCCAAGGACTTAACCAGGCTGTACGTAACGCTAACGATGCTATTTCACTGTCGCAAACTGCTGAAGGTGCATTATCTGAAACCACCACCGCTTTACAGCGTATTCGTACTCTTGCGGTACAATCGCAAAACGGTATCAACAGCTCAGCTGACCGTGTAGCTCTTCAAAAAGAAGTGTCTGCATTGCGTACTGAGATTTCACGTATCTCAACTACAACACAATTCGCCGGTGTGAACATCTTATCTGGTGACTTCTCTGCGAAGTTCCTTGTTGGCGCTAATGCTGGTCAGACTATCTCTGTTAACCTTTCAAGCCAAGCACTAACTCGTGCAGGAGTGAATGGTTTCAGTGCTACGGGTCTTGGCATTACTAGTAATGATGTATTATCAAGTGGAAATGCGTCTGCCATGATGGCGTCTATTGACACCGCTATCTCTGCCATTGGTGGCTTACGTGCAGACTTAGGTGCGCTTCAAAACCGCTTCCAGTCTACTATTCGAAACTTGAGCAACATCTCAGAAAACGTTTCTGCAGCACGTTCACAAATTAAAGATACTGACTTTGCAACTGAAACAGCGAACCTAACGCGTAACCAGATTATCCAGCAGGCAAGTACTACTGTACTTTCTCAGGCTAACCAGCGTCCACAGGCTGCATTGTCTCTACTTGGATAATCGGTTTTAAATTAGTGTATTGGAGTCAGGAGGTAGTGCTCTAGTCTTCACTAGTTAAAAGCTGGCCCTTCAGTGGCCAGCTTTCTTATATGTCTCATTATAATCACGTCATTTGTCCTTTCCACTATCGAGCTTGAAACCCGCTATAACTTCATAATTTTCAATGACTTCTTAAATTTTTTGTCCTATTCAATAAAAAGTGCAAAAAATTACTAAAGGAAAATTCCCATTTGGACGATAACTATTACAAAGGGGAGATAAAGATAAATTAGTCTTCCTTAAAGCTAAAAATGATAGTAAAGCCCTAGATATTTGAATTTTTTTTAGAATTTTTATGTGTAGGTATTTTTATTTAAGTTAGGAAAATCAAAGTCATAAAGTTAAAAAAATTTTTTATATAAAATATTAAAGGATTTTTTGCTTTAGACGATAAAAAGGTAGGTTTGCAAGAAGTGTTGGAGCTGCTAACCGGCGAGAATGAAGCCAGGAGGTAGTGAGAGGTTTGAGGTCTGGAACAACAAACCCACCGGCCAGCAAAGAGAATAAAATTCTCTATATTGCAAGTTTCATTGGTAGTGTGCCAACGAAACGTCAGATTAAATCTGACACCGAATATAAAGCACAGGCTATGCCAAATATCGAAAAATAGCGCAAATAATAAAAGCAATAGCGCAATACTCAAAACTGTTAGGAGAGACCCATGAGTCTATTTGTTAATACCAACGTGTCATCACTGAATGCACAACGCCAATTATTTTCTACTGGTAACAACCTTGATACTGCTTTTGAACGCCTATCATCAGGTTTCAGAATCAACAGTGCCGCCGACGATGCTGCAGGTCTTCAAATTACAGACCGTATGACATCTCAGGTTCAGGGGCTAAACCAAGCGGTCCGTAATGCAAATGACGGTATTTCTTTGGCACAAACTGCTGAAGGTGCAATGCAGGAAACTACAACCGCGCTGCAACGTATTCGTACACTAGCGATTCAGTCACAAAATGGCATTAACAGCTCATCTGACCGCGTTGCGCTACAAAAAGAAGTCTCTGCACTTCGCACTGAGATCTCAAGAATTTCAACAACTACGCAGTTTGCTGGTGTGAACGTTCTTTCAGGAGACTTCTCTGCAAAATTCTTGGTAGGTGCTAATGCAGGTCAAACTATTTCAGTTAACTTGTCGTCGCAAGCACTAACACGTGCAGGAGTTAACGGGTTTAGTGCAACAGGTCTAGGAATTTTGGACGATAATGTTCTCACTGAACAGGGCGCTTCTCGTCTACTAACTGCCGTAGACACAGCTATCTCGGCAATTGGTGGTTTACGAGCAGATTTGGGTGCGTTACAAAACCGCTTCCAGTCAACTATCCGTAACTTGAGTAATATTTCTGAGAATGTTTCTGCGGCAAGATCTCGTATTAAAGACACTGATTTTGCCACTGAAACGGCAGAGCTAAGCCGCAACCAGATTCTTCAGCAGGCGAGCACAACTGTTCTTTCACAGGCGAATCAGCGTCCGCAAGCTGCATTGTCTCTACTAGGTTAATCACACCCTTGAGAAGGTTGACGCTTTAACGGGAGGAGTTGAGAGGCCATCCCAAAAAAAAGAAAGCGGCCAACAGGCCGCTTCTTAGAGAAAGCGTCGACTAACAGGACTGAGAGTGTAGAAGTGTTGGTTGAGAGGCCAGTTTATCCTACTAAATACCTGCCAGCCGACAGAAACTGAATTTGCTCAATCTCCTAACGTGAGCAAATTGGCCGAGATTAAATTGTCTCGGCCTTTTTTTTAGTATTACCGAAACATCCCGCCAATTTCAAACAAAATACTGAGCAAAATATTCCGTTCATTTTGTTAAAGCACTCTTCGTGCCACTTTTTCGAAAATCGAATCGAGGTAGAATTTTCCTTATTATTCTCGTCGCTCAATCTTGTATCGGGCGAAAGTTTAGCTTTTCTTGTTCACTACTGTGGAAGTTGCATTAACATCCACGTACCTCATTCTCATAACGTTCTTTTTAGTTATTAGACACAAAAAAACAAAAAAATATTCGCTATATATATCAATGACTTAACGTGTTTCTGAGCGTCTTCGATAAAAAAAACTCAAAAAAAGCTAAAGAACCTAAAGACTTTGCCGATACCTATTGTTGAGGGGTAATTTACTTTACTTTTATGAGAGGGATTAGCTGGGAGTAGTGACCCACCTAATTTGAATTGGAAGGATTTAATGATACCACAGCGGCCATTGAATCCCTAGGAGGTAATCTAATGTCTTTATTTGTAAATACTAACGTGTCTTCGCTTAACGCGCAGCGTCAGCTTTTTGACGTAAGCAATCGCTTAAACACTTCTTTTGAAAGGCTTTCGTCGGGATTCCGTATTAACAGCGCAGCTGATGACGCTGCTGGTTTGCAAATCTCAGATCGTCTTACATCTCAAGTTCAAGGCTTGAATCAGGCAGTTCGAAATGCTAACGACGCTATTTCTCTGTCTCAAACAGCAGAGGGTGCGCTAAGCGAAGTAACAACGAGTTTACAACGTATCCGTACTCTTGCAGTCCAGTCGCAAAACGGCATCAACAGCTCAGCAGATCGTCAAGCTCTTCAAAAAGAAGTGTCGGCGCTTCGCACAGAGATTTCACGTATTGCCACTGATACACAATTCGGTAATGTAAATATCCTAGATGGTAATTTCTCAGCGAAATTCCTTGTGGGTGCAAACGCAGGGCAAACTATCTCTGTTAATTTATCGTCAGGTAACTTAGGTTCAATTAACGGCTTCAGTGCTACAGGTCTGAACATTACATCAAACGATGTATCTACTGCTTCTGGTGCATCATCTCTACTTAGTGACGTCGACGCTGCTATCTCTGGTATCGGGGCGGTTCGTGCGGACTTAGGTGCTCTACAAAACCGTTTTCAGTCTACAATACGTAATCTAAGCAGCATCAGTGAAAATTTGTCAGCAGCTCGCTCACAAATACGCGATACTGATTTTGCAACAGAGACCGCTGAATTAACCAGAAACCAGATTATCCAGCAGGCATCTGTTTCTGTTCTCAGCCAGGCAAACCAGCGTCCACAAACAGCGCTGTCTTTGCTGGGATAGGCTATACTTTAATTAGTTACCTTAGTTGAGATGTAACGGGTGCTTGTTATTTTTTATACAAGGCCCGTTTTGTCGTTTCAGTAGGGAGGTATTACGTGGAAATTCAAAACACCCAAAGTGGCCAAGCTTTTGCATCAACGACGTCAATCGCGCCTGTAAGAGAAAAAGCACCGTTAGCGTCTGAGCTGAAAACGGAAAGCGACGACCAGGGCCAATTTGCGAACTCAAATCAGCAAGCAAAAACTGATGATTTAGCTGCAAGTGAGAAAAATATCTCTCAAGCTTTTGTTCAACAGGCCGATAGCAGTAATGTAGAGAGGAAAGGTGCTCAGCTCGATGAGGCTGTCGCCAAAGTTGAATCATTTCTGAAAGTTCAGAACAGGGATTTGGCGTTTTCCATCGACGATGAAACAAATCGGTCAGTGGTTACGGTAAAAGATTCTCAATCTGGAGATGTGATTAGGCAAATTCCATCGGAAGATGTTTTAAAACTTGCCGAGCGCATCCAAGAGCTACAGCAGGATGTGGGGAACAGCGTAGGAGTGTTTATCAACAATCAGGTTTAATGAGGTAATATATGACAATTCAGTCTTTAGGTGTGGGGTCAGGCCTTGCGCTTGACGATCTTGTACAACAGCTTCTGAGTGCAGAACGTCAGCCTAAAGAGGCGCGCTTGAATGCAAAAGAAGAGCGTATCGAAGCTGAAATTTCTGGCCTTGGTCAAATTAAATCGAAATTGTCCGACTTTAAAGATGCCGTCGACGAATTACGCAGCGACAATGGCATTAACGGTCGAGAACCTACCATTACTAATCCTTCAGAGGACAATGACGTCCTTTCTGCCGAGGCGTCTAACTCAGCACTTCGTGGTAGCTATGAAATAATCGTAGAGCAGCTTTCGGCAGGAAGTAGAATCACTACAGATGCCGGAGCATTTACTTCTAGTAGCGATCCCGTGCTTACTGCAGGTTCTGGCTCCCTTACATTTGATGTTGGTGGAAGCAAGAGTTTTACGGTTGATGTAACTGCTGGTATGTCGTTAACTGCACTGCGCGAAAAGATAAATAGTGCAGATGATAATTTTGGAGTCACTGCAAACATTATCGATACTGGAACCGGTGCGGGCCCTCGACTTGTTTTTTCGTCTAGTGAAACTGGCGATGGCAACGATTTAGTCATAACTAACGATACAGGTGCTGCGGAGCTAGACAGGCTTTCAACAACAGGCGGCACAGCGAACATTAGCGCTGCCAACATTGAAAGCGCGCGAAATGCAATAGCTTACATAGACGGCATTGAAGTACAAAGCAGCTCAAATGAATTCGAGAATACCATTCAGAATGTTTCATTTGAGGTAAATGAAGTTTCTCCTAAAGATGCTGCGGGTGATTTTCAAGCCACAAAGTTAGGCATTGGGTATGACAAAGAAGGGTTAGATAAAAAAGTACGAGATTTTGTCGATAACTATAATGCACTTATTGATGAAATAAAAACGCTAACCCGTTACGGAGAGTCTGAACTGGAAGACGATGGTGCATTGGCAGGAGATTCGCTACTTCGTGGGATTCAAAGTGGCTTAGCGTCAATTGTCGGTGACAATGTTAGCTCCTCAGCATTGGGCGGACTTTTCCAAATTGGTATTGAATTCGATGACGACGGTAAATTAGAAATCGGTACTAACGATTTTGGGCTGGGCTCAGGTGAGGATCGATTCGAAGACGCGCTTGAAGATAACTTCGACGAAATTGCTAAGCTATTTACGGACCCAGATGAAGGCATTGCCACACGTTTGTATGAGTTTTCCAAAGAATACACATCGTATAGTGGATTAATTAGTTTAAGAGAGCGTGCAGCAAAAGATGATCGCGAAGATCTTTACGATCAGCGCGAGACCCTTGAACTTCGCATGCTAAGTTACGAAGAAATTCTTAGAGATAAATATTTGAACCTCGACCAAACCGTTGCACAGTTGAATCAGACTGGGTCAGCGCTGCTAGCGTCGTTGTAGATAACGAAGAGTTGGAGTTTTTATGTCACTTAAAGGTATAAATGCCTATCGCAAAGGGAATTTAAAACAGGACGTTGCAAATGCTGATCCTCATAAATTGACACTGATGCTGTTGCAAGGTGCGTTAGACAGGATAGCGTACGCCAAAGGCGCAATGGAACGAAAAGAGCTAGTTGCAAAGGCTGATTATATTTCGAAGGCGAACGCGATTATCATGCACTTGCGCGATACGCTTGATGTTGAAGTGGGCGGTGAAGTTGCCGAAAATATGTTTGCGCTGTACAACTATATGGTTGAGCGATTGAACGACGCGCATTTCAATAACGACTTGAATATGTTAGACGAAGTGTCTAGCCTATTAACACCAATACGCGATGCGTGGGTGCAGATTCCTGAAGATGCCAAGCAGGAAGCTTACGAAGCCCGACGCCAAAACCGACAAGCTATTTGAAAAACGCGATTTTAAACCACACCGAAACTCCATTATTTCTTCAAGCAGTTAACGCTGAGTTAGCTGCTTGCTTATCTTCAAATAATGAAGAATTTTCTACTGAGCGTTTTAGACACCTCTCTCAAATACGTCATAAAGTTGTTGTTCGAGCACTAAACCGAATGGAAGGCAACAAGAAAACTCAATTTGCTAAGAAAGAATTCGAGATTAATCAAAAGCTTGAAGAGCTGGCGCAGGGTTTGCTTGAAAGTGCTAAAAAAGAAGCGGTTCAATTTTCTCGAGGCCGCGCAGCCGTTAAGAAATATAAATAGCCATGTTACAGCAAATACAATTTCACGTTCATGAAGATGAAGAGCAACAGCAGTTAATTGAACAATCTTTGGCCTTGACCATTAGAGAAAACTATCGCAGGAGCATAGGCGCACTAGAGCGCTACATTCCTACGCTAGCGGAACTAGTAAGAACTTCAGAAGCATCCGTTTCAACGCTATTGTGTAACAAGTACTCTGAGCTAAATATAGTCAACTATAACACTGGCCAAGTGCTCTATGGAATGCACCCAAAGGAAGAGGTGTTGTTACATTACTCTGAATATATTTCACGTGTAAAACCCCTACTGATATCAAAAGCTTACAAAGAACGTGAAAATGTTCTGGTTTGTTTAGGTCTGGGTTTAGGTTATCACTTAGAACATGCTGTGCGAACGGGTAATTTCAAGCATATTGTTGTGTATGAACCTTGTATTGACTATTTCATTTGCTCTCTTTCAGCGATTGATTGGAAAGAGTTGCTACAAATAGCTAAAGAGCAAGATGTAGCACTTTATCTGCAAATAGGGGGAGATGGAGTTAGCCTCACCAAGGATTTACAAGAGTTAGTAACTCATACTAATGTGAGTAGTGTGACTTGCTTTAAGCATCTCAACATGCCCGTATTCAACGCTATAGAAGAAAAACTCGCTAATTCTGGTTGTTGGGATGATATTCAAAAATGGCAGCCAAGACGCTCTTCTGAAAGCCTTAGTGAAAGCTATTTACCTCTCTGGGCTCAACTCAAACCGAGAATAAACGCCGACGATAGCAACTTGAATGAAGCTTTAAAAGTCAAAAATCTTGACGTACTCAAAGTGTATTTCCCTGATTTGTATAGAGAGTTTGTCAACTATGAGCCGTTATATTGGTTTCCTACCGCTAATTCTGCGGAAGAAGTTAACGCTTATCATGAAAAAACTGACTGTCTGTTTAGCGCTTCGTCAAAAAATGACGCAAAAATTAGTTTTGATGCGTTTTCTCGTAAACCTAACAAAGATGGTCTTTTGCTGAGTTATACGGGCAAGAAATTGAAGGGCTATTTACACTATCAACTTGTAGATGCATGTGAAAAGGTCTTAAAAGGCTCTAACGAAGCTCAAAGTGAATTACCAAACAAAGTCAAATCACTCATTATGTTTGGCTTAGGCAACGGTTATGGTGTCGAAGAAATGGTAAATAGGCACGATATCGAAATGCTATTTATTTGCGAACCAAATAAGGACTTCTTTTTCGCATCACTTTACGCTGTGGATTGGGAATACATCATAAAATCATTTGATGACGGCAAGAAGCGGCTTTACCTTAACATTGGCGATGACGGCTCTAACCTTACAAACGATTTGCTTGTTCAGTTTCAAACCGTAGGTCCCTATGTGCTTGCCAATACGTTTTTCTACCAAAGCTATGTCAATGATAATCTCACAGATGCAGTTGCGCGTTTGCGAGAGCAGCTTTTAGTAATTATCGCTATGGGCGACTATTTTGATAATGCTAAATATGGCATAGCGCATACTCAGTGGGCATTAAATAGTAAAATTCCTTTTTTGTTATCGAAGAACAAACGAAGACTTTGTAATCAAGTATTAGATGTGCCTGTTTTCATAGTGGGTAACGGGCCGTCTTTGGATGGATTAATAGAGGTCTTAAAAGAAGAGCGTGATAAAGCCCTCGTGATTTCATGCGGCACTGCCTTGCAATCTCTTCACCGTAGTGGAATAACGCCAGACTTTCATGCAGAGATAGAAACTAACCGCTCCACGTTCGACTGGCTCTCTAGAATAGATGATGACAATTACCTTAAACAGATCACGCTTTTAAGCTGTAACGGTGTCCATCCAGACTCTGCTGCTTTATTTGGCAAAACGCTCTTAGCGTTCAAGCAAGGAGAGTCCTCGACGGTCTCTATAACCGAACTCGATAAATCGCATCCATTTGCATTAATGAACTACTCTTATCCGACAGTGACGAATTTTGCCGCTGATCTTGTTACTGAAATGGGATTTACCCAAGTGTATTTGTTTGGCACTGACATGGGATTTGTGAGTGATACATATCATCACTCAAAATCTTCAGGCTATTACGATGGTAGTGGCGAAGAGCTATATAACTATGCTGAAAATCATGCAATGTCACTAGTCATCCCTGGAAATTTTAAACCTTGGGTCAAGACAAAGTATGAGTTCAAAGTCTCAAAGGGCGTTTTAGAACAAACGTTTTCCCAATCAAATGCTGAAATTTATAATCTCAATGACGGCGCAAAAATTTTAGGGGCCAAGGCTCTTCACAAGGACTTTGTTTTAATAAGTTCCACATCTGAAAGTAAACAAAAAGCTAAAAACAGCATTCAGAATTTAGCTTTTACATCTCAACACAACGAAAAATTTTCGTCTTTATACAGTGACCGTTACAGTACGCAAAGTCTCTTAGAAGAGCTCGGTGCGCTAAGAGGCTTACTCGCTAGTGGACTTAAATCATCTTTGGATGTAGATAAATTGGTATCCGAGCAAAGAGAGTTCATAGTTTCATCATATCTACGCAGGAAGTCGCTAGCCTTCTATTATCTAAACGGTACTTTTAACTACATGAACAGTATGTTTAGTAAATTGTTGAATATATCTGATGAAGCCGTGATTGTAGAGTTGGGTAATTCGCTGTTATCTCATTGGCGCCGTTTTATTGACGATATAATTCTTATAATGGCTAACGACCAATACGGGCTAGACAATATTTCCCCATTTATAGGCCTTAGAAGGAATCATTTTATAGCTGATGAAACAAAAGTTTCTCGACTTCATGTTAAACATAAAAATGTACCGAAACCTATCAAAACAAAACCTATAGAATTGTTGTCATGCGATGAGCGCCAAGACTGTAAACAGGTAACATTAAATTGGCTTGCTGGTGAGAGCGACAAATTTTTAGCTTTATCTAATACTTGTAATATAGACACGATAATCAACAGAAAGTATTTTTCTAAGCCTTTAAAAGGCTTACTTGTGCTTTCGAAAGGGAGTTACAAAGATGTACACAATCCTTATCAGAGTAATCCTATAACACTCACCAACACCGCTCTTTATGCTTTGTTAAGTGGTTTTAGTGACGCTATCTTTTTGCAAAAAGTTAGTCATCACCCTTTGATCATGGAAGATTTTTTTGATGATATCGTACGTTACAGCGAACCATTTAAGTGCTACTCAGGCCCCGATTATATTGTTCTAACTAATAACTACCTTCAAGAACAAGATCTTGTTTTACCTACGGGTGATAGACTTGTATACCTACCTAGAATGAAAGTTGAAGACTTAAGATATGAAACCATTTCTGATGTTGAGCACGTGCGTAGAGTAAGGCGCGTAGATGAGACCTACCATGAATTTAATGGTGAACTATAGTTTTTCAACCAATTTATTTTATAACTAGCTAGCTATAAGAAAAGCGGGCTGATGAGTCGAGTGAAAAATTTTCAGAAAAATATGAATAGAGCAAAATTGTCGGTAGAAAGTGGAAAGTTAAGCAACATTCTCTTACTGATTACATCTCCCTTCCAGTACTTGTGCGCGCAAGAGTTTCTTCATCAATTCGGGCTAAGTGAAAGGCGTATCATCGTTGTTAATGGTGCCACATTTTGTGATAACTCGTTAAGGCAAATCGACCGACTTCATTCGAACCTAGTTAATGTTGAGGAAATTAAACTAGAAATACCCACAAACACTAGTTTAGAAGAGCGAATAAAACCCTATGCAAAACTAGTAGACTGTCTAAGAGAATATGAGTTTGAACGGGTCTTAGTAGGGGATCTCAGAGAGATCTGGATGCAAGATGTCGCATGTTGTTTGAGTTGTAGCGATATAATACTTGTAGACGACGGTGCAGCAACTAATGTTTTGACAGAGAAGTTGATAGCACCTAATAACTTCGCATTACCTATAGCACTACATCAACAAATGCCCAGTCGAAAAGAAGAGGCGGAAAGAATTAAGAGGAAGCTAGGATTATTTTTGGAAAACAAAAATATAAATCTATTTTCGATATTTCCATTTCCACAGTATGAAAACACGTCACGTAATCATCTCAATGTCTTGAGGGACTTGTTCAATAAGCACCACGCTTCCCAGAAAATGGAATTACATTTTATTGGGTCTCCTGTGATTGAAAAGAGAATCGTTTCTGAATCCGCTTATTTTGAATTTATCTCACATGCTCGTCGAGATATGGGAGATGGGCAAATTCCGATATATTTTGCCCACAGGGCAGAGAATATTAATAGCAAACGAGACTTTTTAGAGCAGCTAGGTTTTCAAGTTGAGTTTCATGAAGAACCGTATGAACTTGCATGCGCGATTCAAGGGCGAGTTCCAGCTCAGATCTTTGGAATGCATTCTACGAGCTTATTTAATATGAAGACATTGTTTGGCGGGAAAATCAAAGCAGTTTGCTACAAAATAAATGATGATGCTCTTGCTTATCTTGAGAGAAGATCTGGGGCGAGCGATAAATTTTCGCTGAGAGAGCACATTGAAGCCATCTATCATCGATTAGATGAGTTCAACATCGAATCGCGAACTTTAGATTAAGTAAGGAAAAAAATGAATAATAAAGTTGCTTTGATCACTGGGGTTACTGGCCAAGATGGTGCTTACTTATCTCGATTTTTGTTAGATAAAGGTTATCAAGTGCATGGTATACGACGAAGAGCGTCGCTACCAAATTTAGACAGACTACACGACTTAGTCGATCCGCCTCAGAAAATTAAGAATGATTTTTACCTGCATTATGGGGATATGAGTGATTCTTTATCTTTAGTAAGACTATTAAATGAAGTACAGCCTACTGAAGTTTATAATTTAGCCGCTCAAAGCCATGTTCACGTTTCATTCAACGCGCCTGAAAATACGGCTGATGTGAACGGCCTTGGAACATTACGCCTGCTTGACGCAATTAGAACATTGAAGATGGAAGAAAAGGTCAGATACTATCAAGCTTCAACTAGCGAATTGTACGGTAAAATACAGTCTCCAAGGCAAGACGAATCTACACCATTTTATCCTCGTTCTCCATATGCGACAGCAAAGCTTTACGCTTACTGGTCAGTAGTGAACTATAGAGAATCGTACGGTATGTTCGCGTGTAATGGTATTTTGTTCAATCATGAGTCTAAATTTAGGGGGAAAACGTTCGTAACTAGAAAAATTACATCTACGATAGCCCGAATTGCATTCGGTTTACAAGATTGTTTGTACCTTGGGAACATCGATGCTGAGCGTGATTGGGGTCATGCAAAAGACTATGTAGAGGCGCAATGGTTAATGCTTCAGCATGATAAGCCCGATGATTTCGTTATCGCTTCTGGCAAGAAGAACTCAGTTCGAGACTTTGTGAACATGAGTTTTGAACGCATTGGTGTAACGCTTAGGTGGCAGGGAAAAGGCATAGATGAAATAGGAATAATTGACGCGGTTAACAACGATGTGCTCTACCAAACGACTCGAGAAAATAATTCTAACCTTAAAGTCGGTAACATAGTTGTACGTATAGATCCTTATTACTTTAGGCCTAATGAGGTGGATGTCTTATGGGGCGATGCTAGTAAAGCTGAAAGAGAATTAGGCTGGAAACCCTCCATTGGTTTGAAGGAAATGGTAAGTGAAATGATGCTGAACGATCTTTCTCTCGCCCGAGATGAATCAATTTTGAATGAGCACAGACATGGATAAAAATGAGTTCATTCCAATTTCACAACCCTATATTGATGAAAATGCGAAAACTCTAGTTTCTGAGTGTTTGGAAACTGGTTGGATTTCCTCTCAGGGGCCCTATGTAACACAATTTGAAAAGGCCTTCGCGCAATATATTGGTGTTGATTTTGCGATCAGTGTTACTAGTGGTACAGCTGCACTCCATTTAGCTCTAATGGCTATTGGCATTTCAGCGGGAGATGAAGTTATTGTGCCTGATCTCACATTTGCTGCGACGGCCAATGCAGTACTTTTGTGTGGAGCAAAGCCAGTCCTATGTGCGGTAAATAGGCTCACTTGGACACTTGATGTTGAAGATTGCAGTGCATTAATCTCACCGTCAACAAAGGCGATTGTTCCAGTTCATTTGTACGGCAATCCTGCTGACATGAAATCTATTTTAGCGATTGCCCAAGATAATAATATCACTGTAATTGAGGATTGTGCAGAATCGCTTGGCGCCAGATTTGACGGGGTGCAAACAGGCGCATTAGGTGATATTGGCTGCTTTAGTTTTTTTGCTAACAAGCTGCTTTCTACGGGTGAGGGTGGAATGTTAACGACTAAGGATGAAGCACTAGCCACAAAAATGCGGGTGTTGCGTGACCATGGCATGTCGCCGACGAGGCGCTATTGGCATGATTACGCCGGGCTCAATTATCGAATGACAAATATCCAAGCAGCGATTGGGGTTTCACAACTCAAGCAACTTGATTACTTTATTAAAGTGAGAGGCGAACAGGAATTGCAATATCGGCGTAGACTTGGAGATTTGCCTGATTTAGCTTTCAAAAATGAACTGCCAGATGCTTTTGCGGTTAATTGGCTGTTCTCTTTTTGCATTACCTCATGCGATAGTGGCGAAAGAGCAGAAAATCTGAAAACATGGCTTTCTAAGAATGGTGTTGATTCTCGGTCATTCTTTTATCCGTTGCACGAGCAGCCACCTTATCAAGATTTCCGAGAACCTCTTAACGGCACCAAAAAACTGTCTCAGAACGGCCTGTCACTTCCGACGTTTATTGGTTTAACCGGTCGCCAGATAGATCGAATTTGCGATCTCATAATAGAGTTTATGTCCAAAGACTGCAAAGGTTAAAAATGAATTCATTTTCTACAGATATACAAATCGGGAACCACAATGTCAGCAAAACTAGCCCTGTTTACATAATTGCGGAAGCCGGTGTAAATCATAATGGCGATATAAAGCTTGCTTATGAGTTAATCGATATAGCAGTTAAAGCTGGTGCAGACGCTGTAAAATTCCAGTTGTTCAATACAGAATCTCTAATTAAAAACGATGTAAAAAAAGCTACCTATCAAGTAAAAAATGGAGTTGATGACCAAACGCAGTTTGACATGCTCAAGTCGCTTGAAATAAGCAGGGAAGACTGTGCGTTACTAGCTGACTATGCATTGAAACAAAATATAGATTTTATCGTTACGCCGTTTGATGAGCCGAGCCTATCTTTTCTCTTAACTTTACCATTGTCTGCATTAAAGATTTCTTCTACAGACTTAACAAATTTGGCGTTCATAGAAAAAGCTGCCCAAGCGAGTGTCCCTATAATTTTGTCTACAGGGATGAGTGAGCAATCAGAAGTAGATCAGGCAATTAACGCATTAAAGGGGCGAGTTAACGATCTCATTTTACTCCAATGTACATCCAGCTATCCGGCTCCAAAAGAGGAGTTAAACTTGAGAGTAATGCAAAAATATGCAGATGAGTACGATGTTATTGTCGGATACTCCGATCATACCGCTGGTATCGGTGCTTCGCCATATGCAGTCGCGGCTGGCGCTTGTGTCATCGAAAAACACTTCACTATAGATAAAGCGTTAGTTGGACCTGATCATCAGGCTTCACTATGCCCCCGAGAACTAGCTGAACTCGTTGTTGAAATCAGAAAAGTGGAAGCTATGCTGGGGAGTACAGTAAAGCGGGTTGAATTTTGTGAAAGAGAAAATCGCCTTGCGTTGCAGAAATGTCTAGTAGCTGCCAGTTCAATTGAAGAGGGAAGCTTGTTTTCCACTGCTAACCTAATAGCCCGTAGAACAGGAGGGCAAGGAATTCCAGCAAGATATGTTAGTGATTTGGTGGGCAAAAAGGCAGTGAGGAGCTATAGCACAGGTGAAATAATCGATGAATGCAAATAATGTTGTCATTATAGGAGCGGGTGGTCATGCGAGAGCGCTGATTTCTCTCGCCCATTTAAATGAAATTAATGTTTTGGCAATCATCGATACTAATGCTCAATTAAATGAATCGATAATGGGTTTACCTGTGTTGTCAAGCATTGAACAATATCAAGCCGACGTCCAATTCTCCGTAATTGTTGGCGTTGGGGACAGTGTAGCTAGAAAGAATCACCTCATTGAGTCGACTAGTGCCCTTTACACCGAAATGCTTTCACATCCTTCCGCAATCATTGATTCAACACTTATCGTTGGAGTTTGTTGCCAAATTTTTGCTGGAGTATTCATCGGGCCGTTAGCGCAACTAGGTGATAACATTATTGTTAATACGCATGCAGTAATAGAGCATGAAGCTAAAATTGGAAGTCACACTCACGTTGCTGTAGGTGCAAAAGTACTAGGTAGAACAAGCATTGGTCAATACTGCTTTATTGGAGCCGGTGCTGTTATCAAAGAAGGTATCCAGATCTGTGACAATGTCACCATAGGTGCAAACAGTTTTGTGAATAAGGATATCACTGAGCCTGGCGTGTACGTTGGTTCCCCTGCGAGGAAAATTGATGATAAGTGAGCATATTTTCGTTTCCAGTAGTTGCGTCAACAATAATAGAATTGGCGATAGCGTATTGCAGTTGGCGCAAGCTGGCTATAAAAATATCGAACTTTCTGGGGGCACTAATTTGTATGACGATTGGAAAAGCGATCTAATTCGATTAATGCGTGAATTCGGCTTAAGATATCGGTGCCACAACTATTTTCCTCCACCCTCAGAGCATTTCGTGCTCAATCTCTCTGCTAGCAACGACAATATTAGAAAGCGCTCTATGGAGCATGTTGAAGCAGCGATAAACTTGTCGCGCGATTTAGGGGCTACAGAGTACGGTATTCATGCAGGGTTTCGCTTTTTACCCGATCATAAGAAGCTAGGAAAAAAGTTCACAGCTTCGCCGCTTGATAGCGAAGATGCTGCAATTGAAAGATTTGCATCAGCTTGGTGTGTCTTAAAAAGCTACGCAGAAAATCAAGGAATAAAGCTCTACGTCGAAAACAACGTTTTCTCGAAAGCAAACCGAATTTCTTTTGGGGCGAATAACCCATTTTTGGCAACTGACTCAGGCTCGATTGAAAAGCTTGCACAGGCATGCAATGTACATCTACTCCTTGACGTTGCTCACCTCAAAGTAAGTTGTGCCACTCTTGGGCTTTGCTTTGAAAAAGAGTTATCGGCTTTGATGCCCAAAACTGATTACTTGCATTTTAGCGATAACAATGGAACCGCAGACACAAACCAAGGCATAAAAATTGGGTCGCCGCTGTATCAACAGCTTAGAAAATTCGATTTACAAAACAAAACAATAACTCTAGAAGTGTATGACGACTCACTAGCCCATAGTATGGAAAGCGTGAAGTCGCTTATAGGGTAGTCTAAATTAAATGAAAAAAAGAGAGCGCGTTGTCGCAATTGTCCCTGCCAGGTCCGGTTCTAAAGGTTTACAAGATAAGAATATACTTGAACTATGTGGTAAGCCTTTAATGGCGTGGACAATTGAAGCCGCGCGAGCTGTTGAAGGCGTGGATGACGTAATTTTATCTACAGATAGTAAAAGGTATGCCGAGATTGGAATACAACATGGAGCGTGGGTGCCTTTTCTTAGAGAAGATAGTTTATCAAGCGATAATGCATCTCTAATGGGAGTTGTCCAATCGACTGTACATAAGCTGTCAGAACTAGGTTATGTATATGATGTCGTAATGGTCCTTCAACCTACTTCTCCGTTAAGAAACAGTGAGCATATCAGATCTGCCCTCAATCAGTTTCTTTCATGGGATGAATCTCCCAAGTCCATGGCATCGGTATTCGAACTAGATTCAAAATACCGTTGGATTCTTAATGTAAATGAGGATGGGCAATTAAGGTTCGTAGATGAAGTGCTAAATAATAGCCAAGGGTTTAATCGGCAGAGTAATCATCGTGTATTCATGCCAAATGGAGCGATTTTTATCTATCAGGCAGATTTCCTTTCCTGCCAATATCAAGCTTCTACGCGTCCATTTGTCATGTCTGAAGAAACTTCAGCTGATATAGATACAATAGCTGATTTTGAGATGGTACTAAAAACAATGAAAGCCTCTGGGGAATAATTTAAGCTTAGACTTTTCTTAAAAGTGCAACGACAGAGTAGCCTTTTTCGTTTTTTCCCAATTCATCATAGTCAGGTTTTTTACCGTCGCAGTACTCCTCAAAACTGATACCAAATTCACCTATCTCTATTACCTCAAAGCCTGCCTTCGTAGCAAAGGTGTTCAAAGATTGAACTGTAAAGAAGTGTATGTGAGGAGTGTCCCTTACTCGAAGACGCCAGTAGTTATGAGCGGTGTTAGGGACTTCTATCATTAAGTGACCTTTAGGCTTCAATATTTGTGATAGCTGAAGAAAAGTTTTATTAACGTCTTGAACGTGTTCTAACCAATGACTGTTGACAATCAAGTCATACTTTTTTTCAGATTCAAAGGGGAAAAAATTAGCAGCCTTTTCAATGTTATATTTGTTGTAATAAGGAAGCCAATGTTCTCCTGGCTCGCAAACGTCAAATTTTACTTTTGACGGTGTATGACTTTGAAGCTCTCTTGTCAGCAGGGCATCTCCTGCGCCTATTTCAAGTACTGAAGAAATAGCACTTATATCAAGGAATGAATTTATAAACTCTCTTTGTCTCTTAGCTCTCGCAGTGTGAGTAGAAGAAAATTTACCTAGTACAGCGTCGTTGACTCGTTGATTAAGGTTACTCTTCCCCCAAAAAGCTCTATCATAGTATTCTGCTATTTTTGAGGGAGAGAGCCGTGTAGCTAACTCACCATGACCACACTTCGAACAGACTTCAACTAACCCCTTGAAAATATATTGTTGAGGTACATTTTTATTAATAAATTCAAAGCCTTCTTCTTCCGTTGTAATATGTATATGATGATGGTCATATATTTTTTTTTCAAAGTCGACTGAATTGCAAGCAGAGCAGGACATCTTAATTACCTTTTTAAATAGAGCACTAATATTATCGGTGAAAGATATTTTTTCTTTAGGTTTAACAATTTGAAATTGAACTTGGTTAAAGTTCTGCAGGCTATCTGCCGATAGAACCTTTTGAGTTGTCCCATACGCTTCGTATATTAACAATTTTCTAAGCGTTTACTGCTAGCATGTTTTAGAAATATCGGAATAAGCCAATGAATTTCGTACAAGGCCTTCAATACTATTATCGGAAAGATAAGTGGCATGGAATCGTATTTTTTATCAAAGCACGGTTTTATCAGCATATTACTAAAAAGTTAGTGTTTGCCAACTGGCACTATTTTTTGGATCCTTACCGAGTTATCACTAAGCGTTATGAAGAGTCTATTAGGCTTATTGATGACTCCTTTATCACTTTAGGTAACTACGCTATCAGTAAGGCAGTACCAATAAATGAGGAAAGCGTTATTTACTCCTTAGGCGTGTTAAATGAGACAAGCTTTGATGAGGCGATTTCAAGAAAGTACGGTTGTAACGTTCACCTGTTCGATCCATCGATAATAGCGACAAGACATATTAAAAAGCTGAATAACCCAAGGTTTGTGTTTCAGCAAATCGGTATCTGGAACGAGGAAACTGAATTCACATTTTCAACACCCGTTTATGGCGGTTCGCCTTCAATGGTTTTTGAGCATCCTGGGCGAAAATTTGTAGCCAAATGCGAGACGTTACCTACAGTAATGAAGTCGCTATCACATGAAAAGATAGACATTCTTAAGTTAGATGTTGAAGGGGCAGAACGTGTGATTCTTTCTCATGCATTGGATAATAATATCCACCCAACCCAGGTGGTTGTGGAGTTTGAGAGAAAAAAAGGAACTAAGTCAGTCACCGAGTTATTGAGGTTCTTTAATGAGGTGGATTGTCTAAGAGCTCGTTTCAAATCTTTGGGTTATAGCGAGTGGCGTTTGCCGCGTTCAGCTAACAGCTTTTATTCAATAGAAATGGTATTTGTAAGGTTTGATAAAGATGATATCTAACTCGTCCAGTTTCACATTACATAATTGGGAAGAATATCATCAAGAAGATTTATGCCGCCGCATAGTAGAAAATGTGCAATATTTCGGAATATGTGTTCTCCCTAGTTTTTTTTCTGAATCGTTTTGTCAATCAGCAATAGAAGATGTAAAGAGGTTAGAGCGCTTAACAAGTGTGAAGACTTGGCAAGATCCATTATGCGCGGATAAAAGGGTTATGGGAATTGGTCAACTAGCCTCTCATTTAGAAATGCGCGATCATGCAATCATCAACAAAGTTATCTCTTTATTGTACGGTGAGCAGCCTCAAGCAGGGTTCACTATGTCAGGCCATTTGAAGTACGTGGAGGGTAACCTAGGTAGTGGTCAAGGTTGGCATCGTGATTCAGTGAATAATGATCAATTCAAGTCGATTACCTTTTTAAGTGACGTAGATTCTAGCGCAGGCCCATTTCAGTATTATCTCAGAACGGCAAGCACGAGAAGTATGCAAGCATGTGAGAAGCGTTATGGCATATCAAGTACAGCAAATCGTATTACGGTCGACCCTAAGTGCTTACTTCCAAAAACGCGTTTCGTCGAATTGATGGCTAAGGCTGGAACGCTTGTTTTTGTCAACACACGAGCTATTCATAGGGGGAAGCCTATAGAGGTAGGTGAGCGGTTTGCATTGACTACATATCACTGGAAAAGGACAATTCCGGCGCATATTCAAAAGATTGTAAACTAGATGGCTTTAAGTTCACCTTTTAATCATGGTTTTACTTAAGCAGTCTTTTATAAAGGCCGTGCCTAGCTTTTTTCCTTTTAGCAATTCAAGTATACCGAAGTGGTAAATAAATAATTGGATACCTTTTAAACCATGCGGGGCGCACATTCGTTTTAAGCTGATACCTAAATGTTTTGTTAACAGACGTTGGTCATACCACTTGCTAACTTTGTTTGCTTTTAAAAGCTCTTGATAGACAGATGCCACCGTCTCGATTTGTTTAATAGTCGCCTTTTCATCAGGGAATGTGCGTATTACATCTTTGATCGATTCAGGTATGGAAATCCCGTGGTAATCAAATTGTCGACACATTAAAGATTTCAGTGAATCTCTCTGAACAATACTATTAGCAGTGCTTTCTTGGCTTGGGTGAACTCTGTAAAAATACAGTAAATCGGGAATTGTAGAAAACGTGCCAGATCTGTTTAATCGAGTCACAAAGGCATAGTCAGAGGCGCTTTTTACTCCGCTGTCAACATAGTTAAAATCGATGGAATTTGCAGCTGAAGTTCGAACCATCATGACTGGGTTGTGAAAGGGGTTACTTACAAGCATTGCTGCTTTGATTTCCTTGGGGTCACTGTATGGAACCGTAACGTTGTCGGTCCCTAGTATTGACCATGCCCCTCCAACTACGTCAATGTTCGGGTTAGAATCTAAAAAGCCAACTTGTTTTCGCAATCTATCTGGGCTGGAAATATCGTCAGCATCCATCCAAGCAAAGAACTCTGTATCAACTAAAGATAGTAACTTGTCTCTCGCTGCTAAAATTCCAGATTTTTGCTGATTCTTATGTAGTCTGATACGACTATCTATTGCTCTGAACTTGTTAATTATTTCTTCAGTGCCATCAACAGAACCATCATTTAGTATAATTAACTGAAAATTTGCGTATTCTTGGGAAAGTATTGAAGAGATTGCTGCAACTATATATTTGTCAGCGTTATATGCAGGCATCAATACTGACACCCTTGGTTTCGATTTTTGATTTTCCCTATTGCTGTCATTCACGATGAGTTCGAACCTCTTAAAGCTTTGTTTATATCATCTAGACTAAGGGAGCACGATGAAATATAACGAAAAGGAATCATGCTAACAATTTATTGGATCTAAGCTCATACAGCTCAGCTATAAAATCAAAATAGCACAATTAGCACTTTAGGGGTAATAAGAATTCATGTTTTAGGCTATATAAGTCTCTAAAAAATAAGGGAACACTGCTTTTTTGCGTGCGCTATAATGAAGAAACAATAGTTAGTACTTGTGTAAGTACACGTACAAAAAATACTTACTAAGGTAAATGTGAATTCTACAGTGAGTTAGTATAAGTATGAGCAACGAAATAGGTGATCACTTGGGACCTCGAATCACAGCACTAATGACAACGTTTAACGCTGAAAAGTGGGTGAATGAAACGATCGCATCAATTTTAAGACAGACGATTTCAGACTTCGAGTTTCTGATAATCGACGATGGATCAAGCGATAATACAGTGGAACAAATAAAAAGCTTTTCTGACCGCCGTATTCGTTTAGTTGAGCATAAAGATAACAAGGGAGTAGGAACGCGTTTAGACGAAGCCCTCGATCTTATTAGTACACCTTACATAGCAAAAGTCGATGCAGATGATATTAGTGAGCCTCAGAGATTTGAAAAACAACTTACTTTTTTAGAAGAAAATAGCTTGGCTGTTGTTAAGTGTTTAATCTCTTACTTTCCGGACAACGAGAACGTTAAGGCCAGCGCGCGATTTAAACATTTTAAATCGGAAAAGCAGCCGTTGCTAAATAAAATTACGGAACCTGAGCAAATCGCAGAGAACCTGAGTCGATGGATGTGTGTTTTACACACAACTTATTTCGCGCGTACTTTCGCAATTAAAAATGCTCGTTACCCCCATGTACGTATATTTGAAGACTACATTCTTTTCCTAAGACTCAAAAATGCTGGCTTTAAAATAGGCTGTGTAAATGAATGTTTGGTTAATATGAGGGTAAGTGACAATTCAACAACCATGACTCTTGGCCCATCACAATTAGAAAAAGGATTGTCAGGCATTATTAGTGAAAAGTGGCCTGATTTTGAATATCAGCACCGAAATAAGGAGGTGTATATTTATGGTACTGGAAATTTGGCACAAACTTGTTTGCTTTGTCTTAAAGAGAAAAAAATTAAAGTTGCTTCGTTTGTCGAACGGAGTCCAAACGTAAAAACTGTTTCGGATAAAGCTGAAGAAAAAAAAGTGATTTCTCTCGAGCAATACATTGCCGCGAATGAACCTAAGCTACTTATCTTGGCTGCTCAACCTGTAAGAAATGAGATTGCGTTAGAACTGGAAAAAAATGGCCTCAATGAAGGAAGTGACTTTTTGGTTTTAGCTTAGCTTCGAAGTTTAGCTGCAAGCCTAATCAAGCTCTGAACGATGTTCTCGACATTTTTAAACGTTAATTCAGGATACAAGGGGAGCGTAACAGCCTGTTTATAATAGTGTTCGGCGTTCGGGTAGTCGCCAGCCTTGAAACCTAAGTTCCGATAATAAGGCTGTAAATGAATTGGGATATAATGCACATGGGCAAAAATTTCTTCATCTCTTAGCGACGTGACTAAGGCTGCATGGTCTTCGTCACCAAGCGATTCAATTCTAACAACATACAAATGATAACTGCTGTACACGTCCATATTCTGTTTCAATGGAGTAACATTGGTATAGTTGCTAAGAAGCCCGTCATAATGGGCAGCCAAAGCATTTCGTTTTTCTAAAAAACTCGGCAATTTTTTAAGCTGGCTTAGCCCAAGCGCCGCTTCAACATCAGTCATACGGTAGTTAAAGCCCAAGCTAAGTTGCTGGTAGTACCATGGGCCGTGACTGCCTTCAGTCATTTTTGCTGGATCATTGGTTATACCGTGGCTGCGCAGCATCCGCATCTTCTCAGCCCACTTACCGTTGTTGGTAAGCGCCATGCCGCCTTCCATGGTGGTAATGATTTTTACAGGGTGGAAACTGAATACACAAATGTCCGAATATTCGCAGCTGCCCACAAATTTGTTTTGGTACTTTGCGCCTACGGCGTGTGATGCATCTTCAATAACAAAGAAGCCATATTGTTTTGAAAGCGCGCGTATTTGTTCCATATCGCAGGGCTGACCTGCAAAATGAACGGGAATAATCACTTTGGGTAGGGTATTAGATGCTTCAGCAAGGGCAAGTTTGTCTTGTAATGCGCTAACGCACATGTTGCCAGTATTTAAGTCGATATCTACGAAATCAACTTTAGCTCCACAATACAGCGCGCAATTTGAAGAAGCAACAAACGAGTTTGGCGATGTCCACACCCTATCACCTTCGCCAACACCAAGCGCAAGGCATGCAATGTGAAGTGCGGATGTCGCGCTATTAACCGCAACCCCATAACGTGCGCTACAGTAGTCAGCAAGTGCGTTTTCGAAATTAGGGATAGCTGGGCCTTGCGTTAACCAATCCGACTTCAATGTATCTAAAACCGCGTTGATGTCGTTTTCATCAAGGTGCTGTCGCCCGTACGGGATCACTTTTGGGCTTCCTCATTAAACTGCTGTATTTCCTCAATGCTAAGAAAATATTCGTTAGTGTCTGATACGTACTCGAACCCTGATTCTACTGGTTTACCGTGTTCATTGAGCGCGTTACTTGTAAAGTTATTGCTGCGATGGAAAAACTTAATAGCAGGGGCAATCACATAGTGATCGTCAAACTCGAATGTGTGCAAAGCCATGTCACCAGGGCACATCATCTCATGAAGCTTTTCGCCGGGTCGAATGCCTACATATTTAATCGGCGTTTTGGGTGCCATTGCAGTTGCAAGGTCGGTAATTCGAATAGATGGAATTTTAGGAACGAAAATCTCGCCCCCTAACATCCGTTCAAAGTTTTTAAGTACAAAGTCGACCCCCTGTTGAAGCGTGATCCAGAAACGGGTCATGTCTTTGTGAGTTACGGGGATGTGATCGCTATTTTCTGAAATCAATTTACTGAAAAATGGCACTACAGAACCACGTGAGCCAACTACATTGCCGTATCGCACTACAGAGAATCGAGATGCGCCTGCTCCCACAATATTGTTCGCTGCAACGAATAATTTATCCGAGGCTAATTTGGTTGCACCGTACAAATTAACTGGGTTCGCGGCTTTGTCTGTCGAGAGCGCAATCACTTTTTCTACATTGTTATCAATAGCTGCATTAATAACGTTTTCGGCACCATCAATATTGGTTCGAATACATTCGGTAGGGTTATACTCAGCGGCAGGGACTTGTTTCATGGCCGCTGCATGTATAACAAAGTCAACGCCTTGCATCGCGCGATGAAGACGCTCTTTATCACGGACATCACCAATAAAGTACCTCATGCACGGTGCATGAAACTTCTGCTGCATTTCAAACTGTTTGAGCTCGTCGCGTGAGTAAATGATTAAGCGCTTAGGTTTGTATCTCGCTAACAGGGTTTCTGTGTACTTGTGACCAAATGAGCCTGTACCACCTGTTATGAGAATCGATTTTCCATCGAACATAGCTTGCCCGCTGTTTTTATGGTTATAAACACAATATATCATGTGTCGGCGTTTTTGCCATAAAGCTTTAGAATCAATGCGTTTAGGTGAGTATTATTAATCCTAAAGATGTATTTTTAGGACTCAACTTAAAGCGCTAGCTCAGGAAGCTGGTCAAGACTTTGAATGGTATACTTGGCATCGAAGTTTGGCTTGGCATTTACTTCACTATGAACACCAGTTAACACTCGCACGGTAGGCATGCCTAGTTTATTTAAATTCACAAAATCTTTTGCAGGGTTATCGCCAATATACACCATGTCGTGCCATTGGCACTGTTCAGCTTGTTTGATTTTTTCAAAGCAGTACGTTGACGGTTTTGCATGTTTAACACCAAACCGGTGAGTAATAAACACGCGCTTAAAGTAATGTGCAATATTCAGTGCGTCTACTTTTTTACCTTGCACTACTTTGTTGCCGTCGGTCACAAGGTAAAGCGGTTTTGGCAGATTTTCTAGCAACGCTAGATGGTCGCTTGGCATTGTTAACGTGGGTTGGTGTAAGCGATAGGCTGATACACACGCGCGAACATTATTTTTATTCACTGCTATGCCATGATTAGCCAAATAATCGTTAAAAATACGACCTCGGCCATTTTTATCTAACAGCGTGATTAATTCTTTAAAACCACTTTGCCTTTCAACGCCCCATTTTTTTTCTACATACGCTGCTACTGCCCTCAGGCCAGATTCTACGTATTGTCGTTCGTCGTAAAGCGTGTCATCCAAGTCAAAAATATAAATCATAGGTAATAGTCGGTTGCAGCTCGAACTTGCGTTATTTTGTGTTTAGTCAAATCCACGGGTAGGGCGTCAATATCTTTACCCATGCCCTCGTACAAGCTCCAATAAAGACTATCAACACCCGCTTTAATGCCTAGTGTTGAGGCTCCCCCAAATCGCGAGTTACATTCGATTATATGGAATTGCCCATCGTTTATAATGCCTTGAAGGACAACAGGTCCAGAAAGACCAATAGAAGAAAGTGTTTCCGTAACTTTCGCCGAAATAGGGCTATTCGGTAAGGTATAGGTGACTTGCGATTCGCCGTTTATAACGAGGTCACGAACACGGCACACCGCCGCTTTTACCTTACACTCTTTTGTCAACCAAGCGTCTACGCTTATTTCTTGGCCGTCAATGAAAGGTTGAAAGATAGGAGCAGAAAGCTTCTTAGCATGCTCTTTTGCTTCGCGTTCATCAAGATTCACACCAATTGAATGACTGCCAGCACCAAAGCGTTCTTTAACTACATAACGCAATGTTGGGGATGCGGAATGGCATATAGCGCGATCGCCATCTAGAGTGCAAAATGCAGGAATAATGTGTGGAAGATCACTTTGTCCGAAAGCCAGTTTATCTAAACACAGCTCAATCGCTTTTTCATCAGAAACGATGACATGAATTTGTGCTTGTTTTAGGTCATCTTTTAATTTCGACCAGAACATCAACTCGCCATCACGGCTTGGCAAGATATGCGTTATTTTCCGCTTTTTAAGTTCGGACACTATCTCGTCAACATTGGCCTTGTTGGTTGGGGGCATTTGCCAAAAGGCATCGCAAAAGTGCCGCGTGAGCACGTTACTACAACTGTCTCCTGCCGTAACAATGCCCTTTTCGTCAAGACGTTTAACAGCCTGTTGAAGCGCGCGTAGTAGCGTTACTTTGTTGCTGGCACTTGAAAGTAAAACGTTCACGATAACTTCAAACCTTAAACCGAAAAGGTACGCTTTTTCACGGTAATACCGCTTCGAGATGTTGTCATGGAAGCTCTGCGATTTTCATATTCTGTTATCTGTGTATTTTTTCTTGGTGTTTCCCAATCGCCATACATGAAAGTTAAGAAACCTTTTGCATCATAAGGCACCAAAAAATTTTCACCTAAAAAGGACATCGACTCATAGCTGTCGA
This sequence comes from Alteromonas gracilis, assembly GCF_043642145.1. GTDB lineage: Bacteria > Pseudomonadota > Gammaproteobacteria > Enterobacterales > Alteromonadaceae > Alteromonas > Alteromonas gracilis_B. The sequence goes on from NZ_JBHZRZ010000003.1 coordinate 385,372, forward strand.
AATGTTTCGCTGGAGCAAAAAACAGGCCTCCAGATGATAAAAGTTCAGACAGTCCGTTTATAGATTCACGTCGCTGAATGCTTATATCAAAAGGAATGTAATTGCTATCTGGCGTGTTGGTAAACTCTAAATTAATACACGAGTCGATGTTGTTAACCGTGATAATGACAATGCGCCAATTGACATTAAATTGGGTGCTTAAAAGCGCATTCAGCGCTGGCAGCGTTGTCTGTAATTTTTCGTAATTTTCATTATCGGTGGCGAAGTCTATATCATCGTCCCATGGAATGAGTCCGTTATGCCGGATTGCACCAAGCAATGTTCCTGAATCTAAACAAACTGAAATATCATGCGACTGACAAAACTGATTTAGTACTTTTATTACAGATTGAGCAAAATTGAGAGTGGTGGAGTCTTCAAAAGGAAGCGCCGCTTTTACCGACTGCTTGCTTGGCACTATAACTTTGGACTCTGAAATACCAATTGTTTGGGTGAGCTGTGCAAAAATTTGGTCTACCCACTGGCTTGTTATCACAATGCGTTCAACATCATGAGTGGTGATTTCTGTTGGTGCGATAACAGGGCGGCCTAAAAACGTCGAGCCATGTTTAGATGCATCATTGTCTGCAAACGCCACAACGTCTACTTGGGGGTGATTCAATACATAATTTTCGCCCCCTTTGCTGGCACCGAACAGAATCGCCTTCATCTTATAGCAGCTCCCAACTCATCGGCGTGCCTTTGGCTGCATCACACTTAACTTGCTTTCCAAGTAAAAGTGGAAGGTACTTCGGTGGCAAACCAAGACCAGGGCGTACAGAACGTAAATTCTCTTCAGTTAACGTATCACCAGCCTTCATGTCTTTTGCAATATAAAGGGAGCGTCTGTGCACAAGCGATGCCTTTTCTCGTTCTGTAGCGCCGTAACTTACCCGACCTATGGCCACAGCAGCTCTTGCCGTCTCCTCAACTAACAGTTTTATTTCGTGAGGCTCTAGAGAAAACTCGGCGTCTACTTCGCCGCCAGTGCGGTCTAACACAAAATGTTTTTCAATAACTGTCGCACCTAAGGCTACTGCTGCAACTGCAACACCTACACCTGGTGTGTGATCAGAGAGTCCCACATGACAGTCAAACAGCTCACTCAAATGAGGAATGGTTCTTAGATTAGCGTCTACCGGATTTGCTGGGTAGTTGCTCGTGCACTTGAGTAATATGATGTCGCTACAGCCGTTTTCGCGAAGTACTTCAACAGATTCCGCAATTTCCGATTGGCTTGCCATCCCAGTTGATACAATGACTGGCTTCCCCGTTCTGGCTACAGCAGCTAAAATAGCGTGGTCGGTATTCTCGAATGAGGCGACTTTGTAGCAAGGAGGATCTAGCGTTTCTAAAAAGTCGACGGCTGTTAAGTCGAAAGGCGTACTGAAAGCCAAAAGGCCCTTTTTCTTAGCATAGTCGAATAATTCTTTGTGCCATTCCCAAGGCGTCATCGCTTCTTTATACAAGTTGTACAAAGAATTACCTTTCCAAAGGCTATTGGGATCTTCGATAAAAAACTCACCCTCGTGACAATCTAGCGTGATCGTGTCTGGGGTATAGGTTTGCAATTTAATTGCATGTGCCCCCGCATCTGCGGCGGCATCAATTAGGCGATATGCTTTCTCTAGAGATTGCCCATGATTTCCAGACATTTCCGCGATGATAAAGGGGGCGAGCCCAGGCCCGATTTGAATATCACCGATTGTGATTGGTTTCATGACTACCTCTTAACAATGTTCAATATAGTGTCCATCACGAAAGATGGATTTTCGGTACCGCTTAAAAGCGCAGCTGCGTTATCTGCAATTTTACGCATTTTCTGCGGCGAAACTATCGCAAATTCAATCGCTTCGCGAAGTTCTTCGTTACTCACTTCGCCATCTTTCCCCAGCCATACACAACAATGTTTCTCGTGCAAACAGCGCGTGGTCTCTATTTGATTGTCAGCCAGCGTAATTACAATACCCGCAATGCCACAAATGGCGCGTTCCCAGTGCATTGACCCGCCGGCGCCAATCATAACGGTGGCTGTCTTCATTAACGTAGCCATGTAGGAACAAGCGACATGAAGCTTAACGTTTTCTAACGCATCAACTTTTTCTTTTAGCCTCTCTACATTAGAGTAAGCGGCGCCTACTACAATATCGGCCGAAATATGCGGAGACTTTAACGCAAGTAGTACATCAGCAACGCGCTCAGTCAGATTTGACGGGTCGCTACCTCCAAAACAAATTAGAATATGATTTTTTCTGCGATGCGGAAATTTATTCTCGTAAAACTCTTCCCGTAAAATAGCAAACTTAGGCCCAAGAAGTTTTCGACAATGTTCTGGAACCAGTTGGTCATAACGACTTTCAAAGTCGACATAAAGATTTTGGTCTAACAGTACATCACAGTTGTGTCTGCGATTAGCTAAATCATCAATAACAACAATATTCTTGCAATAGCGTCGCATCATCTCGCTAAAAGGCGCTGATAGCTGGTAGTGATCGATAAATAAAATGTCGATCAATGTGTTGTCCGCTAAACCCAGCGTTTCAATGCATTGGAGTGCATGATTGAATTGCGCCGAGTTATCTAACACAGGTGATGCAGACGTTGCGTGTTCATAACAGTCTGACGGAGGGAGCGTTATTAATTCGATGCCAACACTTTCAATGTGTTTCTGCAACGTTGTGGGTAGTGGGCGTGATACAAAAGTTATAGTGTTTGAGGGCATAAATTGTGATGCCAGCGTTAAGCAGCGCATAACGTGGCCTAACCCAATCTGCGCAGAACCATCTACCCTAAAAACTATTTTCACTTCAAATTCTCGCTTTGAATTAGCTTGTAAAGTAACTCAGCGCGCAACCAGTCTTCTGGTGTATCTATGTCTTGTACCAAGTGATCTGGCATCACTACCATCTTAGAGTCTTCGCCAAAAATACGTTTGCTGGTGTTAAGCCAAGTTTTGTAATGCCCCCAGTACAACTGCCCAGCGTCATGAAAGGCTGGGGGTAAGTCTTGCGAACGTTGAGTAATGCCAAATTCGTCGAATGGCTTTACACCACCACTCTCTGTTTGCAAGATGGCTCGCTGAATAGGGAAAGAGAACCTTGCTGCAGTGAAGACATAATCGATTTCAGAACTTTCCTTAAGCGTTTCAAAACAGGAGTTAATCAGCGAAGTCGAGAGTAAGGGAGATGTAGCATATACACAGGCGCAATAGTCAATGTTCCAACCTTTGTCTAAAAGGGTTTGTAATGCATGGCGTACTACAGGGCTTGTGCCTGTAAAGTCATCTGCAAGTTCAGCAGGTCTCATGAATGGAACGTCGGCACCATGTTTAACTGATACCTCTGCGATAGCTTCATCGTCAGTGGATACCACAACACTATCAATGTACGGGCTTGCTAACGCATTCTCAATTGCGTGAGCAACCATGGGCTTGCCACAAAATGGTTTGATATTCTTTTTGGGAATGCGTTTGCTTCCCCCTCGAGCAGGGATTATTGCTACGTTCATTATTGTTCCAATATTTATAGGTCGCTATTTTTCATTGAGTATAGGACTCTGCGTCGTCATAAAGAGAATTTCAGATAAAATACCGACCGTTTCAAGGGCGTGTTGAATCCCTTCGAAAAGTGGGAAACGACGTAATTATGTTTTCACCTCAGCAGCATTAGGCTTCGCATTGCCCTACTTACTGTGACTTATTTATTGTTCGTGAAATTGATGGTTGCTTAGCCAGTACCAAACTCAATGCGAAATACTTTGATATTAAAAAATTATACACATTAAGTTTATCGACAAGGCACTTAAATACATGAACGTATATATGTCAGACTAAAGTTATTGATTCTCATACAAGTGGCTGGCTACATTTTATTCAGTTCTCTGCTAAACTTACCGAGTTACTTATTTTAGGAAAGCAACATGCAAGTTAATAGTTCAACATCCTCAATTCTTAGCCAAGTGCAAGAGAAGCAAGAGTCTTTGATGGAGAAACTTGCCAGTGGTAAGAAAATTAACGATGCGACTGATGGTGCAGCGGCACAACAGATTATCGATCGTTTAACCTCTGAAGTTGAAGGAAGCCGCCAGGCTATCAATAATGTGTACGATGGTATTTCAGTTGCACAGGTAGCAGAAGGCGGCTTAGGCAGCATTAATGATGATGTAAATCGTATCAGAGAGTTGACTTTGCAATCGGGCAGCGGTGTTTTGAGCGACGGCGATCGCCGAGCAATCCAATCAGAGATCACGCAGCTCCAAGAAAATATTACCCAAACCATCGAGCAGACCAATTTTGCTGGCAAGCCTTTGTTGTCTGATAATGGCTCTTTGGAATTTCAGGCTGGCTCGAGCCCAGGTCAGTCGATTAGCATTAATACGCAAGATGTTGCAGCGCAACTCAATGACGTACTAGCCATCGATATTACGTCGGGAACCAGCGTTGAAGATGCGCTCAGTGCTGCTGATGCTGCGATTGAAACGGTTGGCGGTGCTCGCGGAGATTTAGGGGCAACGCAAAATCGCTTTGAAAGTGCGGCACGCTCGTTAACGCAAGCTAACGTTAATACTGCAGAAGCACGAAGCCGTATTCAAGACTTAGATTTTGCCCAAGCCGCGTCACAAAGAGCTTCTAACGATGTTCTGGGGCAAGCAGCGCTCACTGTGCAAGCACAAGCTAACCAGCAGCAAAATCAGGTGTTAACCTTATTAAGTTAACCGAATATCGCGTTAAATTGTGAAAATTAACCAAAAGAAGCAGGGCAACCTGCTTTTTTTATTGGTACATTTCCAAAATCAGCGGTTGCGCTGTGATCTTTTGTCGTTACAATTCATAAATGCGCTAAACTGTAAATAATAACAAAGCGTTCTCGGGGAATTGATGAAGAACATTTTGCTGGTTAGTGACAACCAGGAACTTATTCAAAACTTGGAAACTATCGTTACTTTCATGGGAGAGTCGTGTCAATCGCGAGGCTTCAGTGAATGCGAACGGTATTTGCAAGAAAGTGGAGCTGACGCTGTTCTTATAGAGCATTTATCGTCTGCAATAGTTAATGGTATGGTGGAAAAGTTTCCTCACATACCTTTTGTAGCATTGGTTGAAAATAATAGCCAGGCAACAGCTAGCTGCAACCTAGTTAGTGTTATAGCAACGCCCTTAACATATCCAGTGTTGACTCAGGCCATTCATCGCTGTCAAGAATACTCAAGACGCAAACCCAGTTTATCTCGGGCACCAGGCACTAAAACTCGATTGTTCAGAAGCCTAATTGGCAAGAGCGAGCAAATTCAAATCGTTCGACGTTTAGTCGAGCAAGTTGCGCCAACCGATGCCACTGTACTCATATTAGGCGAATCTGGAACAGGTAAAGAAGTGGTCGCTCGAAATGTTCATTTCCTGTCTGATCGCAAAGATGGCCCTTTTATCCCTGTAAACTGTGGTGCGATTCCAGGTGAGTTACTCGAGAGTGAACTTTTTGGCCACGAAAAAGGTGCATTTACTGGGGCAATCAGTGCGCGAAAAGGGCGCTTTGAGCTAGCTGAAGGTGGAACGCTTTTCCTTGATGAAATTGGTGATATGCCACTGCAAATGCAGGTGAAGTTATTGCGTGTTCTTCAAGAGCGAACCTATGAGCGAGTAGGGGGAAATAAACCTCTCCAGTGTAATGTACGCATTATCGCTGCGACGCACCGAAACTTAGAAACCATGATCAGTGAAGACAAGTTTCGAGAAGACTTGTACTACCGACTCAACGTGTTTCCAATTGACAGCCCTGCTTTACGTCAGCGAAAAGACGATATTCCTTTACTGCTTCAGGAACTAAATAGTCGCATTCAGGGCGACGGCGTTGAAGGGGTTCGCTTTACTGAACAAGCTATTGCCTCACTGATGGAGCATGAATGGGCGGGCAATGTCCGTGAGCTGTCTAATCTAGTTGAACGACTAACGATTCTCTATCCTGGCCAAATTGTTGATATATCAGATTTACCCGAAAAATATCAATATGGCGATGTACAAGCCTACGAGCCAGACTACCCAGAGGAAATGCTTGAACGTGAAGCTTTCAATGCGTTATTCGCAGAAGCGGCTGCGCAAGAGCCAGAGGATAACGCAAGTAGTCAAAGCAACGAAGATCTCAACAGCATGGTTTCTTCTTCACTGCCGGAAGAAGGGGTTAATCTAAAAGAGTATCTCTCCGAGCTAGAAGTAAACCTGATTCGCCAAGCGTTAGACAACCAAGATTGGGTTGTGGCCCGTGCCGCTGACAAACTAGGAATGCGAAGAACTACGCTAGTTGAAAAAATGCGAAAGTATGATATTCAACGCACCGAGGAAGCGTAACGTCAGGTAATTGACGTTGCGTTTTTAACCTAATTCTTACTTTATCTCACTGAAAAATAAGCCAATGATGAATTGGCACACCTTCTGCTTTATCTAAGCCATAGTTTAACAGCGTCTGCAATTTGACGAGGGTAATATGGCTTTTGACAGCACTTCACATTCTACTGAGTACTCTGCATCAGGCTATGCTTTAGATAGCATCGACAATGCTATGTCTTGCAGTGATTATCCGACTTCGTGTACCGACGACGTAGCATCTTTGCGATTGCAGGCAAGCCGATTAGAACATTTACTTCAGGTGATGCCAGCAGGTGTCATCGTTATTGACGGTAAAGGTATTGTTCGCCAAGCGAACGAGCAAGCAAAAGCGTTGCTAGGAGAGCCTTTAGAAGAAGAGGTGTGGCGAAGCATTATAACCCGTTCTTTTAAGCCTAGAGCCGATGATGGTCATGAAGTTTCTTTGGTTGATGGCCGAAGAGTAAAGCTTTCGATTACCCCTTTAGAGAAAGAGCCAGGCCAGCTTATTGTCATTACAGACCTTACCGAAACGCGACAGCTTCAAGCACGTGTTAGTCATATGCAGCGGTTATCTTCACTTGGAAAAATGGTTGCATCACTTGCTCACCAAATTCGCACACCGCTTTCTGCGGCCATGTTGTATGCGTCAAATTTAACGCGCAAAGGGTTAGCCCAAGAAGCGCAAAGTCAATTTGCAAATAAATTATCTGACAGATTAAAAGAGCTTGAAAGTCAGGTGAATGACATGCTGCTTTTTGCAAAGTCAGGCGAAGAGCAGGTGGTTAGCCAGATTAGTTTGAATGAACTTTTGGCCTCAGTAGAGGGCAGTGCACAGACGATAACAGCACAAGCACAACAAACCTTGACCTTTTCGGGTTTCGACCAAGATGTGTCGATTACGGGCAACTTAACTGCATTGCAAGGGGCATTGTTAAATCTTATCCACAATGCCAGTCAAGTGTCTGGGAAAGGAGAGGTGGTTCACGTTGAAGCATCGGTAGAGAAACAGCGTCTTAGAATTGCAATTATTGATAAGGGGCACGGGGTTCCAGATGCCCTTAAAAGCAAAATATTTGAGCCATTTTTTACTACCAAAACTCATGGTACAGGCCTTGGTCTTGCCGTCGTCAAGTCAGTTGTAAATGCACATAACGGCACGCTTTTCGTGTCAGATATACCAGAGGGCGGCGCTTGCTTTAGCATGGTTTTGCCATGCAACGTGAATGCACAGTCTTCACAAACGTTGACCCATGTGGCGTAGGTTATAGGAGAGGATTATGTCTAAAACTACTATTTTAATTGTCGAAGATGATGCAGGCTTACGCGAAGCCCTTCAAGACACTCTTCTATTAGGTGATTACAATGTAGTAGCTGCCGATTGCGCAGAGCAAGCGCTTATGATGCTGTCAACACATGCGGTAGATTTGGTAGTAAGTGATATTCAGATGGGTGAGATGAGCGGCTTAACGCTACTCAAAAGTATCAAAGCTAAATACCCAAACATGCCGGTATTGTTAATGACAGCATATGCCACTATTGATGATGCAGTTCAAGCAATGCGAGATGGCGCGACCGATTATTTGTCCAAACCGTTTGCACCGGAAGTTCTGCTTAACTTGGTAGGGCGCTACGCACCCGCTCAAAAAATTGAATCACGCACGCCTATTGTAGCTGACCCTTCAAGCTTGAAGTTGCTTGAGCTATCGCGCAAAGTCGCAAAATCAGACGCAACTGTTATGGTAATGGGGCCAAGTGGCTCTGGTAAGGAAGTGTTATCTCGCTACATTCACGACCAGTCGGGGCGAAGCGATGCGCCGTTTGTGGCGATAAACTGTGCAGCTATACCTGAAAACATGCTGGAAGCTACGTTGTTCGGTTACGAAAAAGGGGCTTTTACGGGCGCTATTCAAGCCTGCCCAGGAAAATTTGAACAAGCCCAAGACGGCACGCTCTTACTTGATGAAATTACTGAGATGGATTTAGCACTTCAGGCCAAGCTTCTACGTGTACTTCAAGAGCGTGAAGTAGAGCGTCTAGGCGGTCGCAAAACCGTCAAGCTGAATGTGCGTGTTATTGCTACCAGTAACCGAGATTTAAGAAAAGCAGTTGATGCGGGCGAGTTCAGAGAAGATTTGTATTACCGCTTAAACGTGTTTCCTATTGAATGGCGACCGTTATCAGACCGTCCTGGAGATATCGTCCCACTTGCGGAACACCTTGTGCAACGCCATGCGAGTTCACAAGGGCTAGGCGCAATTAGATTAAGCGCGGCGGCGCGTAACAAATTGTCTCAATATAGCTGGCCTGGCAATGTTAGGGAATTGGAGAACGTGGTTCAGCGCGCGCTCATTTTGTGTGAAAACAACGAAATAGACGCCAGCGATTTGATGATTGATGAAGATATGTCAGTGCCAGTTGACACGGTGCAGGAGCACGTTGAGGAGAACAAGCTCGGATCTGAACTGCGTTACCAAGAGCACCAGATTATTCTAGACACGTTAGTGTCGTGTAATGGTAAACGTAAAGATGTGGCAGAAAAGCTAGGCATCAGTCCTCGAACACTACGCTATAAATTGGCGCGCATGCGCGAAGATGGCATTGAAGTGCCAGCATAACGAGCGTTTATTCTTTCCATTTTTTTCCAATTTACCCGTCGCCTCTACTCTTTTAGAAAGGCGGCGGTTTTTTGTTGTCTCTTCTTAATTTAACGTCATTTATTTGGCTACCTTCCCTAAATTAAATGTATGTGCATGATTTTTATGCGCTTTTAAAGTTGGCAAGCCCCTTGCTAATTCACTTCTATAGATTAGTTATTCGCCGACGTTTAGGCGGTTTTTAAAGAACACTGGGAGTGGGTATGGACGTTAAAGCCAATAGTTTGTATCAAGAAATGCAAAACATGATTGGACAAACTCGTCTTCAAGTTAATGAAACTCAACAGCAGCCGCTAGGTGAGATCAATAGCTCTGCGGGTGACTTTGCGACCATGCTTAAACACGCCGTTGATGGTGTAAATAACATGCAGCTTGAATCGAAGGACGCGCAACAGCGTTTTGAAATGGGTGATCCCAGTTTAAGTCTTGCTCAAGTCATGCTTACGAAAGAAAAGTCAGGCATTGCATTTGAAGCCACCGTGCAAGTACGAAATAAAGTGCTTGAAGCCTATAAAACAATAATGAACATGCCGGTATAGGTGGAGTAGCTTATGGCTGAAGCAACAGGTACAAACTTAACGGTTCCTGATCAAAACCAAGCAGTAGATAACGAGCCAGAGAATAAATCAGGCTTCATGGACACCTTGGGCAGTGCTGATATGATGCGCCAAATGGCACTTGTTGTCGTGCTAGTGATCTGTGTTGCTATTGCCATCTTTATACTTATCTGGTCGCAGGAGCCTGATTACAGGCCGCTGGCAAAAATGGAAACCCAAGAGCTTATCGAAACGCTAGATTACATGGATGCGAATCAGATCGAGTACAAGCTTGAAGGTAATACCGTTTATGTCAGAAGTGATGAATTTCAAAATATTCGTTTAGGTATGACACGCCAAGGGTTAACCAAAGCCTCTGACTCTGGCACAGACATCATCATGCAGGACATGGGCTTTGGTGTAAGCCAGCGCGTTGAAATGGAACGTCTTAAACATGCTCGCGAGCAGCAAATTGCATCGACCATTGAAGATATAGCAAGCATTCAAAAAGCACGTGTATTACTTGCGATGCCTAAAGAAAACGTGTTCGCAAGAAGAGAGAAGAAAGCGTCGGCTACGGTTGTGTTAACCGCTAAGCGCGGTGCGGTTATCGCGGGTGAAGAAGTTGATGCGGTTGTTGATATTGTTGCGTCTGCGGTACAAAACATGGAACCGTCTAAAGTAACCGTTACCGATAGTAACGGTCGATTACTGAATTCGGGTTCTCAAGACTCTATGAGTGCACGTGCTAGAAAAGAGTACGAAATAGAGCGCCAGCGTGAGCAAGAGTATCTAGAAAAAATCGATGCTATTTTGATCCCCGTTTTGGGCATAGGTAACTATACCGCACAAGCTGACGTTTCTATGGATTTCACCGCCATGGAACAAACTCAGCGTAGCTACAACCCCGATCTTCCCGCTGTGCGCAGTGAAATGATCATGGAAGAGAATAGCGTAGGTGGTGGCGTAGGTGGTATTCCTGGCGCGTTATCAAATCAGCCTCCCTTAGACTCAAACATTCCTGAAGTTGCGGGCGGTGGCAGTCAACAAACCTTGCCTGGAAGAACAGCAAAAGAGTCTACCCGTAACTACGAGCTTGATACCACTATTAGCCATACCAAAAAACAAACGGGTGTTATTCGTAGGCTGAGCGTGTCGGTCGCCGTCGATTATACTCAGGTTGCAGGTGAAGATGGCGCCATGACGCCCACACCGCGTAAGCAGGAAGAAATTCTAAATATTCGTCGTCTTCTGCAAGGCGGTATTGGTTTTGATGTAACTCGTGGTGACTCCCTTGAAGTCGTTAGCGTACCGTTTACGCGCATGGATGCCGGTGAAATTGAAGATGCGCCTATTTGGGAGAAACCAGGCTTTTTACCAATTCTGAAGCTTCTTGTTGGTGGCTTGGTTATAATAGTACTTATTATCTTTGTAATTCGACCGATGCTACGCCGCCTTATCAACCCTGATGAGTCGAACGATGCTGATGAGTTTGATGCAGACGAAGGCTTAGATTTGGGCGATGATACCATTAGCATGTTATCTTCTGACTTCGACGAAGGTCAGGTAGGCTTTGCACCAGATGGCTCGCTTATGTTGCCAGACCTTCACAAAGATGAAGATGTATTGAAGGCCGTTCGTGCGCTAGTGGCCAATGAACCTGAATTATCAGCCCAAGTAGTGAAGGGCTGGCTAATGCAAGACGAGTAGTGAGATAAGATTATGGCTGAAGAACTTGCCAATGTTGACGAGCCGTCATATGACGTCAGTAAATTAGAAGGCGTAGAAAAAGCGGCCATCTTGCTGCTGAGCTTGTCGGAAGAAGATGCTGCGCAAATATTGAAACACTTGGAGCCAAAACAAGTCCAAAAATTGGGTACTGAAATGGCGAAAGTGGACGATATGACGCAAACAAAAATTACTGCGGTCCATAAGCACTTTATCGAAGAAATTCAGAACTACAGTACCATTGGTTTCCAAAGCCAAGACTTCGTTAAACGCGCATTAACTGCGGCACTAGGTGAAGACAAGGCGGCTAATTTAATCGACCAAATCCTTATGGGAAGCGGTGCTAAGGGTCTTGATTCATTGAAGTGGATGGATTCCAAGCAGGTTGCTAGCATTATTCGCAATGAACACCCTCAGATTCAAACCATTGTATTGTCATATCTAGAGCCTGAGCAAAGCGCTGAAATTCTGGCGCAGTTCCCAGAGAAGGTTCGTCTCGATTTGTTAATGCGAATTGCAAACCTTGAAGAAGTTCAGCCAGCAGCGCTACAAGAGCTTAACGAAATCATGGAGAAACAGTTTGCCGGTCAAGCGGGGACACAAGCGGCCAAGATGGGCGGCCTGAAGTCGGCGGCAAACATTATGAACTACCTGGATACTGCGATAGAAGGCCAGCTAATGGACGCTATTCGCGAGCAAGACGAAGAAATGAGTCAGCAGATTCAGGACCTTATGTTTGTATTCGACAACTTGGTCGATGTAGATGACAAGGGTATACAAGCAATTTTACGCGAAGTGCAACAAGATGCGCTGCTTAAAGCAATTAAAGGCGCTGACGAAGAGCTTAAAGATAAAATTATGCGCAACATGTCTAAACGCGCTGCTGAAATGCTTAACGATGACTTGGAAGCGCTTGGTCCTGTTCGTATCAGCGAAGTAGAAACGGCGCAGAAAGAAATTCTTTCTGTAGCGCGTCGACTTTCTGATTCTGGTGAAATTATGCTTGGTGGTGGCGGTGGTGAAGAGTTCCTGTAGGCGCTTTAATACCGTCACTCATTTGGCCTAGGTAAAGATATGACTGCAAAAAAAAGTTTCAGTGAAAATGAAGTAAATGAAGCTAAGAAGTGGGACTTACCGTTTGTCGACGACTCTACTGCACCTAGGGGTGATGAGCCGACAAACGCATTGAATAAACGCTCAGATTGGAAGTATGAGCCACCAGAAGTAGAGGAGGAAATTAAACCTCCTACAGCTCAAGAAATTGAGGCAATTCGTCAAGCTGCCTATGAAGAAGGGTATCAAGAAGGCAAAGAAAAAGGCTTCGAAGAAGGGAAGGCCGAAGGTCTAGAAACGGGCCTAGCAGAAGGACTGCAGCAGGGCCATACTGAAGGTCTAGAGAAAGGCTTAGATGAGGGTAGGCAGCAAATGGCAACACAGGCCGAAGTTTGGCAGATGCTTGCAGATAAGCTCCACGATCCGTTATCTCAAGCGAATGACGAAACCCGGGATCAGCTAGTCAAACTTGCTGTGGCATTAGCTAAAGCCGTCATTAAGACCGAAGTTAGCACCAATGAGAAAGTTATCCTTCAAGCGCTTAGCGAGGGTATTAAAGCACTTCCTATTAATCAAACTGACTACCAAATTCACATGCATCCTGACGACATTGACGTTGTTAATACTCACTATGGCAGTGATGAAATAGAGAAAAAAGGCTGGAATTTTGTTGAAGCCCCCGCGATGGAGCGCGGTGGATGTGACATCACAACAGCTCAAAATGCCGTTGACGTGTCAGTTAATCGTCGTTGTCGCGATGTTATCGATAAATTTTTATTGAATCAGGGCCTGTCAGATGACTAGTCCATGGCAGAACCATTTCGAATCGCTGACCAAGCAAGTGACGTCTGTGCCTGTCGTTGCCGCCGGCAAGTTAGTGAGAGGTATCGGCTTAACCCTTGAGGCTGTAGGTTGTCAATTGCCCGTTGGAAGTCAGTGTTTAGTGCAAACAGTTGAAGGTGAAATTGAAGCGGAAGTGGTGGGCTTTGGTGACGATATTACCTACTTGATGCCAACCGAGACTGTGCGCGGTATTGTACCGGGCAGTCGCGTTATGCCGTTAAATCGTCAAAGCGGTTTACCCGTGGGCATGGATTTACTAGGACGAGTTGTCGATGGTAACGGTCAGCCACTCGATGGACTCGGAGAGATTAACGCTGAAGCCAGAGTGCCTACAACACGCCCGCCTATGAACCCACTTATTCGTCGTCCTATCAGTACGCCAATGGATGTTGGCGTACGCGCTATCAACGCGTTAAATACTGTAGGCGTGGGGCAGCGAATGGGGCTATTTGCAGGCAGTGGTGTGGGTAAGAGTGTGTTGCTTGGCATGATGACACGAGGCTGTGAAGCTGACGTAGTGGTGGTCGGTCTTGTGGGTGAGCGTGGCCGAGAAGTGAAAGAATTTATTCACGAAATACTCACAGAAGAAGAGCGCCAGCGCGCCGTAGTGGTTGCAGCTCCCGCTGACACTTCGCCGTTAATGCGACTTAAAGGGTGCGAGACAGCGGTAACCATCGCCGAGTATTTTCGCGACAAAGGCATGAAAGTGCTGTTACTTATCGATTCACTCACTCGTTACGCCATGGCGCAGCGTGAAATTGCGCTGGCTGTAGGTGAGCCCCCAGCCACAAAGGGCTATCCACCTTCCGTATTTGCTAGGCTTCCCGCACTTGTAGAGCGTGCCGGTAATGGTAGCGAACGGCAGGGGTCAATTACTGCGTTTTATACGGTACTCACCGAAGGCGACGACTTGCAAGACCCTATCGCAGATGCTGCTCGCGCCATTTTAGATGGGCATGTTGTTTTATCGCGCGCTTTGGCCGATAGCGGTCATTACCCAGCAATAGATATAGAGGCATCAATTAGCCGTGTTATGCCAATGGTGGTCAGTGATGAGCATCAGCTCATGGCGCGCCGTATTCGACAGGTCTACTCAAACTACAAGCAAAACCAAGATCTTATTTCAATTGGTGCATATGCCAAAGGCTCTGACCCGCGCATTGATTTAGCTATTCGCGCTGAACCCGCAATCAATGCATTCTTGCAGCAAGGCATGAAGCAAGTTCTGCCTTACGACGAGAGTCTCGAAGGTATGGCCGCGCTGGCGAAAGGTTTGGGGCAAGGGCAATAGCGTATGGCTGATATGGCACTGAGCGACAGCATTGTAGGGTTTGGCATCTTATCGGCACGTGATGAGGTAAAACGCTATGTCTAAGCAGCTTATACGTTTAGCTGAATTTGAAGAGGAAAAAGAGCAGCGAGAAGCCCGCTATTACAAGCAAGCGCTACAAAACGTTACCCAGCAAAAGCAGAAATTAACAAGCCTTGAGCAATACCGAATTGATTATATAAAGGGCATTCAGCAATCGGGGCAAGCTGGTGTGACCGCTACCTATTATCAGCAACACCTATCATTCGTTGGAAAACTCGATAAAGCCTGTGAGCAGCAAATGCAAGTTATTGCGCGTGCTCAGATGGCGGCTGACCAACGTAAGCAAATGTGGCTGAAGCAACAGCAAAAGGTAAAAGCGGTAAATCTGTTACTGGATAAGAAAAAAGCCGCAGAGCAGAAAAAAGAAGCGAAAGCAGAGCAGGCCATGATGGATGAGTTTGCAACACAACGTTTTTTTAGAGCTAAAAACTCGCCGTTTTAAAATTTTTGCCATTTCGCTCTTTAAAGTAAGAGTTTGGCCCAACCTTTGCAAACTCAAATCATAATGTACCAACATTTGCTTTTTACCTAAAGACACGTGTTGCTTGCAATCAGAGTAGCACTGATGATTAACGCGCAAAGTTAAGAGAGCGCTTAGGAAAATACGAGCAGGTATATTATTACAATAAATGCCGATACATGATGATAAGTTATTGTAATGAATTGAATTGTTGGTGGTGTAACAAATGCCTCAGGCGCTAGTGATGTTTAAAGCTACGCAGCGTTTGTTTCGAATTAACGACTTCGTAAACGAAGACGATTTAAATGTAGGACGGTAGGACCTTATGCAACAAGTTGCCGCACAAAAAACAGACATTGCCGCATTACCTTTTTCTGCTTCTAGCACTGCTAAGGCAGTAGAAACGGGTATTGGTGCTCAGCAAAGCGCGAATAGCGAGAACAACCAAGCATTTAATCGACTATATCAAGAAGCGAAGTCTTCAAAATCAGACTTTGTCTTAGGTGACAGCGACAGCCGCGATACTCACACGCCCACTAAAAATCAAGAATCTGGGAAATCTGTTGCGTCTTCTAGTAATTACGCCGCCGCAGAAAAGGACCCTGAACCCGGTCATTCACATCTTCCTGGCAATGGTGAATCGTCTGATGTCCCTGACGACACGTCTAACACAGCCAATTCCCAAAACAATGAACGTCATGAAATAAACGGCGATGAAGACCTCGCAGCGGCCGAAGTTGATGAAGGTCACGCAAAAAGTGAACAGCGGGGGATGACGGAAAAAGGCTTCGTAGTTGGCGAAGGAACTAAAAAGGCTCCCGAAACAGATATTATTACCGTGCCGGGAAGCCCTGATGCGAAGCCTGACAAGGGTGATAGTTCAGAGCCAGATTGGATTGCGTTTGTAGAGACAGTTACAAACCGCCTAAGTAGCGACGCTTCAACGGTTGCAAGCCCTCGACACGCTAATACAGGCGAAACATCAAACAATGGTTTTAATGAGATAATTGCCGGTGAAGCCGCAGAGGTTATTTCAGTTAAAGAGGCTGGAAAGTTGTGGAAACTACCTGATCATGTCGATGCTAGCGATGCGCCATCTGTGTTGACTCACTTTCTTTCGCAGCTTAATAGCGAAAGCGATGCTGAAAGTGTATCGCTGGAGTCACTGTCAGATGAGGCACAACAGACTCTAAGTGCGCTCACGGCGCTACTGTTTGGCGAAAACGCAGAAAGTGAATATAACGAGACGAATAAAAGCGCGGATTTTTCGGGGGGCTTTTCAGGTAACGATGCTTCAGCAACCGAAGCGCTACAAAACGAAAGTTCATTGAAAGACTTGATTGCGCAGCTTCTAAATACACAGGGCAAGGAAAACGCAGAGCAATCCAATGGTTCATTAAAGAGCAGCGATGTGGATTCAGGTACAGAAATGACCCCAGAAGAATCACTTGTGCTCAGCCTTATTACTGATGAGCTGAATAATTCACAATCTTCGTCATTAACTGACATAGTCGCACAAGCACAAGATGCGTTGTCTGAAATTTCAAGTGATGTGACACGCGTAGCAACAAGCAATAAAGAGACTAATGCTTCAGTCGGCGGAGCTAACACTTCTTCGCCTACTGCTGGGGGAGGAGAGAGCGCACTTTCTCAAACCGAGTTTGCACAGTCTAAGGTACCAGATGACTTACTAAGTGTGATAAGTGAGTTATTACCTCAAAGCGCACAAAAAGCGACTGAGGCGTTCGCTGAACGAATGGTTTCAGCTATGCCTAGTGGTCAGCAACAACAGACTGTGAAGGCCAACATTATCGCTGGTATCAATGAATTTCAGCAGCAAGTTCAGCAAGGCAGAGAGCCAGGCATTGACTTATCAGCCATTGTGGCAGATGCCGCAAAAGAAGCGGCGGTAAGTTCAGAGGTCGTAGCCTCAATGACGTCACGAGTGGACAATCAAGCCAGTCAATTCTTGAATTTAATGACGCAAACCCAAGCAAGTACTCAACACGCAGTTGCCAGTTTAAGCAACCAAGTCGAAACAGTAATGCAGGAAAACAATCAACTTCGCACTGAGGCGTCAAAATCTCAGCAGCAGTTTGAAGGGTTCGACAAAGCCGTCAATATTCATAAACCCGAGGGGCAACAACAACTAAATGAAAAAATTCGTTGGATGGTTAATGCGCGCAACACCATGGCCGAAATTCGGCTAGATCCCCCCGAGCTTGGCAGCATGCAGGTTCGTGTAAATGTAGCGGGTGATGCCGCAAGCGTAAGTTTTGTGGTTCAATCTCAGCAAGCAAAAGATGCACTTGCAGATGCAATGCCCAAACTACGAGACATGCTTTCTGAGCAAGGCATTGAGCTGGGTGATGCACAAGTAAGAAAAGATAATTCGTCTGGCGAGAATGGCCAGCAACTTGCAGGTAACAATCGTCAAGGGCAAGGTGACGGAAATCGTGGTAACAATGACGGCCTTGACGACATGGATGGGACGCGCGTTATAGAGCAGCCAGTAACGCGAGCCGCTAAAGGTGGTATTGATTTCTATGCTTAGACTCGGAGCAGTTGGAATTTGGTGAACATTCAGCTTGAAATTTGTACATCAATAAGCAACTGGCTGTCACAATGGCATTGCGATTTTCGATGGAACCTTGATAATACGGTTTTCCAAGAACGACTGATGAGTTACACATGGCTGATGAAGAATTACAAGTAGAAGAAGGCGGCAAGAAAAAAGGCAAATTGATGTTAATCATCATAATCGCCGTAGTCCTCGTTGGGGGCGGTGCAGCAGCCTACTTTTTGCTTTTTGCTGGGGGAGATGAATCTGCTGCTGAACAGTTAGCAGAAAACGATGCCGCAGCGGCATCTGCTGCGCCAGCGAGTTCTGCTGGAAAGGCTGAAATGGGGACAGCACTTTATGTAGCAATGCCAAGACCGTTTGTATTTAATGTGCCGGGAGCTGGACGTGACCGTTTAGTACAAATAAAAGTGCAATTGCTAGTGCGTGGCTCTGACAACGAAGAGCTGGCTAAGACGCATATACCGCTAATTGAAGGTACACTACTACAGGCTTTTAGTAATTCAAACGCTGACGATTTGGTCACGGAAGCTGGAAAAATTGAGCTTCGTGAACAAGCAGCGAGTGAAGTACAAAAAGCATTAAAAGACATTACGGGCAGCGATGTTGTTGAGCGCGTATTGTTTACTGGTTTTGTCATGCAGTAATGCATTGGCTTTGTAAGGTAGAAGACGGTGAGTGATTTATTATCTCAAGATGAAATCGATGCCCTATTACACGGGGTAGATGATGTAGAAGAAGATGAGGTCGGCGAAGGCGACTCTGATGCTTCTACGCTCGAGTACGACTTCTCCTCGCAAGACAGAATTGTGCGTGGGCGAATGCCTACGCTTGAAATCGTGAATGAACGATTTGCGCGACACATGCGTGTGAGTTTATTCAATATGATGCGTCGTTCGGCTGAAGTGTCGATTAACGGTATTCAAATGATTAAATTCGGCGAATACATTCACACGTTATTCGTGCCGACCAGTCTTAACATGGTGCGTTTCCGTCCCCTAAAGGGCACGGGACTGATTACGATGGAAGCCCGCTTGGTATTTATCTTGGTGGACAACTTCTTTGGTGGCGATGGACGTTACCATGCAAAAATCGAGGGCCGCGAATTTACGCCTACAGAGCGACGTATTATCCAAATGCTTCTGAAAATAATTTTTGAAGATTATAAAGAGGCGTGGGCCCCGGTGATGGACGTGTCGTTTGAGTACTTAGACTCAGAGGTCAACCCTGCAATGGCTAACATTGTTAGCCCCACCGAGGTTGTAGTAATAAGTTCGTTCCATATCGAGCTAGATGGGGGCGGTGGAGATTTCCACGTGTCGTTGCCATACTCAATGCTAGAACCCATTCGTGAATTGCTAGATGCAGGTGTTCAAAGCGATAAAGAAGATACGGACTTACGTTGGAGCAAGGCGCTTCGCGATGAAATTATGGACGTTAAAGTGGCATTAACTACGCACATGCTGGATGTTGATGTACCGCTTCGCGATGTGATGGAGTTCAAGCCAGGCGATATCATTCCGGTTGAAATGCCTGAAACCATCACCGTACTAATTGAAGATTTACCTACGTTCAGAGCCAAGTTAGGTCGCAGTCGAGATAATTTGGCGCTGAAAATTGTAGAGAAGATTGCAAGACCGACTTCAGTGAAGTCTGAGCTACAGTTATTAACCCGCGGTGGGCGCATTATCGATAATGACGCAGAACTGCAAGTACTCGAAGAAGACCTGTAAGGTAGAGGGGAGTTCCCATGAGTGAAGACGGTATGGACGATTGGGCAGCGGCAATGGCCGAGCAAGCCGAATCTGAAGCGGAACAAGACGCTGGCGAAAACGAAGATGTTCAAGTTGCTGAACTTGACGAATTAACTGACGATGCGCCAATTACGCAAGAAGAAAAGAAAAAGCTAGATACAATCCTAGATATTCCAGTGACAATCTCGATGGAAGTAGGTCGTAGTCAAATTAGTATCCGAAATCTGCTACAGTTGAACCAGGGTTCTGTGGTGGAGCTGGATCGTGTTGCCGGTGAGCCACTAGATGTATTAGTAAATGGCACGTTGATTGCTCATGGTGAAGTAGTAGTGGTCAACGACAAATTCGGTATTCGATTAACGGATGTTATTAGTCAAATTGAGAGAATTAAGAAGCTCAGATAAAACTTCTTATAAACTAAGGGGTTGCGCAATGCTGCCCCTTTTATTCAGTGAACTGGCCTTAGCGCAGTCAACGCAGTCAATCACTAATCCCACGTCGGTACTGTCAATTTTCCTTTCTTTACTTGTCGTTGTTGGCGTTATTTTCGCCCTTGCTTATGTGATGCGTCGATTTAATGTCACTGCGATGGGTGGCAATCAAATGAAAGTCGCGGCAAGTATGGTTGTTGGCACAAAAGAAAAAATTATGGTTATTCAGGTGGGCGAAGAGCAGCACCTTATTGGCGTAACCAGCCATAATATCTCTCATTTAAGCAAATTAGATAAGAATCTCGATGTGCCTGTGAAAGGTGTAAACAAAACCACAGGCGAGCATCAAAATGGTGCCGATGCGTTTAAGCAAAAGTTGGTTGCAGCCATGGCGGAAAAGCTTAACCCAAACTTAGAAAAGAATGATTCAAAGGAAAAAGCGAGAGATGCGTAAGTTTGCTTGGTTACTAACCTTACTACCGTTATTGTTTATTATAGAGCCTGCGTACGCGCAGCAAGGGATTTCAGCGGTTACTGTTACCACTAATCAAGATGGAACCCAAGACTATTCAATGACACTTCAGGCGCTGTTTATCATGACAGCGCTTAGCTTAATTCCTGCTTTCATCATGATGATGACGTCATTTACTCGCATTATCGTGGTTCTGTCGATACTAAGGCAAGCGATAGGACTACAACAGTCACCCTCTAATCAAATTCTGATTGGGGTTAGTTTGTTCTTGTCATTGTTCATTATGGCGCCAGTGTTTGAAGAGGTGAATGAGAGGGCGTTGCAACCTTATCTGAATGAGGCTATGACGAGTAAAGAAGCATTCGAGCAAGCCAAAGGCCCAATGCGCGCGTTTATGCTTTCGCAAACGCGAGTTAAAGATTTAGAGACTTTTGTGCGTATTGCTGGTGATGAAGGTAAATACGCCGACACTGACGAAGTGCCGCTCACGATTCTCATCCCCGCCTTTGTGACCAGCGAACTTAAAACGGCTTTCCAAATTGGCTTTATGCTGTTTATTCCGTTTCTTATTATCGATTTGGTCGTCGCCTCTATTTTGATGGCAATGGGTATGATGATGCTATCACCTATGATTGTATCTTTGCCGTTTAAACTGATGCTCTTTGTACTTGTTGATGGCTGGAACCTTATTTTTGGTACGTTGGCGACCAGTTTTGGTATGGGCGTCTAGGAGGGCTTATGTCACCAGAAGTCTTTGTTGAAATACTACGAGAAGCCATGTTTATGGTTATCGTCTTGGTGTCAGCTGTTATTGTACCCAGTCTAATCGTGGGTTTAGTTGTTGCCGTATTCCAAGCGGCGACCAGTATCAATGAACAAACAATGAGCTTTTTACCCCGTCTGCTTGTCACGCTCTTGGCACTGAGTTGGGGAGGGAATTGGCTAGTTCAACAGATAATGGATTTTACTTTTAGAATGGTTGATATGATCCCGCAGGTAGTAGGGTAACGGTCTTTAATTGTGGAATTCGAACTAGCGACCATCAATCAATTTCTTGCCGACATGCTGCTTCCTTTTATGCGGATCAGTGGCTTGTTTGTAGCAATGATTGGATTGAGCGCAAAATCTATTCCGCCGCAAGTTAGAGCGTTGTTGGGCATCATGTTGACGCTCATCATCATACCAGTGGTTCCGCCTTCTCCAATAGAGAATTTGGTCGATGTAGGCACATTCCTAATTGTAATTCAGCAATTACTTATTGGAATTGCTATCGGCTTTATTTCAATGATGGTACTGAACACCTTTGTTCTTGCTGGGCAGATTATCGCTATGCAAACGGGATTGGGGTTTGCTTCAATCGTCGACCCTGTAAATGGCATAAACGTGCCTGCGGTTGGCCAGTTTTACTTAATTTTAGCAACCTTGCTATTTTGGACACTTGATGGCCACTTGTCTATGATCCACATGATTGTGATGAGTTTTGAGGCTTTCCCGATAGGCGAGGCTTGGTGGACAGGCGATCAATTCCAAGACATAGCGCATTGGGCGGGATGGATGTTTGTCTCTGCAATTACGCTATCTCTCGCGCCTATTGTCTCACTGTTAATCGTTAACCTAGCATTCGGTGTAATGACAAAGGCAGCGCCTCAGCTGAACATTTTCAGTATTGGTTTTTCCATTGCACAGGTAATGGGGTTATTAATTATCTGGATAACGTTAGAAAACTTTACCGCGCATTTTGAGACTCAATGGTTTAGAGCCGAACAGTTTATGTGCGAGCTTCTGAACATTTGTCCGTAGGACTGACATGGCAGATTCAAGCGAAAAAACAGAAGACCCCACGGGGAAAAAACTCGAAGACGCCCGAAAAAAAGGGCAGCTGGCCCGATCTCGAGAGTTATCGACAACGCTAGTATTGATAGTCAGTGCGTTTATGTTTCTTTTGGTAGGCGGATGGGTTGCAGAGTCTGTTTATAAGCTTACGCGGCGCATGTTTATACTTTCCCGTGACGAAACGTATGACATTACTCATATGTTTAGCGCTTGGGGAGAAGCACTGTCTGCGGTAGCGCCTGCTGTGCTGCTATACATGATAATAGCCATGATCGCAGGGATTTATGGCTCTATAGCGCTTGGCGGCTATAACTTTACGTGGGAAGGCGCCAAGTTCAAAGGCTCTAAAATGAGCCCCATTCAAGGTTTCAAACGCATGTTTGGAATGAACGGGCTAGTTGAGTTACTAAAGTCTATTGCAAAAGTTGTTGTGATTATTGCCATGGCGATAGGCGCGCTATTGTACTTTGAAAATGAAGCGCTGCATTTAGACATGGAGTTATATCCGAGAAACATTTTCCATGCCCTTGATATGCTCCAATGGGCGTTTCTCATTCTTGCGTGCGGCATGATTCCTATTGCCCTTATTGATGTGCCTTATCAAATTTATAAGCACAATAAAGAAATGAAAATGACCAAGCAAGAGGTTAAAGACGAGCGTAAAAATGCAGAAGGCGACCCAATGGTAAAGGGACGAATTCGACGATTACAATATCAGGCTGCAACTAAGCGAATGATGCAAGAAGTGCCGCAAGCTGACGTGGTCGTTACCAACCCGACGCATTTCTCGGTTGCCATTAAGTACGATGAAAAGGGAATTAGAGCACCAGTTGTTGTTGCAAAAGGCGCTGATGAATTGGCAATGCATATTAGAAAGATTGCCACTGCTAACGATGTTCCGTTAATTCCCTCTCCTGTGCTGGCCCGCGCTATTTTCTATTCGACAGAAGTAGATGATGAAATACCCAACGCTTTATTTATGGCGGTCGCCCAAGTGCTTGCCCACGTCTATCAGTTAAAAGCACACCGAGCAGGGAAAGGTAAGCGACCTAAACCGCTCAAGCGTGATTTGCCAATTCCACCGGAGTACCGCCATTAACACATCGTGTTAGCTGCAATATTTTTTGATTGAATGATTAGGGTAATCGCATTGACCAACGGGTCGGCGTTCTCAAAAAACGTAATGAGAAATCTACACTTCTTTCGCTTCAATACACAAAGCTGGCACGTTAGTTGAAAACCACCTGTCAGATTTATGTAAAGCGTCAATTTTCTGATAGAGAGACACCAAGCCATGCAGTTATCCGGTTATCTTCAGCGATTCGATAAAAATCAGCTGCAAAACTTTACCAGTGGTTTAGGCGCGCCTATTGTTCTTCTGGCTATCATGGGCATGGTTATTCTACCCATGCCGCCATTCCTTTTGGATGTGCTATTTAGTTTTAACATCGCCTTATCTTTGGTCATTATATTGGTAGCTGTATTGACGCAAAAGCCAGTAGATTTTGGCATCTTTCCACTCGTGCTTTTAATAGCAACCGTATTGCGACTTGCCTTGAACGTGGCTTCTACCCGTGTGGTGCTTTTATACGGACACGAAGGGGGCGATGCGGCAGGTAAAGTTATCGAGGCTTTTGGGGCCGTGGTAATTGGGGGTAATTACGCGGTAGGTATTGTTGTATTCGCTATTCTGCTTATTATCAACTTCAAAGTAGTAACCGCAGGTGCTGGTCGTATATCAGAGGTAAGTGCTCGCTTTACGCTAGATGCTATGCCCGGTAAGCAAATGGCAATTGATGCAGATTTGAATGCTGGCTATATCGACCAAGACCAAGCCCGTAAACGTCGTGAAGAAATTACCGCTGAAGCCGACTTCTATGGCTCTATGGACGGAGCGTCAAAGTTCGTAAAAGGTGATGCAGTGGCGGGCCTTTTCATCATGCTCATCAATATTGTTGGTGGCCTTTTTATCGGCATGATCCAACACGACCTCAACTTTGGTAACGCCATAGAAATTTATACCATTTTGACCATTGGTGATGGTCTTGTTGCACAAATTCCATCATTGCTATTGTCTGTAGCAACGGCAATTATCGTTACCCGTGAAAATGAAACTCAAGAAATGGGTAAAGAAATTCGCGGTCAGCTAGGCAACACTCAAGCACTTTACATTGCCTCGGGTGTGTTGTTTGTAATGGGAATTATTCCTGGCATGCCTCATATCGCGTTTTTGGGCTTTTCATTCTTAATTGCTGGGTTCGCTTACTGGCAGTCTGTGCAAGAGAAGAAAAAAGCCGCTGAGCCAACCGTGCCTGATAATGTCGTAAAAGACGAATCGGTTGCACCTGAAGTGAAAGAGCTGGGTTGGGACGATGTTCAGCAAGTAGATACCATTGGGTTGGAAGTAGGTTATCGCTTGATCCCACTTGTTGACAAATCGCAAGGCGGCGAGTTGTTGACGCGTATAAAAGGGGTGCGTAAAAAGCTTTCGCAAGAACTTGGCTTCCTCATTCCACCTGTGCATATTCGCGATAACTTAGATTTAGAACCCAATACATACACCATCGCCATGCTAGGCGTAACTATTGGCGATTCCATCATTAGTCACGATGAAGAGCTTGCAATCAATCCAGGGCAGGTATTCGGTAAACTAGAAGGACGCGTAACCAAAGACCCTGCTTTCGGTTTAGATGCAGTATGGATTAAGCCAAATAAACGCGAACACGCTCAAACACTTGGCTATACAGTGGTTGATGCAGCGACAGTTGTAGCAACTCACTTAAGCCAATTGCTCACCAATAATGCATATCAACTACTTGGGCATGAGGAAGCGCAACAGCTGCTGGACATGCTGGCTAAGCAACACCCTAAATTGGTTGAAGGTTTAGTGCCAGATATTCTGCCCTTAAGTACGGTAGTTAAAGTACTTCAAACGCTTCTATTTGAAGGCGTGCCAATTCGCGATATGCGTACCATTGTTCAAACGCTTAGTGAATATGGAACACGTAGCCAAGATCCAGACGTACTGGTGTCTGCGGTGCGTATTGCCCTTAAACGTCTTATCGTGCAGGAAATCACGCAAGGGGCAAAAGAGATACCTGTCATAACCTTGGCGCCAGAGTTGGAACAGATGTTGCACCAGTCACTTCAAGCAGGTGGCGAAGATGGCGCTGGCATAGAGCCAGGTCTGGCAGATAAGCTGCAGAAATCATTGCAGCAAGCCAGTCAGCAGCAAGAGTTAGAGGGAGAACCTGCAGTACTCCTTACCTCAGGCATGCTACGACCCGTTCTGTCTCGCTTCTTAAAGTATTCTGTTGTTGGGCTTCACGTATTGTCATACCAAGAAGTGCCTGACGACAAACAAATAAAAATAGTCAGTTCGGTCGGTCAATAATCTGACACTGGGTGATTGGAGAGGTTGCAATGAAAATTAGACGTTTCTTCGGCAAAGACATGCGTGAGGCGTTAAGCCAAGTAAAAGCTGAATTGGGCAGTGATGCGGTAATTATGTCAAATCGCAAAGTCGCTGATGGCATTGAGCTTGTTGCAGCCTATGATAAAGAGCCAGAGGCAAAGTTAGCTGTACCTAAACCAGCGCCAAAAGCACCTGGTCAAAAAACAATGCCAAGTTTGAGTGAAATCATTGGTGATGATGGCCCTGATAGCTTAAAAGCATTGCTTGAGAAACAGCACGGCGCTTCACCTTCAGCTGTGGCCTCTTCACAGCCACAAGCGCCCGCTAGTGCGCAGCCGATGTCTGCTAACGCCAAACATGCCAACGAAATTGCGTCACACTTAGACTTTTCTGAAGCGTTCTTAGATGACGTTGAGAACCAGCAACCTAACCACGATCTTAGCGACCAAGGTGTATACCCCGAACATCAAGCTTCAAGCATAGGTGAGACGCCGGCAACGCAATCTGCAGAGCTTGCTCAAATTAAAGAAGAATTGGCGTCGCTACGCGATGTGTTGCAGTATCAAGTTGCTGACTTGATGGAAGCGAAAAACAAGCGTCAAAAACCTGTTCATCAATATTTAGTGACCCGCCTAACAGACATGGGATTAAGTAGCGCACTGGCTAAACAGCTAATTAGTTATACCCCCGCGCATTACAATGAGCGTGATGCATGGGCGTACCTTCTTAACCTATTGGCTAATCGCATAAATGTGACAGGAAACGATATACTTAGTTCACAAGGTGCGGTTGCATTAGTAGGACCAACTGGAACGGGTAAAACAACCACGGTAGCAAAGCTAGCCGCGCGCTATGCCCAAAAGTATGGGGCAGAGTCTGTTGCCATGATTACTATTGATACGTATAGAATTGCAGCCTATGAGCAACTTGCGACATACGGAAAAATTATTGGCTGTACGGTTAGAAAAGCGCAGACTAGCGAAGAACTTGCGGATTTACTATTCCAACTTCGCCATAAGCGACTAGTATTGATTGATACGGCTGGCTTTAGTCAACGCGACTGTCGGTTAATTAAACAAATTAGACAATTTGATAACGGTCAAATGCCTAATGTGAAAAAATATTTGGTTGCTCAGGCAAATACGCAATACCCTGCTTTGCAGAGAATCATCCAGGCGTATGATGATGTCGAACTAAGTGGCTGTATTTTCACAAAGTTAGATGAGTGCTACTCTTTGGGGGAGGTACTTAGTGCAGCGGTTGAATACCAATTACCGGTTAGTTATGTCACCGATGGTCAAAAAGTACCTGAAGACATTAAGATTGCAGAAGCGAAATCTTTAGTTTCCGCTGCTGCAAAGCTTTATAAAAAGTACGGTTTGAATCATACTAGTGGTAACAACGCAATTAAAACAGCATAAGCAGTATGATTGACGACCAAGCGAGTAGCTTAAGAAAAATGAAGCAATCACGGTTAATCAAAGTAATCGCCGTCACCGGTGGTAAAGGTGGCGTAGGTAAAACAAACATCACACTCAACACCGCTATCGCTATGGCGAAGCAAGGTAAACGTGTCATGGTTCTCGATGCAGACCTCGGTCTGGCAAATGTAGACGTTATGTTAGGCCTGCGCGTAGAAAAGAATCTGGCACATGTACTTTCGGGAGAATGTACATTAGATGAGGTGCTAGTTACCGGCCCCCACGGAATTAAAATTGCCCCTGCCACGTCAGGTACGCAATCAATGGCCGAGTTGTCTCCTACACAGCATGCGGGCTTGATTCGCGCTTTTAGTGAACTGCGCTCACAGATAGACGTGCTGATTGTAGATACCGCAGCGGGCATTTCCGACATGGTGTTGAGCTTTTCAAAAGCATCACAAGACATTATGGTTGTAGTGTGTGACGAGCCGACATCGCTTACTGATGCCTACGCCTTGATAAAAATTCTCAACAGAGAGCATGGCGTTTTTCGCTTCAAAGTCGTAGCCAATATGGTTCGCGATGTGCGAGAAGGGCAAGAATTATTTAGTAAGTTGAGTAAGGTAACAGGGCGTTTTCTCGATGTTGCACTAGAATTAGTGGCGACAGTGCCATTTGATGAGAATATTCGCAAAGCCGTGCGTAAACAGACCGCTATTGTCGACGCTTATCCCGGTTCTCCAGCGGCTGTTGCAATCACACAACTGGCAAGTAAAGCCCTTACGTGGCCCATACCAGCTCAGCCTGGTGGTCACTTAGAATTTTTTATTGAGCAGTTAGTTGCAGAAAAAGCCGTAGGAAATCAGCGTTGAACAGCAAGGCAGCCGCTTATCAACAACAAACCGATAAGTCGCAGTTAGTCGAAAGACATGCGCCTTTGGTTAAGCGTATAGCGCATCATTTGATAGCGCGATTGCCTGCAAGTGTGCTTGTTGACGACTTGATTCAATCAGGCATGATAGGCCTATTGGAAGCTGCACGAAATTTTGACGGTTCAAAAGGTGCAAGTTTTGAGACCTTTGCAGGTATTCGCATTCGCGGTGCTATGCTAGATGAAATACGCAAAGGAGACTGGACGCCGCGTTCAGTACACAGAAATGGTCGCGCCATCACACAGGCTATTTCTCAGGTTGAGAGCGAAACGGGCCGAGATGCCAGAGATTCTGATATTGCTGATAAGCTTAATGTAAGCTTACAGGACTATCACCAAATGCTTAATGAAGTAAATGCCGGAAAGCTGGTTGGTATTGAAGATTTAGGTGTGTCTGAAGATGTTATTTCGACTGAACAAAATCGGGGTAGCGACGCACCGTTAGAAGATTTGATGCAAGGGGCTTTTCAAAAAGCGCTCGCCCATGCCATTACGACATTACCTGAGCGAGAAGCGATTGTACTTTCGCTGTATTATGATGAAGAACTAAACCTAAGAGAAATTGGTGAAGTTCTTGACGTGAGCGAGTCGAGAGTCAGTCAGATTCACAGTCAGGCCATGTTAAAACTCAAATCACGAATGAAGTCGTGGCAAACTGACGAAGAATAGAAATTAATAACAATTAACCCCTCACTGGAGGCTATTTTGGACAAAAGCATGAAAATTCTTGTGGTTGACGATTTTTCTACCATGAGACGTATCATCAAAAACCTATTAAAAGATTTGGGTTTTTCCAACATCCAGGAAGCGGATGACGGAAGCACTGCATTGCCTATGCTACAGCAAGGTGATTTCGATTTCGTTGTTACCGATTGGAACATGCCGGGTATGCAAGGTATAGATTTGCTTCGCGCTATCAGAGCCGATGACAAACTTAAGCACCTTCCAGTACTTATGGTTACAGCCGAAGCGAAAAAAGAACAAATTGTTGCCGCAGCGCAAGCCGGTGTTAATGGCTATGTAGTTAAGCCGTTCACAGCAGCAACACTTAAAGAAAAATTAGATAAAATTTTCGAACGTTTAGGTTGATCCAGACGCTCACCAGAGATATGAGGTTTACTGGATGTCAACGAATGTAAACGTTCCAATTTCGTTGGAAGAAGCAAAACAACTTGTCGCTTTTCTAGAAGAAGGTGACAACGCTTCGGCTAACGCCCTACTTGAAGCTGCCTCAATGAAGGAAAATGTTGAGTTGTTTGCTGAGGTAGGGAAATTGACACGTCAACTCCATGACGCGCTCAATAACTTTCAAATAGACGATCGCATCAAAAATCTTGCAACTGATGATATTCCCGATGCGCAGACCCGCCTAACCTATGTAATTGAAGAAACAGAAAAAGCTGCTAATACTACTATGGATGCTGTTGAAGCGAGCATGCCTATTGCAGAAATGCTTTCAGCACGTATCGATAAAGTAATGCCAGAGTGGAAAAAGTTAATGAATCGCCAGATTGAACTAGGCGAATTTAAGGCACTTTGCGCAGACTTAGACGAATTATTGGAAGAAGGTTCCACACAGTCAGCTAAACTAACACAATTACTCACCGAAGTATTGATGGCTCAAGGCTACCAAGACTTAACGGGTCAGGTCATTCGTCGCGTTATCGACTTGGTTAAAGAAGTTGAAGATAGTTTGGTTAACATGCTGACCATGTTTGGTGAACGCGAAGGTACAGAACAAGCTAAACCTTCTAGCGTTAAGGCCGATAAAGTTGATGGTGTAGAGGCAGAGGGCCCAATCATTGATGCCGACCAGCGCGACGACGTTGTGTCTGGCCAAGATGATGTTGATGACCTTCTGTCTAGCTTAGGTTTTTAAGGGAGCGGGCGCATGTCGTTTGATGTTGACGAGGATATATTACAGGACTTTCTAGTTGAGGCTGGAGAGATACTTGAACAATTACAAGAACAGCTCGTTGATCTTGAGAACAATCCTGAAGATGCGGATTTGCTCAACGCAATTTTCCGCGGCTATCACACAGTAAAAGGTGGAGCAGGTTTTCTTTCACTCACTGAGCTAGTTGAAATCTGTCATGGTGCAGAAAACGTCTTTGATGTTATGAGAAATGGTCAAAGAACACTCACACCTGAATTGATGGACACCATTTTGCGAGCCACTGATGTGGTGGTGGAAATGTTTGAAAAGGTAAAAGCGCGAGAGCCGCTAGAGCCTGCAGATGCACATCTAGTCGACTTGCTACACAAACTAAGTCGCCCAGAATCTCCAGATGAAAACATTTTTGGCGAGCAAAGCGCAGCGGCTGCAGAGCCTGAGCCTGTTGCTGACGAGCCTGAATTAGTTGTTGAAGAACCTACTGCACAGGCAGCTAGCGCAAGCGATAGCAGCGGTGGTATTGACGAGATTACAGAAGACGAGTTTGAAGCGCTACTTGATGAGCTTCACGGTTCAAGAGCGCCGGGTCAATCAACCGCGGCCAAAACCGAGCCTGCAAAAGTCTCAGCGCCAGCCCCTAGTAATGATAGCGACGATATCACAGACGAAGAATTTGAAGCTTTACTCGATGATCTGCACGGTAAAGGCAAGTTTGGTGGTGAAGAGCAAAGTGTTGTTGAATCTGCGCCAGCCCCTTCTTCTGCAGCGCCAAGCGCCGCTGGTGATGAAGAGATCACCGATGACGAATTCGAAGCATTGCTAGATCAGCTACATGGTTCTGGACAAGGTCCTACCAAACAAGACGCTGTTTCCAAGGCACCTGAACCACCTGTAGATAAGGTGGCAACCGAAGCAGTTCAAAAAGCTAAGCAAGCGGCTCCAGCTGCGCCAAAAGCATCTGCCGCACCTAGTGCTTCTTCAGCCAAAGCAAGCGCACCTGCAAGCACAAAAGCATCGAGTGCAGCCCCTAAAAAAGAAGAGAAGAAAGCGGCTCCCGCTGCTCCTCCTGCAGAAACAACAGTACGTGTAGATACCAAACGCCTAGACCAAATTATGAATATGGTGGGTGAGTTGGTACTGGTTCGAAACAGACTGATTAGTTTGGGCATAAACAGCAACGACGAAAGCATGTCTAAAGCCATCGCTAATCTTGACGTGGTGACAGGAGACCTTCAAGGTGCGGTAATGAAAACCCGCATGCAGCCTATTAAAAAGGTGTTTGGTCGTTTCCCTCGCGTTGTACGTGACCTTGCAAGAAGCTTGAAGAAAGAAATCACCCTTGAGCTGGTGGGTGAAGAAACCGATTTAGATAAAAACCTGGTTGAAGCACTGGCCGACCCGCTTGTGCATTTGGTGAGAAACTCAGTCGACCACGGTATTGAAATGCCAGATGACCGCGCTGCGGCTGGTAAACCTCGTATGGGTACAGTGCAGTTATCAGCGTCTCAAGAAGGTGATCATATCCTTCTTACTATTGAAGACGATGGTAAAGGGATGGACCCTGAAAAACTTAAAGAGATCGCCATTAGCCGTGGCGTGTTAGATGCAGATGCGGCAGCACGTATGTCTGACGTAGAAGCGTTTAACTTAATCTTTGCTCCAGGCTTCTCTACCAAAACCGAAATTAGTGATATTTCTGGTCGTGGTGTAGGCATGGACGTGGTTAAAACTAAAATTAACCAACTCAATGGTACTGTGAATATTGATTCTCAGTTAGGCAAAGGCACGCGACTGGATATTAAAGTTCCGTTGACGTTAGCTATTCTTCCTACCTTAATGATTGTTGTAGGAAAACAAACCTTTGCGTTACCATTAGGCGCAGTGAACGAAATAATAAACATGGACATCAAGAAAACCAACACGGTTGATGGCCAGCTAACAATGATAGTTCGTTCAAAAGCAATTCCGCTGTTCTTCCTTGGTGAATGGTTAATTCGAGGCCCCAAAAATATCGACAGAGAAAAGGGGCACGTTGTTGTTGTACAAATTGGTACCCAACAGGTTGGATTCGTTGTAGACGCGCTAATAGGCCAAGAAGAAGTGGTTATAAAGCCGCTTGATGCATTGTTGCAGGGCACGCCTGGTATGGCTGGCGCAACGATCACGTCAGACGGTGGTATTGCACTAATTTTAGATATTCCGAGCCTGCTAAAACGGTACGCGCGTAAACCCATCAAGTAAGGCGATGAATTAATAGGAATAATAATCCATGGTCTTTAAAGTCCTTGTCGTGGACGACTCGACCTTTTATCGTCGTCGAGTAAGAGAAATACTCGATGGCGATAGGGAACTTGAAGTTGTTGGGGAAGCGAAAAACGGGCGTGATGCACTCGAAAAAGCAGAAGCGCTCAAACCGGATGTTATAACGATGGATGTTGAAATGCCCGTCATGGACGGTATTTCAGCAGTTAAGGCCATAATGGAAAAACGGCCAACGCCTATTCTTATGTTTTCCTCGCTAACGCATCATGGTGCTCAAGCTACCTTAGATGCACTTGAAGCAGGCGCGCTCGACTTTCTGCCAAAGAAATTCGAAGACATTGCTCAAGATAGAAAAGATGCATCGCGACTTTTGTGTACGAAAGTTCGATTGATTGCACGAAGAGGTATCGGTCTTAAACGCCCGTCGTTTCGCTCTGTTGAAACGAGGAAGCTTCCAGACAATGCGCCCAAACAAGCGTTTTTTAAAACGTCGGGTTTGTTGTCAGGTCATAAAGATGCCGCAATACAACCGACTGTCTCATCAGTGCGAGCAACGGGAAAACAATACAAGTGTTTAGCAATCGGGGCTTCAACAGGTGGACCTGTAGCACTTCAGAAAGTGCTCTCTCCACTGCCGGCAACGTTTCCGCATCCCATATTGCTTGTACAACACATGCCCGGCACTTTTACTTCGGCATTCGCACAGCGTTTAAATACAAATTGTAAGATTAGCGTTAAGGAAGCAGAGCATGGTGATATTCTAAAACCTGGTCACGCTTACCTTGCACCCGGTGGCAAACAAATGCTGCTTGAAACCGTCGGTACGAATAAACGCATTGCGATTGTAGACGCAAGTGAAAACGACAAAGTTAGTTATAAACCAAGCGTTGACCTTACTTTCAGCTCTGTAGCGAAAGCATACGGAGGGGATGTGCTTGGCGTTATATTAACAGGGATGGGAGCTGATGGCAGAGAAGGTTGTCGCATGCTCAAAGATAAGGGCGCGACCATCTGGGCTCAGGATCAGGATTCTTGCGTAGTATATGGCATGCCTCAGGCTGTAGCTGCCGCAAATATATCCAGTAAAAATATTAATATCGATGATATAAGCAGTTGCATTCAAACCGAAATGCGATAGCGGTTTACACCGTAATGGAATAGCAGATATGAAAGTGTGGACAGTTGCGAATCAAAAAGGTGGAGTGGGGAAGACAACCACTACGGTAAGCCTTGGTGGGCTGCTTGCACAGAAAGGCAACCGGGTACTGATGATTGATACAGATCCTCACGCTTCGTTGAGCTATTATTTCGGAATTGACGCTGAGGCATCAAGTCACTCAGTTTACGACATTTTTATTAAGTCAAACGACATTACTGCCGATAACGTAATGGACTGTTTGTGCCCAACAAAGTTGGACAACTTGTATGTGCTTCCTGCAACTATGGCGCTCGCAACGTTAGACAGAACGATGGGAAGCGAGCAGGGCATGGGCTTAGTACTTAAAAAAGCCTTGGCCAAAATAGCCGATGAATTTGACGTTGCTATTATAGATTGCCCGCCAGTGTTGGGCGTGCTTATGGTTAACGCTTTGGCTGCATGTGACAAGGTAATTGTACCTACGCAGACGGAATACTTGGCACTTAAAGGTTTAGATAGAATGATTCGTACCATGGAGATAATGGGGCGTTCATTGGATAAAACATTTGATACAGTCATCATTCCAACAATGTTTGACAAGCGTACGAATGCTGCGTTGGCGTCGAGAAAACGTTTAATGAATGACTATGGCGAACGCGTGTGGGATGGAGTAGTTCCAGTCGATACACATTTCAGAGATGCCAGTTTGGTACAGCTGCCCATATCTGCGGCGTACCCCAAAACACGTGGCGTGTCTGCGTATGAAAAACTTTTAGCTGTGTTGGAGCACTAATAAAATAATGAGCAAGCAATCGCCATTTGCCCGTGAAGAAGTGATGGAGGCATATCTTGACAGCCTTCTCAAAGAGCCAGAAACACCGGAAGATGTTACTGCACGCACGGCAAAATTGCTTGAAAAGGCCTCTCAGCAAATGGCTGAGTCGGCGCTTGCAGCCACTGCTAAAGACACAGAGTCGCTACCCAATGAGCAAGACGCGATAGCACAAAAGGTTACCTCGTTAATTGAAACTCGAAAAGTAGAAGAGATTGACGATGAGCAACAGGCAAGTGAAGCGCCAATAGCCGAAGAGCAAAAAGCAGAGTTAAGTTGCTCTGAAAAAACAAAAGTTCCACTAAAGGATACGCTAGGTTTTCGTTTTCAAGCGTTATTCTTTGAAGTTGCTGGGTTAACCCTTGCGGTACCATTAACATCGCTAGGTGGAATCCACCAAATTGAGAAGGTAGGTCCATTATTTGGAAAACCTGATTGGTTTATGGGTGTAATGTTGTACAGAGAGTCTAAACTCAATGTTGTCGACTCTGCAAAATGGGTAATGCCAGAAAAATATGATGAAAACCTCGCACAATCGCTTAACTACCGATATCTTATAATGTTAGGAGAGAGTGCCTGGGGTCTAGCAAGCGAGAAACTTGTTAATACGGTCAATTTGACTACCGATGATGTTAAATGGCGCGAGTCCACAGGTAAACGCCCCTGGTTAGCAGGGATGGTTAAAGAAAAAATGTGCGCGTTAATTGACGTTGAAGAATTAATATCTATGCTTAACAAAGGCTTAGGCAGTAACGACCAGACGCCATAGTATTGGGAGCCAGGTTCATGAGCGAAAAAAGTTCAAATAGCAACACAACCGACAGCAACGACGAAGTCCTTCAATGGGTAACGTACCGCTTAGGTGAAGAAACGTATGGTATTAACGTAATGCAAGTGCAGGAAGTATTACGATATACCGAAATAGCCCCAGTACCTGGTGCACCTGATTACGTGCTAGGTATTATAAATTTGCGTGGTAACGTGGTTACGGTCATTGATACCCGCGCCCGCTTTGGTTTACCGCCAACAGAAATTACCGATAATACGCGTATTGTTATTATTGAATCTGACGAACAAGTCGTTGGAATCTTGGTAGACAGTGTTGCAGAAGTGGTTTACTTGAAATCTTCAGAGATTGATAGCGCACCGAACGTCGGCACAGAAGAAAGCGCCAAGTTTATACAAGGTGTGAGTAACCGCGATGGCGAACTACTTATTCTTGTAGACCTTAATAAGTTGTTAAGCGATGAAGAGTGGGATGAGCTTAGCAATATCTAAATAAGTAAAAAGGCAGTGTCTTAATAGACGCTGCCTTCTTTTGCCCAAGGGTTACGTCCATGGATTGGCAGCTTGCTGCACCTACCTTATTTGAACTTATCCTGTGTGTTCTTATCGTTGTACTTACTGCCGCTATGGTCGTAATGTATTCGCATATACGAAAACTTCGCCATGCACTTAAAGACAGCGAAGACAAAAATACCGAAGCATTAATGCGCGTAGAAGCGTTAGCGAAAAATGCTAATAACCAGCAGACAGAGGCGCAGGCCAGAACGTTGGTTATTACTCGTCACCTTCAAGAATTAGACGAAAAGCAGACTGAAGTTGAGAACCAGCTTCGCGAGCTTAAAATGCAAGACCCATCACTGCGACTTTACCAACGAGCGGCCGATCTGGTTAAACAAGGGGCCAGTATCGATGAAATTATTGAAGCCTGTGACATCCCTCGAGCAGAAGCTGAAATGCTGGTGATGGTGCACAAGCAAAACAGCTAGCTTCACTAAAGCAGCTATTTAAAAAAACGTTTAGACGTCTAGACGTAAAGATGTTGACATATTGCCAGTTATAGACACAATACAGATATTGTCATTTATCACTGGAGCCCGCTATGCCAATTCGTATTCCTGAGCAATTACCTGCACAGAATGTACTGTTAGGTGAAAACATTTTCACTATGGACATGGACAGGGCAGCCAATCAAGATATTCGTCCTCTCGAAGTTGGTATTCTTAATTTAATGCCCAACAAAATCGAGACAGAAGTTCAGCTGCTGCGCTTGCTGTCGAATACGCCACTGCAAATTAATGTAGACCTTATTCGCATTGATAACCAGGCGCCTAAAAATACGCCGCAATCGCATATGGACGCTTTTTATCATGACTTCTCTGCGGTGGCGAATAAGAAATACGACGGCCTTATTGTGACCGGTGCTCCCCTTGCCCTTATCGACTATGAAAAAGTGAAATACTGGGACACCATGACTACCATACTTGAGTGGGCGCAGCGTCACGTTAACTCCACCCTGTATTTATGCTGGGCTGCGCATGCTGCCATGTATCATTTTTACGGTATAACGCGCGAACTGAGAGAGGAAAAGTTCTCCGGTGTCTTCAAGCATAAAGTGAACGACCCTCACAATGAGTTGCTTCGAGGTTTCGACCCAACCTTTTACGCGCCCCATTCTCGTTATGGCCACATTGACACTTCACTTTATAACAGTGTTGAAGGGTTAAGTGTTGTGGCAGAATCTGATGATGTTGGTGCATATATAGTTGCATCTGACGATAAACGTATGGTTTTTGTAACTGGCCATCCAGAATACGATCCAGATACACTGAAGGAAGAATATTTTAGAGACGTTGCCGCCGGACAATCACCGGCAATACCAACGCATTATTTTGAAGACAATGATCCAGCCAACTCTCCAATTGTACAGTGGCGCTCACACGGCAGCCTATTGTTTACGAACTGGCTGAATTACTATGTCTATCAAACTACACCTTATGATTTAAGTCAGCTTGCTGAAAAGTCACAGCCAAAGAGGTAGCACGTGAGCCAAAGAAACCCTTCTAACGCGCAGGCAACGCTTACAGAAGCCGCTAAACAACGCATACTAATACTTGATGGCGCAATGGGTACCATGATCCAGCGTCACAAACTCGAAGAAGAAGACTACCGCGGTACACAGTTCGCCGACTGGCACTGTGATGTTAAAGGTAATAATGACTTACTGGTGCTCACTCAGCCCGATATTATCTATCAAATTCATTGTGACTACTTTGAAGCGGGCGCGGATATCGTTGAAACCAATACCTTCAATGCCACAACCATCGCTATGGCCGATTACGACATGCAGGCCCAGTCTCGCGATATCAACCTTGCTGCAGCAAAGTTGGCACGAAAAGCTGCCGATGCATTCACAGCAAAAACGCCTGATAAACCTCGCTTTGTTGCTGGCGTACTGGGTCCAACAAACCGTACGGCATCTATATCACCTGATGTTAACGACCCAGGAAAGCGCAATGTAACCTTTGATGAACTCGTTGAAGCGTATAGCGAGTCGACTGAGGCGCTGATAGAAGGTGGTGCTGATCTGATCATGCTAGAGACTATTTTTGATACGTTAAATGCCAAGGCGGCGGCATACGCTGTTGAATCTGTATTTGAAAAGCTTGGTAAATCATTGCCTGTAATGGTATCAGGTACCATAACCGACGCTTCAGGACGCACCCTATCAGGACAAACGGCAGAAGCCTTTTACTATTCAATGCGCCATATTAACCCTTTTTCTTTCGGTTTGAACTGTGCACTGGGCCCTGATTTACTGCGTCAGTACGTTGACGAAGTTGCCACAATTAGCGAATGTTTTATCTCTGCGCACCCAAACGCGGGCTTGCCTAATGAGTTTGGTGAATACGATATGCAAGGTCCTGAGATGGCCGAACACATCAAAGAGTGGGCACAGTCAGGGCTGGTGAATATTGTGGGCGGTTGTTGCGGAAGCACACCTGAGCATATTCGTGATATTGCCGATGCGGTTGAGGGTATAGCGCCGCGCAACGTACCGCAATTTGAACCTAAAATGCGTTTGTCAGGCCTAGAGCCGTTTGTACACTAGGAGGGCATAATGAGCGCAGAATTTTCCACATTTATTAACATCGGTGAGCGAACCAACGTAACTGGCTCCGCTCGCTTTAAACGCCTTATTCTTGATGGTGATTACGAGGCCGCCCTTGATGTCGCGCGACAGCAAGTCGAAAACGGCGCACAAATCATCGATATCAACATGGATGAGGCCATGCTTGATTCCAAGCAAGCCATGATCACCTTTTTGAACCTAATAGCCTCTGAGCCTGATATCAGTCGCGTGCCCATTATGATTGATTCATCTAAATGGGACGTTATCGAAGCCGGGCTTAAGTGTGTACAGGGCAAAGCAATTGTTAATTCAATTAGCTTAAAAGAAGGGGAAGAACTATTTTTAAATCAAGCTAAGTTAATAAAGCGCTATGGTGCTGCAACGGTGGTTATGGCGTTTGACGAAACCGGTCAGGCCGACACGCAGGCACGCAAAGTAGAGATTTGTCAGCGCAGCTACAAGCTGCTAACCGAAGAAATAGGCTTTCCACCTGAAGACATTATTTTCGATCCGAACATTTTCGCAGTAGCCACAGGTATCGAAGAGCACGATAACTATGCGGTTGATTTCATTGAAGCTACCCGTGAAATACGCAAAACCTGTCCGTATTCCCATATTTCGGGCGGTCTTTCTAACATATCTTTCTCATTCAGGGGGAATAACCCAGTTCGTGAGGCCATGCACTCGGTATTTTTATATCACGCCATTCGTGCGGGCATGGACATGGCCATTGTTAACGCAGGCCAGCTAGAGGTGTATGACGAAATTCCCACTGAGCTTCGCGATGCAGTTGAAGATGTTATTTTAAATCGCAGAAGTGATGCCACCGAGCGCTTGCTAGACATAGCGCCTAATTATCAGGGTGACGGTAAAGCGGCAGCAAAAGAAGATTTAAGCTGGCGGGAGCAAGAGGTGAACAAGCGCTTGGAGCACGCCCTTGTCAAAGGCATCACCGACTACATCATTGAAGACACCGAAGAAGCTCGACAGCAGGCTGAGCGTCCGCTACACGTTATTGAAGGGCCATTGATGGATGGCATGAATGTGGTGGGTGATTTGTTTGGTGAAGGGAAAATGTTCCTTCCACAGGTGGTGAAGTCGGCTCGCGTAATGAAAAAAGCGGTAGCGCATTTGCAGCCGTATATCGAGGCCGAAAAGTCAGACGATGCTAAGAGTAACGGAAAAATTCTATTAGCCACAGTAAAAGGCGACGTTCACGATATTGGTAAAAACATTGTGGGTGTGGTGCTTCAATGTAATAACTTCGAAGTGATTGATTTAGGCGTAATGGTGCCAGCGGCAACCATTTTACAAACGGCTAAAGACGAAAACGTGGACATGATAGGTTTGTCAGGTCTCATTACGCCTTCGCTTGATGAAATGGTGCACGTGGCTAAGGAGATGGAGCGTCAGGGCTTTGATATTCCACTACTTATTGGCGGTGCAACCACGTCAAAAGCGCATACCGCAGTAAAAATAGAACAAAATTATCACGCGCCTGTGGCTTACGTTCCCAATGCAAGTCGAGCTGTGGGAGTTTGTCAGCGCTTATTAAATAAATCATCGCGAGATATTTACGCCCAAGAACTTGCCAAAGAATACGATACTGTGCGCGAACAGCACGCTCGTAAAAAGCCGCGCAGTAAGCCAGTAACGTTAGTTCAGGCCAGAGAAAACGCCTTTAAGCCAGATTTTACGACCTTGCCTGTAAAGCCTGTAAGCTTAGGTGTTACGCCGGTTACTGCTGACTTAGCGACACTACGTAACTATATTGATTGGACACCGTTCTTCTTAACCTGGTCATTGGCAGGAAAATACCCGCGCATTTTGCAAGACGAAGTAGTGGGCGAGCAGGCACAGTCGCTTTTTGACGATGCCAACGCCATGCTGGATAAAATTATTGAAGACAACACGCTCAAGGCGAAGGGCGTAATCGGTTTGTTTCCTGCAAACCGCGTAAATGATGATGTTGAAATTTACAGCGATGAGACAAGAAGCCAAATTCAAGGCGTTGCCCATCATCTGCGTCAGCAAACCTTGAAAGATAAGTTCGCTAACTATTGTTTAGCTGACTTCGTGGCCGAAAAGGCTAGCGGCATAAACGATTATGTAGGCGCTTTTGCGGTAACAGGCGGCATTGGTGAAGATGAGCTGGCCGATAGCTACAGCAATGCGGGTGATGATTACAATGGCATTATGGTTAAAGCCGTGGCAGATAGATTAGCTGAAGCATTCGCTGAATACCTTCATGAGCAAGTACGTAAGCATTATTGGGGATATGCCGCTGACGAATCACTAAGCAATGAAGAGCTTATTCGCGAAAAGTATCAGGGCATTCGACCCGCCCCAGGCTACGCGGCATGCCCTGAACACACGGAAAAGCAGCTTATTTGGGATTTGCTATCGGCAGAGCAGCACACGGGCATGAAGTTGACGGAAAGTTACGCCATGTGGCCGGGCGCATCGGTGTCAGGGTGGTACTTTGCGCATCCAGAAGCTAAGTATTTCGCGGTTGCTAAAATTCAGGCAGACCAAGTTGAAGACTATGCCGAGCGCAAAGGCTGGACGTTAGAAGAAGCAGAAAAATGGCTAGGCCCCAACTTGAGCGATTAAGGCTTGCTGGAAGCAAATGAATCATATACCAAACGATAAGCCATTTAGTCAGGCCTGCGAGAACAACAAGCGTGTAATATTGCGCGTGTTAGAGCAGGCTTTTGCTAATTGTCGCCAAGTATTAGAAATAGGCAGTGGTACTGGCCAACACGCTGTGTTTTTGGCCGAACACCTGCCTCACCTTATTTGGCATACTAGCGATCAGCCTCATTATCACCAAGGTATCAGTGCGTGGATTGATGAGGCAAACGTAGGAAATCTAAAACATCCCATACCTTTTACTATTGGGCATGATGCTTTTCCTCATATTGATGTAGACGGTGTGTTTACAGCTAACACAGCGCATATTATGCAAAGAGAAGAGGTGAAGTTGCTGATGGAATTAGTGGCATCGCACTTACCCCAAGGGGGAATGTTTTGCCAGTATGGCCCTTTTACACACAGCGGAAAATTTACATCTGAAAGTAACCAAGCCTTTCATTTATCGCTTCTAGAGCGTGGTTACGGTGGCTATCGCGATATTAATGAGCTCACCGAATGGGCGCCTGGGTTAAGATTAATAAAAACTATAGACATGCCAGCTAATAACCACATGCTTGTTTGGCAAAAGGCGTAGACCATGAGGAAGCGCTGTAAGTCTTCGCAAAATTTTTCGGCTAAAGGCTAAGCGTTAATTTCTATCAAAGAAAACGTATCTGCCAATTCCTTTTCTGCGTGTATGATGATGTTGCGCATCAATTCAAACTTTCGTCGAATTGACAAACTAAGGTTGTAAAATTTCTCTGTATATCTCAAAGTAATGAAGACGGTTGTAAACTTTAAACAGTACCGTCTTTAATACTAATAAAACTAAACCCGTAATGTGTGCGAATTCTTAGTGCTGGAAATCACAAATCACTCATTATGGCGGTTAGTAAACAAAGAGAAGTATAGATGAAGTCCATATCACTCCAAAAAAAGTTCATGCTTATCGTTGGCGGTAGCATAGCGTTAATGCTACTAATCACCGCCCTTTTCTTAGTAAACACTGTTGCAGATAACACGCGAATTCGCGTTGAAAAAGAAGTGAAATCCTTAGTTGCTCGCGAAGCAAATGATGTCGAAGGATTTTTTGCGACTTATGGAGGTGTGGCTAGCGCTTTTTTAAGTAGCCCGTTTTTTCAAGACTTTTTCGAGCAGCATACCACGCGTGGAGCGGCTGAGGCGCAACTAACAAATTCAAAAGAAATTTACGCCACTTTCGAAAACATCAGCAGCCAAGATCCTATTATTAAGTCGGCGTTTTTCGGCTCTGCGAAAACAGGTGAATACTTTTATGAAGAAGGGCGTGTGGGCGTTGATACGTCAGGTCCAGACGCTGGTAACTCTAACGCAGGTTATTTCGCAACTAAAAGACCGTGGTTCACTACTGCTATAGAGAAAGGAAAGCTGTATGTAACACCGCCTGCTGTAGACTCTCAAGATGGGAGTGTGTCTGCAGTAGTACAAACGCCAATTTATAAAAATGGTGCGCTGTTAGGTGTTGGCGGTGTTGATATATTGATTAGTACCGTGGGTAAAGTAGTTGATGCTATTCGCTATGAAAACCAAGGTACAGCGTTTTTGCTCGACGAAAATCAGAACATTGTTTATTTTCCCAAGCAAAGCAAGGCGTTACCATTAAGCTCCGCTATTCGCAACTTTGACAGTGTGTTTGATGACACTGAAGGTTTTGGAAAGCTGGCTAGTAATATTGCAGCTAATGAATCTGGTATCGTACATGTTACTTGGAAAGGGGAAGATTATGTTGCAGTTTTTGAGCACGCTAAATTGACCAACCCTCAAATGAACTGGTCGTTAGGGATCCTTATTCCTGCAAGTATTATAAATAGCCCAATTAATAGTGCTATTACTACAGCCATTGTAGTCGCCATCGTCATTATTGGTTTGATTGCGCTAATCACTTATTTTGCCAGTGCAAAATTGACCCAGCCTTTGCTTGAGATGCGCAATGCTATGGCTGAGATCGCTCACGGTGATGGTGACTTAACAAAACGTTTAGAAGTAAAGAGCAACGATGAAATTGGCGCACTTGCTGTAGAGTTTAATACCTTCACTGACAAACTTAGAGCACTGCTTAAAGATACAGCAATAAGTACTAGAGCTGTGTCTGATGCGGCGGATCATCTTCGCGATGTTAGCCGTGCGACAAGTCAGGAAATTAACCAAGAGCGCAGTCAAGTAGATAACGTGTCTAGCGCAGTAACACAAATGGCCGCGACAGTGGTCGAAATTTCTAAAAATGCAGCACAGTCGAGTGACGCAGCCACTAAGGCCGATGATCTAGTGCAAAGCGGCAGCGAACAGGTTCAAGAAGCCATGAGAGAAATTCGTTCGCTTGCCGATGCAATAAGCCAGGGTGTTGAAGTCGTTAGCGGTTTAAGTCAAGAGTCAGACAACATTGGCGCGGTGATTGATGTTATTAATAGTATTGCAGAACAAACCAACTTACTTGCGCTAAACGCTGCAATAGAGGCAGCCAGAGCAGGTGAGCAAGGCAGAGGTTTCGCTGTAGTTGCCGATGAGGTGCGTTCGTTAGCAAGCCGGACACAAGAATCGACAACCGATATCAGGAAAATGGTGGAACGATTACAAGCAATGTCTGAGCAGACCAATAGCGTAATGCAAGAAGGTAAAACACGCTCACAATCTGGCGTGGAGAAAACCGAAAAAGTTGTGGAAACGCTGCGAGATATTACCCAGTCAATTGGTCTAGTTCACGAGCAAAGCACTCATATCGCTATGGCAACTGAGCAGCAAACTGAAGTTGCACAAGATATTAATAAATCGCTTGTCACCATTACTGGCCTAAGCGATAGAACAAGCCAGCACGCTGAAGAACTTGCTGTTGAAGCCACTCAACTAAGCGCTGTTTCTGGTGACTTAAAAGACTTAGTAGGGCAATTTAAAATTTAGCGAGAAGGGAAAAAAGACCTGCTTAATTAAGAACGCTCAGTTAGCTCATGCGCAACATTGACTGGCTGAGCGGCCAACTGGCCAACTTCCTCAAAGTGTAATACTTAAGCCAAAACTAAGGTTTGTGCGCCTGAGAGAGGTTGATAAAGTCATCAACAAATCCTAAGACATCTTGCGCTTTTCTGTGCCCCAAATACAGCGTTTTTGACACGCCGTATTCGCCTAGTGAACGAAAGGCTA
This sequence comes from Alteromonas gracilis, assembly GCF_043642145.1. Lineage (GTDB taxonomy): Bacteria > Pseudomonadota > Gammaproteobacteria > Enterobacterales > Alteromonadaceae > Alteromonas > Alteromonas gracilis_B. The sequence continues at coordinate 429,103 of NZ_JBHZRZ010000003.1, forward strand.
ACAGTTCCCGCTCTTGCGATTCCTCAATTAACCACTTAGGAAGAGCTGTAACGCCGCGACTTGCTGCCACCATTTGTAAGATTATTTCGGTTGTTTCAATGGTTTTGTGCTGCTTCACTGTACAATTAGCTGGCGTAAGAAAATGCGTGAATACATCAAGCCGACTTAATTCCACAGGGTAGGTAATAAGTGTTTCACTGGCCAAATCTTGAGGCAGAATATAAGATTTATCCGCCAATGGGTGGTGCTTGTCCATAACTAGAACTTGCTCATACTCAAATACAGGGGTGTAGGTTATGGTTTCGAGGGAGAGCGGGTCTGGCGTCAGCAGTATATCGATATCATATCCATGCAATGCTTGAAGCCCGCCAAAAGAAAATGCTCTGCGCACATCGACGTCTACGTCTGGAAATGCTTTTAAAAAAGGCGCAACTACCTTTAACAGCCATTCAAAGCAAGGGTAGCACTCCATACCAATGCGCAAAATACCTTGCTTGCCGTCAGCGAAGCGGCGAAGTTGAGCCTCTGTATGTTCAAACTGCGGTAGCACACGATGTGCTAGCGCAAGCACACTCTGGCCTGCCTGAGTAAGCGTGAGTCTTCTCCCGTCTTTTTTCCATAATGGCACTTCAAAGTGTGCTTCCAGCTTTTTCATGGCGTGACTTAACGCCGATTGGGTCAGAAAAAGAGATTTTGCTGCCTCCGTCATTGTGCCTTCGTCATCAATCGCTTTAACTATTCGCAAGTGTTGTCTATCAATCATAGCGGCTCACAACTGTATTAACGTTTTTGGGTGGATTTAGGCATATCGTTGACAATCGTCACGGCGTTAGAAAGGCGGGCCTCAATAATCTCTTTAATAATAATTGAGATTTCTCTGAAGGTCTTTCTTCCTGGCGCAGTGTTTCTCCAAGCGAGTGAGTGTTGACGTTCAATGGGCATATCTGCAATTTCGCACACGTGAAGTGCTTCGGGCTTGTGCAATTCTGAATGAATGTAAAGGCCGGGAAGAAAAGCAACTCCCATGCCCATAACAACCATCTGACGCAGTGTATCTAAGCTGGTCCCTTCGTAATCTCGCTGCAAGTCTGCGCCTATTTCATCGCAAATACGCTGTACTTGATGATGAAAGTGATGTCTATCTTCCAGTGTGAGAATTTTCTCACCACTTATCTCTTCAGGCTTCACAAAAGCTTTGCCTGTTAGCTTATGGTCGGAAGGCATGACGAATTTTAGCGGCTCTTTAAAAAGCGGTTGCGTGATCAATTGCGAGTTTTCACCTGAAAGAGGAGAAAGAATTAAATCATATTCGCCACGTAGTAAACCGTGTTGCAGTGCGTTGGGCGCGCCCTCACGAACATAAAAGCGCAATCCAGGTTTTCGCTTGTGCAAATCTGGTAACACAAAAGGAAGTAAATAGGGGCCAAGCGTTGGAGGAATGCCCAATCGATAAGTGACCACTTCACCTTCTGACAAATCGCGAGCAATTTCACCGAAGCGCTGGGTAGCCTGCAATACTTCTTCCGCTGCATCTAATAACGCTTTTCCCTGCGGTGATAATAGTGTGCCAGTTCGAGATCGCTCAAACAACGTTATCCCTAAAAGACTTTCTAATGCACTAATCTGACTGGTCAGAGTTGGTTGGCTTATACCCAGAATGCCAGCCGCTTGCCTAAAACTGAGGTATTTTGCCACTGCTACAAAATAGCGGATCTGGTTGATTGACGGGGTTTTACCGTTAAATTGCATGTTGAATTTAGCTCTCTTACTAAACTTACAAAAGGTGCCGACTGTGCGGTGATAGCAAATAGCTATCGCGAGTTAGTATATTAAACTATTAATCTATCAGGTGAAACTGACCTATTACATAATGATTACAAATATTAAAAAATTTGGGGGTTTTATATGGATCACGTTATATCTGGTGTTGCAAAATTCCAGAAGGAAGTTTATCCGAACAAGAAAGCAACGTTTCAGAAACTGGCTAACGGCCAAAATCCAGAAGTTTTATTCATTACTTGCTCAGACTCACGTATCGACCCAAACCTTGTTACGCAAACCGACCCAGGCGAGCTTTTCATTTGTCGTAACGCGGGCAACATTGTACCTCCTCACAGCAACCAAACTGGTGGTATGACAGCGTCTATTGAATTTGCAGTCGCAGCCCTTGGTGTATCTCACATCGTTATCTGTGGTCATACTGACTGTGGTGCTATGAAAGGTGCAATCGACTTAGAAGGGCTTGATTCGCTTCCCCACGTTAAAGAGTGGTTAGGGCACTGCCGTGCAGCAACAGAAGTTGTTAAAGAGCGCTGTGGTCACAACGAACTTTCTATTGAAGACTTAGAAGCTGTAACAAAAGAGAACGTAGTTCAACAGATTCAGCATCTTCGTACTCATCCTGCTGTTGCGGCCAAAATTGCGACGGGGCAAGTAAAGCTTCACGGTTGGGTTTATAACATTGGCTCAGGAGATGTGCTTTGCTACAACAGTGAAAATGGCGAATTTGAAGCCATGGACCAATCAGCGGCAGAAGCGCAACTTTCACGAGACGAATAAGGCCAGTTGTAATGGTAAAAATAAATCTTTCTAATTTACGCGGTGATTTCACCGGCGGTCTTACGGCTGGTATTGTGGCCTTGCCGCTGGCACTTGCTTTGGGTGTAGCTTCAGGGCTTGGCCCAATGGCTGGCCTGTATGGTGCTATCGCCGTTGGCTTTTTCGCCGCTTTGTTTGGTGGTACACCAGCGCAAATTTCAGGCCCAACAGGGCCAATGGTAGTAGTACTTGCAGGCTTGTTTGCCAGTCTTTCTGGTGACGCTAGCCTAATTTTTACTGCTGTTATTTTGGCAGGTATATTCCAAATCATTTTTGGTGTCATTGGGGTAGGGCAGTACATTCGCTTAGTTCCCTATCCGGTTATATCAGGCTTTATGTCGGGCATTGGTGCCATTATTATCATCTTGCAGATAGGGCGATTGCTAGGTCATGAGCCTCCAAGCGGTACTATTGGAGCACTTACGTATTTGCCTACTGCAATGGCTGACATTAATTTCTCAACCCTTGCTTTGGGTCTGGGTACGCTAATCATTGCTTACAAGTGGCCACCTCAACTAGGTAAATTTGTGCCTGGCGCACTAGCTGCGCTTATTATCGGTACGCTGGTCAGCTTATTCTTAGCTGTTCCTGTTTTAGGTGATATCCCTACCGGTTTGCCAAGTCTTCACCTTCCAGTATTTGACCAAAGCAAAGCGTGGCTAATCCTTAAAGCAGCGTTCATTCTTGCCGTTCTAGGCGCTATTGATAGTTTGTTAACGTCGTTAGTTGCAGACAACATGACGCGCACGCGCCATGACAGCCGAAAAGAGCTAATTGGGCAAGGTATCGGTAATACGATTGCTGGTCTTATAGGCGGTATCGCGGGTGCTGGTGCAACCATGCGTACCGTGGTAAATATTCGCAGCGGCGGTATGTACAACATATCTGGTATGGTCCATGCTCTGGTATTGCTCGCTATCGTACTTGGTTTAAGCCCGTTAGCTGCGCAAATTCCTCATGCTGTGCTTGCTGGTATCCTAGTTAAAGTCGGTTTAGACATTATTGACTGGAGCTATGCAAAACGCGCTCATAAAGGCCCGCGTTGGGATTTCGCCCTAATGATTATGGTGCTTTCACTTACCGTGTTTGTAGACCTTATTACCGCTGTAGGTGTAGGTGTGGTTCTAGCTGCACTAGCGTACGTTAAACAAATTGCTCAATTACAAATTGAAGAGCTTAAGAAGATCCCTGACTCGCTTGACGATCCGAAAGATAACGAACTACTTGCCTCGCTAAAAAACAAAGTATCAATCTTTAGTTTTGGCGGTCCGTTAAGCTTTGGCGCGGCAGCAGATTTAGGGCATCACGTACGTGAGAGCGTAAAGCCAGGTTCAATGACTATATTAGACTTTTCACGTGTTCCGTTGATGGATGTGTCTGCTGCGATGGCGGTAGATACGGTTACATCAGACGCATTGGCGGCGGGTCGACAGCTAGTTATTTGTGGTGCAAACGCCTCAGTAAACAAAGTGCTGGAAGGCGTAAATGAAGCGCATCCTGGTATTCCTAACTTTGCCACGCTTCACGACGCGCTGGTTTACGCCAAAAAGCAAGTAGCCGAGACTGAGAGCAAAGGCTCTAGCTTTCAAGCCGCATAACTAGTTAACGGTCAGTTAAACCTTTCCCTTTTTTAGCCCTCCTTTGCGAGGGCTTTTTTGTGCTTATTCATCGCGATGAAAATGTGTCTTTTTAAATTAATTGATTGTTCAATTAAAGTTAACCTAACTGTAACAAACACTCCCTAAGGTAAATAAAAACATTACATAACCTTTTTAGGGAATAACATGAAAACACACAATAAATTGGCGTTGGCTATATTAAGCGCTTTGTCAACTATGTCTCTACCATCACACGTTATGGCACAAAACGCAAAGCGTGATAGTGAAGAGCGTATAGAAGAAATTATGGTGGTTGGCCGAAGCGTTTCATATGCTAACAACGCTACCAGTGACGAAATGTTTAAGCAGCAAGCAAACTTGAGTAGCGTGTTAGCTGCGGTTGATAATTTACCGGGTGTGCTCATTAACGAAGGTGATACGTTTGGTGCTGATGATTGGTCTACCTCCATCGTTATTCGTGGCTTTCAGGTTAACTTAAATGAACAGCAAATTGGTATGACAGTTGACGGCATTGCCAACGGAAATTCTAACTACGGTGGTGGTGCTAAAGCGAATCGCTATATTGATACTGAAAATCTTCAGGCTATAGAGGTATCGCAGGGAACAGCAGATATTGCCTCTCGTTCCCATGAAGCGTTGGGCGGAACTCTTAATTTCACGACCATCGACCCATCTATGCAGCAGGGGTTAGTGACAAGCCTAACGGCAGGCTCGTTCGATGCATCAAAGTATTATGTTCGTTATGAGACGGGTGAAATACTTAAAGACACATACGCTTGGATTAGCCTTTCAAGTCAAGAAAGCTCTGACTTCATGCAGCAAGCAGCAGAAAATACACGCGATCACCTTGCTATGAAGTTTGTCTCAACAGTAAACGAGGTCGCGTTATCTGGATATTTGTCTTACGACGATACACATGAAGATAACTATCAGCGTATTTACAGCCTTGCGCAATATGAACAGAACCCAGACTGGGATCAACTCACCGATGAGTGGACAGGCGTGCCCTATCAAGATCAGGCGTATCGTCGCGGTTGGTCTACGCTTCGTGAAAACTTATTCGCTTATTTACAGGCTGAATTTACCATAGGCCAAGTCGATTTCATGACCAACGTGTATTATCACGATAACGAAGGACGCGGTGAGTGGGTACCTCCTTACGTTGTAGATATCACTGATGATGGTGCACAAGGTCATTCAGAGCTGGTGGTTGGTAATACGGTATTTGGTGGACAAGAGCTTGGACAAATCTTTTTTGTCGATAGACAGGGCAATCAGTTAAGCCCCATAGAAGGTTGTCAAAGCTCACTAACGTTTCCTTATGGTGGAGCAGGGCCCGAATACGATCCAGGTTGCTATGAGCAAGGCGCTATACCCGTGGGCTCATACCGCCACACGCACTATGACAAGCAGCGCATAGGCATCAACGCTGATGCAATCTGGTACACCAAAATTGGAGATTTTGATAATACCGTACGTGTTGGTATTTGGTGGGAAGACTACGAGCGCGGTGAGTCTCGGGACTGGCATAAAATTACCAACTCATCTATAAGTGTTGATTACGATAACGTTCCTTACTGGGTGCAGTACGACAGAACCTTTCCTGTCGATACGCTGATGTATTACGTGGAAGATGAGCTTGATGTGGGCTTTGCACGCATTCGCGCAGGCGCGAAAAAGTTTAACGTTGATATAGAGAAAACCGACAATTTTGATTCTGTGAACAATCTTTCAGTTAATACCGATTCAGACACATTGTTTTCAGCAGGTATTGTAGCGCCGCTGCCTATAGAAGGCGTTGAAGTGTTTGCCGGGTTTGGTGAAAACTTTGCAGCAATCAAAGATGCACAACTAGAGCGAAACGATACTGACCTAAGGTTCATTCAACCCGAGACGGCAGACAACATTGATATTGGCTTTCGCTATGCGTCGCCAGGCTTCAATGCTAGCGTGACATATTACAATATAGAGTTTAACGATCGCATTCAGTTTACCAGTAACGAAACGTCAGAAGGTATCGATTTCCTTGAAGCAGCTGCAGGTGGATACAAGAATGTGGGCGGCATTGAATCTAACGGTTTTGAAATTTCAGCAGATATTGCGTTAACTGACGAGTTTTCATTGTTTTCCTCGATCACATTAAGTGAGTCTGAGCATGTTGCCACGGTAGGGAGTTCTGGTACTCAGTACGACACCCTTGCTGATGCGCAAGCTGCTATCGATGACCCAAATAATCCTGAAACGTCATTAGTCGCTATCGAAGGTAATACGGTTATTGGTACGCCAGACACCATGGCTGTATTAAGCTTAGATTGGGCACGTGATAATTACTTTGCAGGCTTATCAACTAAATACGTGGACCGTCGCTTCATTGATATTGAGAATAATGCAGCGGTTGACGATTATATCGTGAGTGACTTCTACATTGGTGGGTTCATCGAAAACATCGGACCTGGCGTAGAAGAACTAGAAGTGCGCTTAACTGTAAACAATGTATTTGATGAAGATTACGCGTCTACTATTGCTCCGAATGCGTTTTGGATTGGTGCTCCACGAGCCGTTGCAGTCAACGCACGCTTAACCTTCTAATCGTGATATCATGCCTGCGACAGCGCGGCGTTGCCGCAGGTTATTTTTCAGATTTAAGGTTGGAGTTGTAGCATGCCCAAGGTGGGAATGGAGCCAGTTCGTAAAAAACAATTGATTGAAGCAACATTGGAAGTGATGGCAGAGGTTGGCTACCACGGTACAACGATCAGTTTAATAAGTAAAAGAGCTGGGCTTTCTTCAGGAATTATTAGTCACTATTTTGGTGATAAACAAGGGTTGATTGAAGCAACCATGCGGCATCTTCTGAATGCGTTAAAAATAACTAAACGCATTGATGACCCGCTAAAACGCATCGATTTCATTATAGAAAACAATTTCTCTCAAACACAGGGTGCAAGTTCTGCAACCAACACATGGTTTAACTTTTGGGCTTTGTCTTTACATAACGACGGCTTACACCGGTTGCAATGTATTAATCACAAGCGTTTAGAACGCAACCTTGCGTTTAGCTTTCGCAAGTTATTGAAGCCGGAGCAGGTCAAACACGCTGCTGCATCCACCGCTGCGTTAATCGACGGATATTGGTTAAGATATGCTATGGGAAGCGTGGGCAATGGCGACTTTTCAGAAGCGGTGGTGCGCTGTAAACAATGCGTTCGTGATGTAGTAGCGCAATATGGCAAGTAACACGGTAAGTAAGCTGCCTGATGCTTAATCACACGGGATAAAACTAACGCTACAAACTGTTCAAAATAGAAAGGGCGGTACGATATTAGGCATCGTACCGCCCTTTTTATATGTTTAAAGACATGTGTAGCTGATGCAATGCGAAAGCGCTACATTAGCTAGCCTCATCCTTTACCAAATTCTTACGCGTTCCTCTGGCGCAAGGTATAGCGCGTCGCCTGGCTTCACGTCAAAGGCTTCGTACCAAGCGTCGTGGTTTCTTGGTGCTTGTGCACGGTATCTGCCAGGCGCGTGTGTACCAGCGCGCAGTTGATTAAGCATGCTTTCTTCTGTGCGCTTTTCTTTCCACACTTGAGCCCAAGCTAAGAAGAAACGTTGATCGCCCGTTAGGCCATCAATAACTGGTGCTTCTTTGCCATCAAGGCTTAGCTTGTAGGCGTGGTAAGCCATTGCTAGACCACCAACGTCACCAATATTTTCACCAAGGCTGTTGCGACCGTTTACAAAATTGCCTTCAATTGGCTCGTATTGGCTATATTGCTCGGCAAGCATATCAGCTTTTTGCTCGAACGCGGCTCTGTCGGCATCTGTCCACCAGTTACGCTGAATACCATTAGCGTCAGACTTTGAACCTTGGTCATCAAAGCCATGACCCATTTCGTGACCAATTACCGCACCGATGGCACCGTAATTAACAGCAGGGTCGGCGTTAGGGTCGAAGAATGGCGGTTGCAATATGGCAGCAGGGAATACAATTTCGTTAAACGAGCTATTGTAGTATGCATTTACGCGCTGTGGTGTCATGCCCCAGCGGTTGCGATCTGTCTTCTCAAGCTCGCGCTCAACTGACTGATCTTGGAAGAAGGTGCGCAGGTTTCGTACGTTGCCCACAAGATCTTTGTCGCTAATCGTTAAGCCCTCAAAAGACTGCCACTCGTCTGGGTAGCCAATTTTAGGGTTAAATGCCATTAGCTTTTCTTTTGCATTAACCTTGGTTTCTTCACTCATCCAGTCTAGGTTCTCAATACGCTCACCCAAAGCGGTACGAAGGTTCTCAACCAGTTCAGCCATTTGCTCTTTCGAGCTTTCAGGGAAATATTCGTTAACGTAAATCTTACCGATAGCAAAGCCTAATGATTCTGTACCTGACATTTGGCTAACGGCGCGCTTCCAGCGAGGGCGAGGCTCCTGTTGCCCGCTTAGTGTGCGACCAAAGAAGTCAAAGTTAGCAAGGTAAATATCTTCTGACAGGAAGCCTGAATTGTTAGAAATAGTGTGATATTTCAAGTACGCCTTCCAGTCGGCTAGATCAGCTTCGTTTATGATCTTGATAACATTTTTTACTGGTTCAGGCTGAGTAATATTTAGCTCAGGTACCTTGTAACCAATTTGTGCAAAATAGGTATCCCAGTCAAAGCCAGGGTACTCATCAGAAAGCTTGCTACGTTCAATTTGGTTTAAGGTAAGGTCGCGGTCGCGACGCTTTTCGCGAGGCCACTGTATATCTGCTATTTGCGTTTCCAGAGCTAGAATGTTTGCCGCTTTTTCTGCGGCATTTTCAACATTAGCAAAGTTTAGCATTTGCTCAATATGCGCTACGTATGCTTCACGAATTTTAACAAAACGTTCGCTGTCGCTAAGGTAGTAATCGCGATCAGGAAGGCCTAAACCACTTACGCCAACGCTAAGTTGATATTCGTTAGGGTCTAAGCGGTTGTACCACATACCGCCCGCGATTGGCGTAGTTGAACCCACTAACCAGCTGTTACCAAAAGCTTTTGTCAGTTCTGTTCTATTTTCGATGCTATCAATAGAGGTTAAAACATCTTTGATAGGCTCAATACCTTTTTCATTAATGGTATCGGTGTCCATGTAAGCAACAAAGAAGTCGTGAACAAGCTGTTCTTCGGCGTTTAGTGATGATTTTTCCATAAGACCATCAATGATATTCTTCACTTGCTCTTCGCTGCGTTCGGCAAGGCCGGTAAAGGCACCGTAACGCGTTTTGTCCGCAGGCAGTTCATAGTTGTCATACCATGTTCCGCTTGCATACATAAAGAAGTCATCGCCTGGTTTGACGGCTTCATTTCGTGCAGTTAAGTCAACGCCGAAAGAGCCTAATTCCGCTTCACCTGACACTTCAGAAGCATCAACAGTGCTCGTTTGTTCTTTTGTCTGCTCAGGTTGGCTACAACCTGCAAGGCCTAGTGATGCCGCAATCGCTACGGCAAGAAGTTTATATTTCATCGTTTTTCTCGTTGTAATTATGAGTGTCGTCGTTAGGAGCAATAACACTACTTGTTTTTAAATTGGGTATGAATGCTTGGTTAAACGGTAAAGCATTCTTTGCTTGATTGAAATAGCCAGCGATATGCGGCGTTTCTCGGTGTAAAAAGTCTGCTACGGCACTATGAAACGAGGCGTGCCGCAATTTGTGGTGAGAGCGGCAATAAATAGGCTCGAAGCCACGTAATATCTTGTGCTCACCCTGAGTGCCTGGGTTAAACAGCGGGAGCGAGTTTGCAATTGCAAATTCAATGCCTTCAAAATAGCAGCAAGCGAAGTGCAGTCCGTCTATTTCTTTCAGCGCCCCCCAATACCGGCCATACAAGCCTGTTTCATCATAAAAGAACAGCGCACTAGCAACCGCGTCGTTATTTTCCTTCGCTGTCACAATAAGCATATTTTCACTGAAATTTTCTACAAGCTGTGCAAAGAAATCATCATTTAAATATCCCACGTGTCCGCTTCGCTTTAAATAGGTAGCCTTGTAACACTTTGTGAAAAAGTGCAGTGTGTCTGGCGTAATTTGTTCGCCAGTTGCGTAGGTAAAGCTAACGCCACGATCAGTCAACTTACGTCGACTTTTCTTTATATCTTTGCGTTTGCGCGACGTGAGCGTATCTAAAAAGTCATCGAACTGTGAGTAATTGTAATTATGCCATTGAAACTGAACCGTGTAGCGAGTCAAAAAATGCGCTGAACTGTTTGTTTCGTTGTTAGGTTCTGTCGCATCGTTGGGTTCTGTCACATCGTTAGGTAATGCTGTGCTGGAAGGCTTAACCAGCGCAGTTGTATTTATATCGCTAAACAAATAGTGAAGAGATGATAGAGTTTCACCAAACGTTGAAGCAACGTAGCTAACAAGCATTTGCTCAAGTGCATTAAAAAGCTCTGGAGTAAATTCAACGGTACCATCACTTAAGATTCTAGGGCCGGTAACAGGCGTAAATGGCACCGCAGATATCCACTTCGGATAATAGTCTAACCCGTGCTGTGAATACGCGTTTGCCCAAGCGTGGTCGAACACATATTCCCCATAACTATGGGTTTTTAAATAGCCAGGTATTATGACATGAACAATATCTTGTGAACTATGAATAACTAAATGACACGACTGCCAGCCAGACGCATTGCAGCAAGACCCACTTTGTTCTAGCGCGTGTAAAAAATCATAGGAAAGGAACGGACCTGCACCTTGCGCAAGTTTGTTCCATTGCGTTTTTGAAAGCTGGTCGACAGAATCGATTACTTTTATTCGATAGTTTATTGCGTTCATGCAGTATAAATCATGTAGAGGTTTCGGGGCGTTTGGGCTGTCATCGTCATTATGTGAGAATGCTATTTATCGATGCTTTTTATAAACATTTAGCGCTAAAATACCGCGATTTCTACGTTTAATACACAAGAGTAAGTTCACAAAAATGTCAGAGTTCGACCGAAAAATCATTACCGACGCGATTACTCGCATGCTGGCACGACGAGAGTATAGCTTTAGTGAGATCATGCGAAAGCTGCAGCAAAAGGGCATATCAAGTGATGCGTTCATTCCTATTTTGGAAGAGTTCAAAGACGCAGATATCCAAAGCGATGCGCGTTTTGCAGAAAGTAGGGTACGTGCATTATATTTGAAAGGAAAGGGGCCGCGTGCCATTAAACTAGACTTGCAGCATTACGGAGTAGATGAGAGTACAGCAGAACATGCCATGCGAGAAATTGAGGCCGATTGGTTCGAAAGCGCAAAAAGGGTTAAAGAAAAAAAATTTGGCGAGTTTTTTGAGAGCGAATTTGCTTTAAGGCAAAAGCAAAAACAGTTTCTGCAGTATCGTGGCTTCTATCAAGAGCACATAGATTATGCGGTGAATGCGAACGAGAATAGCTAACGTATTAGGTTAAAACGCCACTTGTTGTAATCATTCATGTGAATAACGGCTATTTTTGTCGATTTAAAGCAAAATTAGGTGCTAACTCACCCCTGTGACACTTAACAAATTTGCGCTATCCATGGTATTGTTGCGCAAATTTGTGTGCATTTTATTTATCCTGAGATTTGTAGTGCAAAATCGCACGTTGTGTAATAGCAAAGTGCCCCGATTATAAGACTCATCAGAACAGGCAACGCACACTTTTCAAAAATAGAATAAAGGAAGTTAGGTTTTCAATGACATTATCAACTGCTGACTTACGTAACAAGTTTATCGATTATTTTAAAAGCCATGGCCATCAGGCAGTAGCGAGCTCGTCATTGGTACCTGCAGATGATCCCACACTTCTTTTTACCAACGCGGGCATGAATCAGTTTAAAGACTGCTTCTTAGGTGCAGAAAAGCGCAGCTATACTCGTGCTGTTTCTTCACAGCGTTGTGTGCGTGCAGGTGGTAAACACAACGACCTTGAGAACGTAGGTTATACCGCTCGTCACCATACTTTTTTCGAAATGTTAGGTAACTTCAGCTTTGGCGACTATTTCAAAAAAGAAGCAATTGAGTTTGCGTGGAATTTCCTAACCAGCGAAATTGGTCTCCCTAAAGAAAAGCTTCTAGTAACCGTTTACTCTGAAGATGACGAAGCCTTCGATATCTGGGAAAACCATATTGGTGTGCCAAAAGAAAAGATTATTCGTATCAGCACGTCAGACAACTTCTGGTCAATGGGTGACACTGGCCCATGTGGCCCTTGCTCTGAAATCTTCTACGATCATGGTGCGCATATTTGGGGTGGTCCTCCAGGAACGCCTGAAGAAGACGGTGACCGGTTTATCGAAATTTGGAACTTGGTATTCATGCAGTTTAACAAACAAGCTGACGGTACCATGGAACCCCTTCCTAAACCATCAATCGACACGGGCATGGGTTTAGAGCGTATTTCTGCCATTTTGCAGAACGTACACAGTAACTACGAGATTGACCTGTTCCAAAACTTAATCAAGTCTGCAGCCGCTACGGTTGGTACAGAAGATTTAGAAAATAAATCGCTACGTGTAATTGCCGACCATATTCGTTCATGCAGTTTCTTAATTTGCGATGGTGTAATGCCTTCAAATGAAGGTCGCGGCTACGTATTACGTCGCATTATTCGTCGCGCGGTTCGTCACGGTTATCAGCTGGGTGCTAACGACATCTTCTTCTATAAGCTTGTTGCTTCACTTGCTAACGAAATGGGCGAAGCGTATCCCGAGCTTGTAGAACAGCGACCTGTTTTAGAAAAAGTACTTCGTGTTGAAGAAGAGCAGTTCAGTAAAACACTAGCCCGCGGAATGGCCATACTTAACGAAACGTTAGAAACGCTAGAAGGCGATACAGTACCGGGTGATGTGGTATTTAAGCTTTATGATACCTACGGTTTCCCAACTGACTTAACCAACGACGTAGCGCGTGAGCACGACCTCAAAATTGATGAGGAAGGTTTTGAAGCCGCTATGCAAGCGCAGCGTGCTCGTGCACAGCAGGCAAGCAACTTCGGTGCTGACTACAACAGCAAGTTGGCAGTAGATCACACTACTTCATTCACAGGCTATACCGATGTAGAAGGCCAAGCTAATGTGGTTGAGCTTATCGCTGACAACGCGTTTGTCGAGAAGCTAGAAGATGGTCAAGAAGGTGTGGTTGTTTTAGATAGCACACCGTTTTACGCAGAGAGCGGTGGTCAGGCAGGTGACAAAGGTGTACTTCGCGTGGCCAACGGTGAATTCATCGTAACCGACACCCAAAAAATGGGTAATGCATTCGCGCACAAAGGTATTGCAAAAGGTTCGGTTTCTAAAGGCGATACGGCAACCGCAGCAATTGATTCTGCAAACCGCGAAGCCATTAAAAAGAATCACAGTGCTACGCATTTACTGCATGCAGCGCTTCGTGAAATTCTTGGTGAGCACGTAACGCAGAAAGGTTCACTTGTTGAAGCCCCTCGCATGCGTTTCGACTTCTCGCACTTTGAAGCGGTGACCGCACAGCAGCTTGCAGAGATTGAAAAGCGCGTTAACCAAGAAATACGCGCAAACCACACGCTCGCTACTGAACTTATGGATCTAGATGAAGCCAAAGCGTCAGGTGCCATGGCGTTGTTTGGTGAAAAGTACGATGAAAAAGTTCGTGTGGTAACAATGGGACCATTCTCTGTTGAACTATGTGGCGGTACGCACGTTAAGCGCACAGGCGATATTGGCTTGTTTAAAATCACCAGCGAGGCAGGTATCGCTTCTGGCGTTCGACGCATAGAGGCGGTAACGGGTGAGCAAGCACTTGAAGTAGTTCAGTCTCAACAAGCCACGTTGGCTTCGCTGTCTGGCTTACTTAAAACAGACAGCCAAAATGTGCTTGATCGCGTGGTTGCTTTGCAAAACCAAACTAAAGAATTAGAAAAAGCGCTTAATTCTGCAAAACAAAAACTGGCGAGTCAGCAAGGTGCTGATATGCTTAGTGATGCAGTAGAGATAAACGGCGTAAAAGTACTTGTTGCTAATTTGGAAGGTGTCGAAGCTAAATCATTGCGTTCAATGATGGATGACATTAAGAACCGAATTGGTGAAGGTGTCGTAGTATTAGGTGTGGCTAATGACGCGAAAGTGAATCTTATTGCTGGCGTAACGAAAAACCTCACTGGTAAAGTTAAAGCAGGCGAGTTAGTGAACTTTGTAGCATCACAAGTCGGTGGCAAGGGCGGTGGTCGCCCTGATATGGCACAGGCAGGGGGTGACAAGCCTGAAAACTTAAGCCAAGCGTTAGATTCGGTTAACGCTTGGTTACAGGATAAGCTATAATTATTCCTGTATATAACGGTGAGTTTTTGAAGTGACGCAGAAACAAGGAATCACTGTCGCTACCATCGGGTCGTGCCGCTGGGTTAGCAATTTTTAAAGGATGATGTTCAGCATTAAGGAACAGGAGCAAGCGAATGCTTATTTTGACTCGTCGAGTTGGTGAAACGCTTATGGTAGGTGACGATGTAACTGTCACTGTGCTAGGCGTAAAAGGGAATCAGGTACGTATCGGTGTGAATGCACCTAAAGAAGTTTCTGTGCACCGTGAAGAAATATATATGCGCATTCAAGCAGAGAAAGGCGGTCAGCCAGGCTCTGCAGAATAATTGCATTATACGCTTCATTGGAAAAGGTCAGCTTATGCTGGCCTTTTTTGTTTTCAATCACTCATTCTTACCTAACATTTTTCTCATCTGGTAGGGCAAAGTGTTTAAGTGTTCTTTTTGAGAACGATAAATACGATAAAAAATCAGGTTTAAAAGAGCAGAACTTAAAATATAAAAGAAGAATGTAATTAATTTATTTAAAATAGATACTAATTTTACAGTTTTGTGCCATTGTATTAGAGAGCAGCGAAGAAAAAATGCATGACGAGGCGTTGAATAGTTTTATTTAATTGCTTGTATTACGAACAAATTACTGGTTTTTTGGTCGAATCGTTTAAAATGGCAGCGAGTAAACAATTTCTTTATAAAAAAGGTTTGACTCGAGCCAACGAATCCGTAAAATGCACCCCGCAGTCAAGGAGAGGTGGGTGAGTGGCTGAAACCAGTTCCCTGCTAAGGAACCATACGCATATACGCGTATCGAGGGTTCGAATCCCTCCCTCTCCGCCATTATTCGTTGGCAGTGACGGTCGACAATTAGTTTTTTGCGCGTGTGTAGCTCAGCTGGATAGAGTACCTGGCTACGAACCAGGCGGTCGGAGGTTCGAATCCTTCCACACGCGCCACTTACTTCAAAGCGTCACCTTTCGATGTGAAAGTCGAAAGTATAAAAGTTAACGCGTGTGTAGCTCAGCTGGATAGAGTACCTGGCTACGAACCAGGCGGTCGGAGGTTCGAATCCTTCCACACGCGCC
>NZ_JBHZRZ010000003.1:444776-551924 GCF_043642145.1 Alteromonas gracilis
ACATTGAAAAGCCCACCTTCTAGGTGGGCTTTTTCATTTTAAGCAGATTGTTTTTTTACCTTTCCTCATTCCTTTTTGTAAAGCAGCACGAAGCGTTGATGACGAATTTATGTTGTCATATAGCATCGGTCTACGCTCATCGTTACTCTTTTAAAAAACATTCGCTCTCATTGCGCTAAACGAAGCAGTGGTAATTTATTGCGATTTTATTACGCAATTGTGCATTAACTTTCAGTTTTTTAAGCTCAATGTAATTTTAAATGGTTTTTTATGCTGCTTTATTGTGTTTTCAAATTCTGCGTGATACTAAATGAGGTACAAAATAACAACAGGATCGAATATGAATTCTGAATCTGTTACTCATTTGCTCCTTGAAGCCGCCTCCTTAATGCTTGTTGGGATGGTATTTGTCTTTTCATTCCTGGGGCTACTCATAATAGGTGTTCATTTAATTGCTCGCTTTTGCGAGGCGTTTCCTGGTGAAATGCAAGAAGCTCCAATTAATGTGAAGAAAAATAATCAAGCGGTGCAACCTGGTATCGACGGGAATGTTATCGCCGCAATATCGGCTGCAGTTCACACTCATCGCCAACATTCAAAAAGATAAGCCTAATCAGGAGTTACCATGCCTAAGCCTCTGGCTCTTACCGAACTGGTCTTGCGAGATGCACATCAATCCCTTCTGGCTACAAGAATGCGTATTGAAGACATGCTCCCCATCGCTGAAAAATTAGATAAAGTCGGCTTTTGGTCGGTAGAGTCGTGGGGCGGTGCAACCTTTGATGCGTGCATTCGTTACTTGGGAGAAGATCCTTGGGAGCGCATTCGTAAATTAAAGTCAGCAATGCCTAATACCAAGCAGCAAATGTTACTTCGTGGGCAGAACTTGTTGGGATACCGACACTATGCAGATGATGTTGTTACCCGCTTCGTTGAGCGAGCGCACGAAAGTGGTGTAGATGTATTTAGAATATTTGATGCCATGAATGACATCAGAAATCTAAAAACAGCGATTAAAGCAACCATAGACAGCGGTGCTCACGCACAAGGCACCATTTCTTACACTGTAAGCCCAGTACACAATTTGAATCTTTGGCTAGACATGGCGAAGCAGCTTGAAGATTTAGGCGTGCACTCTATTTGTATTAAAGATATGGCTGGACTTTTAAAGCCTTATGAATGTGAGGCGCTCGTTACGGGTTTAAAAGAAACGGTTAGTGTGCCAATTGCGTTACATTGCCATGCAACTACGGGGCTGAGTACTGCAACTTATCAAAAAGCAGTTGATGCGGGAATAGACATGCTAGATGGCGCTATTTCTTCAATGAGTATGACGTACGGGCATACGGCAACGGAAACTATAGTATCTATTGTTGAAGGTACAGAGCGCGATACCGGCATAGCCTTAACGGAACTTGAAGGAATTGCCAGCTACTTTAGAGAAGTAAGGAAAAAATACAGTAAATTTGAAGGAAGCTTAAAAGGTGTTGATGCTCGAATCCTTCTAGCGCAGGTGCCTGGAGGCATGTTAACGAACATGGAGAGCCAGTTAAAAGAGCAAGGCGCAGAAGATAAGTTCGACGAAGTTTTAAAAGAGATTCCGCGTGTGCGTGAGGATCTGGGCTTTATCCCTCTGGTTACCCCCACTTCACAAATCGTGGGTACGCAATCGGTATTGAATGTGCTGACGGGCGAACGCTATAAGAGCATTACCAAAGAAACTGCGGGTGTTCTTAAAGGTGAATACGGCGCTACAGCAGCGCCAGTAAATAAAGCGCTGCAAGAGAGAGTGCTTGACGGTGCTGAACCAATCACATGTCGCCCGGCAGATAAGATTTCTCCTGAGCTAGAAACGCTCACAGATGAACTTGTCGCTTTATCGAAGAAAAAGCAGCTAACGCTATCGTCAAACAGAATTGACGATGTGCTGACGTATGCGCTGTTCCCTCAGATTGGTCTGAAATTTATCGAAAATCGCGGTAACCCAAGTGCCTTTGAGCCAGCGCCTAATGCACAAGATGCAACGATAGAGCAACAGCCACAATCTTCACAGACACAACAACAATCTGCCAACTCTCAGGAAACTGCCACATCTGAAATGTACGATGTGAATGTGGATGGGAAGGTTTATCGTGTTGAAGTGGCACCGTCTGGAACATTAACTAGTGTTACTCCAGCAGGTGCGAACTCAACGCCTGCATCTGGCACAACCGTGCAGTCAACAGAAACCGCTCAGCCGACTGCAGGTACAACTCAGTCTATTGATTCACCTTTAGCCGGTAACGTATTTAAAGTGATGGTTAGAAATGGCGACAGCGTGGCTGAAGGCGATGTAGTGATAATACTGGAAGCCATGAAAATGGAAACGGAAATCCGTTCCGCTTTTACCGGTAAGGTAACTGAAGTTTCTGTGGCTGAAGGGGATTCCGTCTCCAATGGCCAACCGTTGATCTTATTGGGGTAGTTCATGGATAAGTTAATGGTACTTTGGGACAGTACCGCGCTTGCGCATTTTGAAGCGGGTCAGCTGGTGATGATGGCCGTCGGCTTTGGTTTATTATATTTGGCCATTGTTAAAAAGTTTGAACCCTTATTGTTACTGCCTATCGGTTTCGGAGCACTGCTAACCAATATTCCTATTGCTGGCTTTTCAGAAGCGGGTGGTCTACTTCATTATATTTATAAAATAGGCATTGATACCGGCGTGTTTCCCCTGCTCATATTTATGGGCGTAGGGGCGATGACAGATTTCAGCGCGCTTATTGCAAACCCTAAAATGTTGCTACTGGGTGCAGCGGCGCAATTTGGTATTTTTGCAACCTTGTTTGGCGCTATAGCATTAAACTTTGTCCCAGGGTTTGAGTTTACACTTAAAGATGCCAGTGCAATTGCCATTATTGGTGGTGCTGATGGGCCTACGGCCATTTTTCTGGCCTCACGGCTTGCGCCAGACTTGCTTGGAGCCATTGCTGTGGCAGCGTATTCGTACATGGCGTTAGTTCCCATTATTCAACCGCCAATTATGAAAGCACTCACCAGCAAAGAAGAGCGCAAAATCAAAATGGGTCAGATGCGCCCCGTTTCTAACCGTGAGAAAATACTCTTCCCCCTTGCCGTGCTAATGATGACTATTTTGTTTTTACCTGCGGCCACTCCGCTAGTTGGAATGTTCTGCTTTGGCAACTTAATGAAAGAGTGCGGTGCGGTAGACCGACTTAGTAAAACTGCACAAAATGAGCTGATAAACACGGTCACGATATTTCTTGGCTTAGCCGTGGGGTCTAAGCTCTCGGCGGATAAATTTCTTACCGTTGAAACCCTAGGCATTTTAGGGCTTGGCGCCGTTGCTTTCGGTATTGGAACGGCGACTGGCGTGCTTATGGCGAAACTGATGAGTAAATTATCAGGCGGAAGCATCAACCCTCTTATTGGCGCTGCAGGTGTATCTGCGGTACCGATGGCTGCAAGGGTAGTCAATAAGGTGGGGTTAGAGGCAAACCCTCATAACTTCTTATTAATGCATGCAATGGGCCCTAATGTAGCTGGCGTATTGGGTAGTGCTGTTGCGGCTGGTATTTTGTTAGCGCTGGTTGGGTAATGGCATATCAGGCACGCTCACTTTCTCACCCAAAAACTTTAGTGTTGGAAGGGGCGTGTTATTCGCCCCTTTTGGCAGTGTAAAAGTAAGGTCTAAAAGCGCTGTCTTTGATTAACACGCTTACCTCTTGATTAATTTATCTACCCCAAAAGGTCAGCAGTCAATAATCTGACAATGAAAGCGTAAGAAGGCCTTCAAAGAAGTGCGTTTGGTAAGTGGAATGGCGGTGTTACCATGCGTTCTGAATGGTTAACGTATAGTATTTTGCGGTACTAGTGAATGGTATGCCGTGATAAGCTTTTTAGTCCGCGTGTGTTGGGGCCAACGAAAAATTGTTTCGGTCTTACCTTCTTCTACAATTTCTCCCGCTTCCATTACAATTATCCTATCAGCAATATGCCTAACAATACCTAAGTTGTGGCTGATGAAGATAAACGCCAAGCCTAGCTCTTGCTGAAGCTTTAAAATGAGGTTTACTGTTTGGGAGCGAATTGACGGGTCTAGTGCTGCAAAAGGTTCGTCAGCAACTAATACTTTGGGTTTTAATACAATTGCTCTTGCCAATGCAATGCGCTGTTGTTGACCGTCTGACAGCATATGGCGGTAAAAATAATAGTGCTCTCGAAGCAATCCAACCTTCACTAACATATCTTCGATAATAGGCTTGCGCTCGGCTTCAGAGAGGCCAGTATTTAAACGCAAAGGTTCATCTAGAATCTTACCTACAGGCACAGACGGGTTCATCGACTCTGCACTGTGTTGTAATATCATTCGAATATCGTGAGTACGCTTTTGCTGGCTATCTTTAGACTGATACTTTGCCAAGTATTTGTGGGTGTTTATTTCAATTTCGCCAGCATCTGCGGGCAGTGCGCCAACAAGCAGTTTAGCCAGCAAAGACTTACCAGAACGGTTTTCACCAATAATGGCAATGGTTTCTCCGCGTTTTACGCTAAGGTTCACCGGACCAAGCTGAAAAATTTCAGGTCGCTTTAACCAACTTTTTGTTTCATTGTGAATAAAAGTGAGGTCTTTTACCTGCATAATGTCCATTACAGCTTCTCCATGTGAAGTGGATAATGGCAACTGTAGCTGTGATCGTGAATTTTACGCACGCCCGGTGTTTGCACGCAGGCACGCTGTGCGCGAGGACATCTAGGCCCTAGTCGGCATCCAATGGGCAAATGCTGCAGTGTAGGTATTGAGCCACCTAACGTTGGTAACAGCGATTTGGGCGGCAAGTCTTTTCTGAAGCTAGGGGCGCTATCTAACAGCGCTTTAGTGTAAGGGTGTAGTGGCCGCTTTTTAATGTGTTTCATCTTGCCCGACTCAACAGTTTGCCCAGCATAGAGTACCGTCATTGAGTGAGACATACTGGCGATAGCAAGCAAATCGTGACTTACAAATAAAATTGAAAGCGAGCGTGTTTGATTAAGTCGCGTAAAAAGCTTAAGAATTTGTGTTTTGGTAGTGGGCTCCATACCTCGCGTCGGATCATCAGCAATCAGTAATTTAGGCTGTGAAACCAACGCCATGGCTATCATGAATTTTTGCCCGATATCAGCCGGAATTTGGTGAGGAAATGCACTTAAATAGTGTTTATGATGCTTTATTCCGACCTTATGAACGGTACTAATTGCTATTTTCTTGCGATGTTGTGCACGTTGCCAAAACCAGCTTCCTTCAACAAATTCATCGGGAATACTTTCTTCTAACTGTTCGCCAAGGGTTGCCGAAGGATCTAAGCTTGCCTGCGGATTTTGAAATACCACCGCTATTTCACGACGCATAACTTCACGACGCTGCTGGACAGACATTCCTAAGAGGTTTTCGCCGTTCCAACTCATTCTATCGGCGGTTAAGTTCCACTGATTGGGAAGCGCGCCGCAGATGGCCGAAACAATTAAACTTTTACCCGAGCCAGACTCGCCAACCAGTGCGCGGATTTCGCCGCTACTTACAGAAAGGTTAACTTTGTCTAACGCCTTAATTGCGCCATCACTGCTTTGCATTTCCAAGGTGAGATTTTTAATATCAAGCATTGGCATATTAATAACTCACTCTTTTTCTAAGCGCAGAACGCAGGCCGTCACCCACAATATTAATAGACAGCACCATAAAAAATATGGCCATGCCAGGCACCGCAACGTTCCAAGGAGCTAAGTATGCAACATCTAGTCCGTCGGCTAATATTACGCCTAGCTCAGGAAGTGGCGACTGCGCGCCTAAATTTAAAAAGCCCAGTGCAGAGATATCAATAACGGCGATAGAGAGGGCCAATGTACCTTGAACAACCAGCATTTCAGTCATGTTAGGTAGTATAGAGTGCACAAAGAGTTGCCAACGACTAGCGCCGTCTAGTTGTGACGCCAGAATGTAATCTTTCTTCATCTCTGCGCGCACAAAGCTTCGTGTATGGTGCACAAACTGGGGAATGAGTGCCAGAGTGATTGCCCACATGCTATTGACTAACCCGGTACCCAAAATTGCCACAATAATTATGGCTATGAGCAGGGTAGGAATTGCCATAAGCGCGTCAAGCAAGTGATTTGCAATACTGGAGCGTACGCCCCGTAGCATACCCGCAAACGTGCCCAAACTTACGCCAACCAGCATAGCAAGAACAACGGTGATAAATGCAGAGCCCAAGGTTATGCGGCAGCCGTAAATTATACGAGTAAATAAGTCTCGACCTAGCGCATCGGTGCCAAACAAGTGTGAAATTGAGCCATTGGCTACCCAACTTGGGGGGATAAGCAAACCATCAATATTTTGCTCAACCGCGTCGTAGGGCGTGATAATAGGAGCAAATAGGGCGCAAACCACAAATAGCGCAAGCATGATCAAGCCAAGCATAGCAATGTGGCTTGCTGTAAACGATGCCCACGTCCGCTGCCACGGCGACGGATGGAACTCTTCGTCGTACAAACTAAACTGTGGCACGTTCGTATTTCTCTCTGCTTGGGTCAATCATTCGATTAAATAAATCAACCAGTATGGTTAGTGTAATAACAACGGTGGATACAGCCATCATTCCAATGCGAAGGGCAGGGTAATCCCGCTGGTAAATAGCTTGAATCAGCCAATTCCCAATTCCAGGCCAAGAAAATAAGGTCTCTACAATCATCGCGTTGGTAATGAGTGTGGTGATCTGGATTGCCATAAGAGGGAGAATAGGCAAAAGCGCATTGCGCAAAATATGGCGAAAAAATATTTGCCAGCTTGAAAGACCACGCGACATAGCGGCGGCAATATAGGGGCGGTGCCTTACGTCAATAACAGAACGTCTTGTTATGCGAATCATAGAAGCTGTTGCAATGGCACCGATAGCAAACGTGGGCAGGGCAATGTGCGAAAGCGCATCTTTAAAGGCTAATGTTTTGTTCTCGACATCAGACAGTAAAATATCAACAAGAATGAAGCCTGTTATTGGCTCAATGCTGTATAGCAAACTAATGCGACCAGAAAGCGGTGCAGCATCCAGCTGTAAACTGAATATCAAAATGAGCAGCAGAGCAAACCAAAAAACAGGAAACGAATAGGTGGTAATGCTTGCACTGTTGATTAAGTGATCAGATGTAGAGTAGCAGCGAATTCCAGCGTAATAGCCAAGAGGAATACCAATAAATAGTGCCATTAGCATGGCATAGGTCGCTAACTCTATAGTAGCAGGCATGGCAATACCTACTTCTTCTCTAAGTGGCAGCCCCGATGTAAAGCTATACCCCCAATCTCCCGTAAGCAAATTCCCTGCATAATGGAAGAATTGAACGAAATAAGACTGATCTAACTTAAATTGCCGCTCCAGCGCCGCGCGCTGTATTTCATTTTGAGGTATTAAACCGGTCAGATTTTCTAATGTATCACCAGGAAAGAGATAGGCCAGTGAAAACGAGATAATGGCCAACACCAACAGGGTCAGTACAAACAGTGTGCTGTATCTAATAAGAATCTGAATCACAATGCTTTTTCAACTCCACCAAAGCGTACACCGCCAAATGGGTTAATTGTCATACCTTTTAACTCATTTCTATATGCCTGATAGCGATAGGCATGTGCAATTGGAACCAGTGGAAGTCGCTCATACAGCAAGCGGTTAACCTGTCTGTAAATGGCCCTTCTTGCCTCGATATCCTCTGTCTGTAGGGCGTCGCTAAGTAACTTATCATAATCTTCATTACACCACATGGCGCGGTTTGTTCCAGACGGTATCGCATCGCAGCTTAACAAAGGACGATAAAAGTTGTCTGGATCACCATTGTCCGCAGACCATCCAATTAAGACCGAGTCGTGTAAGCCCTCTAACAGGTGGCGTCGAAAGGTTGTCCAATCATAGCTAACAATTGTCGCGTCTATACCCACATCTTTTAAATAGCGTTGTATTAGCTCTGCCATTTTAGTGGCATTAGGGTTGTAGGCACGCTCTACCGGCATCGCCCAAATGGTCATTGAAAAGCCTTCCTCAACCCCTGCATCAGCCAGTAGTTTTCTGGCTAAAACTGGGTTGTAGGCGGTATCGTCGGCATCGTTTTGAAACGCCCAACTTGCCGCGGGCAGCAATGTTCTCGCTCGTGTTGCGCTGTCAAAATAAACGGCTTCTAACAGCGTGTTTTTATCGATAGCTGCCGCAAGAGCACGTCTAACATCTGGGTTATCAAAAGGGGGACGTTGAGTATTAAAGGCCCAAAATCCAATGTTGAGCCCCGGTTTTTCTGCAAGCGTTAGATCTTCTCTTGTACGGATTACTTCAAGCTCTGTTTGTGCTGGGAATGCTGTTGCATCACATTCCCCCGTCATTAACTTTGCTAAGCGCAATGAGCTACGCGGTGTAATATCGAATATAAGCTGTTCCACAACAGTCTGCTCGTTATTATCTAGTTGAGCATTAGTTTGCGTATTTTCAGCACCATTGAGAGCATTCGCTGTTTCGTCTTCAATTTGTTCACGCCAATAATTGTCGTGGCGTAAATACTTTATAAAGTGGTCCTTTCGATAGCTATCAAACTTAAAAGGGCCTGTGCCAATCGGAAGTTCATCAATTTTACTCGGTGACCCCAAACGAGAAAGTTGGTTTGCGTATTCTTCTGACAAAATGACAGCAAAGTCGGTAGCTAAGTTAGCCAAGAATGAACTGTCGCGACGTTTGAGCGTGATTTCCACACGATAACCATTAATTCGCTCTACAGAAGCAATGTTTTGTGCAAGACCAATACTTTCGAAATAAGGGTAACGCCCGCCCGACACGTAATGGTAAGAATGTGAACGAAGTCGCCATCTGTCTATGCTAAAAATAACATCGTCGGCATTGAAATTACGTGTCGGCTCAAAGTAGCGGGTGGTATGAAACCACACGTCTTTTCTTAGCTGGAATGCGTAGGTGAGCCCGTCATTACTTACTAGCCAGCTGCTTGCCAAACTTGGGACAATACGTCCAGATTCCGGATCGAAGTCTAAAAGCCTGTCGTAAAGTTGGTGAGACGATGCATCTGAGGTAGTACTTGATGTGTCCAGCTGAGGATTAAAAGTAACAGGGTTACTTTCGGAGCAGTAGATGATACCCGTATTGTAAAACGCTTGTTTATTCTGCTTTGCGCAGGATGCAACAAGAAGCGCTGTGCATAAACACAATGACAAACGCTCTACCAAACCATGGGACATGCTTTACGCCTCGACGCTTTCAGCGGAAGAATCTAGTAAGTTATATTTTTTGAGGTAACCTCGTAGCTGATGATATGTCAGGCTTAATTTTTCAGCAGTTTTCTTTTGATTAAACTGACTGTCAGCAAGTGCCTGTTTTATCATATCTATCTCGTATTGTTGAGATCGTTCTTTCAAATCTATGGGATATTCCACAGATTCTTGCTTTGTACTTGGTGTAAGAGGCGTGACGTCAGCACTCTCTATTATTTCTTTTGAAATGAACGTATCAGGTTGTGCTTGTTTAATCGTTGAATCAGAACCGTTTACTCTATCGTTTGTCTTAACCCTGCCTTGAGGGCGAAAAGCAGACTCAAAAGGGTCAAGAATAATTTCATGCACTGGTAAGTGCGGGTTGTTGGTGCGGTATACCGCTCGCTCGACCACGTTCTTTAGTTCTCGAATGTTACCAGGCCAATCGTATTCCAGCAGTGTGCGTTTGGCTTTTTCTGTGAAACCGCTGAATAACTCCATTTCCATTTCACGAGCCATATTGATGGCGAAATTCTCTGCTAGCATCATAATGTCTTCACGACGCTCGCGAAGGGGAGGGATAGTAATAACGTCAAAAGCAAGCCTGTCGAGTAGGTCAGCACGAAATTCCCCGGCATCGGCAAGTGTGGGTAAGTCTTCGTTGGTTGCCGCAATTAAGCGCACATCGGTTTTTACCGATTTACTGCCACCCACGCGCTCAAATTCACCATATTCAACAACGCGTAGAAGCTTTTCTTGAATAAGTCCAGACGTATTAGCCAGCTCATCGAGAAACAGCGTACCGTTATGGGCAACTTCAAAGCGACCTTCTCGGCGTTTCGAGGCGCCAGTGAACGCCCCCGCTTCATAGCCAAATAACTCGCTTTCTAGGAGACTTTCGCTTAAGGCTGCACAGTTTAGCTTTATATAGTTTTGATCCCAGCGCTTCGATAGAAAGTGAAGTCGCGCTGCAATCAGCTCTTTACCGGTGCCACGTTCACCAATGACAAGCACGGGTTTATCTAACGGTGCAATTTGTGAAATTTGCTCTAAAACTTCAAGAAAACTATTCGCTTGACCAAGCAAATTGTCTTGCTGTCGATACCTACTCATTAAATCCCTCAAAAGTTAGTCATTTCGACCAATTAATAGTGTAGAGCAAAACATATTGAGAAACGAGTATTATTTGACTTAATAAAAAGTGTATAAAAAATAGCAGGTTATCGTTGGGGTAAAGTTGGCAAGTATATTGAATACGAGTAATACCAAGAGTAATCTATTTTTCAAGTGTGGTGTTTTTTAACACTTACCATTTTTAGCAAGAGGTAATTATTATGGGTATCTTCTCGCGTTTTACAGATATTGTGAATTCGAATATTAATGCGCTTTTAGATAAAGCGGAAGATCCTGAGAAAATGGTTAGATTAATCATTCAGGAAATGGAAGACACATTGGTTGAGGTGCGCTCTGCATCTGCGAAGACTTTGGCTAATAAAAAGGAAATCGCAAACCAAATTGCAAAGTACGAAAGCGATGCCAATGATTGGGAAGCGAAGGCGGAGCTTGCGCTTAGTAAAGACAGGGAAGACTTAGCGCGTGCAGCGCTACAAGAAAAGAAAAAGTCTGCTGAAGCGGCTGAAGCGTTAAGCAAAGAGCTGGCTATTGTTGAAGAACAAATCAGTAAACTTCAGGATGAAATCGGTCAGCTTCAAGAAAAGCTTGCTGATGCTAAGAGCCGTCAAAAAGCGATTATTATGCGTCAGAAAACCGCGAGTTCTCGTCTTGAGGTGAAAAAGTCGCTAGACAGCACTAAAGTAGACAATGCGATGGGGCGCTTCGAGCAATACGAGCGCAAAATCGATGACCTAGAGTCACAGGTAGAAGCCTATGATCTTGGCAAGAAGACGCTGCAAGATGAATTTGCTGAATTAGAAGCAAGTGACAAAGTTGAAGACGAACTTGCTGCGCTTAAAGCAAAAGTGAAAGGTGCAAATAAAAGCACCGAAAAATCAGAATAAGAATAATAAGGGGCACCCTCCACACACTTAACAGTGAGGAGGGTAGTTACATCAGGGTTTGTAGGAGAGATTGAGATGGATGAAGGTATAATTGCAATGTTGGTCATGCCCCTTGTGGTATTCACAATATTTGTTGCTCCAATTTGGCTAATTTTACACTATCGAAGCAAAAAGCAGGTGAACCAAGGGCTAAGTGCTGAAGAGCATGCGTCTTTGCAAGATTTAGCCGAAAAAGCTGAGAAAATGAGCGAGCGTATCGAAACGCTAGAAGCAATTTTGGATAGTGAGGCGCCTGAGTGGAGGAATAGAGCATGAGAAATGGAAAACAGCTCTATCGCAACCCAGAAAATGCACGAATTGCAGGAGTGTGTTCTGGTGTAGCAGAATACTTCGGCTTAGAAACGTGGTTAGTAAGAATTTTGGTAGTGACAGGGTTCTTTTTATTAGCAGGCCCTTTTATCTTCGTCGCCTACATTGCAGCTTGGTTTATTCTAGATAAAAAGCCTGCGGGACTGAAAGACGCATCTACTCCTCCTGTATTTTCTAAAGGAAAAGGATGGACAAACCCTAACGGTGGCCAAGTTAAGAGTTCAAAAGTTGAAGTGAAAACTAAAGTTTGGCAAGCAGGTGAACCACCTAAGCAAGCGTTTCATGATATTCGAAATCGCTTTGAAAAAGCGGAAGCAAGATTGCGCAAGATGGAGACATATGTCACGTCGAGAGAGTATCAACTAAACAAAGAAATAAGTCGTCTATGATAGACTTAATAGCGTAAGGTACGACTTGGTGGAACCGCTCATTTAGAGCGGTTTTTATTTTAAATACAGTGTGTTGTGTTGTAGGTGTGAAATTAACTTTACATGTGGTGTGAGCGGCTCATGAGGTGTCCCACTTTTGTAAATTACGAATTTCATTAGACTGATAACCAAGTTTTTTAATACCTATTGGTTACGGAAGTTATGCCAAAATCAACGCAATACCAGTCAAGACAATCTGATGAAAATGGCATCATTCATTGGTCAGAAGAAGAAAACCAAATTTGGTCAGAACTCTATGCCAGACAAATCCCGCTAGTGAAAGAGAGAGCGTGCCAAGAATATTTAGACGGTCTTGATTTGTTGAAGCTCAATGAAAAAGAAATTCCACAGCTACCTGATATCAATAAGGTATTGATGGAAAAAACAGGTTGGCAAACAGCTGAAGTTCCAGCGCTAATCAATTTTGGTGAATTTTTTAGGCTGCTTGCAAATAAACAATTTCCAGTTGCTACCTTTATTCGCACCAGAGAAGAGTTTGACTACCTGCAAGAGCCAGATATTTTCCATGAAGTCTTTGGTCACTGCCCGTTACTGACAAACCCAGCATTTGCTCACTTTACGCATACTTATGGCAAGCTCGGATTAGCTGCAAGTAAAGAAGACCGCGTTTATCTTGCTCGTCTTTATTGGTTTACCGTGGAATTTGGGTTGGTAAGAGCTAAGGGCGACCTCAAAATATACGGTGGCGGCATTTTATCGTCGCCTGGAGAAACAATATACGCCCTAGACAGCGATGCGCCTTTGCGTAACCCTCTTACGGCTATTGACGCGCTACGCACGCCTTATCGCATCGATATTATGCAGCCGCTTTATTATATCCTTCCTGAATTCGATCATTTGTTCGAATTAGCGGAAATGGATATTATGGCGCTAGTACAGGAAGCAAAATCGCTAGGGCTGTTTTCCCCACTTTTCCCTCCGAAAGAGAAAAAAGCAAGTTAATAGTATTGTTAAATAAATGTATTTTATATAGGATGCCGCTCTTAGTAGCGGCTTTCTTATTTATCAAGTCTTAACGCCCATATCTGCGTGGCTTCAGCGCTCCCTTCTTTGCGGCTTAAAGCGAATTTAAACTTATGTAACATTTATCTTGTTATCTTTTTGTAAAAGTATGATAATCTGTACATATATGTTTACAATAAAGCTATAACACCCTATGCGCCTAGAAATAAGTTGTCAGGACCGTCTTGGTATCACACAAGATGTTTTAGATATTCTCGTTACGAAAGAGATAGATTTACGCGGTATTGAAATAGATCCTGCGGGAAAAATTTTCCTTAATTTTCCCAATATTGAATTTGCTGATTTTCAGCATTTAATGCCTCAAATTCGTCGTATCGACGGTATTGATGACGTTAAAACTACGCTATTCATGCCGGGTGAGCGTGAGAAAAACCAGCTTTCGGCCATTCTAAGAACCTTACCTGATCCTGTTTTTTCCATAGACGCAAAAGGCAACATTCTGTTGTGTAATGAAGCCGTGTGTGCAGGACTTGAAATCCCCAGTAGCGAGATTGAAGGCATCGAAATCAGCGAGGTAGTGAAGGGCTTTAACTTCAACAAATGGATGGACGGAAAGTCGCCTGGCCCACAGTCGTCAAAAGTGAAGTTTATTCAGCAAGATTACCTAGCCGATATGTTACCCATTACAGTGCCCGATGGTGATAATAATATGATCATGGCTGGCGCTGTTGTCATACTTAAATCTGAAATGAGACTTGGCCAACAGTTTACTGCATTCCACCAGTCGCCCACTGATAGCTTCGACCGTTTTATTACTCAATCTCCGTTTATGAAGCGAGTGGTGCATGAAGCGAAGCGTATCGCCGATTTAGATGCGCCTATATTGATTTTTGGCGAAACAGGTACGGGGAAAGAGATGATCGCCCGCGCGTGTCATCAGTCGAGCCGTCGCAGTGAAGGTGCGTTTTTAGCGCTTAATTGCGCATCATTGCCCGACAGCGTAGCAGAAACCGAGTTGTTTGGTTATGCCGCTGGTGCATTCAATCAACCCAATGCAAAAGTGGGTCTTTTAGAGCAAGCAAAAGGCGGTACGCTGTTGCTTGATGAAATTGCGGATATGTCATCGCAGCTGCAGGCAAAACTGCTGCGCGTTTTAGAAGATGGCGAATTCAGAAGAGTGGGCGATTCAGAACCTGTAAAAGTAGACGTGCGGTTTATCTGCACCACTTGTCGTGACTTGGGGCAGCTTGTTGAAGAAGGTCGCTTCAGAAAAGAACTGTACTACCGCTTGAATGTACTTAGTCTAGTAATGCCTTCTTTGAAAGATAGACGACAAGATATTGTTCCTCTTGCAGAGTCTTTCATTGTTCAGCACAGCACCAAGTTAGGTCGTCGCCCGGCAAAGCTAAGTAAGTCTTGTGTTGATTTTCTGCAGCAGTATCCGTGGCCTGGTAATGTGAGGCAGCTACAAAACGCGTTATATCGCGCTTTGTCACTGCTTGATGGGAAAGAAATTACCAAAGAGGATATTCAGCTTCCTAGCTGTGCGCCTAGCGTTACTTACATTGACGAAAATTTCGATGGAACGTTAGATGAAGAAGTGAAAAAGTTTGAGAAGGACTTGTTGAAACGCCTGTACCCTTCATATCCAAGTACTCGACAACTCGCTAAAAAGCTTGGTTTAAGTCACACGGCAATTGCTAACAAGCTGCGTGAATACGGCATAAACAAAGCCACGGTTAAACTTTAGTAATCTTAGTTGCGCGTTAGCCCTAGTTTAAGAAGTGGACGGTTGTCACTGCTAGTAGGGTTGGCGCACTGCGGCGAATACTGTGAGTATGCCCTTACTAATAACCCTGTTACGAAAAATTTACATCATCCGCCGAGCAAGCCGTGCAAGGCCATTCGCACCTAATTTAACGTAAGTGGCGTACATCGTTTCTTACAGCGAAATAAAACTTCATCAGTCAAACGCTTCTCAATCTATACCAACTAGTGGCATAACTATAGTTAGCAAACTGTTTTTAGCGTTGGTTTCTCGCCCGTTACTTGCCACTTTTAGGAGGCAAGTACGGTAAATCACAATTGAGAAGCTGAGCGTATTTAAAATTTTCGAGGAAAGAATAATGAAGCTAGCAACTTATAAAAATGAAACTCGTGATGGCTGTTTAATGGTAGTGTCGAAAGATCTTTCTCGAGCATGCAGTGCACAGGACATCGCAAAAACAATGCAGGTTGCATTAGACAACTGGAATGAGATTGCGCCTCAGCTACAGATGAGATACCAAGAGCTAAACGACAATGCATGTGAAAGCGTATCATTTGATGCGACGCGTTGTGAATCTCCACTGCCACGAGCTTATCAATGGGCAGATGGCAGCGCATATGTGAATCACGTAGAGCTAGTGCGAAAAGCGCGTAACGCAGAAATGCCTGAAAGCTTCTGGACCGATCCACTTATGTATCAAGGTGGGTCTGACGATTTCATTGGTCCAAATGATGACATTATTCTTCCAAGCGACGACTGGGGCATTGATTTTGAGGGGGAAGTGGCCGTAGTGACTGACGATGTTCCAATGGCTTGTTCGCCAGCGCAAGGTGCTGAACGTATTCGCTTGGTTATGTTAGTAAATGATGTATCACTACGAGGGCTTATTCCTGGTGAACTAGCTAAAGGATTTGGCTTTTTTCAATCTAAGCCAGCGTCAAGTTTTTCTCCGGTTGCAGTGACGCCAGATGAGCTAGGCGACGCATGGAAAGACAATAAAGTTCATTTGCCTCTGCGCTCGACCTATAACGGTGAACTATTCGGTAAGCCAGAGGCAGGTCAAGACATGACCTTTGACTTTGGCCAGCTGGTTGCGCATGCAGCGAAAAGTAGAAACCTTGGCGCAGGCGCAATAATTGGATCTGGAACCGTGTCGAATAAACAGGGCACTGACCATGGCTCTGCCATTGCCGAAGGTGGTGTGGGTTACTCATGTATTGCTGAAGTTCGCATGATTGAAACAATTAGAGACGGAAAACCGTCAACGCCGTTCATGCAGTTTGGCGATCGAATTCGCATTGAAATGCTGGACAATGACGGTAACTCAGTATTTGGAGCCATCGAACAGCAGGTTAAACCTCTTAGCTAGCCTAAGGACATTACTTTTAACGTATGATTGGGGTGGTAATACCATGAGCATAAAACTTTACGGCTATTGGCGTTCAACCGCCTCATATCGTGTGCGCATTGCACTTAATCTTAAAGGTGTAGAGTACGAATACGTGCCCGTACACTTGGTTAAGAATGGGGGAGAACAGCATAGCAGTGAATATACGCGTTTAAACCCTGCGCACCTAGTTCCCACGTTTGTTGATGAAGATGCGGATATTATTTTAAATCAATCTTTATCTATAATTGAGTACCTTGATGAGAGGTATGAAAGTGAGCGTAGACTTGTTCCAGAGCATCGCACTGAGCGTGCGCGTGTTAGGGCGTTAGCACAAGATATCGCTTGCGATATTCAGCCTTTGGGAAATCTTCGCGTTCTAAATGCGTTAAAAGGCAACTTTGATGCGACTCAAGATGATGTCGCTAGATGGGCATCACGCTGGATAACGCTTGGGTTTGACGGAATTGAGAAACGACTGCAAACTCAGGCAGGTAAATATTGCTTCGATTTTGATGTCACACTCGCTGATATTTGCCTTGTGCCTCAAGTGTATAATGCCAAGCGTTTCGGTGTTGATATGAGCCGTTATCCCCTCATCGATAAAATAGCGAAAAACTGTAACGAGCTTAGCGAATTTGAAAAGGCAAAGCCTGAAAATCAAATTGATGCTACGTAAATTGGGGTCAGAGTACATTCTTCATTCTTTGACCCACTAGTCAGTAAAGCATAAAAAGGGGCGGAGTATTTACTCTGACCTCATCATTGGCGTTTTATTGGAAGCTCGGTGGTGTTTTTTACCTGTTTCAAAGCGAAGGTTGAGCTTAAGTGGTCTACCAAGGGAAGGTGGGTTAATTTTGTTTTAAGCAGAAACTCATACTCTTCAATACTCTCTACAATAACTTTAAGCAGATAGTCTTTTTCACCGCTGGTGGTGTGGCACTCTACAATCTCATCGATATTTTGTACGGCGTTTTCAAAATCGGTCAACGAGTCTCCGTCGTGATTCTTCAACGTAACGTAAATAAACACCGATACGCCTAAGTTCAGTTTCTTGCTATTTAGCAAGGTTACTTTACCAAGAATAATGCCGTCGGCTTCCATTCGTTTAACCCGTCTCCAACATGGAGTATGAGACAAACCAACTCGCTGGCTCAAATCTGCCATCGATACAGTAGCGTCTTGCTGAAGCACGCGCAAAATTTCACGGTCAAATTTATCCAATTTCATTAACACTAATTCCGTCGTTTTTATGATGTTTATTATATATCAAAAAAAATCCTAGGATAGCTGTCCTAGAAAAATTGTATTCAATTCCATTGCGTTTCAGTTTGTAAATTTCATTAACAAACTTTGCAAGGCCTGTCCTCAAAACAATCGGATACACTTGATAGTATGTCGTTGATCTTTGCAAGGCCAATAAGTGTAACGCAAAACATTAACAGACTCTCACATCATCCCAAATGAAAGGCGTTTCGTTTTCGTAACAGCGTAGTGTTTGGGGAGGCTTCAACTCACCACAGTTATAATAGGGAAAATATGTCAGTTTTTGATCACCCAGAGTTCAACAATCATGAGCACGTTGCGTTTTATCACGATGAAAAAGCGGGCCTGAGTGCCATTATAGCTGTACACAATACTAATCTGGGGCCAGCACTTGGTGGTTGTCGTATGTGGCCTTATGTAAATAGTGGTGAAGCGTTAACTGATGTTTTAAGGCTTTCTAAGGGCATGACGTATAAAGCGGCAATGGCAAACCTTGAACTTGGTGGCGGTAAATCAGTGATTATCGGAGACCCTCGCAAAGCCAAGACGCCAGAAATGATGAAAGCAATGGGTAAGTTTGTTGAGTCGTTAGGTGGAAAGTATTTCACTGCTGAAGATTCAGGAATTTCTGTCACTGACCTACAAACAATGGCGACCGAGTCTGATTATATTGCAGGTGTAAAAGCTCAATATCACTACGCAGGCGAAGTGCCTGATGGAAACCCTGCACCATCGACTGCTTACGGCGTTTTTGTTGGACTTAAAGCGACCGTTGAGTATGGATTAAAGCGCAGCTTGGATGGGGTAAGTGTTGCCATTCAGGGAATGGGGCATGTTGGCTATCGTTTAGCTAAGCACTTGCATGAACAAGGTGCAAAACTTTATGTTGCTGATATCTACCCAGAAGGTGTGGAAAAAGCGGTACAAGAATTTGGTGCGACAGCGGTGGCTGCTGAAGAAATACTTAGCTTGGATGTTGATGTGCTTGCCCCTTGCGCACTAGGGGCATCTATTAACGATCAAACGTTGCCAGGTATAACAGCAAAAATCATTGCTGGCGCTGCAAATAATCAATTAGCTCGCGAAGATATTGGCGAGCTGCTTCAACAGCGCGGTATTTTGTACGCCCCTGATTATGTTATTAACGCAGGTGGTGTCATTGATATTTTCCATCAGCGAATGGAATCGAGTTCAAATGAAGCCTTGCGTGAGCACATTGAGCAAATAGGCGATACGCTAAAAGAAATTTATACCCGAGCAGAGCAAGAGGGAGCAGCGACAAATCGTGTCGCAAATCTTATTGCTGAAGAGAGATTTTCTTTAAAGGGTTGAAAACTCGTAGCCAAATAGTCATAATGCGCCCCGCACTCAAGCAGGGGCTAATGACTTTGTCTTGATTGCATTTTTCTATGGTAGGCTTTTGGTCCTCCCGCAATGATACTCTGTGAACCCGGTCAGGCCTGGAAGGGAGCAGCCGCAGCAGACGACTCATGTGCCGGGATGTGGCTGGAGGCCTGCCACCCAATCCCTCTATTAACTCGCTTCTTTGTTTTTTTCGGTTTCATCCAGGTATTTTAGCGCTTTGCTTATAGCGTGCTCGACGTTCATTTCCATTTGTTTTCTCTCGCTTTGTGGCAAATAAAACGCCATGTCTACTTCAAATCGAATATATCTTGGCGGCACCTGGTTAAGCGCAAGGCAACATAAATCGGCTAGATAATCTGGGCTTTTCACCGTATCCAGCCCTAGCTTGCTGATGCGCTCTAATACTAAGTGCTCATAGTAGTTATGAATATCGTCATCAAGTTTCATGTTTCTTCCTCTTATAATTTTTAGTTAGCGCCGCGCCAAGATATGTTGAATCAAACTACAGCGATACGTTGCAAATTCAGTAACTATTTAGGTAGTGGACACATTTTTATACATACAGGAAGCGACAGCTCGTTCCCTGGCTATATGCCCTTATAATGTATAGCTTGTATTCTGTGGAAGTCGAGGTGGCTTAAACAGAATTAGTAAATCCGCGAAAAATCTCAAATTAAGGGCCGGTTATCGCGAACAACCACCCAAGCCCGCACTGTTCACTGAAATAGTGTAGATGATTCAAGCGCAAGATTGGCTTAGCCATCCGTATAAAACCAACAAGGCAAGAACAGCATGAAAAAGAATATTGAGCCCTGCTATTACGGCGATTACCTGCAATTAGACAAAGTATTAGGGGCACAAGACTTACAAAGTGAAAAATATGGTGATGCTGCGCATGAAGAAATGCTTTTCATTATTGTGCACCAGGTATATGAATTATGGTTTAAGCAGGTACTCCACGAATTAAACGCGGTTATTGATACCTTCAACCAAGAGAGGGTTAAAGATCAACAGCTGACGCAAGTTGTACACAGGCTTCATCGCGTCATTCAAATTCAAAAGTTAATGAACGATCAAATCGCGATTATGGAAACCATGACACCTCAGCAATTTTTATCGTTCAGAGACTACCTTGTACCTGCCTCGGGGTTTCAAAGCATTCAATTTAAGCGATTAGAGATTTCTTTAGGCTTAAAGCGAGAGTTTAGGATAGATTTTGATAAACAAAGTTTTTATAACCGTCTAACAGATAAAGATAGGACATTGCTTGAGAACCTTGAGAGTAAACCTAGCTTATTTGAGTTAGTTGACAAGTGGTTGTCTCGAATGCCGCTTCTAAAAACAGATGGATTTGATTTTTGGCAATATTACAAAAGCGCAGCCGATGAAATGTTAAACGATGACCGTCACACTATTTCAACCAGCGATATGCTGTCAGAAACTCAAAAGCGCCAAGAATTAAAAGATTTGCAAGCAACAGTGGAAAACTTTGATGCATTGTTCGACGAATCTCAATTTGAAAAATTAAAACAAGAAGGGAAGTTCCGCTTAAGTCATAAAGCCTTGCTGTCTGCGCTATTTATAAAGCAGTACTCTGAAGAGCCCATCTTCAACCTTCCATTTCAACTTATCACGGCATTAACTGAAATAGATGAGCAGTTGACGATTTGGCGCTATCGTCATGCAATGATGGTGCAGCGTATGTTGGGGACAAAGATAGGTACAGGCGGCTCTTCAGGCCACCATTATCTTAAAAAAACCACTGAGTCTAATCGCATATATCTAGACTTTTTCAACATGGCTACGTTCTTGTTACCGAAAAGTGCGCTACCTGAATTACCAGAGGCGATAAGAAGGCAGCTAGGTTTTTATTTACAATAACAATAGCATTAATTTTACAGGGAAAAATCCCCAAACCTGTCTTTGAAATTGAGAACGGTTTCTATTCACAACAACATATTGAACAACGTAGTTTTTTCACAAAGTAGAATGAAATACTGAAAATAAGTTTTTAAAATGATTGTCTAAAAAACAGACGCTTAACGATCGGAAACGTAATTTAATTGTAAAATGTAAGTTAAAATTTACAAAAGTTCAGAAAAAGACAAAAAAAAATTGAACTTTTGCGAAACACCTGCCAGATCGCAATTGACCCTTAGCTAGCGATGTGGTTATTATCAAAGTGAGGCTATGACCTTACTAATAACAATTCGTCATAAAGACGATTTAGAAACACACTAAAAAAGTTTTTAGTGGTCCAGGGAGACACAAAGAATGTTTACAAATACAAAATTGACCAAGTGCGTCAAGTTAGCGCTAGCTGCTGGCTTGGTCTCAGGTTCATTTGCAACCAATGTATATGCTCAAGAGCAACAATCAGCAGAAGAAGCTGTTGAAAAAATTCAGGTTACAGGTTCACGTATCGCGAGAACCGACTTAGTTGCAACTTCACCTGTTAACGTTTTCGATGAAGAAAACCTTGAAGTTTCTGGTTTTAACGACATTGCATCGTTCCTAAATGAACTTCCTGCAATGGGTGTATCAGAGTCAGTCGATACAAATACAAACTTTAGCTTGTTCAATGCTGGTATCAACACGGTTAACTTGAGAAACTTGGGTTCAAACCGTACTTTGGTTCTAGTGAATGGTCGTCGTCACATCGGTGCGTCTGCTCGTGAGCAAAGCGTAGACACCGGCATGATCCCATTCAACATGGTCGAGCGTGTTGAAGTTGTAACTGGTGGTGCGTCTGCGGTATACGGTTCAGAGGCAATGGCTGGTGTAATCAACTTCATTATGAAAGATGACTTTGAAGGAGTTGAAGTAAACGCTCGTTATGGTGATTCAGTTGAAGGTGGTGGTGCTGAGCGTGACATCAACTTCACAATTGGTAGTGCATTTGCTGAGGACAAAGGTCATGCCTTGGTTTATGGCGGTTACAGCACAACTGATACCGTTCGAGCAACTGATCGAGATATCTCTGCAGCTGATGTTGTGAACAGCTCTTTCGGTCCTAAAGGCTCGTTCTTTGTTCCTGGAGACGATGGCGGCTTTATTACGCAGGATGAATCTACAGGGTTATGGAATAAGCCTTTTGTTAATGCAGAAGACGGATTTAACCGTAACGCTCGCCGTATGGTTCGCGTTCCTACAGATCGTACTCAATTCAACGCTAACTTAAGCTACGAAATCAACGAACATTTCCGCGTATTTAGTGAATCTGCTTATGCTGACGTAAGTTCATCGACTAGCCTTGAACCAACCATTATGGGTCAGTTCATTTCAGTTGGTAACATCCCTGATGTAACTATGCCGTTATCAAATGCGTTTTTCCCAACAGAGCTAAGAAATGCCATAATTGCGGCTAATGCAGATAATGATGATTTCGACCCTGATAATTACGGCGTAACTTTCCGTCGTCGTTCTGCAGAAGTTCAAAACCGTTCATTAGATGCACAACGTCGTACGTTCAGAAGCGTAATTGGTGTTGATGGTATCATCAATGATGATTGGAACTATGAAGTTTACTATCAATGGGGTAGTGTTTCTCGTGACCAAGTTAATAGTGGTGTAATCCAAACACTTAACTTTATTAACGCGCTAGATACAGAAACATTGGAAGACGGTACTGTTCAATGTGCTGACCCACTATTTAGGTCTTTAGGCTGTGTTCCAGTAAACGTTTTCGGTGCTGGTGCGATGACCGGTGAAGCGTTAGATTTTGTTACTGTTAACCCTCAAACAACTTCACGTGCAGAACAGCAAGTATTCGGTGTTACTGTCGACGGATTTGCTTATGAGCTACCTGCAGGGGACCTTGGTGTTGCATTGGGTTATGAGCAGCGTAAAGAGGTTGCTCAATTCAATTCTGATGCACTTGCCCAATCAGGCCTAACTACTGGTAATACTGTTCCTAACATTGCTGGGGACTACGACGTATCAGAATTCTTTATTGAATCGCGTGTACCATTGTTAGCTGACATGCAATTTGCTGATTATTTAGGTTTAGAGCTTGCATATAGAACGTCTGACTACTCAACTATTGGTAGTACAGATGCCTATACAGTGGCACTTGATTGGCAGCCTACTGAAGACTTGAAAGTACGTAGTAGTCTATCGACCGCGGTGCGTGCTCCTTGGATTATCGAACTATTTGATCCAGGTACTGAAACATTCCGTAACTTTGTTGATCCGTGCGCATTTGGTGGCCGTGGTGGACAAAGTGCTTCTGGTGAAGAACAGGATGTATACACAGAGCAATCTGCACAGGTACAAGCTAACTGTGCCACAATCCCAGGTACTGCAACACTTGATCCATTCGCAACTAACATTCGAAGTGCAGGTGGTATTGCAGCGGGTAATCCTGACCTGAAAGAAGAAGAAGGTGAAACATTTACTGTTGGCTTCGTTTACTCTCCATCACAAATCGAAGGTTTGAATATTGCCATCGATTACTGGGATATCGAGATTACTGATGCGATTAACAGTTTCACTGCGCAAACTACAGTTGATCAGTGTGTTAGACAAGCTAGCTTCCCTAACAACCCATTCTGTAGTCTAATTCAGCGTGATCCTGACACTGGCTTAGTTCGTCGTATTAACGCTCAAGACATCAACGTTGCGATCGAAGAAACTTCAGGTGTAGATTTCGCGGTAGATTACACAACTGACGTTGGTCCTGGTACATTAGTAACTAGCTTAGTAGGTACTTATGTAGATAAAGACCAGTTTACTCCATTTGAAGGTGGTGAAGTTGTTGACTCTCTTGGTGAAATTGGTTCTCCTGAGTGGAAAGCGAATGCAAACATCACTTACGCTTGGAATGATCTAACAGTTAACTGGTCTACTCGATATATTGATGGCGTTAATATCGAAAATGATCAGCTAGACTTTGGTACAATTGGTTCATATTTCTATCACGATATCCAAGCGCGTTATGCGTTTAACGATGGTCAATATGAAGTGTTTGTTGGTGTGGATAACGTGTTCGACAAAGAGCCTCCACTACTAGGCCAAGGTATTCCTGGAGATGTAACAGGTACAAACACTGCTGCAGACGTTTACGATGCAATCAGAACGTACTGGTATGTAGGTTTCGAAGCTACCTTCTAAGCCTCCATTCTTTGAATGTTTAAAAAAACCCTTCTACTTAGAGGGGTTTTTTATTATGTGCATATGTAAACAGAAGTTTTAGCGCCACTATTAGTCTCAGTTTGGCAATATAGCTACAGGTTCGCGGCCAGTTTGAGACTTTTTCAAAATGACGATTTTTCAGCATTTGAACTCCTTTAATTAATTTTTGTAAATTTATGTTTACGTTATATTGAGGAAAATATTCAAAGTAATTGAACTCTGAAAAATCGAAATCGTTTGTTTGTTGACCAGTTTACAAGGATGTGGTTATTATCATTTTTGAAGTTTCTACTTCAGACATAATAAAGTGACAATAACGACAAAAAGGGCCACTGAAAAATTCAATGGCACAGGGAGACAACACATGTTTACAACATCTAAGTTGGCTTTAGCAGTAAAGTTAGCGGGTGTAGTCGGTGCAACATCATTTGCACTTGCAACACCTGTGATGGCACAGCAAAACCAAGAACCAGATAGTGCAGCAGAAGAGTCAGTCGAAAAAATCCAAGTCACGGGTTCTCGTATCCGTAGCCCAAATGCAGTTTCAACCAGCCCAATTCAAACCGTAGGCGAAATACAGATTGAGCAGTTGCAGCAACCTGAACTAGAACGTGTTTTACGTTTATTACCTGGTGTTATTCCAGGTGATAACAGTAGCGTTAACAACGGTTCGGGCGGTGCGGCAACAGTTAACTTGCGCGGTTTAGGCGAAAACCGTAACCTTGTTTTGATGAACGGTAAGCGTCTTGTGCCTTACAATAATGAAGGTGAAGTTGATACTTCAATTATTCCAACAGCCCTTATTAAAAATGTCGATATTGTGACTGGTGGTGCGTCAGCGGTGTACGGGTCTGATGCAATCTCAGGTGCAATCAACGTTATACTTAAAGATGACTTTGAAGGTGCCGAGTTAGAAATTTCACACTCGCGTACTGATCAAGCTGATGCGCAAACGAAAAATATTTCACTCACTGTAGGTGGTAATTTTGACGGCGATCGTGGTAATGCCGTTGTTTCCGCTAGCTGGCTTGACCGTGACCCGCTACTACTCGGCCAGCGTGACCTAGGTAATTACGGTATTTCAACAGCTTCAGGTGCAAACTTTCAGCAGTTTTTAGATGGCACTCCACCTGTGGCTCCACCAGCTAACTGTGGTGACCAAACGCCTAACGTTGTTGCTCCAGGTGGTGGTTCAGGTACAACAATGCCAACTCGTATGCAAATTCCTGGTGTGCCAGGTGCAAACGGTCAGTTCCGTGATGACGGAACATGGGTGAACGGCGATACATGTAGTGCGTTTAACTTTAACCCATTCAACTACTACCAAACGCCGGCAAAGCGTTGGTCTGCAACAGCAATGGGTCACTATGATATTAGCGACGAGCATACAGCCTACTCAACCATTACGTTCACGAACACCAGCGTTCGTCAACAAGTAGCGCCTTCTGGTATTTTCGGTAGCGTATTTGATATTCCGCTAGCTAATCCTTTTATGAGTGACGCGGCGCGTTCGGCATTTATTACAGCGGCAAACGAAAATATCGATGGTCTTAATGAGCAAAACGCAATTGCAGCTGAATCAGGTCTTCCACTTACTTGGACAGACGTGAACGGCAACGGCGTTGTAGATGCTGAAGACCGTATGCGTACCACATTCTTCCGTCGTACGCTGGAGTTAGGTCCACGTTCAACAGAGTTTAATACTGACCAATTCCAGATTTTGGTAGGTATGGAAGGTTTTATTACCGATGAGTGGGCATACGATGTGTCGTTCCAGCACGGTGAGACTAACCGTGTAAATACCTTTGCAGGCTACACCAACGTTGACAACATCGCTAACGCACTTAATGCAGTAGATACAGAGCGTTGTTTGACAGGTGGCGACGGCTGTGTTCCGCTTAACATCTTTGGTGGCTTTGGCACAATTACGCCAGAAATGGCTGGCTATGCGTCAGCGACTGCGCTTTCTCGTACCGAGTACCAACAGCGCGTGTTTATGGCGAACATCGACGGTCCAATCGAGAACTTCGTTTCTCCATTTGCTGACACGCCTCTTTCAATGAGCTTCGGTTACGAGTACCGCGAAGACCTTTCACGCTTTACGCCTGACGAGTGTTTGAAATTGGCGCCTTCTAGCTGTCTAGGTGGTGCAGGTGGTAACTCGCTGCCAGTAGGCGGTAGTTTCAAAGTTAACGAACTTTACGGTGAAGGTCGATTTGCGCTTGTAGAAGACGCGGCATTTGCTGAAATACTTGAGCTAGAATTCGGTTACCGTCACTCAAACTTTGATACGGTTGGTGATGTTGGTGCATGGAAACTAGGTCTTGCGTGGCGTCCAAGCAGCGAACTGCTTGTTCGTGTAATGAACCAGCAAGCAACACGTGCTCCAAACGTAGGTGAGCTTTTCGCACCTACAACAACGTCACTTGATAACGCAGACTTAGACCCTTGTTCGGTAGCAAATGCAACTGCACTAGCAGGTGATGCTGATTTACGTGCTCTTTGTGTGGCTACAGGCATGACTGAGAGCCAAGTTGGTCAGGTTGAAGACATCATCGAGGGCCAAATTAACACCTTCTCTGGTTCTAACCCTGCCGCACTTCCTGATGAAGAAACTGCGAAAACCTTTACTGCTGGTTTCGTGTTTACACCTGAAGTTAGCTGGGCAACCTCTGCGCTATTGTCTGTAGATTATTACGACATTGACGTAGACGGATACATCAGTGAAAACAGCCCGCAAGAGATCTTAGACGGCTGTTATGTACTAGGTAACCTTGATCAATGTGCCCAAATCACACGTGTTGGTGGTGGCCTGCTATTAGATGGTTCGGGTATTTCAACGTTTACCACCAACCTTTCTTGGTTGCGCACGCGTGGTATTGAAGCAACTTATAACTTTAACTTCGATATCGGTGAATACGGCAACTTAAGCCTAAATGGTAATGTAAACCATTATTTAGAGGCTGAAAGGCTAAGTGCACCAACCTCAGATATCATAGATTGCAATGGCTTTTATGGTCCTAACTGTAACCCGCAACATAAAACTCGCTCGGTTAATCGTGCAACATGGAGCTACGACGACTACTCGGTGTCACTTATGTGGCGTTACCTAAGCGATATCGAGCGTGAAGAGAGTCTTGTTGCTACTACGTTCGAACCGTTTAGACAAATTGGTTCTTACAGCTACTTCGACCTATTCGCTAATTATCAGGTGACTGATTATGCGCGTTTGGCGTTTGGTGTAGACAACCTGTTTGACAAAGCGCCGCCAGTAGTAGGCGGTCAGGCTGCGGCTACTGATTACAATGCGGGTAACACGCTTCCTGCTCACTATGATGTATTAGGTCGTACATATCGCTTCACGCTAACGATGGCTTTCTAAAAACGAAGATATCCATAGCTAAAAACGTGTAGCT
This sequence comes from Alteromonas gracilis, assembly GCF_043642145.1. Lineage (GTDB taxonomy): Bacteria > Pseudomonadota > Gammaproteobacteria > Enterobacterales > Alteromonadaceae > Alteromonas > Alteromonas gracilis_B. The sequence goes on from NZ_JBHZRZ010000003.1 coordinate 472,179, forward strand.
TTAAAGCCCCTGCAACATTGTTGCAGGGGCTTTTTTCTACCTAAGCGATAGGCAAAATCACTAAAAACAAACGTTCCAATTAAACGCGTTTACTTATGTAGCCTTTATCATTGATTGAGGTGAGGTAATTAACATGAATCTAAACACTACCTTCTATTCATTACTGAAACTCTACTTTTTTTAGTATTTGGTTTGTAATTCGTTAAATTAAGGTAGTGAATAAAGTAAGCGTGGCCGTAACGAAGTGTTTTACGAAAAGAAGTGATTGATGTTGGTTAATTGCCTTCTTGAATAGAAGTTAATCGATTAAGGCATAACATGAAGACAATTGTTGTTAACTGCTTCTAATTTAAATTAGCCAGCACACAAAAAATGCGCACAAAACAAGCAGGAAGTATGAAATCTATTAGGTGTAAACAGTGTGTTACTTGACTAAACGTAACATTCCATGTGACTATAATAGGTTCGTAGTACTGGCAATTGACGTCTGTACTACATTCCTGAAACAAAATTGTGAAAGTTTTATACGCCCCTTGCCCGAATATTTTCCTATCGGCGAGGATTCAAATAAGAAATTTGGTTGGGAACTATGTCCAAAATGAGCAAGAGAACTCTTATTGCTTCTACTGTTATGGGTGCATTCGCACTAACAGGTAGCGCAGTCTCTGCAGATACGCTTGAAGATCTTCATAAAGAAGAAGCGAAAATCCACGCGGCTGCAGCGAAATCTCAAGAAAAAATCAATACGTTGTTTGAACAGTCTCAAGAACTACTTGTTGAGTATCGTCAAACAGTAGATGAGACAGAAAACCTTAAAATCTACAACGATTACATCGCTAGCCTTGTTGCTGACCAGCAACGCGGTATCGACTCGTTGCAGCGTCAAATCGACAGCATCGAACAAACTAAGCAGGGCATCGTTCCTCTTATGTTCCGCATGATTGACAGCCTAGAGCAGTTCATCAAGCTAGACCGTCCAATTCACTTAGATGAGCGTCTAGCTCGTGTTGAGCGTCTACGCGACCTTATGGCTAACTCTAACGTTACTGTTTCTGAGCAGTTTCGTCAGGTACTAGAAGCTTACCTAGTAGAAGTTGAGTATGGTACTAAGATCAATTCTTACCAAGGTACTATCGACGACGCAGGTACAGAAGTTACTGTTGACTTCTTTAACCTAGGTCGTACGGCGCTAGTTGCACTTTCTCTAGACCAAACTCACGCTTGGGTATGGAACAACGAAAGCCGCGCATGGGAAAAACTGGGTGACGAGTATCTGTCTTCAGTTGTTGACGCAGTTAAAATGGCTAACAACGTCATTCCTGCGGATCTGATTAAACTACCAATTAGCGCAGCGGAGTAATTGTTAATGAAACCAGTATTCAAATCTCTTTTAGCCGCTGCGACAGTTGCAGTTGCAGCAACCGGAGCGCAGGCTCAGGAAGCAAAGAGCCTGAAAGACCTTCTAGATCAGGTTCAACAGAACCGTGTTTCTGAAGCTCGCCTAGATAAGCAACGCGAAGCTGAGTTCCAATCAGCACGTGCTGACAAACAAGCACTTCTTCGCAAAGCACAAGCAGACCTTAAAGCTGAACAAGCTCGTGGTGACCGTCTACAGAAGCAATTCTCAGACAACGAAGTTACGCTAAACGAGAAAGCCGCTGAGCTAGACCAGGCAACTGGTACTCTTGGTGAGATGTTCGGTGTGGTACGTCAAGCGTCATCAGAAGCTTACGGTCGTATCTCTACGTCAATCGTTAGTGCTCAATTCCCTGGCCGTGGTCAGTTCCTAGCTGAAATGTCTGAAGACTCAAAAGGTCTTCCAAACATTAAAGAACTAGAAGACCTATGGTTTGCACTTCAAAAAGAAATGACTGAAGGCGGTGAAGTAGTTAAGTTTACAACAGAAGTTGTAAATCTTGACGGTGGCTCTTCACAGCAAGAAGTTGTTCGTGTTGGTACATTCAACCTTGTTGGTGAAGCAGGTTACCTAGCGTATGACGCTGAAGCTGAAGTTGTTCAGCCTCTTGGTCGTCAACCAGATGGTCACTTCGTAGCTTCTGCTGACGAACTAATCGACACGTCTTCAGGTATCGTTCCTTTCTATGCTGACCCGTCTCAAGGTGCAATCCTTGGTCTATTGAAGCAGAAAGCGACTATGTCTGAGCGTTACCACGCTGGTGGTCCAGTAGGTTACACAATTACGCTAATGCTTGCTGTTGGCCTTCTAATTGGTATCTACAAAATGATTACGCTAACAATCGTTGGTGGAAAAATGCGTTCACAGCTTAAGAACGTGAGCAACCCATCTGAAGGTAACCCTCTTGGTCGTATCCTTAAAGTTTACCAAGAGAACAAAACTGCTGACGCAGAAAACCTTGAACTTAAACTTGATGAAGCGATTCTTCGCGAGCTTCCAAGAATTGAAAGCGGCATCAATGTAATCAAGATCTTCGCAGCGATTGCTCCTCTACTAGGTCTACTTGGTACAGTACTTGGTATGATTGAGACGTTCCAAACCATCACACTATTCGGTACTGGTGACCCACGTATGATGGCAGGAAGTATCTCAATGGCTCTTGTAACTACAGCTCAGGGTATTATTGCGGCACTGCCTCTAATCCTTACTCACAGCATCGTAGCTTCTCGTAGCAAGTCAATCATCCACATTCTTGATGAGCAAACTGCGGGTATCGTAGCTGCTCACTCAGAGTCGGAGAAAGCGTAATATGAATTACCTGATTGGATTATTCGAATCGGTCAGGGACTTTATCGCTACCGGCGGTGACGTACTTTACTTCGTTGCTGCCGCGCTCTTTCTCATGTGGGTATTAATGATTGAGCGTTACTGGTATTTAACCTCGGTCTTCCCAAAAGTGAAGAAAAACATCATCGCTAAATGGGATGCCCGAGCAGATACCACATCATGGTATGCGCATAGAATCCGTGACGCGTGGATTTCTCAAGCGTCAGACGACCTAAACGCTAGAATGCTGATTATTAGAACCATTATTGCAATGTGTCCACTAATCGGTCTACTTGGAACAGTAACCGGTATGATCAGTGTTTTCGAGACAATGGCAACACAGGGCACCAGCAACGCTCGTCTAATGGCGGCTGGTATCTCTATGGCAACTATCCCGACAATGGCGGGAATGGTAGCCGCGCTATCTGGACTGTTTATCAGTTCACGTCTTGAAGCGAAAGTGAAGCTGGCAAGAGAAGGGCTAGTTGATAGCCTGCCACATCATTAGAGAGAGAGATTATGGCTCGAAAAGTCAGAACCGAGGAAGAAGATGCACAGATCGACATGACGCCCATGTTGGATATCGTGTTTATCATGCTGATCTTCTTTATCGTTACCACTGTTTTCGTTAAAGAAGCAGGGATCGAAGTCAACAAGCCAGATGCGAGCCAGGCAATTCTTCACAAAAACGCAAACATTTTCATCGCTGTAACTGAAGACGGAAATGTATGGCTAGACAAGCGTGAAGTTTCGCCGGACAGCGTAAGAGCGAATATTGAAAGACTGCTTACCGAGCAGCCTACTGACTACGTAATCATTCAAGCTGATGTTAAAGCGAAGCATGGTTTGGTAGTTGAGATTATGGATCAGGTTAAAGCCGCTGGCGTTAACCGAGTCTCGGTAGCGGCAAGGGGATAAGATGTTACGTATAATTGTATCTATACTTTTAGGTGCTGGTGTTGCATTTGCCCTTTTCGTTCTAATGGCTAAGTTGATTGAAAACTCATCTAGACCAGCAGACGAAGTACCGCCTGCACCGGTTATCGATATTGTAATGCAGGAACCAGACGACCAGACGCAGACGCGTACTCGTGTTCCACCACCACCGCCGCCTCCGCCTCCACAGCCTCCGAAAATGGAGCAAGTAGAGCCGGAAACTGCGGAACCTGATGCAGATGGCTTTAGCTTAGCTATTCCTGCTATCGACACAGGTGGTGTGGGTGTAAACATTGGTGGTGTTGGTGCAATGCAACGTGACGGTGAAGCAACACCTATCGTTCGTATCGATCCGAAATATCCACCTGATGCAGCCCGCGACGGCCGCGAAGGTTGGGTTAGACTGTCTTTCACTATCAACGAAGTTGGTGGTGTTGAAGATATCGAAGTTATTGAAGCTGAACCTAAGCGCGTATTCGACCGTGAAGCACGTCGTGCTCTACGTAAGTGGAAATACAAGCCTAAGATTGTAGATGGCAAGCCAGTAAAACAGCCTGGCATGTTCGTCCAGCTTGACTTTAAACTGGAGCAATGATCATGATGAAACGTTCATTCAAAATGTCAGCCGTTGCTTTGGTGCTAGGTGCAAGTGCGGTGCTTTCAGCACCGGCTGCCCTAGCGCAGTCATCACCTGTTGTTTGTCCTGGATATGAAAAGGGAAAGACAACGCTAGTAGGTGAGCGTACCGGTAAGAAAGTTCAAAAAGCGTTTGAATTCTACAATGAAGATCAAGTTGATGAAGCACTTAATATTCTTTACGAAATCGACGCATCTGACGATTTCGATAAAGCATACGTAAGTCGTTTCATCGGTAACTTACTTGCTGCGCAAGAAGGTCAAGGCGGTAAAGCGTATAATTACTTGGTTGAATCTGTACAGCCAAAAGTGTTAAACGACCTTGAGCACTCTCAAACACTTAAACTTCTAGGTGATTTGAGCATGCAGGAAGAAAAGTACACTGATGCCGTAAAATGGTATAATCAGTGGATGGACTTCACGTGTAAAGAAGATCCGGACGTATATACACGTTTGTCTCAGGCCTACTATGAGTCTAAGCAATTAGATAAGATGGTTGAGCCAGCAGACAGAGCTATTGCTTTGTTTGAAGAGCCAAACAAAAACCCGTATGTACTGAAGCTTACTTCTTATTACGAGCGTAAGATGTACCCAGAAACGGTTGCTGTTGCGGAAAATCTTGTAAGAACTTTCCCGCAAGAGAAAACGTGGTGGTCACGTTTGGGCTTTTTCTACATCTTAGTGGAAGACTATAAGAAAGCACTTTCTACGCTAGAGATGGCTTACATCCAAGGCTATCTTGAGAAAGATTCTGAGATTAAAACCCTTGCACAGCTTTATCAAAGCAATGGCATGCCTTACAAAGCAGCTAAAATGCTTGAAAAGCACATGAAAGAGGGTTTGTTGAAGAATGATGCTGATATGCTAGCGAGTATTGCTAATGCCTATCACCAGGCGAAGAACTTCAAAACTGCAGCTAATATGTATGCACAAGCTGCTGCTAAAAGTTCAGACCCTGAGCACTATCGTAAGCAAGGTACACTTCTGCTAGTAGCTGAAGACTATAAAGGCGCAATTAAAGCTCTAGAAAATGCTCTAGAACGTGGCGCTGAAGACCCAGAGAAGATTCACTTCACTCTTATGGAAGCGAACTTCTATGCAGGTAACTTTAAGTCTGCCTACAGACACGTACAAGAAGCTAAGAAAGATCGCTCACTACGCCGCAACGCTGCAGCGTGGGAACCTTATATTAAGGAAAAAGCGAAAAACCGCGGTATTAGCATTTAATATCCGGATTTTGCTAAAAAGCCTCCACTAGGAGGCTTTTTTTATGCATTTGACCCATCCTAAACAGCGTTGACACTTTTCATATTGATTTTGAGAATGTGTTCGCCCCTAATGCCAACGGTGTTTCTTTCCTAATTACTGTATACAGACTTCAGATCGTTTCGTAACAATTGCGTAGCGTCTTTTATGCCGTTTGCCTTTAACACTTCAAATAGCGGTTCAATAGTTTTATTTGAACATTTTAGTGCTTCTTTTAGTTCCAGCTGCTGATTAAATAGCTCAGCCACGAGTAATAGTCTCTTTCTAGCCTCTCTTGAAGCACTGGGGACATTACTTTTAATTTTAGTTGACCCAGCCTGACAGGCTATTTTATTTAGAATGGGTAACACATCATCTAAGGGGCGCGTCGCGCTGGTAAACTCCAATAACTTCTTGTCGTAGACATCAATTACTATGTTAGGTAAGTGAGTAATCGTCATTGTACTCGTAAAGCTATCTCTAAGGGCTATTAGGTCAGCCACCAGTGACTTCACCTTGCTTTTAAGAGGTAGTACGGCTAGCGCGCTTGTTTCGCCGCTAGCTTTATTAGGTTTACGGCCATAGTCGACAATTTCAAATTTATTGCGCGCCCAAAAATTATCAAGCGCTCTCGTCGTTCCATAAGATGTGCAAAGCCCGTCTATGTTATGTTTGTAGGCTTCAAACACTATTTTTTCAATGAGCTTGCTACCTATGCCCCTGCTTTGAATTGCAGTATTTACCGCGATACGATTAATTCGCCAATATTGGTGTGTAGCAGCATTTGGGTTGGCAGAGAGTAATGTTAGCCTTTGCGCACCTAAATGGCCCTTTGGTCGACGTTTGCCTGCCGCTATGGCGACGGCAATGCCTTCAAGTTGCTTAGCACCTTCAATATTAATAACCGCGGCACAAACTACACGGTCGTTACTCATAAGCGTAGCGATTAAAATGTCAGCACTGTCCATTAAGCGCATAAAATCGTCAGGGGTAGTTTGGTAATGGGCAAGAGATAACAGTGACATAACTTGCACTAGAGCGCTTTCACTAATGTCTTCAAACGATGAAATTGTAAAACTCCAGTCTTCAGCAAGCGCATTTGTGTATTGTTTAGATGGTTTTGCATTTTCAGAAAACGCATTGTTTAGTGCAGGTAAGCTTGTTTCATTATCAGAATTTTCCGTTTCAAATAAGCATGTTTGGTTGAAAAATGTTTCGATAGGGTCGTTTTCAAACCATCTTAATGGCGTCGTAAGTTCAAGAAAAAGCGATACATTGTGTAACCTCGGCATTAGTTTGTGCAAAAAACCGCTTCCGGAGCCTTCGTAACCCAGCATAGTGGTACTCAAAATCCACTGACTATTGTGAGTAATAATGTTTGATACAACGGGTAGCGGAATGGACGCGGCTTCATCCACGATAATAATGTCGTATTTTTTCTCATCTGAACCTGCGTTATAAAGCAGCTCGCTATCGGGTGGTACCCATTTGACAAAGCCCTCTTGAGGGCTTCTGGCTTGGTGGCTTAGCTTGTTTGACTTGCCCGAGCTTTCTGTTGCCAAACCGTCTGCGTAGCCATGCTCGTCAATACGTGCCATAACATTCTTCACATTTTCAAACAGCTCGCTTGTTAATAGAACCCGTTTACCGTCCCTTAAAAGTTTTTGAATAAACAAGCCTAATAAAGAAGATTTGCCGCGACCTCGAGGTGCTGTGACTACCGCATTAAGTTTTTGAAGAGAGTAAGCTTGGCATAGCTGACTGTATGCGTGTTCCTGCTCTTGTGATTGGAATAGCGAGCCTCGATACGTTTCTTGTGATTTATTGTCAACTTTATAGTGTTGTATGCTGGGTAGCCGATTTAACATTTCAGAGAGAAATGCAACGTTTGTGTCGTTACGTAAACGCTTGATAAACCGATTAAGATAGCGGCTATAGTCTAGTGTAAACCCGTGAGAAACGAACGATACGGGTACGTTTTGTGGCCACGTATCAAGCGTAGGGCAAATTAATACTAAACAACCACCTTGTTTCACGGTACCCGAAACCGCCATTACATCACCGGGTTTAAACAAGCCGCGGCAGTCTAGAATCGCAATATCACTCTCGCTGCCAAGCACCTTTTTTCTGTTCTTGCCCTTTAGTTTATCGCCGGTGAAAAGCGTAACAGTTAAATCTGAGGACTCAGCTGCATACTTGTGTATATCAATGACAGTGGTGTCACAAAATTTATCTTTCCCAGAAACAATAAGCATTCTTCGATGAAAATGGATAGTTGAATGCGAGTGGTGTTCACTGTAAGGGGCTAAAAGCCAATCACGTAATTGAGGTAGCGCCATGAATCAGTTTTTTCGGTATAATCTAACGCTATAGTAGCGATTTATTATGAGGAATTCGAATGCGCTTTCTTTCTCGGCGTTTAGTAATGCCAAATGACCTTAATTATGCCAACTCTTTATTTGGTGGCCGCGCGTTAGAATGGATAGACGAAGAAGCCGCAATTTGGGCTATTTGTCAGCTAGAGACAAACTGCTTGGTCACTAAGCACATTGGTGAAATCAGTTTTGAATCACCAGCGATGCAGGGCGATATAGTTGAGTTCGGTTTAGAAACCAAGGCCGTTGGCCGCACTTCGATTACTGTGAGTTGTTTAGTGCGCAACAAGGCAACTAAAAAGACCATTTGTTTCGCCGACGATATAGTATTTGTAAAGGTTGACCCAGACTCACGTCAGCCAACCGCTCACGGTAAAACGCTAGAAGGGCTAAAGGCACAAACTGACGATGAAGTGCGTCGTTTAAATATGAACACTAACGAAGCGTAGCAGTAAGCGCTTAGCGTTATATAGCATATAAAAATATGAAGTTAGCTTAAGGTGTTATCTGCTTGACGGCGTGTATCGAACTGGTAGACTCCGTCGCAGATGTTGGGGCCTTAAGTTAAAGTCTCGACAATACCAAGGGGTGTCCGTTTTCGGTCTGAGATCCACATTCGTGGGAACCCTTAAACCTGATCCGGATAATACCGGCGTAGGGATGGTTCACAATATAGCCTTATCACCTGCCGTTAGACCCGGATCTTTTTTCTTCAATAAGAACAAGAGATCCCATGTATAAAACACTTTTCACGCTTTCCCTGCTAGCAAGTTCAGTTGCGGCTTACGCTCAACAGTCAAACACAAGCAATGATTCGAATAACGTATCTTCAAATATAGAGCGTGTTATCGTAACGGGAGACTTCAGACAAACCACCCTTGATCAGCTAAGCGCAAGCGCAACGATATTAGATCAAGAACGTCTTCGCAGTCGCCAACCAAGTCATATCGATAGCGTACTTAACAGTATTCCCAACGTAAACTTTGCAGCAGGCGCTTCTCGCGGCAGATTTGTCCAAATTCGTGGTATCGGTGAACGCAGTCAATTTGCAGAACCGATTAACCCTTCAGTTAGCTTTATCGTTGATGAATTTGATTTCTCTGGTTTGGCTGCTGCGGGTATTATCTTTGATACAAAGCAGTTGGAAGTCTATCGTGGTCCACAAGTGACTTTGTACGGCACAGGGGCGCTTGCTGGTGCAGTAAAACTCTCTAGTAACGATGTTGGCAGCGATGCTCCTAAATATGTTGAAGCCCGTGTTGGAAATAAAGATAGCTACCGCGTTGAAGGCGCAACGGGAGACGACATTAATTCAGACTGGGGGTACCGCGTTGCGCTGGTACACAATAGAAGTGATGGTTTTGTTGAAAACACGTTCTTAGGCAGAGACGACACCAACAACATTGATGAAACGGCGTTACGAGTTGCTGTAGAAGGCAGGGTAGATGATAGAACAACATTAGCCCTAGCTTACCGTTGGTTTGATATCGATAACGGTTATGATGCATTTTCATTAGATAACAATAATAGAACGCTATCTGATGAACCTGGTTTTGATGAGCACCAAACCCACGCAGTAAGCGCTCGTTCTACAACCACTACATCGGCGGGCGATCTTATTGTTATTGCAACACATGCATCTCATAACATTGGTTATGGATATGATGAAGATTGGACATTCACTGGTTTTCATCCCTCAGGCTATACCTCTTTCGATGCGTATTATCGAGATGTAGAAACGCAAACTGGCGAAGTTCGTTTTGTATCATCTGACGATGCAGCATTATTTAATGGCATGACAGATTGGACAGTAGGTGTGTTTTATAAAAGCACGGAAGAAAAACTACTACGTCAGTACACCTACTTAGATAATGATTTTGCTAGTGAATATGCGCCAACGACCACAGCGCTTTACACGCAAACTGAAAGTCGCTTAAGCAACAACCTTGTGCTAGTAGCAGGCTTAAGGTTAGAAAACTACGATTTTGACTATGCTGACAACAATCTGCTAACGCGTTCATTCGACACGACTATGGTAGGTGGGAAAGTCGCACTTCAATACACTCAAGGTGAACATTTCTATTACGGCAGTATTTCTCGGGGCTTTAAAGGGGCAGGCTTCAACCCCGATAGCCGTGTGAACGACGAGCAACGTTTCTTCGATGAAGAATACAACTGGAACTACGAAATAGGGGTTAAAGGCCCGTTGTTCACGCCTGAGCTTATAGCACGTGCTGCCCTTTTTTACATGGATCGAAAAGACACCCAAGTTAGTGATTTCGATGTAGTTACACGTGAAGATGGCTCTTCGAGTTTTATAGACATTATTGATAATGCTGATTTAGGCACAAACAAAGGTGCAGAACTTGAGCTACGTTGGTTCGCAAGTGATGCTTGGACATTAGATGCCAGTGTAGGTTACTTAAGTGCGACCTTCGAGGGATATACGCTTGCTGACGGTACAGAAGTTTCAGAGCAAAGGCAGGCTCAGTCACCTAAATGGACTGCTAATTTTTATAGTGAGTACGCACTTACAGATACGGTAATGTGGCGTGTGGATGTCGATTACAAAAGTGAATATCGCTTCTCTGACGGTCACGATGTAACGTCACCAAGTACAACATTGGTAAATTCTGAAATTGTTGTTTCACACGGTGATTGGCAAACGTCGCTTTGGGTTCAAAATGCGTTTGATCGTGAGTACTACACCCGTGGATTTGGTGGTTTTAGCAACGACCCTCGTGATGAGTATGCATTTGATGAACCTTACTACCAATTGGGTAATGGTCGCCAGTTCGGCGTTACCGTGAAATACGCGTTTTAATTTAAGAGGAAACTAGCATGCAAGTTATGGTTGAACTGTCGTTGTACCCTTTGGTGAACGAGTATATTCCGCCTATTCAAACGTTTATTGATAGGCTAAACAGCTATAGTGAACTGTCGGTGTCAACAAGTTCAACTAGCACGCAAGTTACCGGCGAGTACGCTGAGGTAATGAAAGTGCTTGGAGAAGAAATGCAAAGAACGCACGAGGAAGTAGGGCAGGCTATTTTTGTCGCTAAATTTCTCAACTTTGATGCCATGCAAGCTAGAAAGTCGTCTTAATGGCTAGTTTCTTTTCTGAATTTACGTCACAAATAGCCGCCACCTCGCTGTTAGAGTGGGTGGCGGTAGTGCTTGCCATTGCCTATGTACTGTTAGCCGCTAAGCAAAATAGCTGGTGTTGGCTATGCGCATTTGTCAGTACGGCCATTTACACGTGGTTGTTTTGGCAAGTGACATTACCTTTCCAGTCTGCCCTTAACTTTTTTTATATGGTTATGGCTGGCTATGGGTATTATCAGTGGTCGAAAGGCGCTGAGAACGGCGATGTTAAACCTGTTCGCCACTGGCCTTTGTGGCTACATGCGGTCATAGTTCCCAGTATGCTACTTCTTGCATGGGGTTTGTCTGAAGTGGCAGGCTCACAGTTTAATAGTGAGTACCTACTATTAGATGCAAGCATTAATTTATTGAGTGTAGTTACCACTTTTATGGTGGCACACAAAATTCTGCAAAATTGGGTATATTGGTTTTTTATCAATTTAGCTTCTGCATATTTGTATTTACAAGTTGGCTATGCACTGTCTGCTTGTTTGTTCTTAGGTTACGTAGGCTTTGCTGTTTTTGGTTATTACCAGTGGCTAATGCAGTACAAAAAACAAGGTGAACAAGTTGGATATCATCGCCAGGGTGCAAAAAGCGCTTAGATTAAGCGACAATATTCAAGTTTCACAGCATCCTTCTGGCGCGGTAAATCATGTTTATCGCGTACAAGATAACGTTGTAAACAAGCAACTAAGTGATGAATTTTCTCGCGACTTCGCGGTAAAGTGGATGGGGAACGATGACTTTAGTGGCGTAAATCGAGCTCATCAATTTGCCCTACAGCAACAGCTATTTAAGTTAGGTATAGCACCACAGCCTTTATGGCTAAGCGATGACGAAACCATTTGGGTTGAACAATGGCTGGAAAACACGTCTAATCCTGAGCTAACGCCTAAGCAGTTAGCTACAGCCCTTGCCCTTATTCATCAGTTGCCAGTAACTGCGCGACCACTTGAGTTAGCAGCTAGGTGGCAACACTACATAAAAGCAGCAGCGCTAGATGAAGACAGTTTTCTTTTTAAAAAAGCTCAAGCGCTTAGAAGTAATGTTATCCAAAGCGAGCAAAATGACCAAGATTACGTGCTTTGCCATAACGACTTGCTTATTAACCATTTGATGCTTACTCCCAACAATGAACTAAAGGTTATTGATTGGGAATATGCGGCCATGGGGAACCGCTATTTCGACTTAGCAAGTTGTGGTTTGATAAATAAGTTAAGCAAGGCGTCAAGCCTTGACCTAGTGAAGCACTATGCCAGTGTGATGAACATAGATGAAAACTATGCAGTAAAAAACTTTGAGCTGCATGTTGATATAGTAGAGGTAACCAATGACTTGTGGTTTGCCGCGCTTGAAAAAGGTAAAAAGCACGATACCGAATTGAAAAGTACGGTTTTCGAATGAAAAAACAGCGCATTGCGTGTTAATTAAGCATGCAGTGTGTAGGAGCAATAAAAAGGCTTTACCTTTTTAATGTCATCCGTATAATGCACAGCGCGCTAGGGGTGTAGTTCGAATTGGTAGAACAGCGGTCTCCAAAACCGATGGTTGGGGGTTCGAGTCCCTCCACCCCTGCCACTTTCTCTTCTAACGAACGTTCTTGTTCGAAAATTAAGAAACACAAAGCCTAATCGCTTTTTATCCTACTCCTAGCTTAAAAGCCTTAATGATTATTCTACGAGTTTACTCATAATTTTAAGTTTTGCGGTAGCCGCACTAAACCACGGCGATAATAGATAGTTTATGGCTATTCAATCGCGCTTGTAGTTCTAGTAAACTGCGCACAAGCAACGTTGGGATTGCGATAAACCTTAAAAGAAAAGGGTAGATGAAATGTCATTAACTTCTTATCAGCAGGCTGTGCTTCAAGAAATTGGAATACCTGTCTGGATTTCAAAAGAAGCGTATGACGCGAAGTTAAAAGAAAATGCGGGTTCAGCTACGCCTTCATCTCAGAGTTTGTCGTCACAAACTGGTGGAGCAAATAACCAGAGCAACGGTTTCTCGCAGGCACCGAGCCCTCAACCTACGTCTACACCTATTTCAAAAGAAGAAAAGCAGTCTCGACTCGCTCAACTTCGTGCAAATATGGGCAGCAGTTCAAAAGTTAATGAGAAGCCAAAGGTTGATAAAGCATCAACATCCGCCCCAGCCAGTGCGTCGTCTTCACTGCCAGCATCGCCAGAAGGTATTGTGTTAAGTGCCGAACAAAAAGCGAAGTCTCAACAATGGTTGAAAGACTTGCAGCTTGCCTGCGTGCAGTTGGGTATACCGTCAAGCTGGGCAAATACGATTATGATCGGCCGAGTTATATCGGTAAGCGAGGCAGCTATTGTATTGCCTGCAGCACCGCTTAAACTAACTTCCACACAAAAGCGTGAGCTATGGGCTCAGCTGATAAGTGCTGGACGTCGTGTTAATAGTGATGATATTACCAGCAGCGAGCAATAGTGGTGACTGTAAAATTAAAAATTGTACCTTCAGAAGGTTTTGAAGCGCAGATCGCGCTTGCGCATGGCATTCACGAACGGGCACAAGTAGTACCTTGGAAGCCAACTACATTTGCAGACTGTTTCACCAAACCTTACTACGGTGTTTTCGCGTTTCACGGGCAAGAAGTTATTGGCTATGCCATTGTGCTTGAAGTGGTAGATGAAGCAACCCTAATGGATATTGCTGTTGATGGCAGTTGTAGAGGAAAGGGAATAGGCCGCTCGTTGGTAGAGTTCGTAAAAAATCAGTCCTCGCTAAATGGTATGAACGAAATGTGGTTAGAGGTACGCGAGAGTAACCACAATGCTATAAAGCTGTACGAGAGTTCAGGGTTTGAACATATAGAGACGCGCAAAAATTATTACACTACACAGCCTACAGAAGGTGGCTCTAACGGTACGGGGAAAGAAAACGCAAAAATTATGAAGTGGACAAAGTCCGCTGCTCTATAAACTCTTCTTTTTCCGTCTAGATAAGTACATGCAAAGTGTAAGCAAAATAGAGAAAGGCCAACGTAAACTGCTCTCTGTTGCCCTTTACTTGTAGAACACATTAATACCTCGAAGACCTACAGTTATATTCGGTATCTCACACCCACATTGATAGTAACGATTGCCCCGTATACTATTGTTTCCAAGCTAAATGAAAAACTTGACCATTTGGTCGATAAATTTACTCGAAAACGGGTAGGTGAGGTTTCAATCCCACGTAAATTCACTTATATTTGCGCCCGTAAATTTCCCTGTCTACATTCATCAGAGCAGGCGGCGGAGTTTTCCCTCAACGCATTTCTTGTAATTGGATTTTTTATCACATGTCTTCATCATTGGTGGCAGGAAAAGAGCAGTCTAAAGGTATAAAAATGCTTTTAGTTGCAGTACTGTGCTTAGGGCTAAATTGGCCTGGCATGAAAGTCGGGCTTGAAATCGTTGGTCCAGTTTGGATGGTCTGTTTACGTTTTCTTTTGAGCCTTCCCGTCCTTGCGTTATTCGTCCTTATCACCAAAAAGCGTTTGCCAGTACTAAACCGCAAAGATCGCTCTGTGGTTTTCGTCGTCGCATTTTTTCAGTTTATTTTGTCGATGGGACTAATAACGGTATCTCTTCAATTTATACCCGCAGGGACTGCCAGTATACTCATTTACACCACGCCGCTGTGGATGCTGTTGATAGATACGCTGTGGTATAAGCAAAAGCCACCCTCGAAGCGACTTATTCTTACTGGCATTTCAACCATTGGTTGCGCGATGATTTTATTTGCCTCGGGTCAGCCAGGCGCTTGGTTACCTTTATTTGGTATGTTGCTCGCATCGGCATTGTGGGCAGTGGCAATTAGACGCGTATCCTTTCACAAGTGGAAAGGTAGCGTGATTGAGGCTGTGTTCTGGCAATTCACCATTGCAGGTTTCGCCATGCTAGCCATTGCGTTAATGGTAGAGCCTACACCGAACTTTGGCGCGTACGACATCGGTGACTGGTTGTTACTGGCATACATTGGGCCCGTTGCAACTGGGCTTGGGTTCGGTTTAATGGTGGCTGCGGGTCCAAAACTTCCGCCCGATAGAATTGTATTAATAAGTACACTTACGCCTATTGTTGGCTATGTGAGTTCAGTGGTGATATTAAACGAAACGTTGCTTCCTATGGTAATGGCCGGCGCAATTCTTATGATTGCTGCACTTATCGTTAATGGCCTGCCAGACAGCACGCTAAAAAAGATTCTAGGGAAAGGCCGCGCTAATCGGCCCTAACCAACTTCGTAACGAACGGCACTTTACATTACAGGTAAACTCGGCTTAAAGCGTGAGCCTGGGCTGTATGAAGTCTAAAAAAGCCGATATTCGCGACGACACCGCGCTGTTTTTGTAATAAACCGCTTGTACTGATTCTCGGCGATTAGGGCTAATTATATCGTCGCAAAATATGGGAACTAATGCGCCATCGCTAATATCTTTATGTACCATAAAATTAGAAAGTAATGCTATACCTTGCCCCGCAAGGCAAAGCTGCCTAATCGTTTCACCGCTTGACGCGCGAAGGCTGTAGCGCAAATTGATCTCTTGCGTAATTGGCCATTTGTTCAACGCTGGCGAGTCACTAAAACCAATCAGTCTGTGGTTGTTTAGCGAACTCGCATCGCCTGATATAGGAGACTGCGCTAGATACTGTGGGCTAGCCACAATGTGCAGTTTACTTTTACCTAAGCGCCTGGCGTGCAAATTAGAATCGCTTAAATCACCAATGCGTATGGCAATGTCGGTTTTGTGCTCTAACAAATCAATAATACTGTCGTGGCTCGTAATATCTAAGGTGATGTCGGGAAAGGCTTGGCAAAACTCACCCACCAAAGGTGCTAGCTGATGAAAGACAAACGGACTAGCGGCATCAACTCTCAGCTTCCCTGATGGTAAGTGGTGCAACAAGCGCAGGGCCTCTTCACCTTTTTCCAACACGTTCAAGCCATCTCTTGCGTAGTGCAAGAAAAGCTCGCCCTCTTCGGTTAGCTCAAGTCTGCGGGTGGTTCGATTTAACAAAGTGACTTTTAATGTATCTTCAAGTCGCGTTACCGCGCGGCTAATCTTTGCAACTTGTTGGTTAAGTAAATTGGCGGCGCTCGAGAAGCTCCCCGTATCTACAACCGTTAGAAATGCTTCTAAATCTTCTGTTTTTGATGAAACTGGCATGTCGCACCCAATATTTTCATATTTAACAAAAGTATTTTGTCATTAGTGCTGTTTTTTGCAAATAAATTTATCGTCAAACTGTGCGCACTTTAAGCGTGGCTCATATGAACCGTATTTTTCATTGGGCTTAAAGGGCGGTCATTAACGACACCCATAACATAAGTTACTTTTGTGAGGATAAACAAAATGCCTATTGCATTATTTGCACTAACGTTGAGTGCGTTCGCTATTGGCACGACCGAGTTCGTTATTGTTGGTTTGGTACCTACCATCGCCGCTGATCTCGGCGTAACACTGCCCAGCGCAGGCTTACTAGTAAGTCTTTACGCCGTTGGGGTGGCAGTGGGGGCACCCGTGCTAACAGCGTTAACCGGAAAGTGGAACAGAAAACATGTGCTGTTAAGCCTTATGGCGCTGTTTGTAGCGGGCAACTTGCTTGCATGGCAGGCGCCTAGCTACGAGAGTTTGATTGTGGCTCGCATTCTTACTGGTTTGGCCCACGGTGTATTCTTCTCTATTGGCTCTACCATTGCTACGGGCCTAGTAGCGAAAGAGAAAGAAGCCAGTGCTATTGCCATCATGTTCACTGGACTGACTGTAGCTTTGGTAACTGGCGTGCCGCTTGGCACTTGGATTGGTCAAAGCTTCGGCTGGCGAGCAACATTCTTGGTGGTGTCAGCGCTTGGTACTATAGCTTTAATTGGCAGCGCGCTGTTGGTGCCTAATAATTTAAAGCAAAGTAAGCCAGCTACGTTAAGTGAGCAAATGAAAATGCTAGTTCAGCCTCGTTTGGTGTTGGTGTATTTAATGACCATTCTTGGCTATGGCGGCACCTTCACAGCCTTCACGTATCTTGCGCCAATTTTACAGCAAGAAGCTGGCTTCGCACCTTCGGCTATTAGCCTCATTATGTTGGTGTATGGCGTTTCTGTGGCTGTGGGAAATATCTACGGTGGAAAGCTGGCCGACAAAAAAGGGCCTATTCGCGCACTAAGTATTATCTTCTCTGCATTAGCGCTTATTTTGTTTGCGCTGACATTTACCATGGGAAGTAAAGTGGCCGCAGTGATTACAGTACTCGTGTGGGGCGCTTTTGCTTTTGGAAACGTGCCTGGGCTTCAAGTTTATGTGGTCCAGCTTGCCGAAAAGTTCACGCCAAATGCGGTCGATGTTGCCTCTGGTCTTAATATTGCGGCATTTAACATAGGTATTGCTGTTGGCTCTATTTTAGGCGGGGCAATTGTCGACGGAATGCAGCTATCTGATACTGCTTGGATTGGCGCACTCATCTCTGTTGCAGCATTACTGGTAACGCGCTTCAGTGGTCACCTTGATAAACGTGCGGCTGCTTAAGCGACGAAGCGCCAATAAAACGCCACCGTTTTTGGGTTGAAACTGGCGTAAACGGGCTTATCAAAGAAAGCTAACACAAAAATTTGCAATAAAAGAAGCGGGTGTAAATCACATCGGTCTGCATTTCAGGCGTAATACACAATCTGTTGAAACTGCAATGCAACGAATAGCAGAGTACGTGTTACCGCAATTTCATGATTAACGAAAATCGACAAGGAGGCAACATGCCAAACGTAAATCAGTCACCGTCTAAAATACCTTCATTAGGTGTAGGCACATTTCGTTTACAAGACGATGAAGCATACAACAGTGTGACCATGGCACTTGAGGTAGGTTTTCGTCATATAGATACAGCGCAAATCTATGGAAACGAAGAAGCGGTAGGTCGCGCTATCAAAGATAGCGAAGTTGAGCGCGAAGCGTTGTTCGTAACCACTAAAGTATGGAACGACAAGCTGAACAAAGCGGGCTTTGTAGATAGTGTAAAAGAGAGCTTAGCCAAGCTTCAGCTGTCGTATGTTGACCTTTTACTCATCCACTGGCCGTCGCCAGAAAATGGTGAAAGCATGGAAGAGTATCTGGGCGAGCTACTGCGCGTTAAAGAAATGGGGCTAACCAAAGACATTGGTATCTCAAACTTTACTGTTGCGCAAATTGAAGAAGCGGTAAGCATTCTAGGTGAAGGTGTTATCGCCACAAACCAAGTGGAAGTGCATCCTTACCTTACTAATGAAAAAGTACGTGAAGCGTGTGACAAGCACGGTATTACCGTAACTGGCTATATGCCATTTGCAGTCGGTAAGGTATTAAAAGACGATACTATTATTGCTATTGCTGAAAAGCATGGCGTAAGTGCTGCCGAAGTGGTTGTGGCATGGGAATTGGCACACGGCCTAGTTACCATTCCTTCGTCAACAAAGCGCAAAAACCTTGAAACTAATTTCAAAGGCTCGAGCTTAAACTGGATGCTGAAGACGTTGCAAAAATTGATGCACTAGACTGCGGCGATCGTCAAGCAAACCCTGATTTTTCACCTGCGTGGGACTGAGGTACGGCGCTAACAATTAAGTTACGCCCTTTGTGCTTGGCTTCGTAAAGTGCTTTATCAGCGCGTCTGAAGGCTTCAGCAATATCGCCGGAGCCTTCACATACTGTCCAACCAATACAGGCACCGAGCTGTCTCTTACCCATAGCGTCTATGGCAAGACTGTTTATGGCTGCGTGAACTTCCCTAAGTAACTGGGCAAATTCATCCACGCTATTTGATAAAATGCCGTCAAGCGCGTTAATACGCCTTACCACAGCAAATTCTTCACCGCCGTAGCGCGCAGCAACTTGGTTATTGCTGTTGAGTGGCGCAAGCACTGAACCAACCGCTTTCAGTACCTCATCTCCTGCGTCATGACCAAGCGTATCGTTGATATTTTTAAAGTGATCCAAGTCAAACATTGCGATAGTAAGGGTGTCAAAGTCATGTAGGTTGCTATCAAAGGAGTTGTCTATAAATAAGTCGAGAAATCGACGGTTAGGAAGCGCGGTCAAACTGTCTTTAGATGCCAACTCAGCAAGTGTTTTGTTAGTTTCCTCAAGAGCTAGTGTACGCTCCCTCACTAGAGCTTCTAACTTTGATGCTTGTTCACTTTTCAAAAAGGCCGTTTGCTTTTGCGCATCCCTTTCTCGTTGCATAACTTTTACAACATACTTTGCTGTCAAAGCTACCATAAAGAAGCAGGTCATCACTATGCCAGTCATAAATGTAGTGATGGGGTCAAGATACAAATCGACGGTAAAAAGTGCAGAAATAATAAGCACAAGTGCACAAAACGTGACTGGTAACATAGCGGCTGCCAGCCACTTCGCTCTGTCAGAACCGCGTTTATGCTCGACATAAATCACGGTGCACGTAATCAGGATGTAAGGGAAAAAGATAATAAGTGGCAGTTTTAACGCAATGTCTAACCCTAGAGTTTGCCAAAGTAAAATGCCAAATAAAGGCAATGCCGCGCAAAAAACTTTTATTGTCGTCGCGCCAAATACTTTGTGGTTTTCTCGGGCCAAGGTCTGAAAAATCACCCAAAAGGCACTGATCAAAACCGCATAAACGCTGATAGCATAGGTGATATCGTTCATATTTGGTGTATTTGGCCACAGTATTTCAAACGCATAGCCGAAGACGCGGAAAAACCAAAAGGTTGTAGCAAAAATAAAGGTGGCAAAACTCAAAAAGACCAAATTACGACTGGCGAAGTATCCCAAAAGGCATAACGCGGTCAGTAAGACCATGGCACCAAAGAAAGCCATGTCCCGTTGCAACACTTTCATATAACCATTATTAAAATACTCAGGTGTTGCGATGGAAAAATTATATCTAAGAATTTCACCTGTCATGTAACCGCTAAAAACCGTTGTTCGAGACGCGGGTAAAATTGACGGGAAGTGATAATTGGGTGTCATTATAGGGCGTGAGCTATAGGGAAAGCTGTCACCTGTTTCCCATGAAGTCGTACCATCAGAGACTAAAAGGGTCTTCATTGCTGGAAAAGTAATAGAAAACCAAACCGGTATTTGACGACTGAATTGATTGTCTACTGTCACTTTAAAGTGTAAGTATTGTTCAGGCGCTCTGTTGAGCAGTTTGGGGTCGCTCACCCATGATTCATCACCAGCGAGCTTCGAGTTGTCACTGACAGTAAACAAAACGGCTTGGTTTAACGCTAGTTCAGAGTTGACGTTGCTAAACGTTACAGAGGCAAAGACGGGGTAATTGAAAATGAGAAAAATGAATAGTGTCATCAAAATTCTTCCCATACTGCTTCCTTGTTCTTATCTTCGCATTTCAAGGACCAAAATATATCACAGGACTTTGTAAATAAAGTACAAAAGTGATTTAAGCGCTGAATCGAAACAGAAAACAAAACCGCGAATTCACTCTACTGTTAAGCGCCGTAAAATGCTAAAATCCGCGCAATTAATTACCAAGCCGTATCAAGCGTTTTACCGCAATACCAAATTTGCGCGGAAAGGCATTGCTTATCCGTTATAAAACGCGCCTGTAAGTAATTGGTTTACAGGGATAATAGATAACGAAGATAAGTATTGATGTCAGATAAAAAGCTTCTAGAAGAGATTAAAAAGCGACGTACGTTCGCAATCATATCGCACCCGGATGCGGGTAAAACCACCATTACGGAAAAAGTATTGTTGTTCGGACGCGCTCTGCAAACTGCCGGTACCGTAAAAGGTAAAAAGTCGGGGCAGCATGCTAAGTCTGACTGGATGGAAATGGAAAAAGAACGTGGTATCTCGGTTACAACGTCTGTTATGCAGTTTCCGTACAGTGATCATTTGGTAAACCTGTTAGATACCCCTGGGCACGAAGACTTTTCTGAAGATACTTATCGTACGCTTACTGCGGTTGATTCATGCTTGATGGTTATCGATGCCGCAAAAGGTGTAGAAGACAGAACTCGTAAACTTATGGAAGTTACCCGTTTGCGCGATACGCCAATTGTAACTTTCATGAACAAGCTTGACCGCGATATTCGCGATCCAATGGAGCTACTTGACGAAGTAGAAACCGAGCTTGATATTCTGTGTGCGCCAATCACTTGGCCCATTGGCTGTGGTAAGAGCTTTAAAGGTGTTTATCACTTGCACCGCGACGAAACAATTTTGTACCAAAGCGGTCAGGGTCACACCATTCAAGATGTACGTATTATTAAAGGGTTAGAAAACCCTGAACTTGATACCGCAGTAGGCAGCGATCTTGCTGAAACGTTACGTGACGAGCTTGAACTTGTGCGCGGTGCATCAAACGAATTTGAACAAGAGCTTTTCTTAGAAGGTCAGTTAACGCCAGTATTCTTTGGTACAGCACTAGGTAATTTTGGTGTTGACCACATGCTTGATGGATTGGTTGAGTGGGCGCCTGAGCCTCTTGGTCGTGACACCGAAGAAGGCACAATTGAGAGCACCGATGGCAAGTTCAGCGGTTTCGTATTTAAGATTCAGGCCAACATGGACCCGAAACACCGTGACCGTATCGCGTTCTGCCGCATCGTATCGGGCAAATACGAAAAAGGCATGAAAATGCGCAACAGCCGTTTAGGTAAAGACGTGCGTATTTCTGATGCCTTGACCTTTTTAGCCGGTGACCGCTCACTGTTAGAAGAAGCTTATGCCGGTGATATTATTGGCTTACATAACCACGGCACAATTCGTATCGGCGACACCTTTACGTCAGGCGATAACTATCGCTTTACAGGCATTCCAAACTTTGCGCCAGAGCTATTTAAGCGTATTCGCTTGAAAGATCCGCTTAAGCAGAAGCAGCTGCTTAAAGGCCTTATTCAGCTTTCTGAGGAAGGGGCTGTTCAGGTTTTCCGTCCTCTTGCGAATAACGATCTAATCGTGGGCGCGGTTGGTGTACTTCAGTTTGACGTGGTTGTAGCCCGATTGAAAGCTGAATACAACGTCGACGCGTTGTATGAGCATATTAACGTAAGTACGGCTCGCTGGGTTTACTCTGACAACGAGAAAAAGCTTGATGAATTCCGCCGTAAAGGCGAGCAAAACCTTGCGCTTGATGGGGGTGATAATCTGACATACATCGCTCCGACTATGGTGAATTTACAGCTAGCGCAAGAGCGTTATCCGGATATTCAGTTCAAGAACACGCGCGAAAATTAAGCTAGTAGAAATTAATGCTGGTGAAGATCAAAGCTAGTAAAAAATTAAGATAGACAAAATACATTATGAATATACATGCACTATTAGTTAACCGTTTTACTGAAGCACTTCAAGAAATGGGCGTAGAAAATGCGCCAGTACCTGTTTCGCGCAGCGCTCGACCTGAGTTTGGTGAATATCAGTTTAACGGCGCTATGGCGCTAGCCAAGCAGCTAAAGCAAAAGCCGCGCGATATTGCAGAGAAAATTGTTGAGACTGTAAAACTAGACGATATTGCCAGCAAGCTAGAAGTAGCTGGCCCCGGCTTTATTAACGTTCACCTTAATGACGAATGGCTATCTAACCAGTGTGAACTATCATTGACCGACCCGCGTTTAGGCATTGCTAAGTCAGACGAACAAAACATTGTTGTAGACTACTCATCGCCTAATTTGGCCAAAGAAATGCACGTAGGTCACTTGCGTACTACCATCATTGGCGACGCCGTAGTTAAAGTGCTTGAGTTCTTGGGCCACAACGTTATTCGTCAAAATCACATGGGCGACTGGGGTACGCAGTTCGGCATGTTGCTAGCGCACCTTTCAGACAAGCTTCAAGACGAAGTGGCTGAAACAGCGCTGTCAGATCTTGAAGACTTTTACCGCGAAGCCAAAGTACGCTTTGACGAAGAAGAAGGTTTTGCCGACCGCGCCCGTGAATACGTAGTTAAGCTGCAAGGTGGCGACGCGCAGTGTTTAGCGCTGTGGGAAAAGTTCATCGACGTGTCTATTGCCCACTCTGAAGAAGTATACGACAAGCTAAACGTAAGCCTTACCCGTAAAGATATCATGGGTGAATCGGCGTACAACGACGACTTGGCCAACGTTATTAGCGAGCTTAAAGCGAAAGGTATTGCGGTAGAAGACCAAGGTGCGCAGGTGGTGTTTATCCCTGAGCTAGCCGACAAAGAAGGTAACCCTGCGGTTTACATTGTTCAAAAATCGGGTGGCGGCTATTTGTACGCTACGACAGACCTTGCGGCAATGCGATATCGCAGCGGTAAGTTAAACGCCGACCGTACGCTAATTCTTACTGACGCTCGTCAGGCACTGCACTTTAAGCAAACTGAAATTGTGGGCCGTAAAGCGGGCTTCATGAAAGAAGAGCAGTCTTACGAGCATTGCCCGTTTGGTATGATGCTAGGCAGTGACGGTAAGCCATTTAAAACGCGTACTGGCGGTACGGTTAAACTGGTTGAGTTGCTAGATGAAGCCGTAGAACGTGCAGGGAAATTAATTGCTGAGCGTGATAACGATTTAAGCGAAGGTGAGCTTAAAGAAGTTGCACGCAAGGTAGGTATTGGCGCCGTGAAATACGCTGACCTTTCTAAAAACCGCACAACCGATTACATGTTCAACTGGGATTCAATGCTAAGCTTTGAAGGGAATACCGCTCCTTACCTTCAATATGCGTATACCCGTGTGAAAAGCCTATTCAGAAAAGCCGGTGTTGATATGGCCACCATGCCAGTAGACATCAATATTGCTGAGAAACAAGAGCACGCGCTAGCTGTGTTGCTTATGCAGTTTGAAGAAGTCATCGGCATGGTGTCTCGTGAAGCTACCCCTCACGTATTGTGTACCTATCTATACGACGTGGCGTCAGCGTTTATGACATTTTACGAGGCGTGCCCAATGTTGAAAGACGGTATTGAGCCAGCTGTACGTGATAGCCGTATGGCATTGTCAGCGCTTGTTGCCAAAACGCTAGAGCAGGGATTAACACTACTTGGTATCGAAACACTAGAAAAAATGTAGCGTTCGCGGTACAACTACTATTGTGATATCGAAAGGCTGACATTAATTGTCAGCCTTTTTTTATGCTCAAAATAAAAACAAAGATATGTTGTCGGTTAGAGCCAATTATTACTACTTGTAATTAGAGTAGAACCAATAGGCTGGTAGCGCCTTATAAAACAGACATTACAAACACATTTCAAAGTAAAGACAGGAAACCTCTATGACTAAGATCCTTGCATTTGCAGGCAGCACCCGAAAGGGCTCATTTAATCAAGCTATCATGAAAGTAGCTGTCGAAGGCGCGCGTGAAGCGGGGGCAGAAGTCACCGTTATTGACCTAGCCGACTATCAAATGCCGATATTTAATGAAGATGAAGAAGCAGAGTTCGGTATGCCTGAAAGGGCTCAAGCATTCAAAGAGCTATTGATGAGCCATGATGGATTTCTTATTGCTTCACCAGAATACAACTCAAGCTACCCAGCGCTGCTTAAAAACGCCATAGACTGGGCGTCGCGCATGGGTGAAGGCGAAAAGCCATTACAAGCATTTCGCGGAAAAGTGGCGGGTATCATGGCAGCTTCGGCTGGTGGGCTAGGCGGTATGCGCGTGCTGGTTGTACTTAGAATGCTTCTTGAAAACATTGGCACTATGGTGCAACCAAACCAGAAAGCTATCGCGAAGGTAGATACGCTAATGACTGATGGCGTCATTACTGACGAAAAAACCATTAAGCAGCTAAAAAGTTTAGGTAAGGAAACCGTTGAGTTGGCGGGTAAACTGTCTTAGTTATGAGTAAAGTTGCTAGAGTAACCCCATGGGTTCTCTAGCTGACAAGCTTGTAGCGCGGATTATGCGCTCATGTGTTGTTTGCAGAGCGCAGTTATTGTAATAAGGAGTCCCCCAGTCAGTTGTATTAAACATGCAAAACTATCCTAAAGATTGAATTGTTATTCATATATTAGCGGCTATCATTCTGTTAAGCTCAAACACAGTTATTGACGTAATTTATAACTAAGGTTTTATTAATATATGTTGTCGCGACAATGTAGGCCTTCCTATTCATCAAGAATTGTTTTGTTATTTAAATTAATCTTTATCGTTTCAATTTTCTCAGTCTTTAATATCTGCGTGAGTGCAGAACCATTGTTGTCTACCCCTTCATTTACGTCGCTATCTACTGAAAACGGTTTGAGTCAAGATACAGTAAACGACATGCTAATTGATAAGGACGGCATGTTATGGATTGCGACAGAAGCAGGACTAAACCGTTTCGATGGAAATCAGAACGTTCAATACCTTGGCAAAAATAACGAATTTGCAGACG
The DNA here is from genome assembly GCF_043642145.1 of Alteromonas gracilis. Taxonomy (GTDB): domain Bacteria; phylum Pseudomonadota; class Gammaproteobacteria; order Enterobacterales; family Alteromonadaceae; genus Alteromonas; species Alteromonas gracilis_B. The sequence continues at coordinate 497,582 of NZ_JBHZRZ010000003.1, forward strand.
ATGGAATTTACACATTGTTTGAAGACCAAGGAGGAAATCTATGGGTAAGTACATACAGCGGTGGTGTTTATAGGGTTGACCGAGATACAGGCAAATCTGAACGCCTAGTTTATGAAACTTATAAAGATCAGCCTTCTTGGTATCAGTACGCTTCTCACTTTCTATCTGCGCCAGATAAAAAAATTTACATTGCACTTGATCACTTAGTAATAAAGTTTGATCTAGTTACAAAGAAAAAAGAAACAGTCTTTGATTTACTCTCTTCTGACCTAGGTTTATCGAGTGATGACGTTATACGGCATATGTATCTTTTCAACGATATTCTCTTCATTGCAACGTCAGCAGGCCTTTATGCCAACCTTTTGCCATCGGGTGAAATCAAGCGAATCGAGCATACGAGGGAAAACGAATCCAATATTGATAATCGTAACGCTAAGCTAATTGTTGTTGATAAGGCACAAAAATTTTGGTTAGGAACCGTCGAAGGACTTTATCAATTCGAACTAAATGAACTGGTACAATTTGTTAAAAAAGGCGGAGTTAACCCTGACGCGAGGAGAATAGTTGAGTCTTTGAACATATGGGATTTGAAGCAGAACGAAGGCTCTCTTTATTACATGTCGACGGATCAAGGCCTTTTTACATTCGACGTGACGACGCATGAGTTAAATCACTTATTTAGGCCATCAGATTCTCGTTTACAAATCACTGATGATGACTTATACGAAGTTGCACTAACAGCAGATGGTCAAGTTTGGTTATCAACCGGAACATCAGGTGCACTCCTTTGGTCACCTGAGGCGGCATTATTCAAAAATGTCATGGGGGATGGAAAAAGTCATGACAAACTAAGTGATAACATTGTTTATGGCTTTTACGAGGCTGACGATCAGAATCTTTGGATAGGGACAAACAATGGCCTTAATCTCTACAACTTAAAAACAAATAAAGTTGAACATTTTTTGGTCTCTCAGGATGAAAAAGCTGTTGCTTCTTTAGGTACTATATACACGATTAGGCCCGCTGAACATAACATGGTCTGGCTGCTCACTGCCGAGGGAATTAGGAAATTCGATATTTCAAGCAAACGCATAGTACCTTATGAATTCGGAAGCAAATTAGAGCAGCTTTTTAATTCAGCAAAAGCATACGATTTAATTCGCACTTCGCAAAACAAATATTTGATTGCTGCTGACGGTAAATTTTGGTTACTTGATGAAAAGAAAGAACTATTGTCTAACGCAGAGGCACTTTCTTCAAATATTGATTACGACCAGCTATACACTTTTCTGCCCGATTACGAGGCTCGTGACGGCACTATTTTACTGGCAATGATGGGAGAATTGTGGCGTTTCAACACTGAAACTGGAGTAGTAGAAAAGCTGCATCAGGCAAGAAAATCTCAATCTGAATATGCAATTCATCCAACCGACACAGTTTTAGACAATAATGGAGTATTGTGGATAGCCTATCCAGGTCACGGGCTTTACGGTATAGACGCAGCGACCTATCGACAAAAATACTTCTTCGATACGAGCAATTTACTACCTACAAATTTAATTGTGAGCTTAGACAAAGATCCAGAAGGAAATATTTGGATTGGAAGTCATCAAGGATTGCTTAAGTTTGACCCCAAAAAAAATAAACTATGGCAATTTAGTACAAGAGAAGGCTTAGCTTCGAATGAATTTACTTGGGGATCAAAATTAGGCTTAAAGGATGGAAAACTAGTATTTGGCTCACAAAAAGGCTTTACGATTTTTTCTCCCGATAAATTTAGCAAACTTGACGACTTTAACGCTCCAACCTTTATTACAGATATTGACCTTTTAAGCCACACACTAGAATTAGGTATAGGAACTAAAAACGGAAGCTTTCTGCAATTGGAGCATGATGATGTTGGACTCACCATCCATTATTCAGATTTAAAGTTTGGAAGAACGTCGACTGCCTACTATCAGTACGAATTGAACGGTGATGTCGAGATTGTTTACCCACCTACAAAGTCTACAAAAGTAACATTTCCTCAATTAGAACCAGGTGATTACGAGTTTAGTGTTGCCAGAATTGATCCTGTTAGCAAAATGTCAGGCTCTAGTGCGAATTTAAAAATAAATGTGAAATACCCAGTATACGCATCCCCGATAGCTTACTTGATTTATCTCCTTTTTCTCGTTTCTATCGCTTCAATCATTCTAAGGCGTCGTAAAAGTAACAATGAAAAACTTCGTGCTGCTCACTCGGAAGCTTTAAGGCACAAAAATAGGCTGTCAATGGCGCTGACGGCAAGTAATTCAAGGGTCTGGGAGTGGTATGAAGATTCGAACAATATTTCACAGAATCGAATTGTAGAGGATTTAGGGTATACAGATTTAGGCACATTATTGTCGTTCGATGAACATGTATCCCTCATTCATAAACATGACGTGGCCTCGTTTCTAGAGCAATGGAACAGAGCAATAAACGGGCTAGTTAAAGGAATTGATATCAGTTACCGCCTAAAAGCTAAAGACGGTGATTATAAGTGGTATCGAGATGTAGGCTCGATGATCGCTGTTAACGACGGTAAATATACTCAAAGATTAGTAGGTACGTATTCAAACATCACCGAATCAGTTAATGCCGAATTTAAAGCGAGGCTATTTGGTGAAGCATTCCAGCACACTCGCGATTGGGTAATAGTCTTTGATTCTAACTTCCAAGCCATAGTGGCAAATCAATCGATCAAAGATGCATTAGGTGTCGCGAAAAATACCAATTTAATTGACGACCTCACTCGGCTTTATTTAGAACAAAGTCGTCAACTTAGAAAAGTGTTACATGCTATGCGTAAATTAGGGCCAAATGAACACTGGAGTGGAGAAACTTTTGTTGATAGCTTTAATGAACGTCGGTATGTCGTAAACATCAGAGTTACCGCAGTTACTAGCGAAAGAAATAGCATACATATAGACCGTTATTTAGTCATTGTTTCTGACATTACCGAACAAAAAGATGCTCAAAATGCATTAGTACAGCTAGCTAATTACGACAATTTAACCGGATTACCTAACCGGACGCTCTTGCTCGATCGGTTACAGCATGCGTTACACTTAGCCGCACAGAAAGACAGTCGCGTAGGTTTATTCTTTATTGATCTTGATCGCTTCAAACAAGTCAATGATAGCCTTGGTCACGAGGCAGGCGATGAACTTCTGATCACAGTAGCTAGACGCCTGGAAAGGCTAGTAAACAAAACTGACACGGTAGCTAGGCTTGGCGGCGATGAATTTGTGGTGCTATTTGAAGGCGTTGAACAAATAGATGAACTGGGTCACGTTGCGCATACTATGATACAAGCGTTAGGACAAACAATAACACTTTCGAATCAAGAGGTAAGCGTATCCGCGAGTGTCGGTATCTCACTTTTTCCAGACGATGCGAAAGCCCCAGTCGATTTACTTAAGAACGCTGATATTGCCATGTATCATGCTAAAGAGGCTGGCAGTGACAACTTTCAGTACTTCACCGAACATATGAATGAGCGAGCGCGTTCAAAGCTTCAGCTTGAAAATAAAATAAAACGAGCCTGTATCGAGAAATCTTTCTTAAACTACTATCAACCAATAGTTTGTTGCACAACGGGCGCTATTAAAGGTTTTGAGGTTTTGATGCGTTGGGAAGATGGTGAGTTTATGGTGTCACCCGATATTTTTATACCGGTGGCTGAAAACATAGGCCTAATAGCTGAGATGACGGTTCAGCTCATTGAACGCGTTTTACCCGTGTACAAAGAGTTTAGCATTCGCGACAGCGAACTTTACCTTTCAATAAATTTGAGTGCCAAACATTTTACCAATGAAGAAGCCTTAATGGAGGTCGTTGAACTTTTAAAAGTAAACAACGTTTCGACAAGTAATATTCGGTTTGAGATTACGGAAAGCGCGTTAATGTCGAATTACGATGTCGCTATGAGCGTCATTGGTGAATTAAAAGCGATGGGGTTCATGATAGCGCTGGACGATTTTGGCACTGGATATTCCTCTTTGAAATATTTGAAAGATTTTCCAATTGATGTTCTTAAAATAGACAAGAGTTTTGTTGAAGGAATTGGGCTAGATAGTGGAAATGAAGCAATTATTCTTGCGACGTTGCGTATGGCTGAGAGCTTAGGACTTGAGTGTGTCGCTGAAGGCATTGAAACGATAGAACAGGTTAAGTTTTTCCAAATGAATGGATGTAGTTATTTACAGGGCTACTATTTCTCTAAACCAGTGGCAGAAGATAACTGTCTGGCTTTACTGAGATGCTAAACCTTTCTTCTTGAACGTTGGCTAAATTCGACAGTTAAAATGCTGAACATGTTAGGCACTAAACTTTTTCGCCCATCTGTTGAATTCATTTCGTAAAATTTTCACCTCTGGTGAAAAAAACTCTGCATGTTTTCAACCTTTTAAGGCATTAGCAGTTTACCTTTCCAAATTATCGATGTCTGTGGATTTCTGAGAGCCTTTTTAACAATCATAGCAATGCTCTAAAACACACCATAAGTACAGTCGCGATAAAGAGTGTTATGGCATAACCTAGCAATGTGCATTTGCACACAGTCTTATTTTAAAAGGAGTTTGATTATGGAAGTACTTAGTTCAAAAGAGTTAGATGCAGTTGCAGGTGGCGGAGTAGTAGGCGATATCGTGACCAGCATCGGCTATGGAGCTGGCTATGCGGCCGGCTATTTCTACAGCAATGTGATGACATCGAACCGATGGCTTGATGACGTCGCGAGACACGTAGCATATTAAGGACAGCGAAGATGACAGTATTAAGTCAGACTGAACTTAGCGAGTGCAGTGGTGGTTATTGGAACCACGTATTTACCTACATGACGATAATCGACCTAGCCTACGATTTTGGCTCTGGCTTTGGTGACGGTCTTTATGATGGTATACACCAGCATGAAAGTCTTTAATTTCAAATAAACAGGCGTATGCCTGTTTATTTACTTTTGTATTAACTAAAAAATTTAGGCAGTACTTATGGACAAGAAAAAGCTTAACAAAGCAACCTTCTGGTTTTTAGTGGGAATTAACTTTATCTCTCTATTCCTAGATGTCGTCACAAGAAACGGCGCGTCAATTCTCGAACAATCAGAGTTTCAAAACATACTTCTGTTAGCCATTCTCTACAAGCTGTCTAACAAATTAAATGAAAATTGGCTTATGTAGATAACGCTTTAAGGGCAGTGCGCTAAAGCTTTTTGGCTGAAAAGCAGTTCACGCCAGATTAACATGCTGCACCAATTGTTGCAGCATGTTGAAACGTCACCAAATGCTATTAAATACGCAATTTGATTTTAAGCAATATGCAAAGATTTCCAGTCGGTGGCTACCCATAAGGAGCGCACCGAAACGCATAGCTTTTAACTCTGTCTATGGGGGCAGTGGGTTCTTTAGTACGCTAGTTCAATTTTACTCAACTTATCCTCATAAGTTTGAGTGCTTCCAACCATTTGCTCTACCCATTGCGTGTCGTAATAGGTATTAGCATAACGTTCACCACTGTCACACATCAACGTCACTATTGAGCCTGACTCACCGCTTTTAATCATTTGTTGAGCAACGTTGAGTGCACCCCACAAGTTTGTGCCGGTGGACGGCCCCGCCTTAATTCCCATGGTGTTGTTTAACCAGCGCATAGTCGCAATACTGGCTGCGTCAGGAACGGCAATCATCTCGTCAATCACATCGTGTTGGAATGATGCTTCTACTTTTGGGCGTCCGATGCCTTCAATTCTGCTCCCTCTCGATGCCGTTAGTGTGTAATCTCGGTTTTTAAAACTATCAAAAAATACGCTGTATTCGGGGTCGACTACAACAAGCTTTGAAGCAAGACCTTTATAACGAATGTAGCGACCAATTGTGGCTGACGTTCCGCCGGTGCCTGCACTCATAACCACGGTGTGTGGTACCGGATGTGGCTCTGCTTTCATCTGGTCGAAAATACTCTCGGCAATATTGTTATTACCACGCCAGTCGGTGGCTCGTTCTGCATAAAGAAACTGGTCCATAAAGTAACCGTTTAAGTCGTTTGCTACTTTTGTTGCTTCGCTATGCATTTGCGTAGGGCAGTCGACAAAATGACATTTTCCATCATACCGTTCGATAAGGGCTATTTTGCTTTGCGCTGTAGATCTGGGCATCACAGCGACAAACGGCACACCTATCATTTTTGCAAAATACGCCTCTGACACAGCTGTACTTCCGGATGACGCTTCGACTACCGTAGTTCCTTCAACAATTTTCCCGTTGCACAAAGCATAAAGAAACAGCGAACGTGCTAAGCGGTGTTTTAAACTGCCCGTTGGGTGGGTGCTCTCGTCCTTTAGGTAAATATCAATGTTTGGAAATGCAATTTGCGCTAGCTTTATAAGGTGTGTATCCGCAGAACGCTGATAATCTGCGTTAATGGTATTAATGGCTTTGGTTACCCAGCTTTTCATAATCGCCTCTCTTTAATTTGTCACTAGCTTATCAATACTCATAGAGCAAAAACATCATAATTGTTGAGTAGGTAAGCACGTCTTTGTAAATAAATATCTGAACACTAAATACTGTTGATTCGAACACTTCTTATGCAAGAAGCAATTGAAAACGACAAGAAAGGGCCTATTGCTTTAAGTGATTGATTTTTGTTCTTTGATGTTTTGAAAGCATTATCGTTAAGGACTCGGTAAAAAAGGAAAATATATGTATGACATCGTGCTTAGCCTTTCAGTCTGTGCGGGCGTCGCTCTTTTCGTTGTCTTTTCAGGTTCTATGATTAGATGGGCAAAGAAACAAAAAGGAGTGGCGATAGTATTTGGAATGCTTGTTCAAATGGTGTTACCTGACCCAAAAGTAGAGCAAACAATTGAAATAGTGGTTGAAAGTAAAAAAGAAGCGTTGGGACAAAAACAAAAGGACAGTAAGCAAAAAGACGACACCCCAAGTGGGGATAAAGACATTTAGAATAGCGACTTCTGAATGGGCAATTATCTATGCGGATTGGTATAACCTTGGTATCTTTATTTATCGTTTTTATCATCGGGTATTAATATGAAAGTTCGCGCCTTTCTTTTGGCAGCAAGGTTGCTGCCTGTACTTCTCAGTTTACATGTAAGTGCAAATGAAAATCATGTGATTAAAGTAGCAACGTTCAACGTGAGTATGGAAGCGACTAATTACAAAGCGTTGGGGTTTAAGCCTAGTGAAGATGTGTTACAGCATGTACTTGCAGACGGAAATCATCAGCAGGTAAAGAACATTGCCGAAATCATTCAGCGGGTAAATCCAGATGTCTTATTGCTTAACGAGTTTGACTATGTTGCAGATAAAAGCAAAGGAATAGACGCGTTCGTAAAAAACTACCTGAACGTATCACAGCAGGGATTAACACCAGTAGACTACCCTTATTCATTTGTGGCACCAGTTAATACAGGTGAGCCTACTGAGTTTGACTTAGATAACAACGGTAAAGCAGAAGGAGTAGGTGGCGATGCTTACGGGTATGGTCTTTATCCAGGCCAGTATGGCATGGCTTTACTGTCTAAATTTCCCATTGATGTAGAGAATATTCGAACGTTTCAGCAATTTAAGTGGCATCACATGCCGCATCCTCAAATCCCAATTATTCCAAACAATTCAGGAAGCACTGAGCAAGGCACGCCATGGTATAGCGTTGATGAGTGGGCTGCGCTTCGACTAAGTTCAAAATCTCACTGGGACGTACCAGTAAAAGTAGGTGAAAAGACCGTACACATTCTTGCGATGCACCCAACGCCACCCAATTTCGATGGCGAAGAAGACAGAAACGGCAAACGCAATTTTGATGAAATTAGGCTAATGGCTGACTATCTATCTCCTGAAAAAGGGGGCTACATTTATGATGATAGGGGCGAAAAGGCAAGTTTAACCAATGACACTCGATTCGTGCTGGTAGGTGATTTTAATGCCGCAGATATTGGTGATAAGTATCGCGAAGGGGTCATTGAGCAGTTAACTGAGCATGAGCTGGTGAACAATACCGTAATTCCAACAAGCGCTGGCGGCGCAGGATCTTCTAGCGCCAAATACAGCAATCGTTTTACAGCATATTGGGGAGCAAGAGCAGACTACGTTTTACCTTCCCAATATGGCTTTGATGTAAAAAGTGCGGGGGTGTTCTGGCCTGCGAAAACAAGCCGTCTTTATCGTTTAGTGAAAAGCCGGGAAGCTAGCTCAGATCACAGACTGGTGTGGGTAAGTTTGTCATTAAATGAAGCGCGATAAATCAGAACCTTTAACCAATAAAGTGAAGAACAACGACAAACGCGGGCAAGCTAAGAACACATTTCTCAAGCTTGCCCGCGCGACTTTTACTTACAAGCGTATTTGTTAATTGTTAATTGTTAATTGTTAATTGTTAAGCGTTACGCTACGAAGCTTAATTATGCTCACTATCCTGAACTTTCGGGAAATTACTCTTAGCACTTTGAAACACGGTGAAATAAGCAATAACTGCAAGGTTTGCAATAAACCAAAGATCTTTAATTACAAATTGACCTAGGCCGTTAACGATAGTTGTGCTGTTAAACGTATTAGGCACTGTGAACAAAAAGGTTTGTGTCATTAGAAAGACCGACAAGCAGGCCAATCCGCTAGCGATAATAATGGGTTTGTTTTTAGTAAATATGCCGATTCCTAGAAGCAATGCAAACACTACATCAAAACCACCAATTACATTAGACGCTCCCTGAACGCTAAACACATCATACAACCACGACATAAACGGTGAAGTTTCAACTAAGCCCACAATAGCATTTGCTTCAAATTCAAAGAATTTCATGCCGCCAATCCAAAGCAGCACCATAGCTACGGGAGTGTAGTTAAAATAGATAAGTTGCAGCTGTGAAAATTTATGACGGTAGAACAAAAACGAAAATAAAGGCAACACCGCAAAATACTTAATAATACCTTGGCCGCTGCCAATAATAGGGAAGCCCCCTAAATCAACCATCCAACGCGTGGACGACAACAATGTAAGTAAAGGCACGGCTGTTATGAACGCTGCATAAAGCGTAACTACTTTCGCTGAAACTAATTGAAATCGTGCAGCAAAGGTCATGAGTGCAAGCAGCAATAAAGCAATTCCAGTTGCGACGCCTAATGCATTTGGGCTTATTACTGAGCCTAAGGAATAAAAGTTGAATGTTGACAAAAGTGCATTGGGGTTTGCGCCAAGCAAAAATGTTAAACCCAGTAACGCGATGCTAAATGTGAGTAACGTTGTTACAACGTTTTCGGTATTTTTAAGAGTCATGAAAAGTCCGTAAATACTGCTGGTTTTGCGAATTAGTATCAAAGACCTGATAAAGCATGAATAAAATTTCAAAGGTTTTCGAATTTACTCGTTTTTGCAAAGCGACTTTATGTAACTATAAGTGTACAAGATTACAAGATTACAAGATTACAAGATTACAAGTGTACAAGATAAGGCGTTTAGAAAGGGCTAAGGTACGCGTTTGCAACGTTAACCTTAGCTGTAGAATACGGTTATTAAAATAAATGAATAGTTTTTAAGAACTTATCTGTTCCACATGGTCATAAATAAAAGTCACGAATAATTGAGAATAAACAATGCGAGCAGTTAATTTGATTGCGGTACTTTTTCTTATTGGATGTGGTGCTCAGCCTCAAGAGAAGGTACCCAGTTTAGAAGAAGTTGCAAAATTGGAGCAGGTGGTTGATACCTCATTGCCACTAGTGCAGCAAGCGTATTCAATTGAAACTCAAGAGGTATGCGAACGCCAGGGCGGAAGTTGGAAGAAAATTGGTAGACAGCAATCTTTTGGATGCGTTTTGCCCACCGCTGACGCTGGTAATGTGTGTAATGACAGTAGGGAATGTGAAGTAGCATGCATTGTTGATGATAACGACATAAAAGCGGGTGAAGAAGTACAGGGCGTATGCTTGAACAATACTGACTTATTAGGCTGCAGATCGTATGTATCAAATGGCGTAGTCGAGCAGACACTTTGTGTCGATTAGTATTTGTGACAAACTAAAACATTATTTATTTCAACAGGGATATGTTTCATGCTTTCCAATATCATCCGTTTCGCAAAAAATATTGTAGTGTCGCTTGTAGCGATTTTTGTGTGTTTTGGCTTACTAGATTTTCTGTGGCTGGGCATAATTGCTGATGGTTGGTATCAAAGTGAAATGGCGCCTTTGCTTCGAAGTCAGTTTATAACCTGGCCATGGTTAGTTTTTTATTTGATGTACGGCTTTGTGGTGTTTGTGCTGGCTGTAGTGGCAAACCGAGATAAGTCGCTTCTTTATGCTGGCATAGACGGCGCATTTCTGGGTTTGGCTAGCTATGGTGCCTACAATCTAACGGCTTACAGCATAATTGAAGGCTTCACCTTGTTCATTATGGCAATAGATTGGGTGTGGGGCACCTGCCTAACCAGCGCAAGCGCGATGGCTGGCTGGTTAGGATTTCAGGCGTTTAAGGAAAAGAATAGCGGATGATGCGTTTCAACACGCTAGAATATTGCTTTAAGAAACTTCCTGTATTGTAGTGCATCCCATGCGCCTTAAACACAGCTTGTACTTTTGGCGCTATTTCTCGATACCGTTTTGCTGGAATATCAGGAAATAGATGATGCTCAATTTGAAAGCTTAGATGCCCTGTAAGCACATGGAATACATTGCCACCTTGAATGTTTGAAGAGCCAAGTGCTTGTCGATAGTACCATTGGCCGCGTGATTCGTTTTTACAGTCTTCTTCGTTGAAGGTTTCCACGTCACCTGTAAAGTGACCGCAAAAAATGATTGTCGAAGTCCATAAATTTCGCAGTAAATTCGCAATAAGGTTGCCCGACAATACCCAAAGAAATAACGGCCCAGCAAGCAAAGGGAACAGTACATAGTCTTTTACCAACTGGCGTGTCCCTTTGCTAAAAAAGCGCTTTTTTAGCTCGCTGTGGGTAACGTGATTTTTACGGTTGTTTTTTTTCTTACCAAAGAAAACGCGCTCGGCCGCCATTTCATGATACGACACTCCCCATTGGAACATAACGCTTAACAGCACGTAAGTAATGAATTGCCAGAGGTTTTTGACTCGCCAACGAAAGTCATTTGATAAGCGAAGCAGCCCATAACCAAAATCACGGTCTTTCCCAATAATATTGGTGTACGTGTGATGCTCGTAATTGTGAACACGGTTCCAACTCGCGCCATCACACGCAATATCCCATTCGTAGCTTATCGAGTTGATATGCTTGTCATTCATCCAGTCGTACTGGCCGTGCATTACATTGTGCCCAATTTCCATATTATCGAGAATTTTTGCAGCGGCTAAACTCAAAACTCCCGCAACCCAAAGCAAAGGCTGTAAGAAACCAAGCATTAGCAATATTCGCCCGCACCACTCACACAATCGCTGAATACGAATGATACCTCTAATATAACGGGCGTCTTCAGCGCCAATTTTCTGTTTTACTTCCGCTTTTATGGTGTCTAGCTGCAGGGCGAGTTCATCATAATTTGGCTTTTCTTTGACGCTTGAAGCTTCACTAGCTTGAGCTAGTTGCACTTGCGCTAATTGTTCATTAGACACGTCTTCTTGTCGTACAGAGTCTTTCAAAACGCTGGTGTTCATAGTTGAATCTCCAAATCGGTAACAGCCTGCGAAACACACAGTTGAATGAGCTGTTCTGCGCCATCTGAAAGATCGCCTGTGCGAGTGTCCCTTATCACGCCGCGCTTTTTAATGCATTGACACTGATGGCAAATGCCCATGCCGCAACCGTAAGTAACGGGGTGTTTCGCCTGTAGAAGTTGAGTAAGTAATGTTTGCTGATTATTTACGCTTAACGTTTGGCCGTTATGAAGCAAGGAAAAATTTTTCTCTTCGTCTAGGTCTTTTTTATTAACGACAGGTAAAGCACTGAAGTGCTCGCTCTCTAACGAAACATTCACGACATTTGCTACGTTTTCTACCTGAGCATATAAATTATGAGGGCCACACACTAACCAATGCGCATTAGCATGATGTGAAAGGTGTGCATCTACCTCACCGTCTCTTTGCCTGTTTAAGAGTTGAAAAGAAAAGTCTTTACTGCGCATTTTAAAAGCAGTTAACTCCTCACAAAGCACGTGTTCGTTGGGCTTGGCGAAGTAAAGAAGATGGATAGGGGGTTCGTTAATTGAACCGTTTTCAAATGCATCTTCAAGCATGGCAATAAAAGGGGTAATTCCAGAGCCGCCAGCAACCATAAGCAAAGGTTTGTCGGTGGCGGGCAATATGAAACTCCCTTTGGGTTCAGAAATATTCACCCACTCATTTGCTGAGCATGAATTAAGATAAGGGGTTAGCGCCCCTTGTTTTTTCACTTTAGTGATAAGCCGAACACACTGAGACGTTTTATGAGTACTGGTGCCGCATGCAAGGGTAAATATACGTGTAGTAAGCTTTCCATTCACTTCAATTGTTAATGCGATATGTTGACCTGCTCTGTGATGAGGCCACGCTTTTTCAGGCTTAAGAACCACTTCAAGCATATCGTGGTTCAGGTTTTTAATTGATATTAGCTGAGCTCTGAAATAACCCTCACGCCATGCCGGTTTGTACCGCTGTATTAGCACTTCCCAGTAGCCTCGCCAGGAAGCGTGATGAAAAAAGCGATGAATAAAATTATCAAGTAAGCCTTTCAAGGAACAAGTCACACCTTTACATTTGTTTGTTTAGTCTTTCATTGATAATGAAGATAATTAAAAAACTTAAGCGTACACGTGTACGCTCACTGAGCGCACAAGTGTACGCTTAAGTTTTTCTTCGTCAAGTGAATTGTTAGGGTAGGTGTTTTTATTATTGTTGAGCAGGCAGCGTACTTTTTTGATTTTTAAAAAGAATGTTGCCGCTACTATGGCTTCTGATGTATCGCAGATTTCAATTTCGTTCACGTAGATAATGGCGAAGTGTTTGACAAAATTTTGATCTATGAAGATCGGTACAGCAAAAGAGCGCGCAGAAATCGTATTATTTGAAGGGGGGAAGCGTGGTGAAATCGCAGTATCGATTAGTGTTGTCTACATCCCTCGGTTTCGATACAACCAAGCAAAAATTCCGCTACAAGTGATGATAGAAGAAGCTACGACCCATGATCTTGAAATAGGCTCGCCATCTGGGCACCGCAATGCAAGGGTAGCGCCCGCTAAATCTTGGCAGTCAAGCAGTTGACCTACCGCCAAGACTAAAAGCCCAAGCAATACCCCAATTACAGCATAAGACAGATTGTTGAACGACATACTTTTCCTAAGATCAAAATTCAAATAACGCGTGCGCTTAGTGGCATTATTTATTGGGCTTTGCTCCAAACTGGTGCATCCAAACACGTATTTTATTAACATGGAACAACTAATGTATGTATTCTTATAGTCTTTGACCGCTTATCCAATGGTAAGTGACAGCTATTAAACGGCAAAAACACCCATTTCAACGAAATGTTTAGTATTCATACGGAAATATACGTTGTGCAGCAGTCGCAATATTTGCGCCAACCCCTATCAAAATTCCTTCAAATTCGGTACTATCCGCGGTCTTAAATTTTTAATGAACTAAGCGGACTATGTTTGAAATAAACCCCGTTACGAATGCGATAAAAGATATCCGCGAGCGCACACAAGCGCTTAGGGGGTATCTTTGACTTTGATGCAAAGTCAGAGCGTTTAGAAGAAGTTAGCCGAGAATTAGAAAGTCCTGACGTTTGGAACGAGCCAGACAGAGCACAGGCACTTGGCAAAGAAAAAGTTGCCCTTGAGCAAATTGTAGAAACAATTCACAAGCTCGATCAGGGTACTGAGGACGTAGAAGGTCTTGTAGAACTGGCAGTTGAGGCCGAAGATGAAGACACCTTCAACGAAGCACAAACCGAGCTTGAAGGCTTAATTGAGCAATTAGAAGTGCTTGAATTTCGCCGCATGTTCTCTGGTCCAAACGACGAAAACGACTGCTATATTGATATTCAGTCGGGCTCAGGTGGAACAGAAGCACAAGACTGGGCCAATATGCTACTTCGCATGTATTTGCGTTGGGGAGAAGCCCACGGCTTTAAAACCGAACTTATTGAAGTGTCGGAAGGCGAAGTTGCAGGTATTAAAAGTGCAACGTTACGCGTGCAGGGCGAGTATGCTTTTGGTTGGCTGCGTACAGAAACGGGCGTGCACCGTTTAGTTCGCAAGTCGCCGTTTGATTCGGGTAATCGACGTCACACGTCGTTCTCTTCAGCGTTTGTTTACCCTGAAATTGACGACGATATCGATATTGAGATTAACCCGTCTGATTTACGTATCGACACCTATCGCGCATCGGGCGCGGGTGGTCAGCACGTAAACAGAACCGACTCTGCGGTACGTATTACCCACGAGCCTACGGGCATTGTGGTGCAGTGTCAAAACGATCGCTCGCAGCACAAAAACAAAGATCAGGCGATGAAGCAGTTAAAAGCCAAACTTTATGAGTTTGAACTGCAAAAACAAAACGCTGAAAAACAAGCGATGGAAGACAGCAAATCTGATATCGGCTGGGGAAGCCAAATACGCTCTTACGTTTTGGACGACTCTCGCATTAAAGATTTGCGCACTGGCGTAGAAACACGCAACACTCAAGCCGTGCTAGATGGCGACTTGGACAAATTTATTGAAGCCAGCCTGAAATCTGGGCTGTAAACCGAACAACGAAGTGAAAGGTTATGACTGACCAACAAACAGACGATAACAAATTGATTGCAGAGCGCCGTGCTAAGCTAAGCGCTATTCGCGAGCAGTGCCGTGCAAACGGTTTCCCAAACAGCTTCCGTCGCGAAAACTATGCTGATGAACTTCAAGCTAAGTTCGGTGAATTCGACAAAGAAACCTTGCAAGAACAGGGTAACAAGGTAAGCATTGCTGGCCGTATTATGGCAAAGCGTGGTCCTTTCTTATTGCTACAAGATATGACAGGCCGCATTCAGGCATACGCTGACAAAGATACGCAAAAAGATCTTAAAGCCAAGTACGGTGCGCTAGATATTGGCGACATTATTGGTGTGGCGGGCGACCTACATAAGTCAGGTAAAGGCGACCTTTACGTGAACATGGAGCAATACGAGTTGCTAACAAAAGCACTTCGTCCATTGCCAGAAAAATTCCACGGTTTGAGCGACCAAGAAACGAAATATCGCCAGCGTTATGTGGATTTGATCACAAGCGAACAAACGCGCAAAACGTTCATGATCCGAAGCAAGATCGTAAACGGTATTCGTAAGTATCTTACCGAGCGTGATTACTTAGAGGTAGAAACGCCAATGCTACAGGTAATTCCAGGTGGCGCGACGGCTAAGCCATTCGTAACGCATCACAATGCGCTAGATATTGACATGTACCTGCGTATTGCACCTGAACTTTATCTTAAGCGTTTAGTGGTAGGTGGGTTCGAGCGTGTGTTCGAAATTAACCGCAACTTCCGTAACGAAGGTTTATCAACTCGTCACAACCCAGAGTTTACTATGCTTGAGTTCTACCAAGCGTATGCAGACTACAATGACCTGATGAACCTTACCGAAGATATGCTGCGCACGTTGGCAGAAGATATTCTTGGTACGACTACAATCAAGAACACCACTAAAGACGCGGAAGGCAACGTAACTAGCGAAGTGGAGTACGACTTTGGTAAGCCGTTCGACCGTTTAAGCATGGGCGAAGCCATTCTTAAATACTGGCCAGAGGCAAACGAGGCAGCGATTCGCGACCCAGAAGCGAACCTTGACGCACTTAAAGCTATGGCAAAGCAGCTTCATATTAAAGAGCCTGAAGTTGACGGCATTTGGGGTGCGGGTAAGTACCTTTGCGAAATTTTTGAAGCAACCGCTGAAGAAAAGCTTGTGCAGCCTACTTTTATTACGGAATATCCGTGGGAAGTATCGCCGCTTGCGCGTCGCAATGACAACAACCCTTTCATTACCGACCGTTTTGAGTTCTTCGTAGGTGGACGTGAATTAGCAAACGGCTTTAGTGAGCTTAACGACCCAGAAGATCAAGCAGAACGTTTTGCTAAGCAGGTTGAAGAAAAAGATGCGGGCGATGATGAAGCTATGCACTTTGACGATGACTATATCCGCGCGCTTGAATATGGCCTACCGCCAACAGCGGGTGAAGGTATTGGTATCGACCGTCTTGCTATGCTTTTCACAGACAGCTCAACTATTAAAGATGTTATCTTGTTCCCACATATGAAGCCTCAAGCGCCTAAAGACGCGCAAGAAGCGGGTGAGCAAGAATAGTCGTTAGCATTAAATAAGGTAGTTTAAGTGCTCGGCGCTGTTAAAGCTTCAGCGCCTGTACACGCTCTACTAAAAGGGTATTCACGGGAACGTGAATACCCTTTTTCTTTGCCTTATCTACAAGGTAACCATTAATCGCATCAATCTCCGTTTGTCTGCCGTGCGAAACGTCCTGATGCATACTCGAGTAGTTCTCACCTGTGGCTGTGGCAACACAAAGCACGTCTGCATGTACCTCATCTTCAACAAAGTTAAACCCATATGCGTTAGCCACTAGCGTGAACTCATGGCATATCGCGCTACGAGTTTGCTCAAATTCAGCATCAGCAATGTGTTTGTTTTGAATGTTATGAATAGCCGTTAACGGATTAATTACGGCATTGATTGATAACTTAGTCCACAGCGCCTCATCAATTGCAGGGTGATATTGCACAGGTGGTAATGCCCTATCTAGCAAGGCGACTGCATTGGCTAGTAAAGGCGTTGTTTTCAGCAGGGCAGGCAATGTTTGAGGTCGCGGTTCTGCTGGTTCTGGCACGCCAATTTGAGTAGCGCCAAGCCCTGTATATTTCACTTGAATATTGCCATTGGGCGATGCCACTTTTAAGGCGCCATGACTCGTTGTTGCAACAAGCAGCGGATAGTCATGACCCAGTAATTCATGGGCAACTTCAAGTCCGCCCATGCCATTGTGCAGCAGTACGATAGTTGGCTTTTTTTGAGTAAGATATGGACGCCATCGTAAAATAGCGTCTTTTAGCTGATAGACCTTTAAAGGAAACACCAGTACGTCCGCTTTATCTAAATAAATAGGACAGGTTTCGGGCGGCTTAAGAGCAATCTGTTGCCCGTCTAGCCACAGGGCCTTAGTTGGCATGGTTTCGATGCTGCGAGGGTAGCAGTTATAGGGAACGCTATTTAGTTGTGCGCTCGCGGCTAGCAGGCAGCCTATGGCGCCGCCGCCAACAATATGTAGCTTTCCTGAGTTTCCAAGGTTATTTAGCTTACTCATTATTTTCTTAATACCCTAAGTCGCTTTTCACACGCATTGGGTTTAGGTAGAAACAAAACGCGTTGGCAGTGCAGGCCAAGGATAGTCTTGTGGTGCATCAAGAGCACTGTACCAGGCCTGTACTTCCTCTTCACAAACAACGTTGCCAGAATTAAATGGTGCGGTTACCGTTATTTCTCCAGTAGAGAGGGGGAGTCGCAGATGCCATGCGTGAAGATAAAGTCTGTCAGCAGGCGCACCGCCATACAAGCTATCGCCTAAAATAGGCGCGCCCACGCTTTTAAGAGCTACACGAATTTGGTGGGTTTTACCAGAATGTGGTTTTACTATGAAGCCTCGCGTACCCGGTTTTGCCGCCTGACTAAAAAACTGGGTGATGGCTGGGTTTTCTTGGGTCTTAAGTAAGATGCGCTGCCCGCCGCGGCGATTTTTCATATCGCCTACTATCGTGCCTTGTTTCTTTTTAGGCTTTTGATGACTTAGCGCTAAATAAAACTTGCTAACACGCCGCGATGAAAATAGCTCACCAATTTGAGCGGCCGTAGCGGCATTCTTGGCAAGGCACAAACAGCCCGAGGTGCCGGTATCTAATCGATGACAAAGGTGTAGCTCTTTAACGGCTAACTGTTTTTTAAGAAGGGTGACGATGCCCGCTGTTCTGGCGTTTTGGTGGGTATTGACAGTTGCCTCAACCGCTAACGCTGGGTTTTCACTTTCGATAGTATCTACATCAGCTGCTTCAACGGCGTCGTGCATAGCGACGCCAACGGGTTTGTTAACAACAAGAATATCTGCGTTTTCGAAAAGAACGGGGATCGGCTGCACTAGCTATTTTCTAACTCTGAAATGGCTTCTTCGTAATCAAGTTCATCAACTGCATCGACAATGGCGGCGCGTTTTTCTTGAGGCAGGGCTAGGGCATCAAGCCATTCGTCTAGCTTTTCTTGCGCTATAAACTCGCTGGCTTTTAAGGCAGCCATTAATTGTTTGCGAGCTTGCTCCGCAGCTGCACCATTTGCCGGGGCGGGGGCAGAAGCGTTCGATTCAGGTTCTTTTATTAGTGTATCTACAGCTGCAATCGTTTCATCTAGCACTGCTTTGAAAGCTGGGTATTCATCGGCAACGCGCTTATCGTTTCTAAAACCGCTTTCTACTGGTTTGCTCGCATTGTGCAAAGCAAATAAACCTAGGTTACCTGTCACTCCTTTCAAGGTGTGAACAAGAGAGTAGGCTTCATTAAAATCACCTTTTGCAATATGTGCTTGTAAGTCAGCATCAAGAGAACGGTATTCGTCTGTAAACTTACCAAGCAGGGTGAACAAAAGTTTTTTGTTGCCGCTTAGCTGAGACATCCCAAAATCAATATCGAGTACTGTTGTTGACTGATCCATGCAACTATCCTTTAACGCGCTATTTTCTATTCCCAAACGGAACCATTCGTCAGATCATTCGTACCACTTGTCGAATAAATCTGGCTACAACCTATTTTACAAAAGACTGTGGAGTGTAAGTGTATTTCAGAAATACACAAATTAATACAATCATAGCAAAGTCGAGGCAGGTAAAGCGTTAAAAAGTCTGGTAGTCTTCGAAAACTCGCTAGCGCTTGAATATTTAATGAAGGTGCATTTCAGCATTTAATGCTAGCCGGAAAATGCATGGTTATTTAAAAGGAATCAACATGTCAGGAAAGCTGACCTTACGTACTCTGTGTATCACCTTGGGTGTTATTGCTGTAACTGCGTGCCAACACGCACCAAAAGAGCAAAATGCAAATCAAGCGAATGTTCAAACCGATTTTGAAACAGTTTTTGAAAAAGGTACGTTGAACTCAGTTTCTATTCCCTACGAGAAATATACACTAGATAATGGACTGACTGTTATTCTTCACGAAGACCATTCAGACCCACTTGTTCACGTTGATGTAACCTACCACGTTGGCTCGGCTAGAGAAGACTTGGGTAAGTCAGGGTTTGCGCATTTCTTTGAACATATGATGTTTCAAGGTTCAAAACATGTTGCTGACGAGCAGCACTTTAAAGTTATTACAGAGTCGGGTGGTAATTTAAACGGTACAACCAATACCGACCGCACCAACTATTTCGAAACAGTGCCTGCCAACCAATTAGAAAAAGTCCTTTGGCTAGAATCTGACAGAATGGGCTACCTGTTAGAAGCCGTAGACCAAACTAAGTTTGAAAACCAAAGAGAAACGGTTAAAAACGAACGTGCCCAACGAGTAGACAACCAGCCCTACGGATTGCGTTTTGAGCTAAATGGGGAAGCACTGTATCCCGAAGGGCACCCGTACTCGTGGATGACCATAGGTTATGTTGAAGACTTAGATCGCGTTAACGTAAACGACTTAAAAGCGTTTTTTAAGCGTTGGTACGGTCCTAACAACGCCGTACTGACTATTGGTGGCGATATCGATGTGGCGAAAACCAAAGCGTGGGTAGAAAAGTATTTCGGTGAAATTCCAACAGGCCCTAAAGTTGAAGAGCCAAAGCCTCAGCCCGTTACGTTAAACGAAACGCGTTATATGACGCTGGAAGATAACGTTCACCTTCCGCTTTTACAAATAACCTATCCCACGGTATATGGCCGTCATGAAGATGAAGCACCACTAGATGTGTTGGCCGATATCTTAGGCGGTGGAAAAACCTCGCTGTTTTATAAAAATCTAGTTAAAGAAGGGCTGGCAGTGCAGGCTGTAGTATCTCACCCGTGCCGCGAACTTGCCTGTGAATTCCAATTGGTTGCCTTGGCTAACCCAGCCAAAATCACGTCGCTTGCAACCTTACAAAATGTGTTAAACGAAACACTTAAAGAGTTTGAAACACGTGGCGTAACGGCCGATGATTTAGCGCGTACAAAAGGCCAAATTGAAGCGCGTACGGTGTTTGGCTTGCAAAGCGTTGCTGGAAAAGTATCTGCGCTTGCCGCTAATGAAACCTTTTATCAAACCCCAGATTTGATTGCCGACGATATAGCGCGCTATAACGCAGTGACAGCAGAAGACGTGATGCGGGTTTACAACAAATATATTAAAGACGCAAATAGCGTAGTGTTAAGCGTAGTGCCAAAAGGGCAGGTACAGCTTGCTGCGGCTGAGCAAACCTTTGAACGTCCAGTAAGAAACATTGACGTTGACACCCTCGAAGTTGCCGATGAAGAAGCGTTCACTAGTGCGCCATCAAGCTTCGATAGAAGCGTGATGCCAAAAGCTGGTGAGGCACCTGTGGTAGAAGTGCCTGATTACTGGGAAGCAGAGCTTGCCAACGGCATTGAGGTTCTTGGTGTAACCAGCACAGAAACACCAACCGTAACGCTAACACTAGGCATGGATGGCGGCATGCTGCTAGACCCTAAAGGCAAAGCAGGCACTGCTTACTTAACGGCGTTGCTAATGAATGAAACCACAGAGAACTACAGCAATGAAGAGTTGGCCAGCGAACTAGCAAAGCTTGGAAGTGCCATTCGATTTAGTACCGCAGGCAGATACTCACAAGTTTATGTGTCTACCTTAACTAAGCATTTAAATGAAACTCTCGCGCTGTTGAAAGAAAAACTGTTTAATCCAGCGTTTACTCAAGAAGACTTTGACCGCATGAAAGAGCGTGTTTTGCAGGGCCTACAGCAACAGGCTAAAACGCCGTCTAGCATTGCTCGCCGCGCAAGAGATTTGGTTTTGTTTGGTGAGGAAAACCGTGTGAGCCTGCCGGATGAAGGGACACTTGAAACGGTACAAAATATTACTTTAGAAGATGTTAAAGCGTTTTACGCTAACTACTATTCACCTGATAAAGCTAGCATTGTTGTAGTGGGCAACTTACCGAAAAAAGCCATGGTGAAAACATTGGATTTTGTTGGCCAGTGGAAAGGAGAAAGCTACGATTTTGCCGATTACAGCGAGTTCCCTCAGTACAATGAGAACCAAATTTTCTTGGTTGATAGCCCTGAAGCAGTTCAGTCTGTAGTGTACATCGTTGATAGAAGCTTGCCTTTCGATGCGACAGGCGATCACTTCAAATCTCGTCTTATGAATTTCCCATTAGGCGGTGCATTTAATAGCCGTATTAATTTGAACCTACGAGAAGATAAAGGATTTACCTATGGTGCAAACAGTGGTTTTGTAGGCGGTAAAACCTTGGGGTGGTTTGAATCAAGTACCGACCTTACAGCTGCCAATACCGGCGAAGGTATTCAAGAAATTTTAAATGAAATAGAGCGTTATCGTACACAAGGGGTTTATGAAGACGAAATTGCGTTCATGCGCAATGCCTTTACCTTAAGTGATGCGCTTGAATTTGAAACCCCGACCAGCAAAGCACGCTTTTTAAGACAGCTATTAAGCTATGGACTAGACAAAGGCTATCGTGAAGAGCAACTAAATATAATTAATAACATCGACAAGAAAACAATAGACGCACTAGCAAAGCAATATTTGAATCTCGACAAGATGCAAATTATTGTAGTAGGCGACAAAGCTAAAGTTTTGCCTCAGTTGAACGCGCTGTCGATGCCAATTATCGAGTTATCAGTAGAGAGTAACACCCGAGAAACGTTAAACTGATAAATTGATTTTTGTTGAATTTACACTATTGCCCCCCATAACAGGGGGCAATATTGACATAACGGACCACCATTTTGACTGTAGACTCATCCCGTTTTGAAGCGCGCATTGCAGCGCTTAAGTCACCCGAGTTTCTAGCTGCGCTAAAAGATATAAAGCGAGGCGTTGAGCGCGAAGCCCTTCGTATAAACCCAAACGGTACGTTGGCACAAACACCTCATCCTAAACCGCTGGGTTCTGCGCTAACCCATGATTCGATTACTACAGATTTCTCTGAATCTTTACTTGAGTTTATTACGCCGCCTGAAAATAGCGCTGCTAAGACCATTTCGCAGTTAAAAGATATTCATAAGTTTGTTATAGACAATATTGGTGAAGAACAAATTTGGCCGCTAAGCATGCCATGCTTTATTGACGATGAAGCGCATATTCCTATTGCTTATTTTGGTGAGTCGAATGTGGGCAAAATGAAGCGCGTTTATCGTATTGGCCTTAAAAACCGCTACGGTAGCATGATGCAGGCCATTGCTGGTGTACATTTCAATTTCTCGTTGCCCGATTCATTTTGGAAGTTATGGGCCGAATTAAATGGGAAAGAACATTCTCAAGACCAGACGTCGGCCGACTATTTTGGTTTAATCCGTAACTATCGCAGACTGTGTTGGCTTATTCCCTATCTATACGGTGCATCCCCCGCACTGTGTGGTTCGTTTTTGAAAGGCAAGCAGCATGCACTACCTTTCAAAAAAGTAGGTAAAGGCACCGTTTATATGCCGTATGCGACGTCACTTCGCATGAGTGATTTAGGCTATACCAGTGCAGAGCAGTCGTCGCTTAAAATTTGTTACAACGAATTAGATAATTACGTAAGACTACTACGTGATGCTATGAACACACCATCTTCTCGCTTTAGCCAATTTGCCGCTGGAGAAGAGGGTAATTACCAACAGCTTAGCCGTAATATCATCCAGATTGAAAACGAGCTGTACTCGCCTATCCGTCCCAAACAACCAACTCAGTCTATGGAGAAGCCCACAGATGCGTTGGTTAGACGAGGTATAAACTACATTGAGGTGCGAGCCTTAGATGTAAACCCATTTTCAGCAATAGGTATATCTAAAACCCAGTTTGATTTCTTAGACGTGTTCTTAGTGGCCTGTTTACTGATGCCAAGCGCAGAACTTGATGAAGCGCAGCTTAAAGAAGCAAAAGAGAACATGAATAAAGTGGTGCTGGAAGGGCGAAACCCAGAATTACTGCTTCAAAGACACGGCGAAGCTATTTCACTTCCAGACTGGTGTACTTCGCTATTCTCGTCGTTTAAACAAGCTGCTGAACTACTGGATTTAGCTAATGAGTCAACGCGCTATTCTCAAGCCGTTGACGAAGAATTTGAAAAAGTGAAAAAGCCGCAGCTAACTCCGTCAGGAAAATTACTTGCTACGCTATTAGAAAATGACAAAGATAATGGTGTGTTAGGTTTGGAATTGGCGCAGGCTTACCAAGCTGAAATGAAGTCGTTTGAATACTCAGATACCGATGCCGCAGGATTTGATGCACAGGCTGACGTATCGTTTGCTGCTCAAAAAGAAATTGAAGCCGCTGATTCTAACGACTTTGATACATTTATCCGTGAGTATTTCGCTGAAGCCCCGGCTAAAAAAAATGCCTGACGGGAGTCAGGCATCGAAGGGTTCCAGGGAAACACACATTTTACTAGAACATTAGTTAAGACAAGCTATGAACCAAAAGTTCAAAAAATTGGTGTTTTTTTTATCAACACTCATCGTTCTTTTTCCACTGTTTATCGCTGGGTGTGCAACTACGCCTCCTAAAGACATCAGTAATTTGTGCGAAATATTCTACGAAAAAGACGATTGGTATGATGCCGCTGCTGATGCACGTGATAAATGGGGAGTACCCATTCATGTACCAATGGCCATGATGTACCAAGAAAGTTCGTTTCGCCATGATGCACTCCCACCGCGCGATTATGTCTTTTTCGGGCTCATTCCTTGGGGGCGTGTAAGTTCAGCTTACGGTTACTCACAGGCGAAAACGCCAACGTGGTCGGATTACATGAGAGAAACTGACAACAGCGGCGCAGATAGAGATGACTTTGAAGACGCCATCGATTTTATGGGCTGGTTTATCTACAAGTCCCAGAGGGTAAACGGTATTTCAAAGTGGGATGCCTACGCGCAGTATTTGAATTATCACGAAGGTTGGGGCGGTTACAAGCGCCGAAGCTATGATAGAAAACCCTGGCTTAAAAAGGTGGCATCTAAGGTAAAAGCACGTTCACTTCGTTACGCAACTCAGCTTAAAAAATGTGAAGAAGACCTGCAGAAAGGCTGGTTTATGAAGCTTTTTACCTGACAGATTCAACGTATTTAGTTTGAAAACGCGGCATCATAGTCGCATTTTTTATGCGCCTAGAAATGTTTTCGAACACGTTAAGAAGTAAGCGGACCTTGTTGAAGAAAAAATAGAGGGATAGACGGGCGTCTACCCCTCAGCGACGCTAAGCCAAGACCGTTTTTTACCCAACGTCGAACAGGCATTTACAAGATATTGCAAATGAGAATTATTTTCAATATCTTTTTTGAATTAATTTCTTTTCTGTACATCCAGTGTTTACTCTTTTGCGTTGGCAGCGAAACACCATTTCTTGTTTTATACTCTTTGAAAGGGGGGAGATATGAGTAGAATTGAGTTTGGCGCGCACGGAGAAGTTCACGCGCATTTTAAATCAGAAAAAAATATTTTGTTTATCGACCTTGTCGGGCCGTTTAACTTAGAGTTTATGCAAAAGTATGAAACAGAAGTTGGTGCCGAGAGAGCGAAAATAGCAGCTCCCTGCTGGGGGAGTTTAGTGAACGTTCACGGCCTTGCACTTGCACCAATGGAAGCGACACAATCTGGCCAAGCAATTGTCAGCAAGGCGGTGACTAAAGGTTTGGCGGCAACTGCGATTGTTCTGCAAGAGCCTGAAGGCATTACAATGCAAAAAAAGTTTTGGTCTAGAGTTTACGCGTCTTCAACGTTACCTTTTGAGTACTTCGATAATAGTCAAGAAGCAATAGAATGGCTAACCAATAAAATTCTGGCATGTATGCAGGCTCACAAACTGAATCCGTACACAAACGTTCACAAATAAATGCGATTCAATAACTACTTAATTAGGCTTAAGTTTTTATGAAATGATCTTTGCTGGATATATTTACCTACCTATATTACATGAGCATAACAGGAGGTAGCCATGGTAGGCAGTCAGCATCATTATCGTTTTTTTAATGTAAATAACGTACTCTTTGATATTCCCAGCAATGTTTATGACGACAGAACGGTCGAAGGATGGTTCGAAAACATTGTCCGAGAGGGAAGGAAACTTGACGAATGGGTCATTTTTTCTATTCCTGACAAAAGTCTCACGATTACCCATACCGCAGCGTCCCAGCTTTGTTCACGCATGCCGTTTTTGAAATCTTACGGCTGTTTAGGTTTCTTACTTTTAGCCACACATACCAACGCCAAAATTTTCCACCACAGTTTAAAATCAACCTCGTCTAACTTTGACATCAAAATTAGTGAATCAATGGAAGAGTTATGTAGAAGTGCAGAGTCAATGTTGGGAAGAGAAGGTAATCTCAACATATTTAATCGGTACAGTTAGTATTGGGAAACACTTTTTCATGCAATCACGAGGGGCAGTGGGGTTATTGCCCCCTGTTTTTGACTTAGATCAAACATTCAAAACCCTTTTTGACTCCCACAAAACGGCCTTGATCTAGATCATCACCTTCACAGCGTGTCTCTTTTACTATTAAGTCAGTTGAAGAGGAGATTAATTATGTTGTGGACTATGATGAAAGACCCAGTAGTATGGGGCTCGCTGTTAGGTATAGGCATTATTGTTGCGATGATGATGTATTACACCTATTTGTTTATGCACAACAGTGCAGATGAAGACAAATAACTCGCACTTTATAGTTTGGTTTACGCGCTTTAACGCTTGGTATTTTGAAGCGGTATGTCGATAAGCACCAATAGTGCCGCTTGCCCGCCATACTCGAGTGGGGCTTGATGAAAGGCACGCACGTGTGGGTGTTGCACAAGGTAATGGGGCAGGGCGGCTTTTAACACGCCCTGACCAAAGCCGTGCATAACGCATACACAGTCAACCAGTTCTTTTCTTGCCGTGTGAATAAGTGCTGCAAGTTCTGCTTTCGCCATTTCACGTGTTAGTCCGTGAAGATCTAATGTCATTTCTGGAGAATAATCGCCGCGACGCAACTGTTTCAAGACATGTGTAGACTCACCCTTTTGGCAGAATCGCATAGGGCCTTCTTCGGGCAGCGCTGCTTGATACATATCAGAAAAGTCGAAACTAGCCGCTAATTGCTTGCTGTGTTTTAAATGTTTACCCTTTACCTGCTGAGACTTTTTGAATAACTCGACTTGTTTATCAGGCTCCACCTTATCCTGAGATAAAGGCGTAACGCCCTGCATCGCATCGGCAAATGAAAAAGCCTCTTCCTCAGCATGTGTAGGCGTGTTTCCATTGCTCGCGCTTCCCTTACTCGCCTTAATTGTTAGGCGTTTGGGTTCAGAAAGCTGCTTCTTTAATGCTTTGAGTTCTTTTTTAAAGGTTTTCATTGACGATAACTTAGGTAAATTCACTCGAGATTAACGATTCAAAACGCTTAAATTATAACGAATAGAAAGATTCGGTACGTAGTTAATTATGTGAATCGTTATGAAGTTTGGGTATGATACCAGCTTTGAAATTTTTGATGTACCCAAACGCCATGACCGATAAGTTTTACCTTGAAGAAGCCATTGAAGATCTGCATACCCTGTTAGATATGACACGATGGGCAACCAGCCGTTTTAACGATGCGGCCTTGTACTTTGGTCATGGTACTGACAATGCATGGGATGAAGCAACTAGCTTAGTTATGCAAGCCTTACATTTGCCTCATCCTATATTAGAGCAAGTTGGCGACAGTGTAATGTCATCTCGCTTAACAAAAAGTGAGCGAGAGAAAATTGCCGAGCTTGTATTAAAGCGTGTGCAAACGCGCATGCCATTGCCCTACATCACGAACGAAGCCTGGTTCTGCGGTATGCCATTCTACGTAGATGAACGTGTGCTTATTCCTCGTTCACCATTTGCTGAACTTATTCAAAAAGAGTTTGCGCCATTTGTAGAATCGACGCCAAACACTATTCTAGACATGTGTACAGGCGGTGCGTGTATCGCAATTGCGCTTGCTCATGCGTATCCAGAAGCGCAGGTGGATGCTGTTGATATCAGCACAGATGCTCTGGAAGTGGCCGATATCAATATTCAGGAGCACGGCTTAAGTCACCGTGTTTATCCAATTCAGTCAGATCTGTTTTCAAGTTTAGAAGGGCAGAAGTACGACCTTATCGTGTCTAACCCACCTTATGTTGACGCAGAGGACATGGCAGACCTGCCAGAAGAGTATCATCACGAGCCTGAGCTTGCCCTTGCCGCAGGTGAAGACGGCCTAGAACTCGTTGATATTATGCTTAAAGAAGCGCCCACTTACCTTAATGACGGCGGTTGGCTTTTTGTCGAAGTCGGGAATAGCGAAGTGCATATGAACGAGAGATTTCCTGGTTTAGAAGTGATTTGGCTTGAGTTCGAAAATGGCGGTTCAGGTATTTTCGCCGTACGCAAAGACACATTAGTACAGTATTTTAGAAGTAAGGATTAACAGTTAATTATGTCAGGTAACAGCTTCGGAAAACTTTTCACTGTAACCACGTTTGGTGAGAGCCACGGCATTGCCATTGGCGGTGTGGTAGACGGTTGCCCCCCAGGACTTGAGATCACTGAAGAGGACCTTCAGGTTGATTTAGACAGACGCAAGCCTGGCACTTCTCGCTATACCACCGCGCGAAGAGAAGACGACGAAGTACAAATTTTATCTGGCGTATTTGAGGGTATAACCACAGGCACAAGCATTGGTTTATTGATTAAAAATAAAGATCAGCGAAGCCAAGATTACGGCAATATCAAAGACCGTTTTCGCCCAGGCCACGCCGACTATACCTACGATCAGAAATACGGTAGCCGCGACTACCGCGGTGGCGGGCGTTCGTCTGCACGTGAAACAGCTATTCGTGTAGCGGCAGGTGGCATCGCAAAAAAATACTTAAAAGAAATACACGGCATTGAGGTGTTGGGGTATTTGTCTCAGCTTGGACCGGTTACGGTAGATAAGGTCGATCACAGTGTAACTAACACCAACCCGTTTTTTTGCCCAGACGACTCTAAACTAGATGCGCTGGACGAGTACATGCGAGACCTTAAAAAATCGGGCGATAGCATTGGCGCGAAGGTGTCAGTTGTAGCGAAAAACGTTCCTGTTGGTCTTGGCGAGCCTGTTTTCGACAGGCTAGACGCTGAAATTGCTCACGCCATGATGGGTATTAACGCGGTGAAAGGCGTGGAAATTGGCGATGGTTTTGATGTAATCAATCAAAAAGGTAGTGAACACCGCGATACGCTTACTCCTGAAGGCTTTGTGTCTAACCACTCAGGTGGCGTATTAGGCGGCATTTCTACCGGCCAAGATATAGAAGTACACATGGCACTTAAGCCGACCTCGAGCATTTCGGTACCGGGCAAAACTATCAATAAAGACAATGAAGAAATTGATATTGTCACCAAAGGTCGCCACGACCCTTGTGTTGGTATACGTGCTGTGCCCATCGCTGAAGCTATGCTGGCGCTGGTATTGATGGATCATTTACTGCGTCACCGCGCGCAAAATGCCGGTGTGCAATCGACCACGAAACCAATTGCGGGTCAGGCTTAGTTTATAAATTTAATTACCAACGCGTAGTATGAAGCTTTTGCTGCGCTTAAGATTGCCAATATTCGCCACTGCCAATTCTTTGCTAGTGGCGTTTTTGCATATGGAGATGTGAATTGTCACTGAAAAGCCCACCCAATAATGGAAGCGCAGCTAACAGCAAGACAGCGCTTTTTATTCTCGCCATCACCTACTGGCTGTATTTCGGTCAGCTTGGCGTACTAGTACCTTACTTGGGAATCTTTCTTGATGGGAGAGGATTTTCCTCGGCGGAGATAGGCGAACTCTTTGCCGTTATTACCCTAGCTCGTATATTGGGTCCTGGGCTGTGGGCAGGCGTTGCCGATAAAACAGGTAACGCGATAGGCGTTATGCGTTTAGGCTGTTTGCTGACTGTGCTTACCTTTAGTTCTGTTTTTTACTTCACCAGTTTCTGGGGACTTACGCTGGCCTTCGGGTTAATGATGATGTTCTGGACAGCGGTGCTGCCACAGCTTGAAGTTATTACCATGAATACGGTGTCGAAAACCAACGCTACGTACGGGCAAATAAGACTGTGGGGAAGCGTGGGTTTTATTTGTTTGACGGTAGGCGTGGGAAAAGCTCTTGATGTCTTTTCGACCGATACGCCTGTTCATGCAAGTATTGGTGTGCTAGCACTACTATTTATAAGCACCTTGTTTATACGAGCGCCCAAAGAAGCTGCGCCTGAATCGTCTACGGCGGGCAGTATTTGGAAATACGTCAAACAAAAACCTTTCGCTATCTTTATTTTTGCTTCTGCGTGCTTACAAATTAGCTTTGGCGCGTATTACGGTTTCTTTGCGCTATACATGCGCGACCTTGATTATAGCGGCCAGCAAACCGGAATTTTCATCGCACTAGGCGTACTTGCAGAGGTAGGAATATTTCTTATTGCCCGCAGGCTTATTAGCAACTTTGGCGTATGGAACTTATTGTTTATAAGCATAGCACTCACGGGGTTTCGCTGGTATGTCATGGCGGCGTTCGCCGATTCTTTTATGGTGATTGTTTTAAGCCAGCTTATTCATGCCTTAAGTTTTGGGTTAACTCATGCGGTTTCGGTGCACTTTATTCACCAGTTTTTGCCTAAGGCGTACCACAGCAGAGGGCAAGCCGTTTATATAAGTGTAGCGTTCGGGCTGGGCGGGGCATTTGGCAATTACATGGCTGGGCAGCAATGGCAACAAGGTGCTAACGCCTATGAGACGTTCGTCACCGCTGCTATCTTTGCTGGAATAGGGGCAATGTCGTTATTGTTGTGCTCAAGAAAAGAGATGGGAAACGCTGAAACAGCCTAACGCTGTTATTGATAAATAGAGGCCGCAGGTTTAAACCTGCGGCGAGCGTTTGCATTCTGAAATTATCTCTATTCCCTCTTCACCACTGTCTTGCTCTAGGCGGACATCAAACTTCCAAAGCCTGTGAAGGTGACGCATTACTTCATCTTTAGAGTCAGAGAGAGGAATGCCGCGCTGTGGAATATAGCGAAGGGTGAGCGAGCGGTCGCCTCTAACATCCACATTGTGCACCTGAATATTGGGCTCTAAATTACTCAAGTTGTATTGAGCAGACAGCTTCTCCTTAATAATTTGATAACCCATTTCATCGTGAATGGCACTAACAGCAATAAAAGGTTTAGCGGTGTCATCCTCAAGAGCAAACAATTTAAAATCGCGGATAACTTTAGGCGATAAAAACTGACTGATAAAGCTCTCGTCTTTAAAGTTTGCCATAGCGAAATGTACGGTCTCCAGCCAGTCTTTACCCGCTATATTAGGTAAATATTGATAATCTTCTTCAGTCGGTGACTGACAGACGCGTTTAATATCCATAAACATGGAAAAACCAAGTGCGTAAGGATTTATACCAGAGTAATACGGGCTGTTGTATTCGGGCTGCATAACTACGCTTGAGTGGCTGTGCAAAAACTCAATCATAAAGCGATCGCTTACCAAGCCCTCATCATACATCTCATTTAATATATGATAGTGCCAAAAACACGCCCAACCTTCATTCATCACTTGAGTTTGCTTTTGAGGATAAAAGTATTGAGAGACCTTTCTCACAATTCGCACTATTTCACGCTGCCATGGCTCGAGCAAAGGCGCGTTTTTCTCAATAAAATAAAGCAAGTTCTCTTGAGGCTCTCGAGGAAAGCGAATCTTCTCTTTATGTTTACTGTGTGGGCTGTTTGGTAAAGTGCGCCATAGTTCATTTACCTGAGATTGCAGGTAAGCTTCGCGTTCTTCTTGCCGGTTTTTCTCTTCTTGCAACGAGATTTTTTGCGGGCGTTTATATCTATCAACGCCGTAATTCATTAGAGCATGACACGAGTCGAGCATATTCTCGACTTCCTCAAAGCCGTACTTTTGTTCACACTTGGCGATGTAATTTTTAGCAAAAACTAGATAGTCGATGATAGAGCTAGCATCGGTCCAGGTTTTAAATAAGTAGTTGCCTTTAAAAAATGAATTGTGTCCGTAGCAAGCATGGGCCATGACGAGGGCTTGCATTGTAATGGTATTTTCTTCCATTAAATACGCAATGCAGGGATCAGAGTTAATGACTATTTCGTAAGCGAGTCCCATTTGCCCGCGACGATATTGTTGCTCAGTTTGAATAAATTTTTTGCCAAAACTCCAATGCGTATAGTTAAGCGGCATGCCTATACTGGCGTAGGCATCCATCATTTGTTCGGCCGTTATAACTTCGATTTGATTTGGGTAAGTGTCTAATTTAAATTTTTTCGCGATGCGATCAATGTGCTGTTCGTACTCTTCTATAAGTGGGAAAGTCCAGTCAGGACCATCACTTAACAAATGACGCTGAAACGGCGTAGATTCGCGCGTTTCTTTTGTTATGGTATCAGTGGTCATTTTAGGCTCCTTGCTGCGCATCTTGTTCAGAGCGTTTGAATAACTCCCTAAACACGGGGTAGATGTCGGCCTGAGTTTGTATGTGCTTACACACAAAGTTGTCGCGTGTGGCAGAGACTTTTTCGTACTCGCGCCACAGGCTTTGGTGTTGTCTCTCTGTAATTTCTATATAAGCGTAATAACGTGTCACAGGTAGTAGCTTGGCAGTAAGCAAGTCTCGGCATTGTGGAGAATCGTCTGCCCAGTTATCGCCATCTGAGGCCTGCGCAGCGTAGATATTCCAATTTCCATCGCTATAACGTTCTCGCACCACTTCATCCATTAGCTTTAATGCACTTGAAACAATAGTCCCGCCGGTTTCCTGAGAGTAAAAGAATTCGTGTTCGTCTACTTCTTTAGCTTGTGTGTGGTGGCGAATGTAAACAACGTCTACATTTTCATAGGTACGAGTTAAGAATAGATAAAGCAAGATATAAAACCGTTTTGCCATGTCTTTGGTGGCTTGGTCCATAGAGCCAGACACATCCATTAAACAAAACATTACGGCTTTGCTAGATGGAAGAGGGCGTTTGTCATAGTTTTTGAAGCGCAAATCAAATGTGTCGATAAATGGCACGCGCGCAATTTTAGCTTTTAGCGCTTCAATTTCCTCTTCTAGCGCTTTTATTGCCAATGTGTTGTCGTGCTTGTCATTTACTAGTAGCGCAAGCTTCTCTTCAAGTTCTCGCAGCTTTCTTTTGTCGCCGCCGCTAAGTGCGATACGTCTAGCTACCGAGCCTTTAAGCGAGCGCACAATGTCTAAATTACTTGGAACACCATCGGTTTGATAACCTGCTCGATAGGTTTCAAATTGGGTGACTTTATCAAATTGGTTTTTCTTTAAATTTGGAAGGGCTAAGTCTTCAAACAGTAAATCTAAATACTCGTCTTTAGAAATTGAAAATACAAACTCATCTTGGCCTTCGCCTTCATTGCTGGCATCGCCTTCGCCAGCCCCTTGACCGCCGCCACCAGGTGGTCTGTCAATTCTATCTCCAGCGGTAAATTGGTCGTTTCCAGGGTGCACAATATCTCTGCTGCCACCACGGCCAGTGTGAAAAATAGGTTCAGAAATATCTCTGGCTGGAATACTAATTTGTTCGCCAGAATCGAGGTCGGTCACAGAGCGTTTGCCCACGGCATCAGAAACTGCGCGCTTTATCTGTTGCTTGTAGCGCTTGATAAAGCGTTGGCGGTTTACTGTACTCTTGCCCTTACTGTTTAACCTT
This sequence comes from Alteromonas gracilis, assembly GCF_043642145.1. Classification (GTDB taxonomy): domain Bacteria; phylum Pseudomonadota; class Gammaproteobacteria; order Enterobacterales; family Alteromonadaceae; genus Alteromonas; species Alteromonas gracilis_B. The sequence continues at coordinate 530,510 of NZ_JBHZRZ010000003.1, forward strand.
CGGTCAATAAAATGCGCCATACACACCTGCTTATCTTGTTGTGAACTACAAAAACCTGTGCTTAAGAGCACTCTGCGCTCTTAAGCATGGCGAGCGCTTCGCGTTAAGACGCTTTACGAACGCGTAGGTACCATTCACATAGCAACCGCACTTGTTTTTGCGTGTAACCTTTCTCGGTCATACGATTTACGAAGTCGTCATGCTTTTTCTGCTCTTCCGCAGAACCTTTGGTGTTAAAAGAAATAACCGGCAGTAAGTCTTCCGTGTTAGAGAACATTTTCTTCTCAATCACGGTGCGTAGCTTTTCATAACTTGTCCATGCAGGGTTCTTACCACCGTTGTTCGCGCGCGCCCTTAATACAAAGTTAACGATTTCGTTACGGAAGTCTTTTGGGTTACTGATACCCGCAGGCTTCTCCGTTTTTTCTAGCTCTGCATTTAATGACGCTCTGTCGAACAGCTGACCAGTTTCTGGGTCGCGATATTCCTGATCTTGAATCCAGAAATCAGCATAAGTCACATAGCGGTCGAACAAGTTTTGGCCATACTCGGAATACGACTCCAAGTAAGCGGTTTGAATTTCTTTACCTATAAACTCTACATAGCGCGGTGTTAAGTAACCTTTTAAGAATTCCAAGTACTTATCAGCGGTTTCTTGAGGGAACTGCTCTCGTTCAATTTGACGTTCAAGCACGTAAAACAGATGCACGGGGTTGGCAGCCACTTCTTGGTGATCGAAGTTAAATACACGCGACAAAATCTTGAAGGCAAAGCGAGTAGATAACCCCTCCATGCCTTCGTCCACACCCGCATAGTCGCGATATTCTTGATAAGACTTAGCTTTCGGATCGGTATCTTTTAGGCTTTCGCCATCGTATACCCGCATTTTTGAAAACAAACTGGAGTTTTCAGGCTCTTTTAAACGAGATAAAACGGTAAATTGTGCCAAACACTCTAACGTGTCTGGTGCGCACGGTGCCCCTTTAAGCTCACTGCTATCAAGTAGCTTTTTATAGATTTTAATTTCTTCACGAACCCGTAAGCAGTATGGCACTTTTACTATATAAACGCGGTCAAGAAACGCTTCATTATTCTTATTGTTTCTAAATGTTTGCCATTCAGATTCATTAGAATGTGCGAGTATTAGCCCGTCAAAGGGAAGTGCAGAGAAACCTTCTGTGGGGTTGTAGTTGCCTTCCTGCGTAGCGGTCAATAAAGGATGAAGCACCTTAATAGGCGCTTTAAACATTTCAACGAATTCCATTAACCCCTGATTCGCTTTACACAGTGAGCCCGAGTAGCTGTAAGCGTCAGGGTCGTTTTGCGCATATTGCTCTAATCTGCGAATATCCACTTTACCCACAAGCGAAGAAATATCTTGATTGTTTTCATCGCCTGGCTCAGTTTTTGCGATACCCACTTGGTCAAGTACGGAAGGATAAACGCGAACCACTTTGAATTTTGTGATATCACCGTTGTATTCGTGCAGGCGTTTTCGCGCCCACGGCGACATAATAGTTTTCAAATAGCGCTTAGGAATGCCGTACTCTTTTTCAAGTATGTCGCCATCTTCTTTAACATCAAATAAACAGAATGGATGATCGTTCACTGGTGAGTCTTTAAGCATGTAAATGGGAACATGCTGCATTAGCTCTTTTAAGCGTTCCGCAAGAGAAGACTTACCCCCGCCTACAGGTCCAAGCAAATAAAGAATTTGTTTCTTCTCTTCAAGTCCTTGCGCGGCATGTTTTAAATAAGAAACAATTTGTTCTATGGCTTCTTCCATGCCATAGAATTCTGAAAAAGCTGGATAGCGAGAAATAACGCGATTCGAGAAGATCCGACTTAGCGCCGGGTCGTTGGCAGTGTCAATTAATTCAGGTTCACCAATGGCTTGTAGCAATCGCTCTGCTGCGTTTGCGTAAGCGGTTTGATCCTCTTTACAAATTTCAAGGAACTCCCCAATGGTGAACTCTTCCTGTTTTCGCTCTTCGTAGCGACTTTGATAGTGTTCAAAAATACCCATGAATACCCCTTAAATACGGAACCCCGTATTTTCAGCTTAGTCGGTATTTGGGAAAACGATAGTAATTATTGTGTATAGTTCTTAATCTTTTGGTCTAATAAAAAATGCAACTTTAATAAGAATTTAGTGTCTGTTAATAGAAATATCAGAACAAAAAAAGCCCCGGTCAATGCCGGGGCTTTTTATGAAAATTGCTTAACGCTTTGTTTAACCTCGTTGAGGTTAAGTACACGCAACTAGCTTAAGCAAAGTTGCTGCTTGCGAATTCCCAGTTAACCAATGCCCAGAAGTTTTCTAGGTACTTAGGACGCGCATTACGGTAGTCGATGTAATAAGCGTGTTCCCAAAGGTCAACAGTAAGTACTGGCGTAAGGTCGTCGCCAGAGATAGGCGTTTGCGCGTTGCTTGTGTTTACAATGTCTAGGCTGCCGTCTGCAGTTTTAACTAGCCATGTCCAGCTTGAACCGAAGTTGTTAACCGCTTTGTCGTTGAATGCAGCTTGGAAGTCTGCAAATGAGCCCCACTTTGCGTTGATAGCTTCGGCTAGCGCGCCTGTTGGCTCACCGCCACCATTTGGGCTAAGGCAGTGCCAGTAAAACGTGTGGTTCCATACTTGCGCCGCGTTGTTGAAAACACCGCCTTCAGAAGATTTGATGATTTCTTCTAGGCTTTTGTTTTCCATGTCAGTACCTTCAACTAGGCCGTTAAGCTTAGTTACATAAGTAGCGTGGTGCTTGCCATAGTGGTACTCAAGCGTTTCAGCAGAAATATGTGGTTCTAGTGCATTTTGTTCGTATGGTAATGCTGGTAATTCAAAAGCCATGACGGTCTCCATGTTGGTTTAGTATTGTAGTCTAAAGCACACTTATCTTCGCCTGTTCAATAAGTGTATATACTTCTGTACTTAATTTACCGCTTTAGACGCTAAAGCTTATCCTAATTGTGGGGATAAAGTCCTATAACTCAATGACAAAAATGTGAATTTTTTTCAAAAGTTATTTTGTGACAGTAAATAGTTGTTCTGTGTATGGGTACATAACGGTTGGTGGGTAGAAAAGATCAATCGGTCGACAGTAAATAAAGATAAATTTATGATACTCTTTGCCTTGATAAATCATTTATGCATTCCCACTTTAATGGGAAGACACTTTTGAGCTCAGAGGAATCAAATGGATAATACTGAAAACCAATCAACGCTAGATAGAATCAAGCAGCAAATCGAAGAAAACCCAATTTTGTTGTATATGAAGGGCTCTCCTAAGCTACCTAGCTGTGGCTTCTCTTCACAAGCATCGCAAGCGTTGATGTCATGTGGCGAACCATTTGCTTACGTTGATATCTTACAAAACCCAGATATTCGTGCAGAACTGCCAAAATACGCAAACTGGCCAACATTCCCACAACTTTGGGTTGAGGGTGAGCTTGTTGGTGGTTGCGATATTATTATTGAAATGTTCCAGCAAAACGAACTACAACCACTTATCAAAGAGACGGCTGCTAAGTACAAAGAAGCAGAGTAAACCCGTTTTCATACGCAAATATATTTGTTTGCAAAAATCGATTGGAAAGCCGGCTTATAGCCGGCTTTTTTTATTAAAAACCGCCGAAAAAGCCCCACTTTCATTCCCGTAAAAACTATATAGACAGGTCAGAAATACAAATCCTCTATGGTGTGAAAAAATATTTTTATTTTGTCGAAAAAGGTTTGTTTTTTAATGTCTTGCGTTTTATAAGAAATACCATCTGGCCACAAAAAAGTCAGTGTTGAAGGTAAAAAATAACAACAACTCTGCGCACTTTTTTAATGTGTAAATAGCGCTAAAAGTGTGTATGTGAAAATCCGGGAATCCACCATGAATACAACCTTGTCTTTATTGACTAAAAACGTGCGGGGCGTGCTAGCTGCCTCTGCTGCGTTTTCGGTAATGACGGCTGCACCTGTTTACGCTCAAGAAGCAGAAGAAAGTGCAAAAGCCGAAGATTATGAACAAATTGCGGTAGTTGGCTCACGTGCAGCACCTCGTTCAGTTGCTGACTCAGCAGTGCCAATCGACATCATCTCTGACGAAGAGTTTAAGCAGCAGGGTGCCACCGATATGGTATCTATGATGCAAACTGTTGTTCCGTCTTTTAACGTAAACGACCAGCCAATTAACGATGCATCAACGCTTGTACGTCCAGCTAACCTTCGTGGTATGGCGTCAGATCACACGCTTGTGCTTGTTAATGGTAAACGACGCCATCGTTCTGCGGTAATCACATTCTTAGGTGGCGGCCTTTCAGACGGTGCGCAAGGCCCAGATATTTCTGTTATTCCGGCTTCTGCACTTAAGCAGGTAGAAGTACTTCGTGATGGTGCTGCAGCTCAGTATGGCTCGGATGCGATTGCAGGTGTAATTAACTTCGTGCTAAATGATTCATCAGAGGGCGGTTTGTTTGAAGCGCGCTATGGCTCGTTCTATGAAGGCGATGGCGATATGATTCAGCTGTCTGGTAATGTGGGTCTTCCACTATCAGAAAAAGGCTTCATTAACTTATCAGCAGAATACCGAACAGCAGATGATACGTCGCGCAGTATTCAACGTGACGATGCCGCGGCATTGGTGGCGGCAGGTAACACTTTCGTTGCAGACCCTGCGCAAATTTGGGGTTCACCTGAAATTAAACACGACATCAAATTATTTGCCAATGCTGGCATTGAGCTTTCCAATACATCAGAAGCATACATGTTTGGTAACTTTGCTGAACGTGAAGTGGAAGGTGGTTTCTACTTCCGTAACCCACACAATCGTGGTGGTGTGAATGACGGAGGCTTAGAGATTGCAGATCGCAACGGCGACGGCGTTATTGAAGAAGGTGAAGGGTATCAGCTACTACTTGTCGGTGATTTGACCGGTGATATGTCAGGTAACTGTCCAACCAATATTCGTGTTGGTGATAACGTTCTTGAAAACCCAACCTACATCAACCAAGTACAGAACAATCCAGACTGTTTTGCATTTAATGAAATTCTACCGGGTGGTTTCACGCCACGTTTCGGCGGTACGGTAACTGATATGTCACTTGTCTTTGGTACAAGAGGCGAGTTAGATAACGATATCACTTATGACGTAAGTTTAAACCTTGGTCAAAACGAAGTTGATTTTGCTATCAGTAACACCATCAACCCTTCTCTAGGTCCAGATACACCGTTTGATTTTAGCCCAGGTCGTTATACACAGTCTGAGCAAACCCTAGATATTGATTTTACAAAACCCTTCGATGTTGGCTTGTATGAACCACTATTTGTGGCAACAGGTTTCCAATATCGCAATGAAAGTTATGAGAGCTTTGCAGGTGACACTGCTTCTTATGAAATAGGTCCGTTGGCGACACAAGGCTTTGGCATTGGCTCAAATGGTTTCCCTGGCTTGGCGGCCAATAGCCAGGGTCGTGTGTCGCGCAACAACATCGCGTTATATGTTGACGCTGAAGCATACATTACGGAAAGCTTTATGCTTGCCGGTGCGCTTCGCTATGAAGACTTCTCTGATTTTGGTGATACAACCAAAGGCAAAGTCGCCTTCCGTTGGCAAGCTTTTGAAAACATCGCTTTCCGTGGTGCTTTCTCAACAGGCTTCAAAGCGCCAACGCTTGGTCAAAGTAACGTGCGTAACGTAACTACAGCGTTCGGTACGGGTGGTCAGCTAATTGACCGTGCAACGCTTCCGCCAACAGATCCTGTGTCTCAACTTAAAGGTGGCGAACAGCTTACACCTGAAGAATCAGAGAGTATCACGTTTGGTGTAGTGGCAGATTTTGATAACGGTTTATTTATTACCGCTGACTATTACAACATTGAGTTGACTGACCGTATAAGTACGGCATCGGGTATCGAGTTAACTGAAGATGATATCGCTGCACTGCTTGCGCAAGGTATTAACGATGCGTCTAGTTTCCAAGAAATTAGCTTCTTCACCAATGACTTCGACACAACAACCGAAGGCCTTGACGTTGTCGCTAACTACTCTATGGAGATGATGGGCGGTGATACTAAATTCTCACTCGCTTACAACTGGACCTCAACAGAGGTAGATCGCGCGTCTGATAACATTTCAGCAGAACGTATTCGCATGCTAGAAGATAACCTACCTGCGGTTCGTTACAGTGCTACAGCAAATCACACAAATGGCGACTGGCGTTTCCTAGCGCGCATGAACTACTTTGGTAGCATTTTTGAAGACCACTTAGACTCTGCGCTGCCTATTGATAATGTTGGTTCTGAAATTACCTTCGACTTTGAAGTTGCCTATAACTTCACAGAAGAATTTACATTCACAGTGGGTGCGCGAAACGCGTTTGATGAATACCCTGATGAAAACATACAATATGCCGGTATTGCAGGTTCGTTGTATCCAACAACCTCACCAATTGGTATCAATGGTGGTTTCTACTATTTAAGAGGTGTTTACACTTTTTAATCGCTAACACTAGCGAAAACTACTTTCACAAATGTTTCGAAGTGGAGGGGAGCATTAGCTCCCCTTTTATTTCTCTATAGAAGCATCATTTACGTGAAAAGTTACGAAGAAACAGGCATTATTGATGCCATTGTAAGCGAATCGAAACAAACAACTTTTATTATTATGACAAGAAAGTCGACAGTAGCCGAAACCTTTTTAAAATACCGCTCAAAGCTTATGCGTGCGGTAGGTTCTATTGTTGGCGCCGACGACATTGAAGATATTGTGCAAGAAGCTTTTATCAAAAGTTACGAAGCAGAGTTAAAACAAGAAATACAATACGAGCGTACTTATATGCTCAAAACAGCGCGCAACTTAGCGCTGAATCATGTTGCCAAAGCTGACAATAAAAACAAACAGCAGCTGGATGACATGGATATTTTGCCTTACGAACTTGTAGGGCACAGTTTGGAAAAAAACGTAGAAAGCAAAGAGCGCTTCATTCATTTTTGTCGAGCGACAGATACCCTGTCTGCCGATGTAAAACGCGTTTTTTTGCTTAAAAAAGTGTATGGCATGCGACAAAAAGAGATTGCAGAGCTTGTGGGGCTGAGCGAAAGCACGGTTGAGAAGCATGTCGCCAAAGGTTTAATGATGTGCTCAAGGTATTTAGCCGAGCTGTCAAAAGACAGTGCATCACCCCGTGCCACTGCTAACGCGACTCAGGACATAAGCCGTAGTTAACATGAATAATATTCGCCAATTTTCAAGTAAAGAAGATATTCAAGAGCAAGCATGCTTATGGATAAGCCGTCTCGATCGCGGATTAAATAGTGACGAAAAAGTAGCGCTAGATGTCTGGTTATCTGAAAGTAACGCGCATCGACAAGCATTGTTAGACGCGGCCAGCTTGTGGGATGACATGTCGGTGCTTAATGAATTAAGTGGTTTGTTTCCTCAACCTACTTCTCGCCAACGCACTAAAAAGGGCAGTATGCCTAAAACCGCTGTTTGGGGCATTGCCGCAACTTTCTTGGTTATGGCTATCGCCGTGGGTGTAGTGGTGCAGCGCACATGGTTAAACACTCCACCTGAACTAGCCGCCGTTAGTCAAAAAGTACAAACCGGAGTAGGCGAGCAAAAAAATGTGACGCTTGCAGACGGGTCTAAACTTCACTTGAACACGAACTCTATAGTCACGGTCGACTTCTCATCAACAGGGCGAAATATCGTGCTGCTAAAGGGGGAGGCTCATTTTGAAGTGGCCCATGACAAATCTAGACCGTTTTCGGTTACTGCTGGCAACAATACGGTTACTGCCGTAGGTACAGCGTTTAATATGCAGTATGTCGACGATAATGCGTTCGAACTGGTTGTTACCGATGGCAAAGTGCTAGTGAAAGATCGTTTTAAAGCGTCTTCTAACGAGTCACTTTTTACAAAGCGTCCGGTGGCAGAAGAAGGTTTGCTTATGTTTGCAGGCGAGAAGGCCACCGTACAAGGCAAAGTTGAGGCTCGCGAGAGCATGACCCAAAACGACATAGATGATGACTTAGCGTGGCAGCAAGGCATGATTGTTTTTAAAGGCGAGCCACTTGAAGCTGTGTTGGCCGAGATAGGTCGTTACACGCCCGTTCGTTTTAATGTGTCGGATGAAAGCCTACGCAAACGAAGAGTGGCGGGCTATTTCAAAGTGGGTGATATAGAAGGGCTTCTTTCCGCACTAAAAAATAGCTTCAATATCGACTACGAGAAAGTCACAGAAACAAGTATTGAACTTAAAATAGCAAAAAGTTAAATCTTTCTAGAAGACCGATGCCTTCTTTCATTCCTTGATGGCATCGGTTTACTTTATGTGACAATATAATTTAAATAATAAGCACATCGACTTTATATCTTGCACTACAGCGATTTTGCGTTAAGCAGGCAAACTAAAAAAGCAATAAAAAAGCTGCATGCCTTGGCGTGTTCGGCGCAATGGCTATCGCAAAAAAGTACGCTAGGCTCAGCAAGCTTCGCGACTATCTCACCAAAACAAATTGTTTCAAGCGTGTTTCTCTTTTTGATTCAGCCTGATTTGGCTTCTGCTCAAAATCTTGATGAAGCACCCACTAAAATGGAGAGTACCGCTTCAGCTGGGGCGTACAGCTTTTCCATACCTGCACAAAATGCAAACGAGGCACTGACCGAGCTAGCAAAACAAGCGAATACCACGCTTTTGTTTCCTTTTGACTTGGCAAAGAAAGTGAAGACTAATGCGTTAGAAGGCACATTTACGCTGAATGAAGCGCTGGCGCAGCTTCTTGAAGGAACAGAGTTAGCGGTTATCACTGATGAGAGTGGAGCGCTAAGCATTCGCTCTCGCGCGTCATTGTTGGCAAAAGAGAAACCGCCTGAAAAGGCCGAAGAACAAGTGGAAGAAGCGGGTAATGGTCTTGAAAAGATTGCTGTTGTTGGTACAAGAAACTCGCCTCGTAGTGCTGTAGATTCTTCCGTACCGCTTGATGTCATCGGTTCTGATGCGCTTAGCTCTCAAGGCAATACCGACGTGCTCACGATGCTAAGTGTGATGGTTCCTTCGCTCAATGTGAATGACCAGCCTATTAATGATGCCAGTAGTTTGGTAAGGCCTGCGAATTTAAGAGGGATGTCTTCAGATCACACGCTTTTATTGCTTAACGGAAAACGCAGACACCGCTCTGCGGTTATTACTTTTCTTGGCGGAGGGCTGTCAGATGGCGCGCAAGGGCCAGACATTTCGGTGATTCCCGCTTATGCGCTAAAGCAAGTTGAAGTATTAAGAGACGGTGCGTCTGCTCAATATGGATCTGATGCTATTGCTGGCGTAATTAATTTTGTTTTGAAGGATGCTCGAGAAGGTGGCAATGCCGCCTTAAGAGTTGGTGGTTACAGCGAGGGTGATGGCGAACTACTGCAACTTCAGCTTAATAAAGGTTTTTCCATAGGGGAAAGTGGCTTTCTTAATGCTACGGCAGAGTATCGTCAACAAAACGGAACGTCACGGTCGGTGCAGCGTTCAGATGCCCTTGAACTTATTGAACAAGGAAATACATCTATTGCATCACCGTCTCAAGTTTGGGGCGCATTAGATGTTAATGAAGATATAAAGCTTGCGTTAAATGCGGGTGCTGACATTTCTTCTTCGTCTAAGTTTTATAGCTTTGTGACCGCGGCGAGACGCGAGATAAACGGCGGATTTTATTTTAGAAACCCTCAAACTCGAGAGGGCGTTTTTAGCCGTACTGACCCCGTCACGGGCCAAAGTCGCCTTATTGTGGCTGACTTAGATGGGTTAGGAAATGGCATCGCATGTCCTTCCATAACCCTTTCTAGCGACAATGTGCTGCAAGACCCCAATTTTCAGCTAATTGAAGATAATACGACAGCGCTTGGCGTGAACTGTTTTGCATTTAATGAATGGTTCCCGGGGGGCTTTACACCTAGGTTCGGTGGCATAATTACCGACGCATCGCTTGCCATGGGGGTAAGACGGGAACTACCGAAAGGGTGGGCAATGGATGTTAGCGCGACGGTTGGCTACAGTGACATTGAATACACTATTTCTGATACCGTAAATCCTTCGCTGGGGCCGCAAACACCTACAACGTTTTCACCGGGTGGCGTGTCTCAAGTAGAGCGCACGCTGAATCTAGATTTTAACAAACTGATTCAAACCTTCTTCGAAGACCCTGTAAGTATTGCGGTGGGCATTGAGTGGCGAAAAGAGACTTATTTTCAAAAGGCGGGAGATGAGGCATCTTACGTGGCTGGGCCATTTGCGTTAGAGCCTCCACTTGGATTAAATCAAGGTTTTTCGATTGGCTCCAATGGTTTCCCTGGCTACCAACCTCAATCGGCAGGCCATTGGAGTCGCAGCAATTGGGCGCTTTACGCCGACATGGAGTTTTTTGTTACAGACGCGTGGCAATTTGGTGTTGCAACACGGGTCGAACATTTCAGCGACTTTGGTTCAACGTTCGACGGTAAATTAAGCACTCGATATAAGTTGAGTGATGTTTTCGCGTTGCGAGGCTCTGTAAATACAGGGTTTAAAGCCCCAACAGTGGGTCAAAGCAACGTTATCAATGTCACCACGGCATACGGAGTAAATGGGCTAGAAGACCAGGCTACGTTACCACCAACAGACCTTATTTCACTGCAACTTGGCGCAACACCGCTGACGCCTGAAGAGTCAGTAAACTTTAGCCTAGGTGTGGTGATGCAGGCGACCGAGAACTTTTTTGCCACTCTCGACTACTTCAATATTCGCCTATCAGACCGTATTAGTACAACATCTGCGATTCCGCTTACTGATGATGATATAAGCGCGCTAATAGAGAAGGGGAGGCCAGATGCGGCAAACTACAATGCGGCCAAATATTTTACTAACGACTTTGATACGAAAACGCAAGGTGTAGATTTAGTTGTTAGCTACAGCTTTTCCCATGATGATTGGGTTAACTCGTTGCTTTTAGCCTATAACTGGACAGACACCCAGGTAGAGCGAGTTACGCTTTATCCTGCGCTGGTTGAGGGAGAAATGCAGCTTCTACCTAACCTTACGCCCGCAAGAATTCGTATGCTTGAAGACAACCTTCCTGCTCACAGAGGCAGCATCACTTTGGAGCAAAAAAGCGAAAAGTGGGCGCTGACGTGGCGACTTAATTACTATGGTAAGTTTTATGAAGACCATTTAGATGCGTCAGCCGGTATGGATATATTTGGGAGTGATTTAACAACGTTCGATGCGCAAGTGACTTGGAACTTGATGCCACAGACTCAACTAACGATAGGCGCACAAAATTTGTTTGATACGCTTCCCGATGAAAACCCCTTTCAAGGCGAGGTGGGCGCGCTTTATCCGCCGACATCACCGGGTGGCATAAATGGCGCTTTTTATTATGCAGGCGTTGAATATACCTTCAACTAAACAATTTGGAGCCCAAAGTATCGGTTGGGGCAAAATGAAAAAGAATTATTAGAAACTAATGTGATATTTACTGGTTGGTCAGAAGTGGCTAGAAATTAGGCTAGTTAGAGTAAAAGTGAAAAAAGCGCGGAGTGGCTAGTTCTCGCTTTTACTCAACATCTTTAACCAACATCTCTAAATAATGATTCGTCGATAATTGTTTGGTCAATAATTTGCTGAGCCATGTTAATGCACTTACCGCATTGTGAACCAAGCTCTAAATGTTGGCGTAACTCACGCATATTACCCACGCCGTTTTCTTCAACCGCCGCGCGAATGCTTTTATCTGTTACCCCATAGCACATGCAAACAAACATTAAACGTACTCCAAATGAATCTGTAAATGATAATAATTGTTATTCTTTACTTTGGCAAGCGGATAATCACAAATTTAATGTAAGGTAATTGAAGAAAGACTGAACAATGTGGCCTGTAGTTGGGCTAGCATTGGTAGGAGCAGTAAAAAAACTTAGCGTTTAATGTTGTTATTTCAGTATTCGTACCTATGTTCTGAGTCAGGAAATTTCTTTTCAAAGTGGTTACGCAATGTGACCGCTTCTATTATTACAATCCAAATAAAAATGGAGAGACTCATGAGTGTATTAGTTGGCCGTCCAGCACCTGACTTTACTGCAGCAGCTGTTCTAGGTAGTGGTGAAATTGTTGATACTTTCACGCTAAGTGAAGCAATTAAAGGCAAGAAGGCGGTTGTATTTTTCTACCCGCTAGATTTCACTTTCGTATGCCCTTCTGAGCTAATTGCTTTTGACAAGCGTTTTGACGAATTCAAGAAGCGCGGTGTTGAAGTAATCGGTGTTTCAATCGATTCTCAGTTCTCACACAATGCGTGGAGAAATACGCCAGTAAACCAAGGTGGTATTGGTCCAGTTAAGTACACCCTTGTTGCAGACGTTAAGCACGACATCTGCCAAGCATACGATGTTGAGCACCCAGAAGATGGCGTTGCGTTCCGCGGTTCATTCCTAATCGACGAAGAAGGAATGGTACGTCACCAAGTAGTTAACGACCTTCCACTTGGCCGTAACGTAGACGAAATGCTGCGTATGGTTGATGCACTTGCATTCCACGAAGAGCATGGCGAAGTTTGCCCAGCAGGTTGGACTGAAGGTAAAGCGGGTATGGATGCGTCTCCAGAAGGTGTTGCTAAGTACCTATCTGAAGAAGCAGACAAGCTTTAAGCTACCTTATTACAGGTTTAAAAAAACAGCGCCTTGTGGCGCTGTTTTTGTTTATAGCTTTTTATTTAGTGCTACGACTATTCTTCATTCTCTAATGGCCAGCCACCCAGTGCTTTATAGCGATTAACCATATAGCAAAATAGCTCGGTAGTTTTCTGTGCATCATAAAGTGCACTGTGAGCTTCACTTTGATCAAAAGCAATTCCCGCCGCACGACAGGCTTTCACTAAAACGGTCTGCCCCAGCGCCAAACCCGCAAGACTGGTTGTGTCGAAAGAAACAAAGGGGTGGAACGGCGTGCGCTTTATATTGCAGCGCTCAATAGCAGCGTTGACGAAGCCTTGGTCGAAGGTTGCATTGTGGGCAACTATAACTGAGCGCTGACAGTCTGCATTTTTCTGAGCTTTGCGGATGCCTTTACACAAATCCTTCATGGCTTCGCTTTCTTCAATTGCGCCACGTAGTGCGCAATTTGGATCGATACCGTTAAACTCTAGCGCTGCAGGCTCTAAATTAGCCCCCTCGAAAGGGTCGATATGGTAGTGAAAGGTTTGATCTGGATGAAGAACACCGTTTTCATCCATTTTTACCGTCACCGCTGCTAACTCTAACAAGGCGTCGGTTCCTGCGTTAAATCCGGCGGTTTCTACATCGATAACAACGGGAAAGTAGCCTCGAAAACGCTGGGAAAGAAGGGGCGGGTTGGCAGACATAAACTCTCTTGTAAGGCTTGATTACGTGAATTGGTTGGTGAGGTAAATGTAACACCAACCTGCGAAACATATTGCGTGGCACGAATTATCGCAAGGATATTAGCGAGTTGCCAGTTTCAATTTCGAGACTAGTAACTAGAAATCAAAATGGTAGGAAAAGTATTAAACTCGAATGGTATTAAACGCTAAACTTTTCTACAATTTGGACGATAGCTATATAAAGCATTAAGGTTTAAATTAGCTTATAGATGTCGCTATATGAAGTTTTTAACCTATAGGTTTTTACGTGTGCAAAATTAAACGGGTTTAAACGGTGAAGCGAAGTCTACTCGCATAACCTTTGCCTGTGTTAGTCTGATTTTCGTTATGGTGTCGAAATGGTGTCGAAATTAAAACATATCGCTTTATTGGGAATGATGGGGGCGTTTTCTTCTGTAGCAATCTCTTCTCATGCTGCCATGCGGCAATATTCTGCAACCATAGAAAGCTCCAACTGGCGCGTCGATTCTGACACACGTCTTCAATGTACGCTTAGCCACGAATTACCCGGTTACGGTGAGGCCATGTTCACCAGCATGGCGTCGAAGCAGCTCAATATGGAGTTTGAGCTGGATATGTATTTACTGCCCAATAAATTTGAGATGGCCGCGGTTTATTCTGTGCCACCGAAATGGATGCCCGGAGTAGCGCCCAAGCCTATAGCCGATATGTCTATTCGAAAGCAGTATAACGGCGACCTGCCGCAAGATGCCGCTTGGACAATGCTGTCTGAACTTGAGAAGGGTTTTTGGCCGACTATTTATTATCAAGACTGGTATAACAAATACGATCAAGTTAGCGTGGCGCTGAACGCTAGCAACTTCACCGGCATTTATCGCGACTTTGTAAAGTGCGTTTCGAACTTACTACCTTTTAGTTTTGAGGACATCGCTTACACGGTTTTGTCGTATCAAAACAACAGCACAGAGCTAACTAAATATTCGCAAAAGCGTTTGACCATGATAGGTGAGTATTTAAAAGAGGATAGCGAGCTTGAGCTAGTGCTTCTTGATGGCTACACCGATAGCTATGGCGGTCGTTGGAACAATGAGCAGTTGTCTATTCGACGTGCTAACGAAGTGAAGAGTTATTTGACTACGTTAGGCGTACCAGAAGATAGAATTCAGCTAACAGGTCACGGCGAAAAGCGTCACATTGCGCCAAATGATACAAGAGAAAACCGCGCGCAAAATAGACGGGTAGTGGTGCGACTCTCTAAATCTTAGGTGCTAGTTAACGCACCTAAGCCCACTTAATAGCCGCGAAAAGAATAATCTGACGAATGCGGTTTAGTTTTGTTTTTCTCGCCAGGTTAACACTGGTACTAAATGGTCGGTGAAAACACCGTCAGCATGCACTACGTTATCTAGTACTTCCAAGATTTGTTCTCCAGTCATACCCGTTGGCAGTGCGTCGTGACGATAAGTGTAGGGGTGGATTGTCAGCTTGTTTTGATGGGCATAATTGAGCCAAGCTGCCGCCTCTATCATTCCTTGGGCCATTGCTTCGTTATTCAATACATGGCCCAACCACGGACCTATTCCGTTGGCATAAGACGCAACCTCGCGCATCCCCTCTTGCGTTCGCACCCAGTCGTAATCGGTATCGCTTTCATCCCACTCATTTTCACCAATCAGCATGACAACTTTGCCTTTATAGCCAAGGTTTTCACGAATGTGCTTAATTTCTTTAAAGTCGAAGCATTGAAGATAGCTATTGCCATCGTCACCGCCAAACCCATAAGAATTCAATGAATCTATTACGACTTTGCTAGCATCAATACCTTCTTTGGCGTGAAAAGCGGGGGATTTCACTTCAGGGTAAACGCCTACTTGCGCGTCGAACTGGCGATTAAGCTCACTGATCAATTCTAGGTGCTCATCCAACGTAGCGATTTTAAAACTTGCTAGTTTACCGCGGTATCTATTCTCAAATACCTGTTTACCGTCATTGCCGGTGCGCTCATGAATTTGCAGTGTTCTTAATTCTTCAAGGGTAAAATCGCGCGCGTAGTAACGTGCGTCATCACGGTGACGCTCAGGGAAAACATCCTCCACGTTCGTTACGGTTTCTAAATGGATGTCATGCAACACAACGGGTACATCGTCTTTCGTGATGACTACATCTTGCTCGATAAAATCTGGACGCAGGGAAAAGGCGAGAGTAGCAGCTTCAAGAGTATGTTCAGGCAAATAACCCGATGCGCCGCGATGGGCAATAACGGTAAAGTGCTCTTTTTCATTTGTTTTTAAATCTACACTTGCTAGCGTACCTTCTTTGTTCGCAGCAGTGGCAGCAGCGCTAAAAGCTATGAGCAACGCGGGTAGAATAGTCTTCAGTTTTGCTTTCGGCTTTAGATTGCACGCCGTTCGAACTAGGTTTTCGCACTTATACGTTTGCGAAAAGAATAAGCGGTTACGTAGCATGTTGTGTCACTCCATGTGTTTTATATCGGCTTCTGATCTATGCCGCACTTTTTTAAAGTGATAGCTTAGCTATTTAAGCGTTCGAAGCGCTTTGACAAATTAGGCTGCATCTCAAGCTTTTGCTCTGAATATTGATCATAGCGAAATGGCTTTATTCTGAATGAGCTCTATAGCATAACCGTCGGGGTCGCGAACAAAAGCAATAACTGTCGAGCCGCCTTTTACTGGCCCTGGTTTACGATACACATCCGCGCCGTTTGCTTCCAAGTTTTCACAAAACTGATAGATATCATCTACTTCAATGGCGATATGACCATACGCGTTACCTTTGTCGTAGGTATTATTGCCCCAGTTATAAGTAAGTTCTAAGACGGTACTTTCGGTTTCATCGCCATATCCTACGAAAGCTAGCGTGTATTCGTATTCTTTGTTTTCAGACTGGCGAAGAAGGCGCATGCCCATTAGTGAGGTGTAAAAGTGAAGAGATGCCTCTAAGTTTTCGACTCGAAGCATGGTGTGAAGCATTCGCATATTGAACTCCTATTCCTACCACCAGCATTAGCTAATGGCATACTGCACTGTAAGCGCGTGTTGTACTTATTAACGAGTAGGCCTTAAGCTTTTGCCTACTATTTACTAGTTATAAAGTAAGAAACAACACGCACCTAGGTTAATAGAAGAATGTTAACGCTTTAAGACAGTTTTATAATTTTACTTGAGCGTTTTAAAAGCCCCACAGACCGATATTATCAATTTTGAGCCTGCGAGGTTGACTCAACAGGTATATCACCAATTGTCCTAAGTCTTCGTTTTGGATCAGGCCATTGTCTACATCTTCTGTTTCTGTTTTTTGCGATTGGATAAGCGCAGGATTTAGGGAGTGAACATGGATACCATAAGGGCGCACTTCTTCTTGTAGCGCTTTTCCTAGGCCAACCATGGCAAATTTAGATGCGCAGTATACACCCGCATTGGCGTAACCATTTAGCGCTGCCTGCGAAGCGATGTTAATGATATAACCCTCTTGGTTGCTTATCATGTGAGGCACGACCTGCTTACACATCAGGTAAGTACCTTTCACATTGGTATTCATTACCTCGTCCCAGTCTTCTTCGCTGGTTTCCCAAATAAGCGTTTCTTTCCCAAAGCCACTGTTATTGATAAGCACGTGGAGATCGCCAAACGTGCGTTTTGCGTTAGCAACAAAATCAGCGACATCCGAGCTGCTTGCAACATTGCAAACTTGGCCGTAAATTTTGCCTGGAAAAGTAGCCTCAAACTGTTTAACGGTTTCTACAATTGTGCTTTCGGTACGGCCGCAAATGGCCACATTCATACCTTCTTCCAGTAGATACTGTGTAATGGTTTTACCTAACCCCTTACCGCCGCCAGTAACAATGGCTGTTTTACCTGCTAATGCGTACATGTCTGTCATAATCTGAATCTAAAACAAAAAAGTAAGGTTAGCGCAGCTTTTAAGCACCTTGAATAAACATACGTATTCAAAACACACAAGGAATGTGTGAAAAAAGGTATGACTAAAAAATAATCTAAAAAATATTGGACATCTTCGCGAATAACCTGTACCTTCTCGCTCGCTCTAGATATGTTTTATGCTTTACCTAATACTGCGCTGTACCTTTCTTTATACCTTCTAATTGAAGTGCTAGATAGATATACAACTGCTTTACTAGCTTAGTTATGTCTACGGCTATTCGGTGGTTTCCACCATTACATCAATTTTTTAAAAGGTTGTTATTATGTCTAATTCTGTAAACGGTACAGTTAAGTGGTTCAACGAAGAAAAAGGTTTCGGTTTTATTACTCCTGAAGCTGGCGGTAAAGACGTATTCGTACACTTCCGTTCAATTGCTTCTGACGGCTTTAAAACGCTTGCTGAAGGCCAGGCGGTTAGCTTCGAAGTTGAACAAGGCCAAAAAGGTCCTCAAGCTGCTAACGTAGTAGTTCGATAAGACTAGTATACTTATCTAAGGGGACTTCATTCATCTGAAGTTACCCTTTAAAGATGGGCTCTTTTTTAAAACGTTAAGTTGTTAGAAAGAGCCTAATTTTTGATTTAGATTTCTTTACCCAACCTGCGAGGAATTCAAAACAAACAATATCAATCAAGAAGTATTTAATATGCAATTTCAAAATTCTATCTCTACCTTTAACTGCGCTATTCCAAGTGCGTTAATTTCAAATATCTCCATCAACAAAACCTCTGTTGCCTTTAAACGTGCGAATACTTATCAGCATGTTCAGCTGTCATCGAGGCAAGAAGTAAAGCTATTTGTTGCTAAGCTTATTCAAGCGCAGTAACTCAAACTCTGGTTCAAGAGTTGTAATTCAAACGCTGCAAATCAAAGCAAGTGAAAGACCAGCAGTAATAGCTGGAAGCAGCACATTACTTCGAAGCGGTTAGTCTTAAAAATCAGATCAGTGCTTATTCAAAAGCGTTACTTTCTTAGCTTTTAAAATTTTAGTGTTTGAAGGTGATGAATAATGCAAAGTATAAATCTCGAGAGATTTATCGTGTTATGAGTAAAGGGCATTGGAAGTAGAGCATAAGCCGGAACAAGATGTGTACCGACCTATGCCTATAAAAGATGGCGTGTGATTACTGTTTTGCTTTCAAATCAACATCTGAGTCTGCTAGCAAATAAATGCTTGCTGCATAGGCAGCAATATTCTGCGCTAATTCGTCAGGATTAATTTTATCTAGCGTGTCGTCAGGTGTGTGGTGTAGATCAAAATAATCTCTGCCGTTTTGGTTAAGCCTAATTGTAGGTACCCCTTTCGCTGCTAGCGGAATAATGTCAGGGCCGCCGCCAGCGATGTCTGAACCGCCGCGTACTATTCCTAGTGGTGATAAAATCTTTGCGATTTCATCAACCAACACAGTAGCTTCCGGGTTCACGTTTGACACGAGCTGCCAAATAGTTTGTGCGCCAAAGTCAGATTCTGTCGCCAGAACGTGGTTACTAAGGTTTTTCTCATGCTTATTAGCGTAAGCAAACGCGCCTAACAAACCTACTTCTTCAGCGCCGAACATAACAACGCGAATGGTGCGTTTAGGGCGTTCTGGTAAAGAAGCAATTAATGCGGCAGCTGCAGTGGTAATGGCAATGCCAGCGCCGTCATCGACAGCACCGGTACCTAAATCCCAGCTGTCTAGGTGGCCGCCAATAAGCACAATTTCTTCAGGTTTTTCACTGCCCACTAAATCTAGAATAACGTTGCCGCTATTCACTTCGCCTTTCCATTTTGATTCAGAGTGGAGCGAAAGTGAAAGTGGCTTACCTAATTTGTGTAAGCGTCGTAAATGGTCTGCATCGGGGTTTGAAATAGCCACCACCGGGATGTCTGCCCAGTTATCACCGTCTGCACTCATCATGCCCGAGTGTGGGAAGCGATGAGAATCAGAGCCTACGGAGCGAACAACTAATGCTTCAGCACCCCCGCGTTGGGCGTGTTGCCATCCAATACGTCGTCGTTGATTCGCTTGGCTGTAGCCTGCACCCGTTTGGCTTTTAACCATAGCGTCGCCATCCACAAAGGCAATCTTTCCTTTTAGTGCACCATCTTTAACGGCGGTTAGTGCGTGAATATCTCTGAAATAAACGATTTCTGCATTGATCTCGCTTTCTGAAGGCGCTGCGCCACCAAGGGCTGTGCCGTATAGCGGTTGGGTATAAGGCGCAGTGAGTGAAATGTGCAGATGGCCTCTATCCCAAAACGGCATAGTGAATTCTTCTACACTGACCTTGTCGAAACCGAGACGTTTTCCGACGACAACGCCCCAATCTCTAGCGCGCTTCTCTGCTTCAGACCCGCCTAAACGTGGACCAATTTCCGTAGTGAGCGACTCGACAATGTTGTAACCCAAATCACTTTTTAGCGCTTTTTGAATTAAGGCTTCGGCATTTTTCTTTTGCTCGTCAGTAATGGGTGAGCTGTTTGCAAAAACGCCAAAACTGCAAGCACTCACTAATGCACCAAACGCTAAGTTTCTGGCGATAGTATTCAATCGAGACATGTGTTCTCCGTGGATTTTTTATATTATTTGCGGGCTATGATAGCTAATTTGATAAGTGCTTTCGAGGCAAATCATAATTGTTGAACATTCGTGAGGTACAATGAAGTCCTATTATTTTATAATCAATCATGATAGTTTTTGAAAAAGGAAAATAGATTACAAGGAAAGTTAAGGTGAAATCATCTCTCACTTCTTATTTCAAGAATACAAAATCAAGAAACCTATCAACTCTTAAATCCACCTCTGGAATCTGTGTCATAGCTTGCGCGTTATTTCTAACGGGGTGCGGTGGCGGCAGTTCAAATGATAATGAAGATGTCGTACAACCGGATTCGGTGCTCGGCGTATGGTTTGGGCAAGCGACAACATTAGAGGGCGGG
Organism: Alteromonas gracilis; assembly: GCF_043642145.1. GTDB lineage: Bacteria > Pseudomonadota > Gammaproteobacteria > Enterobacterales > Alteromonadaceae > Alteromonas > Alteromonas gracilis_B. The sequence goes on from NZ_JBHZRZ010000003.1 coordinate 550,764, forward strand.
CAAGACAACGTAGTTTTAGCTGTTTCCCCCGAAGGAAAAGCGTTCATGTTTTCAGAAGCGTCCCATGACACACTAATTGCACATGGCTCTGCGAATGAAAATCTTTTTTCCTCAAATGACACCATGTTGTATCCAGGAGCGGCAATGACGCGTTATGGTTCGATGCAGGCAACGGCGGTAGGGAGCTCACTTGATGGTTCTGCAACTGTATCAGGTAGAACATTGGAGTATTCTGTCGCTAAAGTGGAATCTAAAGCCGATGTTTCCCTAAGCGACATTGCGGGCAATTATTCAGCCTCTCGGGCAGATGGCGCTTACACTCGCTCATTCGCTATCGACGTTGATGGAATAATCAGCGGCTCAGATACTAATGGCTGCCTATATTCAGGCGCTGTCGAATCTATCAACGGAGTAGACGCTATCTTCAATATCACGGTTAAAGCAGAAGTTTGTTATAACGATTTCGAGTACAAAGGTCTTCTCGCTTATGGCGTATTTCCCTTTGAATATCAAAACTCAATTAATGAGAGAGAGGGCATTGTTATAGCAGCAGAAGAACCTTCAAAAGCTTATTCTTTTAACCAATTTAGCCCTCAAGATTAGAGCTGCTCAAATTACTATTAAAAAGGAGTCATTCGACTAATGCCGATCAGTTAAGAAATATTTTAGCGATCGGTTGACCGATCTTTTATAGATGTAAAAATCCGATGAGCACTCGCCATCGGATTTTTTTATGGATATCAAAACAGCGTTAGATACTGCTTTCAATGCCAGTACCCAGTTTCACTCATTCGAAAAGCTCTCAACTTTCTTAGACCCTTCAATTATCGATGAGGCTTTTGTTGAAGCAGGTGTGGCAACCGTTAGAAAGCGTCGCTTACCACTTGAGTCGGTCATGTGGTGTGTCATGGGCATGAGTCTTTTTAGGCAAGAATCAGTGTGGAACATTGCCACTAAAATGGATATTGCATTACCCGGTAAAGCACCGCTGGTAGCGCCAAGCGCTATGGTTCAGGCGCGACAGCGTTTGGGAACCGAGGCCGTTGAACAATCTTTTAAAAAGATGGCTAAACATTGGTATCAACAGAATCAATTCGAAACATGGAACGGGTTGAATTTACTTGGTGTCGATGGTGTCGTTTGGCGAACGGCTGATACTGC